>NZ_JADHDT010000010.1 GCF_016820445.1 Sphingomonas beigongshangi
GTCAGCGCGCCAGATTTTTCGTGACTGCCTCAGCGACCGTGTCGGCCACCGCTGCGGTGACACCCATCTAGGGAAGGGGTTCCGGACCGTCAAACACTTTTTTGCATTTTTCTTTCGGTCGCGCCGAAAGCCGCGGAAAAGCTGGGGTTTACGCCTTGTGAAGGCCTTTCCCGCTATCGCTCTGGCATGGAAGTCGCGTCGAATCAGCCCTCAAACGGTGCCGAATCCCTCGGATCGCAGATTCGCCGCGCGGTGATCTGGCGCTCGGGCAGCCAGATTCTCGCCCAGACGCTGCAATGGGCGGCGACCTTCCTCGTCATCCGCATCCTCGATCCGCACGATTATGGGCTGTACGCGATGACGGGCGTCGTGCTCGGCTTCCTCAACATGCTCAACGGCTACGGCCTCGCGAGCGGACTCATCCAACGCGAGCATGTCACAGAGCACCAAGTCCGGCAGCTGTTCGGCATGCTGATCGCGCTCAATGTCGCACTGGCGCTCGCCCAGCTCGCGCTCGCGCCCGTCGCCGCCCGCTATTACGGCCAACCCGCTGTCGCGCACCTGCTGCGGGTGCAGGTGCTCATCTACTTCATCACGCCCTTCGCCGCGCTGCCCTATGCGCTGCTCAGCCGCACGATGGACTTCCGCCGCCAAGCGACGGCCAACGTCGCCGCCTCGATCGTCGGGGCTTGCACCGCGCTGGGCGGCGCGCTCGCCGGCTGGGGGGTCTGGGCGCTCGTCGCCGCGCCCATCGCGCTCTTCGCGGCGCGGGCCATCGTCCTCACCTGGAATGCGCATTCGCTGATGTGGCCGAGCTTCGACTTCCGCGGCGCGGGCCATCTTGCCCGCTTCGGGGGGATCATGGCGGCCGGGCAGTTCTTCTGGTTCCTGCAGAGCCAGGCGGATGTCTTCATCGCGGGCCGTCATGTCACGCCGCATCTGCTGGGCATCTATACCACGGCGTTGTTTCTCGCGCAGATCTTCGTGTCGAAGTTCGTGCCGCCGCTCAACGAAGTGGCGTTCAGCGCCTATGCGCGCATGCAGGGTGACGCCGCGGCGATCCCACGCAGCTTCCTGCGCGCGCTCCGGGTCATCATGCTGGTAGCGATGCCCTTCTACGTAGGGCTGGCGACGACTGCGGACCCGCTGGTCCTCAGCGCGCTCGGCGACAAATGGGGCGAGGTGGCACCGATCGTGCGACTGCTGGCACTCGCCATGCCGCTGATGACGCTGCACGTCCTCTATGCCCCCGCCTGCGATGCGCGGGGGCGGCCAGATATCAGCGCGGGGAACGGCGCCTTCGCCGCGGGCATGCTCACGATCGCCTTCCTCGTCAGCATCCGCTGGGGCATCACGGGACTCGCCTGGAGCTGGATCGCGTCCTACCCTGCCCTGCTGACGATCATCAGCTGGCGCTCGATACCCGTGATCGGCGTCTCCGCGCGCGATGTCGCGGCGGCTGTCGCACCCTCCGCGATCGCGGCGCTCGGCATGGGGGCGGTGGTCCTCATGGCCGACCGCGCGCTTCCCGCCATGCCGCCGCATCCCCATCTGGCGATCCTCGTCGCGACCGGTGCGGCGACCTACGGCCTGTGGCTGGCGCTGTTCGCGCGCGGGACGTTGCGCGAGCTGGTGGCGATGGTCCGCAAGCGACCGCTGCCAGCTTGAAGCGCTATTGCTGGATATAGTCACGCATCGCCGAGGCCTCCGCCTCGATGCGGTCGATGCGGTATTTTACGAGATCACCGATCGATACGAAGCCGATCATCCGGCCGCCTTCCACGACGGGCAGGTGCCGGATCCGCCGCCGGGTCATCAGAGAGAGCGCCGCGATCACCGCCTGATCGGGTGCGACGCTTTGGACGGGACGGGTCATCACCTCCACCAGCGGGCGATCGAGCGCGGCCGCCCCATCCCGCGCGATGCCATGGACCAGGTCGCGTTCCGAGAAGATGCCTGCCACCAGGTCGCCGTCCATCACGGGAACGGCGCCGATGCGCCGCTTCGCCAGCAGCGCCACCGCCGCCGCGACGGTGGCCGTCATCGGGAGCGATGCGACCTCATCGCCCTTCGTCCGCAGGATTGCCGCAATCGTCATCCTCGCCTCCTCGGTTCGCCGACAACCGGTACGCGCCGGCCTGCTTCAGGTGATTGAGGAAATCACGTTTTCGCGGCACATGCAAAGCCATGGATTATCCCGGCCTCGACGACCCCGATCAGGCGGCGCACGCCTGGGCCCGATTCCGCAGGATCATGGCATGGATGACGCTGGTCGCGGCGATCGCGAGCGCCGGGACGATCGTCGCGCTCGCCTGGGTCCAGGGACCGCTCCACCTCGTCACGATGCTCGCGGTCCTGGGCGGCGTCGGCGGCTCGATCATGATGGCGGGCGCCCTGATGGGCCTCGTCTTTCTTAGTTCGGGCACGGGACACGACGAGGCGGTCGAGCGATTCGACAAAGACGCCTGACCGAAGGCTTGATACGAAAAGGGCCGGTCCTCCCGCGACGGGAGAGCCAGCCCCTTGGCCACCGGATCGGCGGACCAGTTATTCCGCGGCGGGTGCCTCCACCGCGCGGGTGGTGCGGCGGCGCCGCGGCTTCGGCGCGTCGTCCGCATCGTTGGCGACCAGGGTCAGCGACGGCAAAAGGCGATCGGCATCGACCCCGTTGCTTTCGCCCTCGGCCTGCGCCGCCTCGACCTGCGCGTCGCGGCGCGGACGGCCGCGACGGCGCGGCGCCGCCGGCGCATCGGCAGCGATCACCGCCTCGCTGCGCGCCTCGGGCGTTTCGCCCTCCGCGAACGGCTCGGCGCGATGCTGCCCCGCGACCTCGACCGGCCGCTCGTCTGCCGAGGGGTCGGCAGCGGCCTCCGCGCGACGCGGCCGGCGCTCGTCCCAGTTGCGGCCCTGACGCGGCTCGCCCTCGTTGCCCCGCTGCTCGCCACGGTCGTTGCCGCGCTCGCGGCGACGCTGCTGCCGACTCTCGTCGAACCCGCGCTCGGCCTGGCGGAACTCGCCACCGTCCTGCTCACCCACACGGATCGGCTCGCCCTCGTCGCCGAACTCGTCGTCGCCATCGAGATCGAACGGCTGCTGGCGACGCGGCTGCTGGTCCTCGAACCGGCCGCGCTGATCGGCGAGCACGCGGAAATAATGGTCGGCGAACTGCAGATAATATTCGGTGTTGATCCGGTCGCCCTGACGCTGCGCCTCGGCCGCCAGGTTCTTGTACTTCTCGAGCAGCTGATTGGCGTTGCCGCGCGCGCGGCTGTCGATGCGGTTGCCGTTGTCGGGACGCCCCTGGCCACCGCCACCCTGGCGCGGACCATTGTTGTTGCCACCACCACCACGGCCGCGACGACGACCGTTCTGCCGATTGTTTATCAAGCTACTGTCCTATGATCCGAGTATGTGGTCCGTGAAACCAAACTGGTCCAAGCTCCTGCCCACCAAGGGCTTCCCGACCCGATGGCGCAAACCTCCGGCACCGGCGCCAGGTTCACCGCGACGCGCGGGCCTTGCCAGGGCCGCTGGATCGCAGCGGCTTCCATGACGAAGGATGCGGGCCATCGCCCTGCAATCAACCACATGACGGTGATGATGCGTGCCCCGACGCTTGCAATAGCGGCCGGCAGGGCGGTCCTACAAGCGAAATATGCGTCCTGGCCCGGCAATATTCAAGTCGTGACCAGCAGACAGCGGTCGTGCCCGGCGAGGTCGCGATGGACCCGGCAGTCGAGGCCCGCGTCACCGAACAGGCCGGAGACGGCCGCAGCCTGCCGATGGCCGATCTCAACGGCGGCGCAGCCGCCCGGCGCGATCAGCCGCGGCAGCTGCTGCGCAAGGGTCCGATAGTCGTCGAGGCCATCACTACCCGCGAACAGGGCCGCGGCGGGCTCGTAGGCGCGAACCTCGTCGGGCAGCGGCTCGTCCGTGCCGATATAGGGCGGATTGGCGAGCACCAGGTCGAACCGCCCCGCGATCGCCGCCGCCCAGTCGCCGCGCACGAAGACCGCACGATCCGCCATGCCGAGCGCCGCCGCATTGGCCCGCGCATAACGAAGCGCGATGTCGGAGCGATCGACCCCCAATCCGCGCCCCGGCCATTCGTCGAGCGCGGCCAGCAACAAAGTCCCCGGTCCCGTACCCAGATCGAGGATGCTGCCGGGCGGGCGGCCGGCGAAATGCGACGCGGCGGCGACGAGCAGCGTCTCGCTGTCGGCGCGCGGCACGAGCACGCCGGGGCCGACCTTGAGGTCGATCGTCCAGAAACCACGCGTGCCGACGATATAGGCGACCGGCTCCTGCGCCTCGCGGCGCGCGACGAGGTCCCAGAATGCGGGGGGAACGGCGCGCTGCATGTCGAGAAGCAGCGCATTGCGATCGATGCCGAGCGCATGGGCGAGAAGCAGCTCGGCGTCGAGCCTGGGCGTGTCGGAGAAGGCGAAGCGGGCGGCAGCCTCGGCGAGGGCGGTGCTGACCGCGTGAGACGCGCTCATCTCCCCTCGTCATCCCGGCGAAAGCCGGGCCCCATGGTCTCGGTATGGCGCACCGCATCACGGACCATAGGCCGCTCGCGGCCATCGGCCCCTGCTTTCGCCGGGATGAGGGGGAAGAACGGAGCGCCGCCGGCTCTCAGCCCTCGCACACCCTCACGCATCCAGCGCCGCCAGCCGCTCCGCCTCGTCCTCGGCGATCAGCGCGCCGAGCAATTCCTCCATCTCGCCCTCGATGATCTCGGGCAGGCGGTGCAGGGTCAGATTGATACGGTGGTCGGTGACGCGCCCCTGCGGAAAGTTGTAGGTGCGGATGCGCTCCGACCGGTCGCCCGACCCGACCATCGCCTTGCGCGTGCCGGAGCGTTCCGCCGCCAGCCGCTCGCGCTCCGCCTCGTACAGGCGCGTGCGCAGAACCTTGAGCGCCTTGGCCTTGTTCTTGTGTTGCGACTTTTCGTCCTGCTGGATGACGACGAGGCCGGTAGGCAGGTGCGTGATGCGCACGGCGCTGTCCGTGGTGTTGACCGACTGGCCGCCCGGCCCAGACGATCGATAGACGTCGATGCGCAGGTCCTTGTCGTCGATCTGCACGTCGACATCCTCGGCCTCGGGCAGAACCGCCACCGTCGCGGCGGAAGTATGGATGCGCCCGCCGCTCTCCGTCGCCGGCACGCGCTGGACGCGGTGCACGCCGCTTTCGAACTTGAGCTTCGCGAACACGCCCTGCCCGGTGACGGAGGCGACGACTTCCTTGTATCCGCCCGCATCCGAGCTGGAGGCGCTGATCAGTTCGACCCGCCAGCCCTGCGACTCCGCATAGCGCTGGTACATGCGAAAAAGATCGCCGGCGAACAGCGCCGCCTCGTCGCCACCGGTGCCGGCGCGGATCTCGAGCATCGCCGCGCGGCTGTCGGCCGCGTCGCGCGGCAGCAGCGCGAGCGCCAGGCTGCGATCCGCGCTTTCCAGCGCCGCCTTGTTGGCGTGGAGCTCCTCCGCCGCCATGGCACGCAGTTCCTCGTCGCCATCTTCCGCCATGAAGGCGAGGCTGTCCGCCTCCTGCCGCAGCCGCCGGACTTCGGCCGCCGCGCGGGCGACGGGTTCCAGCTCCGCATATTCCTTCGACACCTGCACGAAGCGGTCGGACGGCAGATCGCCGGTCGCCATCAGCGCCTGCAGCTCGTCGCGCCGCGCCTCGATCTGCGCGATCCGTTCGGCAGAGATGGTGGTCATGCGCGCGGCACCCCCGCTCCATCATTCCCGCGCAGGCGCGAGTCCAGACTCGCGGACGGCGTGGCCCTTGCGGCGTGACAGCGGCTCTGGATCCCCGCCTCCGCGGGGATAACGAGCGGGGTCACCGTAGCGCCTCCGCCACCGCGTCCAGCGGCACCTGACGCTGCTCACCGTTCGACAGCGTCTTCACCGCGACGACGCCTGCCGTCAGCTCGTCGTCGCCGAGGATCAGCGCATGGCGCGCGCCCAGCGTATCGGCTTTCGCCAGACGCTGCTTCATCTTGCCCTTGTACGCCATGTCGACCGCCAGTCCGCAGCGTCGCAGCTCGGCGAGCAGCCCGGTCGCGCGCACTTCGGCGGCCTCGCCCATCGGCACGATGACCGCGTCGATCGTGGGCCTGGCGGGCTCCTCCAGCAGCATCGCGAGCCGCTCGACGCCCGCCGCCCAGCCGACGCCAGCGGTCGGCGCGCCGCCCAGGCTCTCGATCAGCCCGTCGTAGCGGCCGCCCGCCAGCACCGTGCCCTGCGCACCCAGCCGGTCGGTGACGAACTCGAAGGCCGTATGCCGATAATAGTCGAGGCCGCGTACCAGCCGCGGATTGCGTGTCCAGGCGACGCCTGCCGCGTCGAGCCCCGCGGTCACCGCGTCGAAGAAGGCACGCGCGTCGTCGGTCAGGAAGGCGTCGATGTCCGGCGCGGCATCGGCGATCGACCGGTCGCGCGGGTCCTTGGAATCGAGGATGCGCATCGGATTCTTGTCGAGCCGGACGAGGCTGTCCTCCGACAATGCCCCGCGATGCGCCTCGAAATGCCCGACCAGCGCGCTACGCCAGGCGTCGCGCGTCTCGGCATCGCCCAGCGTGTTCAGCTGCAACGTCACGCCGTCCGCGATGCCGAGGTCACGCAGCAGCTGGTCCGCCATGACCAGCAGCTCGACGTCCGCCGCGGGTTCCGCCGCGCCCAGGATCTCCGCATCGATCTGGTGGAACTGGCGGTACCGTCCCTTTTGCGGACGCTCGTACCGGAAGACCGCGCCGCTGGTGGCCAGCTTGAGCGGCACATATTGCTGCCACCCTTCCGTCAGGAAGGCGCGCGCGATGCCGGCGGTGAATTCGGGCCGTAGCGTCAGCGAGTCGCCGCCCCGATCCGGAAAGGTGTACATCTCCTTCGACACGACATCGGTCGTCTCGCCGATCGATCGCGCGAAAACCGCGGTATCCTCGAAAACCGGCACGTCGACGCGGCCAAAGCAGTAGAGGCGCCGGACGCGGTCGAACGTGTCGAGCACGTGCCCGAATCGCCGCTGGTCCTCGCCGAAGATGTCCTGGGTGCCGCGTATGCGTCGCGGAGTTTCTATTCGGGCCATGATCGGCGGGTATCTAGGCGAGGCGCGCCGGAAGCGCTAGCGCCACCATATGACAGAAAGACCGCGCTGGTGGGGAATCGGCAAACGGGTGGCGCCGCCGCGCTTCGCCCTGTTCGCATTGCTGTTCGCGGTCGGGCTGGTTCCGCTGATCCCGTGGCTGGGACGAGCACGAGGGTGCATGATCGCCTTCGACATGGCCAGCGCGGTGTTCCTCGTCTCGCTGATCCCCCTGTTCAGACGCGGCAGCGTCGAGCACATGCGCCGTGCCGCTCGCGACAATGACGCCAATCGCGCGGTGCTGCTCGGCATCACGGGGGCGACGATGCTGGTCATCCTGGTAGCGGTCGCGGACGAGCTGAAGGGCAAGAACGACGCGATCGCCATCCTCATCGTGATCGTCACGCTCGCCCTCGCGTGGCTGTTCTCGAACATGGTCTATGCGCTGCACTATGCGCATCTGTTCTACAGCGCGAACGAGAAGGGTAAGGACGCGGGCGGCCTCGACATCCCCGAATGCGACCAGCCCGACTACTGGGATTTCCTCTATTTCAGCTACACTTTGGGCATGACCTTCCAGACCTCGGACGTACAGATCACCTCCCGTCGCATCCGCCGCGTGGCGATCGGCCAGTGCCTGGCGGCATTCGTGTTCAATCTCGGCGTCATCGCCTTCACGATCAACGTACTCGGGGGAGGGAGCTAAGGGGCTGGACGGCTGACGTTTTCCGCGCAACATTCGTACATCGTCTTCAGCCGCAAAGGCCTTCCATGCACGCCAAGCTTTTCGTCGCCTCCCTTCTTGCGTCCGCCATCGCCGTTCCCGCGATCGCGCAGGTGCCCACCGGCAACACCGCGCCGCAGCCTGTTCCCTTCGTCGACACCATCCCCGTCGCCGTCGACGCGCCTTATCCCGGCACGATCAAGCTGGACGTCGACGCGACCGACACGGAACGCGGCATCTTCCGCGTGAAGGAGACGATTCCCGTGACGAAGAGCGGGCCGATGGCGCTGCTCTATCCGAAGTGGCTGCCCGGCAATCACGCGCCGCGCGGAGAGATCGAGAAGCTGGCCGGCCTCGTCATCCGCGCGAACGGCAAGGTGCTTCCCTGGACGCGCGATACGGTCGACGTCTACGCCTTCCACATCGACGTGCCCGCGGGCGCCAAGTCGCTCGACGTCGAATTCCAGTTCATCTCGGCGACGCAGGGCAACCAGGGCCGCATCGTCGCCACGCCGAACCTGATCAGCCTTCAGCCCAATTCGGTCAGCCTCTATCCGGCCGGCTATTTCACCCGCCAGATCCCAATCCAGATGACCGCGCGCTTCCCGACGGGCTGGACCGCGGCGGGCGCGGTGCCGGCGAACGCGAACGGCTCCACCTATGCCTATCAGACGACGAACTACGAGATCCTCGTCGATTCGCCGGTGCTCGCCGGCCGCTATGGCAAGACCTGGCCACTGTCTCCGCGCGTCAACCTCAACGTCTTCGCCGACTCGCCCGAACTGCTCGCCGCCACGCCGGAGCAGATCGACGCGCACAAGCGTCTCGTCGATCAGGCGGTGAAGACGTTCGGCGCGCAGCATTACGACCATTACGAATTCCTCGTCTCGCTGAGCGATCAGCTCGGCGGGATCGGCCTCGAGCATCACCGCTCGTCGGAAGACGGGACGGCGAAGACCTATTTCACCGAATGGGATTCGAACGTCGCCGCACGCAACCTGCTGCCGCACGAGTTCACGCATAGCTGGGACGGCAAGTTCCGCCGCGGCGCCGACCTGTGGACCCCGGACTTCCGCACGCCGATGCGGGACTCGCTGCTGTGGGTGTACGAAGGGCAGACGCAATTCTGGGGCTATGTG
Organism: Sphingomonas beigongshangi; assembly: GCF_016820445.1. GTDB lineage: Bacteria > Pseudomonadota > Alphaproteobacteria > Sphingomonadales > Sphingomonadaceae > Sphingomonas > Sphingomonas beigongshangi. Next base: position 8,953 of record NZ_JADHDT010000010.1, read on the forward strand.
CTCCAGGCGCGCTCGGGCCTCGTCAGCAAGCAGGATACGCTCGACGCCTATGCCGCGATCGCCGGCTCCTATGCGCTCGCGCCCGGCCGCCAGTGGCGCGACCTGCTCGACACGACCAACGATCCGATCATCTCGGCGCGGCGGCCGAAGGGCTGGACCAGCTGGCAGCGCAGCGAGGATTATTACAACGAAGGCCTGATGGTGTGGATGGAGGTCGACGCGATGCTCCGCCAGAAATCCGGCGGGACCAAGTCGATCGACGATTTCGCGCACGCCTTCTTCGGCATTCGCGACGGCGACTGGGGCGAGGTCACGTACACGTTCGATGATGTCGCGCGGACGCTGAACGGCATCGTTCCCTACGACTGGGCCGGTTTCCTCAACAAGCGGCTGACGGAAACGGGCAAGCCCGCGCCCGTCGACGGTTTCGCGATGGACGGCTACAAGCTCGTCTATACCGACACACCCACCAAATATTTCAGCAGCCTGGAAAAGACCCGCGGCACCGACGTCACCTATTCGATCGGGCTCAACGTCGCGCCGGACGGCAACGTCAACGGCGTGATCTGGGATTCGCCCGCGTTCAAGGCGGGACTGGACGTCGGCACCCAGATCCAGGCGATCAACGGCGAGGCCTATAGCGGCGACAAGCTCAAGGCGGCGATCCTCGCGGCCAAGACGTCGAAGGAACCGATCCGCCTGTTGGTCAAGAACGGGCCGCGCTTCCGCGATGTCGCCATCGACTATCACGGCGGCCCCCGCTATCCGCGGCTCGAGAAGGTCGGAACCGGCGAAGGCGGTCTCGATCGTCTTCTCGCCCCGCGGTAAGCGGCGGCAGGTCTTAACAAGGGAAAAGCATGCGCATCGATCTCATCCCGGTCGGCAAGTCGCCGCCCGACGACCTCAACGTCATCATCGAGGTGCCGACCGGCGGCGAGCCCGTGAAGTACGAGTTCGACAAGGCAAGCGGCGCGCTGTTCGTCGACCGCATCCTGCACACGCCGATGCGCTATCCCGCGAACTACGGTTTCGTGCCGCACACGCTGTCGCCGGATGGCGATCCGCTCGACGCTCTGGTGATCGCGCGCTCGCCGTTCATCCCGGGCTGCGTCGTCCGCGCCCGGCCGATCGCCGTCCTCAACCTCGAGGACGAGGCGGGCGGCGACGAGAAGCTGGTCTGCGTGCCCGTCGACCAGGTCTTCCCTTACTATTCCAACGTCGGCGAACGGGCCGACGTGCCGGAGATCGTCTTCGAGCAGATCGAGCACTTCTTCACCCACTACAAGGACCTGGAGAAGAAGAAGTGGGTGCGCGTCGGCACCTGGGGCGACGCCGCCGAGGCGCGCCGCATCACGATCGAGGCGATCGATCGCTACAACGCCGCCAAGGCGAAGGGCGAGGAACCGCACGATCACGACGTGCCGGGCCGCGAAGGATAACGACGTCGTCCTCCCCGCGCGCGGGGAGGAGGTCGCCTGCCGTACTTTGTGGAGGGACGGTTCGTCGGCGCACCGCCGCGCGTCCCTCCGCCCCCTCGTTCGCGGCAGGGTCGATCAGCCGAGCGCCTCGTCGAGCAGCTTCGCCAGCCTCAGCCCGCCGCGCTCGACCTCGAGCCGTGCGACGGGCACGATCTTCGCCACCGTCGCATCGTCCAGCGTCACTTTCGCGGGGGTGGGGCCGCACGGGTCGCCGTGCAACGCGCTGGCGTAGACGACGTCATGCGCGACCTGCCACGATTCGCGGCTCCAGTCGTCGACGCCGCCCCGGGCGATCCGCGCCTTCTCCGCAGGCGAATACCGCCGGACAAGGCTCGGCCCGCTGGTGATCGCACGTTCGGCCAGCGTCCCGTCCCAGACGGAGTGCAGATTGAACCGCTTGGGGCTGTACACGCCATAGGCCGCCGCGACGTCGTTGCCGCCCTTGTCGCCCTTCTCGCCGGCATGCAGCGGCTGGTGCAGGTCGCCGACGAAGTGGATCAGGAAGACCAGCGCCTGCGCCCGCTCCTTCGCTCCGGCACGCTTGTCCTTGAGCACTGCGACATCACGCTTGATCTGCGCGGAGACGCAATTGCCGTCCTTGCACGCCTCCTCCAGGCTGAACGGCGCGCAGATGTTCACGTCCTGGAAGTGCCAGTTGTAGGCATAGCCGAACCGCGGCTTGCCCTCGGCGGTCTTCAACGGCTTGACGCAATCGGCCCAGGTGCTCGCCCCCTCGATGGTCGTCGCGGGACAGGTGGGCGTATCCAGCTTCGGCGTATCGGCAAGGATGCGCCGGATGGCCGCGCGTGTCCGCGGCGCGACATTGGCGTATGCGATCCGCGCCACCGTCTGATGCCCGAATTCCCAATAGGCGTGGGCCGGTGCGGCGACGACGAGCGCAGGCAGCGCGGCGAGACAAAAGCGAAGCGTTTTCATGGACTCACGCTGTAGCGAGAAGCGGCCCCGGACAGAAGGGTCAGGATCGCTGAAGCGCTTGCGCCAGAGTTTGAATTACGGGCGTGGAAGCGGCACCGCCCCGATCCAGCCGCGCCGGATCGCACGCCAGCCCGTCATGTCGCGCTTTCGCCATACAGCGCCACGTCGCGCACCCCCGCCGAGGTGGCGCGGGCACGGTACATGCCGGGCGTGGTGAAGTGCCACAACGCCTCGCCCGACGACGTCACGACGATGACGCCGCCCGTGCCGCCCAGCGCCCGGACGTCCGACAAGGCGGCGGCGGCGGCGATCGCGGCGGCGTCTCCGGCCAGACGGATGCGCGCGGCGATCTCGTGCGCGACGCCCACCCTGATGAACTGCTCGCCCGACCCGGTGCAGGAAACCGCGCAGGCGCGATCGTCGGCGAACGTCCCGGCGCCGATCAGCGGCGAATCGCCGATGCGCCCCCATCGCTTGCCCGTCACACCGCCCGTCGAGGTCGCCGCGGCGAGATGGCCGTGCACGTCGCACGCCACGGCGCCGACGGTGCCGTATTTCATATCGACGTCGAACGCGTCGCCGCCGCGTGCGACCAGTTCATCGAGCTGCCGCCGCCGCTCCGCCACCGCGAACCAGGCGGGGTCGACCGTCTCGACCCCCAGCGTCGCGGCAAAGGCTTCCGCGCCGTCGCCCGACAGCAGCACGTGCGGGCTGTCGCTCATCACGCGGCGGGCCAGCGTGACGGGGTTGCGGATGCGCGTCAGTCCCGCGACCGACCCTGCCGCGCGCGTCGTGCCGTCCATGATGGCGGCGTCGAGCTCGATACGTCCGTCCAGGGTGAAGGCGGCCCCGCGCCCCGCATTGAAGTGCGGATCATCCTCCAGCACCCGCACCGTCGTCTCGACCGCGTCGAGCGCGCTGCCGCCGCCGGCCAACACCGCCGCCCCGGCGTCGCGCGCGCGGGCAAGTGCCTCGCTCGCTCCGGCTTCGGCCGCGCCACCGATCCGCGCGGGGGTGATCGTGCCTGCGCCGCCGTGCAGGACGAGGCTCCAGGTCTGGGTCATGATGCGGGCACCTTGTGCTTGGAAAGACGGCGGAGCCCGATCAGCGGGCGCAACGGCTCGACCTTTCGGCCGATCAGATAGAAAGCGAGCGAACCCAGCACCGTGGCGGCGACCAGGATCGCGAATTCCGCGCCCCCGGCCAAACCGGCCGGGATCAGCCAATAGGCGACGACGACGATGATCGTCTGGTGGACGAGATAGAAGGGGAAGACCGCCTCGGTAAGAAGCGGTCGCCAGCGGTGATCGCGGTTCCAACGCCGTTCGGCATGCCCGATCAGCGCGACGATCGCGCCCCATTGCTGGATCGCATGCGCGGCGCCGTAGGTGGGGTAGAGCCAGCGCGGCGGCTCGGCCGCATCGGGGGAAAGTTCGATGCCGACGATCACCCCATAGCCGAGGATCGCCGCGATGCCCGCCGGCCAGCGATAGCGCACGCAGGCGGCCAGCACGCGCGGCGCGCCGGCCAGTGCGAAACCGAACAGGAAGGCGGGCAGATAGATCAAATGCGCCATCAGGTCATGCGCGGGATCGTGCGTTTCATAGCCCATCGGAAACCACCAGGCATGGACGCCGATCAACCATGCCGTCGGGACCAAAAGCACCAGCGGCCCGGCGAAGACGCGCTCGAACAGGTGCTGCATGGTGTCTGCACGGAGCAGCGCCCTGTGGGCCGGTCCCGCCGAAGTCACCTTCGCCAATCCGACCACCGCGGCGAGCACGACCGTGTACAACCAGAGATAGAGCACGAACCAGAGGTGGTTGAGCGCCGGCAGGCCGATGCCCGCGAGCTTTCCGAAGCGGAAATAGTCGTGCAGCCAGAAGGTCGCAAAGCTCGCGCGATAGCCGTGCTGGGTCACCAGTTCGACGAAGGATTGCGGCGGCACGAGGACCGCCACGCCGAACGCCAGCGGCACCAGCAGCCGCATCGTCCGTTGCCCCAGGAACCCGCCGACGCCCGTCGCACGCCCGAGCAGGGCCCGGCTGGCATAACCGGAGACGACGAACAACAGGCTGAGCCGCCAGGCGTTGACCGCAAGCATGGGCAGCACCGCCCAATCTGCGCCATGCGGGCTCTTCGCATGGAAACCCCATGGCACGAACACCATGCCGACGTGATAGGCGATCAGGATCGCAAAGGCCGCGATACGCAGCCAGTCCAGGCCGAAATGCCGTGGGATCGGCGATGTGGGAAGGGGGCGCGCCATGGCAGGCATGCTTCCCTACACCAGCGTCTTTGAACCGCAACCCGCGCGCTGTATATGAGAGCCATGTCAGTACGTCCGTGGCGCGACATCGTCCGCCGTCCGAGCCGCCAGATCATGGTCGGCAATGTTCCCGTCGGCGGCGATGCGCCGGTCACCGTCCAGACGATGACCAACACGCCCACGCCCGACATCCGCGGCACGGTCGATCAGATCCGCCGCTGCGAGGAGGCGGGCGTGGACATCATCCGCGTATCCTGTCCGGACATCGAATCGACGACCGCGCTGAAGCAGATCGTGCGCGCGAGCCACGTGCCGATCGTCGCCGACATCCATTTCCACTACAAGCGCGCGCTGGAGGCGGCGGACGCGGGCGCCGCCTGCCTGCGCATCAATCCGGGCAATATCGGCAGCAACGAGCGCGTCGCGGAGGTCGTCCGAGCCGCCAAGGCGAACGGCTGCGCGATCCGAATCGGCGTCAACGCCGGCAGCCTCGAGAAGGACCTGCTCGAGAAATATGGCGAGCCGTGCCCCGATGCATTGGTCGAAAGCGCGCTCGATCACATCAAGCTGCTGCAGGATCACGACTTCCACGAATATAAGGTCGCGGTGAAGGCGTCGGACGTCTTCTTGGCGGTCGCCGCCTATCAGGGTCTGGCCGAAGCGACGGATTGTCCCTTGCACCTGGGCATCACCGAGGCGGGCGGCCTGATCGGCGGCACCGTTAAATCGTCGATCGGCATCGGCAGCCTGCTCTGGTTCGGCATCGGCGACACGATTCGCGTGTCGCTATCGGCGGAGCCGGAGGAGGAAGTCCGCGTCGGCTTCGAGATCCTCAAGGCGCTCGGCATCCGCAACCGCGGCGTGCGCGTGGTGTCCTGCCCCAGTTGCGCCCGACAGGGATTCGACGTGATCCGCACCGTGCAGGCGCTGGAGGAACGGTTGCAGCATATCCGCACGCCGATGAGCCTGTCGGTGCTGGGCTGCGTCGTCAACGGCCCCGGCGAGGCGCGCGAAACCGACATCGGCATCACCGGCGGGGGCAATGGCAAGCACATGGTCTATCTGTCCGGCGTCACCGACCACCACGTCCAGGACGCCGACATGATCGATCATATCGTCAAGCTGGTCGAAGCGAAGGCGGCGGAGATCGAGGCTGCGTCGGTACCGTCGCAGCCGGTCGCGGCGGAATAGCCCTGACGCCTCTTGGTACCTGTGCTATGACACAGGTACTGGAGGTTTCGACATGACCTATCATGCCAAGGTGATCGCGGGCGGCAAGGTGGTGATTCCGGCGGATATCCGCCGCGAACTCGGCATCAAGGACGGCGATTCGCTGGTCGTCGACCGCACGGATGATGGTGGCGTCAGATTGATGACGTTCGATCAGTCGGTCCGCAACGCGCAGGCCAAGGCGCGCGCCATCTTCGGTGAGGATTATACGGTCGATACGTTTCTGAGGGAACGACGCGCCGACTGGGGCGAGGAATGAGCGCGGTCGTCGATGCATCCGCGGTGATGGCGCTGATGCTCGGCGAAACGGGGGCAGACATCGTTGCCGGGATCGTCCGGGGCAGCCGGATGTCGACCGTCAACGTCGCCGAATGCTGCGCACGCGGGGTGGAACGCGGCGCGAGCGCCGAGGCGGTGCTGGCTATCCTCGGTAGCTACGAGATCGCGGTCGTCCCCTTCGATCTGCCCATGGCGCTCGAGGCGGCACGGCTGCGGGAGCCGACCCGCGCGCAGGGCGCGTCGCTCGGCGATCGGGCGTGTCTGGCGCTGGGTCTTCTCTACCGCCTGCCCGTCTATACGAGCGATCGCCGTCTCGCGGAGGTCGAACTCGATATCGACATCCGGCTGATCCGGTGACCCGCGCCGCATCGCCCCTTCTCGCCTTCGGCGTCGCCGCCGGGGGAATCGCGGTCTATTCGGCGATGGACGCGCTGATGAAGGGGCTGTCCATCACCAGCGGCGCTTACGATGCCGTGTTGTGGCGCTCGATCGCGGGGGTGGCGCTGATGCTGCCGGTGTTCCTCCTCCGGCGCCGTCCCTGGCCGACGCGCGCGGCGCTGAAGCTTCATGCGGCACGTGGCTCGGTCGCGGGCGCGTCGGTGCTGCTGTTCTTCTGGGGTCTGGTGCGCGTGCCGATGGCGCAGGGCGTCGCGCTGACCTTCCTCGCGCCGCTCATCGCGCTGTTCCTCGCCGCGCTCACCCTGGGCGAGCGGATCAGGCGCGCCGCGATCGGTGGTTCCCTTGTCGCCAGTCTCGGCGTCCTCGCCATCGCGATGGGCGAGGTCCAGGCGCGCGCGTCGCAGGACGCGGTACTCGGGAGCGTGGCGGTGGTCGCGGCGAGCATCCTCTACGCGGGTAGCCTGATCCTGTTGCGTCGCCAGGCGCAGGTGGCGGACCCGCTGGAAGTCGCGCTGTTCACCAGCGTCGTGCTGAGCCTGCTGCTGCTCGTCGGCGCGCCCTGGTTCGGCAGCATGCCCGCGACCGGACAATGGCCCGAAATCCTCGTCGCGGCGCTGCTCGGTTCGGCGTCGGCGGTCGCGCTCGCCTGGGCCTATGCGCGGGCGGAGGCGCAGGTACTCGCGCCGGTGGAATATACCGCCTTCGTCTGGTCGGCGCTGTTCGGCTGGTTCGTTTTCGCCGAGGTCGTCTCGGCATGGACGGTGGCGGGAGCGGCACTGATCATCGCGGGCTGTATCGTCGCCGTGCGCCGCCCCTTCCCCGCCCCGCAGACCGAGGCTTCCGCATGATCCGACCCGCCACATCCGCCGACATACCCACGATCCTCCACCTCGTCCGCGAACTGGCAGCCTTCGAGCGCGAGCCCGATGCCGTCACCGCGAGCGAGACGGACCTGCATGCCGCGCTGTTCGGGCCACGACCCGCCGCCGAGGCCGTGATCGCGCAGGAGGACGACGCCGTGCTCGGCTTCGCGCTCTTCTTCCACAATTTCTCGACCTGGACGGGGAAGCGCGGCCTCTACCTGGAGGATCTATACGTCACGCCCGCCGCGCGGGGCAAAGGTATCGGCACGGCCCTGCTCCGCCATCTCGCGCAGGAAGCGGTGGCGCGGGGCTGCGCGCGATTCGAATGGTCGGTGCTCGACTGGAACGCCGACGCCATCGCCTTCTACCGGGCGATGGGTGCGGTCGGCATGGAGGAATGGACGATCCAGCGCGTGACGGGCGAAGCGCTGGAGCGCCTCGCCCGCGGCTGAATTCAGCCGACCACGACGGTCACGGCGCGCCGGTTCTGCGCCCAGGAGGCGTCGTCGGACCCGAGCGCGACGGGGCGCTCCTTGCCGTAACTGATCGTGGTCAGGCGCGACGGGTCGATCCCCTTGGCGACCAGATAGTTCTTGGCCGCATTGGCGCGACGATCGCCGAGCGCCAGATTGTATTCGCGCGTGCCGCGCTCGTCGCAATGGCCCTCGATCGTCGCGCGGACGTTCGGGTGGCTCGCCAGCCACTGTGCCTGCGTGTCGAGGATCGTCCGTGCTTCCGGATCGATGTCGTACATGTCGAGCCCGAAATGCACCGTGTTCGAGCTGACCGAGCGGCGGAAATCCGCGTCGGAGCCCGGCACCGTCGCGTCGCCGACCTGGCCATTGTTCGACGGCGGCAAGTTGCCGGTGTTCATCCCGCCGGTGTTGTCGACCGGCGGCGGCGGCAGCTGCTTCGGCTTGTGCGCGCAGGCGGCGAGCGACAGCATCGCCGCAGCGGTCATCAGCGTCGTGGAAAGCTTGGCCATCATCGTATCTCCCTAAGAATCGTCCCGCCCCCGAAACGCCCCCAATTCGGCGTCACGGCCTGATCGGCCCCCAGGCCGGATCCGAGCCGTCGAGCGGCGTCGGGATCTTGCGTTCGACCTGACCCGTCAGGTCGACCATCCACAGATCCGCCTTGCCCGATCCGCCCTGCGTCGAGCGGAAGAAGGTGATGGCGCGGCCGTTCGGCGACCAGCTCGGCCCCTCGTCCTGCCAGCTGTTGGTGAGCAGCTTCTCGCCCGACCCGTCCGGCGCCATGATGCCGATCCGGAACGCGCCACCCAATTTGGTGAAGGCGATGAGGTCGCCGCGCGGACTCCACACCGGCGTGCCGTAGCGGCCGCCGCCGAAGCTGATGCGATGCTGGTTCGACCCGTCGGCGTTCATCACGTAGAGCTGCTGTCCGCCGGAGCGGTCGCTCTCGAACACGATCCTCGATCCGTCGGGCGAATAGCTGCCGCCGGTGTCGATGCCGGGCGAGGTCGTCAGCCGTTGCGGCGTGCCGCCGCTCGCCGCGACGCGGTAGATGTCGGTGTTGCCGCCCTGCGCCATCGAGAACAGGATCCAGCGACCGTCCGGCGAGAAACGCGGCGCGAAGGTGAGCGACACGTTCTGCACGATCCGGCGCGGCCGGCCCGAGCCCAGGTCGTAGACGTAGATCGACGGCCGGTTGTCCTCGTAGCTCATGTAGACGATCGACTGCTGGTTCGGTGCGAACCGCGGCGTCAGCACGATCGCCTGGCCGTTGGTCAGGAAGCGGTGGTTGAAGCCGTCCTGGTCCATGATCGCCAGCCGCTTGATCCGCTTCGCCTTCGGCCCCGTTTCGGAGACGTAGACGATGCGGCTGTCGAAATAGGGGCCCTCGCCGGTCAGGCGCGCATAGACCATGTCGGCACATTTGTGCCCCGCGCGACGCCAGTCGGCCGGCGGCACGACGAAGCCGGTGCGCGTCAGCTCGACCTTGGAGAAGACGTCGTACAGGTAGCAGCCGACCGTCAGATTGCCGTCAGCACCGGCGCGTACGAAACCCTGGACCAGCGCCTGCGCGCCCGTGCCGCCCCAATAGTCGAACGCCGGCGCATTGACCTCCTGGAAGCCGACCGGTCGCAGCTTGCCCGGCGCGAGCGGGGTGAAAAGGCCCGAATTCCTCAGGTCGTTCGCGACGATGTCGGCCAGCTGGCGGCCGAGCACGTCGGTCGATCCCGCCGGCGTGTCGACCACCTGCGCGGTCGGCATCACGGGGATGGCGATCGGCATCGGCTCGGACACGCCGCCGGTCACGGACACTTCGAGCGGGGCGGCGTTCTGATCCTGCGGCTGGCCCGCCGGCTGCTGCTGCGACGGCGGCGTGGAGGCGGGTGCCGTCTGCGCCGCTGCCGGAACAGCAAGGGCCGACAGGGCCGCGGTGGCGGCCAGCGCCGCGAAGACTTTTCCAATCATGCGCATGTTCCTGTTGGCATTCCGGCCTGTATCACGTCCGGCGGGTCCGGGCTTTCCTGCTGCATCCGCGCCAGATCCGCGCCGAGCGTGTCGAAGCCTCGCCCTTCCACGCGAAGAGGAGGAAAGCCCGTCGACGGACGCACGGCGAACGGCCGGAGGATGCCCTTGGGCCATCACCGGATCGTCCAATGGAAGTTGATGTTATTCCAGCCGCCGGTGGGCGTCGAATAATATTCGGCCGGGAGCTTCAGTGGCGAACATGCCTTCAGGGCAGCGATGCCGAGATCGATCACCCGCTGCTTGTACCGATCGTTTTCGTCGGTGACGCCGGTCTGGCGCACCATCCGCGGGGTCGCCGCGAGCGAACCGTCCTGATTGAGTCGCAGATTGAGGACGGACACGATGGAATTTGCCCCGGGCATGCCCGTGGTCGCCTGCCGGTCCGCGCACGGCTGGATCTGGCGCTTGATGGCGTCCTCGATCCCCGCCATCGCTCGCGCGTCGATCTTCGCTGCCTTGGGCGCGGGCGACGTGCTCGTCGACGCCTCGCTGGTCAGGCCCTTCAGGAAGTCGCTGCCGAGCCGCGAGCCGCGAGGACGCTCGGCCTTGCTCGCCTCATCGCTGCCGCGACCCGCCTTGGCGGCAGGCCTGGCTGCGGCTTGCGGCTTGGCCGCCGGCTTCGACGGCGCTGGACGATCGGCCGGCTTCGCTTCCGCTCTCGGCTTGGCGGCGGGCTTGCTCGGCTTGGGCGTCGGCTTGGCCGGTTGCTCCGCCGCCTCGGGCTTCGGCTTGGGTTCGGGCTTCGGCTTGACCGGGGCCGGCTTGGGCTTCGGCTGGGGCTTGGCCGGCGCGGGCTTGGGCTCGGGCTTCGGTTCCGGCCTGGGCTGGGGCTTCGGCGGCGCGGGCTTGGGTTCGGGCGGCGCGGGTTCGGGCTCCGCCGCCGGCTCCGGCTCGGCCGCCGCAGGCGGTGCCGCATCCTCGGGCTCGCCGGTGTCGGGCGCCCTGGATTGCGCCGGCGGAGTCACCGCCTGTGGCGCGGTCGCCTCCAGCGCGACGTCCTTGACCAGGCTGACCTCCATCGGCGTCTGCTGGAGCTTCGCCGGATTGGGCGTGGCGAGGAAACCGACCGACAGCAGGCCGAGGAGCACGACATGCCCGACGACCGCCACACCAAGGCCGATTTTCTCCGCCCGATCCATCAGCGCGTCCCGCCGCCCTCACCGGCGCCTTCGACGGTCAACAGCGATACGCGATTCAGCCCTGCCCGGTTCAGCTCGCCCATCACCCGCATCACGCGGCCATAATCGAGCGCGCGGTCGGCGCGCAGGAATATCTGCGGCGGCTGGCCTCCGGCCTCCGTCTTGGCCGCGATCGCTTCGAGCCGCTGCGGCAGCGCGTCCTCGGCGACTTCCTGGTCGTCGATGTACAGCCGCCCTTGCGAATCGAGCGAAATCTGCACCGGCTTCTGGTCCTGATCCAGCGCCTTGGCGCGGCTGTCGGGCAGGTTGACCGGGACGCCCGCCGTGAGCAGCGGCGCGGTGACCATGAAGATGATCAGCAGCACCAGCATCACGTCGACCAAAGGGGTGACGTTGATGTCCGCCACCGGCGCCCGGCGTCCACGTCCGCGCTGCGAGGGAAGGTTCATCGCCATGGCGCGCGCTCCCTTACCGGCCCGAGTCCAGCTGGCGGCTGAGTGTCGTGTGGAAGCCGTCGGCGAAGCGGCCCAGCGCCGCCTCGATCCGGTTCACGCCATGGCTGAAGCGATTGTAGGCGATCACCGCCGGTATCGCCGCGAACAGGCCGATGGCGGTCGCGAACAGCGCCTCGGCGATCCCGGGCGCGACGACCGCCAGCGAGGAATTCTGCGCCTGTGCGATGCCGGTGAAGCTGCGCATGATGCCCCAGACGGTGCCGAAGAGGCCGACGAAGGGCGCGACCGAGCCGATCGTCGCGAGGATGTTCAGCTTGTCGCTGATCCGGTCGATCTCGCCCGCCGCCGCCGCGCCCATCGCAGTCGCCAGCCGTTCGCGGGTGCCGCCCTTGTCGATGCTGCCGCCCGCGGTCGACCGGCGCCATTCCTTGACGCCGGCGGCGAAGACCTTGGCGGACGGAAGATCCTGATCCGCCTCCGCCTTGTAGAAGGCGTCGATATCCTCCGCCTTCCAGAAATCGCGTTCGAACCGCGCCATGCCCTTGCGGATACGCCCCAGCCGCCGCCAGAAGGCGACGATCAGCGTCCAGGTCCAGATGCTGGCGACGAGCAGCCCCGCCATCACCACCTTCACGACGACGTCGGCCTGCAGGAACAGGGCGACGGGCGACAGGGTCGCCGCATCCATGTTGAACACCGGATTCATTCGTTGGTCCCCTGCCACACCAGGCGTTGATAGATGTCCGTCCACGCGGCCGGCTGGCGACGGGGGCGGCCGTTCGCGGCGACGAGCGCCGCCGTCACCTCCGCCTCCGTCAGAACAAGCGGACCGCGCCTGACTGTCTGATGAATGACGACGCTGGCCGCGCGCACGGACATCACGCGGCTGACCACCAGCAGCGCGTCGTCGAGATGCGCGGGCGCGCGATAGCGGATGGCGAGATCGGCGACGGCATAGGCGCCCTCGCCCGCATCGAACACGGCGCGCTGATCGATCCCCGCCAGCCGCAGCATCGCGGAGCGCGCGCGCTCCATGAAGCGCAGGTAATTGGCGTGGTAGACCACGCCCGAAAGGTCGGTGTCCTCGAAATAGACGCGCACCGGGAACAGGTGCTCGCGCCCCTCGAACCGTCCCGCCGTCGGCTGGTCGATGCTGTCCTCCCGCATAGGCAAGCGCCGTTAACCTAACCGCGCGACTCGGGGAAGCCCGTTGCCGCGCGTGACGCGACGGAAAGCGCTTGACGGATGTAACGCATGGGTTACATGTAACCCGCAGGTTACAGGAGGGTGCGATCATGGACTCGATCGAATTGGCCGAACGCAAGAGCCGGGCGTGGGCGGTGATGCTGTACGTGCTCGGGGCGGTACTGCTGCTGTCGGAGCTGATCGGCATGACCGTATTGCAACGCGATTTCGTCGACGGCTTCTGGCTGGGCGTGGCGCTCGTCTGCGCCGTGACACTGCTGCCCTGGCGGCGCTGGCTGAAGCCGGACAGCCCGATCAACCGCCTGCTGGAGGACGAGGTGGTGCGCGAGCATCGCCGCATGAGCTGCGTGGCCGGGTTCTGGGCCGGCCTGGCGTCGGCGCTGGGCACCGCGCCCTTCGCGCATGACGGAATGCTGTCGGCCTATGACGTATCGCGCGTCGTCGCCACCGCGGCGCTGTTCGCGGCGATGGTCAGCTTCGCCACGCTCGAACTGCGGGCGGCGCGATGAGCGCCGCCGGCACGCGCAATCCGAACGCGGGAGCAGAATGATGACAATGGTCGAAAGGGCGGAGCGCAAGGGGCGGGCACGCGCGGTGCTCTTCTACATGATGGGCGGCATATTGACGGTGAACGTCCTTCTGCCGCTGCTCCCGTTGGAGAGGGACGGTGATCCGGCATCCAAGGCGGTCGTCCTCGGGTCTTGGCTGGTGATGATCGCGCTGACGCTGTGCAATTTGCTGCCGATCGCCCGCCTGACGCGTCACCCGCTTGCCGCCTTCATGGACGACGAGGCGACCGGCGCGCACCGCATCAAGGCCCTCGCGGCGGGCTTCTGGGCCGCCATCCTGTCCGGGGCAGTGCTGGCGATCGTCGCATCCTATCGCACGGTCGGCGCGGTCGACGCCGCCAAGCTGATCATCACGGCCGCCATGGTGGTGGCGCTGTCCAGCTTTGCGACGCAAGAGCTGCGGGCGGCGCGATGAGCGAGCTGCTCAACAGCCTGAAGGACGAACGCGAGCGGCTGGGCCTGACGCAGGCAGGGCTGGCCGAACGCGCGGGCGTCAGCCGCAAGACGATCAATACGGTCGAGAACGGCGTCTTCGTGCCGTCCACCACGCTCGCGCTGCGACTGGCGCGCGTGCTCGGGCGGCCGGTCGAGGCGATCTTCCGCCTCGCCGACGATCAGTGAGCGACAGCGGTGTCGAGCAAGGCGCGGACGTCGACCGTCAAGCGCGGGCGCACGGCGGGGGTCGCGGCCGGCACCGCCTGCACTGCGACGACATTCGCCGGCACCGGCATGGTCGCCATGGCCAGCTGGTCGAGGCGGGCGCGATCCTTCCGCCAGCCATCATAAGCGGCGTAGAAGTCGGTGAAGGGCTTTTCGAGCACCGCCAGCCGCCCTGCGGCGAAGGCGGGCAATTCGGCGGCCGTCACCGTCTGCGAATCGGCCAGCGTCGCGGCGGCGGCGCGGCAGAAACCGTCGCGCGCGGGTGATTGCGAGAAGAAATTGTACAGCCGCGTCATCGCATCATCATATCGGTCCTGCCAATCGCCGCCGGCAGCTTTCCATTCGGCCGCATAGCGTTTCTGCGCGTCGGCGAGCGGCAGCTTCTGCGTGGTCAGCAATGCATTGTAATCGGCGACGATCGCGCCGGCATCCGCGCCGCGACAGGCCAGCGCCGCGACGTTGAGCGCGGCCCGCAGGTGCCAGACGGTTCCGGCCTGCGTGAGATCGCGATTGGGGGTGGCGTATCGGCCGTCGGCGAGCAGCGCGGGTACCGGCATTCCGGGATATGCGCCCTTCGGCATCGGCACCGCGGCAACCGCCACTGGCGGCGGCAGGGTCGCGACGACGGCGGGCGCCTGCACGGCGCGGCGGGTGGCACAGCCGGCGGTCAGCGCCAGCACGGTCATGGAGATGGCAATCGAGCGGCGCATGGCTCCGGCGTCCTTCCTGCCCCCCGGCTGATGGAGGCAAGCTTGGCCGCGCGATGGTTAACGTCAGGTAATCACCGCGGCGAACCGACGCTCGTCCGGTCGCACGGCGGGCATGGACGCGCGCACGCGGGACCGGACGAGGGATGCGTCAGGCCGCCCGCGCCTCGAACGCCGCCGCCGCTTCCGCCATCAGCGACGCGATGATGTCGGCAAGCGGCTCCTCCTTCGTCACCATGCCGACCGACTGGCCCGCCATGACGCTACCGTGCTCGACGTCGCCCTCGATCACCGCGCGGCGCAGCGCACCTGCCCAGTAATGTTCGATCTGCAACTGCGCCTCGGCCATCGCGACGCGGCCTTCGTCCAGGCTCTGCGCGACCTCGCGCTGCTTGGCGGTGAACAGCTCGCCGCCGGCATTCTTGAGCGCACGCACGGGGATCACGGGCAGGCGCGGATCGATCTGCACGCTCGCCACCGCGTCGCGCGCGGAGGCGCGGATGAACGCCTTCTTGAAATTGGGGTGCGCGATCGATTCGGTCGCGCAGACGAAGCGCGTGCCGAGCTGGACGCCCGCCGCGCCCATGTCGAGATAGCCCGCGATCGCCTCGCCACGGCCGATGCCGCCGGCGACGAACACCGGCACGTCCGCCGCGATCTCGGGCAGCATCTCCTGCGCGAGCACGCTGGTGGAGACGGGACCGATATGGCCGCCGGCCTCCATGCCCTCGATGACCAACGCATCGACGCCCGACCGGATCAGCTTCTTGGCGAGGGCGAGCGTCGGGGCGAAGCATATCGCCTTGGCGCCCATCGCCTTGATCGCCTCCAGCGAGCCCTTGGGCGGCAGGCCGCCGGCGAGGACGACATGGCCGACCCGGTGCTTGGCGCACACCGCGATCAGGTCGAACAGCGCGGGGTGCATGGTGATCAGGTTGACGCCAAACGGCTTGTCGGTCAGCGCCCTGGTGCCCGCGATCTCCGCATCGAGCAGGTCCGGCGTCATGGCGCCGCAGGCGATCACGCCGAAGCCGCCGGCATTGGACATGGCGGCGACGAGGTTGCGCTCGCTGACCCAGGACATCGCGCCGGCCATGATCGCGACCTCGCTGCCCAGGAACGCGGCGCCCCGCGCCATGCGACGGTCGAGCCGCTGATGGCCGCTGGACATAAGAGCGCGATGGTCGGCCCGATCGGCCGTTTCGGAGACGGAGACTGTCATGCGATGCGCCATGCCCGTCCCCGGCCCCTCCCGCAAGCGGGAGGGCAAAGGAAGCCTATGCCGCCTCGGCGTCGAGCCCGTAGGCGGTGTGCAGCACGCGCACCGCGAGTTCGGTCTCGTCCTCGTGGATCAGCACGCTGACCTTGATCTCGCTGGTCGAGATCGCCTGAATGTTGATCCCGCGCTGGCCAAGCACGGTGAACATCGTGCTCGCGACGCCGGCGTGGCTGCGCATGCCGACGCCGACGACGGAGATCTTGGCGACGCGCGTGTCGTGGACCAGTTCGCCGAAGCCGATCGCCTCGCGCGCCTGGTTGAGCGATTCGAGGCTGCGCGCCAGATCGGCCGAGGGCACGGTGAAGGTGACGTCGGTCGACCCATGGTTGTGCGCGATGTTCTGGATGATCATGTCGACGTTGATGTTCGCGTTCGCCAACGGCTCGAAGATCGCCGCCACCGCGCCCGGCTTGTCGGGCACGCTGGTCAGGGTGATCTTCGCCTCGTTCTTGTCGTGCGCGATGCCGGTGATCAGCTGGCGTTCCACGTCTTCTATCTCCTCTTCGCCGACGATCATCGTCCCCGGCAACGTCTCCGCCATCGGCGCGTCGTCGCCGGTGAACGACGAGAGCACCTGGACGCGGACCTGTTCCTTCATCGCCAGCCCGACCGAACGGGTCTGGAGCACCTTCGCGCCGACGCTGGCGAGTTCCAGCATCTCCTCATAGGTCACCTTGGCGAGCTTGCGTGCGCGCGGGACGATGCGCGGATCGGTGGTGTAGACGCCGTCGACATCCGTATAGATGTCGCACCGGTCGGCCCGCACGGCCGCCGCCACCGCGACCGCCGACGTATCCGAGCCGCCCCGGCCCAGCGTCGTCACGCGGCGATCCTCCGCCAATCCCTGGAAGCCGGGGATCACCGCGACCTCGCCCGCCGCCATGCTCGCGATCAGCGCGTCGGTCTCGATCCCGCCGATCCGCGCCTTGGCATGCGCATCGTCGGTGTGGATCGGCAGCTGCCATCCCAGCCAGGAGCGCGCCTGCACGCCCGCCGCCTGCAGCGCGATGGCGAGCAGCCCGCTGGTGATCTGTTCGCCCGCCGAGACGACGACGTCATATTCGCACGGATCGTAGAGCGACGACGCCTCGCGACAGAAGCCGACCAGCCGGTCGGTCTCGCCCGCCATGGCGGAGACGACGACCGCGACCTCGTTGCCCGCCGCCACCTCGCGTTTGACGCGCGCGGCGACGCTCCGGATGCGCTCGATCCCGGCCATGGAGGTGCCGCCGAACTTCATCACGATCCGCGCCATCGTCGTCTGCCAAACTCCTTGGGTGAATGGGTGCGCCCTGATAGGTAGCGCCCATGGCAAGCGCAAGCAGCACGAACGACGGCATCGACAGGGCTAAAGCGATCACCACGATCGACCCGCGCGAGGCCGCGCATTTCGGCCGCATGGCCGCCGAATGGTGGGATCCCAAGGGTTCGTCGGCGATGCTGCACAGGCTCAACCCGGTACGGCTGCGCTACATCCGTGCGGCGATCGACCTGCACTGGGATGGCGACGACACCAGCTTCGCCCCGCTCGCGGGCAAGACGGCGCTCGACGTCGGCTGCGGCGCCGGCCTTCTCGCCGAACCGCTCGCCCGTCTCGGCGCGACCGTGACCGGGCTCGACGCCGCTGCGGAGAATGTCGCGGTAGCCCAGGCCCATGCCGCCCAGTCCGGCCTCGCGGTGACCTATCGCGCGCATGGCATCGAGGCGGAGACGGGCCGCTATGATCTCGTCACCTGCCTCGAGGTGGTGGAACATGTCGCCGATCCCGCCGGCTTCGTCCGCGGCCTGGCGGCGGCGCTGGCCGACGACGGCCTGCTCGTCATGTCGACGCCGAACCGCACGCCGCTGTCGCGCCTCGCCCTCATCGGCCTCGCGGAGGGCACGGGCCGCATTCCGCGCGGGACGCACGACTGGAACAAGTTCCTCACGCCCGACGAACTGACCGCTTTGCTGCGCGACGCCGGGCTCGAGGTGACGGACGTCACCGGCCTGTCCTTCTCCCCCGCCAAGGGGTTCGACCTGTCGAGCTCGACCGCGCTCGATTACCTGCTCACCGCGCGGCACGCCTAGCAACATCCGGACATCGATCTGTATTTGGCAAGCGGTGGCCGTGCCGCTACCGACCCGGCCATGGCGGCCCTGACCCATCCGCGCGCCCGGCTCGCGATCCTCGTCCTCGTCGCCCTGGTGGCACGCGCGCTGACGTTCGGCAATCCGGTCGTCCATGTCGACGAGGAATTCTATTATTTCACCGGCAGCGCGCTGTGGCACGGCCAGCTGCCGTTCGTCGACGTGTGGGACAGGAAGCCGATCGGGCTTTTCCTGCTCTACGCGGTGCCGGCCGGACTGGGCTTTCCGTCCGGCATCTGGGCCTATCAGCTGCTCGCGCTCGGCGCGACGATCTGGGCCGCGATGCAGGTCGCCTGGCTCGCGACCCGCGCGGGGTTCGCGCGCGGCGCGACGGCGGGCGGCATCGCCTATATCCTCTGGCTCGACCTGCTCGGCGGACAGGGTGGCCAGTCACCCGTCTTCTACAACCCGCTCGTCGCCGCCGCCGCGCTGCTGATCCTCGGCGCGGCGGCATCGCCCCACCGGCGCGTACGGGGCGCGATCGCGATGACGCTGATCGGCATCGCGCTGCAGATCAAATATTCGGTGCTGCTGGAGGGCGTGTTCTTCGGCCTGTGGCTGCTCGCCGACGAATGGCATGCGACGCGCCGCCCGATGGCGCTTTTCGGCCATGGCGCCGCGCTCATCGCGCTGGCCTTGCTGCCGACGGTCGCCGCCGGCGTCGCCTATGCCGCGATCGGGCAGTGGGACGCGTTCGCCTATGCCAATTTCCTGTCGATCTTCCACCGCAACCCCGACCCGCTGAAGGAGCTGGCGGGCAATCTGGGGCAGATCGTCCTCATCACCTCTCCGCCGGTGGCGCTGGCGATCATCGCCCTTCGCCGTGCGCCGCGCGCGGCCGACCGCCACCACGATCGGACGCGGCGATTCCTCGCCTGGTGGCTGGGCGTGGCGTGCCTCAGCGTGCTCGCCTTCCGGCCGTGGTTCGATCATTACAGCCTGCCGATCCTGATCCCCGCCTGCGCCGCGGCGGCGGGCATGCTTGGCAGCGCCGCCTGGCAGCGATGGCGGACGCCCGCGCTGCTGCTCACCGCGGCGCTGGCCGGACAGATCGTCCTCGTCGCGCTACGCGCGGAGCGGGGCGAAGCGCGGCAGTTCGCAGCGCTGGCGCAGGCGGTAGGCGATGGGCCCGGCTGTCTCTACGTCTATTCGGGCAGCACCATGCTCTACGTCGCCACCAAGCGGTGCGCGCTGTCGAAGTACATCGTCCCCGCCCATCTCGGTCGCGCTCGCGAGGCGGGCGCTACCGGCGTCGACCAGCAGGCCGAAATCGCGCGCATCCTGGCGCAGCATCCGGCGGTGGTCGTGATGCGCCCACCCTATGGCGGCGAGCGCCCCGCCGCCCACGCCTTCATCACGGCGGCGCTCGCGTCGGACTATCAGCAGACCGCCGCGCTGCCGATGGGCAACGAGACGATCCGCGTCTATAAGCGCGCGCGATGAAACGCCTGCTCGCCTCGATCCACGACGTCTCGCCCCGGTTCGAGGGCGAGGTCGACCGGCTGCTCGATCATCTGGCCCCGCATGTCGGACGGCGGCTGGCGATGCTGGTCGTGCCCGACCACTGGGGCGGCGCGCCGATCACCCCGGCCTTCGCGCAGCGGCTGCGCGGCTGGGCGGACGAGGGCGTCGAGATGTTCGTCCACGGCTGGTTCCATCGCGACGACACGCCGCACCAGGGCAAGGTCGCCGCGCTCAAGGGCAAGCACATGACCGCGGGCGAGGGCGAGTTCCTTGGCCTCAGCCATGCCGACGCGCTCGACCGGATGCGCCGCGGCAAGGCCTTGGTCGAGGACATCATCGGCCGCCCGGCGGCCGGCTTCATCGCCCCAGCCTGGCTCTATTCGGACGGCGCGAAGACGGCGCTCGCCGACGCCGGCTTCGCGCTGGCGGAAGATCACGCGCGCGTCTGGGTGCCCGCCGACGGACGCGCGCTCGCCAAGGGGCCGGTGATCACCTGGGCCAGCCGCTCCCGGCCGCGCCAGCTGTCGTCGCTCGCCGCCGCGGCGGTGTTGCGCCCGCTGCTCCAACCGCTCTCGACCGTGCGGATCGCGGTGCATCCGGGCGACGTGCGCGTTCCCGCGCTGCTCGACAGCATCACGCGGACCTTCGCCGCCTTCCGCCGCCACGCGCCGGCGCGTTACGCGGACCTTCTCGCCGCCTGATCCTCGCCCGCCTTCGCGGCGATCACCGCTTCGTAATGCGCGACGAGTTCGGCGGCATGCGCCTCGTCGGTGCGCACCTTGCCCGACGCAACGGCGGCGGCGCGGCGGACGATCGCCGGATCGCGCGCGCACATGCGCAGGATGGCGTCGGCGCAGGACACCGCGTCACGTTCCCGAAAGCTTTCGGTATACAGCGGATTAGCGAGTTCCGCCGCGCCGCCGCTGTCGGGCAGGATCAACGGCGCACCACAGGCGAGCGCCTCCGCCGGCACCAGCCCGAACGTCTCGGTGCCGCAGCCGTGCACATAGGCATCGCAGCTCGCCATGATCTTCGCCAGCCGCGCGCGGTCGTAGACCGGATGGAACAGGCGGATGTGCGGGCTGCTGCCGATGTGGCGTTCCAGCGTCTTGGTATCCATGCCCTGCCCCAGGATGACGAGGCCGACGGGCACGCGCGCGCCCGCACGCTGCACCGCGTCGATCACCATCGGCCAGCGCTTTTCCGGATGATGCCGCCCGACCCCGAGCAGCAGGTGCGCGTCGGGCGGCAGGTCGCATTGCGCGAGCAACGCGGCGCGCAGCTGCTCGTCGCGCAGGGCGGGCGAGAAGGGCGTCCGCTCGATACCCAGCGGCACGGTCGTGTCGACGCGCACGCCGCGCGCGGTCAGCTGCCGCGTCAGCGCCGGGCCGTTCGTGACGACGGTATCGAATTCGCGCAGGAAGCGCTGGAGGTAGCGGTCATACCAGGAGAACGCGCGCTCGATCCGCCCCTCCGACGCCAGCCGGTTGAACCAGCGCTTGGCATAGGCTTCGAGATTGTCGTTGTGCATGAAGAAGGACCGGATCGCCCGCCCCTTCCAGTTGAGTACGATCCAGGCGGAACGCCACGGCGAGCAATTCTCCACCACGTCGGGGTCGAGCGCGTCGAGCCGCGCGTGGATCGGCGCCGGATCCCAGAACAGGCCGTAGTTCGAGTCGAACGGCATGCCGCGCGACTTGATATAATGGATCGCGCCGCCGCCGGGACGATGCTCGATCCGATCCTCCTTGCCGGGGGCGAGCACGATCAGCTCGTGCCCCATGCTCGCGAGCACGCTGATCTTGCGGTCGATATACGTCCGCACGCCGCCGCCGGTCGGCGAATAGATCTCGTTGACGTCGACGATCCGCATCTCAGTTGCCCTTGATCGGCCCGAAACCGCCCAGGCCGCGCAAATATTGCATGCGGATATTGGTGGTCGCAACGCCGTTGCCAACCTCGATCAGCGCCTGCGGCAACTTGGGCCGCGACATGCCGAGCCGCGCGCCGCCGGGAAAACCGGCGCCGTCCTGGAAGAAGTTGAACTTGTTCTTGCCGTCGCGGTCGTGGGTCGCGAACAGCGCATAGCGGCCGGGATGCGGCACGCGGATGCAGATGTCGACGGCACCCGACGGCGGCGTTTCGACCCAGACGCGGCGGAAGGTCTTGCCCTGCGCGACCAGGTCGCGATCGTCCTTCAGGAAATCGTCCTCGTTCGCCGGGTAGAGTTCCAGCTTCAGCCGGCCCTTGCGGTCCTTCAGGCCGGTGATGTTCGCCAGGATGGCCGGTCCCTCGCGGCTGGTGCAGGCGGCCGCGTCCATGCCGATCACCTGCGCCGACGCCTGCACGGGCGCCAGCACCGTCATGGCCGCGGCCAGCGCCGCGCAAGAGGCCAATCCTGCCGTCTTCATGCCTGCCGTTTCCTCATCACCAGTGATTCGACCGCGAACCCTACGATCAGCACCGCATGGACCAGCAGCACTGCAGCGGCGGTGAACGCGATCAGTTCGGACAATTGCTGATCCTGCCCGATCATCAGGATCGCAAAATTGGCAAAAAGCAGGTCCTTGTTGGGCAAAAGCGGCAATCGTGAGAACAGCATCCGCCCGGCGGACAGGAATATCCACGTACCTACCGACACGGTCGGCATCGCCAGTGCCCAGGCGATCGCGAGGAACAGGGCGCCGCCGATCAGCCGCCCGCAATGGACGACGAATACGAACCAGAGGTCACGTCGGGAAAGCGAAAAGACGCGCTTCGAGAAGATCAGGAACGGCAGCGACGTACCGAAGATGACGACGAGCGAGCCATAGACGTAGCGCATCATCTCCGGCGGGATCAGCGCGCGTCCGACCGGCAGCGCCATCGCGATCATCGCCAGCGTCACCGCATTGCCCGCGATCGCCGACAGGATCGACACGTCCTTGACCGCGCCGAACGGCGCTGCAACGAGATGCGCCCGCGCCCGTGCCCAGGCGTAGAAATACGCCTCGCCCGAATAGCCCATGACCACGTCGTTCGCGATCCGCTTCTTGATCAGCGCGATCAGCCCCGCGGCCGGAATGCCCCAGAGCCGACGGAAGATCAGGAAATCGGCGAGCGGCGGGATGAAATAGAGCGCGGCGAACGCACCGTAGAACAGCGGATTGCGCGGCACGGACTGTTCCAGACCCTTGAGGCCCGAACTCAACAGCTCATGCGCCAGGCCGCCGAGCATCGCCAGCGTCAGCAGGCCGCCGATGATGGTCGGCCAGCGGCTCTTGATCGTGGCGAGCGGCTCCAGGCCGGGAATGGGGGCGCCGGGGGCGGGATCGGCGTCGGGACGCTCGGATGGCCGGTCTGTACGCTGGTCGATCTGCAACCCGATGGTCCGCTTTGTGTTGGGGCGCCCTTAGCTGTATCGCATGTGG
Organism: Sphingomonas beigongshangi; assembly: GCF_016820445.1. Lineage (GTDB taxonomy): Bacteria > Pseudomonadota > Alphaproteobacteria > Sphingomonadales > Sphingomonadaceae > Sphingomonas > Sphingomonas beigongshangi. The sequence goes on from NZ_JADHDT010000010.1 coordinate 31,927, forward strand.
GGCGCACATGAAATCGCCGTAACTTTCGTATGTGGCCAAGCTGTGGCAGGAGGGCGGCACCACCGATGATCGCCCACCACATCCTCACCTATGCCTGTGACCTTTCCGGCGGCGGCGTCGAGCGTGCGCAATTGCGTCTCGCACGAAGCTGGCTGGCCGAAGGACGCCGTGTCACCTTCGTCGTCGGCGACACCGACGGACCGCTGGCGGCCGAAATGCCGCACGGGCTGGAGGTCGTATCGCTCGGCTCTGCCGCGTACATGGCGCAATTCCGCCTGCCCGCCATCGTGCGCGAGGCACGGCCGGACGTGATCTTCTGCGCCGGCAACTTCTATACGGCCATCGCCGCCTGGACGAAGCTGAGGCTGGGGGCCGACTGTCCGCCGATCGTCGGCAAGATGTCGAACGCCGCCGCGCGTGGCGACCACGGCGCCATCCTGGATCTCGGCCACCGCGCCTGGCTGACGCAGCACGGCTGGTTTCTCGATCATCTCGTCGCGATGACGCCCGCCACGGCGGCGGAGGCGGGGCGGCTGACCCGGATGCACGACCGCACCAGCGTGATCCCCAATCCGCCGGCCCCGCCGGTCGTCGACGCGCCGATGCCGCCCCTGCCCGACGGACGCTTCGTGCTCGGCGTCGGCCGGCTCGTGCCGCAGAAACGATGGGATCGCCTGATCGCCGCGCTGCCCGCCCTGCCGCGCGACGTCCATCTCGCGATCCTGGGCGAGGGCGAGCTGCGCGCGACGCTGGAGCGGCAGGTCGCGGAGCTCGGCCTGACCGGGCGCGTCCGTCTGCTCGGCCATGCCGCGGATCCGCTGCCCGCGATGGCGCGCGCCTCGATGCTGGCCTTGCCGTCGGACTATGAGGGCGTGCCCGGGGTGCTCCGCGAGGCGCTGTCGGTCGGGACGCCCGTCGTCACGACCGATTCGAGCCCGGCGGTGGCGGAAATCGTCGGCGATCGGCGGCTCGGCAGCATCGTCGCGCGCGACGACGCGGATGCCCTCGCCGCCGCCCTGTCGCACTGGCTTGCGGCGCCGCGCCCCGACCCCGTGCCGCAACCGGGCAGCGACTCCGCCGCGCGCTACCTGCGGCTGTTCGACTCGCTTATTCGCCCGCCTGTTCGCCTTCGCGCTCGGCGCTACGCTCCAGCGCAGTCTTGACCATCGCGGTCATCGGATCGGCAAGCGCCAGCCCGAGGATGCCGAACAGCGCGCTCGCCATGATCTGCGTGCCCAGCGTCAGCGCGGGCGGCAGGTCGACCGTGCGGCGCGCGACCATCGGCACGACGACATAACCGTCGATCGTCTGGACGACGAGATAGGTGACCAGCGCCCAGATGCCGGTGTGCGTCCCCGCACTGAAGCCGACCGCGACCATCAGGACGCCGGTGATGATGGCGCCGATATTGGGGATGAAGGCGAGGATGCCGGCAATGATGCCGAGCAGCATCGCCATCGGCACACCGCCGATGGCGAGCGCGATGCCGGTGAACACGCCCTCGAACGCCATGCCGACGAGCCGGCCGGCGAGCAACTTGCGCAGGGTCACGCCCATGCGACGGATGGTGCGCGCGAATTCGGGGCGGGCGTCGGTCGGCACCAGCCACTGCAGCCCGCGTTCGTAGACGCCGGGTTCGATCGCCAGGAACAGGCCAAGGACCAGCATCATGAACAGGCTGGTGATGGCGCCGATCGCCGTGCCGACCCAGGACGTGACGCGCCCGACGGACCCGAGCGCCTGCTTGGCGATGCCGTTCAGGTCCGACGCGCCGGGCATCAGTCCCTGCTTGCTGAGGAAGCTGGTGAAGCGGTTGGCCTGCGCCTCCAGTGTCGAGCGCAGCTGCGTCACCTGTTCGGTGACCTGCACGCCGGTGAGGTAGAAGGTGCCGAGCAGGAAGGCGACGACGAGCAGCACGACGATCAGCAGCCGCCATCCGCGCCCGATCGGCAGCACCTTGCCGAGCAGACGGACGCCGCCGTCGAGCAGCGCCGCGAAGACGATGCCCGCGAGGATGATGAGCAAAGGCTGGATCAGCAGCACGGTGAGTGCGATCGCGCCGGCCATGCCGAACCAGACGCTGGCGCGCTTCAGCTCCCGCCGGATGAACGGATCGCGCAGCTCGTTGGGGCTTGGCTCCTGCACGAGCGGCGTATCCGTGGCCATCGGTATCCCCTTATTGCGTCTGCTGCGGATGCAGCGAAATCCCCGCCCGATGCGAACGGATCGAACCCCACCAGGTCAGCGGGTTGAGCGTCGCGTCGCCGTCGAGGCTGAACGTGATGAACTCCGCACGGCCGCCAAGGTTCTCGTAGGGCACCGGTCCCCCCAGTCCGAGCTGGCTCAGCGCGAAGCGGCTGTCCGCCGAACGGTCGCGATTGTCGCCCATCAGGAAGACGTGATCGGCGGGGATCGTGATCGGCCCGTAATTGTCGCCGGGACTGTCGGGCTCGAGGTCGACGGTGTCGTAACGGCGACCGTTGGGCAGGGTCTCGGTGACGATCGGCAGGTGACAGACGTAGCCGCCGCCCGGTGCGGGCCGCTTCGCGCCGAAATAATCGGTTTCGCTGCACGGGCTGTTGGTGTCGACGGGCAGGTCGACATAGTGGAGGGGGCCGCGGGCGACGGGCTTGCCGTTCAGGATCACCGTGCCGCCGCGTACCGCCAGCGTGTCGCCGGGCAGGCCGATGACGCGCTTGATATAGTCGTTGTGCGTCCCCGGCGGCGTGACGATGACGACGTCGCCGCGCGTCGGCAGCCGGCCGAACAGGCGCCCATGGATGAAGGGCAGGCCGACGCTCCAGCTTTCGACAGGCCTGCGGAGCACCACCGATTCGAAGATCGCGACGGGATCGGGAATCGTCGGCGAGACGAACGACCATCCGTATGCGAATTTCGACACGACCAGACGGTCACCGATCCGCAGACCGGGCAGCATCGATTCGGACGGGATGTAGAACGGCTTGGCGATGAAGCTGTGGAAGCCGAGCACGATCAGCACCAGCCAGAAGATGCCCTTGATCTCCCCCCACCAGTCCGTGCCCTTCTTCGCGGGGGGCGTGTCGGTCGTCGCTGCGACCGGGGCCGGGGTCGGGGCAGTGCGCTCGGCCGTTTCGCTGGTGTCCAACACCGCTTCCTTCATGCCTTGGGGTCGGGGATCGCCTCGATCACCACGAAGGCCTGCGCCCAGGGATGATCGTCGGTCAGGGTCAAGTGAATGCGGGCGACGTGGCCCTCGGGAACCATCGCGTCAAGGCGTTCCTTCGCACCGCCCGTCAGCGCCAGCGTCGGCGCGCCGGACGGGGCGTTCACGACGCCGATGTCCTTCATGAACACGCCTGCCTTGAAACCGGTGCCGACCGCCTTCGAGAACGCCTCCTTGGCGGCGAAGCGCTTGGCGAGCGTACCGGCACGGGTGAAAGGCCGCCGCTCGGCGCGGGCCAGCTCCTGCTCGGTGAACACGCGCTGCTCGAACCGCGCGCCGAACCGGTCGAGCGATGCCTGGATCCGCTCGATGTTGCACAGGTCGGAGCCGAGACCGACGATCACGCCGCCATCCTCACCGCGCCGCATCCATCTCGGCGCGCATGCGGCGGACCGCCTCGTCCAGGCCGACGAACAGCGCCTCGCCGATCAGGAAATGGCCGATGTTGAGCTCGCGCACCTGCGGGATCGCCGCGATCGGCCCGACATTGTCATAGGTCAGGCCATGGCCCGCATGCACCTCGATCCCGTTCTTCGCCGCGAGCGCCGCGGCGTCGGACAGGCGACGCAGTTCCTCGCTGCGCACTTCGCCATCCAGTTCCGCGTAGCGACCGGTGTGCAGCTCCACGACCGGCGCGCCGAGCCGGATCGCGGCATCGATCTGCGCGGCGTCCGGCTCGATGAACAGCGAGACCCGCACGCCCGCCTCGGCCAGCGCGGTGACCATCGGCGCCAGATGATGGAATTGTCCCGCCGCGTCCAAGCCACCCTCGGTGGTCCGCTCCTCGCGCTTTTCCGGCACGATGCACGCCGCGTGGGGGCGATGGCGCAGCGCGATGCCCAGCATCTCGTCGGTCGCCGCCATCTCGAGGTTGAGCGGGATCGTCAGTTCGGCCGCCAGCCGCGCGATATCCGCATCGGTGATGTGGCGGCGATCCTCGCGCAGGTGTGCGGTGATCCCGTCCGCGCCGGCCTCCGCCGCGAGCAGCGCGGCGCGAACGGGGTCGGGATAGCCGCTGCCGCGCGCGTTGCGCACGGTCGCGACGTGATCGATGTTGACGCCCAGGCGAAGCCGGCGATCGTCGAGGCGGGACGCAACGCCGGTCATGCCGCCGCCCGGCTCCCCGGCTTGATCGCGGGGATCGCCGCCAGTTCGGGCGGCAGCGCGTCGGGCTCATAGGTCGGCACGTCCAGCCGGATCAGCGGGAAGAAGGGCACGCCGATGTCGGCCTGGCCGTTCGACCGGTCTACCAGAGCGGCGCCCGCGATCACGCAGCCGCCAGCCGACTCGATCGCCTTGATCGCTTCGCGGCTCGACAGGCCGGTCGTCACGACATCCTCCATCATCAGCACCGCCTGCCCCTCATCAAGGCGGAAGCCGCGGCGCAGTTCGAAAGTACCGGTCGGCCGCTCGACAAACATCGCCGGCACGCCGAGTGCGCGCGCCATTTCGTGACCCGCGATGACCCCGCCCATGGCCGGCGAGACAACCGCGGTTATCCGGTCGCGCAGGTCCGCGGGGATGCGCGCGGCGAGCGCCTCGCTCAGCCGCGCGCCGCGGCGCGGGTCCATCAGCACGCGCGCGCACTGAAGATAGCGCGACGAGCGCAAGCCGGACGAAAGGATGAAATGCCCCTCCAGCAACGCATCGGCGGCACGGAATTCGGCGAGGACGTCGTCGTCGGTCATCGGCTTTCCTTATAGCGGCGGGCGAGCCGTCGCGCGCGTCCATAGGACCGCGCCGGCCGCGCGCCAAGCGGGCCGACGCGCGCTTTTCGACGGCGGCGCTTGAGGCGGGCCTAGCCGCCGCGTATAGGCCGTGGCAAAAGGGGCGCGAAAGGCGTGCCGCAAACGGCCGAGGGCCGACCGGACGACGGGCACCAGCGGCTCCGAAGGCCGCTTAGGACGAGGGCACTGAACGGGGTGACGACACAGATGCGCAACAGGATGAGGGGGATGGCCGTGGCCGCCGGGCTGGCGCTGGCCGGTCTCGGAACGGTCCCGGCAGGAGCGGCGCCGCAGGCGGGTGCCACGGCGCAGACGGCCCCGGCCCCGCAGGCCGCGGCCGGTCCCGGCAAGGTTTCGACCATCGCGCCGACGACGGCGAACGCCACGCCGCCCGCCGCGCCCGCCTCGCCGACGCTGGCGATGGACGGCGCCCCCGCGATGACCGCGGCGCCCGACGTCGGCCATCCCATCGACGGCCGCATCGGCCTGCAGCCCCAGGTGACGACGAACGGCCAGTTCGCGCACTGGATGCACGACAGCATCCTGCTGCCGCTGATCTCGGTGATCTCGATCTTCGTGCTGCTGCTGCTCGTTTGGGTGGTGATCCGCTATCGCCGTGCGGCGAATCCGGTGCCGTCGAAGACCAGCCACAACACCTTCATCGAGGTGATCTGGACGCTCGCCCCGGTCGTCATCCTGGTGCTGATCGCCATTCCGTCGATCGGGCTGCTCCAGGCGCAGTTCAAGCCGGCACCCGCCGGCGCGGTGACGCTCAAGGCGATCGGCAACCAATGGTATTGGAGCTACCAATATCCGGACAACGGCGGCTTTGAGATCACCGCCAACATGCTGAAGGAAAAGGGTGATCCCACGCTGGCGCCGGGCGCCCGCTACCGCACCGACGCGGACGGCCCGCGCCTGCTCGCCGCCGACAACCGCATCGTCCTGCCGGTCGGCGTGCCGATCCGGCTGATCACCACGTCGCAGGACGTGATCCATAGCTGGGCGGTCCCCGCCTTCTGGATCAAGCTGGACGCGGTGCCCGGCCGCCTCAACGAGACGAGCTTCACGATCAAGCAGCCCGGCCTTTATTTCGGCCAATGCTCGGAACTGTGCGGCGCGCGCCACGCCTTCATGCCGATCGCGGTCGAGGCCGTGCCCCCGGCGCAGTTCGCGGCCTGGGTCAAGGCGAAGGGCGGTACGATGCCGGGCGGCAAGGCGCCGTCCGACAAGGTGATCCCGCAGCCGGGCGCCGACGGCTCCGCCGCCAAGCAGGCGGAGGCCAAGGCCGCCGACGCCGCCACCGGCCCGGTCGAGAACACGACCGCCGCCGCTCCCACTTCATCGCAAGGTGCGACCGCCAACGGGGCGGTCGGCAACGCGGGACAGTAAGATGACAGATACCGCACTCCACGCCCCCCACGGCGCGCATTTCGTCGCCCACGACGATCATGCGCACCACGATGCCGACCATAAGCCCGGCTTCTTCGCCCGCTGGTTCATGTCGACGAACCACAAGGACATCGGCACGCTGTACCTGATCTTCGCGATCGTCGCGGGGATCATCGGCGGCGCGATTTCCGGCCTGATGCGCGCCGAACTCGCCAAGCCCGGCATCCAATATCTGGTCGGCTGGGCGAACTGGCTGCCCGGCGGCGACGGCGGACTCGACCACGCGCTCCACCTGTGGAACGTGCTGATCACCGCGCACGGCCTGATCATGGTCTTCTTCATGGTCATGCCGGCGATGATCGGCGGCTTCGGCAACTGGTTCGTGCCGATCATGATCGGGGCGCCCGACATGGCCTTCCCGCGGATGAACAACGTCAGCTTCTGGCTGCTCATCCCGGCCTTCTCGCTGCTGCTCGCCTCGCCCTTCTTCGGCGGTGCAGGCACCGGCTGGACGGTGTACGCCCCGCTGTCGACCTATGGCGAACCGGGCCCCAGCGTCGACATGGCGATCCTGTCGCTCCACCTTGCCGGCGCCTCGTCGATCCTCGGCGCGATCAACTTCATCACCACCATCTTCAACATGCGCGCGCCGGGCATGACGCTGCACAAGATGCCGCTGTTCGTCTGGTCGGTGCTGGTCACCGCCTTCCTGCTGCTGCTCGCGCTGCCGGTGCTCGCCGCGGCGATCACCATGCTGCTGACCGACCGCAATTTCGGCACGACCTTCTTCGACCCGGCCGGCGGCGGCGACCCGATCCTGTACCAGCACCTCTTCTGGTTCTTCGGCCACCCCGAAGTGTACATCATGATCCTGCCGGGCTTCGGCATCGTCAGCCAGATCATCGCCACGTTCAGCCGCAAGCCCGTCTTCGGCTATCTCGGCATGGCCTATGCCATGGTCGCGATCGGCGTGGTCGGCTTCGTCGTCTGGGCGCACCACATGTTCGTCACCGGTCTGTCGGTGAACGTGAAGATGTACTTCACCGCCGCCACCATGGTGATCGCGGTGCCGACCGGCATCAAGATTTTCAGCTGGATCGCCACGATGTGGGGCGGCTCGCTGTCGTTCAAGACGCCGATGGTCTGGGCGATCGGCTTCATCTTCATGTTCACCGTCGGCGGCGTGACCGGCGTCGTGCTCGCCAATGGCGGCATCGACGACTATATGCAGGACACCTATTACGTTGTCGCCCACTTCCACTACGTGCTTAGCCTCGGCGCGGTGTTCGGCCTGTTCGCGGGCTTCTATTACTGGTTCCCGAAGATGTTCGGGAAGATGTATAACGAGTTCCTCGGCCAGCTGCATTTCTGGGTGTTCTTCATCGGCGTGAACCTGTTGTTCTTCCCGATGCACTTCCTGGGCCTGCAGGGCATGCCGCGCCGCTATCCGGACTATCCGGATGCCTATGCGACCTGGAACGCGCTGGCGAGCCACGGCTATGAGATCATGGCCGCGGGCATGGCGATCTTCTTCGTCAACGTGATCTATTCGCTGATCGCGGGACCGAAGGCGCCGGACAATCCCTGGGGCGAAGGCGCCACGACGCTGGAATGGACGTTGTCCTCTCCCCCGCCGTATCACCAGTTCGAGACCCTGCCGAAGATCGACTGACGGATCGGAAGGCACGGGGCAGATAGCGACGCCCCGCCCCTTCCGATCGTCAACCATTTCCGGCCTGCTCGAAGACGCCCCGGCACCACTGCCGGGGCGTTTTTCGTTACGCCTACGACCAGCCCGGCCCTTTTTGCGGCGAGCGGTAAGTCGTTCACCTTCTTCGTTAACGTCTGCACGGCTAGGGTTTGGCGTATCTCGGGTGCGCCGGCGGGAGGGTCGCCGGCGCGCGGGGTGGGGACCAGAGACGACATGTTGGACGCGGATGGCGCGGGCGGATCGACGCCCGTCGAGGAGGCGGGTGTAACGGCAGCGGCGGGAGCGACCGCCTTGTCGGCGAAGACTGCGACCGTGATCGGCGCCGCCACGCTGCTGGCGGCATGCGGCGGCAGCGACGGCGGCACCAGCGCGACGGCGCCGAGTGCCCCCGTCGTCGTGGCGCCCGCGGCGATCACCACAGCGCAGGCAAGCCGCTTCCTGGCGCAGGCGACGATGGGCGCCACGCGCAGCATGATCGATACGGTCGTCAGCCGACGGTTCGAAGGCTGGATCGACGATCAGTTCGCGATGCCGCGTGCGACGTCGCACTGGGACTGGCTGGTCGCCAACGGCTATAACGTCGCCGCGAACATCAACAGCGAGGCCGGCTTCGACGCGACGATGTGGCGCCAGCTGATCGCGGAGCCGGACCAACTGCGCCAGCGCGTCGGCATGGCGCTGCTCGACATGCTGGTCGTCGGGATCGGCGGCGTGAACCTCAACTGGAAACAGTTCGCCACCGCCGCCTATGTCGACGTGCTGCTCGACAATGCGTTCGGCAATTATCGCACGCTGATGGATGCGATCACGAGCAATGCGGCGATGGGATCGTTCCTCACCTTCCTCGCCAACCGCAAGGCAAATCCGGCAACGGGCGCGCAGCCGGACGAGAATTACGCACGCGAGCTGATGCAGCTGTTCACGCTGGGCCTGTACCAGCTCAACATGGACGGCAGCGTCAAAGTCGGCGCATCCGGAACGCCCCTCGAAACCTATACGCAGGCCGACGTCTCCGGTCTCGCCCGTGTCTTCACCGGCCTCAGCCTCGCCAGCTCCGTTTCCACGACACCTGATCGGTATCGCCAGCCACTGGTGATGAACGCCGCGATCAACGAAACCGGCAGCGCGAGCTTCCTCGGCACCAGCGTCAGCGGCGGCGGCATGGCGGCGGTCAAGACCGCGCTGGACACGATCTTCGCCCATCCCAACATCGCGCCGTTCGTATCGAGGCAGCTGATCCAGCGGCTCGTCACCAGCAACCCGTCGCCGGCCTATGTCGGCCGGGTCGCCGCCACGTTCGCCGACAACGGATCGGGCGTGCGCGGCGACATGAAGGCGGTGATCAAGGCGATCCTGCTCGATACCGAAGCCCGCAGCGATGCGGCACTGACCAGCGCGACCGCCGGCAAATTGCGCGAGCCGGTCATGCGCCTCACCGCCTGGGCACGGGCATTCGGCGTCGCCTCGCCCTCCAATGCCTGGGCAATCGGCGATACGTCGAACATGTCCAGCCGGCTGGCCCAGTCGATGGGCCGCAGCCAGACCGTCTTCAATTTCTTCAGGCCCGGCTACGCGCCGCCGGCGACCGCGATCGCCAGCGCGGGCCTGGTCGCGCCCGAATTCCAGATCACCAACGAACAGAGCGTCGTCGCCTACGTCAATTATATGCAGGGGCTGGTCGCCAACGGCACCGGCGACGTGAAGGCGGATTATACGGCGATCCTGACCAAGGCGTCGGACAGCGCCGCTTTGGTCGACGAGGTCAATCTGGTCCTGGCCGCCGGCCAGCTGAGCGGCACGACCGTCACCGCGATCCGTGCCGCGGTCGACAGTATCGCGACCACCGCCACCAATGCCGCGCAGAACCGCGTGAACGTCGCGATCCTGCTGACCCTCGCCTCCCCCGAATTCATCACGGTGCGCTGACATGGATCATGATTGCCAAAGCCGCCGCGCCTTTCTGAAGCGCGGCGCCGCGCTCGGCCTCGCCGGGGTCGCCACGCCCTTCGTCACCAGCCTCGCCGCGATCGGCGAAGCCGCGGCGGCGACCGCGACCGATTACAAGGCGCTGGTCTGCATCTTTCTCTACGGCGGCAACGATTACGCCAACACTTTGCCGCCCTACGACCAGGCCAGCTACAACCAGTATCTCGCCGCGCGCGCCAATATCGCGCTGACCCGCGATTCGCTGGCCAATACCGTGCTGTCGCCCGCGGGGGACCTGGCGGGGGGGCGCCAATATGCGCTCGCGCCGACGATGGGATCGCTGATGCCGCTGTTCAATCAGGGCAAGCTGGCGGTGGTCCTCAACGTCGGCACGCTCGTCCAACCGACGACCAAGGCGCAATATCAGGCGAACAGCGTCAGGCTGCCGCCAAAGCTGTTCAGCCACAACGACCAGCAAAGCTATTTCCAGGCGTCCAATCCGGAAGGCGCGACGTCGGGCTGGGGCGGCCGGACGGGCGATCTGTTCCAGAGCGGCAACGGCGCCTCGACGCTGACCTGCATCAACACCAGCGGCAACGCGGTCTATCTGACCGGCAAATCGGCGGTGCAATATTCGGTCGGCACCGGCGGCCCGGTCGCGCTGATCAACAATGCGTCCAGCCTGTACGGGTCGACCACCGCGGCGGCGACGCTGCGCAGCCTGATGACGGGCGGCAACGCCAACATGTTCGCGAGCGAACATGCCCGCGTGGCGAAACGGGCGCTCGACACCTACACGCAGGTCGCCGGCGCGCTGGCCAATGCGCCGGCCAGTGGCTTCTCGCTGTTCCCGAGCGGCAACAGCCTTGCCGATCAACTCAAGATGGTGGCCCGGATGATCTCCGTCTCGTCCGAACTGGGCGCGAAGCGGCAGGTATTCTTCGTCTCCATCGGGGGTTTCGACCTGCACGACAATCTCGTCGCCCAGCATCCGGGGCTGATCGGCAAGGTCGCCGATGCGATGCGCGCCTTCTACGACACCACCGTGGCGCTAGGCGTCGCCGACAAGGTGACCAGCTTCACCGCCTCCGACTTCGGCCGGACGCTGCAATCGAACGACGACGGTTCCGACCACGGCTGGGGCAGCCACCATTTCGTCATGGGCGGCGCCGTGAAGGGCCAGCGCTTCTACGGCACGCCGCCCGCGATCGGGAACGGCACCGCGGACGACGTCGGCCAGGGCAGGCTGCTGCCGTCGATCGCCGTCGACCAATATGCCGCGACGCTGGCGAGCTGGTTCGGCATCGCCAATGGCGACCTGACGACGGTGTTGCCCAACATGGGCAATTACAACGCGTCGAGCTGGAACCTGGGCTTCGTATAAGGCTGGAGCAGGCGCGAGCCCGCTCGAATCACTGCATGAGCACAGCGCGATAGGCCGCGAAGCAGCGCTCGCCGCACTTGAGGCGGATCAGCGCGCCCTCGGCCATCGCGGTCGCGCGACGCGGATCCTCCTCAACCGCCGGGCGGATCGCCTCGCGGTTCCAGTCCTCCGAATGCTTGACGTCTAGCACCGCGTGCAGGTCGAAATATCGGCGCTCCTTCGTTGAGAAGCCGAGCCGCTTGAGGCCCTTCGCCGTTGCGGCCGAACGATCCGGCGCAGTCAGCTCGATGACGCCGAGCGCGCCGACCGACTGCCATGCGTAGCGGCGGCTGGTCGCCATCGCCGTCATCGCATTGGCCAGGCACAGGCTTTGCCACAGCGTGTTCTCGATGACCGGGTCGACATCCAGCGTCTCGACGAGCGCGTCCAGCATCGGGCCATGCATGCCGGCGGCCTGACCCCGGCCCATCTCGTCCCAATAGTTCCGCGCCAGCTCCAGCTTGGGAAGCTTCGGCAATTTGACCTGCGTCATCGCGACGAGGTCGTCGAAACCGGCCTCGCCCGCCGCTTCCTGTTCGAAGAACCAGCGGAGCTGGTCGAGATCGGCATGGTCGGCGAGCCAGGGGAACAGGGGGTCGTGCTGGCCGGGCCCGCTTGCCTTCAGCGCCTCGAACCAGGCGATGAAGCCGTCGACGTCGGTCGGCGCGGTTGCGGCTTCGTCCGCCACCTCCTCGCGCAGCTCCTCGAGGAAACCGCCTTCGAGCCGCTGCATCCGCACGTCGCGGTCGAGCGTCCGCTGCCAGTCGGCATCGGGAAAGCCCGGTTCCAGCCGTTCGCGGTTCCAATGCGCAAGGCCGCGCTGGAAGCTGTCCGTCAGGAATTGCGAGCCTCGTGAGGGCGCGTCCGCGATCCGCGTTGCCATAAGTGATCTCTCCCGTATCGACCCGGGCAACCCGTTGTTTTCGCCAACGTTCCAGTGCGACTCGGCGCCGTTGACCTCGATCAGTACGTTCGTGCGCCGCGGGCGGCGGCGCCCTTCCCCCACCTCCCCTGGATGCGTATAGCCGCAGCCATGACGACGGCCGAGACGCCTCTCCTGATCCCCGCCGACTGGCGCGATTTCCTGGCGCTGACCAAGCCGAGGGTGATGACGCTCGTCGTCTTCACCGGCCTGTGCGGCATGCTCGCGGCGCCCGTGCCCATTCATCCCGTGCTGGGCTTCACCGCCATCCTGTGCATCGCGCTCGGCGCCGGCGCGGCGGGCGCGCTCAACCAATGGTATGAGGCCGACCTCGACGCGGCGATGCGACGCACGCAGCAGCGCCCCCTGCCCGCGGGCCGCATGGACCGGCAGTCGGCGCTGCATTTCGGCGTCGGTCTGGCCGCCTTCTCGGTCATTCTGATGGGATTTGCGGTCAACCTCGCCGCCGCGGCGATCCTGACCGTATCGATCCTGTTCTACGTCCTCGTCTACACCGTCTGGCTTAAGCGGCGGACGCCGCAGAACATCGTCATCGGCGGCGCGGCGGGCGCGTTTCCGCCGCTGATCGGCTGGGCGGCAGCGACGGGCGACGTGGCGTTGCTGCCCGTGCTGCTGTTCGGCCTCGTCTTCCTGTGGACGCCGCCGCACTTCTGGGCGCTCGCGCTGTTCGTGAAGACGGATTATGCCAATGCCGGCGTCCCGATGCTGCCCGTCGTCGCGGGCGAGCGCGTCACGCGCCACCAGATCGGGCTGTACACCATTCCCATGGCGCTGGCGGGGATCGCACCCTGGCCGCTGGGCCTGACCGGCGCGATCTATGGCATCGTCGCGACCGTGACGACGCTGGTCTTCGCGCTGCTGGCGCTGCGCGTCGCGACGCGGCATACGCAGGCGGACGATCGCATGAAGCCGGAGAAGCGCTTGTTCAGCTATTCGATCCTGTATCTTTTCGTGGTGTTCGGCGCGCTGGTCGTCGACCGCTGGGTGATGGCATGACCCCCGACGATCAAGACCTGATCCGCCGGCGGCAGAAGTCGCGCGCGCTCGTCATGGCGCTGTTGCTGGGTGCGTTCGCGATCCTCGTCTTCGCGATCGCGCTGACCAAGATCCGGCAGGGCATGGTATGAGCGCGCCGGCGGATCCGACGACCCGCCGCCAGCTGCGCACCGCGATGTTCGCCGTGCTCGGCATCTGCCTGATGACGGGCGTCGCCTGGGCCAGCGTCCCGCTTTATCGATTGTTCTGCCAGGTGACGGGGCTGAACGGCACGACGCAGCGCGGCCTCGCGGCGCCGGGCGCGGTCAACCACAAGATCCGCATCGACTTCGACACCAACGTCGCGCCGCACATGCCGTGGCGGTTCCGCCCGGAGAATCCGTCGGACACGGTCGACATCGGTGCGCGCGACATGGCGTTCTTCCTCGCCACCAACACCAGCGACAAGCCGATCACCGGCAGCGCGACGTTCAACGTCACGCCTTCGCAGGCGGGGAAGTATTTCACCAAGATACAATGTTTCTGCTTCACCCAGCAGACGCTCAAGCCGGGCGAGACGGCGCGCATGCCGGTGATCTTCTTCGTCGATCCGAAGATCCTTCAGGACCCGGATGCCAGCGACGTCGAGACGATCACGCTGTCCTACACGTTTTACCCGGTAGATTCCGGCAAGACGCCAAGCTAGGGTCGCCGGCAAGAGAGGGTATAACAGGGACACGACGATGGCCGGCGCCAAGAACCACGACTATCACATCCTGCCACCCAGCATATGGCCCCTGTTCGGCTCGCTGTCCGCGCTCGTCATGGCGTCGGGCGCGATCATGTGGATGCACGGCGGCCATCTGGCGGCGGACAAGGCCAACGGCGGCGGCTGGATCTTCTTCGCCGGCCTCGCGGGCGTGCTGTTCACCATGTACAGCTGGTGGGCCGACGTGGTGCGAGAGGCGCATCACGGCGACCATACGCCCGTCGTGCAGCTGCACTTCCGCTATGGCATGATCCTGTTCATCGCCTCCGAGGTGATGTTCTTCGTCGGCTGGTTCTGGGCGTTCTTCGATTTCTCGCTGTTCCCGACCGCGATGAGCTTCGTCGACGGCCAGGTCGAGCGCGCGGCAGAGGGTGCTGCGGCGATCGCCGCGCAATGGCCGCCCAAGGGGCTGGAGGTGATCAACGCCTTCGAGTTCCCGCTGCTCAACACGCTGATCCTGCTGACCAGCGGCACCACGGTGACCTGGGCGCATCACGCGCTGATCCACAACCAGCGCGGCGGCGAGAAGACGGGCCTATGGGGCCTGCTCGGCGTGGGAAATCGCGACGGCGTGCTGAAGGGCCTGTGGCTGACGGTCGTGCTGGGCGTGCTGTTCAGCTCGATCCAGGCTTATGAGTATGCGCACGCTCCCTTCCCCTTCAAGGGGCTGAACTACGGCGCATCCTTCTTCATGGCGACCGGCTTCCACGGTTTCCACGTGCTGATCGGCACGATCTTCCTGATCGTCTGCCTGATCCGCGCCTACAAGGGCGACTTCACGCCGCGCCAGCATTTCGGCTTCGAGGCCGCGGCCTGGTACTGGCATTTCGTCGACGTCGTCTGGCTGTTCCTGTTCGTCACCATCTATGTGTGGGGTGGCTGGGGCGCGCCGGTCCACGGCGGCTGACGGCATGAGCGGGTGACGATCTGATGGACGATCCGTCACCCGCGCCCGTGCCGCAAAGCGCGGCACGCGCCGTGCTGGAAGCCGGCGCCAGGGGTCTTTGCCCGCGGTGCGGCAAGCCCGCGATCTTCGACGGCTGGATTCGCTTCGCGCCGCGCTGCCGTGCCTGCGGGCTCGATCTCACCCAGTTCAACGTCGGCGACGGCCCCGCCGCCTTCCTCACGCTGATCCTCGGCACCATCGTCGTCGCCATGGCGATCATCGTCGAGATCAAGCTCCACCCGCCGCTCTGGCTGCACATGCTGATCTGGATCCCGGTGACGCTCGCCGGCGTGATCTGGAGCCTGCGCCTCGCCAAGGCCGCCCTGCTCGCCGCCGAATATCGCAACGCCGCGCGCGAGGGTCGGATCGATACAAGCGTCGGGGAGTGATCGCCGTGAAGCGCCTGCCTGTCATCCCGACGCTGGTCGTCGCGCTCGCCGTCGCCGCGATGATCGGCCTGGGCCTTTGGCAATTGCTCGACCGTCTGCCGAAGAAGGAAGCGTATCTGGCGCAACTGGCGCAGAACCCCGCCAAGCCGCCGGTCGCCTTCCCCCGCTTCCCCGACGACCGGCTGCTGTTCCGCCGCACCAGCGCGATGTGCCTGCAACCCGTCGGGCAGCGGCTCGCCGGGGCGGGCGCCGCGGGGTATCGCGTCATCGTCGCCTGCCGTACCGGCGCGGAGGGTCCCGGCTTCGCCGTCCAGCTCGGCACGACGCACGATCCCCGGTTCCACAGCGACTGGCGCGGCGGCATGGTGACGGGCTTCGTCAGCCATGCGCCCGACGCGCGTCCGCTGCTCGCCACCCTGTTCGATCATCGCCCGCAGGACATGCTCCTCGTCGCCGATCGCGCACCGCCGGGGCTTGCCCCCAATGGCAAACCGGACCTATCGAGCGTGCCGAACAACCATCTCTCCTATGCGGTGCAGTGGTTCTTCTTCGCTGCCATCGCCGCCGTGATCTATGCACTCGCGGTCAGCCGACGCCGGAGCCGTTGATGCGTTACGTTTCCACCCGCGGGTCCGCGCCCGCGCTCGACTTCCGCGAGGTCACGCTCGCCGGACTGGCCAGCGACGGCGGCCTCTACGTGCCCGAAGCCTGGCCGACCCTGAGCCCGGAGGCGATCTCTGGCCTGCGCGGCCTGTCCTATGTCGACACTGCCGTCGCGGTGATGGCGCCGTTCGTCGCGGGGAGCCTGAGCGAGGCCGACCTGCGCGCGCTATGCACCGCCGCCTATGGCCGCTTCGCCCATGCCGCAGTGACCCCGCTGGTCCAGCTCGACCACGACCAGTGGCTGCTCGAGCTGTTCCACGGACCGACGCTCGCGTTCAAGGACGTCGCGTTGCAATTGCTCGGTCAGCTGTTCGAGCGCTTCCTCTCCGGCGGCGAGGCGCCGGTGACGATCGTGGGGGCGACCAGCGGCGATACCGGGTCGGCGGCGATCGACGCGGTCGCGGGCCGCGCCGGCATCGACATCTTCATGCTGCACCCCGCGGGGCGCGTGTCCGATGTCCAGCGACGCCAGATGACGACGGTGCTGGCGCCCAACGTCCACAATATCGCGATCGACGGCGACTTCGATACGGCGCAGGCGCTGGTCAAGGCGATGTTCAACGACGCCGGTTTCGCCAGCCGGTTCCGCCTGTCAGCGGTCAATTCGATCAACTGGGCGCGGCTGATGGCGCAGGTGGTCTATTACTTCCATGCCGCCGTCCGCCTCGGCGCACCGGAGCAGCCGATCGCCTTTTCCGTCCCGACCGGCAATTTCGGCGACGTCTTCGCCGGCTATGTCGCGGCGCGCATGGGACTGCCCATCGCGAAGCTGATCGTGGCGACGAACGTCAACGACATCCTCTATCGTGCCCTCTCCGCCGCCGACTACAGCCGCGGCACCACCGTTCCGACCGCGACACCGTCGATGGACATCCAGGTCTCGTCCAATTTCGAACGGCTGCTGTACGATGCCAACGGTCGCGACGGGCATGCCCTCGCGACGCAGATGGCCGGCTTCGAGCGCGACGGCACCATGCGGCTGACCAACGCCCAGGCCGATTTCGCGCGCAACCTGTTCGTGCCCGCGCGAATCGATGCGGACGGCATGGCCATGGCGATGCGCTGGGCGGCCGAACAGGGCGGCGAGATCCTTGATCCGCACACCGCGATTGCATTCGCCGCCGCGCGCGAAGCCGGGCTGGACGTACCGGTCGTGACGCTGGCGACCGCCCATCCGGCCAAATTCCCCGACGCCGTGGAGCGCGCGACCGGGGCTCGTCCGACGTTGCCGGCACGGCTCGGCGACCTGTTCGACCGCGAGGAGCGCTATGCGTCGCTGCCCGGCACGTTCGACGCCGTCACGGCCTATATCGCGCAGCGGGCGACGCCGCGCGCATGAAGATCGAGACGATGATCGGCGCGCCCTGGTCCGACTATGGGCTGCTCGATTCGGGCCACGGCCGCAAGCTGGAGCGCTACGGCCGCTTCCGCTTCGTGCGTCCGGAACCGCAGGCGATGTGGGCGCCGGCGACCACCGATTGGCGCGCGCAGGGCGAGTTCGTGCCCGGCTCCGACGAGGAAGGCGGCGGCCGCTGGGTCTTCGCGGAGCCGGTGCCGCGCGACGGCTGGCCGATGAAGTGGGAGCAGGTCCGCTTCACCGCGCAGACGACGCCGTTCCGGCACCTCGGCTTCTTCCCCGACATGGCGCCCGTGTGGCGGTGGATGCGCGAACGCGTCGACGGCATGGACGCGCCGGAGTGCTTGAACCTGTTCGGCTATACCGGCGTCGGCACGCTGGCCATGGCAAGCATCGGCGCCAGGATGGTGCACGTCGACGCGTCCAAGAAATCGGTGGAGGCGGCGCGCGGCAATGCGGCGCTGTCCGGCCTGTCCGACGCGCCGATCCGCTGGATCATCGACGACGCGGCGAAGTTCGTCGCGCGCGAGGTGCGGCGCGGCCGTCGGTACGACGGCATCCTGCTCGACCCGCCCAAATACGGCCGCGGGCCGGAGGGCGAGGTGTGGAGGCTGGAGGAGGATCTGCCGCGCCTGATCGCGGACTGCCGCAAGTTGCTCGACGCCGAGTCGCGGTTTCTGTTTCTCACCGTTTATGCCGTGCGCATGAGTGCGCTGGCGATCGGCGAGATGCTGCGGCAGGTCTTCGCGGATTTGCCCGGCACCGTGGAGGCGGGGGAATTGGGGGTCCGCGAGGAAGCCCGCGGCATCACGCTACCCACCGCAATCTGGGCGCGCTGGTCCCGATAGGCCGCGGCCGCTCCCACCGGCGGAGCGCAGTGCGATCCTCCGGCGCCAGGCGATCCTGATGCTTCGCCGCTCGTCCGGCGGGTAGGCGTGAGGGCCGGCACTGCCGCCGCCCTCGTGGATCAGGCGCTAATCCAGCCCGGCGCGCATCGCCGCGGCGGTGACGAACGGTGCACCGGCGACCAGCAGCAGGCTCGTCGCGCCGAGCAGCTTCAGCGCGCCCGCACCCTCGCCCGTGCCGAAGATCAGCAGCGGCACGGCGAGCGGCAGCATCACGAGCCCCGCGATCGCGCCGGCGCCGCGCAGCCCGGCGACGAGCGCCCCCGTCGCGAGGCCCAGCGCCGCCAGCCCAGGCGTGCCGAGCAGAAGACCAAGCTCGACGCGCATCAACGTCGCCGCCGAAAGGTCGAGCAGCGCCGCCGCCACGACCGTGGCCAGCATCAATGCCGGCGCGAAGCCGAGCCAATGCGCGGCCAGCTTCGCGGCGGCGACCAGCGCGAGTGGCACGTCGCGGACGGCGAATTGGTCGATGACGCCGCCTTCCAGATCGGGCGCGACCAGCCGCTCCGCCGGCAGAAGAGCGGCGAGAAGCGCCGCCGCCCAGATCACGCCTCCACCTATGCGTCCCAACAGTGCCGCATCCGGCCCGACCGCGAACGGGAAGAGGATCGCAACCAGCAAGAAGAAGGCGATCGGCCAGAGCAGACCGCCGCCGGCCCAGGCGCGGCGGAGATCGCGTGCGACGAGAGGCAGCATGCTCATCCGCCCAGCACCACCGCCCGCGCGCCGGGCAGCGTGACGACGGCGTGGCTGGCGACGACCGCGATGCCGCCGGCGGCGCGATGCGCGGCGAGCAGCCGGTCGAGGAGCGCCATGCCCTGCGCATCGAGACCGTTCGTCGGCTCGTCGAGCAGCCATATCGGCGTGCCGCTTCCCCAGATGCGGGCCAGCGCGGCGCGGCGGCGCTGGCCGGTGGACAGCATCCGCAGGGGAACGGAGGCCACGCCTGCCAGACCCAAAGCGTCGAGCGCCGCCAGGGGCGCCGCGATCCAGAAGGCCAGCGCACGGCCCAGGGGAAGTTCGGGATCCAGTGCGTGGGCCTCGGTCAGCAGCGCGACCGCGCCATCGCGCGTCACCTGTCCCGCGGCGGGTCGCAGCAGCCCCGCGAGGATGCGCATCAGCGTCGACTTGCCGGTTCCGTTCGGCCCGGTCACGAGCGCGGCGTCGCCCGCCGCAAGGGCAAGATCGACATGGTCGAACAGGATCCGCCCGCCACGCGCGGCCGCGACGTCGACGAGGGTCAGCGCGGTCAATCCGCCACCGCGTCCTCGAGCGCATGCATGTCGTCGTCGGACAGCCCGAAATGATGGCCGATCTCATGGATCGTCACATGGCGGACGAGATCATCGAGCCGCACGTCCGTCTCGACCCATTCGTCCAGAATCGCGCGGCGGTAGAGGTGGATGCGATCGGGAAGCGCACCGGAGTCGAGCGACGACTTCTCGCCGATCGGCCGCCCATGGTAGAGGCCGGTGAGATCGAGCGGATGGTCCAGCCCGAGTGCCGCGAGCGTCTCGTCGTCGGCGAACTCCTCGACGATCAGGACGATGTCGCCCAGATGCGCGCGAAACGGCGCGGGCAGCCGCGCGATCGTGTCGCGCGCGATCCGCTCTATCGTCTCCGCGTCGGGGGCCGTGCCCAGAGCCTCTTGCCCGTTCATGATCCACGCCATACCCCGTGTCCTCCCGCCGCAGCAAGGACGACACCGTGACCGACGCCCCCATCGAAGCGCTGAGCGAAGCCGAGCGCGCCGACGCGCTCGATGGGCTCCCCGAATGGGACTATGACGAGGCGCGCGACGCGATCACCCGCAGCCTCGTATTCGCCGATTTCGTCGAGGCATTCGGCTTCATGACGCAGGTGGCGCTGATGGCGGAAAAGGCCAATCACCACCCCGAATGGAGCAACGTCTACAATCGGGTCGAAATCCTGCTGACCACGCACGACGCCGGGGGCCTGTCGGGCCGCGACATCGAGATGGCGGAGGCAATCGACGCGATCGTCGACGCGTGATGCTTCAGCCGGCGGCCCGGATCGCCGCCGGCCCACTTCCGTGGCCCGGGGACGATCAGCGCAGCGCCTTGCGCATCCGCTTGCGGAGTTGCCCCGGCATCCAGCGCGCCGCGAAGCGAAGGCGGTCGGCGGTCTTGCCGACATAGGTGTGGACCGCATCGCCATGGACCGCGGCCCAGGCGGCCTCCGCGACGCGGTCGACCGGCGTCAGTTCCAGGCCGGCGCCCGTCACGCTCTCGCGGATCGTGCGGTTGGTACCGCCGGCGACGCCGTCGAGCAGCGGCGTCTCGATGAAGCTCGGCAGCAGGTCGCGCACCTTGATGCCCTCGCGATACCATTCGCCGTCCAGCGCCTCGGTCAGGCCGCGGACCGCGAACTTGGTGGCCGAATAGGTGGCGAGACCCGACGATCCGTAGATGCCGGACGCGGACGAGGTGTTGAGCAGCACCGACCCCGGCGTCTTCGCCAGATAGCCATGGCCGATCCGCGCGCCGTTGAGCACGCCCGTGAAGTTGATCGCGACGGTGCGATCGATATCCTCGAAGCTCGCCTCCGCCAGCGGGCCGCCGGTGCCGATGCCGGCGTTGTTGAACAGGACGTCGAGGCGCCCGCCGCTCTTCTTCGTGAAATCGTCGAGGCTCGCGCGCCACGCATCGCGGTCGCGCACGTCCATGACATAATGCTCGGTCAGCCCGGCGGGCAGTTGCGCCGCCGTTTCGGCGAGAAGGGCGGCGTTGACGTCGGCGAGGCCGACGCGCCAACCGCGGCTGGCGAAAAGCCGCGCGACCGCGCGGCCGATGCCCGACGCGCCGCCGGTGATGAAGATCGCGCGTACCTCGCTCAACCGTCCTCTCCTTCGATTGCCTTTGCGCCAGGCATCCCGCATCCTCGTGGACGATGCCAGCAGAATCGCTCCGCCTTGATCATATTGCCAAGCGGTTCGGCGATACGCCAGCGGTGGACGACGTCACCCTCGGCATCGCGAAGGGCAGCTTCGTCGCGCTCGTCGGGGCGTCGGGGTCGGGCAAGTCGACGCTGCTCCAGATGATCAACCGGCTGATCACGCCCGACACGGGCCGCGTCCTGATCGATGGCGTGGATGTCGCCACCGGTCCCGCTCATCTGGTGCGCCGCCGCATCGGCTACGTTTTTCAGGGGATCGGCCTGTTCCCGCACATGACTGTCGCGGAAAACATCGCGATCGGCGCCCGCATCGCCGGGCAGCCGATACCCGACGTCGCCGCCCTGCTCGACCTCGTCCGGCTGCCGGGCGCCATCGCCGACCGGATGCCCGATGCGCTGTCGGGCGGCCAGCGTCAGCGCGTCGCGATCGCCCGGGCGCTCGCGCCCGGTGCCAGGCTGCTCCTTCTCGACGAGGCGTTCGGTGCGCTCGATCCGGTGACGCGCGACGCATTGGGCCGGGAAATCCGCGACCTGCACGACCGGCTGGGTCTGACCACCATCCTGGTCACGCACGACATGGCGGAGGCGCTGCTGCTCGCGACGCGGGTGCTGGTGATGCGGGCCGGGCGCATCGTCGCGGACGAGACGCCTGCCGCGCTGCTCGCCGGCGAGGGTGGCGAAGCGGCGCAGGCGCTCGTCGCCGTGCCGCGCGATCAGGCGCGCCGTCTCGCGGACCTGCGGGCATGAGCGCTTTCGCAGACGCGCTGGCCGAAGTGCCGCCGCTGCTCGCCAGCCATGTCCGGCTCGCCGCCGCCGCGCTCTTCGCGGGGCTCGCCATCAGCCTGCCGCTCGCGGTACTGGCGCACCGCCGACCATCGATCGGGCGGATCGTACTCGGCTTCGCCAGCCTGGTGCAGACGATCCCGGGCCTCGCCCTGCTCGCACTCTTCTACCCGCTATTGCTGTGGCTTTCCGCTGCCGCGGGCGGCGGGATACCCGCTCTGGGCTTCCTCCCCTCGCTGCTCGCGCTGACGCTCTATGCGCTGCTGCCGATCATCCGCAACGGGGTCGCCGGCCTCGACGGCATCGATCCGGCGGTGATCCAGGCGGCGGACGCCGTCGGCATGACGCCGATGCAGAAACTGCGTCTGGTCGAGGCGCCGCTCGCGCTGCCGGTGCTGGTCGCGGGTATCCGCACCGCCGCGGTATGGACGATCGGCGCGGCGACGCTGTCGACGACGGTCGGCTGCCCGAGCCTGGGCGACATGATCTTCGCCGGCCTCCAGACCCAGAACTGGGCGCTGGTGCTCGCAGGCTGCATCGCCGCCGCAGCGCTGGCGATGGTCGTCGACGCGCTGATCGGTCTGGTCGAGCGCGGCATCGTACGACGCCGGCGCGGAACCTGGATCGCCGCTCTCGCCGTCCTCGCGGCGGGCGTGGGTGCCGCTGCGGCGCCGCTGGTGCAGCGGGGCGGCGAGCGGGTGGTCACGATCGGTGCCAAGAACTTTTCGGAGCAATATATCCTCGCGCGGCTGATCGGCGACCGGCTGCGCGATGCCGGCTACACCGTGCGCTATCGCGACGGACTGGGGTCGGCGGTGATCTATCGCGCGCTCGCGGGCGGGGATGTCGATGTCTACGTCGACTATGCGGGCACGCTGTGGAACGGCGCGATGCATCGCAGCGACGTGCCGCCGCGCGCCGCCATGGTCGGCGCGATCGGCGCGTGGACCCGCCGCACCGACGGCGTGCGCCTGCTCGGCCCGCTTGGGTTCGAGAATGCCTATGCCTTCGCGATGCGGGGGCAGGAGGCGCGGCGGAAGGATATCGCGGACCTCGATGCGCTTGCCCGCGCGGCGCCCTCCCTTCGGCTCGGCAGCGACCTGGAATTCCTGTCGCGTCCCGAATGGGCGGCGGTACGCCGTGCCTATGGCTTCCGATTCGCCACGGCGACGCCGTACAGCCCGACCTTCATGTATCGCGCGCTGTCCAGCGGTCAGGTCGACGTCATCTCCGCCTTTTCCTCCGACGGACGGATCGCGGCGGACGGTCTGACGGTGCTGGCCGATCCGCGCCATGCCATCCCGAGCTACGACGCGCTGCTGCTCGTCGCGCCGCGCCATGCGGACGATCCACGCCTGCTCGGCGCGCTTCGTCCGCTGGTGGGGCGCATCCCGGTCACCGCGATGCGCGAGGCGAACTATCGCGTCGACCGGGATGCCGACAAGCAGAGCCCGGACGCTGCGGCCAGGTGGCTGGCGCAGCGCCTGGGCCTTTGACGCCGGGCATCCCGGCGGTGCCCGCTCAGGATGACTGACGCGACTGGAAGTTCGGCAGGGGACTGAACAGCTTGCGGATGCTCAGGCGGATCGTCCGGCCGAGCGGATTGAGATAGTCCGGCTGGTAGCTGATCGGCGTTATGCCATTGGCGTCGCGCACGCGCTGGCGGCTGTCGAACAGATTGTCGACGCCCAGCGTCATGCGGAGCCCGCGCACCCAGGGATGCGCCTTCAGCAGCGGCAGTTGCTGGCCGAAATCGGCGAAGACGCGCAGGTTGGCGGTGGCGAGGCCGGAGAAGGTCAGCGGCTGCGGTTGCGCGGCGGTTCCGCCGTTGACGCGCGTTCCGGTCTGGTAGTCGCCCGACAGCCGCACGCCGATGCCGTTGTTCGAATAACCCGTCTGCAGTTCGAACTCGTGCCGGGGCTGGCCGCCGTTCTGGCCGATCGCATCGCCGTTCAGCAGGTCGAGGCTCGGTCCGCCCGGCGCGACCAGGACGCGATCGGTCAGGTGCCAGGTGTGGTAGAAGGCGAACTGGATACGGCCGCCGCCCTGTCCGCCCCGGCCGCCACCGAAGCCGCCGCCGCCGAAGCCGCCGCGTCCGCCATAGCCGCCGGGTCCCCGGCCGCCGCCGCCCGCCGCAGCCTGATCGCCGCCCGGAGGCGGTGCTGGCGCATCGCCCGCCGGCGGCGGGGGTGGCGCTCCGTCGGCCGTCTGACCGCGCCCGCCGCGTGCACCGCCGCCGGGGAAACCGGGCAGGCGCATGCCGGCGAACGGATTGGGTCCGGTGCCGGCGCGGAACGCCTCGATCTCCTTCTGGATGCGCGACTTGATCGGCTTGCTGAAATTGATCCCCCAGCGCAGCGACGAATTCTCCGTCCGCGCATAGTTGATCGGGCGCGTGTCGAGCCGGATCAGTTCGCCGTCGGTATCGCGCGTGAAGCGATCGGGAAAGGCCGCCTCGATCGCCGCGGTCGGCGTCGGAAAGCTCGCGATCGGATTGTTGACGCGGGTGTTGGTATAGCCCGCGATCAGCGTCAGGTCCTTGTCGTCCCAGGGCTTCAGGTTGAGGCCGAGGCGCGTGACGCGGCGATTGTCCTCGGTCAGCGCGGGATTGCCGCCGCTCACCGTCGTCACCGTCGTCGTCGCGCCGCGCACATAATCGAACACGCGCACGTTGGGCGTGACGATCAGCGGGTTGCCCAGCTGCGCCGCGCTCGGCGCCTCGTCCTGGTGGCTGACGGAGCCGATCAGGCGGACGCCGTTCAGCGGCGACCAGTTGACGCCATAGCCATAGGTATAGAGCGTGCCGAAATCCGACAGATGGTCGACGGCGGCATTGGCGTTGAGCGACAGGCTGCCGATCGCGCTGAGCACGTCCTTGACGCGGCTGGCGATCGGCACGTCGATGTTGAGTCGTCCGTTGACGATATCCCGGGAAACCTGGCCCGCACTGGTGATGCCGACCCCGTTCAGCCCCTGCCGATAGGAACTGCTGTCGAGGCTGCTCGCCTGCGCACCGACGCGCAGGGTCGTGGAGATCGGGCCGGCCGGAAGATCGACGAGCGGGCCGTTGACGAGCGCCTGCAACTGGCCGCTGTTCGACAGCGACCGGCCGCGGTTGGCGATGCCCGCGCCGATGTCTGCCGCCGTCAGCGCCGCATTGGGATTGGCGGTGGGATCGCCGGCATTGAGGCGCGCCTGGAAAGCGCTGGTGTCGACCCCGGTCTCGGTGAAGGTACGCGTATCGGCGCGGTCGTAGGTCCCCGTGACCGTCCATAGCCACTTGGCGCTCAGCCGCCCGTTGAGCGACGTGCCGAGATGCGCGGTGATCCCCTGGCTGCGCTGCGCCAGCGGCAGGAAGTCCCCGCCCGACAGCACGTTGGTGACCGTCGTCGCGCCGCCCGACGCGAACGGGTTGCCCGCCGGCACGGCAAAGGTCGCGGTCGGCAGCCCATATTGACCGATGCTGTCGCTGGTCGCGATCTCGCCGTTGATCGATGCCGAAACCCCGCCGATCGGACGGGCGTAGACCATGTTGGTCGACACGTTGCGGGTGAACGGCTGTAGCGTGCGGTACGGCCGCTGGTCGAAGCTGGTCGTCGCGCCCTCGGTGGGGGCGGCGGCGATGTCGCGCTGCGACTCGAGCAGGGCGGCGCTTTCCTGGTAATTGGTGTTGATGTTGAGCCGGGCGCCGTTGCGGATCGACAATATGCCGAGCTGCGCCTGTGGCGCGTTGCCGCCGCCTTCGGTCGACGTCTTGTCAGCAAGCTCCACCGTCGTCGCGCGGAAGCGGCGGCGCAGGACGATGTTCACGACCTTCTGATCGGCGGTGTAGCCGTATTTGAGCGCGACCTCCTCCGGCAGGATGTCGACGCGGGCGATCGCTTCGGTGGGGATATCGCGGATTTCCTGGAAACCGGCGATCCTCTTGCCGTCGAGCAGCACCACCGGCGGTCCGCCGACCCCGCTCGTCGTCTGCGGCCCCAGTTCGGTGAGCAGGTCCGAGACGGAGCTGACGCCATAGGCGCGGATGTCCGCCGGGCCGAGCTGCTGCTCGGGCGGTATGTCGCCGATCACCGAACCCGGCAGGTTTCGCGTGCCGCGAACGATGATGTCGGGTTCGTCGCTGACCTCTTCCTGCTGGGCCGGCGCGGCGGCCTTGGGCGCGGGCTGCTGCGCGGATGCGGTCGGCGCCTGCGCCTGCTGCGCCGCCGCCATCGCCGGCCAGCTCACCGCCGCCATCGTCATCGCCAGCCCAATGCGCATCCGCCACTCCGTACCCGAACCGTTCCGGCCAAACGCCGGACCGTGCGCCTAGGGGGCAATTGTCGCGAGAGTGTGTCGGCTCAGCCGTTTTTCTCCTGATCCAGCGCAAAGGCTTCGATCCGGTGCAACATGTCGCTGAACGCCGCGACCTCGTCGCGCGGAAACCGCGAGAAGATCCGCGCCTCGAGATCCAGCGCCTTGGGCGCCACCGCCGCGTAAAGCGCATGGCCGGCTTCGGTCAGGTCGAGCAGGTGGCTGCGCCTGTCGTCGGGATTGTCCTGCCGCGCAAGAAGCCCACGCTCGACCAGCGCGATCGCCGCGCGGCTGACGGTCACCTTGTCCATCCGCGTCCGCGCGCCGATCGCCTGCTGCGTGATCCCGCCGCTTTCCGCGATCACGGTGATCAGCCGCCATTCGGGAATCGAGAGGCCGAACAGCGACTGATAGGCGCGCGCGATCAATCCGCTGACCAGGTTCGAGGTGACCGACAGCCGGAACGGCAGGAATTCGTCGAGAACGAGGCGCGGTTCACCCATCCGCCAATTGGTATCAGTTGACACCTTTTTGGCAATGGCGCAGGAATTTGGTATCAAGCGATACCAGTTTTGGGCTCGCGACAGGAGCGAAAGCCATGGACCATATCGACGTCAATCCGATGGGCCTCGACGGGTTCGAGTTCTGCGAATTCACCTCTCCCGATCCGGACGCACTGGCCGCGCAGTTCGAGGCGATGGGCTTTGTCGCGGCGTCGACGCATCCCTCGCGGGCGGTCACCCGCTACAAGCAGGGGCGTATCAACCTGCTGATCAATCGCGAGGACAGCGGCCATGCGGCGGAGTTCCGCGCCGCGCACGGCCCTTCGGCGAGCGCGATGGCGTTTCGCGTGCAGAACGCGCGCGAAGCCTATGACGCGGCGATCGCGCGCGGCGCCAAGCCGGCGCCGGCCGGTCAGGCCCTGGACGACATTCCCGCGCTGGAGGGGATCGGCGGATCCCTGCTGTATCTGGTCGACCGTCACGGCGCCGCGGGTTCGATCTACGACAGCTGGGACCAAGTGCCCGGCGCGGCGGAAGCGGAGGCCGAGAACAACGTCGGCCTGGATCTGCTCGACCACCTCACCCACAACGTCCGGCGCGGGCAGATGCGCGTCTGGTCGCAATTCTACGGCCAGATCTTCGGCTTCGAGGAGCAGAAGTACTTCGACATCAAAGGCAAGGCGACCGGCCTGTTCAGCCAGGCGATGATCGCCCCCGACCGCGCGATCCGCATCCCGCTGAACGAGAGCCAGGACGACAAGAGCCAGATCGAGGAATTCATCCGCGACTATAACGGCGAGGGCATCCAGCATCTCGCGCTGACCACCGACGATATCTACGAGACGGTGGAAAAGCTGCGCGCGCGCGGCGTGAAGCTGCAGGACACGATCGAGACCTATTACGAACTGGTCGACAAGCGCGTGCCGAACCATGGCGAGGACCTGGAACGGCTGCGCCGGAACCGTATCCTGATCGACGGCAACGTCGGCGAGGAGGGCCTGCTGCTGCAGATCTTCACCGAGACGATGGTGGGGCCGATCTTCTTCGAGATCATCCAGCGCAAGGGCAACGAAGGGTTCGGCAACGGCAACTTCCAGGCGCTGTATGAGTCGATCGAGCTGGATCAGATCCGTCGCGGCGTCATTACGGTCGACGCATAAGCGTCGGCCGGATGCCCGCGCGAAGGCGCTGGGCCGGGACCCGCCGTCATGACCAGTCAGGAGACCCGCCTCCGCGGGCATGACGGAGCAGGAGCGGCGGCGTTAGACGACGGGGTGGTGGAGGCAGGAGAGGAAGCTAGACAATGACGGACCGCCACCCCATGACCGACTATATCCCCGGCTTTGGCAACCATGTCTCGACCGAGGCGGTGCCCGGCGCGCTGCCCATCGGCCGCAATTCGCCGCAGCGGCCCGCTTTCGGCCTCTATGCCGAACAGCTCTCCGGCACCGCCTTCACGGCGCCGCGGCACGAAAACCGGCGCTCCTGGCTCTACCGCATGCGGCCGACGGCGGAGCATCCGCCCTATCGCCGCTATGAGGGGGCCGCGCGGTTCGCGCCGGGGACCGACGACGCGCCGCTCGCGCCCAACCGGCTGCGCTGGGATCCGACGCCGCTGCCGACCGCGCCCACCGACTTCGTCGACGGGCTGGTCACGATGATGGCGAACCGCGATCCGGCCGAGCTGGAGGGCGTCGCGCTGCACGTCTATGCCGCCAATCGCGACATGACCGCGCGCGTCTTCATGGATGCCGACGGCGAACTGCTGTTCATCCCGGAACAGGGCCGGGTCGCGCTGCACACCGAACTCGGGCGGATCGAGGTCGCACCGGGCCAGATCGCGCTGGTGCCGCGCGGCGTGCGCTTCCGCGTGCGCCTGCCGGACGGGAAGGCGCGCGGCTATCTGGCGGAGAATCACGGCGCCCTGTTCCGCCTTCCCGATCTGGGCCCGATCGGCGCCAACGGTCTCGCCAATCCGCGCGACTTCGAGACGCCCGTCGCCTGGTTCGAGGACAGCGACGAACCGACCGAGGTGATCCAGAAGTTCATGGGATCGCTGTGGACCACCACGCTCGACCACAGCCCGCTCGACGTCGTTGCCTGGCACGGCAATCTCGCGCCGTGGCGCTACGACCTGTCGCGCTTCAACACGATCAACACGGTCAGCTTCGACCATCCAGATCCGTCGATCTTCACCGTCCTGACCTCGCCGTCCGACGTGCCCGGCCGCGCCAACGCCGACTTCGTCATCTTCCCGCCGCGGTGGATGGTCGCGGAGAATACCTTCCGACCGCCGTGGTTCCACCGCAACGTGATGTCCGAGGCGATGGGGCTGATCACCGGCGCCTATGACGCCAAAGCGGAAGGTTTCCAGCCCGGCGGCATCAGCCTGCACAACATGATGGCCGGCCACGGGCCCGACCTCGCGAGCTGGCAGGGCGCCTCCGCCGCCGATCTGAAGCCGCACAAGATCGACGGCACGATGGCCTTCATGCTTGAAAGCTGCTGGCCCTATGCGCCGACCACGCACGCGCTGGGTCATGCGCAGCTCGACTACGATGCGGTGTGGAAGGATTTCCCGAAGGCGCGGCTGCCCGCGGACCCTTCGGCATGATCCTCCACGGCTATTGGCGATCCGGCGCGGCCTATCGCGTCCGCATCGCCCTCGCGCTCAAGGGCGTCGCGTATGAACAGGTCAATCACGACCTGCGCACCGGCGCGCAGGCTGCGGCCGGCTATGCCGCGCTCAATCCGCTGAAACTCGTCCCTGCGCTGGAGATCGACGGGCGCGTGCTGACACAGTCGAGCGCGATCATCGAATGGCTGGACGAGACGCATGCCGATCCGCCCCTGCTGCCCGCAGACCCGTTCGGCAGGGCAAGCGTGCGGGCGATGGTCGCGACGATCGCGGGCGACACCCACCCGCTGCACAATCTGCGCGTCCACAAGGCGCTGCGGGAACGATTCGGAGCAGACGAGGCGGCGGTCGCCGACTGGAACCGCCACTGGATCGCCACCGGCCTTGCCGCGGTCGAGGCAGCGGTCCGGCGCGACGGACGCGGCTTCGCCTATGGCGACACGCCGACGATGGCGGATTGCTACACGGTGCCCGCACTCTATTCCGCCAACCGTTTCGGTGTGGATGTGGCGTCCTTCCCGGCCCTGGCGGCGGCGGTCGAGCGCGCGGCGGCCCTGCCCGCAATCCAGTCCGCCCATCCGTCGGTCCAACCCGACGCGGACCCGGCATGAGTGACACCGTCCGGCTGACGGCCACGCCCGCCGGCGTCCGGCTGGCGCCGCTCGAGGCGATCGTCGACGGTCGTGCGCGCAACTTCGTGCTCCAGATGAAAGCCGGCCGTTTCCACGGCTTCGTGGTCAGACGGGGACGGGAGGTCGCCGGCTATGTCGACCGCTGTCCGCACGCGGGGGTACCCCTTGCCCAGAAGCTCGACGACTATCTCACGCCCTCGGGCGATCTGATCGCGTGCAGTTGGCATGGCGCGCTGTTCCGCATCGACGACGGAACCTGCGTCGGCGGCCCGTGCGTCGGCCAGGCATTGACGACCTGGCCCGTCCGGGTGATCGAAGGCTTCGTCACCACCGCCTGACGCTTTCGCATCCGCAGCATCGCGGCTATCCTTCGACTCCGAACCTCGTGGGAGTGCATGCGATGGCGTCCGAAGACCGTCTGACGATGAGCGCGCTGTTCGGCGGCCTCGTCGCCGCCTCCGGCTTCGGCCTTGCGGGCTATTCCGAATGGATCGCACGCGAGGCGGAACGCATGGTGCCGCCCGACGGCGCCTTTCGCGAAGTGGACGGCGCGCGGCTGCACTACGTCACGCTGGGCGATGCCGGCAAACCCGCGATCGTCATGATCCACGGGCTTGCCGGGCAGCTGCGCAACTTTTCCTATGCGATGGCCGACGCGCTGGCGGATCGGTACCGGGTCATCCTCGTCGACCGGCCGGGGTCGGGCTATTCGGTCGCGCACGGCGCCGTGCAGCCGAACCTTGCCGGCCAGTCGGCGATGATCGGGCAATTGATCGGGTTCCTCGGACTGGAGCGGCCGCTCGTCGTCGGCCATTCCCTGGGCGGGGCGGTCGCGCTGGCGCTGGCCGTCGCGCAGCCCGAGCACGTCGGCGGTCTGGCCCTGATCGCGCCGCTGACACAGGATCAGGAGCAGGTCCCCGCCGCCTTTCGCGCGTTGGCGGCGATGCCCGCTGGCTTCCGCCGCCTGATGGCCCAGACGATCGGCACGCCGCTCAGCCGGCTCAACGCCGAGCGGACGCTCGCCGAGGTCTTCGCGCCGGAGCCGGCACCCTCTGATTTCGCGACCCGCGGTGGCGGCGCGCTGGCGCAGCGCCCCGGCAATATCGCCGCGGCGGCGGCGGATCTGTCGGCGGCAAGCACCGACATGCCGGCGCTCGTCGCGCGCTACCGGACGCTGCCGATGCCCGTATCGATCCTGTTCGGCCGCGACGACGCCATCCTCGCGCCCGACCTGCACGGCGAGGTCACCGCCGGTCAGATCCCGGGCGCGACACTCCAGATGGTCGCCGGGGGCCACATGCTACCGGTGACCCAGCCCGAGGTCACCGCCGCCTTCGTCGCCACGGCGGCCCAGCGCGTCACGCGTTAGGCTGAGTCGCCAACGCCAAGATCCTTTGCATAGCGGTGCGCGTTCGCGACATAGGTCGCCGCCGAGAGGCGTAGGCCGGCGACCTCCGCATCGGTCAGCATGCGGGCGACGCGCGCCGGTGAACCGACGATGAGCGCGCGCGGCGGGAACGTCTTTCCTTCCGTCACCAGCGCCCCGGCACCGACCAGCGATTCCTCGCCGATCACAGCGCGGTTGAGGACGATCGCGCCCATGCCGACCAGACTGTGATCGCCGATGGTCGCGCCATGGATGATCGCCCGATGACCGATCGTCACGCCGCATCCGATCGTCGCTGGCGCCCCCGGATCCGCATGGACCACGGCACCGTCCTGCACATTGCTTTCCGCGCCGATCACGATCGGATCGTTATCGCCGCGCACGACCGCATTGAACCACACCGATGCGCTGGGACCGATTGCGACCTGGCCTATGACGTGGGCGCCCGGCGCCACATAAGCGCCGGGAGCGATCTTTGGCGCACGCTCTCCCAGTTTGTGTAACGTCATGATTCTCTTCCAAACTCGTTTTATCGCGTACGGTACCGCTCCGAAATATGCCCCAAATTTACAATCAAAGTGGGTGCATTTAACGGCATATTCACGTTTTCTGTCCAAATCGGGCTGACTGACGCCAGAGACTGATTCCCTGGGGAGGGACGGATATCAGCCAACGGCTTCGTTGCACGGTTCCGAAAGGACACTAAGAATGTTTGCCTGGTTCGAAAAGACCGCCCCGATCCGCACCAAGTTCAAGGTGCTCCTCGTCGTCCACGGCACGTTCGCGGCCTGCGGGGTTCTCACCACCTATCTTGCCGCAAAGGCGCCCCCGGGTGCATGGGTCACCTATGTCGCACTGGCGGGGGGGCTGTTTGCGCTGACCGTCGCGACCGTCCTGGCCAGCGGCCGCATGATCTGCACGCCCTATGTCAACACGGTGATACGGATGGAAGGTCTTGCGGCCGGAAATCTGGACGGGCCGATCGCCTATACCGATTACCAGGATTGTGTCGGCCGCATGACGCGCGCGATGCAGGTGTTCCGCGACAATGCCGAAAAGGTCCGGGCCAGCGCCTCGGCTCAGGCGATCATCGTGTCCTCGCTGGGCGAGGGCCTTGATCAACTGGCGGCCAATAACCTGACCCACCGCATCGTCACCCCCTTCCCTGCCGACTATGAGCAGCTTCGCAGCGACTATAATCGTGCGATGGAGGGCGTATCGGCCGCGATGACGGCCGTCGCCGCCGCAACGAACGGCATCAACAACGGCGCGAGCGACGTCCGCCAGGCATCGGACGACCTGTCGCAGCGTACCGAGCAGCAGGCCGCCAGCCTGGAAGAGACCGCCGCCGCGATG
>NZ_JADHDT010000011.1 GCF_016820445.1 Sphingomonas beigongshangi
GGAAGCACCTGAACCCGCGCGATCAAATCTTCCGAACACCCCCTTGTATCCGACGGGGCGTCCACACACGGTCATTCGCGGGAGTTTCTGCGCCTACTCTTTTCCGCCATTAGTTCACCAACCTTCGAAGGAGTGATTTCATTCTGATGCGACCTTAACCAATTATTGGCGGTGGCCTGCGATGGACTGGTCCATGTCAACACTGCAGCCTACGGCCCTTTTGGCGTCCCTAGGGAACGAGAGCGCAGACGCCCTGCCGCCTGCCCTCCAATCTAGCCTGGCGCGCCACCGCGAAAACCTCGCGTCGATGGTGTCCGCTCTGCAAGCGGCGGGTTTGGATGAGGCGAGCATCGAGAGCAATCTGAGCGTGTTGATCGACAGCTATCGCGCCGAGCTAGCGGTGGCACTCCATCACATGGCTGGCGAAGCATGACCAAAGCGTCCTCACACGACGAGGCAGGCCGCCTCGCAGCCTTGCGCCGCTTGGACGTCCTCGACACCGCACCGGAAGAGCAGTTCGAGAAGATCGTTGGCCTCGTTCGTGCGGTTTTGGGGGTTCCGATTGCGACGGTTACCTTGGTCGATGCGCACCGACAATGGTTCAAGGCGCGGCACGGCATGCCGGTATCAGAAACGCCACGCTCGACTTCCTTTTGCACGCATACCGTGGCGGCACGTGCCCCGTTAATGATCGCGGACGCCACGCTCGATAGTCGCGTTTCGGACAGTCCGCTGGTCGTCGGCAAACCGTTCATCCGCGCGTATCTTGGCGTGCCGCTCATGACCCCAGACGGTCATGCCGTCGGCGCCCTGTGCGCGATCGACACCACGCCGCGAACGTTCAGTTCTGCGCAGATCGAGGTGCTAGCCGGTTTTGCCCGTCTGGTCGTCGATGAGCTTGAATTGCGCCAAGTCGCCGTCACCGACCAGCTGACCGGCTGCCTGTCCCGTCGCGGCTTTCTGGCAGCGGTAGACAGCGAGATCGAACGGTGTCGCCGTTATGACCGTTCAGCCTCGCTCGCCATTCTCGACGTCGACCATTTCAAACGAGTGAATGATACATTTGGCCACGCTGCTGGTGATGCCGTGCTTCGCCAGCTCGTCCTGCGCTGCACGACCACCCTTCGTCCGGTCGATCTCGTAGGCCGGTTAGGCGGCGAGGAGTTCGCCATACTGCTGCCCGAAACGGGCCAGGACGCTGCGACCCTCACCATCGAGCGCTTGCGCGCCTGCATTGCGGGTGTGTCGTTCGAGATTGGTACTGCTGCCGCTCTGTCGGTAACAGCTAGCTTCGGACTGGCGAGGTTCGTGTCCGGTGATCGACCCGATGGATGGTTAGAACGTGCCGATGGCGCCCTCTATGCAGCTAAGCGGGGAGGAAGAAACCGTGTGAACATCGCGAATTATGCCTCCACCCCTGCAGCCGCCTGATTGCTTTTCGTTTGGCCTGGAATAGCGCTTCAGACCCAGGAGCTGCCATTCGCAACCATCCTCCCACCTTTCGACTATGGCCATTCGTTCATCTAGCGTCTTCAAGTTCAGAGGCGCC
Organism: Sphingomonas beigongshangi; assembly: GCF_016820445.1. Taxonomy (GTDB): domain Bacteria; phylum Pseudomonadota; class Alphaproteobacteria; order Sphingomonadales; family Sphingomonadaceae; genus Sphingomonas; species Sphingomonas beigongshangi. Next base: position 1,550 of record NZ_JADHDT010000011.1, read on the forward strand.
TGGATTTGTCGCGGGATGACAGTCAAAGAGATTGCTATCGAGCGCACTTAAATAGACATCGACTTCATCCAAATACAGATCATGGTTTTAGTTATATGAAGGCGGAGGTCGAGCAGAGTAAGACGACAAGATGAACCTCCGTATGGATGCTCGATCTGTATCCGCAAGCGCCACGCGACGCATCTAGAAGGTTGACGGAGCGCTATAGTGCGATGCCGCGTTTTCCGCCATCATCCACTTCTTGGCGATCCGGTCGCTAGCGCTGGCGGCAATCTGCGTCGTCACCATCGCGCTGGATGTATTGCGCCATCCGCCGAAGATGGCCGTGATGGCGGTAATTTGGCCACTGACTGCGCTCTTCGAAAGCGTGTTGTGGCTCGCCATCTACTACCGCTGGGGGCGCTCTACCCGGCAGGACGATGACGATCCGTTTGCCGTTTCCATCTTGAAAGGGGCCAGCCACGGCGGCGCTGGCTGCACGCTCGGCGACATCGTGGCGGAGGGGATCGCCCTCGCCCTGCCTTCGAAAGGGTTATGGTTCGGCTACGGCACTCTACTCAGCACGCGCATGTTCGCTCTGTGGATACCCGACTTCCTGCTGGCCTTCCTGTTCGGTATCGGTTTCCAGCATTGGAGCATCGTGCCAATGCGGCATCTCTCGCCGGGCGACGGCCTGAAGACGGCCATCAAAGCTGACATATTGTCGATCAGTGCCTGGCAAGTGGGCATGTACGGCGGAATGGCGCTGATCCAGTTCCTGTGGTTCCAGCGGCAGCTCGGCGGCCTGGCCACTGCCGACCAGCCAGAATTCTGGTTCGCCATGCAGATCGCAATGCTGGCCGGCTTCTGTACAAGCTACCCGATGAACTGGCTGCTCGTGCGGACAGGCGTCAAGGAGGCGATGTAGCGGCAACTGCGCGTTATGCGTCGTGCCTGACAGAGATCGAAAGGCCGCTGACAGCTGAGATATGGCGCAGCGGTTGACAGGCACTGGCGTGATCCCGAGGATAGCGCGCCCGCCTGCCGTGGCTTCAGAGCTGCCGCTTTGATCCAGTCGCCGGAGTTCCCCATGATCGTCATCATCGCGCTTGGCGTCTCGATCATCGTGGCGGCATTGCTGACCTTAAGCCCGTTCGCGCGATCAGACGGCTGGCGCGCAACGGTAACCCCTCTGGCGTCGATCATCGGCTCGGGCTTTCTGATCTGCGGGCCGTTGCTAGCACGCGAATTTGGCGGCGCGGCGCTGCTTGCCATGGCGGCGCTGCTCGCGATTGCCTATGCCGCCGGATGGGTGATCCGCTTCAACATCCGCCATGTCGAGGATCATCTGGCGACCGCTCCGTTCGCCGATCCGATCGCCTGGACGGCGCGCCTTACCCAGGGCGTGCTCGCCCTCGCCTATGCAGTGTCGGTCGCTTATTATCTGAAGCTGCTGGCAGAGTTTTCGCTGAAGCCGATCGCGGTCGATCCGGTCTGGCAACCGGTTATCGCCAATATCGTCGTTACCGTGCTGATCGCGGCGATGACCCTGCTCGCGCTCGGCGGCGATCTGCGCAAGGTCGAGCATGTCGCGCACGGCACGGTCTCGATCAAGATAGGCATCATCGCCGGCCTGCTGGTAGCGCTCGGCATCGCCTGGGCGACGAGCGGCGCGGTCCAGCCGCTGCCGCCAGCGCGGGTAAGCTGGGCCAGCCTGCCGATGCTGCTCGGCCTGATCATCACGGTGCAGGGGTTTGAGACGTCGCGCTACCTCGGCCACGACTATGCCGCCGAGCTGCGGATCCGCACGATGCGCCATGCGCAATGGATCGCCTCCGCCATCTATCTGGCCTTTATTGCGCTGCTTACGCCCTTCCTGTCGCGCGCGGCTCGGACGGAAGGAGTGGCCGGCATTCTCGACATCATGGAATTGATCGCCCCGGCGCTGGGCGCCTTCGTTCTCGCCGGCGCGGTTTCGAGCCAGCTCAGCGCAGCCGTCGCCGATTCCATCGGCGCGGGCGGGCTGATCAACGAGGTGTCGCGACGCCGGATGCCCGTGCCGCTGGCGTTCGCGCTCGCCGGCATGCTGGCGATCGCCGTCGTCTGGCTGACCGACCCGTTTCAGGTGGTGGCGCTGTCGTCGCGCGCCTTCGCCCTGTTCTACGCGCTGCAATGCGCGCTGGCGTTCGCGGTGGCGCGGCGCAACGGCGTCGGCGACTGGCGCCACCGCTGCGGTTTCCTCGCGATCGGCCTGATCTGCCTCACCGCCGTCGTGGTGGGCGCGCCGGCCGAAAGCTGACCTCCTCTCGACGCGTATGCAGGAATCACAGTCGCCGATGACCTCTCCCACCCTCCCCATCGACCAGCACGCGGCCTCCGAGCAGATCGGCCGCCTCGCGCTCTATCGCTGGTGGCGCAGGTCGGTGGTGGGCCGCGTCGATCACGAAGCGGTGCTGGCACGCGTCGTCGAGGAAAGCGGCTGGAGCCCGCGCTTCGCCTTCATGACGATGATGTCGGCCGGCATTGCCGAACTCGGGCTTCTGCTGTCGTCGCCGGCGGTCGTCATCGGCGCGATGCTGATCTCGCCGCTGATGAACCCCATCCTCGGCTTCGGCTTCAGCCTCGCGCTGTTCGATTTCCGCGAACTCCGGCGGTCGCTCAAGGCGCTGGCACTGGGCTCTGCCCTCGCGATCGCCTTTACCGCGCTGCTCGTCCTCGCCTCGCCGCTGCAGGCGCCGACCGCCGAGATCGTCGCGCGCACGCGTCCCAATCTGTTCGACCTGGCCGTCGCGCTGTTCGCCGCGCTGGCCGGCACGTTCGCGATCATCCGCGGGCGCGGTGACACGATCGTCGGCGTCGCGATCGCGACCGCGCTGATGCCGCCGCTCGCGGTGGTCGGATACGGCATCGCCACGCGCAACGCGCCGGTCGGCATGGGCGCCTTCGCGTTGTTCGTGACCAACTTCATCACCATCGCGCTATCGGCGACGGTCATGGCGCGCTTCTACGGCTTCGGCCATCACCTGTCCCGTCGCCAGGGCTGGATGCAGACCGTGGTGCTGGTGCTGGTCTTCGTCGCCATGGCGATCCCGCTCGGCATCTCCCTCAACCGCATCGGCCGGGAGGCGCTGGCGACGTCGCAGACCCGCTCTCTACTGTCGGAGCGGTTCGGCACCGACGCGCGCGTGACCCAGCTCGACATCGACTTCACCGCCCAGCCGATCGTCGTGCGCGCGGTCGTCATCACCCCGCGCCGCTCGATGCAGAAGACCAGCGCGATCCAGGCGGCGCTGGCAAAGGCGCTCGATCGGCCGGTGCGGCTCAATCTCGACCAGATCCTGCTCGGCGCCGGCGCCGACTCGCTCGCCGCGCAGCGCGAGGAACTGCGCCAGGCGGGCGAGGCGACCAACAGCGCCGCGCAGCGGGTGACCGATCTTGCGAACGGCATCGCGCTGATCACCGGCATCACGCCCGATGCGGTGACGATCGACCGCGATCATCATCGTGCGGTGGCGGCCGCCGCCCCGCTGCCCGGCGCGGGCGTCGCGACCTATCGCGCGCTCGAACGGCGCGCAGCCGAGCAGAGCGACGACTGGGACGTCGCGATCATCCCGCCGCAGGGCCCCTTGCCCTCGATCGCCTTCGCCGACGGCGCCGACACGCTCGACGCGGCGGCGAGCGATGCCGTCGCCACCTCGGCCTGGGCGGCGCACCGCTGGAACGTGTCGGCGCTCGCCGTGCCGGGCCTGCCCGCCGGCGCGCCGCCGGCCGCGCCCGATCTCGGCCAGCGGCGCGCCCTGGCCATTGCCGCGCAGTTGCGACAGCAGGGCATCGCGCCGCAGTCCGCCCCCGGCGCGGGCCGCCAATTCGCGCTGACGCCAGTGACGCGGGGCGGACAATGAGCGGCGACATCGGCCTGACCGAACTCGGCACGCTGCTGATCGTCGCCTCGCTGGTGGCGATGGTGTCGCGGCGGATCGGGCTGCCTTATACGGCCGGGCTGGTGCTTGCCGGGATCGGCCTCGCCTATCTGCCGGTCGGTGCCGAGCTGCCGCTGTCGCGCGAGCTGATCTTCAACATCTTCCTGCCGCCGCTGATCTTCGAGGCGGCGATGCAGCTCCGCTGGTCGCGCTTCCGAAGCGAGTTGCCGCTGACCTTGGTGCTCGCCTTCCTCGGCGTCGCGATCAGCGCTGTCGTGGTCGCGGGCGGCATGCACCTGCTGCTCGGCTGGAGCCTGCTCGGCGCCGCCTTCTTCGGGGTGCTGATCGCGGCGACCGATCCGGTCTCGGTGATCGCCGCCTTTAAGGAGATGAAGGCCGAGCCGCGCCTCAGCATGGTGGTCGAATCCGAAAGCCTGCTCAACGATGGTGTCGCGGCGGTCGGCTTCGCGATCCTCGTCGGCATCGCCAACGGCGAGGCGCTGACCGCATCGGGCGCGTCGCTCGCGCTGCTGTGGACGGTCGCCGGCGGGCTCGTGATCGGGGCCGCGATCGGCCTTGTCGTATTGACCATCGCCGGCCGGACGACGGATCATCTGGTGGAGGTGACGCTGACGACCGTGGTCGCCTGGGGATCGTTCCTGCTCGCCGAACATGTCCATGCCTCGGGCGTGTTCGCGGCGGTCGCGGCGGGCCTCATCGTCGGCAACGTCGGGCCACGCGGCTCGATCTCAGTCGCGGGGCGCCAGCATGTGCAGGATTTCTGGACCTATGCCGCCTTTCTCGCCAATTCCTGCCTGTTCCTGCTGATCGGCAGCCACGAGGCGCATCAACCGATCGCGCTGGTCTCGCTGCCGCTGGTCGTTGCGATCGTGCTGACGCTGATCGGCCGCGCCGCGGCGGTCTATCCGCTGGCGCTGTCGTTTGCGCGATCGGGGCTGCGGCTGCCCACGACCTATCAGCATGTGCTGGTCTGGGGGGGATTGCGCGGCGCGGTCGGCCTCGCGCTGGCGCTGGCGGTGCCGGCGAGCGTCGCCGAGCGCGGCCAGATCGTCGTCATCACCTTCGGCGTGGTTGCCTTCTCGATTTTCGCGCAGGGGCTGACGATCCCCCGTCTGCTCCGCCGCTGGCAATTGACCGGATCGGACGAGGCGGAACACTGACGCGCCGCGGCTGCGGAACTCCCCGCCTTCTCCGAGGCTTGGACAGGCCGAAAGGGGAGCGGCGATGACCCAATGGCAGTGGCTGATCCGCCTCATCACGCGCAGGATGTGGTTCAGGGCCGCGTTGATGTGCGGGTTCGGCGGGGCGTTGGCGCTTGCCGGCGCGCTGGTGGGGCACACCATCTCCTATCACTTTGCCGCGACGGTCGGATCCAAGTCGGTCGACAGCATCCTGACCATGCTCGCCTCGAGCATGCTGGCGGTGACGACCTTCTCGCTGACCGCGATGGTGTCGGCCTATTCGGGGGCGACCAGCACGATCACGCCGCGCGCGGTCCAGCTGCTGATCGACGACAGCACCGCGCAGAATGCGCTCGCCACCTTCCTCGGCAGCTTCCTGTTCGCGATCGTCGGCATCGTCGCGCTGTCGACCGGCCTCTATGGCGAGACCGGCCGCGTCATCCTGTTCTTCGGCACGATCCTCGTCATCCTGTTCATCGTCGTGACGCTGCTGCGCTGGATCGAGCATATCGCCCGGTTCGGGCGCATGTCCGACACGATCGACCGGGTCGAACGCGCGGCGATGGCGGCGGTGGACACGATGGCCGTGCCGATCTTGCTCGACGGTGCGGCGCCCGCGGTCGGCGGGGACGGCAGGACCGGCGTGGCGGCGACGACGATGGCGCGGGTCACGCATGTCGACGTCGCGCGGCTCGGCGAGATCGCCGCGGCGCTGGCGGCGGACATCCACGTGGTCGCGCTGCCCGGCACCTTGGTCGAGCCCGGGCGCGCGATGGCGCTGGTTGCAGGCACCGTCGACGACGCCGCGATCAACCAGGTGCGCCAGGCCTTCACCCTCGCCCATCATCGCGCCTTCGATCACGATCCCCGCTTCGGGCTGGTGGTGCTGTCGGAGATCGCGTCGCGCGCGCTGTCGCCAGCGGTCAACGATCCCGGCACGGCGATCGCGGTGATCGAGACGGGTAGCCGGGTGCTGCTGCGCCTGCTCGATCATTGCGCCGCGGAGGCCGATCCGCTTCCCGCTCGCGTCCACGTGCCGCCGGTGCTGCTCGCCGATCTGCTCGAAGACTGGAGCCGCCCGATCGCGCGCGACGGCGCCACGCTCGTCGAGGTCGACATCCGCCTGCAGAAGGCGCTTGGAGCGCTGGCGCGGCACGCTCCCGCGGCACGGCGGGTCATCGCACGCGAGGCGGAGGATGCCTTGGTTCGCGCGCGCGCCGCACTGGTGCATGACGGTGATTGCGCGCTGGTCGATCGGGCGCATTGCGAGGCCTTCGCCGGCTGACGTGCAGGGGCGCCGTCAGCTCTTCGGCAAAGCGTACGCCAGCGTATAGTCGCCGTAGCGCGTCCCCAGCGCGCCATGTCCGCCTGCGGTGATGACGACATATTGCCGTCCGTCGCGCCCGCGATAGGTCATCGGCGTCGCCTGTGCGCCCGCCGGCAAGCGCGCCCTCCACACCACCTTGCCGCTACTGAGATCAAAGGCGCGCAGATATTGGTCGGTGGTTGCGCCGATGAAGGCGAGGCCGCCCGCGGTGATGATCGAGCCGCCGAGATTGGGCACGCCCGTCTTCACCGGCACGCCGAGATGCGACCCGAACAGGCCGGTGTCACGCGCCGTCCCCAGCACCTTGCGCCACAGCACCTTGCGCGTGCCGAGGTCGACGGCGGTCAGATGACCCCAGGGCGGCGCGACGCAGGGCGCACCGAAGATGCCGACCCAGGCCTTCACCACCGCGACATAGGGCGTGTTGTACTGGGTCTGAAGCTGCGCCTGCATGGCGTTCTCGCCTCCCTGCTTCTGCTTCATCATCGGCGCCACGCGAGGGTCGTCGCGGCGCATCAGCCACAGCTTGAACGGCATCTCCATCGTGTTGACGGTCATCACGCCGCGAACCGGGTCGACCGCCGCGCCACCCCAGTCGGTGACGCCGTCGAAGGCCGGATGGCCGATGATCGGCTTCAGCCCCATCGGCTGGTAGATGCCGGCACCCTGCGCGCGGCGGATGTCGATACGGCAGAACAGCTGGTCGATTGGCGTCGCGCCCCATGTGGCGACCTCGGTCGGTGCCGCGGGGGTGAAGCTGGGCATGCCGGTCGAGAAAGGCTGGGTCGGTGAGACCCGGACGCCGGGGGTGGCACCGTCGGTGCGCACAGGCCGTTCGGTGATCGCTGCGAGCGGCGCTCCAGTCAGGCGGTTCAGGAAGTAGACCTGCCCCATCTTCGTGGTCTGGATCAGCGCCGGGATCACCTGGCCATTGGGTGCGCGATAGTCGAACAGCGACGGACCGATCGGCAGGTCCATGTCCCACATGTCGCGGTGGACCAACTGCCGCGTCCAGCGCAGCTTGCCGGTCGCGCTGTCGAGCGCGACGATCGACGAGCCGAAGCGGTCGTCGAACGGCCGGCGATACCCGATCCAATAATCGGGCGAGGCGTTGCCCGTGCCGAGATAGACGAGGCCGTTGGCGGCGTCGGCGGTGATCGCGCCCCAAACATTGGGCGTGCCGCGCGTATAGGTCTGTCCCTCCGGCAACGGCGCGATCGCGTCCTGCGCGCGGCCGACGTCCCAGGCCCAGACCGGTGCCCCCGAAACCGGATCGTAAGCGCGCACGACGCCGGAGGGGATATCGCGATTGACGTTGTCGATGATCCGTTCGCCGATGATCAGCCGGTTGTTGACGACGACGGGCGGCGTGGTGCCGATCTGATCCGACGGCTTCGACGTCCCCATGTTGGTGCGCAGATCGATCGCCCCGCCGTTTGCGAAGCTCGGGCATGGCCGGCCCGTCTCGGCGTCGAGCGCCACCAGCCGCGCGTTGAACGTCGGCGCGAAGATGCGGTGCGGGCACGGCGTCCCCGCCGGCGCCTCGAAATAGGTGACGCCGCGGCATACCAGATAATTGTTGCCGGCGATCGGCGCATCCTCGTGCCAGCTCCACTTGGTCCTGCCGGTGGTCGCGTCGATCGCCTGGACGAAGGAGTGCGGCGTACAGGTGAAGAGCGTGTCGCCGATATGGATCGGCGTCGCCTCGGAATGATATTCCCGTTTGTGCTCCTGCGTCTCGGCCGCCATCGGCAGATCGCCCGTGCGCTGGGTCCAGGCGAGTTGCAGCCGTCCGACATTCTGCGGGGTGATATCGGCCAGCGCCGAATAGCGCCGGCCCGACAACGTGCCGCCATAATCGCGCCAGTCGCCGTCCGCTTCCCCGGTCGGAGCGGCGGGCAATGGCGCGGCGCCGGCTGCACCCTGCGCCTCCACCCCCTCGCCATGGAGCAGCACGCCGCCGGTCCCGAGCGCCAGCAGCACCGCCGCCGCGACGGGTATAGCCCGGGCATGCGACCGCCACGACCGGGACCGCCATCCGGTCAGCAGCACAAGGGCCAGCAGCACCGTCGGCGCGAGCAGACGCGGGACGAGTTGCAGTCCGTCCAGCCCAACTTCCCACACAGCCCAAACCAGCGTGCCGAACCAGATCGCGACAAACAACCACCGCCCCAGCCGGGGCACACGGCCAAGCAACGCGCCGCAGACGATCAGCGCGATGCCTGCGATCAGATAATAAGGGGATCCGCCAAGCGAGGCGAGAACGCCGCCGGCAATAGCGAAAAAGCCACCGAGAATGGCCACGCACCATGCGAGCACCAGCCTGTAGAGCCGCGCCATCGCCGTTCCTTTTGCCTGTTTCGCCACCAACGTCTGGAACCGGCAGAAGTCTCAGAAGGATGTCGCTTCCCCGGCTGGCAACACGGAATCGGCGTTACTCGAACGCGAATGCCGGCGTTGGGACGCCGGGCTTGCATTCCCCAAGCCAGCAGCGTCGGCAAACGGCCGCCGCTTCGAAGCCGAGAATAGGCGGGCGCACCTGATTCGGGAACTTCTTTGGTCGGCTCGACTAAACGCAAGGACCCGGTGAAATCCCGGGTGGCTACTCCGGCCGCCGATCCGCCGGGCAAAATCACACATGCAACCCGACCGCGCTGCCCCGCCGCGCCATGTGCACTGATGTGGATTCCTGATGGCATTCGATCTCGCTGCCTACCGCCGCCAGTGGTTCACTGACGGCACCGCCGCCCGCCGCGACGTGCTCGCCGGCATCGTTGTCGCGCTCGCCCTCATCCCCGAGGCGATCGGCTTCTCGATCATTGCCGGCGTTGACCCGCGCTTAGGCCTCTACGCGTCGGTGGCCATCGCGCTGACGATCTCGCTGGTCGGCGGCCGGCCCGGCATGATTTCCGCGGCGACTGCGGCGGTCGCCGTCGTGGTGATCCCGCTCTCCCGCGAGCATGGCGTCGAATACCTCTTCGTGGCTACCATCCTGATGGGGCTCATTCAGATCGTGGCCGGCGTGCTGAGGCTCGATTTCGTCATGCAGTTCGTGTCTCGCTCGGTCATCACCGGCTTCGTCAACGCGCGCGCCATCCTGATCTTCATGACGCAGCTGCCGCAGCTGACGAACGTGGGATGGCATACCTATGCGATGGTGGCTGCCGGCCTCGTCATCATCTATGGTCTGCCGCGCGTCACCACGGCTTTGCCGTCGCCGCTGGTGGCCATCCTCGTCCTGAGCGCAATCAGCATCGGCATGGGCCTGAGCGTCCATACGGTCGGCGACATGGGCAAGCTGCCCAAAGGGCTGCCCAGCATCGCCCTCCCGAACGTGCCGCTGACGCTCGACACGCTGCGGATCATCCTGCCCTACTCCCTGACGATGGCGGCGGTCGGCCTGCTCGAATCGCTGCCCACCGCGCAGATCGTCGGCGACATGACGGATACCGATAGCAACAAGCGGGTCGAGTGCGCCGGCCAGGGCGCGGCGAACATGGTCGCCGCCCTCTTCGGCGGCATGGGCGGCTGCGCGATGATCGGCCAGTCGGCCATCAACGTCACTTCTGGCGGCCGTGGCCGCCTGTCGACCTTCGTCGCGGGCGGCTTCCAGTTGGCTCGCGAAGGTGCCGCGCAGAAGCGTGGCGGCCACGTTCAAGCGGCGCGCCGATCCTCCCCGGCGAGAAGCGCCAGCAGGTCCGTCAGCGGCACCGGCCGGCTGATCAGATAACCCTGGACCAGGTCGCAGCCCGCCTCGCGCAAGAAGGCGAGACAAGCCTCATCCTCGACCCCCTCGGCAACGACCTTGAGGCCGAGCTGGTGGCCAAGCTCGATCGTCGAGCGCACGAGAACGGCGTCGTCATGGTCGCGATGTGCGTGCTGGACGAAGCTGCGGTCGATCTTGAGTTCGCTCAGCGGCAGCTGCCGCAGATAGGTCAGGGTCGACTGGCCGGTGCCGTAATCGTCCATCGAGATGCCGATCCCGAGCGCCCGATAGCGGTGCAGCGCCGCAATTGACGTGTCCGCATCCGACATGGCGGCCGATTCGGTCACCTCGAACATGATCGAGCCGGGCGGAATTTGCGCCTCCGTCACGAGCCGCTCCGCCATCGCGTTGAAGGGCCCGTCGGCGAGCAGTTTGGCCGATATGTTGACCGCCGCGGTGAGGCCGGGATGCGCCGCCTGCCAGCTCCCAAGGTCGCTGAGGACCTGCGCGAGCACGTGCAGCGTGAGCGGCGCGATGCGGTTGGCTTTCTCCGCAATCGGGATGAACAGGTCGGGCCCGATGAAGCCGCGGACCGGATGACGCCAGCGCACCAGCGCCTCGACGCTGCCGATCCGCTGCGTGCGGCAATCGAATTTCGGCTGGTAGAAGACCTGGATCTGGCCGCTGGCGATCGCCTCGTCGAGTTCGCCCATCAGCGAGATCGATCGGTCGAGGTCGGCAAGATCGGCCGCCGCGACGCGCCAGAAACCGTCGCCGGTACGTGCCTCCTCCGCCGCGAGCGTCGCTTCTGCGACCAGCCGCTCCACGCCCCGCCAGGGCCCGGTCGCGAGCCCGATGGTCAATGCCACGTCGATCCGCCGGCCGCCGACTTCGACGGGCTGCAACAGCAGCGCGCGCAGCGCGTACATCGCATCGTCGATCGCCTGGCCATCGCCCGGCACGAAGGCGAGCTGGTGCTCGGCGGTGCGAAAGACCGCCTGCCCCGCCGCCGTCAGCGCGATGCGCTCACCGAGCCGGACGATCGCGTCGGCGCTGCCTTGTACGCCAAGCACGGCGCGCAGCGTGTCGAAATTGCCGATCTGCGCGACCGCGAGCGTGACGGTGCCGTCGCGCGCGTCCTGGCGCAGCAGCGCGCGCGCATTGGGCAGCCCGGTCACCTCGTCGACCAAACGCTGCGTCCGGAAACGCCGCACCACTTCGCGCACGCCGGCACTGGTACCGGTCGCCATGATCATCGCGAGCGCCGTCGCCAGCGGCAGCACGAGGAGCGCCTGATATTGCGCAAGGAGCACAGCCGCGACGATCGCCGCCGCCGCCGCCAAGCCGAACGCCACGCTGGCGGCGTAGCTGCGGATGCGCAGCATCACGGCCGCGACCAGCACCGCCAGCAGCAGCATCGCCGCATGCGATCCATAGACCGGAACGCCGCGCAACAGCGTCTCCGCGGCGAGCGCCTGCACGACGACACCGGGAATGACGCCCCAGCGCGCGGTACCGTAGCGATCGCCCATCTCGATCGCGGTCGCGCCGATCAGCACGTTGCGTCCGCGCACGGCGGCAGGGTCGAACCGGCCGTCGCGCACGGCGACGAAGCTCAGCCGCGGGATCGTCGCCGGATCGATCGACATGTCGATCGGGAACTGCTGGTCGACCATGCCGGAGCGCGCGGCGATGAACGCCGACAGCGACGGTCGCGGCTGCCCCGCCGTCACCGTCGCCAGCGGCATCTCGCGGACCTGTCCGTCACGGCTGGGACGGATGCTGACGGAGGCGAGCGCGGCATGGCCGCGCAGGATCGGGATCGGCAGGGCATCGATCGTCCGCCGGTCATCGCTCGCCGCGGCCTGGGCGAAGGTCGGCAGTACGACCAGTCCCGGCGCACGCGCGATCGCGGCGGCGAACGCCTGGTCGCCCTCTGCGTCCGAGGGAGAGGATACGTCGACGTCGAACACGATGGACGCCGCGCCCGCCCGCCGCAACCGGTCGACGACGGCGGCATAATGGGTTCGCGACCAGGGCCAGCGCTGGATCGCCGCGGCGCTTTCCGCGTCCATCTCGACCACCACGATGCGCCCGCTCGCCACCCGGTCGATGACGGCGAAGCGCCATGGCATCAGCGCCCGGTCGAGCGCGTCGCCAGTGGCGCTGGCCATCATCACCACGCCGAGTGCGAGGACCAGCGCCGCGATGATCCAGGTCGAGCCGCGGACGGCGCGCTGCATGGTTCAGAAGCTCCGCGCCAGCCGGAACGACAGTCGCGGGGCACGCGATCCCGTGTCATAGCGATCGGCGTTCAGCGGAAAGGCGATCTCGACCATGCCGTCCAGCGCACCGCGGCCGAGCCGCGCGCCCGCACCGCTCGACGCCAGCGCGCCGCCGCCCCCACCGCCATGCAGCATGTCGACATAGCCGCCATCGACGAACCCGTAGAGCGACGTGCGGTCGACAAGGCTGGCGATCCGGCCGAGGCTGGCGCGCAGCTCCGCCGAGCCCAGGACACCGCGGTCCCCGGTCCGTTCAGCATAATCATAGGCGCGTCCGAAGGCCGGGCCGCCGATCCCCAGCTGTGCCGTGGCCAGCAGCGGCCGCGACGCCAGCTGTCCGGCGGAGGCCAGCGCGACCGAGAGCGGGCCGGCGAGCGGCGCGGTCCATCCCACCGTATAGCCCCAGCTGACGAAGCGAGCGTCCCCGTCTGGCCGCGATGCATAGGGATCGCCCTGATGCGTAACCCCGGCCAGCGGCAGGCCGACCACCATCGCCGCCTCGCCGCTCAACGTCCCCGGCCCGAGCCGCGACGTGCCGTTCAGCGACGCTGTCGCGGTGGCGATGCGGTCATCGCGAAGGCGGCCACCGAGCAGCGTCTGGTCGGTGCGCAACGCGCGCAACTCGACGCTGGCCCATATGCTGCGCACCCGGCTGCGGACCAGCGGCGTCGCATAGGCGACGGCGGCGTCGACGCTGTTGCCGACAATGTCGAGTGGCTTCAACCAGCCGCCGGGATTGGCGCGCCCGACCGACGCGGACACCGTGACCAGGCCGCCGTCGAGGTCGACGGGCGCAGCATAAGCGGCGCGGAGAAAAGCGAATTCATGGGGCGCGAGCGGCGTGGTGGCGGCCACCAGGCGCAGGTCGTCGCCCGATTGCGCGACCCCGCGCAGGCTCGCCAGCATCGTCGCCCGCAGCGGGCCGATCTCTCGCGAGCCGCGATTGTCGATCTGTGCATAGGCGGTTGCCCGATCCTGCGCGATCGTGACGAGCAGGATGCCGAAACCGTTCTCGCGCACGTAGCGGCTGTCGGTGACGGTGACCCCGGCGATGTCGCCAACCTCCAGGATCGCCCGCTCGAGTGTGGCCTGGCGGACAGGCCCGTCGGTCACCAGCGCACGGCTCAACAGCCGGTCGGCAAGCGGGTTGCTCGCGCCGATGACGCGGACCGCGGAAATCCGTCCCTCGTCCAGCGTCACGCGCAGCACGCCGTCCGCGGTCGACTGGGGCTCGACCGTGGCGCTGGCGAAGGGATAGCCGCGCTGTCGGGCGATTGCGGCAATGGCGCCGGCGAGCCGCGACAGGTCTGCGCCGTCCAATGTCCGGCCGAGGAAGGGTGCCAGCGCCGGGGCGAAGGCTTCGGTCGGCACCTTCGCGTTGCCGACGACGATGATCGCGCGCGGGGTCGGCAGGACCACCTTCGTCTCGCGCGCGAGAGTCGCCGGCGCGGCGACGACGGTCGCCGGCTGCCCGTCGGCGGCGACCGTCGGCCTGGGCAGCGTCTGTTCGGCGATCGTCGGGTCGGCCCGGTCGAGCCGTACCTGCGCGATGGCGGGGGTTGCTAGGGGCAAGGCGCCGGCGGCAATTATCGCCAGGACATGGTTTCGGCGCATCGACTTCCTCTTTGGTGAACGAAGGAGCGCCTAAAGGCCAAGCGTTTGCAAAAGGTTATGCCAGGCTTGAGACGGCATTAACCCGATTGCTGAACCCGAAAATAAGCCATCGGCCTCAAATCGGTTCGAATTGCGGTCGTTTTCCGCGGCGAAAGGGGTTTTTGATGGTGAAGCGCGCGCTGGCGATACTGGCCACCGGCTGTTCGACCATGGCCATGGCGCAAGAGCGCGGCTGGACGATCAGCGAGGCGAGCGGCCCGGTCCAGATCGCCCATGCCGGGCTTACCAAGGTCGCTACCCGCGGCAATGCCGTCGTCGCCGGCGACACGGTCACCACCGGATCGGGCGCGCGGGCCGTGCTCGTCCGGGGCAGCGAGTTCATGATGGTCGCGCCCGCCTCGCAGCTGCGGCTGCCGGCCGAGGCGCAGCCGACCGGCTTCACCCGGGTCGTGCAGGATTTCGGCAACGTCGTCTTCATGATCAAGAAGAAGCTGACGCCGCATTTCGAGGTGAAGACCCCCTATCTCGCCGCCGTGGTGAAGGGCACGACGTTCAGCATCGGGGTCACCCCGCAGGGCTCCTCGGTCCAGGTGCTCGAAGGCGCGGTGGACGTCGCCACCGGAGACGGAGGCGCCCATGACATGCTGCGGCCAGGCGCCGTGGCCGTCGTCGGCGCGAGCAACATCTATCGGCTGCAGATCGAGGCCGGGGGCGTGCGCCGCACGATCGAATCGCCGTCGCGTCCGGCAACGGGCAGCACCGCGGGGCCAACGCTCGTCGCGCCGGCCGCGACGAATGCCGCCGCCCCCGAGGCCGGCGGCGCCCAGCCTGCCGGCTCCGCTCCCGCTGCCACCGCTACCCCCGCTATCGCCACGACGCCGGCGGTGCTGCCGCCGACGTCCCCGGTATCGGCGGGGGTGATCACGGCCGCCATCTACGAAGCGCCGGTATCGCTCGCGTCGACGACCGGCGGGCTGGTTTCGGGCAGTATCGGTGGTGGAGCGGAGATAGCGGCGGTCGCCTCCGCAACGAAGATCGCCTCGGAAGGCACGATCAGCGCCGCGAAGGCCGTCCATGTGCTGCAGACGACGGCGGTCGCCGCGGCCGAAGAGCAGAAGGCGAGCGCCGCCGCCGCCAAGCAGGCCGAGACCGCCGCCGCCGCCGACGACGCGCAAGCCGCGGCGGAGCGGGCACGCCAGGATGCCGCCGACGCCGCGCAGCGGGCGAACGACGCCGCTGCCCAGGCCGCGGCCGATCAGGCGAAGAGCGACGCGGCCAAGGCCGCCGCCGCGGCGCAGGCCGACGCTGCCGCCAGGAAAGCGGCCGCCGACGCGGCAGCCGCCGCCAGTGCGCAGGCCGACGCCGCCGCCAAGGCGGCCGCTCAGGCACAGGCCGACGCCGATGCGGCGCGCGCGGCCAAGGCGGCGCAGGACGCAGCCGCTGCGGCGGCACAGTCGAACGCGGACGACGCCGCGCGCGTGGCCGCCGCTGCGGCCGCACAGGCGGCGGCGGATGCGGCGGCTGCCGCCAATCGCAAGGCCGCCGACGCCGCGCAGGCAGCGGCCGACAAGCAGGCGAAGGACGCGGCCAAGGCCGCGTCGGATCAGGCGGCGGCAAAGGCGGCGCAGGATGCCGCGCAGGCCGCCGCTGCTGCCGACAAGGCAGCGCAGGACAAGGCATCGAAGGAGGCGGAAAAGGCCGCCAAGGATGCCGCCAAGCAGGCGGCGGAGGCCGCGGACAAGCTCGCCAAGCAGCAGGCGGATGCCGCCCAGGCCGCCCAGAAAGCCGCCGACGACGCGGCCAAGGCGGCCGCCAAGGCGGCGAAGGATGCGGCGAAGCAGGCCGACGATGCGGCCAAGGCCGCTGCCAAGGCCGTGCAGGATGCCGCCAAGAAAGCGGACGACGCTGCGAAGGCCGCTCTGGATGCCCTCACGAAGGGAAAGGGGTGAAGCGAAGATGGACGATCGTGCGACCACCGTCGGCACCGCGGGCGACAAGCGCAGGACCCGCCGCGCCAAGGTCTTCATCCCGACCGAACTGGTCGTCGCCGATGTACCGGTGCGGGCGCATCTGCTCGACCTTTCGGCGGCGGGTTCGCGGGTCCACACCGGCGCCGCCCAGCCGCTCGGCACCGATGCCTATCTTAACCTGAACGGCGAGGCGCATGAAGCAACGGTCAGATGGACGGACGCTGGCTGCTCGGGCCTGGAGTTCAAGGCGGCGCTGTCGCCCGAACAGGTCGCGGCGGCTATCAAGTCCTGAACCTCGCCCGCGCGCGGCTCGACGCCGTGCGCGCGGGCGCCGGCCATGACGGTGGCGTTTCGGTGATCCTGCCGGGTCGTCAGGAGCCGCGCCCACCAAGGACGGCATGATCGATCGCCTGGCTGGACGCTTCGGACCGCTGGAAGAGATCGGCATCCGGCACCCAGGCACAGGCCGTGGAAGCGGTTCCCCCCGCCCGCAGTCCGCTCCGGTACACCGGAAGACTGATTTTGCTGCTGCAATCGCTGGACACTAACCAGCCGTCCAGAATGGTGGAGACCGGGCGCTCGCCAATCGGTGCTGGAATGCGGCGAAGTTGCGACTAGCATGGCGCATGGATGTTTCGGGCCTGTTGCTGATACCAATGACGGCGCTGATCACTGCGCTGTGGATCGGCGTTGCAGGCTTGTCGTCAAAGGCGCCGACTCTGCGCCTTCCGTTCCTGCTATCGTACGGCCTGGGCGTCCTGTCCATGCAGCCTTGGCTCATCGCTTCGTGGCGGCAAGCGGGCATGTTCGCCGTCATGGCGGCGATGCTACCCATCCCGATCGCGGTCGGATGCCTCATCGGAACCATGGCCGCAATTGTGCCGATCGCCGTGAAGCGTTGGCTCGCCCGACCCGAGCAATAGCCGTCTACCATGCGCGGCGAACTGGGGGTGCGAGTGGCAGATGGGCGAGGCGCGTGATTGACCATCGCCAGGGAGACGAACCGCCCCTGATCCCGCCCTGCCCGCGGGCGATTTCGGCCTGAACCGCCCCTGCAATTCGTGCCGGAAGCGGCTATTGGCCTAGGCCATGCTCAACGGAAAGACAGCGCTCGTCACGGGAGCCGGCGGCGGGCTGGGACGTGAAATCGCGAAGGGACTCGCGGCGGCCGGCGCCACCGTGCTCTTGCTCGGCCGGGGCGCCGGCCGGATCGCCGCGACCAGGGCCGAGATCGACGGGGCCGGCGGCGCGTCCCAGACCATGATCGCCGACCTGCGTGATTCCCAGGCGGTCGCAGAGGCCTTGGCCGGCCGCGTCCCCGACATCATCGTCAACGCCGCCGGCGACAGGGATCGGCGTCCCTTGATCGAGCTGGATCGCGAAGCCGTCCTGCGACTGCTCGAGGTGAACCTGATGGCGCCGTTCGAGCTCGCCCGCCTGCTTGCCACCCGCATGCCGGCGGGCGGGCGCATCATCAACGTCACGTCGATAGCGGGCCAGATCGCCCGATCGGGCGACGCCGGCTATACGATGAGCAAGGGTGGCCTCGACGCGCTGACCCGCGCGCTCGCCGCCGAACTCGGCCCGCGCGGGATCACCGTCAATGCGATCGCGCCCGGCTTCTTCGCGACCGAGGCCAATGCGGCGATGGTCGGGGATCCGGCCGTCGCGGAGCATCTTGCGCGTCGCACGTCGCTTGGTCGCTGGGGCCGGCCGGAAGAGATCGTCGGTGCCGCGCTCTTCTTCGCCTCGCCCGCGTCATCCTATGTCACCGGCCAGGTCCTGGCCGTCGATGGCGGTTATCTGGCGCATTTCTGACCCGCCGACAGACGGCTGCGCCGGGACCGCGGCGACCGTCGCCCACGGCCTTTCGCGTCAGATGCCGCCCGCGACGACGACGCGTCCGTCCGCCTCCAGATCCCGCGTAAGGTCGGCGAGGCAGCGGTCGACCAGCGCCTGATCGGGGCTGCGCACGACGAAATTGGCGCCGGTGCGGCCGTCGCGGAAGAAGGGATAGCTGCCGATCGCGACGCCCGCATGCGTTCTCTCGGCGTCACGCAGAAGGTCGGCGACTTCGCTTTCGGCGACCCAGCACCCGATCGTGCCCGACACGACAGGGCGCCCGCCCTCCAGCGTGCCGGTCAGCGCATCGAGCATGCCCGCGGTGATGTGCGGCACGCCCGCCATGACGAAGATATTGCCGATGCGGATACCCGGCGCGCCGGACACGCGATTGGGGATCAGGCTCGCGCCGTCCGGCACCCGCGCCATCCGCGCCCTCGCCTCGGTCAGGCCACCACGGCTGGCGTAATAGGCTTCCAGCGTCGCCATCGCGTCCGGATGGTGAACCACCGGGAGGCCAAGCGCTGCGGCGATCGCATCGACGGTGATATCGTCGTGCGTCGGCCCGATGCCGCCGGTGGTGAACAGGTAATCGTTGCGGGCGCGCAGGACGTTCACCGCCTCGACGATCGCGTCCTGGCGATCCGGGACGACGCGCACCTCCGCCAGCCTGATGCCCTGTACGTTGAGCCAGGCGGCGAGTTGCGCGATATTCTTGTCCTGCGTCCGGCCGGAGAGGATTTCGTCGCCGATCACCACCAGCGCGGCGGTCCAGATGCGCTCGTCTGCCATGCGCTTGCCTTAGCCTCGTAATGCCGCGCCCGCTACGCTATATGGGCTTGATGACCGAATATGTGACCGTGACCTCCGACGCGCCGGAGGGGCGCACCGGCGCCATCAAGCTGCATGGCCCCGCCGCCTTCGCCGGCATGCACAAGGCGGGACGCCTCGCCGCAGAGACGCTCGACATGCTCGTGCCGCACATGGTGCCCGGCGTGTCGACCGCGGAGCTCGATCGGCTGATCTACGACTTCATCACGGCGAACGGCGGCGTGCCCGCGACGCTCGGCTATCGCGGCTATACCCATTCGACGTGCATCTCGATCAACCATGTCGTCTGCCATGGCATTCCTTCCGAAAAGACGCTGAAGGCGGGCGACATCGTCAACGTCGACGTCACGCCGATCGTCGACGGCTGGCACGGCGACACCAGCCGCATGTTCCTGATCGGCGACGTGCCGCTGAAGGCCAAGCGACTGGTCGAGGTGACCTACGAATGCCTGATGCTCGGCATCGAACAGGCCCGGCCCGGCAACCACATGGGCGACGTCGCCAACGCGATCCAGCGCCACGCCGAAAAGCATCGCTATGGCGTCGTGCGCGACTTCTGCGGGCATGGTCTCGGCCGCCTGTTTCACGACGCGCCGGAAGTGGTGCATGTCGGCAAGCCGGGCACGGGTCCGGAGCTAAGACCCGGCATGATCTTCACGATCGAGCCGATGATCAACATCGGCCGGCCCGACGTGAAGCTGCTCGACGACGGCTGGACCGCCGTGACGCGCGACCGTTCGCTCTCGGCGCAATTCGAGCACTCGATCGGCATCACGGAAACCGGCTGCGAGATCTTCACGCTGAGTCCGAAGGGATACACCCAGCCGCCTTACGCGTAACAGGCGGCATGGCCGCCCTGCTTCCGCTGATCGCCGTATTGTTCGCCGGTATCGGCATCGCTGCGCAGGCACCGACCAATGCCGCGCTGGCCAGGACATCGGGGTCGGTCGTCCTCGCCGCGCTCGTCTCCTTCGTCATCGGGTCGGCCGCGCTCGCTGTGGCATGGGCCGCGTTCGACCGCACCGCGCCGACGATGCTGAAGGGCGCGCCGGGCTGGGCGTGGCTCGGCGGATTCTATGGGGCCGGCTTCGTCGCCGCCATGGCGTTCGCGGCGCCACGGCTCGGCCTCGCCACGGCGCTGACGATCGCGATCGCCAGCCAGCTGGCGACCGCGCTGCTCCTCGATCATTTCGGCTTGCTGGGTCTGAAGACCGACCCCGTCACCCTGCCCCGCCTCGCCGGTGCCGCGCTCGTCATCGGCGGTGTCGTGCTGATGCGCCGCGGCTAGTGACGAAACCGCCGCGCTCGCCTAAAGGGCGCGGCCATGACCGCCATCACGCCCGAGATCGTCGCCGAACACGGCCTGTCCCCCGAGGAATATCAGCGCGTCCTGAACGCGCTCGGCCGTGAGCCCAATCTGGTCGAACTGGGCATCTTCTCGGTGATGTGGTCCGAGCATTGTTCCTACAAGTCGTCGCGTATCCATCTGAAGAAGCTGCCGACAACGGGCCCGCAGGTTATCTGCGGCCCCGGCGAGAATGCGGGCGTCATCGACATCGGCGACGGCCAGGCCGCGATCTTCAAGATGGAGAGCCACAACCATCCGTCATATATCGAACCCTATCAAGGAGCGGCGACCGGCGTCGGCGGCATCCTGCGAGACGTGTTCACCATGGGTGCGCGGCCGGTCGCGAACATGAATGCGCTGCGCTTCGGCCGGCCGGACCATCCCCGGATGCGCCACCTGATCGCGGGCGTCGTCCATGGCATCGGCGGCTACGGCAATTGCGTCGGCGTTCCGACCGTCGGCGGCGAGGTGAATTTCCACCCGGCCTATGACGGCAACATCCTGGTCAATGCGATGACGGTCGGCGTCGCCGACACCGACAAGATCTTCTATTCCGCCGCCAGTGGCATCGGCAATCCGATCGTCTATGTCGGATCGAAGACCGGCCGCGACGGCATCCATGGCGCCACCATGGCCTCCGCCGACTTCGGCGAGGACGCGGAGGAGAAGCGTCCCACCGTCCAGGTCGGCGACCCCTTCACCGAGAAGCTGCTGATCGAGGCGTGCCTTGAGCTGATGGCGACGGACGTGATCGTCGCGATCCAGGACATGGGCGCGGCCGGCCTCACCTCGTCGAGCGTAGAGATGGCGTCGAAGGGCGGAGTCGGCATCGAATTGGTCATGGACGACGTGCCGCAGCGCGAGACTGGCATGACGGCGTACGAGATGATGCTGTCGGAAAGCCAGGAGCGAATGCTCATGGTGCTGAAGCCCGGCCGCGAGGCGGAGGCGGAGGCGATCTTCCGCAAGTGGGAACTCGACTTCGCGGTGATCGGCCATGTCACGGACACGGGCCGCATGGTGCTGAAGCATCATGGCGAAGTCGTATGCGACATCCCGCTCGCACCGCTCGCCGACGACGCACCGCTCTACGATCGCCCGCACGTGCCGACCGTGCCGCCGGCAATGCCCGCGGAGCTGCCCGAGAGCCGTGACATCGCCAAGGACCTGCTGACGCTGATCGGCTCGCCCGATGTCGCCAGCCGGCGCTGGATCTGGGAACAATATGACCACATGGTGGGCGCCGACACCGTCCAGCGGCCCGGCGGCGATGCGGCGGTCGTACGCGTCCACGACACGCAGAAGGCGCTGGCGATCACCACCGATTGCACGCCGCGCTATTGCTTCGCCGACCCGGTGCAGGGCGGCCGCCAGGCGGTTGCGGAAGCGTGGCGTAACCTGACGAGCGTCGGCGCCAAGCCGCTCGCGGTTACCAACTGCCTGAACTTCGCCAATCCCCAGCGGCCCGAGATCATGGGCCAGATCGTCGGCTGTCTCGAGGGGATGAGCGACGCGTGCCGCGCGCTCGATTTCCCGATCGTGTCGGGCAACGTCAGCCTCTACAACGAATCGAAGGCGACCGGCGGCGGTTCGGCGATCCTGCCGACCCCCGCGATTGGCGGCGTCGGCCTGTTGGCGGACTGGCAGCGCAACATGACGATCGCGTTCAAGGGGACGGGCGACGTCATCCTCGCGGTGGGTACGCGCGGCGGCCATCTCGGCCAGTCGCTGTACCTGCGCGAATGCCACGGCATCGAGGGGAAGGATGCCGGCCCGCCCCCGCCGGTCAATCTCGACGCGGAGCGCCGCACCGGCGACCTGATCCGTCACGGCATCGAGCAGGGGCATCTGTCGGCCGTCCATGACGTATCCGACGGCGGCATCGCGGTGACGATCGCGGAGATGGCGCTGGCCGGCGACGTCGGCGCGATGATCGATCGCAAGCAGCCGTTCGGCTGCGCCCGTTCCTTCTTTGCGGAAGACCAGGGAGTCTACGTCGTCACCGTGCACGACCACGCGCTCGTCGACTTCCTCAGCGAGGCGCATGCCGCCGGTGTCGACGCGGAGCCGCTCGGTCGGACCGGTGGCAAGCGGCTTATCTTCGAACGGCCCGATCGCGACGACGTGGTCAGCCTCGCCGACCTGCGCAGCACGCACGAGGCCTTCTTCCCGGCGCTGATGGGCACCGACGCGACGCTGGCCTGAGCGGAATAACGCGGCCGCGGATTGGCGCGTTGCATTGTCGGCGACGCGGCCGCTCGATCAGGCCTTGCTGTGCGGGGCCGATCGTTTGCGGCCGGCGGGCCCTGTTCGCGCGGCGGGCGCGTTCCCCCGCGGCAGACGTCAGGATAGCTTGCGGCCGAATCCGCCCGCGCCCGCGAGCGGACGGCGCTGGACGATCGGGTTCGCCTCGCGCTCCAGAAGCGCCAGCGTCTCGACGAACAGTGGACGCAACCGCACGACATGCTCCAGCGCCTCGTCGCACGTGTCGTGTTTCTCGACGCAATCGCGCGCGATCTCTTCGATCGTCTCTGCCAGCACCGCGAGCGGCTCAGCCCCGAATTGGCGTGATTCGCCTTTCAGCGTATGGGCGGGAATGACCATGGCGGCGGCCGACTTGGCGCGCATCGCCTGCTCGATCGCCGACACGGATTTGACGCCATCCTCGCGAAAATAGCCGAGAATGCGCACGAAACCGGCACCGAGTTCGCTGCGCGCGCGCGCGAATACGGTCCAATCCACCAACGTGCTGCCTTCAAACGACACCGCGAACCTCCCATGGGCGGCCGCGATGGCCCACCCTCATTTCGGCGGATGTAGCGTAGCGGTAGTAAACATGACGTTTCCGTCGTCGCTCAATCTTTGCGGTCGAACGGGTTCTTCGGCGCGCGCAGCGTCAGCCGGACGGGCACAGCGCCGAAATTGAGCTCCTTGCGCATCGAATTGACCAGATAGCGCTCGTAACTGGCGGGGAGCTGGTCGACGCGGGTGCCGAAGATCACGAAGCTCGGCGGCCGCGTCTTCACCTGCGTCACGTAGCGCATCTTGATCCGCTTGCCGCCGGGCGCGGGCGGCGGATTTGCCTCGATCGCGCGCTCGAACCAGCGGTTCAGCTCGCCGGTGGGCACGCGCTTGGACCATGCCTCGCGGGTCTCGAACGCGGCCTGGATCAGTACGTCCAGCCCCTTGCCGGTCGCGGCGGACACCGTGAGCAGCGTGACGCCCTTCACCTGGCTGAGGCCGTCCTCCAGCGCCTTCTTGACGCCGTTGAACAGAGACGAGGCGTTTTCGGCAACGTCCCACTTGTTGAGCGCGATGATGAGCGCCCGCCCTTCCTCAAGCACCTTGTCCGCGATGCGCAGGTCCTGCGCCTCCAGCCCGAGCGTGGCGTCGAGCAACAGCACCACGACCTCGGCGAAATCGACCGCGCGCAGCGCGTCCGCCACCGAAAGCTTCTCGAGCTTGTCCTGCACCTTGGCTCGCTTGCGCATGCCCGCCGTGTCGATCAGCCGCACCTGACGGGGATTGCCGTCGCGGTCGTGCCAGATCCAGTCGATCGCGATCGAATCCCGCGTGATGCCGGCCTCCGGCCCCGTGATCAGCCGCTCCTCGCCGAGAATGCGGTTGACCAACGTCGACTTGCCGGCGTTCGGCCGGCCGACAATCGCGAGCTTGAGCGGCGCGGAGGGTGATTCGTCCTCCTCATCCTCGAACGCCTCGTCGTCCTCGCGCTCGACATGCGGCAGGATCGCCTCGAACAGGTCGGCGATGCCCTCGCCATGCTCGGCGGACATCTGCACCGGATCGCCGAAGCCGAGGCTCAGCGCCTCGATGATACCGGCCTCGCCCGCCCGGCCTTCCGCCTTGTTGGCGACAAGGACGATCGGCGTCGTCGATCCGCGCAGCCACCGTGCGATCTCCTCGTCGAGCGGCACGATTCCCGCGCGCGCATCGACGAGGAACAGCGCGACATCCGCTTCGGCGACCGCCGCCTCGGTCTGCCGCCGCATGCGGCCGGGAAGGGTCTGCGGATCCTCGTCCTCGTAACCGGCTGTATCGATGACCCGGAAGTCGAGGCCGAGCAGATGCGCATCACCCTCGCGCCGGTCGCGCGTCACGCCGGGCCGATCGTCGACCAGCGCCAGCTTCTTGCCGACGAGGCGGTTGAACAGCGTCGACTTGCCGACATTGGGTCGGCCGACGATCGCGACGTTGGGAAGACGAGACATGACAGAGTCCTAGGGCAGCCGCCGCCACCCGAAACGGGCCCGCAAGGCGTCGGGGGCGGCATTCAAACCACGCCCCTAGCCGAGCGACGTCCCGTCGTCACCCCTGACGGGCAGCGATCACTTGTAGGCGGTGATCCGGCCCCGCTGGTTGAGCGTGTACAGCGTGCCGTTGACGACGATCGGCGGCAGGGCGTAGCCCTCCTTTTTCTTGCCGTCGATCTGCCCGGTGACGCTGCCGTCGCTCGGATTGGCGAAGACGACATCGCCGAGCGAGTTGGTCAGCACCAGCTTATTGCCTGCGAGCACCGGGCCGAACCAGGTGACCTGCGCGCCCTTGTTCTTTTTGGCGTTGGCGAAACGCTGCAGCTGCGCGATCCAGCGCGCCTTGCCGTTCGACCGCGCGAGGCAGATCAGGCGCGCATCGTCGGTGACGACGAACAGCCACTCGCCCGCGATCCATGGCGTGGAGATGCCGGCGAAATTCTGCTCCCAGAGCCGCTGGCCGGTCGCCAGGTCGAGCGCGACCATGCGGCCCCCCTGGCCCACGGCATAGACGCGACCGTTGTCGATGACCGGGCTGGCGTCGACGTCGGACAGGCTGGAGACAGAGGTGGTGATCGACGTGCGCGACAGGGCATCGCCCCAGAGCACGCGACCGTTCTCGTAGCGATAGGCGTTGAGCTCGCCGCTCGAGAAGCCGGCGACGACGGTACCCTGGCTCGACGCGGGCGCCGCGACGCCAAAGACGCCCTGGCTCTCCAGCGTGCCGGACTGGACCCATTGCACCTTGCCGTCGGCGTCGCTGAGCGCGAAGATCTGGTTGTCCTGGCTGAGCACGTAGACGGACCCGTTGGCGACGGTGGGCGCGCCGCGCAGCGGGCCGCCCGGCTTGCTCCGCCAGACTTCCTTGCCGTCCGCGGCGTTGAGCGCGACGACGTCGCCCAGGCCGTCGGTGGCATAGACCTTGCCCGAATCGTAGCTGACGCCGCCACCGAACCGCGCGGCGCGGTTGACCTTGCCCTCGGTCAGGCTGGTCGACCAAAGCGTCTTGCCCGTGTCGGCGGCCAGGGCGTGGACCGTCGCGGTGACGTCGTCGACGAACAGCTTGCCGTCCGCGACCACGGGCGCCGCGGCGAGCCGCTCGCGATTGGATCCGCCGTTGATCGACGCCTGCCACTGGCGCGTCGGGCTGTCGGCGAGCACCAGCTGGCCCAGCGAGTGGGCGGGATTGCCGCCCGGTTGCGGCCAATCCGCATTAGCGGCCGGCGCCGGTAGCAGCACCTGGATGTCGGCGATCGACCGGTCGGGCTCGATCGCATTTTCCGACGAGAGGATCGGCACGCGTTCGCCGACCGTCGGCGTGCGCTTCGGCCCGCCGCCCTTGAAGACGCCGCAGGCGGACAGCGCCATCAGCGCGGCGAGCGCGACGGACGCCCGATACTTAGGTGTCATTTCGCTTGGGCTTCCTTGCTGGTCGCGGGCTTGACGATGCGGACGTTCGCCGCGGCGGGAACGGCGGATGCATCCGATCCCAATACGCTGGCCATCTGAACCGCGCGTTGACGGAGCGTTTCGGGAACGGTGTCTTCCTTCCCGATCTGGCTGAACAGCGACGCGGCGAGGTCGCGCCGGCCGCTCGAGAGATAAGCCATCGCGACCATTTCGCCCGCACTGCCGAACCAGGGGTTGCCGGCGACGGCGAGCGGACGCAGCCGCTCGATCACGACCTGCGGCTTGAGCGTGTCGAACTCCGCGCTGGTCTGGCGGACCAGCGCGAGGTCGCGAAACGGCTGCGCGACGCGCGTGTCCGCCGCGATCGCGGCGAACTTGGCGGCGGCGCCCTTCAGGTCGTTCTTCTGAAGCAGGATATCCGCCTCGGTGAAACGGGCCAGCGCACTGTAACCGGGGCGGTCCGACTTGGCGAGGTCCGCCAGCACGGGCGCTGCCTTCGCGGGCTGCTGCGCGGCAAGCGAATCGTAGGCGATCTGCAACTGCTCGCCGGCGACGCCCGCCGCCACGGTCTTGCGATGCTGCCAATACAGAAAGCCCGCGAACAGCGCGAGGCCGACGACGATCGCGCCGATGAGCGCGCGACCGTAGCGTTCCCAGAAGGTGAGCAGCTGGTCGCGACGCAGTTCGTCGTCGACCTCACGCAGGAACGCTTCGTTGGTATTCGGGGTCAGGGCCAAGACGGGCTCCGGTCAGGCGGGGAATGGGGAGAGCGCCGACTTGTAGCCGCGCCGGCAACGAAACGAAAGACTAGTGGTCGGCATCGCTGCGCGACGCTTACTCCTTTGGCACGTAGACCTGTTCCGCGCCCGGGAAGGTCCGTGCACGCACCTCGCCGGCATAGGCTTCGGCTGCGGCGGAAATGCGGCCGGCGATATCGTCGTAGCGCTTCACGAATTTCGCCGTGCGCTCGAACATGCCGAGCATGTCCTCGGCGACCAGCACCTGTCCGTCGCAGTGCGCCGACGCACCGATGCCGATCGTCGGGCAGGCGACGGCCTGCGTCAGGGCGATCGCGATCGGCTCCATCACACCCTCGATCACCAGCGCGAAGGCGCCAGCGTCGGCGATGGACTTGCCATCGGCGACGATCTTCGCCGCCTCCGCCGCGCTGCGCCCGCGCGCGCCATAGCCGCCCAGCGCGTTGACCGCCTGCGGTGTCAGCCCGACATGCCCGCATACGGGGATGCCTCGTTCGGTGAGGAAGCGGACGGTCGGGGCCATC
The DNA here is from genome assembly GCF_016820445.1 of Sphingomonas beigongshangi. Taxonomy (GTDB): domain Bacteria; phylum Pseudomonadota; class Alphaproteobacteria; order Sphingomonadales; family Sphingomonadaceae; genus Sphingomonas; species Sphingomonas beigongshangi. The sequence goes on from NZ_JADHDT010000011.1 coordinate 28,537, forward strand.
GCCTCGCCGCCCTCCAGCTTGACCGCGGCCGCGCCCGTCTCCTTCATCAGCCGCGCCGCGCTGTCGAAGGCATGCGCCGGCGAAGCCTCGTAGCTGCCGAACGGCATGTCGATGACGACGAGCGCATGGTAGCTGCCGCGCACCACCGCCGCGCCGTGCGCCGCCATCATCTCGAGCGTCACCGGCACCGTCGAGGGCAGGCCATAGATAACCTGACCCAGGCTGTCGCCGACGAGCAGCATGTCGCAATGGGGATCGAGCAGCTGCGCGGTGCGCGCCGTATAGGCGGTCAGCATGACCAGCGGCTCGCCACCCTTGCGCCGGAGAATGGCTGGCACGGTCAGCCGCTTCAGCGGCACGGGCGTCGGCGTGGCGCGGCTGGTGGCGGTGTCGAGCGTGTAGGTCGTGGACATGAGCGAGGCTTCTAGGCGCGCCCGCTCACGCGATCCAGCCCCGGGCGCGGGCATGGCGCGCCAGCCAGAGACTCGCAGCGGCGACCCCGGCGATGAATGCCGGGAATGGCATCACCTGCCCCGCCCCGCGGACGGCGACGATGTCGGTGGCGAGGAACAGCCATCCGAACTGGATCAGCACCGCGACCAGCGAAATCGCGAAAAGCGGGATCGAGAGAACCGATCGCAGCAGCAGTGCGAACGCCCCCAGCAGGGCGGTCCCGGTGGCGACGGCGTAGACCGCATTGTACCATACGGGCAGCGACGCATTGAGCGCGCGCTGATACTCCGTCGCCGGCCCCATCGCCTCGGCGCCCAGCCGGAATTGCTGGATGCAGGCAAAGCAGCCGACGAGCCCCCAGGCGATGAGCAGCAGCGTGACGATCCGAAACCACAACGTCACTCGCGGCGTGTTTGTCATCATTTCCCCCTCCCCTTTGCCGTCGAACGTGCGCAATCGGCGACCTCGACGCAAGTGGAGGCGATAAGCCCTCGCCGCCAGCCCCCAAGCTCCCCGCGTCGACGGAAGGCGCTCTGATCCTGGGCCCGGCGTGGGGTTTATCCGAAGAGCGCGGCGTATCGCTCCGGCGTGAACCCGGCGGCGAGCGCATCGCCATGCTCGAGGATGGGGCGCTTGATCATCGAGGGCTGGGCGACCATCAACGCGACCGCCTTGTCCGCATCGATCGCGGTCTTTTCCGCATCCGGCAGCTTGCGGAAGGTCGTGCCCGCGCGGTTCAGCACCGTCTCCCAGCCGAGCCGATCGACCCAGCCGCGAACGCGCGCCTCAGCAACGCCCTTCGCCTTATAATCGTGGAAAGTATAGGCTACCCCATGCGCGTCGAGCCAGGCGCGCGCCTTCTTCATCGTATCGCAGTTCTTGATGCCATAGAGCGTGACCGTCATCGTGCTTCCCCAAGGTCGTGTTGGCGCCGCCCCTATCGCAGCGTAAGCGGCGCGTCAGCCGATCGTCTCCCCGATAAAGCGGAACGCGGCAGGTCGCAGGCGCTGCACGGGCGGCCTCTTGCCGCACGCCCGCGCCGCCGGGGCAAGGCAGGAGTGTAGCGGAGCATCTCTGCTTTAGGCGTCGCAGGCGGTTCGATCGATTGTCCTGAACGACAGTCCGTGGCCGACCGGTAATTGGTGAGGTCGTTATGGATGAACATGACAAGAGGGGCGGCGTCGCCGTCCCCGCGCGACGGATCCCCATTCCCGCGTCGATCAGTCACCAGGCGCGTGCCGCATTGGCGCGCCAGATCGGCGAGGATGGTGTGCCTCATAACGCCCGCCATATGATGCCGCTCCCAAGCGATCACGACGGATGGATGGCGCTCAAGACGATCGCGGAACAGCATTATGCCGCCGCGACCGATGCGCTGGCGGCTACGCTGCGCGACCGCGTCGAGACGATCCGGACGGAAGGCGCAACGATCCATGTCGCCACCCCCGACGAGGCCCTCTACGCCGAGCGGGTATTGCTGGATTTCCACGGCGGCGCCTTTGTGTTCGGTGGCGGTGAAGCCTGCCGTATCCAGACGCGCGGCATGGCGCATCGCCATGGCGTGGTCTGCCATGGCGTCGATTACCGGATGCCGCCCGAATACCCCTTCCCCGCCGCGCTGGACGATGCCGTTTCCGCCTATCGCGATCTGCTCGCCCGCTACGATCCGGCGCACATCGTCGTTTCCGGACGATCCGCGGGCGGCAACCTCGCCGCAGCCCTCATGCTGCGCGCCAAGGTTGAGAGGCTTGCGATGCCGGCTGGGTTGATCCTGCTTTCGCCGGAGGTCGACCTCACCGAATCGGGCGACAGCTTTCAGACCAACCGCCTGATCGATGTCGTGTTGCCGGGATCTCTGATGGCCAGCAACCGGCTGTATGCCGGCGCCGCCGACCTCTCAGATCACTTATTGTCGCCGTTGTTCGGCGATCTTATGGGGTTTCCGCCGACGCTGCTCCAGACCGGCACCCGCGACCTGTTCCTGTCCAATACGGTGCGCCTGCATCGCCGCCTGCGCGATGCGGGCGTGGCGGCCGATCTGCACGTTTTCGAGGCGATGCCGCACGGCGGTTTCACGGGAAGCACGCCGGAGGACAAGGACCTCGACCGGGAGATATCCCGGTTCCTTGCAAGGTGTTGGGGCTGACCATCAGGTACGTGCGGCTGGGGGCATGCGGCGGCAGAGTGGCCGTTGGGCGATTGATCGCCGAGAACCCGGCGCCCATGGCGCGAGTTGATCCCCCCGCCCCCTGCCCCTACGCTTCCCCCGCCCCTAGCATCGGAACGCCATGACCGCCGACCCTGCCGCCTTCGCCTCGATTCACCGCCACGGCATCGCGCGGGTCGCCGCCGCCACGCCGCGCGCCAGCGTCGGCGACGTGGAGGCCAATCTGGCGGCGGCGGTCGCTTTGGCGAAGGATGCGGACGCGCGCGGCGTCGATCTCGTCGTCTTTCCCGAGCTCAATCTCACGTCCTACGCCCTGGACGATCTGCATCTCCAGACCGCGCAGCAGCGGGCCAGCGCCGCCGCGGTCGTCGCCTTCGCCGAGGCCACACGCGATCTCGCGCCGCTGATGCTCGTCGGCGCCGCGCTGGTGCGCGAGGGACGGCTCTACAATTGCGCCGTCGCCGTCGCGCGCGGCGCAATCCTGGGCGTGGTGCCGAAGACGTTTTTGCCGAACTACCGGGAATATTACGAAAAGCGCTGGTTCGCGAGCGGCATGGGCCTGGCGGGCCTTTCGATCCGGCTCGGCGGCGCCGACGTGCCCTTCGGCACCGATCTGCTCTTCGCCGCCGACGACCTGCCCGGCTTCGTCGTCCATGCGGAGATCTGCGAGGACTATTGGGCGCCGACGCCGCCCTCCACGGTCGGCGCGCTCGCCGGTGCCCTGGTCTGCTGCAACCTCTCGGCCTCCAATATCGTCATCGGAAAGGCGCGCGAGCGCGACCTTCTGGCGGCGGCACAATCCGCGCGCCTGTCGTGCGCTTATGTCTACAGCGCCGCCGGGCCAGGGGAGAGCACCACCGATGTCGCCTGGGACGGTCAGGGCCTGATCCACGAACTCGGCGAGCGCATCGCGCAATCCGACCGCTTTGCGCGGGACGGCGGCATCACGGTCGCGGACGTCGACCTGGAACGGCTCGCGCAGGAGCGGCTTCGCAACGGCACGTTCAACGATGCGGCGATCCTCGCGGGGCATCCGGAGACGCGGTTCCGCCGCATCGTCTTCGCCCTTCGTCCCGTGCCCGGCGACATCGGGCTCGAGCGGCGCATCCGCCGCTTCCCCTTCGTCCCCAACGACCCCGCCCGCCGCGACGAGGATTGCTACGAGGCGTTCAACATCCAGGTGGAGGCGCTCGCCAAGCGGCTCGATGCGGCACGCGCGAAGACGCTGGTGATCGGGGTTTCCGGCGGGCTCGATTCGACGCATGCGCTGATCGTCGCGGCCAAGGCGATGGACCGGCTGGGACGGCCGCGAACCGACATCCTCGGCTTCACCCTGCCCGGCTTCGCGACCGGCGACACGACGAAAGGCAATGCCTGGGCGCTGATGCGCGCGCTCGGCACGGGCGCGGAGGAGATCGACATCCGTCCCGCCGCGCAGCGGATGCTGGAGGACATGGGTCATCCCTTCGGTCGCGGCGAGCCGGTCTATGACGTGACGTTCGAGAACGTGCAGGCAGGCCTGCGCACAGACTATCTCTTCCGCCTCGCCAATCAGCGCGGCGGGCTGGTGCTCGGTACGGGCGACCTGAGCGAGCTCGCGCTCGGCTGGTGCACCTATGGCGTCGGCGACCAGATGAGCCATTATGCCGTCAATGCCGGCGTGCCCAAGACGCTGATCCAGTTCCTGATCCGCTGGTGCATCCGCACCGACCAGTATGACGACGCCACCAATCGTATCCTCGACGACATCCTGGCGCAGGAGATTTCGCCGGAACTGATTCCCGCCGACGCCGACACGGGCGCGATGCAGTCGACCGAACAGCTGATCGGTCCCTACGCCCTCAACGACTTCTTCGCGCATTATGTGATCCGCCACGGTCTCGCCCCGTCGAAGATCGCGTTCCTCGCCTGGCACGCCTGGCGCGACGCCTCGGCGGGTGCTTGGCCGGCCGATTACCCGGCCGACGCGCGGACGGCCTATGATCTGCCGACGATCAGGCACTGGCTGGAGCGCTTCATCGTCCGTTTCTTCCAGACCAGCCAATTCAAGCGGTCTGCGCTTCCCAACGGGCCCAAGGTATCGGCGGGCGGCGCCCTCAGTCCGCGCGGCGACTGGCGCGCCCCATCGGACGGCACGGCAGCGGTGTGGCTGGCGGAACTGTGCGCCAACGTCCCCTGACCGGCGCGCAATAGCACAGAGCCACCGCGCCGTTCGGAACGATGCCGGCGGTACGGTTATGCCAGGTGGCTCCATGCAACGGGGGCGGACGTGCGATGCGACGGGATGGGCAACACCCTTGCCCTAGGTGCTTGCGCTGATGAAGCTATGAGCGCAAGGTGACAGTCCGATGACAACCCCGCCGCGGGATGGCTCGCGCGATCGACGGATCGAGGACCCATCCAACCTCTACCTGATCCACCCGGCGGCCCACGCTTTGCTGGGGCGCGCGCTGGCCTGGCGGGTGTCGGCCAACAGCGTGTCGATCGTCGGACTACTCAGCGGCGGCATGGCGGCGGCGGCCTTTTCGCAATGGCACCATCCGGCCGCGGCCATCGTCGGGCTCGTCTTCGCGGTCGTCTGGTTGGTCGCCGATGGGCTGGACGGCATGATCGCGCGCGCCACCAGCACCGCCAGCGCGATCGGGCGCATCCTCGACGGGTTGTGCGATCATGGCGTCTTCACGCTCATCTATCTCTCGCTCGCCTTCTCGATCGGGACCGTCGAGGCCTGGGTGCTCGCCGTTCTTGCCGGCGCCGCGCATGCGGTGCAGTCCAGCCTGTACGAGGGCGAACGCGCGCGTTTCCACCGGCGTGTCCGCGGCCAGCCGCTGGCCTCCGCACCGACGCCGACGGGCCCTTGGTTCGTGCGGCTTTATGATTCCGTCGCGCTGGCGGTTGATCGCGCGGCGATGCCGTTCGAGCGCCGCTACGCCGCTGCATCCGACCGCGAGGCTTTCGCCGCAGCTTATGCGGCGCGTGCGGTGCCGGTGATGCGGCTTGAGGCGCTGCTTACCGCCAACGTCCGCGTGCTCGCGATCGTGCTCGCCTGCCTCGCCGCGCGGCCGTCATTGTTCTGGTGGTTCGAAATCCTGCCGCTCAGCGCGATCTGCGCGATCGGCCTCTACCGACACCGGCGCGTCGAGCGTGGCTTCGTCCACGCCAACGCGCCCGTTCCAACCTTCCTTTCCAGTGAACAGGGCCAATCATGACGTCCATCAACATCGCGATCATCGGAATCGGCAATTGCGCCAGCTCGCTGGTCCAGGGCCTCGAATATTATCGCGAGGGCACCAACGACACGATCGGCCTGATGCATTGGGAGGTCGCCGGCTACAAGCCGAGCGACATCAAGGTCGTCGCGGCCTGGGACGTCGACGCACGCAAGGTCGGCAAGGACGTGGCGGAGGCGATCTTCGCCAAGCCGAACTGCACCGCCGTCTTTGCGCCGAACGTATCCGCGACGGGCACGATCGTGCGGATGGGCGCGGTGCTGGACGGCGTCGCGGACCATATGGGTGATTACAAGGACGAGCGGACCTTCGTCGTCGCCAACGACACCCAGCCCTCGAAGGCGGATGTCGTCGCCGAGCTCAAGCGCTCCGGCGCCGAGGTGCTGATGAACTACCTGCCCGTCGGCAGCCAGGAAGCGACCGAATTCTACGCCGAATGCGCGCTCGAGGCGGGCGTCGCCTTCGTCAACAACATCCCCGTCTTCATCGCATCGAACCCCGAATGGGCGGCGAAGTTCGAGGCGGCGGGCGTGCCGATCATCGGCGACGACATCAAGGCGCAGCTCGGCGCGACGATCGTCCATCGCGTACTGACCGATCTGTTCGCGAAGCGCGGCGTGAAGCTGGACCGGACCTACCAGCTCAACACCGGCGGCAACACCGACTTCCTCAACATGGCCAACCATCGCCGCCTTGCATCCAAGAAGGTGTCGAAGACCGAGGCCGTGCAGTCCGTTGCCGCGGAGCGGCTGGAGGACGATAACGTCCACATCGGCCCGTCGGACTATGTGCCGTGGCAGAACGACAACAAGGTCTGCTTCCTGCGTATGGAGGGGCAGCTGTTCGGCGGCGTGCCGATGAACCTCGAGCTGCGGCTGTCGGTCGAGGATTCGCCGAACAGTGCGGGCGTCGCCATCGACATGATCCGCTGCGCCAAGATCGCGCGTGACCGTGGTCTGAAGGGCGTGATCGATCCGGCCAGCGCCTATTTCTGCAAGCACCCCCGCACGCAGATGACCGACGACATCGCGCACGCCGAGGTCGAGGCGTTCATCAAGGCCGCCTGAGTCGCATGCTGACCACGGGCCTGCTGCTCGCCGCCGGTGCCGGCAGCCGGCTGCGCGGTGTCGCGCCGTACAAGCCGCTGTGTCCCGTCGCGGGTCGGCCGCTGATCGACCATGCGCTCGAAGGCATGGCGGCAGCCGGACTGACCCGCGCGATCGTTTCGCTCGGTTACGGAGCGGACGCGATCGCCGCGCATCTGGTCGCGCGCAGCTGGCCGCTGGCGGTCGCGGTGGTGATGACCGACTGGCACCAGCCCAACGGCGTTTCCGCGCTCGCCGCGCGCGACTGGATCGGCCCGGACGGCGCGGTGATGGCGATGTGCGATCACCTCGTCCAGCCGCGCCACTACCGTCGTCTGGCTAAGGCCGGTCCGGGCAAGGGCCTTACCTTGGGTATCGACCGGCGCCTGGGCCATCCCTGGGTCGACCCGCTCGACGTAACCTGCGTCGCGACCAAGGACGACCGTATCGTCGCCATCGGCAAGGGGCTGGCCCCGCACGATTGCTACGATACCGGCGTCTTCGCGATCGGACCGCGATTCCTCGATGTGCTGGCTGGCCTCGATAGCCCGTCGCTGACCGATGGGGTTCGCGCCCTTGCCGGGAAAGGGCGCGCGCGCGTCGTCGATTGCAGCGACCTTGCATGGATCGACGTCGACGACGCCCCCGCCTTCGCCCATGCCGAGGATTGGCAGGGCAAGCTGGCGGCCTGAACCGCCAGCTCCCCCCTTCACATCTTCATCGCCTTGCGCAGGAAGGCGTCGCTGTCCGCCAGCATCTTCGCGCGAACGGCGGCATCGTCGAGCTGGTGGTCGAGCTTCGGGAAGACGACCAAGGTGCTGTCCTTGCCCGACTTGCGCAGCGCCGCGTTCATCGCCTTGGACTGGTCGACGCCGACATTGATGTCCTGGTCGCCGTGGAACAACAAGACCGGCACCTTGAACCGGTCGGCGTGACGCGCCGGCGATCCCTCTGCGATCGCGGGACCGGAGCCGACCTGCATCGCCACGAGCTTCTCGTTGTCGAAGCCGATGGCCTCGCGCTTGGTCATGGCAAGGTCGGTGACGGGCGCGATCGCGATCGCAGCCTTGAACAGATCGGGATCCACGACGTTCGCCTGCAATGCCGCATAGCCGCCATACGACCAGCCGACGATCGCGAGCTTTGCCGGATCGGCGATTCCTTCCTTGACCAGCCAACGACCGGCATCGGTGACGTCGCCGATCGCGGTCTTCCACCACCGGAAGCCATTGTTGGCGAAAAAGGCGTCGCCATAGCCGCTCGATCCGCGGAAGTTGGGCTGCAGCACCGCATAGCCGGCTTGCGCGAAATACTGGACGAGCCAGTCGAAACCCCATTCGTCGCGATAGCTCGGTCCGCCGTGCGGCATGACGATCGTCGGAAGGCCCTTGTTCTTGCCGCCAGGCGGCAGCGTCAGATAGGCGGGGATCTTCGTGCCGTCGGCGGCGGTATAGGAAACCGGCTTCATCTCGGTCAGTGGCAGCCCCTCCAGCTCGGGTCGCGCCAGCGCCAGCGTGTCGAGATGCTTGTTCGCCTTGGTGTACAGATAATAGACGCCCGGATCGACGTCGCTGCCGGCGAAGACGAGCAGCTGGCTTTCGTCGGCGTTGGCGGACATGAAACGGATCAACGGCGTCTTCGGCAAAGCCTTGGCCAGCGAAGCGGCCAGCTTGCGGTAGTCAGGATCGAAATAGTCGACCTGACGACGATCGGTGACGTAGGTCGCGCCAATGATGCGCCCGCGGCGGCCGATCGGCACCACCGCGGCGACATCGACCTCCGGATTACTGGATACCAGCTCCTCCTTCATCGTGCCGTCGAGCGCGACGCGATACAGCGCCTTGCGGCCGTTCAGCGAGCGCACCGCATAAGCGACGTTACTGGTGCCGTCGACAGCGACGGGTTCGAGGACATTGTTGTCCGGCGTGGACTGACTGAACGTACGCCATGACCGGCTGCCGGCGAGGCGATATTGGTAGATGGTCTGCCCCGTCATCACGCCATCGCTGCCGCGCGTCGCGCTGACGCGGATGCGGACATTGCCCAGACCGTCCGCGATATAGTCGGTCGCGTTCGACGACGGCGTCTCGATGGTGGACGCGCGGCCGGTGCGGGTATCGACCATCTCGACACCCAGGCCATCACCCTTGCTGGCGATGATGGTGCCGGTGCTCCCCTCGGGAACGAAGTCGTGCGTCATCAGCACCGAGCCGTCGCCGCCGCGCCAGTCGATGACGTCGCCGTCGAACTGGCTGGCGCGCAGCGCATCCGATCCTGCGCGCCGGCCGAGGTAGCGGACATTGCCGCCGTCCATGTCGAAACCGATCGTCCGCGTGTACGCTACCTTGAGACCGTTAAGCTCGCTGATCCCGCGATAGCGGCAGACGAGCCGCTGGGCGGACGACCAGCCGCAGCTGGTGAGCTGTAGCGGACCGCCGGATCCGCCGCCGATCTGGCGGCTCTGCCCGGTCGCCGTGTCCGTGATGACGATCGTATTGCGCCCGGCCCCGGCGCCGACCACCGCAAGGTGGCCGCCATCGGGCGCAAGACTGATGTCACGCACCGATTCCCGCGCGCCGAAGCGTTCTGCCAGCGATCCACCCTCATCCTTTGACGCCGCTGTCTGCGCGGATGCAGGCCCCGTTCCGGCCACGGCGATCGCTAGCGCGCAGACGCTCCCCTTCCATTTCATCTGTTGTCCCCCCGGGGCGCGGTAAATCGCGCCTTCCGGATCATACCCGGGGCCAGCCGGCTCGCAAGATGGCCTCGCAAGACCGCGTGGCAGCGGCCCATGCGCGCACGCGCGCCGCGCCCCTTGCCTCCCACCCCCCTTTCCGCTATGCGCCCGCGCTTCCAACCAATGGCTGGAAAAACCAAGCGGCAGGGCGCCGGGGCAACCCATCGCCCGTCACGACCGCTCGACTTGAAATGGGCCGGTTCGCCGGCCCGGAATAGAGAGTGACATGGCAAAGAAGATTACCGGCTACATCAAGCTGCAGGTGCCTGCGGGCTCCGCCAACCCCTCGCCGCCGATCGGCCCGGCGCTGGGTCAGCGCGGCGTGAACATCATGGAATTCTGCAAGGCGTTCAACGCGCAGACGGGCGACGTCGAAAAGGGCACGCCGCTGCCCACCGTCATCACCGTCTATGCGGATCGCTCGTTCTCGTTCGAGACCAAGACCGCGCCGGCGACCTATCTCATCAAGAAGGCCGCGAACCTGAAGTCGGGCTCGAAGGAGCCGGGCAAGGTGTCGGCGGGCAAGATCGCGCGCTCGAAGCTTTCCGAGATCGCGCAGGTCAAGATGAAGGACCTGAACGCCAACGACATCGAGGCTGCGACCAAGATCATCGAAGGCTCCGCCCGCGCAATGGGCCTCGAAGTGGTGGAGGGCTAAGATCATGGCAAAGCTGACCAAGAAGCAGAAGGCCGTCACCATCGACCGCGAGAAGCTGCACGGCGTCGACGAGGCGATCGCGCTGGCGAAGTCGGGTGCGACGTCGAAGTTCGACGAGACGATCGAGGTTGCGCTGAACCTCGGTGTCGATCCGCGCCACGCCGACCAGATGGTCCGCGGCGTCGTCACGTTGCCCGCCGGCACCGGCAAGACCGTCCGCGTCGGCGTCTTCGCCCGCGGTCCCAAGGCTGACGAAGCGCGCGCCGCCGGCGCCGACGTCGTCGGTGCGGAAGATCTGATGGAGACCATCCAGGGCGGCACGATCGATTTCGATCGCTGCATCGCGACCCCGGACATGATGGGCGTCGTCGGCCGTCTCGGCAAGGTGTTGGGCCCCAAGGGCCTGATGCCGAACCCGAAGCTCGGCACCGTGACGATGAACGTCGCCGAGGCGGTCAAGGCCGCCAAGGGCGGCCAGGTCGAATATCGCGTCGAGAAGGCCGGCATCATCCACTCGGGCATCGGCAAGGCGTCGTTCAGCCAGGAAGACCTGCGCCGCAACTTCGACGCGCTGGTCGACGCGGTCGTCAAGGCGAAGCCGTCGGGCGCCAAGGGCAAGTATGTCCGCAAGGTCGCCGTCAGCTCGACCATGGGCGCCGGCATCAAGGTCGACACCGCGGAAGTCGCGGGCGCCTGAGCCCGTCGCAGCTGCGATGACGACCATTAAAGGGGGCCGGGAGAAATCCCGGCCCCCTTTTTTGCGTCTGAAGCCCGATCCGCTTGCGTGGACGTGGTGCTGCGATCCAGCCTTGCCGGATCGCATACGAGCGGCACGAGCTGGCGGGCGCTCGCATCGCGCAGGGCCCCACATCTCGGTCGGTCTGGCCTGGTCGGTTCAGTCCGGAAAGTCCGCCGCCAGCGCCTGGTCGCGGCGCGCCTCCATCTCTGCCAGCCGTTCGCGCAGCTTGTCGGTCACCGCATCGATGCCGAATTTGCCCAGAACGAGGTGTCGCGGCGGGTTGGGCTCCATCGTCGCGGCGATGATCGCCTCGCCCGCACGGACCGGGTCGCCTGCCTGGCTACCGCTATATCCCTTGGTCGCCTCCATGCGCTTGCCGGCGGTTTCGGCATAGTCGACGATACGATTGGGCGTCTGCTGCAGCGATCGTCCCGCCCAATCGGTACGAAAGGGCCCCGGCTCGACGCAGGTGACGGCGATGCCCAGCGGGCCGACCTCCGCGGCAAGGCTGTCGGACCAGCCCTCGACCGCGTGCTTGCTCGCCGCATAATAGCCCGACCCGGGGAAGCCGACGAGACCGGCGACGGAGGTGAAGTTGACGATATGGCCGCTGCGCCGAGTGCGCATGCCGGGCAACACCGCACGCGTCAGCGCAAACAGGCCGAAGACGTTGGTGTCGAACTGCGCGCGGATCGCATGGTCCTCGCCCTCCTCGACGCTGGACTGATACCCATAGCCGGCATTGTTGACGAGGACGTCGATGCGGCCGAACCGTGCCTCCGCAGCCTCGACGGCCGCCGCGATCTCGTCTCCGCGCGTGACGTCCAGCGCCAAGGCGAGTGCGCGGTCGGCCGCCCCTTCGGCCAGATCGGCAACGCGGTCGGCATCGCGCGCCGTGACCACAGCGCGCCAGCCGCGATCCAGGACCAGTCGCGCGAGATCGCGACCGAAGCCGGTCGAACAGCCGGTGATGAACCATGTCGGAGTTTCGGGAAGCGTCATGACGGAACCTTCTTGGCAGGGAAGCCCGCCAATGCCCCGGCCACGGCTGCGGTTCCGGTCAGGAGGACGGGTTCTCGCCGCCGAGTTGCGCGCTGACCGCCGCGAAGGGGCGTGACAGCACCTGCCCGACCCGTTCCGCGATGCAAAGGCCCGCCACCGCAACCACGCCGAGCAGGATCGCGAACTGGAAGGTCGCTGAGAAACGACGGCTGCGCGCCTCGCGATCGACGATGGACGCCGCGGTGATCTTGCGGCTGTCGGCACGGCGTTCCGCACCATCCGCGACGGCGGTGCCGGGCTTGAACGCCGGCGGCTTGGCCTCCACGATCGCATCGATGTCGATCCGGTCCTGCGTCCGAATCCCGAAATACTGATCCTTTTCCCACACCACGCGGCCGACGATCACGTGATGGATGCGCCGCAATTCGATCACGGTGCCGGGCCGGCATTCGACCTTCGACGTCGCGAGAAGACCGCGCGACGACATGTTGTGGATCAAGACGTCGTGCCATTCGACGCCCGAGCGCATGCGCGCACGAACCAGGACCTTTCGCCTCGGCTCTCGCTGTCTCATGTCGCCCGCCCCGTCAGTGTGTCAGTGGTGGACCTATAAAGGTCACTCCTTAACAATCACTTAGAGCGGCAGTCATTTTGGTCCGCGCTCCGCCATGTCGAAATACCTGATATTGCGTGATATGATCTCGTAAGCCGACTTCCGGAATGGCCGTCCGGTTGTTCCCCAGCGTTGCCCGGCGGTGGGCCAGAAGGCACCGCACTCGTCGGTGGTTGACTTGGGCTGCCGTTCCGCTATGGGCGCACTCGTGTTGGCGGGCTTGCCCGACAACCGCCGTCCGAGACAGCAGGCGCCCTGGAATTGCCACGGCTTAATCTCCTGCCGAGACGGGGACAGGAATTTCACAAGCCGCACGGCCAGCGTCGACCACGCTGCGCGTCCGGCCTGCCGCCCCTTTGCGGGTGCCTTCCCCATCGCTGGACAAACCCGATGCGGCGCATGTCGCGTCGGTCTGTAACCGGGCCTGCCGTTCGCGGCAGGTTCAGAACGTGGAGAATGGCATGGATCGTGCTCAAAAGGCCGCGGCCGTTGCCGAGCTGAACCGCACCTTTTCGGAGGTCGGCGTCGTGGTGGTTACCCGTAACAACGGGATGACCGTCGCGCAGTCGACGACCCTCCGGAACCGGATGCGCGACGCCGGCGCGACCTACAAGGTCTCGAAGAACAAGCTTGCCAAGATCGCGCTCGACGGCACCGACTATGGCTCGATCGGCGACATGCTGACCGGCCCGGTTGGTCTCGCCACTTCCGTCGACCCCGTTGCCGCCGCGAAGATCGCGGTGGAATTCGCGAAGACGAACGACAAGTTCGAAATCGTGGGCGGTGCGATGGGCGCGACCCCTCTCGACGTCGCCGGCGTGCAAGCGCTCGCCACCCTGCCCTCGCTGGATGAACTCCGGGCGAAGATCGTGGGCCTCATCGTCGCTCCGGCGACGAAGCTCGCGACGATCACCCAGGCTCCCGCGGCGCAGATCGCGCGCGTGCTGTCGGCTTATGCCGAGAAGGAAAACGCCTGATTCTTCAGGCGCTTGGAACGTGATTGTTTGACTTAACCGGAGCAGTTTCTGGCTCCGATCTGACACGCAAAAGGAAGTACACATGGCAGACCTGAACGCGCTGGTTGACCAGCTGAGCGAGCTGACCGTCCTCGAGGCCGCCGAGCTCTCGAAGATGCTCGAAGAGAAGTGGGGCGTTTCGGCCGCTGCGGCGGTTGCGGCGGCTCCGGCTGCTGGCGGCGGCGCTGCTGCCCCGGCCGCTGAAGAGAAGACCGAGTTCGACGTGATCCTCACCGGCGACGGTGGCAAGAAGATCAACGTCATCAAGGAAGTCCGCGCGATCACCGGCCTGGGCCTGACCGAAGCGAAGTCGCTCGTCGAGGGCGCGCCGAAGCCGGTCAAGGAAGGCGTCAACAAGGACGAGGCCGAGAAGATCAAGAAGCAGCTCGAGGAAGCCGGCGCGACCGTCGAGCTCAAGTAAGCTGCGCGACGGGGCAAGCGCTGGCCACGCCAGCCTTGCGCCGTCCGAAGCCGGCCGGCGATGCACCCGCGTCGTCTGCCGAAGGACAAGGGCGGCACCCTACGGGGTTGCCGCCCTTTTCTTTGCGCACAGCCCGGCAGACACGGCCGCGGGGGCCTGATCTATCTGCGCACATGCGCTTGCTGCCGATCACCCTGCTCTTGCTCGTCGCCACCGCCCTGCCAGCGGCGGCGCAGTTACAGCGCTACCTTTACCCGTCACCGACGGCGCCGCTGACCACGGACGGATTGCCGCCGGGAACGGAGCGGTTCACGGTCACCACATCCGACGGCCTGATGCTCACCGGCCTGCGCCATGCCGCGCAGTTGGGCGTCCGACAATACTCGTCTTTCACGGCGCTGCGTCGAGCGCGGCCACCAGCATCGCATGGTTCGCACCGCTCGTGCGGCAGGGCTTCGAGGTATTATCGGCCGAATATCGCGGCTATTCGGGCAATTCCGGCTAACCGAACGAACCCGGCCTCGCCCGCGACGGCGACGCCATTTATGCTGCGGCACGCACCGATGCGGGGCATCGCCGCCTCCTAGTGCTGGGGCACAGCCTCGGCAGCGGGGTCGCGCTCGGTCTCGCACGGCGGCAGAGCCTCGACGCGGTCATTACCATCGGCGCCTTCACGGACATACAGCGGCTCGCCCCCCGTATCGTGCGCGCCTTCATCGCAGACCGTTACGACAACCTGGGAGCCGTAAAAGCGCTCGACGAACCCATCTTCCTCATCCACGGATTGGACGACGACATCGTACCGGCCTTCCATGGCAGGGACTTGGGAAAAGCGGCGATCGACGCCGGCGCATCCGGTGTCGCCGTCTCCGTGTCGGGCGCGGGGCACAGGCCGACGCCGGACCGCATGGCGGCGTTCATTCCGGCGATCCTGGCCTATTGCGATGGCCAGCGTCCGGCATCGCTTCCGGACGTGCGCACCCTTTCCTTCGGCCGCTTTGCGGCACCGCGCTAGTTCCCGTCACGGTGAACGAGCCTGACGGGCATTGCAGCCCGGCCTATTGCTCGACGACGGGCCCATAGGACCGAACCGCCAGACCGTCGTACATGCGCGGCGGCACGTCGAGCCAAAACGGCATCAATCTGTCGCTATCGGCGCGCTCGACGCCCACGGCAAAGGCGCGCCCCGTCTGCCCGGACGCATCACCGCCACCATGAAGAGCGTTGATCGCCACTACCGGCACGAACATGGCCCGTCCGTTCGCAGGGATGCCACGAATCGCCTCGCGTCCATGCGCGACAACGATACGGACGCGGCGCTCCTCACCCGGCGCCAAGGCAAACGGGGGGGTCGCCGGCCGCACGATGGATTGCGCGAAAAAGGCGGCGACCTCGCTCTCGCGGCCAGAGCCGGCCTCCAGCAACACCGCCCCGATCCGGATGGCGGATGCCGCGACCTCGCCTTCGTTGCGCACGATCAGTTCGCCCTCGACCGTAGCTGTGATCAGGTTGAAACCGGCGCGCTTGGGTTCCAGGCGCAACGCCAGGCGCGAGCGCGGTGTCGCTACGGTCGTGGGATCTCCTCCCCGATCCAACATCAGCGGCGGCGCCGGAACGGCCGGCGAGACGGACGCAGGACGCGGGGAGGCCGCCGGTCGCGGCGGCGGCGGAGTCGGCTCCGTGCCCGCGTTGGATTCGACGCCGGTCTCTGCTGACGGGATGGTCGACGCCGTGTCCGCACGTCGGCGGCGCATTATGAAGATGCCGCCGCCAACCGCGGCGATGGCGACGAAGCCGGCAAGCCAAAGCGACAGCCCCCCTACCTCCCCGGAGGAGGATCGCTCGGATGCTGAGGGCGGCACGGCTTCGGGCGCGGTTGTCGCCGCGCCGGTCGGCACGGGCGACGGCTCGTCGATCGGCGCCGTCGGCTGGCGCGCTACGGAGGTGGAAGCGGCGCCCGTCCCGGGCAACAGCGTTGCCGCCGCCGTCGGTGTAGGCAACGGCGAAGGCAAACCACCCGGCGTGCCCCTCGCCTCCGGCGTGGCGGTCGGTTGCGGGGTCGGCGCGGGTCGCTGGGTCCGGACCGCCGAAGGCGACGGCGCGGGCGCCGGGGTCGCGGCCGGGCTCGGAGTCGCAGTCGGCGCGGGTGTCGGCGATCCCTGCGGATCGGGCAACGAGAACCGGTAGTTGTTGAGCCCCGGGATGGCCTGAGGCTGTACCGTGCTTGCGGGGACAGGCGTCTGCGTCTGGTCCTGGGCCAGCGCTGGCATGGCCGTCGCCGCCAGCGCGAAGGCGATCGCGCCGACGCGACCGCGCCGCGGAATTGTCATGAACGTCGTTCTCACCATGGGGTAGTGGCGGCGTCTGGATGAACTCCGGACGACCGCCACGTGTGCTGCGACGAAACGCCCCGGCGCAACGCCCAAAGCGTTGAAGGGGTAGAGCGCCTTCACCGGCACCAGTCGTCATGTGCGACCGTAGCTTGCGTCAAAGCATCCGAAAGCGTTCCTTCGTTGCGCTCGCCCGGATTTGAGCGCATGGCCTTTTTGATTGGCGAAGACACTTTCCCGAAGGACGTTTGTATCATGGCCGCGAATTGGGCCCCCGACAGCTGGACCAAGGCCGAGGCCCGCCAGCTGCCCGACTATCCGGACGTCGACGCGCTCGATCGCGCCACCGATCAGATCAAGAGCTTTCCGCCGCTCGTGTTCGCGGGCGAAGCGCGCAATCTGACGGCAGAGCTCGCCAAGGTGCAGGCCGGCAACGGCTTCCTGTTGCAGGGCGGTGATTGCGCCGAATCCTTCGCCGAATTCCACCCGAACAACATACGCGACACGTTCCGCGTCATCCTGCAGATGGCGGTCGTCCTCACCTTCGCCTCGAAACTGCCCGTGGTGAAGCTCGGCCGCATGGCAGGACAGTTCGCCAAGCCGCGTTCGGCCCCCACCGAGGTGATCGACGGCGTCGAACTGCCGAGCTACCGCGGCGACAATGTCAACGACATCGCGTTCACGCCCGAGGCACGCATCCCGGATCCGCAGCGGCTGATCCGCGGCTACACGCAGTCGGCGGCGACGCTCAACCTGCTGCGCGCCTTCGCACAGGGCGGCTATGCCAATCTGCACCAGGTCCATCGCTGGACACACGACTTCATGGGGCGCAGCCCCTGGGCGAAGAAATATGCCGAAACCGCCGATCGCATCGGCGAGGCGCTGGATTTCATGGCGGCGTGCGGCATCGATCCAGAGACTGTGCCGCAGCTGGCGCAGACGCATTTCTACACCAGCCATGAGGCGCTGCATCTCCCCTACGAGCAGGCTCTGACCCGGCAGGATTCGCTTACCGGCGACTGGTACGACACGTCCGCGCACTTCCTGTGGATCGGCGACCGGACGCGCTTCGAAGGATCGGCGCATGTCGAGTTCCTGCGCGGCATCGGCAATCCGATCGGCGTCAAATGCGGCCCCAGCCTCGAGCCCGACGTGTTGCTGCGGCTGCTCGATACGCTCAATCCGGCGCGGGCGCCCGGGCGCGTCACGCTGATCACGCGCTACGGCTTCGACAAGATCGAGGCCGCGCTGCCGCGCCTGGTCCGCGCGGTGACGCGCGAGGGGCATCCGGTAGTGTGGAGCTGCGATCCGATGCACGGCAACACCGTCAAGGCGGTCACGGGCTACAAGACGCGTCCCTTCGACCGCATCCTGGCAGAGGTGCGCGGCTTTTTCGCGGTGCATCGCGCAGAGGGCACGCATGCGGGCGGCATTCACGCGGAAATGACGGGCCAGAACGTCACCGAATGTACGGGCGGTGCGATCGACGTGACCGAACAGACGCTGGCGGACCGCTACCACACGCACTGCGACCCGCGGCTCAACGCCGGGCAGAGCCTGGAGCTCGCCTTCCTGCTCGCAGAGATGCTCAACGCCGAAATGGCCGAGCGCCGCAAGGCGGCGGCCTGACGCGCCTGACGTCAAGCAGGGGCGCGAATGGGAAATTCCGCGCCCCCGCTTGACGCCGACGCGCCCACCCCGTAGAGGCGCCCCTCCACCACGGACGGCCCCTTCGTCTAGCGGTCTAGGACGTCGCCCTCTCACGGCGAAAACACGGGTTCGAGTCCCGTAGGGGTCACCATAAAGCGGTCGCTCGCGGTTCCGATACTGGTGGTCTCAGACCGATGTGAGACATTCGTCGCTTTTCGCTGCGGGCTGGCATCAACGCTGTCGCCGCGGGGCATCCCGCTTTCCTTGTCGGATCGTCAGGCAGGTGTCGACGACGACGCTTGCGCGCTTGCCCGCTGCCGCGCTGGCGATAGGGTCGCGTCGCGAATGCGACAGGATGCCATCATCATGAACGTTACGGGCGATCGGCGACACTTTCTCGGGGCTGCCATGCTGGTGCCGGCAGTCGGGGCGTCCGCCGCGCGCGTCCTCGCGGCTTCTGGCACGAGCGCGGGGCCGGGCATCGCGCTGGCCTTGGCCCGCGAGCGGTCGTCGCGGATCGGCAACCTTCGCTATGCCATCGCGCTCGAACTGACTGCGCGCGAGGCCGCGGTCGGGACGGTCGAGATCCGTTTCGACCAGACGCGCGGCGGCGGCGACTTGATCCTCGATTTCCGCGGGCTCTCGATCAGCGACCTCACGATCAACGGACGGCCCGCGCGCGCCGATATCGCCGACGGCCATGTCGTGCTGCCGGGATCGATGCTGAAGGCCGACAGCAACGTCGTTCGCGCGCGTTTCGCGACGCCAATCGCCGCCGCCGGCGCGGCGATCATCCGCCATCATGACGACAAGGACGGCGCGGACTATCTCTACACGCTGCTCGTCCCTTCGGACGCCAACCTGCTGTTTCCTTGTTTCGACCAGCCGGACTTGAAGGGGCGCTTCACGTGGACGCTCACCGCCCCCGCAGGCTGGACCGTGGTCGCGAACGGTCGCTCCCTGGCGAAGGACGCGGTCGGTGCCGGCACCCGCTGGCGTTTCGCGGAGACCGAGCCGATCTCCACCTATCTCGCCGCCTTCGCGGCCGGCCCCTGGGCGAGTTGGACCTCGGCGCTCGAGGGTCAGGGGGCGATCACACTCTACGCCCGCGCGTCGCGTCGGGCGGAGGTGGACGCAGACGTCCAGATCGAGACCAACCGTTCCGCCGTCCGCTGGCTCGCGGACTGGTTCGGCGTCCCCTTCCCCTTCGCCAAGCTCGACCTCTTGCTCGCCCCCGCCTTTCCGTTCGGCGGCATGGAGCATGTCGGCGCGATCTTCTACAACGAGGACCGTTTCGTCTTCCGCGAGCCGCCGACGCTGCCGCAGCGCCTCGGCCGCGACGCGACGATCTACCACGAGATCAGCCACCAGTGGTTCGGCGACGACGTCACCATGCGCTGGTTCGACGACCTCTGGCTCAAGGAAGGGTTCGCCACCTACATGGCCGCACGCATCCAGGCGGAGCTGCAACCCGACAGCAACGCCTGGACGACCTTTCTGCTGTCGACCAAGACGCCCGCCTATCGCGCCGATGCGACCAGCGGCACGCAGGCGCTGTGGCAACCGCTCGACAATCTCGATGCGGCGAAGAGCAACTACGGGCCGATCGTGTACAACAAGGCGCCCGCGGTCATCAAACAGCTGGCGTTCCTCGTCGGCGAGGCCGGTTTCCGACGCGGGCTGCATACGTTTCTGACCCGCCACGCCTATGGCAATGCCACGTGGCAGGAATTGCTGGGCGCGATCAGCGCGGCCTCCGGCGTCGACCTGGGCGCGTTCGGGCGCCATTATATGCTTCGCGCCGGCCTGCCACGCGTCGAGACGCGAATGACGCGATCCGGCGGCCGGATCGGCTCGCTCGCGCTCGTGCAGCGGCCGGCGCAGACGCTCCGGGGCGACACCGGCGGCGCGTGGCCGATGAAGGTGCGCGTGCGGCTCGGCTATCGCGACCGTGCCGACGTCGTGCTCGACGCGGCCTTCAGCGGTGACACGGCGATGGTTCGCGGCGCATCGGATCTTCCCGTTCCGGATTACGTGTGGCCGAACGACGACGACCAGGGGTACGGCCTGTTCCTTCCCGACGACCGCACCGTCGACTGGATCATGACGCACGTCGGTACGGTGCGCGATACGCTGCTGCGCGCGTTGATGTGGGGCGGTCTGTGGGACACGGTCCGCGACGTCCGGCTGAGGCCCGACCGCTACCTCGAGGTGGTGCTCGACCGCCTGCCCGACGAGCGGGACGAGCAGATCTCCCGCGCGATCCTGTCGCGCGGTGCGACCGCCCTCAACGTCTATCTCGCCGACGAAGCGGCGGCGGCCCTGCGCCCGCAGTGGGAGCGCGCGCTGATCGCCCGTCTGGACGATACGCGGCTCGGCTACGGATTGCGCAAGGACGCGCTCGACCGGCTCGTCGCTACGGCGCGAACGCCGCTCGCGCTGACGCGTCTGCGTGATCTGCTTGCCGGGCGGGCGACGTTCGCGGATGCGGCGATCCGCCAGCCTACCCGCTGGGCCATCGTGACGCGACTTATCGCCATCGCAGCGCCCGATGCGCAGCAATTGTACGAAGCAGAGCGACGCCGCGACCAGTCGACCGAGGCGGTCAAGGATGCGTTCGTTGCACGCGCGGCGAGCCCCGACAAGACCGTCAAAGCCGCCTATTTCGGTCGCTACTTCGACGATCCGACGCTCAACGAGGCATGGGCGAGCGAAAGCCTGGGCCCGTTCAACACGATCGAGCAGGCATCCCTGACGCTGTCCTTCCTCCGCCCCGCCCTCGACCGGCTGGACTGGATACGCCAGAATCGGCGGATCTTCTTCCTGCCCGGCTGGATCGACGCGTTCATCGGCGGCCAGCGGGATGCCGCCGCGCTGGCGGTGGTCGACGCCTTCCTTGCGTCGCGCACCGCAGTGCCGCCGGACGTGCGCCGCAAGGTGCTGACCGCGCGCGACGAACTGGCGCTGACCGTCCGCATCCGTCAGGGGGCCGCGGGATCGGCGCAGCGCACGCCGTAATCGCCGGCGGCACCACCCGATCGAGCGCGCGTTGTGGCACCATGATCCTGCTCGGCATGCCCCCTGCCCCGCCTGTCACCGCGACGGCTCCAGCCAGCGTGCCGGCGATGCGATGGCACAAGCGCGTCCTGTTGATCAGCGCGTCCGACGCGGACGATCCCCGGCTGGTCGAACAACGCGGCATGCTCCAGGCATGGCGCACGGGTGCGGAGGATCGCGATCTGGTGGTGATCGAGATCCTGGGCGAAAGAGTGATCGGCGCGGGCGGCGGCGCGGGCGCCTTGCGACGGCGCTACCGATTGCCCGCTTCGGGATTTGGCGTGGCGCTGGTCGGCAAGGACGGCGGCGTCAAGCTGCGCCGGTCTCGACCGGTCGACGCGGCGATGCTGGCGGAGACGATCGACGCGATGCCGATGCGCCGCGCCGGGGGACGTTAGCCTGCGATCCAGCCAGGCTGGATCGGGGCGGAGCCAGTCCGCTTCCGGGGCGCGCAATATTTGGCGTTCACGCTTCCGCGCCGGCATCGACGTTGCGGACGGCGGTGCGACGCCGCCACGATCTGCAGCGTCCCGCTAGGCCCGGTTTCGTCGCCGTGGAGGCGGCGAACGAGTCCCGCATCGAATAGAGCAGGACGCATGCCGCCAGGCTTCCGCAGACGGGGAGAGCGGTCGCGCTCGTCGTCAGCAACGAGCCGCCCGGCACGAGCCGCCATGCCAGGGCGACCGGCCCCGCGGCGACGATCGCCGAGAAGAGAAAGTTGCCCAAGGCCGCCGCCACCTTCAGCGTCGCAAGGAAGAGGCCGACGGGCGTGGCTTCGCCACCCGCACCCTCCCTAAGCGTCCGCTGCACGATATCGGTCAGCAATGCCCAAATGGCGAGGTTCATGCCGCCGAACGACGCGCCAAGCCCCACCAGCAGTACCGGCTCGGCGACCGAGGCGGGTGCGATCATCAACCCGAACATCGCGGCGATCGCCGCGCCATGGGCGCCGATCGCGATCGTCCGCGGCGGGAGCCGCCGCGATGCCGCCATCCACAGGGGAAGCGTCAGCGATTGCGACAGCGTGATCGTCAACAGCGCGGGTCCCGCCCAGCTGGGATCGGCATGAACCGCCTTGCCGTAAAAGGGCAGCGCACGCTGGAACAGGGGCACCAGCGCCGCCTGGAACGCGATGACGCCCAGCAGGCGGCGGAACGCGGCGTCCCGCGCATAATAGCGCAACAGGCGGTCGGGCCGCACGTTCGCAGATGCCCCCGGCGCCTCGAGCCCGCGCGTCGCATAGAGCGCGCCGAACAGGGTCGCGACATAGAGCATGCCGCCGCAAAGCGCACCGACGGCGAAGGAGGCCCGCTGTGCCTCGGGCAATGTGTGCGCCAGGCTCGATCCCGACGCCAGCGCGACGAGCGCGACACCGCCCGCGCTGAACAGCAGCCGCATGCCGGAGACGCGCGCGGCATCACCCGGTGCCGACGCCACCCGGATGAGCAAGGTATTGTGCCCGACGTCACAGAGCGAATAGCCCAGGCGGCAGGCGATGATCGCCGCGGCGACCGGACCCGGCGCATGCAGCGCGAAGGCAAGCCAGAACCCGATCCCGCACAGCGGCGCACCGACGACGATCAGTCGCCCCAGCCGGCCGCCCCCGTCGGAGCGGTCGGTCCAGCGCGCGACGACAAGATCGAACGCCGCATCCCAGAGCAATGTTGCCGCCAGCAAGGCGCCGCCGACCAGCGGCGGAAAGCCACCGACGGAAACCAGGTAGAACAGCATGATGCTTTCGAAGCTGTTCCACACCACGCTCTTGCCCAGATTGGCCGCGCTGTAGCCGACCTGCGTGGCGAGCGGATGCGACCGGGCGGGCGCTTCGGCGGGGGCATCGGCGTTCATCGTCCGCCCCTCTAGCCAGCCGGATTTTCATTTATTTGACACTGCGGAAATATAAAAGGCCCCTCCATGACCCGCCCCCCACGCCCCCAGATCGCCCTGAGCGAACCACAGAAGCGCGTGTTGATGCAATTGCGGATCAAGGGAGCGGCGTCGCGCGGCTGGCTGGCACAGGCGTTGGGGACGAACGGCGCGACGATGACGCGGCTGACGCAATCGCTGCTGGCGCTCGATCTCATCGAGGAGCTCGACCTCGCCGAGGAACGGGGGCGCGGACGGCCGACCATTCCGCTCGCGGTGTCCGGCCGCGGCGGCTGGGCGATCGGCGCCGCGCCCTATCCGGGCTGGCTCGAGCTGGTCATCGTCGATTTCCGGGGCAACCCGGTGGTTCACGACGCGTCGCCCTTCGACGATCCGGATCCCCGCGTCTTCGCCCGCGCGGTGGAAGCCCGCCTGCACGCGCTCGCGGCGACGCATGGGTTCATGCGGGGGAAGTTCCTGGGCTTGGGAGTCGCGGTGCCCGGTTACGCCCTGCCCGGGCGTCGCGATCGGCGGATCGTCGTCGATCGTGTCGCCGGATGGAACGACGTCCCCCTGACCGAGGTGATCGGCGATGCGCTCGGGATGCCGGTCTGGATCGAGAACGACGCCAGCGCCGCGGCACTCGGCGAATATTATCAGCCGGGCATCATCGATCGCTACCGCTCGGTCATGACGCTGTTCCTGGGGCATGGCATCGGCGGCGGGCTGATCGCGGAGCGCGACCTTTTTTTGGGCGAGCACGGCAACGCGGGCGAGGTCGGTCGGCTGTTTCCGGGCCACCGCGAACGGCCGTCGGGTATCGACCTGTTGCTCGTCCTGCGTGACGCCGGCGCGGCGATCGATTCTCTCGCGCAGGTCGAGGGTCTGCTGCATCGTTACGCACCAACGATCGACCAGTGGACGCAACGCGTGATCGGGCAGCTGGACATGGCGATCATGAGCGGCACCGTATGGCTCGATCCCGGCGCGGTCGTCCTGTCCGGCGCGCTTCCCATCGTCCTGCTGCAGCGAATCGCCCGGGGTCTCAGCGAACGCCTGCACGGGCGAGGCGACGGCTATCGCTCGTCGCTGCCGTCGATCCATGCCTCGGCGATCGGCAGCAAGGCCGTCGTGATCGGCGCCGCGATGATCCCGGTCCACGCGATCACTGCGGCGGAGACGATGATGATTTAATTACATGTAAGAAAATAATAGTGTCACATTCCGTCCCCACTGCGCCGCCATCGCAAGGCAGAGGGGGCTCGAATGAGGAACATGTTATTGGTCGGGGCAGCGGTGTGCGCGATGGCGGCCGCGACCCAATCGGCGTCGGCGCAGGACACGGCGGATCGCGCGTCCACCACGTCGGACGCGAGCACCACGGCGCAGGACGAGGATCGCTCAGACATCATCGTCACCGGTTCGGCGCGCGAGCAGCGTCGCTTCGACGTGTCCTATGCGGTGAACTCGCTGTCGCAAAGCGACATCCAGAAGCTCGCACCCAAGAGCACGACCGACCTGATCGGCGCGCTGCCGGGCATCCATGTCGAGGCGACGGGCGGCGAGGTCCAGAACATCACGCGCGTCCGCGGCATTCCCACCGATCGCGGTTTCCTCTATTATCAGCAGGACGGTCTGCCGCTGTATCAGGAACTCGACGGCTACTTCTTCAACCAGGGCGACGGCATGAACCGCCTCGACCTGATGACCGACCGGGTCGAGGTCGTGCGCGGCGGTCCGGCACCGATCTACGCCAGCACCGCCGCCGCCATCGCCAACGTCATTACCGTCACCGGCACCGCGACGACCCGCGGCAAGGTGCAGGCGACGCTGGGCGACACCGGCTATTACCGGCTCGACGCCTATCAGGCCGGCCCGCTGTCGAAGGACACCTATTACGCGATCGGCGGGTTCCTGCGCTACCATGACGGCTACCGCAACTCCGGCTTCCCGAGCGATCGCGGCGGTCAGATCCGCGCCAACATCAAGCACGATTTCGGCAACGGTTTCGTCAAGATCACCGGCCAGTACACCGACGATCACAACCTCTTCTATCTCTCGATCCCGACCAACGACCCGCGCAATCCGGCCGTCAGCCTCGACAAGTACGTCGATTATTTCTCCGGCACTATCAACACGCCGGCGCTGCGGTCGGTGAACATCAAATATCGTGACGGCGCGGGTGTGATCCAGAACCAGCGCGGCGACCTCGCCAACGGTCGGCACATGATCTTCGGCAACGTCGGCCTGGATTACGAGGGCGACTTCGGCGACTGGCACGTGTCCGCCAAGGGCGGCTATACCCAGGGCAAGGTGCGTTTCGACGCCTTCTACTCGACCTCCAACCCCGTCGACGCGACCACGTTCGCCAACGGCTTCCTCCCGGCGGCGACCACGGCGTTCGGTGCCGGGGTGGCGCGGATGGGCTATGCGATCGCCGGCACCGGCGGTCAGACCGCGTACAATCCGGCAAACGATTCGGGGCTGGTGATGCAGGCCCAATATCGCTCGATCGCGAGCGATTTCACCTCCGCTCAGGGCGATCTGTCGATCACCCGCAAGTTCGAGACTGGGCTCGGCACGCACGACATCCGCATCGGCACCTACGGTTCGCTGTGGGGTCAGACCAATTTCAACGTCTACCAGAATTATCTGGTCGAGGTGAAATCGCAGCCGCCCGTCCTCGACCTCGTCGCCTATTCCGCCAACAACGCCGTGCTCGGTTACGTCACGGACAATGGCGCGCTCACCGATGCGTCGTCGCTCGGCGGTGGCCATGCCGACGGCCAGTTGATCGCGCTCTACGGCACCGACACCTGGGACATCACCGACAAGCTGCGCATCGACGCGGGCCTGCGCCAGGAATGGTATACCTTCAGCGGCTTCGGCCGCGTCACCGGCGCCTACAATCTGGGTGACGCGACGACCCTCGCGGACAACAGCACTCGCGGCTTCACCGGCGCGATCAACAGCACTCGCATCAAGCTGAACGCGACCAACTGGACGGTCGGCGCCAATTACGACGCCAACGGCCATATCGGCATCTATTTGCGCGCCTCGCAGCTTCAGGTGCCGCCGACATCGAACATCGTCACCAACGTGCCGCTGCCGGCAGTGATCTCGACCAAGGCCAAGTTGTACGAGGCCGGCGTGAAGCTGCTCACGGGCGGGTCCTATCTGTACATCACCGGCTTCTACACCCGCTTCGACCCGCTCAACGCCAGCTTCGCGGCGTTCAACCCCGTGACGGGCCGCGCCGATGTCACGACCAACTTCGTCGGCATCGCGGAGAACAAGGGCCTGGAGGCGGACGGCCTGTTGCGCGTTCGCGGACCCTTCTCCCTGGCCGGTTCGGTGACGTTCCAGAACCCGCGCTACCTCAATTTCACCAGCAGCACGGGCGCGGACGCGCGCATCGCGAACGGCAAGCAGATCATCCGCGAGCCCAAGCTGTATCTGAACGTACGCCCGACGCTGGACTTCACCGCCGGCGACGCGAAGATCAGCGTGTACGGACGGTACGATTACGTCGGCAGGCGCTTCACCGACTTCGGCAACACCACCGCTTTGCCGGCCTATGGCTCCTTCGGTCTCGGCGGCATGCTAACGTCGGGTGACTGGCAGTTCCAGGTCGCCGGCGACAACATCACCAATGCGCACGGCTTCACCGAGGGCAACACGGCGGGGGACCGGTTCGGCCAGGGCGTACCCACCGCCATCTTCGGGCGGCCGCTATTCGGCCGCAACGTGCGCCTGATCGTCAGCCGCAAATGGTAACCCCACGGAGGATGTCCCCCCACCGTGGCGCCTGACGCGGGCGGCCCGTCGCGGCCGCCCGCCTTTTTCGATGGAAATGTTCATGCAACGCCTGCTCCTCGCGGCCGTCACCGGTCTGCTCGCCTGTTCCGCCGTTCAGGCGGCGCCGCCGGATGCGCTTGGTCGCATCCGCGATCCGCGCGGAGGCCTGATCGTGATCGCGCATCGCGGCTGCCATGAAGCCGCGCCGCTGCACGGGTTGGGCCCGACTCCCGAAAATTCCGCCGCCGCGCTCGCGCAATGTGTCGCATTGGGTGCCGACGTGATGGAAACCGACGTCCGGCGCAGTCGGGACGGTGCGCTCGTGATCATGCACGACGAGCGTGTCGACCGCACGACCGACGGCACGGGACGGGTCGCCGACCTTACCCTCGCGCAGCTCAAGGCGCTCCGACTCCGACAGGACGAGGGCGGTGCGGGGGCGCCGCTGTCGGACCAGCGCGTCCTTACCCTCGACGAGATATTGGCGCTCGCGAAGGATGGGATCGTCCTCAACCTCGACGTCAAGGACGCAATCTACGGGGAAGTCGTCGATGCCGTCCACCGCGCCGGCGCAACCGATCGCGTCATCGTCAAGACGTCCGCCGGAATCGCCTCCGTGCCGCTTGCATCGATCCCGCCCTATGACCGTGTACCCTTTGCGTTGGGGTGGACGCCCCCTGACGGCATCGATGTGCCAGAGTGGAGGTGTTGAAGCACCACTGCAGGAGGCATC
>NZ_JADHDT010000012.1 GCF_016820445.1 Sphingomonas beigongshangi
CGGGGTGGAGCAGCCCGGTAGCTCGTCAGGCTCATAACCTGAAGGTCACAGGTTCAAATCCTGTCCCCGCAACCAACTTTATTTGCATAGCCTCCACGGCCTCCGCCGCGGAGGCTTTTTGCGTTTTGCGCCGAATGCATGGCAACGGCGTCTCGGACAATACCGGCCCGCGCCGCCCGATCGCCAGCTCAGTGGCTTCTGTCGGCGGCACTATCGAAGGGTAATAGGGCAGCGGTTCGCCACCTCCGCGTCCAGCGCGTATCCCGACAAGAATCTGCCGGGTCTGCCGGCACCGTCCCTCTTGGGAGGGCTATGACGGTCTAGGCGGCGGACACATGCATACCGAGCTGCGCTCCCAGCCACTTCGGCTGCCGTTGAATCTCGAGAACGCGCCCCTTCCCGCCGGGCGGCTGTCGTGACCCATGTGGCACGGACCGATTGTGCGCCGCAGATGCTGCAGGATTGGCAGTGGAGGACCGAGATCGATCGCGGCGGAAGCAGCCGTGCCGCGCGACGTCGCCGATCGGTTGGAAGGTGCCGTATGCAAGCACCGCTCACTGGTTTTGAACAAACGCTTAGACCTGTCCGGCGAATTGCGGCGGCAGATCAGTCTAGTGAGCATGATCGGCGCGAGGCGTGGAGGCCTGTTCGATGGCGCAGCTCGATCGCCGAGATGTTGATGGTGTCGTTTGCCGATGCGCAGCGCAAGGTAAATGGACGCCAGCCGATTTGCCGGGTCTTATCAAGCCCCCAGTCGTCTCATCATGCTCGCACAGCCGGAAGCGTCGTGCGGCACAGGAAGTCGCGTCGGCCTCGACGCGATGACGCGCGGGCGTAGCGCCTGCGTGTACTGGGCGTGTACGCGAGCAGGCGCAGGCCCGTGTCTAGCGACAGCTGCGGCGCCCGGGGAGGGCGATGCAAAGCGTCCCACGCCAACTTTCGCGGCGTCATAAGCGCGATCAACGATGATGTGCCGCTCACGGCGCAGGGCGGACGAAGGTGATCGTCACCGGCCCGCTGCTAGGCACTCCGCGCCCAAGCCCGCCCATGCTCGTCCATCGAAGCGGCGGCAGACCGGATCAATAGGGTGGGGCCCGACGCTCGCGCTGAGCGCGGGCGGCCTCCGTCCACCAGGCGAGATCATCGGCGAAGCGCGGGAAGGCATGGGCGAGGGCGCCGCCGCCATCGCCCGCAGGCTCTCCGGCCGCGTCGAAGGCATGGCCGATGCCTCCCACCGCAATCGTGCTGGATACCACTACCATGCCCATCTCCGACAGGATGCCGTGCCAGGCGAGCCCGGCGCGTGCACCGGCGAAGCGACCGGCCGAGTAGCTGACGATCGCCGCAGGGCGCCAGTACCATTCTTCCAGGAAATAGTCGGTGAGATTCTTGAGACCGGGCTGGACGCCCCAATTATATTCCCCGGTAACGACCACGAAGGCATCGGCCGCCCTGATCTTCGCCGCGAGCGCCTCCAGCGCGGGCGGCGCCTCGCCCTTTGGATATTCCTTGTACATGCGGTCGAGCATGGGCAGGCCGATGGCGCGGGCGTCGACCAGTTCGGCCGATGCGCCGCGTGCGGCGAAGGCGCGGACCAGCCATTCGGCCAGGCGGATCCCTTGCCGATCGGAGCGATAGGAGCCGTAGAAGATCATGATTCGATCGCCCATCGCGACGTCTCCTTGTGATGCCTCAATGTCGTGCGAAACCACGGGGCGGGCAACCACCCCGTGGTCCGTCGTGGATCAGCCTTCGATGAAAGCGAGCAGATCGGCGTTGATCCGCTCCGCGTTGGTGACCGGCATGCCGTGCGGAAAGCCAGGGTAGGAGATGAGCTTGGCGCCCTTCACGATAGCCGCCGACATTTTGCCCGTGGTGGCGAACGGCACGACCTGGTCATCCTCGCCATGCAGGACCAGGGTCGGTACGTCGACCGCCTTGAGATCGTCCGTGAAGTCGGTCTCGGAGAACGCTTTGATGCCGAGCGTATGGGCCAGCGCCGCCCCCATCATGCCCTGTCGCCACCAATTGAGCCGCACCGCTTCCTTCACCTCGGCACCCTCGCGATTGTAGCCAAAGAAGGGCAGGGTGAAGTCATAGTAGAATTGCGAACGGTTGGTGGCGGTCTGTTCGCGCACCATGTCGAACACGTCCATCGGCACACCTTCGGGGTTGGTGTCGGTCCTGATCATGATCGGGGCGACCGCGCTGACCAGTACCGCCTTGCTGACCCGGCCCGGTTTGGTGCGGGCGACGTAGCGGGCGACTTCGCCACCCCCGGTCGAATGGCCGACATGGACCGCATCGCGCAGGTCCAGTGCATCGGTCAGCGCGATGACGTCGGCGACGTAGGTGTCCATGTCGTGGCCGTCGGCCGACTGCGTCGAGCGGCCATGGCCGCGGCGATCGTGGGCGATGACGCGATAGCCCTTCTGTACGAAGAACATCATCTGCGCGTCCCAGTCGTCCGAACTGAGCGGCCAGCCATGGTGGAACATGATGACCGGGGCGTGTTTCGGGCCCCAGTCCTTGTAGTAGATTTCGGTCGCGTCGGCGGTGGTGATGAAGGGCATGGGAAATATCCTTTCGAGCTGGAAAATGCGCGGTACCGGACGGATCGGTCAGGCGGCGTCGACGAGCACGATCTCGGCATCGTCGATCGCGGTGACGCGGAGCACGGCCTCGTCGGCGATGGCGGCACCGTCGCGTGCGTCGAGCCGCGTGCCGTTGACCTCGATCGCGCCGCTCGCGGGGACGAGGTAGCCCTGACGGTCGGCGCCGAGCGGATATTCGGCGGTCTCGCCCGCCTTCAGCGTGGCGGCGACGATGCGCGCATCGGTGCGGATCGGCAGCGCGTCGCCATCGTTCGTGAAGCCGCTCGCCAGCGTCACGAACTGTCCGGAGCGTTCGCCCTTTGGGAAGGGCTTGGCCCCCCATGACGGCGCCTCGCCGCGCGTCCTGGGTTCGATCCAGATCTGGAAGATGCGGGTAATGCCCGGCTCCTTGTTGTATTCCGAATGCCGTACGCCCGAGCCTGCGCTCATCACCTGCACGTCGCCGGCCTCGGTACGGCCGATGTTGCCGAGCGAGTCCTGATGCGTGATCGCGCCTTCGCGGACATAGGTGATGATCTCCATGTCGGCGTGCGGATGCGGCGGGAAGCCGGTGCCGGGCGCGATCGTATCGTCGTTCCAGACGCGGATGCCGCCCCAGCCCATCCGGGCCGGATCATAATAGCTGGCGAAAGAGAAGTGGTGCTTGGCGTCGAGCCATCCGTGGTTGGCGCCACCGAGGCTTGCGAAGGGGCGACGGTCGATCATGGTTCGGTCTCCTGAAGGAGCCTGTTGCTCCGATGACCTGAAGATGCAGCACGATGGCACTTGACGAAACGGCAAGGCCGGCATCTCATCCTTTCCGAAAATGATGAAGCGTCTTCCCGATCTCGAAGCCTGGGCGATCTTCGCCAAGGTCGCCAAACACGGCTCGTTCTCGCGCGCGGCGCGCGAGATGGGCATGTCCGATCCCACCGTCTCCAAAGCGATCGCGCGACTGGAGGCGCGCCTCGGCCTGACGCTGATCGCACGGACATCCCGGCGTATCGCGCTTACGGACGCGGGCCGTGCCGCGGTGGAGCGCGCGACGCGCATATTGAGCGAAGGCGAGGCGGCCGAGGACGAAGCCGGCGAACAATCCAAGAGGCCTCGCGGTCGCGTTCGGATCAGCGCACCGCTCTCGTTCGGTATCGCCTACCTGGGCGCGATGCTGCCGGCCTTCCTCGAGGCCTACCCGGAGATCACGGTCGATTTCGCCTTGAGCGACCGCAAGGTCGATCTGGTGGCGGAGGGGTTCGACGTGGCGCTCAGGATCGCAAGCCTGGATGATTCCTCCTTGCTGTCGCGCCGGCTCTGCACGGTGCGACTGCTTCTGGTGGCGTCCCCCGACTATCTCGCGCGTCACGGCATGCCGACGCATCCGGCGGAGCTAAGCCGGCATTGTGCGCTGGCCTATACCGGTGGTGCATCAAGGATGTGGCGCTTCACGCATCCGACGTTCGGGGAGGAGACCGTCGAGCCACCCGTGCGGGTCTGGACGGACAATGCCGACCTGTTGAACCCGGCTCTCGTCGCCGGCCAAGGGCTTGCGATCCAGCCCGAATTCCTGATCTGGCGCGAGCTGCGCGACGGGCAGCTGGCGGTCGCGATGCCCGAATGGTCCGTGACGTCCCTGGGGCTCCACCTCGTCATGCCGCCAAGCCCGCTGCGCCCGCTCCGGGTCCAGGTTCTGGTCGACTACCTTGCTCGCGAGCTCGCGCAGGCCCCATGGGCATCGCGTTGAGCGTCATGCCGCGCCTCCCATGACCAAGCGCCTGTTGCCGGGAATCGTCTGGCGCCCGATCCACGTGCGCGGAGGCGGCGCCGGCTATCGGGCCAATCCGAGTGGCTCAGTCCGCCCGCGCTTCGACGAGCGCCCGCACCTTCTCCGCGTCGGCCTCGGTCGCGGGATTGTAGACGATCATGCCGAGTTCGGGCCGCCCCTCCACCGCGAACGACGAGAATTCGAGCTGCACGCGCCCCGCGTCGGGATGGTGGATGCGCTTCACGCCCTCGCCGTGCGCGACGACATCGTTGTCGCGCCACAAAGCGTCGAACTCGTCGCTGACGCGGCATAGTTCGTCGACGAGCCTCGCGGCCTCCGAACTGCGGTTGGCGCCCGCTCGTGCCATGTCCGCGCGAAAGGCGCCGACGACGAAGCGCGCGACGCTCTCCCAATCCTCGTTGGCCTTGCGACCGCGGCCGTTCACGAACATCAGGCGCAATATGTTGCGCTGATCGCGGGGCAACGCGGCATAATCGGTGAGCAACGCCGCGGCCGCCCGGTTCCAGCCCACCACATCCCACATGGCGGTCTTGATGATCGCGGGGCTCAGCCTCATGCCGTCGAGCACGCGCTGCAGCCGCGGCGTGATGCCGTCGACCGGACGATAGCGGGTCTCGGGCGGGCGGCC
Source organism: Sphingomonas beigongshangi (assembly GCF_016820445.1). Taxonomy (GTDB): domain Bacteria; phylum Pseudomonadota; class Alphaproteobacteria; order Sphingomonadales; family Sphingomonadaceae; genus Sphingomonas; species Sphingomonas beigongshangi. The sequence continues at coordinate 5,006 of NZ_JADHDT010000012.1, forward strand.
GAGGCCAAGCATGTAGAGATGCTCGCGCTCCGGCTCGGTCAGCATCAGCCCCTTGGCGATGCGGTCGAGCACGTCAGCCGACGGCGCGCCGCCTCGACCCTGCTCGAGCCAGGTGTACCAGGTCGGGCTGATGTTCGCGCGGGCGGCGACCTCCTCGCGGCGAAGACCCGGCGTGCGCCGCCTGCCGCCGGCGAAGCCGAATGCCGCCGGATCGAGCCGCACGCGCCGGTCGCGCAGATAGCTGCCGAGCTGATTGGCCGGTTCACTCGCCATGCCGCATCCTGTTGACGTTTATACCACGATAAGCTCACTACTTTAACAGGTTGCGGCGATCGGCGATATCCTTCTCTCGATATCAAGAGGAGGCATTTCATGCGCGTGTTCCTGACCGGCGCCACCGGCTTCATCGGCTCGCACATCGTTCCCGAACTGCTTGCCCGCGGCCATGAGGTGCTCGGCCTCACGCGATCCGACGACGGTGCCCGGCGTCTCGAAGCGGCCGGCGTCGATGTCCACCGCGGTGACCTGGAACGGCCCGAGACGCTGGCCAGCGGCGCGGCTGCGGCCGATGCAGTGATCCATTGCGCATTCGACCACAATTTCGCGACCTTCCTCGACAACACGAAAAAGGACGAGCGCGTCATCGCCGCCATGGGAGAGGCCCTGGCAGGAACGGAGAAGCCGATCCTCATCACGTCGGGAGTCGGCACGGGCACGCCGCTGAACGGCGGCGAGGCGATGGAGGACGTGCTCAACCCGCGCCATGCCAACCCGCGTATCGCGACCGAATTGGCCGGCGCGGCGCTCATCGCGCGGCGGATCGACGTGCGCACCATCCGCCTGCCGCAGGTCCACGACACGACCAGGGCGGGTCTCATCACGCCGCTGATCGCCGAGGCGCGGCGGGCCGGCGCTATCGCCTATGTCGGCGAGGGCAATACCCGGTGGGCGGCCGCGCACGTCAGCGACGTCGCCAGGCTCTACGTCCTGGCGCTCGAGAATGGCGAGCCCGGCGCGCGCTACAACGCCTCGGTCGAGGAGGGCGTCTCCGCGCGCGCCATCGCCGAGGCGATCGGCGAGGGCAGCGGGCTGCCGGTCTGCTCGGTCGATGGCGGAGAGGTCGAACGCTATTTCGGCTGGATGGCGCCGTTCGCTGCGCTGGACATGGCGGCATCCAGTGCCTGGACGCGAGCACGGTTGGCATGGGAACCGAGCGGCCCCGACCTCCTGACCGACCTTGCGGCTATGGACTATTCCGCTTTCGTCTAGGGCTGATGACCAGTGGCGGTCCTGCCGCCCCGAAGGGCTATGCCGCTTTTCAAGGGGTGACAGGCCCAGCGCCGTCCTGTCGGGGGGCAAGTGGGAGGGAGGGCCTACTGACGCGCGCCACCGCAAGGCTGCACGAAGTAGCGTGCAGCCAAGATTAGCTTCGCCCTCCGGCCATGCAAAGGCGCTACTATGGCCCCATGACAGCGCGACATCCGCTCGACTTTCTCTGGTTTCTGCCCTCCGGCGGCGATTCGCAGCGCTTCGCCTCGCCGCAGACCGATCGGCCGCCCGATCCGGCGTATCTCCGCGAGATCGCCACCGCGACCGATCGACTGGGATATTATGGCGTGCTGCTGCCGACCGGGCCGATGTGCGCCGACGCCTGGATCACCGCGGCGTCGGTCGCGCCGTTCACCGATCGGCTTAGGCTGCTCGTCGCCCTGCGGCCGGGGCTGACCGCCCCCGCCGAAGCCGCGCGTCAGGCTGCCGCGCTCGACCGGCTCAGTGGCGGACGCGCCCTGCTGAACGTCGTCACCGGCGGCAATCCCGACGCGCTCGCTGCCGACGGGCTCTTTCTGGACCATGACGCGCGCTATCGCCAGACCGACGAGTTCCTCGATATCTGGCGCGCGCTCGCGCGGGGCGAGACGGTCGACCGTGACGGCGAATTCCTGTCGATCGCGGGTGGAAGGCTGCTGTTCCCCTTCGTCCAGGCGCCGCACGCGCCGATCTGGTTCGGCGGCTCTTCCGGCGCGGCGCGCGGTATCGCCGCGCGGCATGCCGACACCTATCTGATGTGGGGCGAGCCGGCCGATCAGTTGAAGGACGTGATCGCCGACGTGAGGGCCCGGGCTGCGGCGCTGGGCCGTACGCTCCGCTTCGGTGTCCGTCTCCATTTCGTGGTCCGCGAGACGGAGGAGGCGGCATGGGCGGCCGCGAACGATCTGATCCGCGACGTCACGCAGGACCAGATCGCGCAATTCCAGGCCTATCTGGCGAAAAGCAGCGATTCCGTCGGCCAGTCGCGCATGCAGGCGCTGCACGGCGGCGCGCGGTGCGCGCTCTAGATCCGTCCCAACCTCTGGGCGGGTATCGGTCTGGTGCGGACGGGGGCGGGCACCGCGCTGGTCGGTGACCCGGCCACCGTCGCGGCGCGTCTCGAGGACTATGCCGCCGCGGGCATCGATACGGTGATCGGTTCAGGCTATCCGCACCTGGAGGAGGCCTATCGCGTGGCCGAACTGTTGTTCCCCCACCTCAACCTGCCGGACCGGCGCGTCCGGACCTTGCCTCCCGTCCGGCCGATGCTCGACACGACGGCCGATGGCCGCGCCACCGCCATCCGTGCGACCTGAGCGCATGCGGCCCCGTCGCGAGGCGACCGCGCTATGCTTCATGCCCGGGGCCGGCTAGGGGGCGGACCGTGCAGGGATGGATCCTCTTCTTCCATGATCTCGAACCCGGCATTCCGGAGGTGCCGGAGATCCTGCGGTTTCGCGAGGCAGCGGGGCAGCTTGGCATCGCGCTGGCCGTCTACAAACCGCAGCTGTTCGATCTGATCGTCGGCGGCGGGCATGACGATTGGTCGCTGCGATACGACGGCCTTCCCGTGCAGCGGCCCGACTTCGTATTGTGCCGGACGGGAGCGGAGACGGATTATTCGACGCTCGCCCTCCTGCGCCAGCTGGAGCGCCGGGGGGTCAGGCTGATCAACGGCGCGACCACGATCGAGCTCGTCGCGGACAAGCTGCATACGATGCAGAAGCTCGCGCGCGTCGGCCTTCCGGTGCCGCGGACGATGCTGGGCAGGTTTCCGTTCGACGCGGCGCTCGTCGAACGCGAACTCGGCTTCCCGGTGATCGTCAAGACGCTGCAGGGCACGCGCGGTGCCGGCGTTCTGAAGTGCGAGGACCGAGCGCAGTTCGAGGATCTCGCCGGCCTGCTCGAAAGTGCGCGCGCGCAGGCGGACTTCGTGCTGCAGCATTACATTCGCGCCAGCCACGGCCGCGACGTCCGCATCCTGGTCGTCGGCGGGCGGGTGGTTGCCGCGATGGAGCGCCGCTCGCTGACCGGCGGTTTCAAGTCGAACGTATCGCTCGGCGGTATCGGAACCGCCTATAATCCGCCGCCGGAGATGGCCGACATCGCAATCAAGGCCGCGGCCGCGCTCGACCTTGACGTCACGGGCATCGACATCCTGTTCGACGAGACGGGCTACCGGATCTGCGAGGCCAATTCCGCCCCGGGCTTCCAGGGGCTGGAACGGGCAAGCGGCGCCGACATACCGGCGATCATCCTCTCCTGGATCCGCGACACGCAGGATCGCGCGCCTGGCACGCCATCCGCGCGGGCAGAGGAAGGGGCGATCGTCGACCTGGTCTTCGCGGGCCGCTCCCGCCTCGATCAGCTCGTCGACACGAGCGCGAGCTACGATCGTTTCGCCATCGCCATCGGCTGGCGCCTCATCGGCGCGGGCCTGTCGGCGCTGGGCCATGCGACCCTGCCGCGCATCCTGATCGATCGACGCGGCGGCCGCGGGCGGCTGCTGCGCGGACTGTACGAGGATCGCGCGGTGCCGGTGCAGCAACTGCTCGAGCAGGACGAGCAGGAACGGACGTTGATCAGCGTGCTCGCGGTGGCCGTCTGGGCCGCGATCATGCCCTGGCTCGCCGGCGCGGAATCGATGATCAGCGGCATGCTCTCCCTCGTTGCGCTGCTCTTTCCGGCAACCTTCCTGCTGACGGCGCCGGCTGGCCGGGCGCGGCGCTTGCTCCAGAAGCCGGGTGCCGAGGCATGACCGAGATGCTGGCCGCCATCCCTTGGGCGACTTTGCTGCCCTTCGTGGTCATCGGCTTCGTCGCCCAGGCGATCGACGGTTCGATCGGCATGGGGTTCGGCGTCGTGACGAACAGTGCGCTCATGCTTCTGGGGATACCGCCGGCGCTGGCGAGTTCGACCGTCCGGACCGTCGAGAGCTTCGCCAGCGGGGCGTCGGGTCTGAGCCACGCGCTGCGCGGCAACGTCGACTGGGTGCTGTTCGCGCGCCTCGCGGTGCCGGGGATCGCAGGCGCGGTCGTCGGCAGCTGGCTGACCATCCACCTCGGGGCGATGCTGCTCCGACCGGTGGTGTTCGCCTATCTCGGCGTGCTCGGTCTGTACCTGCTGTGGCGGGCGCCGCGGCGACCCCATACCTACAGGACGCTGCGGACGGTCGCCCCGGTCGGGTTCGTCGGCGCCCTGGTGGACGCCACCGGCGGCGGATGGGGGCCGTTCGTGTCCGGCAACTTCCTGGCGCAGGGTGGCAATGTGCGCACGGTGATCGGCACGGTGAATGCGGCGGAGTTCTTCGTCACCATCACGGTATTGGCGAGCTTCATCGGCACGTTGGGCGTGCAGGCCTTCACGACGGCGGCGAGCGGCCTGCTCGTCGGAAGCCTCGCGGCGGCACCGATCGGTCCCGCGGTGGTGGCGCGGATCGATCCCAAGACCTTGCTCAAGATCGCCGGCGCGTTTCTCGTGGCGAGCAGCCTTTACGGCTTGTCGGCGCTGATGATCGCGCGGATACCCGTGCTGCATCGTTTCTGAACCTCGGTCCGCGCCGAGCGAACCACACCGGGACCGGGCCTTCGCCACGCGCCGACGGCGTGGAACGGATGCGCTGAAGGCCATCGGCACCTGCCGAGGCCGCGGCGACGCACATCGCGGTCGATGCCGGATCGGCCGGTGCTATAGGGTTTGCGACAAGGCGCGAAAGACTCGCGCTGCCGGAGCAGGATGAACGATGACCCAGGCCTTTATCTGTGATGCGATCCGCACGCCGATCGGCAGGTTGAACGGCGCGCTGTCGACCGTCCGGGCCGACGATCTGGCCGCCGTGCCGCTCCGCGCCCTGATGGACCGCAACCCGGGGGTGGACTGGGCCGCGGTCGACGACGTCCTGCTCGGCTGCGCCAACCAGGCGGGCGAGGACAACCGCAACGTCGCGCGCATGGCGACGTTGCTCGCGGGCCTGCCCGAGGTGGTGCCCGGCGCGACGATCAACCGGTTGTGCGGGTCCGGCCTCAATGCCGTCGGCAGCGCGGCGCAGGCGATCCGCAGCGGTGACGCCGAGCTGCTGATCGCCGGGGGCGTCGAGAGCATGACCCGCGCGCCCTTCGTCATGGGCAAGGCGCACACGCCGTTCGACCGCGCGCAGAAGCTGGAGGACACGACGTTGGGCTGGCGCTTCGTCAACCCCAGGATGCGCGAAGCCTTCGGCGTCGATTCGATGCCGGAGACGGCGGAGAATGTCGCGGAACAGTGGCACGTCACCCGTGCGGACCAGGATGCGTTCGCGCTCGCGAGCCAGCAAAAGGCCGCGGCCGCGATCGCGAGCGGGCGCATGGCCGCGGAGATCGTCGCGGTCGACGTGCCGCGGGCAAAGGGCGATCCGATCCGCTTCGACACCGACGAGCATCCCCGCGCGACCAGCCTGGAGGCGTTGGCGGCGCTTAAGCCGGTCGTGCGCGCCGGGGGGACCGTCACCGCGGGCAACGCATCGGGCCTCAACGACGGCGCGGCCGCGATGCTCGTCGCGAGCGAGGCGGCGGCGGCACGCCATGGCTTGACGCCGCGTGCGCGCGTGCTCGGTATGGCGTCCGTCGGTATCGCACCGCGGATCATGGGCGTCGGCCCGATCGAGGCGGCCCGCAAGCTGTGCCGCATCACCGGCATCGACCTGAAGCAGCTCGACGTGATCGAGTTGAACGAGGCGTTCGCCGCCCAGGCGATCGCGACCTTGCGGCACCTGGAGATTGCCACCGACGATCCGCGCGTCAACCGCAACGGCGGCGCGATCGCACTGGGGCATCCGCTCGGCATGTCGGGCGCACGCATCGTCATGACCGCTGTCGAGGAACTGGCGCGCATCAACGGCCGCTACGCGATGGCCTTCATGTGCATCGGCGTGGGCCAGGGGATCGCCTTGATGCTGGAGCGCGCCTAGCCACGCGTCGGTCGCCCGTATCGCGGAGCGGCGCTGCCGCCCTGTTGGCTGGTGTCCCGACGTGCCAGGGCCTAATATGGCATCATGCATGTGTCGCGGCCTGATGTTCCCGCTGCAAGGCTGCCGTCGTGGCGCCTGGTGGCTGCCGCCTTCCTGCATTTCGCCATCCTCGCCTATCTCGTCGTCGTCGTGCCGCTTTCACTGCTGCTGGCACCGAGCGGGGGCGGCGTCGCAGGCGTGTTGGCGCTCGGATTGAAGCTGAGCGGCGTTTTCCTCGTCGGCTTCCTGCTGATCGGCATCATGGCCACGATCATAGCCGGGCTCATGGATGGTCGTGCCCGCCGTCGCCTGCGACGCCGCTCGTCGGGCGCAGCGGACATCGCGCGCGATCGTATCGCGACCGCGACCGGGCCGCATGGCGTCGCCATCGACCCTGAGTCGCGGCGCTTGCTGGCGTCGATCGCCGCCCGCGGCTGGATATACGACGACGACCGCTATCAGGCGTGCGCGCGCGATCTGGATATCGTGGTCCGTACGGCCGTCGCCGCGCTGTCCGAAGCGGCGGGCGAACGGCACGCCGCGGTCGCGACCGAGACCGCGGTCGCGCTGGGCCTTATCGATCAGGCACTTGCCGAGCTCGATCAGGCACGAGCAAGTGCCGCCGCCGACCAGGCCCGTGCCGCCGCACTGTACGTCCAGCAACGATACGGCGCTTCCGATTTCGCTATCAAGCCGGATTGAAGAGGCGTAAGTAAGAGGCGGGCGCTCAGGGGGCGCTCGTCACAGGTCCCAAGGACACCTTCATCAGATGGCAAATACTTTCGTGCTCGGCGCCGCGGCTGTCGTGGCCCTTGTCGTCGTTTGTCTTTTTATCGCGTCGCGCATGGTGCGCTATGTCGGAAACAACCGCGTCGCGATCGTCGAAAAGCTATGGAGCCGCAACGGCTCGATCACCAGCGGCCTGATCGCCCTGAACGGCGAGGCGGGATACCAGCCCGACGTCTTGCGCGGCGGCTATCATTTCTTCGTGCCGTTCCAGTACAAGGTGCATGCGCAGCCCCTCGTCACCATACCGCAGGGGCAGATCGGCTATATCTTCGCGCGCGACGGCGCGCCGCTCGGCCCGACGCAGACGCTGGCAAGCAACGTCCGCGCCGTCGACTTCCTCGATGTCCGGCGCTTTCTTGCGGATGGCGGGCAGAAGGGGCCCCAGCGCACGATCCTGCGCGAGGGCACCTATGCGATCAACCTCGCGCAGTTCGTCATCATCACGCGCGAACAGATCTATGGCCTGATGCTGGAGGCGAACGACCCGCAGCTGTTCGCGGAGATGCAGAACGTCATCGAGAGCCGTGGCGGCTTCCAGGCGGTCGTGATCAAGGACTCGGCCGACCAGATCGGCATCGTCACGGTGCATGACGGCCCAGCGCTGACCGCCGATCACATCATCGCGCCGGAGGTCGGCACGGATCAAGACGATCCCGCGACCTTCCACAACAGCTTTCAGGACCCGGAGAAGTTCATCGCCGCCGGTGGCCGTCGCGCGCGCCAGCTGCAGGTGCTCGTCGAGGGCAGCTATTTCATCAATCGCCTGTTCGCGACCGTTGAGATGGTCGCCAAGACGGTGATCGAGGTCGGCCATGTCGGTGTCGTCATCAGCTATACGGGCGACGACAGCGCCGATACGTCGGGCGACGACTATCGTCATGGCGAGCTCGTCCCGCGCGGATCGCGCGGCGTCTGGTCGGAGCCCTTGCTGCCCGGCAAATATGCGTTCAACACCTACGCGGGCAAGATCCTGATCGTGCCAACCACCAACTTCATCCTGAAATGGGATGAGGATGTGACGGGCCAGCACAAGCTGGACGAGAATCTGAGCCAGGTCTCGCTCATCACCCGCGACGCGTTCGAGCCGACGCTGCCGCTCTCCGTCGTGGTCCACATCGACTATCGCAAGGCGCCGCTCGTCATCCAGCGGTTCGGGGATATCAAGAAGCTGGTCGAGCAGACGCTCGATCCGATGGTATCGGCCTATTTCAAGAACGTCGCCCAGAAGAAGACGCTGATCGAGCTGCTGCAGGACCGGTCCGACATCCAGGAACTGGCGGGTGCCGAGATGCGCGCGAAGTTCGGCGCCTATAATCTCGAGCTGCAGGAGGTGCTGATTGGCACGCCACGCGCGACGGCGGGTAACGACCAGATCGAGAAGGTGCTGCAGCAGTTGCGCGAGCGCCAGGTGGCGGAGGAGCGTGTCGCGACCTACGAGAAGCAGCGCATCGCCGCGGAGAGCGAGAAGGCGCTCAAGGAAGCGCAGGCGCGCGCCGAACAGCAGACAGCGATCACCGGCTCCGAACTGCAGATCCAGGTGCAGGAAAATCAGGGCAAGGCGGCGCTGAAGCGGGCGACGCAGGAGGCGGAGCAGACGCGTACCATCGCACGCGCCGAGGCGGATCGTATCCGCATCACCGGCGAGGGCGAGGCGGCGAAGGTCGTCGCGCTTGCCGCCGCCGAGGCGGATCGCATCACCAAGACCGGTCTCGCCACCGCCGAGACGATCGAGAAACAGGCGGCGGCGTCCGGAGGCGCACAGTATCAGCTGACGCGTCAGGTGATCGAACGGCTCGCCGACGCGCTCGAGAAGTCGGGCGTGGATATCGTCCCGCGCGTCCAGATCAGCACCGGAGGCGCGGGTGGCAACGACGGTGCCAACGGGCTTCAGGCGTTGATCGGGATGCTATTGTCCGAAAAAGGCTCGTCGCTGCTCGCCGGGCCGGCGGTGGCGAACGATCGCGAACGCCATTCCGTGGCCGCCAAATAAGACGGCCAAAGCCGATGCAGGGGCCGGCGGCCGACGCGCCGGCCCTTGCAATGCCGCGGTTCGTCCGGCCACACAGCGGATGACCACCTTCCGCCCGGCCCGGGCGCGGCGGGTTGCAGGAGAGGCTTCATGTCGCTGGCGCTCTATGCCCATCCCTTCTCTTCCTATTGCTGGAAGGTGCTGATCGCCCTTCGGGAAAAGGATCTCGCGTTCGAATATCGCAATCTCGAGGAGCCTGGCGCAGCCGAGGCGATGGCCGCGCGCTGGCCGATCGGCCGGATGCCGGTGCTGGTGGACGGCGAGCAGACCGTCGCCGAGTCGAGCATCATCATCGAACACCTCGATCTGCGGCACCCGGGCGCGCGCATGATCCCGGCGGATCCCGAAGCGGCGCTGGCGGTGCGGTTCCTCGACCGCTTTTTCGATCATTATGTGATGACGCCGATGCAGCAGCCCGTCGCCGAGAAATTGCGCCACGGCGATCGCCTCGACAGCGTGCGCGCCGAAAGCGGCAAGGCGCTGGACAAGGCGTACGCCTGGCTGGACGCGACACTGGGCGAGCGTATCTGGGCCGCCGGCGATACGTTCGGCCTCGCCGACTGCGCGGGCGCACCCGCGTTGTTCTACGCCGACTGGGTTCATCCCATTCCGGCGGAACGCGCTCAGGTGCGGGCCTATCGCGAACGGTTGCTGGCACGCCCCGCGGTCGCGCGCGTGGTGGACGATGCGCGCCCCTATCGCAGCTACTTCCCGCTTGGCGCCCCCGACAGGGACTAGAGACCGATCCATGTAGGGTGAGGGCCGGCACCGTCTCGACCCAGCCTGGCTGGATCGCGCCCTGGGATCGCGACACGCGGCGGGTTCGTGCGCGAGCCGGGGGCGTTGCCCCGGCTCTTCGGGTGCGCGATGGTGCCTGGTCCTGCATCGATCACAGTTCGAGACCGACGAAGATCGCGCCGCTGCGGCGTCGGTCCTGCGCCGTCGCAAAGGCGTCGTTGATGCGGCCGAGCGGGAAGCGATGCGTTACCAAAGGCTGCGTCTGCAGCTTGCCGCGCGTACCAGATCGAGCACCGCGACCTTCTCCGAATGGATGTCGTGGAAGGCGAAGCTGGCGCTCGGGATCAGGCGGATTGCCGACATCTGGATTCGCTGCCATTCGAGCGGGATCGTGGTTTCGCCCTCATCGAACCCGCCGACGATGACGACGCCGCCGCCGCGCCGGACCAGGCGAGTCGCAAGTGGCAGCGTTTCCGGCATGGATTTGCCGCCGGCGCATTCGAACGCGACATCCGCGCCCAGCCCGCCGGTCATCGCCATGACCGCGGCGATCGGATCCGCCTGCGATGAATCCATGGTCTCGTCCGCACCGAGCCGCCGCGCCAGATCGAGCGCGTGCGGCACCGTGCCGATGATCAGCACGTCCGCGCCGCTCGCTTTGGCAAGCATCGTCTGGCCAAGGCCGATCGGCCCGGCGCCGATGACCGCCACCCGCGCGTTGATCGTTGGCCCCGACAGATGCTCCGCGCATCGGTATCGAGCAACGCCGTATCGTCATACCCGACCGTGTCGGGCAGACGTTGGAATTTGTGCGCCGGGCCGACGACGAACTCGGCATAGGCCCGCGACACGCTGGCGCGGCGGGTGGGATAGAGGTCGGGGCAACGGTTATACTGCCGCACGCGGCACCAGACACAATGACCGCAACCGAGCAGCTATTCGATCAGCACCCGATCGCCCATGGCCATTGCGGTGACGTTGGCGCCGACCTCAACGACGTCGTCGGCAAGTTGGTGGCTTATGATGCAGCAGCGCAGCGAAGGTTCGGGCTTTTCCCACGAGCGCAGATCGGTCCCGCAGATGCCCGCCATGCGCACGCGCGCCTTCACCCAGTCGGCGGCGGGAAGGCATGGCTCGTCGACCTCCTAGATCGTGAAGCGACGTTCGGCGGTCTTCAGTGCGGCTTTCATCGCGGGACCTTCCGCATTGGCTCGCTTGCGATCAGACCTTCGCCTTGCTCGCGCCGGCTTCCGCATACAGCGTAGCGTAGCGGCGCGTGACCATCGGCAGCGCCTCGTCGATCCAGGCCGCCATCGCCTCTTCCTCGCCCAGCGATTGCTTCAGCAGCGGGGTCGCGGGCGCGAAGCCGCCGTCCTCGGCCAGCACGAGCAGCGACTTGTACGCCGCGATCTCGAAATGCTCGAAGGCGTAGTTGGCGAAACTGTTCTTCACGATCTCGTCGCCCGCGACGCTGTGACCGAGTGCCGCCATGCCGCCGGACATGCTCAATCCCAGATCCTTGAACGTCGAGCTGCTGGTGTCGAAGCCGCCCAAAATTTCGTCGAGGCGCGCGATCTGGGCATTGGTTTCCTCGATATGCGCGCGCAGCCGGTCCGCGACCTCCGGATAATGTTCGATGCGCGACACCTGCGGCGTCATGATCGCCAGAGCCTGTTTCTCGACGGCATGGGCGTTGACGAGCCCCGTGATGAACAGTTCGCGCAGCGCGTCGGTCTGGTGGGTCATGTCTGTCTCTCCGGTGCGATGATGAACATTGAAAACCGCCACGCCGACCAATGGTGTCATCGTATGTTTGATAATCTCCAACTTTCTGAGTAACTTAGATCAACACGTCCTTTGCCGGGCACCGGCACGATCGCGACGCGTTGGCCGGCCCATGACGCTCCACCCGCAACCCGTCCTGACCGACGCCGACCGCGACAGGGGGCTTCGCCTGCTGGTGAGGGAGGCGGCCTATCGGGGGCGACGGCCGCTCTGACCACCGGCGTCATCCTGACCGCCTTCGCGCTGCACCTCGGCGCCTCGACGGCCATGGTCGGGTTGCTCGCCAGCGAGCCGTTTCTGACGCAGCTGCTGCAATTGCCCGCGATCCCGCTCGTCGAACGCTTGCGGCGGCGCAAGCTGATCGCCGTCGCGTCGAGGCTGATCGGCCGTGCGATGCTGGGAGTCATGGCCGCGACTGCCTTCACGCCGGGCGCATGCTGCCCGCGGCGGAGGTGGCCGAGGCCATCGTCTTCGTGCTCACCCGATCCGCTCGCTGCGATATCGTCAACCTGCGCATCGAGTCGCTGGTTCAGAAGACCGCATAGGATCAGATCCTCAGCCTCTAACTAGTCCGGAGGCAGGATCGCGCCGCAGCCTATAGCAACTTGTCGAGCGTGATCGGCAGGTCGCGGACCCGCGTTCCGGTCGCGTTGTACACGGCGTTGGCGATCGCCGCCCCGACCCCGGTGATACCGATCTCGCCGATGCCGCGGGCACCCATCGGCGCGTGCGGGTCGGGCAGATCGGTCCAGATCACGTCGATCTCGGGGACGTCCATATGCACCGGAACGTGATATTCCGCGAGGCTGGGGTTCATCACCCGGCCGGTACGCGCGTCGAACAGCGTCTCCTCGGTCAGCGCGAGGCCGAGCCCCATGATGATCCCGCCGCGGAACTGGCTCGCCGCCGCTTTGGGATTGAGGATGCGGCCGCAATCGAAACTGCCGAGCAGGCGGCGCACCCGCACTTCGCCGGTCACGTCGCTGACCGCCACTTCCGCGAATTGCGCGCCGGTCGAATGCATCGAATATTTCAGCATCTCGAGCGGCAGTGGTGCCTTCGCCTCCGCCTCTACGGCATCCCTGCCCGCGCGTGCCAGGATCGACGCATAGCGCTCGTGGCGCGTCGGATCGCCCGCCTGCGCCAGGCCGCCGTCCACCGCCACGACATCGGCAAGGCGCAGGCCGGCGAGCGGGCTGTCGTTGCCCGCGATGCGCAGCAGTTCCTTGATCAGCGCCTCGGCGGCCGCCGTTACCGCCGCCAGCGTTGCCACCGTCTGTTGCGATCCGCCCGCCATCGCGCCCGCTGGCAGCGCGGAATCGCCATATTCGAACGTTACGCTGTCGAGCGGCAGGCCCAGCCTGTCGGCGGCATGCTGCGCCTGGACCGTCGCGGTGCCCATGCCCATCTCGTGTCCCGCCGTCGACACTGTGGCATGGCCGTGCGCGTCGATGCGGATCCTTGCCGCATTGCCGGGCATACGCAGATAGGGATAGGTCGCCGTCGCGACGCCCATGCCGATGCGCCACTCGCCCTCGCGCCGGCGGCCGGGCACGGGATCGCGGCGATCCCACCCGAAGCGCGCCGCGCCGTCGTCGAATGCCTTGGTGAGATGGCGGGAGGAAAACGCATTGCCGCTCGTCGGATCGCGCTCCGGCTCGTTGCGGCGGCGCAGTTCGATCGGGTCGACCGCCATCGTCTCGGCCAGTTCGTCGATCGCGCATTCCAGCGCGAACGTACCGACCGATTCCCCCGGCGCGCGCATGAAGGTGTTGGCCAGCATGTCCATCTCGGCGATCGTCTGCTCGAGGCGGAAGCTGCCGGCGGCATAGAGGTGCCGCGCCGGAAAGGTGAACTGCTCCGGGCAGTTGTTGTGCGCGGTCATCGCCGCGACGCCTTCGTGGATCAGAGCGGTGAATCGCCCCTCCGCATCGGCGCCGATCGCGACGCGCTGCTCGGTCAGCGTGCGGCCGCCGACGAGGCGGTAGACGCCTTCGCGGCTCAACATGATCCGCACCGGGCGACCCGCCAGCCTTGCCGCCGCGGCGGCAAGGATCTGGTGCGTCCACAATCCCTTGCCACCGAAACCGCCGCCGACGAACGGCGACAGGACACGCACCTGCTCCGGCTGGATGCCGAACACGCCCGCCATCGTGCCGGCGGTGCCGTTGAGCATCTGCGTGGCGTCGTGGAGGATCAGCGTATCGCCGTCCCAGGCGACGGTGGCGGCATGGAGCTCGATCGCATTGTGGTTGTGACGCGGCGTCGTATAGCGCCGGTCGACGCGATGCGGCGCCTTCGCGAGCGCCTTCTCCGCATCGCCGATCGTCACCGCGGCAGGTTCCATCAAGACCGAATCGGGGCGCTTCGCCTTGCCGCGTGCCACGGAGAAATCGGTGAGTGCGGGCGCGGGGTCATAGGCGACGCGGACCAGCGCCGCGGCATGGTCGGCCTGCTCCTGCGTCTCCGCGAGCACCAGCGCCACGGCCTCGCCGTTCCAGTGGACGGTCGCATCCTGCATGACGGGCAGGCTGCTGCCCGCGACGCCGCCACCGTCCATCATGCCCTTCGGCGCCTTCATGCGCGGCGCGTTGCGATGCGTCATGACCAGCGCGACGCCCGGTGCCTGCTCGGCCGCCGCCGTTTCGATCGACGCGATACGCCCCTTGGCGATGGTCGAATGGACGAGCGCGGCATAGAGCATGCCGTCGAGCTTCACCTCCGCCGCGAAGCGCGCGGCGCCGCCCACCTTCAGCGCGCCATCGATCCGCGACACGGGCTCGCCGACATGGCCGTGCTGGCCGCGCACCGGCTTGGGTCGCGTGCCCGGCAACAGCGCATCGGGAACGTAGCGGAGCGCGGTGCGCGCGAATTCCATCATCGTCACGCAGCCTCTCCCGCCAGTTCGTACAGCACTGCAGCGATCGTGCGCCGCGCCAGTTCGATCTTGAATCCATTGTCGCGCAGCGGCGCCGCATCGGCGAGTTCCGCCGCCGCGGCTGCAGCGAACGCCGCCTCGTCGGCGAACCGTCCGCGCAGCATCGCCTCGGCTCGGGTCGCGCGCCACGGCTTGTGCGCCACGCCGCCGAGCGCCAGGCGGACGTCCCGCACGACCCGGTCTTCGCCGACGTCGAGGACGGCCGCCACCGATACGAGCGCGAAGGCGTAGCTCGCGCGGTCGCGCACCTTGCGATAGGCGGAGCGGCCGACGGGCGGCGCGGGGAGGTGGACCGCGACGATCAGCTCGCCCTGCCGCACGCTCGTCTCGCGCTCGGGCGTTTCGCCGGGCAGCAGGTGGAGATCGGCAAAGGCGATGCGACGCTCCCCGTCCGGCCCGACGACCGTCACCTCCGCGTCGAGCGCCGCGAGCGCAATGCACAGATCGGACGGATGGGTGGCGACGCAGGCGCTTGACGCGCCCAGGATCGCGTGGATGCGGTTGAAGCCTTCCCGTGCGTCGCAGCCGCTGCCGGGCACGCGCTTGTTGCAAGCGGCGGCCTCGTCATAGAAATAGGTGCAGCGGGTGCGCTGGAGCAGGTTGCCGCCGACCGTCGCCATGTTGCGGATCTGCGCCGAAGCGCCGGCGAGAATCGCACGCGCCACCAAAGGGTAGCGGGTGCGGACGCGGCGGTCGCTGGCGAGTGCCGTGTTGGTGACGCCTGCGCCGATGACGAGGCCGCCGTCGGCGTCGTCCTCGATTTCCGTCGACACGGCGGTGACGTCGACGAGCGTTCTCGGCCGCTCGATCCCCTCGCGCATCAGGTCGACGAGGTTGGTGCCGCCGCCGAGATAGCGCGCGTCCGCGCCAGCGCCGGTGCGCAGTGCGCCGGCCGTATCGTCGGCGCGGAAATAGGTGAAGGGGGTCATGCCGACACCGCCGGCCGGTCGGCGCCATAGGTCGCGGCGATGGCGGCGACGATGCCGTTATGCGCGCCGCAGCGACACAGATTGCCGCTCATCCGCTCGCGCAATTCGTCATGCGTCAGCGACAGCGTGTCGGCGGCCAGGACGTCGGTGACGTAGCTCGGCACGCCCCGCGCCAGTTCGTCGGCCATGCCGACGGCGGAGCAGAGCTGGCCCGGCGTGCAATAGCCGCACTGGAAGCCGTCGTGCTCGATGAAGGCGGCCTGCAACGGATGCAGCGTGTCACCATCGGCCAGCCCCTCGACCGTGGTGATCGAGCGACCCTGATATTGTACCGCGAGCGCGAGGCAGCTGTTGATCCGAACGCCGTCGACCAGGACCGTGCAGGCCCCGCACGCGCCCTGGTTACAGCCCTTCTTCGTGCCCGGCAGGTCGAGATGCTCGCGCAGCAGGTCGAGCAGGGAGGTTCGGATATCGACTTCTGCCGACACCGGTTTGCCGTTGACCGTAAGATCCATAACCACCCCCAACACGGCCAGATCGCCGCACCTCGCGGCGCAACGCGTCGGGAGCGAAAAGGTTCAGCCGCCAAGGCCCGCCGCCCTCATGTCTCCGGCAGCAGCGCTTTCAACGGCACCGTCGGATCGGCGAGCTGCTCCGGATCGGGCCTCGCTCCCGCTTCCACGAGCTTGCGTCCCTGGACATAGTCCTTCGTCATGTTGACGCAGTCGAGCGCGATGACGCGTCCTTGCTTGAGATAGACGACGGAAAAGCTGCGCGTCGCGGGATCGCCGCGCAGGATCGCCTCGTCATGCCCAGCGGACAAGCCCACGGTCTGCAGCTTCAGGTCGAATTGATTGGACCAGAACCACGGCGTCGCGCGATAGGTGCCGGGCTGCCCGACGATCGCCTTGGCGACGAGGGTCGCCTGATCGTTGGCGTTCTGAACCGACTCGACGCGCAGCAGCGCACCATCGGCAAAGGCATTGGCGTGCAGCGCGCAGTCGCCGATCGCATAGACGTCGGGCAGCGTCGTCCGGCATCCCGAATCGACCAGTACACCGTTCCCGCCCTCCGCACCGGCCGCGATCAGCGGTTCGACGGAGGGTTCGATACCGATGCCGACGACCGCCATGTCCGCCGGGAGCGTCTCGCCGGTGGCGAGGCGCACGCCGGTGATGCGATCGTCGCCGTTCAGGCAGTCGACCGCGACACCGAGCCGCACGTCGACGCCCTCGGCGCGATGCGCGGCCTCGTAGAAGCGCGACAGCGCTTCGCCCGCCACCCGTGCCAGCACGCGATCCTGCGCCTCGAGCAACACGACGGACTT
Organism: Sphingomonas beigongshangi; assembly: GCF_016820445.1. GTDB lineage: Bacteria > Pseudomonadota > Alphaproteobacteria > Sphingomonadales > Sphingomonadaceae > Sphingomonas > Sphingomonas beigongshangi. Next base: position 21,833 of record NZ_JADHDT010000012.1, read on the forward strand.
GCCCTTCCGCGTCAGCGCGGCGGCGGCCTCCAGGCCGATATAGCCGCCGCCGATCACCACCACGCGCGAAACCTCCGGCAGCTCGTCAATCATCCGGTCGACATCGGCACGCGTACGGACGGTGTGGACGCCGACAAGATCGTGGCCGACGCAGGCGAGCCGGCGCGGGCTGCCGCCCGCCGCCCAGATCAGGCGTCCATAGCCGATCCGTTCGCCCGTGTCGGTCGTGACCCGATGCGCCGCCGCATCGATCGCCGTCACGCTGCGACCGAGCATCAGCGTGACCTCCCGTTCCTGCCAGAAAGCGAGGGGGCGTATCAGCATCCGTTCGAAGGGACGCTCGCCCGCCAGGTAATCCTTCGACAGGGGCGGGCGTTCATAGGGCGGATCGGGTTCGGCCCCGATCAGCGCGATCGAACCGCCGAAGCCGTTCTGACGCAGCGCGATCGCCGCCTGCGCGCCGCCATGCCCGCCCCCCACGATCACGACATCGAACATCTGCGTTTCGTCCATGGCGAACCGTTAGCGCGCGGTGCCCGCGGGCGGAAGCGGCCGCCGCGCCCGTCCTGCTGCGGCATGCTTCCCTGTCGGCACCGTTTCGGCGACGGTCGCGTTCATGCCGCGATTCGTAGCGAAAGGCCTGCCATGCAAGACGACACCTATACGCCCCCTGAAATATGGACCTGGGACAAGGAAAGCGGCGGCCGTTTCGCCAGCATCAATCGACCGATCGCGGGCCCGACGCACGACACGGCGCTTCCCGTCGGGCGTCACCCGCTGCAGCTCTATTCCCTGGGAACGCCGAACGGCGTCAAGGTGACCATATTGCTCGAGGAACTGCTGGAAGCCGGCCATGCGGGCGCCGACTATGACGCCTGGCTGATCCGCATCGGCGAGGGGGACCAGTTCGGCAGCGGCTTCGTTGCGGCCAATCCCAATTCCAAGATCCCCGCGCTGGTCGACCACAGCGGCACCCAGCCCGTCCGCGTCTTCGAGTCGGGCGCGATCCTTGTCTACCTGGCCGAAAAGTTCGGCGCCTTTCTGCCGCAAGAGGGGGCGGCACGGGCGGAATGTCTGTCCTGGCTATTCTGGCAGATGGGCAGCGCGCCGTTCCTCGGCGGCGGTTTCGGGCATTTCTATGCCTATGCGCCCGAGAAGTTCGAATATCCGATCAACCGCTACGCCATGGAAACCAAGCGGCAGCTCGACGTGCTCGACCGCATTCTCGCGGATCGCGCGTTCGTGGCGGGACCGGACTATACGATCGCCGACATGGCGATCTGGCCCTGGTACGGCCAACTCGCGCTGGGCGATCTCTACGGCGCCGGCACGTTCCTGCAGGTCGACGGCTATCGCAACCTGCAACGCTGGACACGTGAGCTGGCGCAGCGTCCCGCGGTCCGGCGGGGACGCATGGTCAATCGCGTGACAGGCGACCCGGCCAGCCAGCTCCATGAGCGCCACGATGCGACGGACTTCGATACGCGCACGCAGGACAAGCTGGCTTCCGCATAGTCAGGGTAGAGTCAGGCAGGAACAGGGCGGGCGACGCAGGAACGTCGCCCGCCAGGGTCGGGCGCTTTGGGGGGCTGGTCCGCCCGACCGTGCCTTTCCCGCCGGCCAGCGGATGGGAAAGGCTGGGGAAGAGGGCTGCGGTGTCCGCGAACTAGAACCGGAACGCCGCGGTGGCGCGCATGCTGTGCCAGCGGAAGATATTGTCCGACCGAGCAATGTCCGTGCCCGTCGTGTTCGGGGTCAGCACGAACGGATTGGTCGCCGCCGCGCTGCCCTGCGTCACGCGGACGCGGAACTGGTCGTCATTGTAGCGATGGTACATATATTCGAGGCCGATCGAGAAGTGCCGGCCGATCTTCTGCTCGATGCCGCCGCCGGCCAGGAAGCCGAAGCGCGTGTCGTCGCCGCGCAGGGCGAAGGCGTTCGCGGTATTGGTGGTCGAGAAGGTATGGTTGATCTTGGCATAGCCCGCGCCGGTCGTGCCGTAAAACAACGTGGTGCCGAAGGCGAGACCGGCGCGACCGCGCACCGACGCCTCGTAATCCACGTCGCGCGTCAGCACGTAATTGGCGGGCGTCGTCGAGAAACCGCTGGTGCTGTCGGTGATCTCGGACTTGCCGAACTCTCCGACGAAGCCGACGACGACGTGGCCGCGCTGGGTGTCGGCGCCGATCCGACCGTAATAGGCCCAGCCGTCCTTGTCGTTGCGACAGCCACCCGCCTGCGGCGTCGCGCCGCGAGCCGCACCGTTGCAAAAGCCCGGCGAGAAGGCGTTGGTATTGCCGGAGGTGACCACGGTGTCGCCGAACCGGCCATCGAGGTTGCGGTCGAACAGCAGCCGCGCGCCGACCGGATTGGGCTGGACGTCATAGCCGCCCGCCGCGCCGACATAGACGCCGCTGAACGGCTGCGGATCGGAATCCATGTCCTGCGCCGCCGCTGGGGCGGCGAGGACGCCGGTGAGAACGAGGGCCGGCGCGAGGCCGAGAAGGATGGTGCGCATGTCGTATCTCCCTGTAGACAGCGTCGAGAAGACGCGGATCAGACGCCCGAGCTGGTCCGCACGGTGCCGTTGACGCCGGACGGGAAGAACCCGCCGCTCGTCGTCGCCGAGGCGCTGAGATAGACGATGTTCAGCACCTGTCCCGGCGTGCGGCTGAAGGCGATCCCGTTCGCATCCGCGGGCACGATGTTCGACACGGTGCTGTCGCTGCCGACGATGCCCTGGTCGAGGTCCGTCGTGCCGTCCAGGCTGTCGCGCGCGTCGGAGATCTGTCCCGCCGCCGTCCGCAGGCTCGGGGTCTGCAGACCCCTGGCGTAGAGCACGGTGCGGATCAGGCCGGCGTGATAGGCCTCGGCGGCATGGATGCCCGCGGCCGCCTCGACATAGGTCTTGTTGTTGATCGAGGCGATCGAGCCCTTGTACGCCGTCACGCCGACATCCTCGAAGATGAAGGCGCCGAGCAGGAAGTTCTCGGGCGACGCATAGGGATCGAACGTACCCGTCGAGCTCACCACGCCGGCGGCGCGCGCGGCGGCGGTGAAGGCGCCGCTCGCGCCGCCGTCGATGTTGATCGCGGGCATCGCCACCGCCGAACTGCCCAGGGCAGTGCGGAGGAACGCCACGTGCGCCGCCTCGTCCGCGGCGATCTCCCGCGCATATTGGGTGACCAGCGTGTCGCCGTTGAACGAGACCTGGCGGCCACCGGTCACGGTGCCCTGCGTGCCCGTCCCGCCCAGCAGCGAAGCGGGCAGGCCGACGCCGTTTGCCGCATAGGAATAGAATTGCGCTTCGAGATATTCGAGGTTGAGCGCGAAGTTCAGCACGTCCGCATCGGTGGGCGCGGGCGTCGGCGTCGGAAAGGGCGTCGGCGCATAGTCGTTGTTGTGGTCGTCCTTACACCCGGTCAGCAGGCCCGCGACGCCGGCGGTCGCGGCGGCGGCACCGGCGGTGCGGAGGAAGGCGCGGCGGTCGTGGCGGCGGCGCTCTGCGGCGGCCAGCACTTCGTTCAGAATGTCCTTGGTGTGCATCGTCAGTCTCCCTGAAAGGTGCCGGCCGGCTCAGGCCTGGGCCGTGCTGCTGCGGATGTTGCCGTTCACACCGGCGGGGAAGAAGCCGCCCATCGTGACGGCGGACTTGGTCAGGTAGACGATGTTGAGCACCGCGCCCGTCGACCGGCTGTAGGCGAGACCGTTAGTGTCGACCGGCACGATGTTCGACGCGGTATTGCCGTTGATCGTCACCGGGGAAATGCCCTGGTCGTCGTCGCTCGGGCCGTCCAGGCTGTCGCGTGCATCGGAGATCGCGTCTGCCGCCGTGCGCAGCGTCGGGGTCGCGATGCCCTTGGCGTAGAGCACCGTGCGCACGATCGCGGCGTGATAGGCCTCGACCGCCAGGATGCCGGCCGCGGCCTCGAGGAAGGTCTTGTTGCTGATCAGCGGCGAAGCGCCCTTATAGGCGGTGACGCCGACATCCTCGAAGATATACGAGGCGAGCAGGAAGTTGTTGTCGTTCAGATAGGGGTCGAACGACTGTCCGGCGCCGACAAGGCCGGCAGCACGTGCGGCGGTGCTGAACGCGCCGTTGGGCGAAGTGCCGACGTCGATCGCCGGCTGCGCCACGGCGGCGGATCCGAGCGCGTTGCGCAGGAAGGCGACGTGCGCGATCTCGTCCTGCGCGATCTCCTTCGCATAGGCGGCGACGAGCGGATCGGAGAAGGTGACCTGTCGTCCGCCCGTCGCGGCGCCGGCCGTCCCCGTTCCGCTGACCAGCGAGCTGCTGATCGGCGTGTTGAAGGCGGCATAGGAATAGAAATTGGCCTCGAGATATTCGAGGTTGAGCGCGAAGTTGAGGACATCCGCGTCGGTCGGGGCGGTTTGCGCCGCCGCGCTGTCGGCATAGGCGAACGCCCCGCCCACCGCCGCCGCGCCCAGCACCATCCGGAACAACTCGCGCCGTTCGTTGCGGCGGGTGACCCGCGCGTCGAGTGCTTCGATAAACTGCTCGCTTTGGGTCATCCCGATTTCTCCCTTGATGCGCCAGGTTGGGTTCGGACCTGCCGGGCGGGCCTTTGTGCGCCGCTCAGGCAAGGTACGCGCGAGACGCGCGGATGGACGCAGACTGCGCGAAATAAATATCGGAGATCAGCTTCTTGTTCGTTCGGCTTTGTCCGGTTAGCCATTCGCCATGGCCTCGGACGCGCCCTCATCCCCGGACGAAGCGCGGCGCGCGCTGGTCGAGGCGCTGGTCGCGACGGGGGAGCAGGACCGTGCGGCCTTCCTGCGCGTTTATCGGATGACCGCCGCGAAGCTTTTTGGCGTTTGCCTGCGTATCTGTGGCGACAGGACCGCGGCAGAGGATGTGTTGCAGGACGTATATGCCTTGGTGTGGAAGCGCGCGAGCGGCTTCGAACCGGGTCGGGCAAGCCCGATCACTTGGTTGGCGACGATCGCGCGCAATCGGGCGATCGATTGGCGCCGCGCCAATCCCCATCGCGCGACGACGGACGTGGAGGATGTCGCCGATCTGCCCGAACCCTCGCCCTCTGCATGCGATACATTGCTCTTCGACGAGACCGACCGCCGCCTGCATCTGTGCCTGGACGCCTTGCAGGATACGCAGCGCGAGATGATCCGCGCCGCGTTCTTCGGCGGCCTTACTTATGCCGAACTGGCGGAACGCCGCGCCGTGCCGCTCGGCACGATGAAGAGCTGGATCCGCCGCGGGCTGCTGCGTCTTCGGGAGTGTCTCGATGACGACGCCTGACGATCCCGACATGACCGCCGCCGAAGTGGCGCTGGGCCTTCTCGACGGAGAGGCGCGCGCCGCGGCGCACAGGCGGCTGCTCGCCGATCCCGCCTTTGCTCGCGAGGTCGCGCATTGGCGTGCGCATTTCGCGACGCTGTTCGCCGAGGTGCCCGAGGTCGTTCCGCCCGCCTATCTGGAACACCGGATCGCCGCGGCGGTCGCGGCGGGCGGCGGGGATCGCGCATCGGTGCACGCACTGCGCCGATGGCGCTGGTTCGGCGGCGGGATGAGCGCGGTCGCCGCCGCGTTGCTCGTCCTGGTGCTGACCCGGGCGACGGAGCCGCCGGCGGCGGTGCGCCCGCCGTCGCGGACGGTGGTGCCGATGGTGGCGACGCTGGCGCCGGGCGCGGGTGTCGCGCCATTCGCCGCGGTCTATGATCAGAGCACGGGACAGGTCCGCACGCTCGGCCGTGTCGCTCTGCCGCGCGACCGTGACGCGGAATTGTGGGCGATCGGCCAGGATGGCGTGCCGCGCGCGCTCGGCCTGCTGACGCGCGACGGCAAGACCCGCATCGTGGTGCGCGGCATCAGGATCGAGCCCGGTACGACGCTGGCGATCTCGATCGAGCCGCTCGGCGGCTCGCCGCGCGCGCTGCCCACGGGGCCCGTCGTAGCGACGGGGCAGCTCGACCGCATCTGACGCGCCATGTCGGGCGCCGATGCTGCATCCGGCGCACCATCCGTCTCGTAGCTGCGCCAGCGCCATTACGGCGCGAGGAGAGACAGGATGAATCGACATTTTCGCCCCGCAATCGCCGCACTCCTGCTGATCAGCGCCGGCGGCGCCTATGCGAAGAACAATCCGATGGTCGGCGGGGCTGCGATGTACCCGACCAAGACCATCGTCGAGAATGCATCCCAGTCGAAGGACCACACCACGCTGGTCGCGGCGGTGAAGGCGGCCGGGCTGGTGGATACGTTGTCCGGGCCGGGACCGTTCACCGTCTTCGCGCCGACCAATGCCGCCTTCGCGAAGCTGCCGGCGGGTACGGTCGACACGCTGCTGAAGCCCGAGAACAAGGCGCAGCTCACCGCGGTTCTGACCTATCATGTGCTCCCGGGCCGCATCACCGCGAAGGACATCGCCGCCAAGGCCAAGGCTTCGGGCGGAACCGCGACCTACACCACGGTACAGGGCGAGCCGCTGATGTTCCGCAAGGCTGGCGGCGGCTGGGCCATCATGGACGGCAAGGGCGACACGGGCCGCATCACGATCGCCGACGTCGCGCAGTCGAACGGCATGGTTCACGTCATCGATACGGTGATGATGCCCTGAATCCGGTGAACATGGTGCGCGCACCGGGCGCGCACCATGGCCGGATCGATGCCCTGGCGGTCCCGCCGGGTGCGCCGGCTGAGACCGGTCCTTCATGACCTAACCGGTCTGCGATCCCCTTTTTGCACGTCTGTGTGCAATGTCGCGGGAACGCCGCCCGCGTTCGCGGATTGCGGCATCGTGGCAGGACGGGTTTCATGAATGCGGTTCGCGGCACCATTGCGTCGGCCGCGGCCGTTAACGCGTGTCGTTTGCCGGAAGGAGGCGGACGGCGCGCGCCCATGCCGCCTTCCGGCGCGAACCCGGCTTGCATGCTCCTGCTGACCATGTCCCGCGCCAGCGCCGTCGGCGCATGACGCCGCCTCGCGCGCTCCTACCGGTCCTCGTCGCGTCCCTGCCGCTTGGCGGCTGCGACGCGCTGCGGCTGGGCATTGTCGATCATGCCGGTCCGGTGGCGGCAGCCCAATGGCATCTGTATCTGATCGTCGCGGCCGTATTGGTGTTCGTGGCGGGGCCGGTGCTCGTCCTCGTGCCGCTGATGGCATGGCATTACCGCCTGTCCAACAAGGGTGACGCCTATCGTCCCGACTGGGGTTTTTCGTGGCCGCTCGAAATCCTCGTGTGGGTTCCTCCGATCGGGATCGTGATCGGCCTTGCATTCCTGCTCTGGAACACGACGCACGCGCTCGATCCCTATCGCCCGCTCGCCTCCGCCGAGCCCCCGCTCGAGGTCCAGGCGGTGGCGCTCGACTGGAAATGGCTGTTCATCTATCCCGGAGAGGGCGTGGCGAGCGTCGACCGGCTGGTGATCCCGGTCGGACGTCCGGTGCACCTCAGCCTGACCAGCGGTACCGTGATGCAGTCGCTGCTGATCCCGCAGCTGGCCGGCCAGGTCTATGCCATGGGCGGCATGCGGACGCAGCTCTATATCGCGGCCAGCCGCCAAGGCGTCTTTCGCGGTGAGAATACCCAGTACAATGGCCGGGGGTTCCAGGATCAGAAGGTGGCGGTGATCGCCACGGACGCTTCCCGCTATACCCGCTGGCTGGCGGCGGTACGCGCCAGCACGCCGATGCTGGACGGCACCGCGCTGGCACGGCTCACCCGCAGGTCGGTGGAGACCCGGCCGCTGGCGTTCTCGCGCGTGCCGCCGCACCTGTTCGACAGGGTCATGTCGGTTACCCGGACGAAAGAGGGACAATGAGCGCACCGGTCTGGCCGGCAGTATTGGGGCGCTTCGGCTGGCAGGACCTGCCGTTCGTCCTCGCCTGGCAACATCCGACGATCAACGAGCTGATCGGCGCCGGTGCCGCGGCGATGGTGGTGATCGGCGCGGGCGTGGTCGCGCTGCTGCTGACGGTGACGCATCGCTGGCGGTGGCTGTGGTCGGAATGGTTGACCAGCCTCGATCACAAGAAGATCGGCATCATGTACATCGTCATCGCGTTCGTCATGCTGGCGCGCGCGCTGATCGAGGCCAATCTGATGCGCCTGCAACAGGCGACGGCGATCAACGCGCCCGGCATCGTCGCGCCGGAGCATTTCGCGGAGCTGTTCAGCACGCACGGCTCGATCATGATCTTCTTCATGGCGATGCCGTTCCTGACCGGCGTCATCAATTATCTCGTGCCGTTGCAGATCGGCGCGCGGGATGTCGCCTTTCCGTTGCTGAACGCGATCGGGCTGTGGCTGACCGGCAGCGGCGCGGCCCTGATGATGATCAGCCTGGTGATCGGCCGCTTCTCGACCGGCGGCTGGAGCGGCTATCCGCCCTATACGGAGATCGCCTTCAATCCCGGCGTCGGTCCCGACTATTGGATTTGGGCGGTGACCCTTGGCTCGATCGCGTCGACACTGGCGGGCATCAACATCGCGGTCACCATCTACAAGATGCGTTGCCCCGGCATGCACCTGATGCGGATGCAGATGTTCTGCTGGACCAGCCTGTGCACCGCGATCCTGATGGTGTTCGCGATGCCGCCGCTGACGGTCGCGACCGCCCTGCTGGCGCTGGACCGCTATCTCGGCTTCCACTTCTTCACCAATGCGGCCGGCGGCAACATGATGAACTACGCCAACCTGTTCTGGATGTTCGGCCATCCGGAGGTGTACATCGTGATTCTGCCCGCCTTCGGCATCTATTCCGAGGTCGTCTCGACCTTCTCGTCGAAGGAACTGTACGGCTATGTCTCGCTGGTGATCGCGACCATGGGGATCGCGGTGCTGTCGTTCACGGTCTGGCTGCACCATTTCTTCACCATGGGGCAGAGCCCCAGCATCAACGCCGCTTTCGGCATCGCGACGATGGCGATCGGCGTGCCGACCGGTGTCAAGATCTACAACTGGATCTGGACGATGTTTCGCGGCGAGGTCCGGTTCGCGACGCCGATGCTGTATGCGCTCGCCTTCATGATGACCTTCGTGCTGGGCGGCCTGACCGGCATCATCCTGGCTTTTCCGCCGCTCGATTATGTCGTGCACAACACGACCTTCCTCGTCGCGCATTTCCACAACATGCTGATCCCGGGCACGCTCTACGGGCTGATTGCGGCCTATACGTTCTGGTTTCCCAAGGCCTTCGGGTTCAGGCTCAACGAGACCTGGGGCCGGATCGCGTGCGGCTGCTGGGTCATCGGTTTCTATCTGGCCTTCATGCCGCTCTACGTCCTGGGTGCCGCAGGTCTTGCCCGACGGACGCAGGCGATCGACGAGGCGGCCTATCGGCCCTGGCTCTATGCCGCCGAGCTGGGTGCGGTGATCCTGTTCTGCGCGCTGGCGGCATTGATCGTGCAGCTGTGGGTCAGCGTGCGCGACCGGCATGCCAACCGCGTCTTCGCCGGCGACCCGTGGGACGGTCGCGGACTCGAATGGTCAGTCTCGGCGCCGCCGCCCGAGTATAATTTCGCGCATCTGCCGCACGTGGAGCAGCGCCACGCCTTCTACGACGACAAGCGCCGGCATGCCCCCTATGCGCCCCCGCCGCATTACGATGCGATCGCGATGCCGCGGAACAGCGCGGTGGCGCCGGTGATCGGCATCGCCAGCGCGATCGCCGGCTTCGCGCTGGTCTGGTACATATGGTGGCTGGCGATCGCCGGCCTCGTTGCCATCATCGCCACGGTGATCGCGCGCAGCTTCGTCCGCGACACCGAACGCACCATCCCGGCGGCGGAGGTCGAACGCGAGCAGGCGCTGTGGCTCCACGCCGTCGATAAGGCGCATCCCGTGCCACGCGAGCGCGAACTGACTCCCGCCAACCAGGGGCTGGCGGAGGTGCATCGATGAGCGAGGGCAGGCCACGTCATGCCGGGCTGAACCTCGGCGACACCGACGCCCAAGCCGACGAGGGCGCAGGAAGCGCGATGTTCGGCTTCTGGATGTTCCTGATGAGCGATGCCCTGGTCTTCGCGCTGCTCTTCGCCACGTATGGGGTCATGCAGCATGCGACGGCGGGCGGACCCGGACCGGCGACGGAATACAAGATCGGACCGACCTTCATCGAGACGCTGGTGCTGCTGACGAGCAGCGTGACCTATGGGATGGCCTCGGTCGCCATGAAGCATGGCGCAGCGATCCGGCACATCATGCTGTGGCTGGCCGTCACGCTGTCGCTCGGGCTGCTGTTCCTCGCGCTCGAACTGCACGACTTCGCCGACATGTTCGCACATGGCGCCTATCCGTCGCGCAGCGGGTTCCTCTCCGCCTTCTTCGGGCTCGTGCCGCTGCACGGCCTCCACGTCCTGATCGGCGGGCTCTGGCTGGTGGTGATGATGGTGCAGCTGCGCGTGTTCGGGACGGATCCGCAGGTGAAGATCAACCTGCTGCGCCTGGGGCTGTTCTGGCACTTCCTCGACATCGTCTGGATAGCGATCTTCTCCACCGTCTATCTTCCGGGCCTGATCCGATGAGCGGCGGCTCGGGCGAGGCGCGGGGCGAGGTGCGCATCTATCTCATCGGCTATGCGGCGGCGCTGTTGCTGACCGGCGCGGCCTTCGGCGCCGTCCACTGGCATATCGCCGGACCGCGCGCGACGTTCGCCGCCGTCCTGCTCCTCGGGCTCGTGCAGGCCATGGTGCAGTTCCGCTGCTTTCTCCACGTCAGCCTTGCGCGGACGGCGCGCGACGATCTTCAGCTTGTCCTGTTCTCGGCCTTGATCATCGCGCTGATGGTGGGGGGAACGCTGGTGGTGCTGTTCAACCTGCACGGGCGCATGATGTAAGGAGGGCGACGCCGCCCCCCCCGGCGTCACCCCAGGGCACCGCGCAATACCGCGCGCACGCCGCAGTCGCGGGGTTCGTACTCGACCGCCGCCTGCAGGCTCTGTGCCATCGAGCGGATGATGCGGGTGCCAAGACCCGTGCCACGCGGCGTTACCTCCGCCGGCATGCCGCAGCCGTCGTCCTCGACCGCCAGCAGATAGACGGCATCGTCGATCTGCGTGAGGGCGACGCGCACCTCGCCACCGCTGCCGGGATAGGCATATTTGCACGCGTTGGTGACGAGTTCGGTCACGATGACCCCCAGCGATACCGCGCGGTCGGTTGGCAGCCGAATGGGATCGGCCACGAGACGCAGCGCATGCGGCATCGTGTCGCTCGACAGCGTCTCCGCCAGTTCCTCGATCAGCGAGCCGAGATAGTCGCGCATGTCGACGCTCTCGACGTCGTTGGTGGTATAGAGCCGGCGGTGCACCTGGGCGATCGCGCCGATCCGGCGCTGGGTATCGTCCAGCGCGGCGCGGGCGGCGGGATCGGTGACGCCGCTCGCCTGCAACCGCACCATCGCGGTGACGAGTTGCAGCGAATTGGCGACGCGGTGATTGACCTCTCCGAGCAAAGCCTCCAGCCGCGCGTTGCTCGCGCGCAACTGCTCTTCCGCGCGAGCCTTCTCGCGGCTGAGCTGCGCCCGGTCGAGCACCTGTGCGAACGTCGCGGCGAGCAGGTCGAAGAAGTCCTCGCCGACCGTCTTCACCACGTAGTCCGCTGCACCCGCCTTGAGCGCGGCGACGGCGATGCGGCCCTCGTCGGAACCGGTCACGTAGACGACCGGCGGCGGTACCGGCAGCGCGGACAGACGCGCCAGCGTCTCGAGCCCGTCCATCCCGGGCATGTAATGGTCGACCGCGACCAGATCGAAAGCCGCATCGGCGGCGAGGGCGAGCCCTTCCGCGCCGCCATCGGCGAGCGTCACCGCATAACCGCGCCGTTCGAGCGCACGCGCCGCCAGCCGCCTGATGCCGGCGTCGTCGTCGATGTACAGGACGCTGGGCGTCGTGCTCACTGGTCCTCGACTTCGGGGACCTGGATCACCGACAGGAAGAGGCCCAATTGGCGGATCGCCTGGGCGAAGCTTTCGTAGTTCACCGGCTTGGTGATGTAGACGTTGCAGCCGAGATCGTAGCAGCGCTGGATCTCGACCTTGTCGTCGGTGGTGGTCAGGACGACGACCGGCGTCCGCTTCAGCGGGCTGCCTTCGTCCTTGATGCGCGCGAGGATGTCCGTGCCGCTCATATCGGGAAGGTTGAGGTCGAGCAGCACCAGCGCCGGCCCGTTCCGTGCGGGGCCGTCGGGCGCCTCGAACAGGAAGTGGAGCGCCTGATTGCCGTCGGTGAAATGCTTGATGTCGTTGAGGATGCCCGCGCGGCGGATGTTCTTCTCGATCAGGCGCGCGTGGCCCTCGTCATCCTCGATCATCACGATGCCGACGGATTGATGGGCGTTCATGGCTTGATATCCTGCGCTTCGAAGGTCTTGGGGAGGTTGAGGCGGAAGGTCGAACCCTCCCGCAGCGTGCTTTCCACCTCGATCGTCCCGCCGAGGCGATAGGCGAGCGCGCGGACGTGCGCCAGCCCGATCCCCTCGCCCGGCTGGTCCTGCTGCCCGGACCGGCGGAACAGGTCGAATATCCGCTGGTGATCGCGGGGGTCGATGCCGCGGCCGTTGTCCGCGACCGACAGCAAGACGCGTCCCCGACGCTCCTCGCCGGATACGGTGATCTGTCCGGGGCGGCCCGGCTGGAGATATTTGGACGCGTTCTCGATCAGGTTGGACAGGATCTGTTCGATGGCGACGCGATCGGTGGTCAGCGTCGGCATCGGCCGCCGTACCGTCAACGTCACGCCGCGATCGTCGAGGACGTGGCGGATCGATGCCTCGATCGTCTCCGCCACCGCCGCCGGATCGATGCGTTCCGGCGTGATCACGCGCCGCCCCTCGCGCGACAGCTTGAGGATGGCGTTGATCAGCCGGTCCATCTTCTGCGTCGAGGTGCGGATGAATCCGATCGCCTCCGGCAGATCCTCGCGCGCCGCGAGCCGCGCCTCTTCGGTGACGATGCCGGGGCATTCCGTTTCCGCCCGGTCCACCAGTTCCGCCAGTGGCGTAGTGGCGGCAGACAGCTCGGCGGTGAAGCCCATCACGTTGACCAGCGGCGAGCGCAGGTCGTGGCTGACGATATAGGCGAAGCGCTGGATCTCCTCGTTCGCCCGGCTGAGGTCGGCGGTACGTTCGGCCACCGTCTCCTCCAGCTGCTCGTTGAAGCGGCGAAGCGCGTCGCGCGACCGCGCCAGGTCGCGGGTGTAGCGCATCACGGTCAGCAGCGACGCGATCATCACCAGCACCAGCAGCACGCCGGCGACCGCGAGGATGACGTAGAAGGCCTGGAGGCTTTGTCGCTGCGCCTCGTCGCGCGTCGCGAGCAGCCGCCGCTCCTCCGCGGCCATCCTGTCGAAGGTGCTGCGGATCGCAGTCATCCGCCGGACGCTCGCCTCCTGGTAGAACAGGATCATCGCCTCGGTCATGCGGCCGCGGTCGACCATCGCGATCGACTGCGTCCGCGCCGCGAACAGCGTATCGAGCGCGCGGCGCAGCGCCGCGAGATTGGCGCGCTGGTTGGGATTGTCCTGCGTCAATCGACCCAGCCGCCCGATCGCCCCAGGCATTTCCGCCGCCCAGCGACGATAGGCATCGCGATATTCCCGGTTCGCGGTCAACAGGTAGCCACGACGCGACGCCTCCGCCTGTTCGATGAGGCGGCGCGCCGTCGCGATCGACAGTTCCACCTCATAGGTATGGACGACGGCGCGGGCGTGGTCCTGATTGCGCGCGGTTGCCCAGGCCGCGGCAATGCCCGCGGCGATCAGCGCGAGGAAGCCGACCAGCATGAAGGACAGGATGACGCGTCCGAAGCGCCCCTGCGATACGACGAAACGATTGCGGATAGTTGCCAGCACAATCCGTTGCTTAGGGCAGGGGTACTGGCTTGCATAGTAGCCGGCACCAGTCGCCCGGACGCTGTGGTACGGCGGGCACAGGGCAGGTGGCCGGGCACCGGTCGGGCAGGGGAGCCCGGTGCGGATCGCCGACTGCGGCCGGGCCCTAGTGTGCGATCAAGCGAGGCTGGATCGGCGCGGTACCGGCGCTCACCCTCACCCGGCAGCCCACGCAGCCTATCCTGATGGGCGGCCGGGGGAGTGAGGGGCGGTACCGCTTCTGCGCACGTGGATCACACTCTAGAGCAACAGATCCTGCGCGCTGGCGCGGCCGACCCGACCGCCGCCGCTGCGACGGTCCATCTCCGCATTGGCGGTGAAGCGGATGTCCGGGTCGCGGTCGGTCAGGAAGCCCATCAGGCTCTCATGATCCAGCTCGCGCCATTCCTTGCCGCGATGCGGACCGTAGCGGACGCGGGGCAGCAGGCCGGGGTCGCGCGACCATTCGAGCAGCTGGGCGAGGCTCGCTTCGTTCAGCTGGTCGCGCAGGTGATGCGCCGTGACATAGGCATCGGGGAAGGCCCGGTGCACCGGCAGGCCGCGCTGCTGATCCAGCCCTTCGGGCCGCCGCCAGTAGCGCAGGACCTGGTTGGAGAAGCTGGGGCTGTCCGGCCACAGACGCAGCGCGCATTTCCAGGTGCAGATCCAGTCTGCGCCATGCGTCAGGTTGGCGGTACAGAACTGCTGCTCGAAATCGGCGCGATGCGCGGCAAGGGCAATGCGGCGCGGATAGGGGTCGAGCACCCGGCGGGCGACATCGTGCCACCATGGCGCCTCGACGACGTCCTCGTCGAGGATGTGGTGGATCGCCTGGGTGATGGGCGGGATCGCCCGTCCCGGATTGACCAGGAGCGAGCCGCCCTCGCCCTCAAGCTCCCATCGGCCGGACGGCTGAAGCGCGACATCCTGCCAGCCGATCTCGCACACGCCATGGGCAGGCGGCGCGCTGCCGGTGGTTTCGAGGTCGATGACGCGGACGATCTGGGGAGTGGGACGCATTGACGCCAACATGGGTGTTCAGGCCCGGAAACGCCACCGGCAAATGCGGCCAGCATGGCGAAGCGGTCGTCCGCAGGACGAAAAGGGGAAAGCATTCAGCGGCAGCGTGGCGCATCGCCGCGAGACAGGAGGCGACGGCTGTTCTTGCCCCGGCGGATGGCCGGATGCGCTACCGCCACTCCTCGCTGTCGACGTCCAACTCGCGGACACCGCGGCGCTGGCGGGCGCGGTCGACGAGCTTGCGAAGCCCCTCGCGCCGCTCGCGCGCGGCGGGAACGTCGCGCAGCACGAACTGCGCGTTGCCCGTCGTGCGGTCGGTCGAAGTGATCGTGATCGTGCCGATGTCCGCGATCTGGTTGAGTAGCGAGAAATCGACGCGAATGTCCTTGATCCGGTACAATTCGATCTCGTCGATCGACTTCATCACCAATCCACGCCGCACGATCAGCCGCTGATCGGTGATCTCATAGGCGGTCGCCATGTTCTGCAGCCAGCGGACCGCGATGATGACGAGGCCCACGCCGATCGCGCAGGCGAGGACCGTCATCCATCCCAGGAAGCTGCCGAACAGCCAGCGTCCCGTGCTCGACCGGAAAGCGTCGACCGGACGTTCGGCGATATAGGTCCCCACCATGATCGCGGACCCTATCGGACGCGCGGTCGCTGTCAATCGCGCGCGACGCCACAGGCGGCGAGGTGCGCGTCGCACTCCGCCAGCAGACGCGCGAGCGCTGAGGCATCCCGGCCCTCGGCGCGTATCGTGAGCATGTCCTGCGTGTTGGACGCGCGCAGCAGCCACCAGCCGTCGGGAGAGGCGACGCGGACGCCGTCGATCGTCACCATGTCCGTTCCCGCGTCGGCGAGGCGCGTGCGGACCGCCTCGACGACCGCCCATTTGCGGGCCGGATCGATCGGGATCCGAAGATCGGGCGTGTTGACGAGCGAGGGCATCGCATCGCGCATCGCGTGCAGCGTGCCGCCGGACAGATGCACCGCGCGGATCAGCTGGATCGCGGCGTAGATCGCATCGTCGAACCCGTACCAGCCGTGGCGGAAGAAGATGTGGCCCGACAGCTCGCCGGCGATGCCTGCGTCATGGGTGAGCATCGCCTCCTTCATGGGGCTGTGGCCGGTGGCGCCCATCACGGGACGGCCGCCGAGCTGGGCGATGCGGTCGAAGACATATTGCGAGGATTTGACGTCGGCGACCACCGCGCTGCCGGGGCAGGCGGCGAGAACGGGCGCCATCAGCAGGCACAGCAGCTGATCTCCCCACAGGACGCGCCCCGCGCCGTCGACCGCCCCGATCCGGTCGCCGTCGCCGTCGAAGGCGACGCCGAAGTCGAGGCCGCGGTCGCGGACCAGCGCCTTCAGGTCGGCGAGGTTGGCTTCCTCGGTCGGATCGGGGTGATGGTTCGGAAAGCGGCCGTCGACGTCGGTGTAGAGAAGGTGGTGCTCGCCGGGCAGGTCGCGCACCAGGCGCTCGACGACGGGCCCGGCGGCGCCGTTCCCGCAATCCCAGCCGATCCGGTACGTGCCGCCCGCATAGCCGGCGAGCAGCCGGCCGACATAGGCGTCGAGCACGTCGACCTCGCGCACCATGCCGGTGCCGCTGCTCCAGTCCCCCGCGGCGGCGAGGCGTGCGAGATCCGCAACATCGTCGCCCCAGAAGGACCGATGCCCCACCACCAGCTTGAAGCCGTTGTCGCCGGGCGGGTTGTGGCTGCCCGTCACCTGCACGGCGCCGTCGACCCCCAGCGTCGCCTCGGCGTAGTTGAGCATCGGCGTCGGACCAACGCCGATACGCAGTACGTCGATGCCACCCTGGGTCAAACCCGCGACAAGGGCTTCCTCGAGTTCCGGCGACGACACACGCCCGTCGCGTCCGACGGCGACCCGCGTGCCGCCCAGGCGCCTCAGCCGGGTCGCGAACCCGCGCCCGACCGCATAGGCGTCCGCGCCGTCGAGATTGCGCCCGACCGTGCCGCGCACGTCATATTCCCGCAGGATGGCGGGATCGAGCCGATGCCGCGCCATCACGGCCGGTGATGGCGATGCATTCGTGCGCGACGCGGTCCAACCGCAGCCGCAGGCAGCGGTGGACGACCGGCGGCGCGCGATTGACGCGGCGGGATCATCCCAGGCGCGTCAGCAGCAGGTCGCGCGCCGCATTGGCGCGACGTGCCTCGTCCGCCGACCCGCCGCGATCGGGGTGCACTTCGGCCAGCAGCCGGCGATGGGCTGCGCGGATCGTCGCCTCATCGGCATTCGCCGGTACGCCGAGCAGGCGTCGCGCCGCGGCCTCGGGCGACATCTTCGGTTTGGGCGCGGGACGCAGATACCGCCAGGCGAGCCAGATCGCCGCCAGCGCGATCAGCCACTTCATGAAGCGTCCGCGAACAGCGGAAGTCCGGGCTCCGGCAGCTGCAGCGCGGCCATCATCTCGCGCAGTTCCTGGCGTGCGGCGACATGGCCAAGGCCCATCGCGCCGAATTCCTTCGAGTCGATCATCGTCAGGCCGGCCGGGAAGAGTTCGCGATAGATGACGCGTTCGCCCAGGCCGGGAATGATGCGGAACCCGACACGCTTCGCAAGCTGACCCAGCGCGTCCGAGACGCGGCGCATGTTGCGCGCCTCGATGTGCTGGAGGCGGTTGCGCAGCACCACCCAGTCGATCTGCGTTCCGTCCGCGCGCGCGCGCTGCTTGCGTGCATCCCAGATCAGTTCGGAATAGAAGCTGGGCCGGGTGACGTTGAACGTTTCCGGATCGACCTGTCCGATCAGGTCGAAATCGACGAAACTGTCGTTCATCGGCGTGACCAGCGTGTTCGACAGCGCCGCCGCGGTGCGCGCGAAGTGATCGTCGCGGCCGGGGGTGTCGACGATCAGATAGTCGGCACCCTCGGCAAGCCGGTGCCACTTCTCCTCGAACACGTGCTCGTTCACGCCGTCATGGGTGTCGTGGACCGGCATCGGCAGGTCGCTTCCGGTGCGCTTGATCGTGGCGGCGCGATTGTCGAGGTAGCGGCCGACGGTCCGCTGGCGGTGATCCAGGTCCAAACACGCGACCTTCGCGCCCTTGGCCGCGAGCGCGATGGCGACATGGACCGCGGTGGTCGACTTGCCGGTACCGCCCTTTTCGTTGGCGAAGACGATGACGTGCGGGGCATTAGGGACGGGGGGGCCTTCGGCCACTGGTCGCATCCTTGTTGATCGATGGTTGCTCCCTCCATAGAAGCCGCGCGCTGAATGTTCGAGGGGGTACGCGCGGTGCAGACGGTTAGGGACTTGGAAAGCTTGCGCCAAGCCATTGCTGGCTGGCAGGCGGACGGTTGCCGTGTCGCGCTGGTGCCGACGATGGGCGCGCTCCACGCTGGGCATATGGCGCTGGTCGAGGCGGCGCGGCGGCCGGGCACGAAGGTGGTCGCCTCGATCTTCGTCAATCCCAAGCAGTTCGGCCCGAACGAGGATCTGGCCCGCTACCCCCGGCGCGAGATGGCGGATGCGCGCCTGCTCGCCGACAATGGCTGCGATCTGCTCTGGCTGCCGCCGGTGGAGGCCATGTATCCCGACGGCTTCGCCACCACGGTGAGCGTCTCCGGCGTCAGCGAGGGGTTCGACGGCGCGTCGCGGCCCGGCCATTTCGACGGCGTCGCGACCGTCGTCGCAAAGCTGTTCAACCAGGCGCGGGCGGACGTCGCCTATTTCGGCGAGAAGGACTTCCAGCAGCTGGCCGTCATCCGCCGCATGGTCGCGGACCTCGACATGGCGATCGAGATCGTCGGCGTGCCCACCCAGCGCGACGACGACGGGCTCGCCCTGTCGTCGCGCAACATCTACCTCGACGAGGAGCAGCGAACGAAGGCGGTGGCGCTGCCGCGTGCGCTCGGCGTTGCGGCGCGCGCCATTGGCCGCGGGGACGCGAGCGAAACCGCGCTCGCGGAAGCACGCAGCACCCTGACCGCGGCAGGATTCGAGGTGGATTATGTCGCTCTCGTCGATTCGGAAACGCTCGTCGAACATCCGCTCGCCGACCGTCCGCGGCGGCTGCTCGCGGCGGCCCGTATGGGCACCACGCGGCTGATCGACAATATCGCTGTCGAGCCAAATGCATGATCTTATGGTTTTTTCTGCGTTAACTATTTCATAGCGAATCGTGCGCCATGGTGGCCCCATGAAAAACAGGGGCTACCAATGGGCAACAGTCTCAAGAGTGCGCAGTTTCTACTAGAAAGCCGGATACGGGACGCCGCGGGTGGTCGTCCCGAAGCGTTGTTCGACCTGGGCGTATGCTATTCGACCGGTACCTCGGGGGCGGGGATCGATCTGATCGAAGCACACAAATGGTTCAATCTCGCGGCGGTCTACGGACTGAGCGAGGCGGTCGACGCCCGTGCCGAAGTGGCCGAGGACATGACCGCGCGCGAGATCGCCGAGGCGCAGCGCCAGGCTCGCGCCTGGCTGATGATGCACCAGCGCCGCGCGGCGTAGGACAAGGACGGCCGCGGCTCTCGCTCATCCTTTTCCTTCCGACGGACGCCGTCGCCCGGGCCAGGCAACGTCGGCGCACGCGGACGCGCCCGCCGGCTTCGCCCGTATCCGGGTTTCGCCGGCCTGAACCGCGCGCCGTTAGCCGGCAGCCTTCTTGGGCGGTGCCTTCTTCGCTGCTGCCTTGGCTGGCGCTTTCTTGGCGGCCGGCTTGGCGGCTGCCTTTTTCGCCGGTGCCTTGTTCTTGGCCTTGCTCTTCGCTGGGGCCGCCGCGGCACGCGCGTCGATCAGCTGCGCGGCTTCTTCCAGCGTCAGCGCCTCGGGCGTGATCGACTTGGGCAGAGTCGCATTGGTCGTCCCATCGGTGACGTAGGGACCATAACGCCCCTCCATCAGCTTGATCTCGGCTTCGGTGCGCGGATGCTTGCCCAGTTCCTTCAGCGGCGCACGCGCGGCGCCCCGCTGCGGTCGGCCACCGCCTGCCGCGGCATCGGCGAGCTTCGCGACCGCTGCGTTCATGCCGGTCTCGAACACCTCGGCGGTCGACTGTAGCCGCGCATATTTGCCGCTGTGCGCCAGATAAGGGCCGTAGCGGCCGATGGAGGCGGTGATCGGCTCGCCCGTCTCGGGATGGTTGCCGATCGTGCGCGGCAGGCTGAGCAGCTTCAGCGCCCATTCCAGATCGAGTTCGCCGATATCCTTGGGTATCGACGCCCGCTTGGCGTCCTTGCCTTCGCCGAGCTGGATGTACGGACCGAAACGCCCGGACTTCCGTTCCACCTCGAGCCCCGTCGCCGGATCCTTGCCGAGGTTTTCCGGACCGGTGTCGGCGCCGTCCGCCGCGCCTGCCTGCGCGAAGCGGCGCGTGAACTTGCATTCCGGATAGTTGGAACAGGCGATGAAGGCGCCGAAGCGCCCGCCGCGCAGCGCCAGCCGTCCCTCGCCGCAATTGGGACACAGGCGCGGATCGGAGCCGTCCGCCTTTTCGGGGAAGAGATAGTCGCCGAGGAACTGGTCGAGCTCGGCGGTGATCGCGCTCGGCTGCTGTTCCATCACCTCCGCGGTGCGCGGCTTGAAGTCGCGCCAGAAGGCTTCGAGCACCTTCTGCCACTGCGCACGGCCGCCGGATACGTCGTCGAGTTCCTCTTCCAGTTCTGCCGTATAGTCGAACCCGACATACTTCTCGAAGAAGCGCTCCAGGAAGGCCGTGACCAGCCGCCCGCTTTCCTCGGCGAAGAAGCGGTTCTTCTCGACGCGGACATAGCCGCGGTCCTTCAGCGTCTTGATGATCGAGGCATAGGTCGACGGCCGGCCGATGCCCAATTCCTCCATCCGCTTGACCAGCGAGGCCTCGGAGAAGCGCGGCGGCGGCTGGGTGAAATGCTGCTCCGCGTCGACGGCCTTCTTCGCCGGCGAATCGCCTTCGCGCAGGCGCGGCAGGCGGCGCGCTTCCTCGTCCTGGGTGTCGTCGGTACCTTCCTCGTACAGCGCGAGGAAGCCGGGGAACATCACGACCTGGCCCGTCGCGCGCAACACGTTCCGACCCGTACCGTCCGCCATCTCGACCGTGGTCCGCTCCAGCCGGGCCGACGCCATCTGGCTCGCGAGCGCGCGCTTCCAGATCAGGCCGTAGAGGCGCGCATGGTCCCCCGACCCGACCCGGTCCTTGCCGAAATCGGTCGGCCTGATCGCCTCGTGGGCCTCCTGCGCGTTCTTCGCCTTGGTCTGGTACTGGCGCGGGGCATCGGGGACGTAATGCGCGTCGTAGCGGTCGGCGATCGCCCGGCGCGCGGCGCTGATCGCACTGCCGTCCATCTGCACGCCGTCGGTCCGCATGTAGGTGATCGCGCCGTCCTCGTAGAGCCCCTGCGCGATCCGCATCGTATGGTCGGCCGAGAAGCCAAGCTTGCGGGCGGCCTCCTGCTGCAGCGTGCTGGTGGTGAAGGGCGGCGGCGGGTTGCGCGTCGCAGGCTTGGTCTCGACCGATTGGACGGTGAACCGCCCCGCCTCGACGTCAGCCTTCGCGGCCAGCGCATCGCCCTGATTGCCGATCGAGAGCCGATCGAGCTTCTGCCCCTTCCACGTGACGAGGCGCGCGGCAAAGGGCGTGCCGTCATGCTCCATCTGGGCGATGACCGACCAATATTCCTGCGCGACGAACTTCTCGATCTCGCGTTCTCGGTCCACGATCAGGCGCAACGCGACGGACTGGACCCGCCCCGCCGACTTGGCGCCCGGCAGCTTGCGCCACAGCACCGGCGACAGCGTGAAGCCGACGAGATAGTCGAGCGCGCGCCGCGCGCGATAGGCGTCGATCAGGTCGGTATCGAGCTCGCGCGGGGCGGCCATGGCGGCGGTCACCGCAGGCTTGGTGATCGCATTGAACGTGACGCGCTGCACGTCCTTGGGCAGCGCCTTGCGCGCCCTGAGAACTTCCTGCACGTGCCAGCTGATCGCCTCGCCCTCGCGGTCGGGGTCGGTCGCGAGGATCAGGCGATCGGCGTGCTTCGCCTCGTCCGCGATCGCCTTCAGCTGGCGGGTCTTGTCGGCGTAATTTTCCCATTCCATCGCGAAGCCGGCGTCGGGGTCGACGCTGCCGTCCTTCGCCGGCAGATCGCGGACATGGCCGTAGGAGGCGAGGACGCGATAGTCCGAGCCGAGGTACTTTTCGATGGTTTTGGCCTTGGCCGGCGATTCGACGATGACAAGCTGCATGGCGGGGGCGTTAGCGTTCCTTACGTGTACGCGCGAGGGTGGGGAGCACCGACGCGGCCGTCAAGCGATCCGGCGTTCCCGAACGGCGCTTGGCCCTCATCGAGGAAGAGCGGGCGGCGGTGCCGGATGATCAATCCCGTCGCGCCCTTTGTTCGTGCACCAGATGAAGGCCGACGAGCCGCGCGAGCAGGGTGGCGGGAAACAATTGGCCGATCACCGCCTCGAGGCTGCGCGTCAGCGCGGCGGCGGGAACGATGTCGCCATAGCCGGTAGTGGTGATCGTCGTCAGGCTGAAATAGGTGAAGGCCGCCGTCGACCGCTCCGGAGCGGCGTGCAGCACGTCGGGCCCGGTGAAGGCATGCGGCACGTGCATGGCGACGATCCCGTACAGGATGGCGAACAGCGCGGCTATATCGAGGTACAGCAGCACCGCGCCGCGGATACGATGTGCCGTGACGCGCCCCGCGGCGAAGACATGATGCGCCACTACGCCCGTCACCGCGCCGTTGAAGACGAGCGCCGCGCCCGCGATCGCCTCATGCTGCTCCACCGGATCAAGGTGCAAGGCGCCGGTGAGCCGCAGGCCGAACAGCGGCCAGGCGACGAGCAGGGCGATCGACGCGGCGAGCACCATCTGCACGAGCCGATGGCGCGTCAGCACCGCGATACAGATCGCCGCGAAGGCAAGATGGCACAGGTCGAGCAGCGTTCGCCCGGCCGCCCAGTCCTGTGCGAGCGGGACGACGATGAACAGCGTCACCCCCTGCACCACCAGCAGCGCCGACAGGCTGTGATCGACCAGGCGGTCGCGGTCGTTGATCCATTGCGGCATGGGGCCGGTGTCCTCACCGTCGATCGGAGCGACACGCCCTTGCGGCCTGAACCCTGAATTGCGGATTGATGGACGCGGCGCGTCGTGGAGACGGCAGACCGTGGGCAGCGCGGTTCGCGTATTTGCCGGTGACTGCCGAACCACCCTTCGTATAGGATCGGCCGCACCGGCCGGATCGGCCAGCGGGGGGCATGGACATGACGGCGAAGACCGGAGTCGATTGGGCGCACGACGAATCGCAGCTTGAACGGCTGACCTTCTTTTCCGACGCGGTCTTCGCGATCGCCATGACGCTGCTCATCGTCGAGATCCATGTGCCGGAACTGCCCGTGCTCAGCGAGCGCGGACTGGGCATCCGCCTGATCAATCTGATGCCGCATTATATCGGCTTCTTGTCGAGCTTCCTCGTCATCGGCCGATTCTGGGTAGCGCACCACCAGCTGTTCGGCCTGCTGGACCGGACGAGTACGCGGCTGCTCTGGACGAACACCCTGTTCCTGCTCGCCGTCGCTTTCATGCCGTTTCCGGCCGCAGTGCTCAGTACCTACGTGCAACTGCGGGTCGGCGTGGGCTTCTATTGCGCGTGGCTGACCGTGCTCGGGCTTGCCAATCTGGTGCTGATCCGCGCCGCCTTCGCGCAAGGCACGCTGCTCAAACCCGGCGTGTCGCCCGAGCTGGAACGACAGCATCTCCGCGGCGCGATGATCCCCATATTTCTGGGTCTGCTCGCCCTCGTGGCCGGCATGATCTCGCCGCTCGCGGTGCTCGTGGCGCTGACGCTTGGCGGGCCGCTGATCGGCGCGGCATTGCGCCGCAAGGGAAGCGTTCCCGACTCCGGGCAGGCGCCGCCGGTGACCGCCGATCAGAGTAATCCCGCACATTAACAGTGTGTCTTTCTTACGAGAGTAACACGCTCGCGCACGCTAGGTCTTACACGCTAAGAAAGCGGCTTTCTCACCGGACATTCATTATCTATGTCGTCCCGAAAGGAGCTTTGGCTTGCTAGCGCAGTCTGTCGCGAATTCATGCTCAGACATTCCTGCAGTCGCCCGATGCGCGGCTCGGGAATGGCGGCATTGCATTTGAGCGGGGTGAATAAGGATCGTAATTCACCTAGATAGCCAGCAGCAGCAGCGAGGATGAGGGCGCTTGTCGATTGATCCGTGGAGTGCGTTCAAGGGCCTTAAGGGTTTCGCGGTGCCCGCCTTCAAGGCGGCACGCGAGCAGTGGCACGTCCGCGGCGCTTCGGCCGGCGGCGCGCCCGACCCGGCGACCGTCGATCGGGAGCTGGAATCCGCGCTCGACCTGCTGACTGGCGACGCCCCCACGCTCGCCAGCCACGTGGTTCAGCTCGCCAAGAACATCTTGGCAGACCCGCCGATCGCTCTCGGCGACCAACCGGTGCGGGAGTGGCTGAGAGATCCTGATGTACGAGCTTGCCTGAAGCGGGCCGCTTTCGCGCTTGTCGTTGGCACAGATGATGATGGCAGGGACCGACGCGAGGCTGCCGCAGCATACGTGGCGGCAACCGGCGACGGCGAATGGTACGGCGAGGCGATGTTCGACCAAGCGGTGGCATTCCTCGCGTTCAGCGTCGACGCCAAGCTGCCGGCGCATGCCAGGCTCGGCATCCAGGTGACCAACGCCAGAGCGGATCGCATCGAGCAGCAGGTGCGCGACGTCGGCGTCAGGCTGGACGGACAGCCTGAGATACTGCGCAACCTGATCAGAACCGAGGGCGCCGCGCTGGCGCGCGTACCGATCGACGTGATCGGCGACCACCTCCAGCGCGAGGTGGAGCTCGAGACAGCCTCAAGGTCAATAGACGACCCGGCAAGGCTCGGGCGCGTGGTCGCGCTGGCGGCAAGGGCACGGGACGGCGACCTCGCCTCCGCACCGCGCGACGCCCGCATCGCCGCGATGCGGCTGGCCGCCCAGCTGCTGGCCCGAGCCGAGCGGCCTGAGGAGGCCGACGAGCTTATTGCCGCAGCCGAGGCGATCGGCGCCACCGATCTCGCGACCGACCGGGCGCGGGTAGCGCTGGCGCGGAAGGACTGGACGGGCGCCATCGCGCTCGTCTCCCGGCGAAACGATCGGACTTCGCTCGGGCTGATGCTGGAGGCCATCGCAGGCCGCGACGGCCGGGAGCGCGCGCTGGACGTGCAGCCGGGCCACGCCCCGGCCGCTTCGCTCAACGGCTTCATGCTCCCGATGGTCGCGACCTGGCTCGCCGAGGCTGGACGATGGGACGAGGCGGAGGCCATGCTGGACGCGGCCGATGGCGACCATGTGGCTGAGAACCCGGTCCTGCTGTACCACCGGGCTCGCCTTAGGATAACGATGATGGTGCCCGAGGGCCGGCGCGAGGGCATGCTCGAGAACGCTGGCCAGTTCCCACGGGCGACCCACCTGCGGGACGATCCGGAGGGGGAGCGGCTGCGAACTTCGGCCCTCGCCGACCTTGACGCCCTGAAGGCGATCGGACCCCGGCTGCGCGCGCCGGAGTTCATGAATACGGTGGAGGCCACCCGCTTCTATCTTGCGCTCGGCTCGGCGAATGCCGGCATCCGCGAGGCCGCCCGCGCCGACCTTCTCCTAAGGCTCGATGATCCGGCAACGGTGCTCGACGTCGCATGGATCGCCATAGAGCATGGCCTCCCGTTCGATGACCGGCACCTTCGGGCCGAGCTCGAGCGGGCCGCGGCGCTGGGCGGCTGGACGGACGCACACTTCATGACCGCGCTCCAGCTCGCAATCCGCGGCGACGACGGCGACGAGATCCTCAATCTCATCGACGCGCATCGGGAGCGCGCCGCAAGGCTACTGCCGGCCGAGATCGCGCACGGACTGGAGGTTGAGGTCCTCGCCCGCAAGGGGAGAACCGCGGAGGCGCGCGAGCGGCTCGCGGCCGCCGGGGAGAAGCTAGAACCCGACTCCATTTCCCGGCTCGAGCTGGTCATCGCCGAGCAGGAGGGTGCTAACCAGGTGGCGCTCCGTCTCGCGGCCTACGAGGCCAGCCAATCCGAGACCGAGCTTCACTTCCTGGTTCAGGCGCTCGCGGAGGCGGACGACGAGCGCACCGCCGACTACGCGATTCGGCTCTGGCGCGAACGGCGTAGAACGGACGACGCAGTGCGAGCCTGCCGCGCGCTGTTCAACGCAGGCCGCGACGCCGAGCTGGATGCGTTTCTCGATGAGCTCGGCGACGTCGTCGAATCCCGGGCCTCGCTCCGCGAGCACGTCGCCTGGCGGCTCTACCGAGGCGGTCGTCTGGATGAGGCGCGTACCGCTACCGAAGCTCTTCGCGCGGATGATCCGGACCGGCCCAGCCTCAGGCAGCTGGCGATCAACATCGAGATCGAGGGCGGCGACTGGCACCGGCTCGCGCCCCTTGTCGTACAGGACCTGGAGCGCCGCGAACATCGCGACCCTCGGCAGCTCCTGCAGGCCGCGGGTATCGCCCATGCCGCCGGGAACCCTCTAGCCGATGACCTTGCGCGTGCCGCCGTGGAGCGCGAGCCCGACAATCCCTCCATCCTCGTGCAGGCCTACACCCTCGCCGTCCGCCGGGGGACTGACTGGGGTACCGAGGCTGGTGAATGGCTAAGGCGCGCCATCGCTGCCTCGGGCGAGGACGGGCCGCTCCAGAAGGGCAGCGTGCGCGAGGTGATCAGGATGCGAGACGAGGTCCAGGCGAGGGCCGCCGAGCTCGACCGCATGATCCTGTCGGGCGCGCTGCCGATAACGTTAGCCGCCCGACCGCTAGGCACGACGATGTCGGAGCTGATCCTCGCGCGGCTAGCCGAGAACGTTGCCCTGCCGCCCCGCGCGCGACTCTGCCTGCCGCTCGTGGCCGGCAACCGCTCTCCGCTCGACCTTGCGAACGCCGCACGCATCGGCCTCGACCCTGCGGCCATTCTCGCGCTTCAGCTCTGCGGCCTCCTTCAGCAGACATTGGATCACGTGCCCGGTATCGTGATCCCCGCGGGAACCCTGCCGCTCCTCCTCCACGACCTTGAGCAGGCACACCGTGTGCAGCCAGCTCGTGTGGAACAGGCGGTCAGGGTCAAGGCTCTAGTGGACGCCGGCTCGCTCCGCGTAATCGACGACGCGGGCCAGGAGGACGATATCGTCCACCTCCATCGGCATGCCGAAGCGCTTGACGGACGCTTGGTGCACACCTTTCCGCTGTTTGAGCCCGGATCGCTTGGCGAGCGCGAGCGCGATCCGGCTCCGTTCGCCGACAGACTGGCCAGCCCCGACGCTGTGGTGGAGGCCCTTGCCAGGCAAGGCGAGATCGCGGCGGAGGAGGCTGGCCAGGCGCTGGGCCGCGTCTCCGGTCTAGGCGGGCGCTGGCCGAATGAGCCCGACATCGACCTTGATCGGCCGCTCCTGCTCGACGGCGTCGTCGTCAACTCGTTCGAGGACTGCGGCATGCTCGACGCGCTGGTCGCCGCCGGCGTCGAACTCCACGTCGACGCTCATGCAATTCGCATCGCAGAGGCCGAGATCGCAGGTCAGCGCCGCTCTACCGAACTGGAGCGCGCGATCGAGGCGGTTCGGCGCGCGATCTCGTCGGCGCTCGCTTCCGGCAAGGTGACGCTGGGCCCCTTCGACCGCAGTAGGCTTAGAGAGAGCGACGGGTCGGAAAGAGGTCTCGAGATGACGCCGCTGGTGTCGCTGCTGCAGGAGGGTTCCCCCGTTGACGTCCTCGTCTCGGGAGATCGCATGGTGAACGGCCATGGCCATTTCACCGATGCCGCGGGGATGAACCGGCCGGTTGCAACCCCGCTCGACATGATCGACCACCTGCAGCGCATTGGCGCGATCGACGCGGCAAGGCGCGCGTCCGCTTATCGCAAGCTGCGGGAGGCCGGCGTGGCGCTGGTCCCAATCGAGGCGGACGAGGTGTTCGAGGCCGCTGCGACCGGCGACTGGACCAGGGGCGCCCCGCGTCCGCTGCGGGCGATCCGCGACTCGATCCACCTTCCGATACTGCGCGGCGCGGTGAACCTGCCGGCCGATCGGCTATGGCTCGAGAACAGCGTTGTTGCGATTGCGCGAGCCATCAGAGCTTGCTGGACGCGGCTGCCTGAAGTTAGCGCGGCCAGGGTAGCTGCCGATTGGCTCTTCGCCATGATCCCCGTCGTAGCCGGCCTCGCCGCCAAGGACGACCTCGACGACGCCCGGGTCTGGAGCGTTGCCACGACCGCCACCATGCACGCTCTGCTAGCGACCCCGATGAACGTGCCGGCGGAAAGGCTGGACGCGTACCATGAGTGGTGGGCGGAGGCAGTAGAATCGCGGCTGGAAGGCCGCGACCGCGCGGCGCTCGACACGACGGTGGAGCGCGTACGGCTCTTCCTGTTGATGCAAGAGGGCCTGGAGCAGGATGTCGACGGCGCGAAAATCAACATGACCGCCGTCGAGGTACGGCGAATGGTCGCCGGGTACATGCCACCCTCGCTGCTCGACAGGGTCACCGAGCGGGCGGATGCCCGTCGCGCGCTTGGATACGAGAGGGACGAGGTGGTCATTTCGGGCCACGACGTCGCAATCGAGGATCTCGTCGCGTTCCTTGGCGAAGCGTTTCGGGGGAACTCTACCGAACTGCTTGACTCCGACGGCAGGCCGCTCGCGACCGACCCGGCGCGCCGGGGTGACGGCAGAGTCATCGCCACGATCGAGGGCAAGTCGGTTGGGTTCGGAGAGGCGGGACTCTTCGCCGACGACGCCGACACCCGCCTGATCACGTTCGATCGGCTTACGGCCAACCGGACGCTGTCACCGGTCAGGTCCGCGCGCTGGCGCGCTCTGCTCGGGTCGGAGAAGCCGACGCCGGAGGCGTTCACCACCTTGTTCAAGGAGCTGAACACCACGTCCCAGGCTTTCGTGGAAGGCGTCGCCGCGAAGAGCGAGCTCGCGTTCGGCGACCTGATGGCGACGTCGCCGACCTACCTCGGAAATCTCCTCGACCCCGAACTGGGTGACGGGACGCTGCCGGGCGCGCTCGCCGCGCTGGCGGAAGCGACCGCAGCCTCGCGGCATGTCGCGTCAGCGATCGGCGCGTCGGCGACCCTGGCGGTCTCTCCCGACCTGCCGCTGGAAGTGATGACTGACGGACTAAGCGACGCGGACGTCGCCATCCTGGGCGTAGCGCTGTCTGGCGAGGCCGACCCGTTCAGCAAGCTCGCCGGCTTCACCGTGCTTGCCGGTCGCGCGCGCGACGTGACGTGCCGGGAGGCCGCGACGGTGGCGCTCGACCGTCTTCTCGGCGAGGAGGGGGCTATCGACACTTCGGTAGAGCTACTTGCGATCACCGCCACGATCGCGCTGACATCGCTCGATCAAGGCGTGCTCGCCGGTTCGCCCTCCGAATTCCGGCGTGCCCTTGCTCTCGCGCACGCCGGCCACGCATGCCGCGCACTGAGCCGCTTCGCTGTGGACCGGGCGGGGCTGCTGTCAGCTGTACGGCGGTGGGCCCTCTCGACGTGGGCGATAGGCGGGGCGATGGATCGGTGGGAGGCGCCGGTATGGGCGCGCGAATGGCTGGTTCCGGAAGCCATCGCCGCCAATCTGGTGGCTCGCGTGGCGATGGTCATCGACGCTGTTCCTTCGGAAGAGCGGCCCGACCGCTGGCATGAGATCACCACCGCACGATCCGAGATTCTCGAGTCACGCGGGATGGGACTCGGTCTCAGACTGCCCGGTCCGCTGGACGAGTTCGGCAAAGCGAGGCCGATCGAGGAGGAGGACGGTCACGCAGCCGTGACGTCCTTGGCGGAAGCACCTCCGGACGAGGCGGACTCGCTGCTCTTCGGCTTCAGCTGGGGCTACGTCCCGCCGGCGGACACATCCGTGCTGGAGGAACGCGCTTTGGCGCACGTCGACCGCGCCGCCGGTGAGGGCAGAGCGACGACGCCGATCATCGCGATGCAGGTCGCGGCCCGCTGGCGGATCTCGACGTTGGCGGAGGGCGTCGCCTGCCGGATCGTCGACCGGCGAACCGAATACAGGCTCGCCGTGCCCGCCGTCGTCCAACTTCTCGTTACGGCGGGCGCCGCGTTTCCCGAGGGCGAGCGTACCGCCTCTCTAGGACGCCATCTGAGGCGGCTGGTCAACTCGGGGCTGAACCCCAACGAATTCGCGCAGCTCGCCCGCGTCATCGAATTGCTCGAAACGGCCCGGCCGGAGTGGGTCGATGAACTGGAGGCGATCAGGTCGGGAGCGCTGCTCGGCGAATAGCTTTGCCGAGCACCGCTCCGTCTCGCTTCGTCGCTCCTGACCGACGGCTGGTTTCTTCAACAACTAGGGGCGCGAAACCGAGCTCAATCGTCCGTCGACGCGGCAGTGGAAGCGACCGTCGAACCCTTGTCGTCGAAGTCGTCGTCGCCGACTTCGGCTGACAGAAGGCCGGCTTGCTGCAGTTCCTGGACGCGCTCCATACGCGAGGCCTCCAGCTCTTCCTCCGTCTGCTGGAAGGACGTATGAAGGTGATGCACGACATCGAGCTTGAGCCAGGGTGCGATGGCTATTGAACCGCGCCGGGTTTGTCGGAGGCTCTAACTCCTGAGAGGAAGGGGCTATGACGAGCAAGACGACGAACAAGTTC
>NZ_JADHDT010000013.1 GCF_016820445.1 Sphingomonas beigongshangi
CAAACGGGAATGTGCATCTGTGAAGTTAACGTTGCGGATGTCCGCGGCGCCACTATCGTGCTGGCCTGGCTTGCCTGATCGCTGAGCGTGGGTGATGACCGATCCGTTTGCATCCCGGATGGCAGACCTTGATGCGCTTGTGAGGAACTGCGTCAATGCGGGAGTGTTCGGATCGGGCATTGTCCGCGACACCTCCAACAGGACCGGGCGCGACTGGCCCTGGTGGAGCGTTCAGGTTGAACACACCAAGGTGGACGGGGCGGAGAGGCGTCGGAAAACGGCGGAGATCAGGCTCAATTCGCCAGCGCCCGGTGTTCCGTCCGCATTCAAGGGCAATTGGATTGCCCGCATCTGGTGCGGAGAAAACAGCGATCGCTTCACTGCCCGTGGCGATCGGTGCATACCCTGGACGATGCCTTCGGCGGAGAATTCGAGCGGGTTGTCGCGGAACTGCTGCGCGAGGCAGACGATGCACTTGCCAAGGCCGATTGCCGGGATCGTGGATGACCTGGCAGAGTGCCGCAGAAGGGATGTATTTCGATGAAAGCAGGGATGTGCGGTATCGCCGCGGCAACAGCGTTGTTTCTGGCGCTGCCCGCGGCCGCGCAAGTGCAATATGATACCACGCAGCTCGATCAGCGAGCTGACGTCGAACGCAACCGCATCCTTTTGAACTCGACAGTGGGAAAGAAGCAGCGCGCTGCCGCCAGTCGCGATAGCGTTGCTCAAAAGCAGGCCTGTGCCAGTCGCACGCGTTTTCGCCGCGAATATGGACCCGACAATCCCAAGCTGAAGCGTCTAGAGACGCTCTGCAAACAGGCAGGCTATTGATGCCAGGCAAAGCGGATCAACACATACGTCAGAAAATCGTCGTCATGATGCGGCCGCGATCGATTACCGTAAGGGATGCGATCCGCGCCGGCTCCTAAATCGGACAAGGATTTGCTGGAAAGCCCTACTTTCCCGATTAGAAACGGCGGGCGAGACGGCCGGAGCCGTCTCGCTGGGGATCGAATATCGGGAAAGGCGACCTGACCAACGAGCAAGACTTACCCGGCATTGCGGCGCAAAGTCTTCTCGATCAACCAAAAGTGCAGAAGCTGCACCGCGACAAGTGTGACACCGGTTCCGACCAGAACGGGGAATACAAGTGCCTCCTGCCCGGCTCGGGCAGGAACATTCAACGCCATGAGTACCTGAAAGCCAAGAACGCCGATTGACAAGATCGGTATGAAGGCAAGCGCGACAGATCGGGGCGCGGACCAGTTTACTGCCCCTGTGATCCCCCACTGCATGGGAAGTCGACTTTCATTACGAAAGCGTATGTTCGCGCGGTAAGCTAAGGCGGAAAGTATCACGACAAAGACTGCCGAAACGACCAGCATACCCATAGACCGGCTCCTTCACGGGTCGTCGTAGCATATTACCGACACAACGTCTCGCCTTCCCGATTGGGAACGGGCGGCGAGACAGCCGAGGCGTTCCCATTGGGATGGTTGATCGGGAAAGAGAACCCGTTCCCGAAACTCACCCAAACACGCTGTTGTGGGAACGGCTAACGCAACGGCGCTTTGGCTTCGGGGCCTTCGAACCAGCGGTTTATATCGTCGGGCGATGTGACCGCCGCCTGGTTGAACACGAAACGTGCGTTCGGGTAAGCGGCGTGGAGTAGGTTCACCAGCCCCTCGAACAGCAGCGTGTTGTCGGCGACGAGCCGCACCCCCGCGCCGATCAGCAGGGCGTCGAACGGTCCCTGTTCCACGGCCCTGCCGACGACATCCTCGGGCGTATCGCCGTTCCTGATGAGGACGTTGACGACCTCGAAGCCCGCCTGGCGCAGCATGGCGACGTTGCCGTCGTTCGCCTGCCGCAGCTTGTCCTCAGTCAACCCCTCGAATCGCTTGAACTCGGGCGTATCGAAATCGACGCGCTCCGGATGAAGGCCGGTTTGCAGGACGCGAATGGTCATGGCGGTTCTCTCCCGATGCTGGCGGTACGGAAAGCGCTAGCTTAGGCCAGTCCGACCGGCGGCTCGTCGGACCAGAGCTGGTCGACGCCGAGCGGCGCGCCATGCTGGTGGACGCGGGCTTCGCCCCAAGGCTCTGAGTGCATCTGCCCCAGCGTATCGACGACGTTGTAGGTCGACTCCAGCGGCTTGCCCGCGGCGCGGTCGGCGAGCCAGTCGGCGATCAGCGGGAAGAACGGCGTGCCGAGCTGCGATGAGCGCGAGCCGCCCATGCCGTGCTCCTCGCCAGCATACATCACCAGCGTCTTGGGCCCCGGGACGTTGTTCAGATGCTCGATCGTGCAGGCCGCATCGGTCAGCGAGTCGTCCTCGCCCGACATGACGAAACACGGCATCTTGAGCTCGCGGCTGATCCGGAACACGTCCATCCGGTCCATGATCCGCTCCAGCGCCTCCTCGTCGGCGGAGCCCGTCATGTACATGAAGCGCTGCCGGAACGTGGGCGCCGCCATCTGGAAGATCGCCCAGTTGCGCGGCTGGAAGTTGGTGTACATCACCGCCAGTGCCGCGAAGCGCGGCTCCGCCGCCGCCATCTGCGTCGCCCAGAAACTACCGAACGACAGGCCCCACATCATGATCCGCTCGGGGTCCACCTCCGGCCGAGCCGCCGCGGCGTCGAACGCGCTCGTGCCCAGCGCGCCCTGACGGTCGGGATCGTACCAGATGCCGCGGGTGAGGCACGTGCCCTGGCCGGGGCCGTCGAGCATCAGAATCGCAAAGCCGCGGCGCAGGAAGCGGTCGGCCGAGCCGCCGATCTGCAACTCCTTGAACGCGTCCATGCCGCTGACCATGACGAGGCAGGGCAGCTTAGTGCCCTCGGCATAGCCGGGGGGCAGGTGGAACCAGCCGGGCACGGTGGTATCGCCGAACCGCACCTCGACCGCCTCGACCCGGTGGTCGGCGTGCGGAATGTAAGCCGCCGCCGTCGCCGCTGCCCGACGGCTTTCCGGCCATCGCGGTCGGGACGGGGCCTCTGTCGTCGCGCGGGACCATGACCGATCTGTTCGTCGCCGTGCTGGCGGCTGCGCGCGAGACGGTGACGATCACCACGCCCTATTTCGCCCCCGATCCGCCGCTGATCGGCGCAATCGTGGCGGCGGCGCGGCGGGGGGTCGCGCTGCGTATCATCTTCCCCCGCCGCAACGACAACCGCATCGTCGGCGCGATCAGCCGAGCCTATTACCCGGTGCTGGCGAAGGCCGGCGTGCGCATCTTCGAATATCGCGGCGGCCTGCTCCACGCCAAGACGCTGATCGCCGACGGATCGCTCGGGCTGGTCGGTTCCGCCAACATGGACCGCCGCAGCCTCGACCTCAATTTCGAGAACAACATCCTGTTCGATTCAACCGACCTCGCCGAACGGGTCGCCGCGCATCAGCGCGCGTGGCTCGCGGATGCGATCGAGATCGACCACGGCGGCATCGCGGCGCGTTCGCTGCCGCGACGGTTCGTCGATAATCTGCTGACGATGATCGCGGCGGTGTTCTGACGTGGCGGGTGCAAGAGAGACCGGTCGATGGTGAACGTAACGGCGATCGTCGCGGCGCTGGTGGGATCGCTGGCGGGCGGCGTGGGGCATTACCTGCTCGCCCGGCGCTCGTCGCGTCAAACGCGGCGCGCGATGATGACCGGCCTGGTCGCCGAGGTCGCCGTGCTTCGCCATCTGCTCGACCTGCAGTTCGGCAAGGCCGGCACAGCGGACGGCCCCATCGCGATCTTTCCGCTCACCTATCACGGCGAACTGGCGGCGGTTTACGACGCGCTGAGCGCGCATCTGGGCAGTCTCGACGAACAGGATGCCGAGCGGATCGTGCGCTTTCACACGCTGTGCAAGACCATCATCGGGATGGCGGACACGACAGGTGCGCCGCCCGTCGCGCCAGCACTGATCGCCGAAACCCTGACGCTAGGCGAGGCGATCGTCGCCGACCATCGCGGTTAGCCGCCGCACAGCCCGGTGAGGACACGCCGCGACGGCGCGAAGAATGTCGTCCCCGTCTTCGGCGTGGAAAAGTCCAGCAGCCGGTCATGGCGGCCGGGCGGATCGCCGACGAACATCCGCTCGAGCATCTTCTCGATCACCCAAAGGCGTCGCGAATAGCCGATGAAATAGGTGCCGAACTCGCCGCGCGCGGGATCGCCGTACGGCATGTTGTCGCGCAGGATGTCGTGCTCGGTGCCATCCTCATCGACGATCGTGCTGAGGGTCTTGTGCGATTTCTGCGCGTCCGCGCCGGCATCGGGGAGCTCGACGTTATCGACCTTGGTCCGGCCGATGATCTCTTCCTGTGCGCTTGCTCCCGCCGCGTTCCAGCCCGTCATGTCGTGCAGGTATTTCTGCACCACGACATAGCTGCCGCCGGCGAAATCCGGGTCTTCCTCGCCTACCAGCGCGGCGGCCGGAATGTCGTGACCGGCGGGATTGGCGGTGCCATCGACGAAACCGAGCAGGTCGCGTGCGTCGAAATAGCGGAACCCGGACACAGCATCCACGACCCGCACCGCCTCACCGAGCGCCGCCAGCAGCAGCCGTTCGAACTCGAAACACAGATCGACCCGCTCAGCGCGGATATGGAACAACAGATCGCCCGGCGTGGCGGGAGCCTGATGCTTGGCGCCCACGATCGGTTTGAACGGATGCAGCTCCGCCGGCATCTGTGCGGTCTTCGCAAGTCGCCTCCAGATGTCATGGCCCACGCCGACCACGCACGACAACCGGCCGGCCAGATCGCGAAAGCCCACCGTCTTGATGAGGTCGTCGACCGTCGCCAGCGTCTCGCGCACGTGCGCCAGCGCCCGATCGTCCGGCTCGACCGCCACCACGAGGAACACTGCCGCCTGCGACAGCGGCGCCTCGACGCTCTGCGCGTCGATCGGCACACGCTCCCAGGTCTGTCCGGTCATCGTTCGTCCATTCGTCGCTTGTGTGTCAGGACAAGGCGCTGGCGGCATCGTCGATCAGGCCCGTCACCGCGTCGCGCCGAAAGGCCAGCGAAGCATGGCTCGCGTCGAGGCGGATGGTCTTGCGCGCGTCCATCCGGCCCGACATTTCCGGGTTGGCCCAAGGCGCCGCTTCGCCCCGGAAGCCGTGAGCGGGAACGATTGCCGGTTTCGCCATGTGACGTCTCCCGAATATGCCGCGCGTGCGCCATTGCCTTGAGGGCCGGTATCGATCCCGCCATGCGCGTTGGCAAGAGATGCGCCGGCGCGGAAGGGGTCGCAAGCGTTCGAGCTATTCCCCGAACGGATAGCGCGGTGCCTGCGTTCCTTCGATCGTGATCCACTGGATCTCGGTCAGTTCCTCCAGCCCGACCATCGCACCCGATCGACCGTAGCCGCTGTCCTTCACGCCGCCGAACGGCGCCTGCGCTTCGTCGTCGAGCGTCACCGCGTTGATGTGCGCCATGCCGGTGTCGAGCCGCTTCGCCATGTCGAGTGCCAACGTCACGTCGCGGCTGAAGATCGCGCCGGTCAGGCCGTAATCGTTGTCGTTGGCGACGCGCAGCGCCTCCTCCGCGCTATCGACCGTGACGATCGAGGCGAACGGACCGAACGATTCCTCGCGGAAGACGCGCATGTCCGCGGTCACGCCGGCCAGCACGGTGGCGGCGAAGCAGCGGCCCTGCACGGTGCCGCCGGCGAGCAGCCCGGCACCCTTGGCCACCGCGTCGTCGACCAGCCCGGTCAGGTGCCCGACCGACGCATCGTTGATGACGGGGCCGAGGATGGTGTCGCTCGCGCGCGGGTCGCCGACCTTGAGCTTCTTTGCCGCGGCCGCCAGCCGGCGGGTGAACTCCTCGGCGATGGGACGCTCGACGATGATCCGCTCGGTCGACATGCAGCCCTGGCCCGAATTGGCGAACGAGCCGAACACCGCGGCATTGACCGCGCGATCGAGGTCGGCGTCCTTCAGGACGATGAACGGCGCCTTGCCGCCCAGTTCCAGCACCACCCGCTTCAGATATTTCGCCGCTTTCTCCGCGATGATCTTGCCGACCCTGGTCGATCCCGTGAAGTGGATGCGCCGCACGGCCGGGTGCGCGATCAGCGCATCGACGATCGCCGGCCCGTCCTTGGGCGCGTTGGTGATGAAATTGACGACGCCGGCCGGGAAGCCCGCATCCTCGAAGCACTGGGCGACCAGGCCGTGGGTGCGCGGGGTCTGCTCCGACGCCTTGATGACGACGGTGTTGCCGAGGATCAGTGCGGCGGGGACCGAGGCGGCCATCAGGAGAACCGGCGCGTTCCACGGCACGATGCTGACCACGACGCCGGCCGGCTTGCGGATCGCGACGCTGGTGCGGTTCGTATTTTCCGACGGGATCACCTCGCCGGTCAGCCCCTCATAGGCGGCGCCGGCGGCGTAGCGCAGCTTCTCCTCCATGATCCGGGCATTGTATTCGCCCCAGGCGGCCGGGCCGCCCATCTCGGCGGTGACGGCGGCGCTGATCTCGTCCTTGCGCGCTTCCAGCGCGTCGGCGGCGGCGAGCAGATAGGCGCGGCGCCGGCTGGGCGGCAGCGCGGCCCAGCCGGCGAACGCCTTGTGCGCGGCGTCGGCGGCGCGATCGACATCCGCGACGGTCGCGGCGGCGGCACGGGTCGCCGGTTCGCCCGAATAGGGGTCAAGCGATTCATAGGTCGCGCCGTCCGACGCCGGCGTCCATGCGCCAGCGATCAGCAGCTGTTGGTGGTTGATGGCCATGAAACCGTTTCCTTCCGTCTGGCGGACGCCGTCGATCGAACCGATCGGATCCTGCCGTGACGAAGGAAATACTGTTCCCCGCCTTCGCGATAAACCGGCGGACGAAAAACGCACTGTTATTGATGCCAGAAACAATCCGGTCAGAGGTAGGGCTGCATCGTGGTTTCGACCCAGACCAGAAACGCGCGCATCTTGGCCGACAGATTGCGGCGGTGGGCCACCACGAACCAGACCGGCAACGGTTCCGGCGGATAGGCAGACAGGATTTCGACCATCTCGCCACTGTCGAAGAGCGGCTGCATCGCTGCGAGACCCGCCTGGATCAGCCCGATGCCCGCCAGCCCGGCGGCATGATACGTCTGGACATTGTTGACGCTGACGTCACCCGGCAGGCCGAGGGTCGCATAGCCGTCGCCGTCGGGATATTCCCAACCGAAGCTCCTCGTCCCCAGAGCTGGTGCATAATGCACGATCCGATGGCCCTGACGGACGAGATCGTCCGGCGTCAGGGGTGTGCCATATCGCGCGAGATAGGCGGGACTGGCGGCGTTCACCATGCGCAGCGCGCCGAGCGGCCGTGCGATCAGATTGTCGTCGCCGATCGTCCCGACCCGCAACACGCCATCGAACCCTTCCTGCACGATATCGACGCGCCGATCGGTGCTGGATATTTCAAGTTCCAGTCCGGGATGGGCGGCGAGCAGCGCCGGCAGCGCCGGGATCAGCATCGCGCGGGCCAGTTCGGTCGGCACATCGACGCGCAACCGGCCGCGCACCGTGCCGCCGTGCTGCGTGAACATGGCGTCCAGACCTTCCGCCTCGGCGAGCAATTCCATGGCACGCGCATGGAAAGCGCGACCGTCGTCGGTCAGATGAACCGCACGCGTGGTGCGATGGAGCAACCGGACGCCGACCGTCGCTTCCAGGTCACGCACCGCGGTGGACACACGCCCCTTGTGCATTCCGAGGCTTTCGGCGGCCCTGGTGAAGCTCGCCATATCGGCGACGCGGGCGAAGATGATGAGCGGGGTCAGATCGCGCATCACGCCAGTCTAAGGCAATCCCGCGGCGTGGCCATGTTCCGATCATCCCGGGCACCGGCCTGGGGCGCGGCGTTGCACGGCGACGACGCTTCGGGGCGCCGGCCACGGTGTCGACCTGTTGCGCGACGAGACGGGGCCGGCGTAGAATCCGTCCGTGCTGGATTCCCGTCTGAGATATGCGGTGGCCGTGGCCCGCGTCGGGTCTTTCTCGGGTGCGTCCAAGGCGGTCGGGGTTACGCAGTCGGCGATCACCAAGAGCGTCGCCGATCTGGAGCAGCAACTCGGCTTCGCGATCTTCAACCGGACGTCGCGCGGCGTGGCGATGACGCCGGAGGGTCGCGATTTCATCGACCGGGCGGCACGGCTGCTGGCGGATGCCGCAGACCTGTTCGGCGAGCGCGACCGGGGCGCCGACCCGTTCGCGGGGCAGCTTCGCATCGGCCTTTTCCCCGGATCGATCGACTGGCTGATGACGGGGCCGGCGATCGCGCTCCTGAAACGACATGCCGGCGTGCGCTTCGAAACCGTCTCCGGTAACAGCGAGCGGGCGGTGCAGTTGCTGTCGCGCGGTGACATCGACGTCGCATTCGGGCTGGAGGCCGCGTTTTCCGGCTGGCCGCAGTTCAAGTGCGATCGCATCGCGACGATCGAGATCCTTCCGTTCGTGCGCAGGGAGCACCCGATCCTGACAAGGCATTCGATCGACAAGCGGGCGCTGACGCAGTTCGATTTCGTCGTGCCGTCGTCGTCCGAACCCTATACGCCGATCATCCAGCAACTCTACGAGCAGGACGGTCAGCGCCCGGAGGATCGGGTGCACATGACCGACTATTTCCCGCTGGCGCGGCAGATCGTCGCCGCGACCGACACCGTCGGGCTGGTGGCCAAAGCCTTCACCGCCGGCCGCTGGTTCCGCGATGGGTTCGTCGCGCTGCCCGATACCGGACTGCTGGAGCCGCTGGTGCTGGCCTATGCCGCCCGCGCGCGCTGGCCGATCAAGCCGGCAGCGCGGGATCTGATCGCCCGCGTCCGCGAGGCCTGGACGCCGGCGCCGCGGAGCGAGGCGCCGGCGACGAACGGCTAGAAGTTCAGCGCGAACTCGCCGCCGATGACCCTCCCCTTGTTAAGCGGCGACAGGCTGGCGCCCGGTCCGCCGAACGCGACGGTGAGCGGCGTATCGCCACCATAAGTCACTTCGTTCAGCAAGTTGCGGGCGTAGGCCGAGAGGCGCCATTTGCGGCTCGCGGCGTTATAGGTGAGGCTCGCATCGAGCATGTCCGCAGCAGGCAGAAAGCCGACATTGTTGTCGGTGAACCGGGCGGTGTCGCGATGGGTGAAATCCACGCGTGCGGTCGCGCTCCCCAGCGCGCCCAGCGCCTGATCGTAGGTCAGCCCGGCGCCATAAGTCCAGGGTGACAGCCGCGGCAGCTTCAGGTCGCGATCGATGCCGTTGATGACGCCGTCGCCGCTGATGTCGAAGCGGACGTTGCGATACTGGCCGTGAACATAGCCGAGCTGCCCGGACAGGACGAGGTTGGGCAGGATGAAGAACTGACCCTCCGCCTCCACGCCCTGGATCGTCGCGTCGGCGGTGTTGCGGATCACCTGGCTGACGCCCAGCGGGCCGGGCAGGTTGATCTCGCGCTGGAGGTCCTTCATCCGGTTATGAAAGGCTGCCAGGTTCAGCCGGCTGCGTCCGAACTGCTTCTTCGTCCCGATCTCGAAACTGTCCTGGACCTCCTGATCGAAGGGGCCGGGCGGCACGCCAAGATCGGTGTTGCGCAGGTTATAGCCACCGCTGCGGAAGCCACGCGTATACAAGCCATAGACCTGCGTCTGGTCATCGGGCTTCCATTGCAGCCCGACCTTCGGTGTGAAGCTCTTCCAGTCGTTGCTGTCGACGAAGTTCGTCGCGCAGCGCAGCGTGTCGAGGTCGCAGCCGTCGGCACGCAGGGTCGAGATGCGCACGGCCTTGCGCTCCCAGCTATAGCGACCACCGAGATTGAACGTCAGCGTGTCCGCGAAATGCCAGTCGGCGGACGCAAAGATGCCCCATGTCGTCTGGTCCTGAGTCCCGCCCCCCGAAACGATGCGGCTGTTGCCGAGAAGGTTGCGCCGCTCGGCATAGGCCAGATCCTGTGTAAAATAATACAGGCCGGTCGTCACTTCCACAGAGCCGAACTTACCGGCATAGCGCAGCTCGTTACTGAGCTGTTTCTGAGCGATGTTGAAGAAACCGTTGAAGAATGACTGCGGCGTGCCATCGATGTCGGTCGCGGTTCTCGAGCGGAACTGGCGGTAGCCCGAGATGTTCGTGATGACACCGTCGCCAAAGCCGACATCGACATTGGTTTCGACGATCGCCTGGTTCCAGATCGCCTTGTAGAAGCCCGGAAAATCAATCGACAGCGCGAACGTGTCACGCGGGAGTACCGCGTGACTCTGGACCGGCGCCCCGTCTCCATCGACGTCGCCGTGTTCGTAGCGGATGTCCATGCGGAAATCGTCCCCGCCTTTGACGGAGAGCGCGGGGCGGACAATGATGTCGCGCGACCTGCCAAAACTCCGACCGTCGAAGCGATTACGGAACCAGCCGTCGTCGTCGCTGTAATAGACCGCCAGCTTGGCCGCCAGCACGTCGTCGATCAGCGGCCCCGTCACCATACCGCTGACGGTCTTCTTCAGGCCGGTCTCGACCGAAGCCTTGGCGTTGGCGCGGAACGTGAAGCTCGGACGTGTCGTACGCATCACCACCGCGCCGCCCGTCACGTTGCGGCCGAACAGCAGCCCCTGCGGTCCGCGCAACACCTCCACCCCCTCGAGGTCGAAGTTATCGAGCACGACGCCCGCGTTGATGCCCAGATAGATGCCGTCGACGAAGACGCCGACGGTGGGATCAATAGACGGGATGGTGCTGTTGATGCCGAGACCGCGAATGGTGAAATTGGCATATCCCGGCGCGGTCCCAACGCCGTCGAGCTGCACGTTGGGCACGTCGTAGCTGAGGCTCTGAAGGTTCTGGACGAACTTCGCGTCGAGCTGAGCCTCGCCGAACGCCGTCACCGCGACCGGCACGTTCTGCACGCTCTCCCCATAACCCTTCTTGGTGGCGGTCACGACGATGTCTTCGGACAGTGCTTCGGTGGCGCTCGATGCAGGCGCTGCGGTTCCCGCCGGTGCAGGCGTCCGGGCCGCCGGTGGCGCGGGAGCATCGGCCCCGGTCTGCGCAGGCGCTTGCCCCTGTGGTCCGGCTTCGGCGGCAGTCGGTGCCGGCGCCTCTTGCGCATGTGCCGGCCCTGCCGAAACCAAGGCGGCAGACGTCAGCAGCCAGTATTTCATAGCCCCTCTCCATATTGTCTGTATTTTTGTCGAGGCAGGATCACCTGCCTCGTGCGCGCCGTCCAATTCAATGCGCGGGCGATCTATTCCCTCGGCTCATGTCCTGGATCGTCGTCATGCCGTCCGCTGAACGGCGGTCAGGCTTTCGTTCATCGTGGTTGGGTGCTCGGCGTCGGTAAAGTCGGTGATCCCGGCCCAGTGACGCGCCACATCGTCGGGTGTGAAATCGGTCGTGCCACCGAAACGATGGCCGTGCGAACGCTCCCAGCGCAGCTTCGCGATATAGCCGGCACCGACCTCGAACAGGCCCTTGGTTTCCGCGCAGGCCTCATGTGCCAGCCAGCCGACCAGCGGGCTGATCGCTTCGGGTCGCAGACGATCGAGCAGTTCCTTCGGGAACACCGTCTCGGTCATCCGCGACGCCGCGATCGGCGCGATCGTGTTGACATGGATGTTTTTGG
Organism: Sphingomonas beigongshangi; assembly: GCF_016820445.1. Taxonomy (GTDB): domain Bacteria; phylum Pseudomonadota; class Alphaproteobacteria; order Sphingomonadales; family Sphingomonadaceae; genus Sphingomonas; species Sphingomonas beigongshangi. The sequence goes on from NZ_JADHDT010000013.1 coordinate 11,572, forward strand.
CTCGCCCCTCCTCCGCCAGCGCGTTGGCGAGGCCGACGATGCCGAGCTTCGCCGCCGCATAGTTCGCCTGGCCGAAATTGCCGTAGATGCCCGCCGCCGAGGTGGTCATCACGATCCGGCCATAGCCCTTCTCGCGCAGCACCGGCCACGCCGCCCGGGTGACGGCGCACGTGCCGTTCAGGTGGATGTCCTGCAGCAGCTCCCAGTCCTGATCGGTCATCTTGTGGAAGCTGACGTCGCGCAGGATGCCGGCGTTGTTGACGACGACATCGACCGTGCCGAACGCGTCGAGCGCGGTCGCGACGACACGCGCGCCATCGGTGACGGAATCGTGGTTCGCGACCGCCTCTCCCCCGGCGGCGCGGATTTCCTCCACCACCTTGTCGGCGGCGGCGGACGAACCTCCGCCGCCGGTTTGTCCCCCGCCCAGATCGTTGACGACGACGCGCGCACCCCGCGCGCCGAACATCAGCGCATGCTGGCGCCCCAGCCCGCCGCCCGCCCCGGTGACGATCACGACGCGGCCGTCGTAGCGAAGTTCTTCGGTCATGATCGTGCTCCCGTCAGCGGAACGCGCCGACGCCGGTCAGCGCGCGCGAGATGATGAGCTTCTGGATCTCGGTCGTGCCGTCGGGGATCGGGCAGATGATCGCCTCCCGCACCAGCCGCTCGACGATGAACTCGCGCGTCACGCCGTTGCCGCCGTGGATCTGGAGCGCGTCGCGGGTCACGCCGATCGCCATTTCGGTCGCATACCATTTGGCCATGGCGCATTCGGTTTCCGCACGGACGCCGGCATCGACCAGCGAGATCGCGCGGTGCGTCAGCAGCCGCGCGGCGTCGATCTGCGTCGCCATGGTGGCGAGCTTCTCGGCGATGAGCTGATGCCCGGCGATCTTGCGGCCATGCTGCGTGCGCTCCTTCGCGTAGGCGATCGCCTCGTCCAGCGCGCGACGGGCGATGCCGATGCTCCACATCGCCATGTGGCAGCGCGCGATCTCGAACACCTTCAGCGTGTTGCGCAGCCCGTCGCCGGGCTGGCCCAGCATGTTGCCGACCGGCACGCGGCAGTCGGTGAGGAAGATCTGCGCGGTCGACTGGCCGTTCAGCGCCATCTTCTCGATGTCGCGCACCTCGTACGGGCTTTCGGCGCGGTCGATCAGGATATGGCTGATCTCGTTTTCGCCGGTGCGGCAGGTGCAGACGAGCACGTCCGAATAGGCGCCGTTGGTGATCCACGTCTTCTCGCCGTTGATGACCCAATGGTCGCCGTCGCGCACCGCGCGCGTCTTCACGGCCGCCACGTCCGAGCCGACATCGGGTTCGGAAATGCCCATCGAGACGAACAGCTCGCCCGCGATCAGGCCGGGCAGGTAGCGCCGCTGGAGTTCGGGCGAGGCGCTGCGCCGGATCAGCTCGGCACCGACCGCGTTGATGAAGCCCGGAATGGCGACGTCGAGCGAGGAATAGACGATTTCCTCGAAGATCATGAGATGCGTCAGCCACCCCATGTCGAGGCCGCCCCATTCCTCGTCGTGCGGCGCCGCGATGTGGCCGAACCGGGTCAGCTCGCCGGTCCATCGCCGCATCAGGTCGCGCGGGATGAAGCCGGGGCCATGCGCGCGGATCTCGGGTTCGAGCTTGTCGTCGAGGAAGCGGCGGACGCTCTCGACGGCCATCCGCTGTTCGTCACCGGGCAGGAAATCCATGCTCTTCGCTCCCTATCGGCCGAGGACGGTGACCGCGACCACGGCCTCCTCCACCCCCAGCACCCCGCCGCCGTTCTGCGCGACCGCGATCCGGGCGCCGTCCACCTGCCGCGCGCCCGCCTCGCCGCGCAATTGCGCGACCAGTTCGTAGATCTGGCCGAGGCCGGTCGCGCCGATCGGGTGGCCCTTGCATTCGAGGCCACCCGACGGGTTCACCGGAATGCGGCCGCCGATGACGGTATCGCCGCGCTCCGCCGCGACGCCGCCCTCGCCGGGTGGCACGAGGCCCAGCGCCTCGATCTCGATGATCTCGCCCATCGCGGTCGCGTCGTGCACTTCCGCGACATCGACATCCGCCGGATCGACCCCCGCCGCCGCATAGGCGCGCGTGGCGGCGAGCCGGGTGACGTGCCGGTCGTAATCATACGGGCTGCGTTCCGAGCTCGTCTGCAACACCGAGGCGAGGATGCGGATCGCCCGCCCGCCGGAAGCGGTCAGCTTGCGCAGCCCGGCGGCGTTGCAGATCACCGCGGCCGCCGCCCCGTCGCTGATCGGCGAGCACATCGGCAGCGTCAGCGGAAAGACGATCGGCGGCGCCGCCAGCACCGCCTCCACGGTGTAGGGTATCCGGTACTGCGCCAGCGGGTTGCTGACCGAATGCATGTGGTTCTTCGCGGAGACCGCCGCGATCTGCGCCTGCGTCGAGCCGTAGGTCTTCATGTGCGCGCGCGACATCGCGGCATAGATGTCCATGAAGACGCTGTAGGGCTGCGTCGATACCGATCCCTCCGGCACGGCGACGCCTTCTCCCATCGCCAGCAGGATATCGCGGTTGCGCGCCGTCTCATGCACGTCCCACGCGCCGTCGAACGCGCTGAACATCAGCGCCTTGTCGGGCGAGCACATCTTTTCCGCGCCCAGCGCCAGCACGACATCGACCGCGCCCGAGCGGACATAGGCACTCGCCATGTGCACCGCGGTCGAGGCGGTGGCGCAGGCGTTCTCGACGTTGACGACGGGCACGCCCTGGATGCCGACCGCGCGCGCCACCAGCTCGCCGCGGATCATGTCCTGCCCTTCCATATGGCCCTGGACGCAATTGCCGAAGAACACCGCGTCGATATCCGCCGGCCCGCAGCCGGCATCGGCGAACGCCTGCGCCACGGCATCGCCCGACAGACCTTTCAGGCTGCGATCGAGCTGCTTGCCGAACTGCGTCATGCCGACGCCGGCGATGAAGATGTCGCTCATTGTCCCGTGAACTCCGGTTGGCGCTTTTCAGCGAAGGCCGTCAGCCCCTCCTGCAGGTCGTGCGAGGTGGCGTAGTCGGCGACGATCTCCAGTTCGCGGCGCAGGCCTTCCTCCAGCGAACAGCCGTCGGCGATCGCGGCCAGTTCCTTCATGCGTGCCAGCCCGAGCGAGCTCTTGGTGGCGAGCGTCTCGACCAAGGATTGCGCCGTCTCGACCAGCGCGTCGCCCGGCACGATCCGGCTCACCAGCCCCGCGCGCTCCATGTCCGCCGCGGGCAAGAACTCCCCCGTCATCATCAACCAGGCCGCGCGCGCCGGGCCGATCTTGCGCGGCAGGCGGATCGAGCCGCCGCCGCCGGGCAGCAGTCCGTAGTTCGCGTGAGCATCGCCAAATCGCGCGCTGTCGGCGGCGACCACGAGATCGCAGCACAGGACGAGTTCCAGTCCGCCGGCCAGCGCCAGCCCGTTGACCAATGCGATCGTCGGCAGGGGCGAGGCTTCGATCCGCGTGAAGACACGGCCCAGCTCGGCGAGAAAGTCGCCCAGCGGCGCGGCGATCGATCCGCCATGCGCATGGAGCGCCGCAAGATCGGCACCCGCGCAGAATGCGCGTCCTGCCCCGGTGACCACTACCGATCGCACCGCCGGGTCGGCCTCGGCGGCCGTGATCGCCGCCTCCAGCTCATGCGCCATTTCGAGCGTCAGGCTGTTCAGCGCCGCCGGGCGGTTGAGCCACACCCAGCAGGCGGGGCCGCGCTTTTCGACGACAATGGTCTCGAACGGGATGGCATGTTCCATGGGGGTGACGGGGGATGCGGCGGGACGGTCGGCGGTCATGCGCCCGAAATCCGGCTGGCATGGCCGGCCCAATAGGGCTCGCGCAGCTTCGACCTCAGCACCTTGCCGACGTTGCTCAGCGGCAGAGGATCGGTGGTGAAGACGACCTGCCCGGGCTTCTTGAACGACCCCAGCCGCCGGCTGACGAGATCGGTGATCTCCTGTTCGGAGATCACCGTGCCCGGCGCGACGACGACCCGCGCGAGCGGCGTCTCCCCCCATTTCTCGTGCGGGATGCCGAACACGGCGGCGGCGATCACCAGCGGGTGATCGGCGATCACGTTCTCGATCTCGGCGGGGTAGATATTGTACCCGCCCGACACGATCAGGTCGTTGGCGCGATCGAGCAGATAGAGGAAGCCGTTGGCGTCGATCCGGCCGACGTCGCCGGTCTTCACCCAGCCGTCGACCATGCGCTGCGCGGTCTCCTCGGGATCGTTCCAGAAGCCCTGCATCTGGCCGTTCTCGAACCTTGCGACGATCTCTCCCGGCTCGTCGGGTCCGAGCACGCGCCCGTCCGCATCGCGGATCTCCAGATCGACGAACGGCATCGCCCGACCCACCGACTGAAGCGGTGTCGACCCTTCGGTCCGGCCGAACCATTCTCTCGGCCCGAGTGACGTGACGGGCAATATCTCGGTCTGTCCGTACGCCGAGTGTAGCACCTCGTCGCCGAAGATCTCGCAAGACTTGCGTAGCGTCGCCTCCGAGATCGGGGCTGAGGCGCTGAGCAGGCACTTCAGCTTCGGAAAGGCATGCCCATGCGGGTTGCCGTGATGGACGACGGCGTTGAGCATCGTCGGGGCGACGAATGCGTAACCGACCTCCTCCCGCTGTAGAATATCGAGGAAGCCTTCAGGGTCGAACGCCTCCATCATGACGTTGCGCCCGCCGATCGCCCAATAGGGCGAGAACATGAAGCCCGAGGCGTGCGACAGCGGGCCTACGTGCAATACCGTCGCGCCCGGTTCCGGTCGTGGGCCGACCGCCTGGAATCCGCCGCAGATCGTCATCCAGGAACGATGGGTATAGGCTACGCCCTTCGGCGCGCCAGTGGTGCCGCCGGTGTGACGGATGACAAGGATGTCGTCGGGCGCGATCGCCGGATCGGGATCGATGTCCGATGCCTGCGCGAGCCAGTTTTCGTAGCGCGCATCACGCACGATCAGGCGGTCGAGGCCCGGCACCTCCGAGTCCAGCCCGGCGATCTCAGGCAACAGCGCCTCGTCGACCAGCGCCACGCGGCATCCGGTGTGACGCATCATGTGATCGTGGGACTCGCACCGGTTTCGCGCATAAAGCGGCACACGAACGAAGTTGCCGATCGCCGCGGCAAGAAAGATATCGACCGCCTCGACCGAATTCTTCTCGAGCGTCGCGACCCTGTCGCCGGGCTGGAGGCCGGCATCGGCCAGCGCGTTCGCCAGCCGCACCCCGCGCGACCACGCTTCGGCGAAGGTGAAGCGACGATCGCCGTGGACCAGCGCCTCGCGGTTCGCGAAATAGGCGGCCGCGCGTCGAAGCTGGGTGCGCAGCTCCATCATCCATGCTCCCGAGCGGCAGCGGCGCGGGGTTGCACACGGCAGATCGGGCAGGTCAGGATATGCGCCATCGGGCCTCTCCACGCACGCCGTAACCGGCATTTTATTGAGCGTAGATCGGAAAGCGCGGCCGACTTGTCCAATGCATTTCGGTCGCGCGATATTCCTGTTCTTCATGTTCGGCCGACACGGAATCGTGCCACGATCCGGCCTGGAGCCTATCAAGGGAGAGGATGGCGCATGAGGGATCACGGGCCGCTCGCGGGCGTGCGGATCGTCGAGATTGCCGGGATCGGTCCCGCGCCGTTCTGCGGCATGCTGCTTGCCGATCTTGGTGCCGACGTCGTCGTCGTGGGCCGGCCCGCGCCCGATCCCGACGCACTCGATCTCGGCAGCGCGTCGATTCTCGACCGCGGCAAGCGGTTCATCCAGCTCGACCTGAAACAGCCCGACGGCGTGGCAGCGGTCCTCGACCTCATCGAGCATGGCGACGCCCTGATCGAGGGGATGCGGCCCGGGGTGATGGAACGGCTGGGCCTCGGTCCCGACGTCTGCCTCGCCCGCAATCCGGCGCTGGTGTTCGGGCGGATGACGGGCTGGGGACAGGACGGTCCGCTGGCGCAGGCCGCCGGGCACGACATCAACTATATCGCGCTGTCAGGCGCGCTCTGGTACGCCGGCCAGCCCGGCACGCCGCCGGTGGCCCCTCCCAGCCTGGTCGGCGATCTCGGTGGCGGCGCGCTCTATCTCGCGGTCGGCCTGCTCGCCGCGATCCTGAGCGCGCGTTCGACCGGCCGGGGACAGGTGGTCGATGCCGCGATCGTCGACGGCAGCGCCCATCTGATGAACCTGCTGCTCAGCCTGAAGGCGGCGGGCCATTTCGTCAGCGAGCGGGGCCGCAGCATCCTCGACGGGCCGCACTGGTACGCGACCTATCGCTGCGCGGACGACCGGTTCGTCTCGGTCGGCTCGCTCGAACCGAAATTCCATGCGCTGCTCCGTGAGAAGCTGGGACTCGCCGACGATGCCGATTTCGCCGATGGTTACGATCCGGCGCGCTGGCCCGATCTCAGGCGGCGTTTCGAGGCGCTGTTCCGGCAACGCACCCGTGATGAATGGTCGGCGCTGCTGGAAGGAACCGACGCCTGCTTCGCGCCCGTGCTCGACCCGGACGAGGCCGCATCTCATGCCCATATGGCCGGTCGGCAGATCTACCGGAGCATCGACGGCGTGCTCCAGGCAGTGCCCGCGCCACGGTTTTCGGTGACGACATCTGCCATGTCAAGCACACGTTCCGTCAGCGAGTCCCGGCCGGGTGCAATCATACGTGAATGGCGGGATCTGCGGAGCCGACCCTGACGGCTTCGAGGGCGGCCGGCTGCTGGCTGCCTATGGTCCCGCGTTGCGGAAAGCGCGCTTGGGGGGGGGAGCGAGGCGCGATTCTCGCGTGTCCGGAACCTCGTCAGGTTCTGCGATGAACGGGACACGGCGGTGGCGCGCCCGATGTGGCGGGCGCGGCGTCGGGGCCATGCGCGCCGATCCCGCCCGAGCGTTCGGTGGGCGCGGCCTGGTAGCACTCGGTCTTCTTGCGCTCGAGCGCGTAGTTGAGGTCGGTGTTCTCGAAGATCGGCCATTGCGCCGCGCCGTACATCACCGAAGCGGCGAAGAAGCCGTCGCTGGCGGTGACGTGGTGCCCTTGGCTGTCGGCGGCCATCGCCTGAAGCTCGTAGCGCCGGGCGAGGCGCGCGAACTCGCGGGTCATGTCGTCATAGCGCTTGATCTGGCCGGCGAGCCCCATCACGCCGCCGGCCCAATCGGAACTCATCGGCGCGGCGTAGTAGTGGAGGCGCGTCTGGTCGAACTCGGGACCGGCCAGCTCTACGATCTTGTCGATCAGCCAGCGCTGATCCTTGAAGCGTTGGACGCGCGCCTGGGTCGTGAACGGAACGGTGGGCATGGTGGAACTCCGTTGGCGGTCGGAAGAGGTCAGGCGGCGTGCAGCAGCTGGTGAAGCGCAGCCTGGCAGGCGGTCGTGTCGAGGCCGTCGCCTCGCCAGGCGACGAAGCCGTCCGGCCGCACGAGCAGCAGCGCCTGCGCGTCGTCGGCATGAAGGCCGTAGGCCGCGAACAGCTCGGCGCGCTCGACTCGCTCCACCCGCGGGTGCGCCGGCATGTCGAGCCGCGCGGCGATGCGGGGCGTTACGCCGGGCATCGCATCGAGCCCGGCCGCGAGCCGGTCGGCCGTCTCCGCATCGAGCCGCTTGCGCGACAAAGCGAGCGCGGTGAAACCGTAGCCCGCGATCAGATCAAACAGGTCTCGGCCCCGGCGTAGCGGCGCATCGGGCGCACGCTCGCCAGCCTGCGGACCGGCCTTGCCGTCCCTGGCCGCGCCGGGCTCGGCATAGCCGACGTCGATCTGCGACAGCGCGCGGAAGGCGAGCGTCTGCACCCGGTCGAGCTGCGAGGCGGGACCGATCACCAGCGGCGCGAGCGCATCGCGCAGCTTCGCGCGCCAGCCGGTCTGCGAGGCGCTGATGTCGAACATGCGGTCGGACAGTTCGAGGACGTGGTGCGCGACGGGCAGCCGCTCGGCCTCGTAGCTGTCGAGCAGCGCGTCGCCGGCATCGCCCTTCAGCACCGCCGCCAGCTTCCAGGCGAGGTTGGCCGCGTCCTGGAGCCCGGTGTTCATGCCCTGACCGCCGGCCGGCGAATGGATGTGCGCGGCATCGCCCGCGACGAACACGCGACCGACGCGGTAGCGGTCCACAACCCGGTGCTGCGACGAGAAGCGGGTCAGCCACACCGGATCGTGCAGCCGCACCGGCCGCACCGCCGCCTCCGCGAACCCGGCCTGGAGGTCGGCGAGGTCGAGATGCGACCAGGCCTGATCCTGCGTCGGCTGCGGGTCGAGGTCGGTGGTCATCACCCGCGCCGCGCCCTGCCCCTGGAACGGCACGTACAGCCCGAGCCGATCGCCGTTGAGGAAGACGCGGAAGCGCTTTTCCGGCAGGTCCCAGTCGACCTGCACGTCACCGAGCAGGAACGCCTGCGGGTATTTCGCCCCCTCGAATGACAGGCCGAGCTGGTGGCGGACCAAGCTGTGCGCGCCATCCGCGCCGAGCAGGTAGCGCGCCCGGAACGTCAGAGGCGAGCCGTCCGCCCCGGCCGCCTCCACGACGACCGCATCGCCGTCATCGCGGAAGCTCTTGGCCTCTACACTGCGGTCCACCACCAGGCCGGCATCGGTCAGCGCCTCGATCAGCACCGCTTCCGTCCCGGCCTGCGGGATCATGGTGATGAAGCGGTATGGCGTGTCGTCGGCATGGGCGTGATCGAAGTGGAAGCCCCCGGCGCGCTTGCCGCCGACGAAGATGTCAAAGTCGCTGTTGGGCACGCCGTGCGCGAACACCCGGTCCGCGAGCCCCAGCGAGGCGAACAGCTCGACCGAGCGCGACGACATGACGCCAGCCCGCGACTCGGCCGAAGGCTCAGCGCGCTTGTCGATCACCCGGACATCGACGCCGCAGCGGCGCAGTAGGTAGCTCGCCATCAGGCCGGTCGGCCCGGCGCCGATCACCAGCACGTCGCACGAGATCACGTCTGCCGTCACGATCAGCCCTTTCGAAGACGGCTGACCATATAACTGATCAATCAGTCAGTAAAGTTACATCCTTAGTGCCGGCGCGATCAAGGAGGCGTAATGGGCCGCGAACGCGGTGACCTGCTGCTCGTCGCGACCAAGCAGTTCCGGGTGAACGAATCCCAGCTCGAAGCCGAACGAGACGATTGCGTCGGCGGTCCGGTCCGGATCGGACGTGGCCGGCCACTCGCGGCGCAGCCGGTCCGCGACCGACGCAACGAGGGTGCGCCGCGGCGTCATGTCGGCGAAGCGGCGGGCGAACCCCGCATCCAGCAGCACCCGATCGAACAGGATGCGTAGGCGAGGCGCGAGCCGGCGCATGGCGCCGGTGATGAAGTCGAGGAGTTCGCGCACTTCCGCCTCGGCGCTGGACGCACGGGGCCGATCGAAGAAGCCGGTGTCGCGCATGGCAGCCTGCTCGTCCGCCCCGGCGCGCATCACCGCCATCAGCAGCCCTTCCTTGCCGCCGAAATAGTTCTGGATCAGCCCTTCCGAACAGCCCGCCCGCGCCGCGATGGCGCGGGTGGTCGTGGCCTTGAAGCCGTGGATGCTGAACTCCGCCTGCGCGGCATCCAGCAGGGCCGCCTCGCTCCTGGCGCGATCACGGCGACGGGGTTCCTTTGAAGGTGGTTGCTCCTCGTCCATACGCTAGGCTTACACGATCCCGCTTCCCCCGTCGAAAGCTCACAACCTTCTTACCTACCCACGGAACTCCGGCCGTACGTGGCTGCCTTCCCGCAAAGGAACCTGTGACGGGAATCCGGTCGCGCCGATCGCGCTGACGGTCGCCTGCGGGTTTCGCTTTCCCAAAACCTGTTCCCGATTTACAATTCCCGAAACTGCCGATTTCGACGGGGAAACGGGAAAGATGCTGATCGGCTATGCGCGTGTTTCGACGGCCGATCAGGATTTGACGTTGCAACTCGATGCGCTGGCAAAAGCCGGGTGCGAGAAGGTGTTCACCGACAAGGCGAGCGGCGCGAAGATCAACCGGCCGGGGCTGATCGAGGCGCTGGGCTTTGCGCGCGCCGGCGACACGCTGGTGATCTGGAAGCTCGATCGGCTCGGTCGCTCGATCCAGGGCCTGATCGCACTGGCCGCGGACCTGTCGGAGCGGGGGATCGACTTTCGATCGCTGACGGACGGGTTCGACACGTCCACCGCCTCAGGCCGGCTACTGTTCCACATCCTCGCGTCGGTCGCGGAGATGGAACGCGAGCTGGTGAAGGAGCGGACGATCGCCGGACTGGCGGCAGCGCGCGAGAAGGGCAGCACGGGGGGAGGGCGCAAGCTGGTGATGACGCCCGACAGGATCGACACGGCCCGCAAGCTGCTCGCCGTGGGCGAGAAGCCAGCGCGTGTCGCGAAGGTACTCGGCGTCGGCCTCTCGACCTTCTATCGCCAGTTTCCTGCCAGCGAGCGCGTTGAGCTGACCTAGAGGTCAGTTATGCAGCCTGCTGCTGCGCTTGATCCGCAAGGAAAGCGCCAGGTTCGATCGGCGCTGCCATGACCGCCACTATGTCAGCAATGGTCCGGTCGCCCCCATCCAGTCGGCGATCCAGCAGCTCGGTCAACCGCAGCCGATCGATCAAGATGCTCTGGTGGGCATCCGAGCCAACCCACCGCCCCGTGGGAACGCGATAGCAGATCGGAATAAAGAGAACCGTGGCGGGCTTATGGAAAAAGTTGAAGAAGCGTTCCAGGCTCCATGGACTCGCCTCGAAGCGTTTTTCCGGCCATCCCTCCTGTTGGGCCGCGCATTGGCAGAAAACTGAAGGCACTGCTGCCGCCGCATCCTTCCATTCGTACAGAGCCACAAGATCGATGCCAGCGTCGCCGACATTCTGCTCAGACAACTCATTAACATGATCTAGGATGAGCTTATCCCGCGTCTTGTCCGCCAGCGCCTTCAGTGCGTCTTTGAGCTTATTGCCGAACTGAGGGCGATCCAGGCCGCCGGCACCGAAGTGATAGACGTTCCAAGCGGGGTAGAGTCCGGGCAGCGCCTCCCGGCACAACGCCTCAAACTCCGCTGCGGCCCTAGCCCGATCGGGCCTGTCAAACATCTTGAGACGCGACTGACTTAGCAGTGCCGCATAGACACGATGATAATCATCATATTCGGCCTTCAGCTCGATTACGTCGTGCTCGACCACAAAGGGATACCAGCGCCCAAACGCGATCTGTCGGTATCGAAGGTGCTGAAAGGCGTCCTCCGTCAGAGCCTGGATGCGCTCGTTCGTTTCCGCATCATTGGCGGCATCGAGTTCCCGGAACAGGCCTTCACCGCCCTTGGCAGTGACAAAGGACTCGATATCGCCTCGCGAGATAGGGGTGTTCTCGAATAACGCGATGATCTCACAAAGATCAGCGACGATATGAGGCGAGCGGTCGTTGATAACGCCATAATCCGGCATCAGTTATCGTCCGCGAGTGAGCGGAGCGATTTCGCCTGCTTGAATATGTTGCCGATGCGCGTGATGTGCGAATTATCAAGTTCGACAAGGGCGATCATGCCGACAGCCTTCGTCACCTGCATCTCGGCCGCCGCTAGAACCGAAGCGAAATCGTCAGACAAGCCCTTCGTGCGCCCGTAAGCACGATCGAGGCTCTCTCCCTCAATCAGCCGCTTTGTCGCCTCGGGATCGGCGAGGATGACGGCGAGCTTCTGAATGTTTCGAGAGTCACCGAGTCGGGTTTCGCCCTCACTGTCCTGCTCGAACATCCACCGGATGAGATGCTCAACGTTCTTCTTGCGAAGGCAATCTGTGTCGACGAATGGATCACCGCATGAAGCAACGAAGTCCAATACGCTGTCGTAGCCGACCGCGGTACTGACAAGCGAGAATGATATGTTCTCCTCGTCCAAGCCGGGAATAGCATAGAAATCTGCACGTTCTGCCGCTTCATAGATCGCCAAACCGTCAAGTTGCCGCTTGATATAGGGTGCTTGACTGCCGATCCCGCGCGCCACTTCAACATAGCGGGGATAGGGCTTCGCACCATCATCGGTATGATGCTGGAAATAGTTGGCTATGTAGCGTGCTTTTGCGAGTGGCTCCCACTGTTTAACGCCGGTGATATGTCGATAGCCAAGGTAATTTATTACGTCGTCCCGATCTGGAAACACGACGCATGGTATGCTCGTCGGTCGATGCTCGGCCTCATCCGCGATCTCGCGAATTTTTCGACTCTTCGCGTACAGCTCAGGCTGCTGCAACAATTTCAGCGCTGTCAGCCGCCTGTTGCCCTCGACAACGATGAACTTATTGCCGTCGCCCGGTATAACGATCAGCGGCTCGCCGGGAAAAAAGCCATTCTCGGCTATGGCCGTCATGATCTCTGCGATTGAGGTCGTTCGAGCGATATAGGTAATCATTGTCGTCTGCTGACGACCGATCGTAGTCGGCAGACGGGGATTTTGCTCGTCCAACAAAAGCTGGTCTAGGCTGATATCCCTTGTGTCACTCATTACCCTTACTGCCCCTTAACTACGCAGCGCAGAACAGCGCCAAAACTAACAGTCCCAGCCCCTCGCGTTTACGAGTTCAAAGGGCCTTCATTCTCATGCTCTTCCAACCCCTCAGGAATGTCACCCGCGTCGATCAGATCAGCTAGATTAACAGCGCGAACCAAAGATTTCCTAATTTGGTCGGTGAATGCTTCCTTGAGCGGCGCATCCTTGTAAAGGATCGCATTTTGCAAGTTGGTATGGCTGGTCCCTTCAACCGTCACCAAACGGGGCCGGAACTCACCAGGTCGCGTCGGATCGCTCTCCAAGCAATAGGTCATGAAGATGATGTTGACCTGCGGATCGTTCTTCACATCGGCAGTCTTCATAAAAGCCGCACGACCCAGGATGTACTGGTAAACCTGCTCGGGAATGACCGCGACGATCTTCGTCTTCCAATGATGGTGGAAATAGCCCTTACGAATTAGCTGGGTGATATACCGCTTGTAGACGTTGTCCCAGTTGAACCCATAGGTCGGGCGCTTGTCGAGATCCTCACCCGCGCGCAGCGCCTGATACGCCTTGAACACCGAACCTGTTATGTCGATCGCCTGCAACTCAACCGACAGGAATTGCTCGATCTCATTGTCGGCACCGACATCGGCGATCACGAAATCGACATTGCCGAAGCCCGCCATCTTCACCTCGGGTGCAACCTGGGGGTTCACAGGCTTCGCCCCTGGCCAGCAATGCGCGATCACCTCAGTCAGAAAATCGACTGCGTAGAACCGTTTCGGGCAAACGAAAATGAGGTCCTGCACCGGGTCAGCATCGCCGTCGGTGCGCTTCCATAGGCTACAAACGGGATAGGGCTCATCAGGGAGCTGCGTGCTGCGTTTGGGGCATCGCGACTTGATGAACGGACACTCGAAAGCAAGCGCTGCCGGGTTCACACCCTTCTGCGCTCGCCATCCTAATACCTCACCAACAATCTGCTCAGGGTTACACGGCAATCGCAAGGTCCTCCGCGCCGTGGCCCGCTCGCCGGCTACGGCCTGGCGTAACGGTATCGGCGCGGAGCAACGCTTCTGCAATGCGTTTGCCGAGCAAAGGCGGAACGGCGTTGCCAACTTGCACGAACTGCTCGGTCCGACTGCCTTTGAAATCAAAGAAATCGGGGAACGATTGCAACCGGGCGGCCTCTCGCACGGTGAAGGAGCGATTCTGAACCGGATGGATATAGGCGCCCCAATGCACATCACACTTGGTCAGGATCGTGCAGGCAAGATCAGTCTTGCGCGGTCGACCATAGCGTTTCGTATGATCGCTACGCTTGGCGAGCTTCATACCAGCAGGAAGCAGATCGTGCGGAATGTCGCGCCACGAGCCGCCGGGGGGAATATGGCGCATCCGTTCCAGATTGATGGACGCCAGCCGTGTCGCCGAGTGATTATAGGCGAGGCGGCAATCCCCGCGCAGCATGGCCTGATAGGCCGTCTTTGGTCGCCCGCCAAAGGATGGCAGGCCACGGTCCTCACCATTCTCCAACTTCGGCAAATCGGAGATCGCATCCCATACTGTGACGAACGGCTGCAAGCCCTTGCCGTGGGTGGGCTCGGGAAACAGAATGGGCGCTCCGACCCGATTTGCGATAAACACGACGCGGCGGCGCTCCTGCGGCACACCATAATCCTCGGCGCGCAACACACGCATCTCGACCTGGTAGCCGAGACGGTTCATCTCCTCGTAAATCTGGCGCACGATCGCGCCACCGGCGATCGATGTGATGCCCGTCACGTTCTCCATGACGAGCCAGCGCGGCATGATACCCTCGACAATGCGCAGGTACTGGCGAAACAGCCCGGCTCGGGGATCGTTCGCGCCGCGCTGGTGATTGTAGACGGAATAGCCCTGGCAAGGCGGCCCTCCGCAAATTACGTCGATCTCACCACGCTTCTTGCCGGCCGCATCCAGCAACTGTTGCGGCGTCACCTGCTCGATCGGCCCGCCGATAAAACGCGCCTCGTGGTGGGTCGCCGAGAATGTGCGACCTGCCATGTCGTCGTAATCCTGGCCGGCCAAAACATGGAAGCCAGCCTGTCGGAACCCTTCGGAAAGCCCCCCTGCACCACAGAAGAGGTCAATCACCGTTTTCGCGGTATCGGCGATCATCACCGTCCCCCTACTGCTGCCAAGGGCAGCGGTATCTGACCGTCATCTTCCTTCGCGCGCTCCAACAGCGCACAGATGGCATGGCGTCCAAGCCAAGCCTTGGACACCTTCGATTTTTCGGCGATTTGCGCCAGCGCATCGGCCTCATCATCTGAAAGGTTGACAGTCAGCCTGTTTTTCGAGGTCATATCCGACTCACTATGCGGCATGGTGCTGCACTATGCAGCTATCGTGTTTTCGGATAATCGGCAAGCTAGATACACGGAGATGGTCACATGCAAATCGGAAGCACCATTTTTGTTGATTTCGATAACGTGTTCACCGCGCTGTGGGGCATCGATGAAGGTTTAGCGATCCGGTTCGCATCCGACCCGGCCGATTGGCTTACACGCTTGGGAACGCTTGATACCGATGAGCCCCGGCGTTGGCTCGTCGCGCGTTGCTACATGAACCCACGAGGGAACGTCAGCGCACCTGGGGAGCGAAACGATCGTCTCTGGTTCTCTAATTTCCGCACGAACTTCGTTCGGGCAGGTTTTGAGGTGATCGACTGCCCGCCGCTTACATGGGGCGCCAAAAACGCAGCTGATATCCGCATGGTCATCGACGTGCTCGACCTGCTGGGCCATCGCACTCGCTTCGGTGAGTTCGTGTTCCTTTCCGGCGACTCCGACTTCACTCCTCTGCTGCACCGGTTAAGGGCGGAAGACCGTCGAACTACCATTTTGTCGCCGGGGCATCTGGCAGCGGCCTACACATCGGTTGCGGAACGCGTACTGGGGCTTGATACGCTCGAGACGCTGCTCACCGAAACCGGTGGCGACGTACCCGATCCAGCCAAAGTGAATGCAAACGAAACTGGCATGTCGGAGGATGAGCGAGCTTTCGGGCATTTTATTCGCCAGCGATACAAGGCCGCAACCGGGCCGCTTAATCTCGCTACGCTAGCTCACGAAGCAAAACACAAATGGGCTGATGCGAAATCCAGTGATTGGTTCGGTAAAGGCACTTTCCGAAAGGCTCTTGACGGCTTGGCGCTGCCGAACGTCCGTTTCCTTAATAATCAGCTTTGGGACGCAGAAAGGCATGTGGCGCCTGCCACCCCGCAAGCCGCTGCACCATCATCTGGTGACAAGGATCACCTGCCACCCGATCAGGAGCATCTGGGTTAGGTACCACGCTCTTGGTCGCTTGCTAGTTTGGCAGAAAGGTAGACCTTTCTACCTCCGATAATGGCAACCCGTGTGCGCCATGGCGAAAGTAGCTGACTCTACCCGCCTCCTGATGCCGCGTTCGCGGTCGCCGAAAAGCTCAAGGGATGATCGATCAGGCGGCAACGCTCCACGCTCTGAAGCTACTATCCGCGCCCTTGACCCTGATATCATCGCGCCTGCGTGTAGCTACGCCGATCGAAGCCATGTCGACCGTATCATAGAGATTAAGATATTCCTGGCTCGTATATGATCGATCCGCAGCGGTGACGGGGAAAATGAAAACGCGCCGGGACGGATGGGTGAAGGCATCGAAATAGCCCAATTCCCACGGACACCACTTGGACTTGGTGGCATTCGCCGAATGCAGATAGAGCAGCGTCCGGCACTGGCGCATCCGCCCTCTGATCTTCTCGGCGGTCGCCCGCGTTACGGCGGTACGGTCTAGCAGCGGATCGTCGATCCAGTCGACATAGACGGACAGCCCCTTTTCCTCGAGCAGCTGCTTGGCTCCAAGGACAAGTTCCTGATCCATGAAAGAATGCGACAGGAATACATCGAAGGAAGATTGGTATGTGTCACGCGATTCGCGCAACAAAATGCCCGCAGACTTGAACGTAGCTGCTTTCGCACGAGCAGCGGCAGCCCGGACCTCAGATTCGGTAACGTAGGACATGATCGATCTCGCCTTTAACGACCGGCGCGCTGGGCAGCGGCTTCAACCCATGACGAAAAGTTCTTTCTGCCGTCACCCTGCAACCAGGAATAGGTAGGGTAAGTCACTCTGGTCCCGAACCGATCGGTAAGCGCAAGCTTTGCAATCGGATCGGCCCCGGCCGGATCAACGGTGCCGTTACTATCCTTCATGCCAGCTAAGTGCACACCAAGGATGCCGCGTCCCTCGCGGTGGGCCTTGCGGATCTCATACTCCACCCACGGCCTCGTATGCGTATCGCGACCGATCAGTACCGCTACCACGCTACTGCCGTTCATCTGCGTATCGATCCAGTTCTGGATCGCCTGCGGGCCCTTGCGCATGATTTCTTCCCACGACGCATGGTCGACAATAGTGTTGGAATCACGACTTCCCGGGAGCATCCAGGCATTGCGGACCTGCGACACGCGCCATGCATCTCGCGCGAAGTGAAAGCTGAAGAATACCCGCCTCGCCAATGCCGTTCTCCAAAATGTTCATCACAAACGATTTTCAGCGTGCGATCCGCTTAATGATTTTCAAAACCGCATCAGCGAGTTGATCTGGCGTTGCCGAGGCGTCTGACAATATGCGCAACTCATCGTCCGTGGGGCGCCGGGCATTACTGCCAGCCGACGGAAGGGCTGACGTCAGCAACTCATTGGCGATAACCGAGGCAGCGCCTCCGGTGGCTCCAACAGGCAATAGAAATGCACCTCTACCATCGGCGAGGGCGCGCTCTTCGAACACACCGGTGGCAGACACCAGTCCGCCGGACTCGATCTTCGCACCGCCCACGAAAACCACGATACCCGCCAAGCGCGCCAACTCACCACGCAACTCTGCCCAATGCTGACGATCCGGCTCAGCGTCACCGACCGGTTGCGGAAAGGGACGAACAACCAACCGCCGATCAAAGTCCCACTCACCGCGCCCCTGCATGGTTTCGAGGAACCCTGACAGCGAGGCTGATCCGACCAACAGCCCGGCCCCGGATAGCATGAAAAGATCTGTCGATCCGATCCTACGCCCGATCGCGCGCGCTACATCGTGAACGAACCCCGCGCTAGTATCACCGGCATCGAGCGGCCAGCTACCCGACACCCATATCCGACGACGTGCCACACGCCGTTCGAGTTCATCCATCAATTCATCAATTTCAGCGAACGCATCGATCTCAACGACGACAAGACCATAGCGTCGCAAGTCGCGCACCCAATAGTCATGCCGCTTCAACCGGGCGGCGTGGGCATCATTAGACCCAAAATCCGCCCGTTGTGGCCGCCGTGCGATCATGAAGTGTCGGGGCGGGGTCGTTGGAAAATGCTCACGCAGCAAGGCAAGCACGTGGCGGACGTTCGGGTCCGTCAGGCTCATGCCCACGAACAGGAAGGTCATTCCTGTCAAATGAGCGTGCAGCAAACCCAAAAATGCACCGCGCCGCTGCCGGTACAGTTCGTAATCCTCGGTGGAAATTACGAGATCATCAACTGCATCGATGGTCCCGTGCATCTTGTAAATGCGGACCGCTCCCGCGCGGCGCTTGCGCAGTGCCAACTGCTCCTGGTTGGCCCGAACATCAATCGGCCGCCCAAGCTCGCCGAACGCACGCTCGATCAGCCGGTCGTAATTCGTCGTCCACACCTCGCGGATCGGCAGCCTTGCCAGCGACAGCAGCGCCGAGGGGATGGCATGATCCGGCTCTATCTGCTCCCGTATGGCATTTAGCACGGTCGTGCGGTTCGAATGATCCGCACCGATCGCCCATTGAGCAACTGCCGTAAGATCGTCGACGTCCTCGATTTCGAGGCCGAGATCACCAGCAATTTCCTGCAGCAACCCCTTCCACGAGGGATACCCGGCGGCCATGGAAGTGCCGGCACCGACAAGAACCGAAGCACCATCCTCAGCAAGCGCTGAGGTGTACTCTCTCAAAAATACATCGCGATCGCTCAAACGGCACCGGCGAAGATTATCAGCATCATTCGTTCACAATACGTTCTTCCGAAAAACGTTTCAAGTCGCGCGGTCTGCCGTCGACCATGACCAGCCGCGGCGCGCAATGCGTATCGATCCAATCGGTGATCTCGCCGGCCTCACCGCTGCTATGTCATTCGAGATAGCTGCCTTCATCACCACCGCCTGATTGGGTGTTTGACGCAGCACAGCCCTAGCATGCAGCTCCTGCCGAGTGATATGACACGGCCATGCGCACGGTCCCCTTTCCCCGCACACCCGCCGAGGCCCGTGAATGCCTTGCGCTGGCAGCTGAAGGCGCGATCGCGGTCGAACGCGACGGATCGCCCATGATCGCCATCGTGCCGGTCGAAGAATATGAGCGCCTCGTCGCACTCGACAGGGCGGAAGCTGCGGAAGATTGAGCGAAGCCGGGTGAGCATGCCACACCCGAAACATACCTATCCACCTCGAATCACATCTCCATTTCCCGATCCCGTTCGCGACCACCTCCGCCCATGCCGGGGCCATCGAGCCGTAGCTGCCGCTCGGGAATGCGGGCGTCGAGCGCCTTCTCCAGCGCGGGCTGCCGCGCCATACGGTCCTCGAGCCGCTCCAGGCGTCGCTCGGCCCGGTCTTCGATCCCCGGCGTTTCGCCCGCACCCCGGTCACCCGACGCCGACCGCCAGTCGGCCACGAACCGGTCGGCATAGGCGCGAGGATCGGCGCGCGCTTGCCCCTCCTCCTCCCAGACCTGCCGCAACTCGCCGGGAGCAGATTGCTCCAGACCGCGTACCGGGTCGGCGCTGCGGTCCAGCACGATCCGCAGATCCTCGGCCGCAGAGGACCGGACCCGGTCGAGCGCGGCCGAGGCTGCGTCCAGCTCGCGCACCTGGGACGACGACAGCCCCCGCCCGTCCTCGCGCATCCGCTCGGCTGCCAGAAACAACTGGGCGTAACGCTCCAGCGCCCGGTCGAGCGGGGAGCCCGCATCCGGCAACCGGATGGCGTCGGTTGCCTGGCCACGCTCGACCACGTCGAGCGCCGAGGTCTTGTCGCCGGTGTTGCGGGTAATGTGCCGTTCGACCTTCCGCCCGTCGTCGACCACCAGCGCCACCTTGTCCGCCACGCGGGTCAGCGCAACCAGGAACGACCGTTCGGTCAACAGCTTTCGCTCCGACGACCGCATCGCCACGATGCCGTGCTCGGTGGTGACCCCCTGCGCGACATGGACGTTGATCGCGTAGGCGAGGTCCAGCCGTTCGGCCATGCGATCACCCGACCCGATCTCGTGCACGGTGCCGTCGATGAGCGAGGACACGACCAACCTGCCCCGCCCCACTTCTTCTACCCGCGCCATCGCGCCGTTATCGAGACCGCGGGTCCGGTCGTTGTCGCTCCAGCGGATACGGTCGCCGACGTGCAGCTCGACCTGCTTCAATGCGAAGATCGATACGGCATCGCGATCGAGGTTTTTCGCCAAGCGGTCGGGGCGGAGCGACTTCTCGGTCCCGTCGGCCATGCCGAGCCGCACCCGATCGCCATCGACGCCGGTCACGATACCGCGATCACCGTGCTTCAGGTTCTGGCTCGGCAGGTTCGTGCGGACCTCGACCACATGGCCGGGCCGGTAGGCGCGCATCAGCCGCGCGCCTTCCCTGGTAGCGTTGACCCGGTCGAGCACGGTGAACGGCGTGCCCGTGGCAGCAATCTCGCCGCTCGCCTTCAGTTCGGCCTGCACCGCCTGATTGGCCTCGCTGCGCATGGCGCGGCCGGCGGTCAGCAGGAGGGTGGCGTCACGCTGCTCTTGCGGCAGCGCTACCCAGTGCACCGCGGCGGTCATTGCCACCGCGTTCCCCGGCACCTCGGTCGTGGCAGCCCTGAGTATCTCGAACGTGCCCGACACATCACCGCGGTCGAGCGCGGCGGTGACCGCCTTCATCTGATCGGACCGGGAACGCAAATTCTCGGTGATATGGGCCGTGGCGACGCCGGCTTTCTGGCTCGCCTCGAACGGCTTGCCCGCCGCGATCGCCGTCAGCTGGCGGGTATCGCCGGTCTGCACGACACGCGCGACGCCGGTGATGTTGGCAAGCCGCACGATCCGCTCCATGTCGCGCGTACCGAGCTGCCCGGCCTCCTCGACCATGACGATCGCACCCGACAGCTGCGCCTTCACGCGCGCGACCTGTTCCGGCCGGGCCGTGCCGTCGATCACGCGGGCATGACGCGCCAGGAAGCGGGCGACCGTGCTCACGTCGGCGCCGGTGTCGCGCCCGAACTCGCTCGCCTTCACGCTGGCGATGGCCAGGCCGATCACCCCCCGGCCCTCGGCCTTCGCTACCGCCGTTACCGGCGCCATCGCGGTGGACTTGCCGCGTCCCGACCCGCCCTGCACGTTGACCACGCGGTCGGACGAGGACAGCATCAACACGGCCGCGGCTTCCTGACCCGGGTTGAGGCGATGCAGCCCCAGCTCGCGTGCCGCCTCCTGCGCACGGATTGCGGCATCAACCGGCGGAACGATCGGAGCGGACTGCCCCTTCCCCGCCTCGACTGCGGCAAGGTACGCCTGCTCGAGCCGCACCGACCCTTGCGTCGTCACCATGCGATCGCCGTCGCCGAGCAACAGGCCTTTCGCCTGTAGCAGCGCCAGCCGGGCCTCGATATCGGCAACCGTCACCGGTCCGCCGCGCGACAGGCCTTCGCGGATGAGCTCAAGCCGGTCGAACGCCGCCTCCCGCTCGCCCAAGTCGCGCACCGCCGATGCGACCGCCTGCGCCGCGGCATAGGCGCGCGGCTCCAGTCGCCCCAGTCGCTCAGGGACCAGTGGGTCGCCATCGCGCGGGGTCAGTCCCATGCGTCCGGCGATGGCAAGACCGCGCTCCCCTATTCCGCGCACGCCCCGCACCGTGCGCGTCCATACATCATGCCCCCGTCCCGCCTCCACCAGCGCGGCCTTCACCAACGCTGCCGGATCCAGCCCCTTCTCCGCGGCCAAACGCCGCCACCCTTCCGCGCGCTGCTCCGGGGCGAGTTCGGGCGACTTGGGGTCGCGCGTCGCCAGCGCCGCATATTCGCGCGTCTGCGGGGTGTTCTCCAATCCGCGCGCCTTGATGTACGCATCGATCTCGGCCGAGCGGACGGAGAATGCTTCCACCACCGCGCGCGACACGCCGGCGATCTCGAAAGCGCCGTTGCGGCCGTCGTGTCGGGGAATGGTGGCGAAGCCGAGCGTCTCGACCCGGCTGCGGAGCGCAGACAGGAACACCGCGTCCATGACGTGCTGGCGCTCGTACAGCTGGTCCGCGTGCAGCGCCCGCCACTTGCCGTCGGCGGTACGGGTCGCGTTGGCGATGACGTTGTGGACGTGGAGCTGCGGCTCACCGCTGCGGTTCACGTCGTGAAGGAAAGTTGCGGCGACGAACCGGCCGGTCACCTCGGGCACCTGGCCCCTGCCGTTCCAGACCCGCGCTTCCGCGATGTTGCGCTCCGTCCAGGCGAGGGTCGCCGCAGCCGCTTCGTGCACTGCGACCACCAACCGCGTGTCACCGCCCACCAGCGCCAGGATCGACACCGACTTGGGCACCGACATGGTGACGTCCCATCCCGCCCGGTGCTCACCCCGTTTGGCGTCGAGTACAACGCCGTTAGGCAGTTCGCCGGCGAGCACCTGTTCGAACCGGTCGGTGTCGACCGGACCGGACAGGCCCAGCTCGACCGCTCCCTCGCCTGCCCAGGCACTGGCACCTTCTGCCTGATCGGCGGTGTAGTAATTGTCCCGGGCGTAATAGGCGGCTGCGTCGGAGGCCGAACCGACTGCAGCAACCGAGATCACGGTCGGCCCTGCGGGGCGCCGGGCCTCGCCCGCACCACAACCTTGCCCGGTCGACCGGCGAACTGCGTCCGACAACTATCGGTCGCCAGCCGGTAGTTCACCAGCGCGCAGACCGCCTGATCCCCGCCACCCAGCAGGAAATTGGCCGAGCGGACGGCGACCCACGATAGCGGCAGCGCCATCGCCGCAAGGAAGTAGCTGCCGACGCAGAGTAACCAGACGACCGACAGCGCCGCACCGACCTTGCGACCCGACCAGTCCCTGTCCCAGACGGTGTAGCTGACCTTCGTCCGGGGCTGCTGCTCGAGGCTCCTGATGGCGGCGGTGTTCTCCCGCAACGCCTCGGTGTGATCGCGCTGCCGTTCGTCGATGGCATCCAGACGAGGTTGCCTGTCGATCCGTTCGGCAAGCAGCCGCATCTCCGCTCTGATCGGATTGAAGCTGGCGGTGATGCGCTCCGGCAAGCCCTTGATGAACTCGGTCCGGGCCCGCGTCAGCGCCAGCTGGTCCTCGCGCTCGAGCCTGTGCATGTCGCTCTCATGCGCCGCCCAGCTTTGGGCGATGCGGTCGATCTCCATGACCGCCTTGTCCAACCTGGTGCCGAAGGCGACGACGTCACCGGGGCCCAGTTGCTCGGGCCGGTCGAATACGGCCCGCCCCTCCCGCCACGCATCGAGACATTCCCGAACGAACGATTTGGCGAGTGTCGTGCGCTCGACGCCGCGCTCGGCCGCGCAACGGGTGAGATCCGCATCGTCATCGTCCCCGAGCCGCAAATTGACCTGACCGCCCATGAATTCCCTGCCCCTGTCCGGCGTAATACTGGTCGCCGGCACCACTCCCGTGCCATGATAGCATAGTGGCACGATTGCGCCATAATGAGCAGGATAAAGCAATAGGTCATGGCGACGTGAGCGGCGCATCCACTATCGGCGAGCGGATCAAGGCGGTACGGCTCAGGACCGGGTTGGGACAGGACGCGTTCGCGAAGGCGCTGGGCTATTCCAAGCGCGCGCTGGTCAGCTGGGAGCTGGGCGGGGCCGAGCCGCCGGTGGTTCTGATGGCGAAGCTCCGGCGCGACTACGATGTCGATCCCGAATGGGTGATCCTGGGCGAGGATACCATTCCTCGAAGCTACTACGGCCCGGTCGACTGGGACAGGCTCGATCGCCTGCGCGCCGACGTGGACGCCGTCTGCAGGGACGTCGGGCTGGAACTGCCTGACGAACGCAGTCAGGCGCTCGCGCGCGTGATATACGACGGAGGAGCGGACGCGGGCGCTGCCAACCGCAAGCAGCTGCGCGGTACGCTGCTCGCCTTGTCGCTGGGGGCCTGAAGATGAGCAGATCCAGAGATGAACAGCTGGCGGCTTGGACGGTCGAGACGCGGCGGGTCGGATTCAAGCGGCGCAACTGGCCAGTCGTACGCCGACTGGCGGCGCTGTGCACGGGACTGCTGCTGGCAGGGCTAGCGGCCCGTCTACTGGGCTATGCCCCTGCCCTCGCGGCTGTCTGCTGGATCGCCGCAGCTGTTACCGGCGCGGTCATGCTGATCTGGTTCTTCGACCCGCGCCGCTTCCGCGCACGGCCGTCCGGCACATCCTGACCGCACGGAAGCAGAGGCGAGCATCCGGGCTCGACATCGGCCGCTGCTGGCGCACCGATATTGTCCATGACGCCCGACGAGAGATGAGCCCGTGCCCCAAAGGGAGCAGTGCACGGATCGCTTGCTTGCGATCCTCATGTCGCTGCGCAGCCCGGTAAATCACGGCGTCCGTAGCGCCGTAGCATCCTTGTAGCACGTCAGAAGGCAGCTTTCGCGGAACCCGCAGCACAGCCGATATCCTGCTACAGCAATGGTAAATCACGGCTTTTTGCTCTGAACATGGCCGCTATCCATAGCGTGGTGTGTGCTCCTTCCCTGCACGATCCGGATGCTGGCGTATCGATGCCGTGGTGCTCCGGTATTCATTCCGGCTTCCGGCGGGGCACCCGGGCCGGCGTGTCAGCCGGCCAGCAAGCGAACTGTCATTCTACGCAGCTCGCCTTTTCAGCGGTGCGGTAGCGGTTCAGCGCGAGCTGCGGGACATATCGCCTGTCACCGGCGCTGCCGCTGCCAGAATCTTCTCAGCGGCACGACGCTCGCGCGCCTGGGCGCGTCGCTCCTCGCCTATTCGGGGATCACCGCCTTCCACCTCCAAACCGGGGGCAGGATCGGGTTCCTCCATCATCCGGATTCCCTTGGCACGTCGGACCACGTCCTTGCGCCTGGCGCGCTCCTGCTGGACCGCGCTGGTCATGTCGGATCTCAGAAGGACGTAATCGGGTTCGTACCGATGCTGGCGCATCAGCTCGGCAAGCGTGTGAACGGCGAGGTCGTCTCCGATTGCGGCGTGAACCGCGCGCAGCCAGCGCGGCGAGGCGTAACGGTGCCGCAGCGTCCAGATCCCTCGCCCCATCTCGGTCACGAGCAGGGCCACCCAGAGGACGAGCATGCCCCGTCCGGCGACGACCGGTCTGGCGCCGATCGCCTTGGCGATACCGATCGTCACGATCAGCATCGGCAGGAAGACCATGACGCTGATCGCATAAGGGACGACGTTCAGCTGGCTTACCTCCCACCGTGCGATCAGCCGGTCACCCACCGGGACGCGCTCAGTCACGCCAGGGATCATGGCTGCTGGCCGACCAGCTATCGTGATGCTGGAAGTGGTCATGAGTACCGCTGTCCCAGCGATCGTGGCGCTGCCAGTCGGACTCGTAATCGTGCGACCGGGTAGAACCGTAGGGATTGCCGGCGACGTCGGGGCTCCCCGCTCCAGCGATCGTCGGCAATCCGGTCGCCGGATTGATATCCGTGCCGTCGCTGCCAATTCCCGAGCGGCCCGGGAGCGTCCAGTCGTCGAACCAGGTGGCGATGCGCTCGAACAGCCTCATGTCAGCACTCCCGATCGGAAGTCTGCACGATATACGCTTTCCGTATATCTCTCAAGCCGGTC
Source organism: Sphingomonas beigongshangi (assembly GCF_016820445.1). Lineage (GTDB taxonomy): Bacteria > Pseudomonadota > Alphaproteobacteria > Sphingomonadales > Sphingomonadaceae > Sphingomonas > Sphingomonas beigongshangi. The sequence goes on from NZ_JADHDT010000013.1 coordinate 36,868, forward strand.
TAGATGCTTTGGGGTGCCCGCCTCCCCAGTCCCATCTGATCTGCACGCCCGCATCGTTGCTGCGCTGACCGTGGCACGGCGGGGCGCCAAGCTTCGTCAGGTTGACCTCGCGAAGCGGCTCGGATGGCAGCAGGCCTATGTATCGCGCTACGAAACCGGCGAGCGTCAGTTAAGCGTGGATGAATATGTCGCGGTCGCCTTGGCGATCGGGGTCGATCCGGTAGCCTTGCTCGGCGAGCTTCTCTCTCAAAACTGCTCGTAATCACAGCTCAGGACCGCCCATCGAGGCGTGCCTAGGCGCATCTGCCGACGATAACGCCCACCCGATTAACGTCGCGAACATCTGCTACGATGCCGAATGCGAGTTCGATGCCTTCTACGATCCAGCGCGATCGCACACACCGGCGAAAACCGACGATCGGTTCGGGGCATCTCCCCAGCCTACCCTTTCAACGAGCGTCACGCTGACAGGTACACACCGCCGGATCGGCTTAGCCTCTCTCGGAAGCCTGCGGCCGTTAGGCCGCTCTTGTGACGGCGATAGCCGGCACGCAACGAAGGCGCATTGCCTTTGGCAATCCTGCATTCTTTCTGCCCATCGGACCTGTGCTGTGGGGTTAAGTGATTCTGTTAAATAGGAATCGTTAAGAAGGTTAAGTGTCGAAAAGCAGACAAAAAACCGCGCTTTCGCAATGCCTTAATAAGATGGCTGGTGTGTGATCCCACGTGATTCGGTGTGTGATCCCACGATAGTGCGGTGTGTGATCCCACGACGGTCGGGTGTGTGATCCCACGATGATTGATCGTGGCTTTGCGGGTCTATTACTGGTCGAACACCACTCTCAACGTCCGCTGCCCACCGCCTCCACCGATACGGATGGGCCTTGCGGTGTGTGATACCACGATAGTCAGCGTTCTCCGGCGAGCTTGTCCATCAGGTCGTCCACCTCGGAGGCGCGGCGACGATCGGCATCGAACCGGTTCCGCCGCTCCTGCTCGGCTTCCAACCTGGCAGTCAGCGCCAGCGCCTCCGCTTCGCCCCGAAGCCGGAACAGCACGGCAGGACTGCCATCGGCCGTTGCCGCCATCTGCATCGCATAGTCAGGGAGCTGGTCGGCCTCCACCACTTTGCGCAGCATCCGGTTGAACTCTTTGGGTTTGCTGTCGCTGCCGGTCTTGTCGCGCAGCACCTCAACGCGACACGTCCATCCGCCCTTCTGGTTTCCAGCGTGCTTGCGCGCGATACGATACAGGGCGCGTTCCAGCCCGCCGGTCAGCAGGAAATAATCTTGGTGCATGGTGAGAAGCGACCGCTCCCCCATGATGCCTTCATACACCCAATCCGACAGTGTGATGGTCATCCCGCGCGGTTGATCGGTGTCCGGGTCCACCTCCAGCGTCCATTTGTCGAGCCAGTTGAAACCGGCCTTGGTGCGCCGCTTGGGTGCGCGGATCGAGGTCGATATGGAAGTCGTCTGAAGCCGCTGGAGTGCGGCTTGCAGCTCTTGATAGGCCCGGCCGCTGGTATCGCGCTTGATCGCCCTCAACAGGTCGTAGGACGTTGTTTTAAGTGTCCGCGGAAGGTCGTTAGCGCCCTGCTCCCGCATCCGGTTGAGCGTGGACGCCGCCCATATCAGGATATCGGCGTCCCAGATCGTCGCCATGCCATAGGCAGGGATCGCCTCGATCTTCACCCACGTCTCGCCGTCTGGGCTGCTATACTCGATAGGCTTCACCCGCTTGCGCTTCTGAAGCGAAAAAAACGGGCGCTCCATCGTCTCCCGCTGATCCTTCAGCGGGAGGTCCCCCATCAATGGGATGAACAGATCAAACTCGGGATTGGGATTCTGGCGCTTGGTCATGCTACTTCAATCCTGCCGTTCTGCATTATTGCAGATGTGCACATTTTCACACACGACCGAATTGCTTGGCGGCGTCATACTTGGCGACCAGCTCGCTTATCGCCTCGGCAAGGAGGTCTTGGTGACTGCGCCGGGTTCGCGCCGCCAGGACACGAAATGCCTCCGCTGTGGGATCGGCCGGATCGAAATATGCCCCGAGGTGATATTTCCCCGACCGCTTGCCACTCGATCGTGCTGCACTCGACGGAGCAGGCTGATGATCCGGCTCGGGTTCGGGAGGGGAGGGGGGCGCCACTGCAGGCCCCAACAGGGAAGTCCGTTTCGCCATAATCAAGCCTTCACATTTGCAGGTGTGCAACTCATCACATCATCAAATATGTATTTCTGCAAGGTTGCAATCTCTAGGGCGGCCTTGCCCTTCGGCTCGTGCTCGATAACTCCCAAGCCGTGAGGCCATGCCGCCCGGTAGGCGCTACGCTCCCGCAATACGGCACGCGCCACCCGCAAGCCGGTCGCCTCGGCAAGCGTTCTGGCATCATCGAGCAATGTGGTTGCGGTAGGGGGAGCGGCATTCAGCACAACCACGCCCGTTCGCCCGGTACTGGTGATGAGCTGCGCCGTACGCTTAATCGCATCGAGGTCGATCAATGACGGACGACAGGGGATGACGACCAGATCGGCACGCTGCGCCGCTGCGGCGGCTTCCGCACCCGCTGCCGGCGGTGTGTCGATGATCGTAAGCCCAAAGCCGTTAGCCTCTGCGGCGTCGATCGCCTGATCGAGGCGGCGCGCGCTGATCGGTTCGATATGGGGTGATTCGGCTGTCCGTCGCTCGCTCCAAGCAGTCGCACTCTCCTGCGGATCGAGGTCGAAAAGAGCGGTCTTTATCCCGGCCGCTTCGGCGGCAACCGCCAGATTCACCGCTAGCGTCGTTTTACCGACACCCCCTTTTTGCGCTGCAAGCGTGATTATATGCAAGTGTGCACACCCTCAATAATGCTGAATTGATGGTATGCAGAATGGCAGGATCGCACAACTGCTATTGCGCAACTACCTGATGCTCAGGGCAGGGTAGGGGGTTATGCCAACGACTAACCAGCCACGGGCCTCGCCTACGGCTATCCCGTTGGGGATGGTGAAGAGAGAATGTAGTCGGCTTCTCAAAACCTATGTCTAAGGGTGCTGGTGATATCCGAACGACTGTTGGTCACTTCGGCGCGAGCGCGAAATCGACCCGCGCCGCGACCACGCCGTTGTTCGTGCCGGCCATGACGGGCGGGGCGGCGCTCTGCATCGCGACCACGGGCGGCGGTGCTACGGGCATCGCCGTCATATCGCCGGCCTGCGGTAATTCGCCGCCAGTGCCGCCATCCCGGATCGAAAGCACCCGCACGATATGCAGCCCGGCCGCGGCGGCATATGCGTCCGCTTTCGCGCGTGCGGTTTTGTAGGCATTTCCGTAGCCGGTGAGGTTCGCCTTTTCCGGATCGGCGACCGAAAGGTCGGGGCCGGACACGATGTTGGCACCGGCGTCAGTGACGGCGGCGATCGCCGCGCCTACTTTGCCGGTGTCGCGCATCCGAACGGTGACGCTGTTGGCGACCTCGTACTGTCCCTTGTTCGCGCCCCAAGTGATGCGGTTCACCGACAGATTGCGAGTTTGGATATCCCGTTGGGCGACGCCTAACTGTAGGCGCTTGCAATCATAACGGCGCCTGCTCGCAAACAGCCAGATTTTCTGCTCACGCTATCTGCCACTGGCGCGTGGCAACCTGCTCAAATTATCTGCCAGTGTGCTCGCCATTATCCGGCGCTGCTTGCAAACGAGGCGTCGTGCTCACGCTTTCTACCAGTGGGTTCTCCAAACCCGTCGCCGGCAGACGCTTTTGCGAAGCACGTTTTCAGAACAGTTCTGACAAGCGGCGGGCAGCAGAAATGCGGTGCGGTCATGGCCCGCCGGCAAGGTCGTCAGAAAGGAAGGTTTTCGCGAACAGGGCCGGCGCGTCGTGCTAGGCGATGGAACCCCGCAAGCGGACAGGATGCGATGACCAGGACCGAAATGCTGGAAACGATGAAGCGTCTCGACGCCCATGCGAACGCCCTGTTGCTTACCGGGGCCTCCGATATCGATCTGCTCGGCGGCATGTTCGACGTGATGCCCGACTTCAAGGCGTTGCTCGACGCCGGATACGGCGGTGAAATCGACAAGAACGCTGGTCGCTTCCCCGGTTTGCATCGCTACGCCGTCATGCTCTCCAATGTCGCCGAGGGGATCGCGGAAGGTTCCATCCGGGTGCCGCGCTGACGCCCTGTTTCGCTGGCAGGGGATGTGAGCAGACCTTTATGATTGCGAGCAGCGCAGGATGATGGCGAGCACATTGGCAGATAGCGCGAGCAGATCGCCGAGCCGGTTGTCAGATAATCCGAGCAAAAAAAGGCTCTGTTTGCAAGCAAACGCCGCTACGATTGCAAGCACCTACACCTATGTGTGGCGGCTTGGCACTCCAGGCGATGCCGCGCTCACCGCCGTCAGCGTCTTCGACTCTCGTTGCGCCAATATCCACGTCGAGGAAACGAACGACCTCGCCTATACACCCTTCCCGCTGAAGCTGCTGGCCTCGCTCGCGCAGCTCTGCAGGTCGGTGAAGGACAAGCTCGCTGGCGAGATTTCAACGATCAAGGCTCGTACGCCGCAAGCTATCTCGGTGCCGACATGCAGCCCGACAAGCGAGGTAGGCCGTCTCCTCGCCGGCTTGGCCGCAGGTACTGATCCCGCCACGGTGGAAGCCCTAGCGACCTTGAACCAGGGCGAGTTGGATCGCCTCGCCCAGATTACCGCTGATCTCGCAGGTGATCCCGCGCGTGCCGCACGTCAGCTCGCCGCGTTGAGGACAAAGATCGATAACCAGGTCGCATCATTAGACCGCCTGTTCAGCGCCCTCGCTCCGGCAAATGCTGAAAGGCTGCGTCAGCTTGCCACAGCTAGGGAGGCGGCTCGGGAGGCGGCCATAGCGGCATCAGGAGCCCTGTTTCGGGACGAGCCCTTGCCGGCGATCGGCGGCGACGCATGGCGTGGGCTAGCCGCGGAGATTGACGCACTCAATCGTTGGGCGACTGACCTTCGCCAGCGTCAGGATGCAGTTAGGCTCCCCTAAAGATGACAAGAGCTTGCGGTTAGCCTGTTCAGAAAACGACCGGGGCTGTTGAAAAAGGCCGGGTGATCCGATCGCGTGCCTGGCGGGTTCCCCGCCTCGACACATCGGGAGCAGCGGCCATGATGGGCGAGCAACAGCGAGGCGGCAAGGGCGCAAGTTGGCGGGCGCTGGGAGCGATGATCCCCGCCGATCATATCCTACGCAGGATAGACGGGCTGATCGACCTGGGTGAACTGCGCCATGCGCTCGCCCCGCACTACAGTCGCCGAGGGCGTCCCTCGATCGCGCCCGAACTGCTGATCCGCATGTCACTGATCGCTCGCCTCTACGGCCTCACGTCGGAACGTCGGCTGTGCGAGGAAGTCCGCTTCAATTTGGCCTATCGCTGGTTCTGTCGTTTACCACTCGACGCGCCCGTGCCGCACCACTCGACGTTTAGCAAGAACCGGCATGGCCGCTTCCGCGATGCCGGCATCTTCCGCATCCTGTTCGAGCAGACTGTTCGGCGCTGCGCCGACGCGGGGCTGATTGCCCACAAGGATGCCGCAATCGACGCATCGTTCGTCGCAGCCGATGCAAGCTGGCAGCGCAAGATGCGGGACGCCGACATGGCCGCGCCTCGGCTTCCCCGCCCGGTTTGTGAATGGCTGGCGGATCAGGCCAATGCTCCACCGCAGGAACATGGGGTGCCGCGTGGCAAGCCGGCCGAGGTGTCACGCACCGATCCGGCGTCGGCGTGGTCTGCGCGCACGGCGCGGGGCCGGTTCGGCTATGCCCTGAATGTCCTGATCGACACGCCGGGAGGGGTGGCGATCGACGTGGAGGCCAGTCCCGCCCGCTTCGCGGCAGAAGTCGATGCGGGGCGGACCATGCTGGCACGGGCCGACGATCGGTTCGGCTACCGGCCAAAGCGTGTCGCGGCCGACACCGCCTATGGTAGCGCCGCGTTCCTGGCGTTTGTCACCGATCGCGGCACCATCCCGCATATCCCAGTGCTGGAACGCTCCGAGCAGACCAAGGGCAAATTCCCCCGCGAAGCCTTCCGCTATGAGCGGGAGCAGGGCCGCTATGTCTGCCCCGCTGGGAAGATACTGCCCTTTCGCGGTGCCGATCGTCGGGCCGGCTTCCTCCGATACAGCGCCAGTCCTGCCGATTGCCGCGCCTGTTACCTCAAACGGAAATGCACCGCAGGCAGCAACAGGTCGGTTACGCACAGCGAACATGAGGACGTGCGTGAGCTGGTGCGCGGCGAGATGCAGACGCCGCTATTCAAGCGGTCGATGCGGCTGCGTCGGGGCGTCGAGCGGGTGTTTGCCGATGCCAAGGGTAAGCGGGGGCTAACCCGTTTGCACCTTCGCGGCCTGCGCGGTGCCGAGGAAGAGTTTCTGTTGGGCGCGGCCATTGCCAATCTCGTGCTATTGGCCCGCCCTGACGCACGACCGGCACGGACCCGCCGCCCGCCCCCGGTGCCGGAACGGATCGACCACATGGCCCGGATCAGCCGGGGCCGGTTCGAGCAATCCTACTACGCTACGATCTTCTGACGCCAGTTAGCCAGGTTCGCGCTCGGCCGCAGGGAAGTGGCGATAGAAGGTAGAACGGCCGACCTGTAACAGCTTCGCGACCTTCGCCGGTTTGTCGCCGGCCTTGAGCAGCTTGCGGGCGGTATCGAGCATGTCGGGCGTCATTACGGACTTGCGGCCTCCACCCGTGCCGCCCTTTGCCCGTGCCACTGCCAAACCGGCGATCGTCCGTTCCTTTATCAGTTCGCGCTCCATCTCTGCGACGGAAGCGAGGATATGGAACAGCAGCCGGCCCGATGGGGTGGCCGTGTCGAACCCGTCCGTCAGCGATCGGAAATCAATCTTGCGAGCGGACAGGTCGGCCGCCAGTTCGATCAGGCCCCCGATCGATCGGCCAAGGCGATCGAGCTTCCATATCACCAGCGTATCGCCCGCCCGCACGAAATTGAGAGCTTCGGTCAGGCCGGGACGGTTCAGCTTCGCGCCGCTCACCTTGTCGGTGAACAGCTTTTCACAGCCAGCCTTGGTCAGCGCATCGGTTTGTAGCGTCAGGTCCTGCTCGGAAGTCGAGACACGCGCATAACCAACCAGCATGAGTCCCGTTATCCCATCTCAAACAGCGAATTTCGGGACTTATATTTCGGGAACATATTTTGGGAAAGCCCCAGCGGGGATAGGGCGTGTTTTTGTGCCGGTGCCGGTCGTCCCGTTGGAGGTTCCCAATCGGGAGAGCTCGACAGGTTGCCGGACATACATCGGTCGCTAGGATGTCCATATGCATCTGCGTTCGCTCAGCCTCGCCTTGCTCCTCCTAGGTGCTGCCGCCCCGAACGGTCACGTCAGCGGACCTGTGCAGTTTACGCTCGCGCCTGATCTGTCCCGCGGTGCGCTTACCGGGTTGCAGGTTCAGGTTCGCTTCCGCGCAGATGTTACCGGCATATGCGGCAGGGTTGCGGGATGGCATGAAGATCCTCGCCAGAATGGAGGGCGAGCCGGACAACGCGCTGGTGCCTTATGCCTTGTCGGTCGAGGACAAGGGGCAACGGCGTATAATTCGGTATCTGCCGCAAGGACGGGAACGGGTCACGGTGCAGCAGGTCCGCATCACGCACGCGCAAAGCCTAGAATGCCCACGCACCTTGGGCGGCTTATAGGGTACAAAGCGGGATCCAACAGCAGCTTGATGCCGATCATTTCACCATCAACTTCGAGAACATCCGCGTCGTCTCGCGTGCTGTTCTCGATCGGGGATGCCGTGTAGACACTCTCGGCTGTTCCCGCTCGTTCAGCAACCTTGCCGAGCGGGATAGCAGCGATGCACTGACGGCCTTCATCTCTAGCCTGAGACCGCACCATGAGATTGATCGTCCAACTCTGTATCATCGTGTCGGGGTTGATTGGCGCTGCCGTCCCCGCGTGCGCAGCGAATGTTGCCGGTATATGGGCGCTCCGCGCACAAGGCTCTACGCTAATGCTTTTTGAAGTGTCGCGCGGCCGGGAGGGTTGGACCGGATCGTGGACGCAGCCAAGCAAGTACGACACCGACGGTGAGTATTTCAACGACATCAGAGCTGATACTACCGTTCGACGTTCCCGCGAAGCGCGTAACATTCAAGATGGCGTCGAGCTTGTTTTCGATAATCCCTGGCCTGGGGGCGCACCGGATCATATTGCCATTCATGTGGATGACGCGGGCCACGCCTGCATGCAGTGGGCAGCCTTCAATTCGACCAAGTATAAGTTGACGCGAGTGGCGTCACGGACCGGGTTGGGTCCGTGGCAGGTTGATCGAGGGTATGTTCCTGACACGGTCCGATCAACCAACGACGCTATGACTGCCATCTTCAAAGCCGACCAAGCCGATCGCCTCGATCCGGCACACATCGACTGGAAAGTGGTCTCCGCTGCCGATCGCGCCCGGCGAAAACAGACTCAAACATTGCTAGATAATGGGGGATTGTCGAGCGGTGATGACTTCTATCATGCAGCGTTTGTTTTTCAGCATGGTGATAAGCCCGACGATTTTATCAGGGCACACGCACTGGCGATGATCGCCATTGCTCGCGGACGCCCAGACGCGACTTGGATCGGGGCAGCAACCCTCGATCGTTATCTTCAGTCCAGCGGCCGTCCGCAGATATACGGTACGCAGTTTACTCGACCAGCCACAGAATTCACGCAAGAGCCTTATCAACGTGGCCTGCTGTCTGATGCCATTCGCAAGGCCAGCAATGTTCCACCTTTAGCTGCGCAGGAGAGCCAGCGCGCGGCATGGGATCGTCGTATGCCGCTTGAAAAGACGCCCTAGTTACCGCCGGCTGCCTCGAAGCGTCCCGGACGCTGCCATTCCCTAAAT
>NZ_JADHDT010000014.1 GCF_016820445.1 Sphingomonas beigongshangi
GAACTTGTTCGTCGTCTTGCTCGTCATAGCCCCTTCCTCTCAGGAGTTAGAGCCTCCGACAAACCCGGCGCGGTTCACCTCCCCTTCCTCCCTCCCATGGGTACAACCCCCTTTCTCCCCTGCTCTGCCCCTGGGTGCGCTGCGGCCCCATGGGGCTTGCGACGAGCGAATGTCGATCGGTGCGGCACGTTCGCCTTCGGCACACAAGGTTGACAACGGGCGGCCGAGGGGCAATAGGGGCGAGCGACGTGCTTTTGGACTGGACCTCTTAATCAGCGGGTCCTTGGTTCGAGCCCAAGTGCGTCCACCATTTTCTATAACTTAGCAAAGATGTCGGCGCCTCGTCCGACGCCGGGTCCCACTGGGGTACCAGATTTTGAGGCCGGTTTTGCCGTTGGGCGTGCGGCGGCTCACATTGCTATCCCCCGTCAATAGGATTAAATCCTACTCGATCAGGAGGCTGATGATGCGATCGACCCAACAACTCAGCGTGACCCTGCCCAACGAAATGGCGGCGCTCGTTCGCGCCAAGGTCGCATCAGGCGAATATGCGAGTGAGAGCGAGGTCATCCGCGAAGGACTCCGCGCGTTGAATGCCCGCGAACGGGCCATGGATGACTGGCTACGGCACCAGGCCCTGCCCGCTTATGATGCCTACCGCGCCGACCCTTCCAGGGGGATGTCACTAGACGATGCCCGCGCGTCAATCGGCAAGCTTGACGGCTGACGCAGGGCAACGGTGACGATTTCTTATCGCATCGTCGTCACGCCTGAAGCGCGCGATGAGCTCGGCGCTCTGCATTCCTACATTGCCGCCGCCGCCGATACCGAGACAGGCTCACGCTTCACCGACGGCATCATCGACTACATCGCCACGCTTAGCGAGTTTCCTAAACGTGGCACCCCTCGTGACGATCTCCGGCCCGGGCTTCGCACGATTGCGTGGCGGCGGCGCGTGACGATCGCCTTTGTCGTCGAAGAGCGGGACGTGGTCGTGATCGGGGTATTCTACGCCGGCAGGGATTTCGAGTCATTGCTCAAGGACGGCTGAGGCATGTCCCGTCACGTCCTCGCAGGTTGGTCTCTTAATCAGCGGGTCCTTGGTTCGAGCCCAAAGGCGTCCACCACCCTTCCTGCAGGTCACGGCCACACCGGAGCGGGTGCGAGCGTATCCTCTCCAGTCGCAAGAACATGATTAACTTGCGGTAAAGCTTGGTGAAAGGTAGCTTCTCCTGACGCATCGAGACGCCTGCGAAAAGGCGTCCGTCCAGGAGAGAGCCATGAACGCGTTCAAACGTACCCTCGTTGCCACGGCCCTGATCTTCGCGCCCGCCGCTCTGGCGTCGACGCCCGCTGCTGCGGCGACCTATCTCAATCTTTACGTCTTTGGGGACAGCCTGGTCGACTCCGGGAACGCGCAGGCGCTGCGCGCCGCCGCTGGCGGCGCCGACCCGGCACCCGCCGCGGCCGGCTATTACAACGGACGCTTCTCCAACGGGTACAATTTCGCGGACTATCTCTCGATGGCGATCGGCACGGGTCCGGCCACCGCGTCGGCCTATGGGGGTACGAATTTCTCGGTGGGCGGTGCGCAGGCACGCGAGGTCGTCGGCGACGCCAGCCCCAGCTTTGCCGATCAGCTCGCAACCTTCGCCGCCTCCGGCAAGACGATCGACAGCCGGTCCCTCGTCCTCGTCACGTTCGGCGGAAACGACGTCCGGTCCGAGCTGGCGAAGCTAGGCGCAGACCCGACCTACCAGCCCGATTTCACCCAGACGCTCGCCGCCTTCCGCGCCGGCCTCGACACGCTGTATGCGGACGGCGCGCGCAACTTCATCGTGACGGGGCTTCCCAACATCGGACAGATCCCGGCCGTGACCGACTTCAATTCGCCGGCGCTTTCGGCGGCCGGCACCATCCTGTCGCGTCGGCTCAACACCGGGTTCGATATCGCGACCGGCCGCGACGATCTGGTCGGCATCGACGACATCGTCGCCTCCTTCGGTGCGGCGACCGGAGCCAATGCCGCTTTCTACGACCTGTTCGGCGCCCAGCAGCAGATCTACGCCAATCCCACAGCTTATGGTCTGCCATCGACCCTCAACACCAAAGCAGCGTGCATCCGCGTGCCAGGCGCCGTGCCCGCGTGTGACGGGCTGGTCTATTTCGACACGATCCATCCGACCACGCAGCTCCACAGTGCGATCGCGAGCGGGATCGAAGCGCAACTTGGCATCGCCGCCGTGCCCGAACCGGCAAGTTGGGCACTGATGATCCTCGGCTTCGGCGCCGTTGGAGGGGCCATGCGGCGGCGTCGGTACACCCTGCACGTCGGATACGGCAATGCCGGCCAGCGCAACCGCGCGATGGCTTAGCCAGCGCCATCAAGGTCGGCGTCTGCGCACCCCGCGCGATTGAGTTCCAGCGGGACTGCAAAGCGTAGGCCCCCACGGCGCCGGTTGGCTCGTCGGGATCCTGAGCCCGATCCGATCGATCCTCCGGCGCCGCGCCCCGGTGCGGTCGGTGATGCCGTACCACGCGCCTTCGAGGACCGGCCGGATCGGGTGCGGCCGGTTCATCTCGCACCACGCTGTAGCCGACGGGGTCGACACCTCAACCCACTGACAAGATTGACTTATTGGTCTCATATCGGCAATGGGCCTGCGCCATTGACCCCCATCGCGCCGGTCGCTGAGGCCTGTTTTATGCCGTATCCGATCCATCGATACCGCGCCTTCGCATCGCTGACGCCGCGCGAGGAAGACGTGCTCAGGTCTCTCGGCGATACGGAAACGCATCGGCGAAAGGGCGAAACCTTCCAGCGCGAAGGCGACGCGCTGAACGGGTTCCACCTCCATACGAGCGGGTGGATCGCGTCCTCGATCACCGTGCCAAGCGGCAAGCGTCTCATTCAGAAGCTGCATCTGCCCGGTGACATGCTCGGAACGCCTAGCATGGCGCTGGAACAGGCGGCCGATACGCTGACCGCGGTCACCGACGCGACGACGGCCTTCGTGCCCTATCAGAGGGTCGGCGAACTCTTCGTCGAGGCCCCCCGACTAGCAGCGCTCTTCACCATCGCGGTACAGATGGAGCGTCTGTCGCTCATGGATGCGCTCGCCGTACAGGCAACCGCTTCCGCCAAGGAACGCGTCGCACGCCTCTTCCTCGATCTCCACGCGCGGCTCGATCCGCTAGGCCTTGTCGAAAACGATGCGTTCGACGTGCCCGTGACCCAGGAAATAATCGGCGACCTGCTCGGCATGACCAACGTTCACATCAGCCGGACGCTCAAGGCGCTGGAAGATGCCGGTCTGGTCGCTCGTCGCCGACACCGACTCCAGCTGCTCGACCTGCCCGCGTTGCGCGCCCTTTCGCCGCTGCGGCCCCGCAGGCCGCAGTTTCAACCGGCCTGGCTGCCCACGGCAGCCAATTGACCGCACTGGCGCTGTAGGAAACGCTTAGTGACGGATGCCGGACACGGGCACCACGCCGACGTTGATCGATACGCTGCGCTGCTCACCCGAGGCCACGTCCTCGACGATGCACAGGATGGTATGTTCCCCATATGCGGCGCCCGCCGTCTCCGCGCAGATCAATGCCGCCGCCTCGATGCTGTTCTGCAAGGCGCTTTCGATCGAGGCGTAATGGCCATCAGCCTTGTCCTGGCACCGGCCGTCGTCGAAGATCACCGAGAAGACGCGCATGCATCCTGTATCCGACATCGCGATTGCGATGTCACGGGTCTGGACGCGTCATGACGACCGGTATCGATCTACTATTGCCTGATCCATGTTATGACGTGCGTGCCCCACGGGTTGCCGTTTAAGCTCATCCAAATTGCCCCAGTCTGCGCTAAATCTCGGCGTCAGGGAACACGTTAACCCCCGTTAATGCGCCACGGGCAATGCATGTTAAGCGGGAAGTGGTTCAAGCTCCAAGGAGTGCTGCGTGACCGGTCGCGATGGCGTGGTGACGCTCCGCCCTTTTTTACGAAAATTGTCGCAACTCGTGCAGTTGCAGAGCGGCGACACGGACGCCGTCGAGCTATTGCAATTCAAGATTGCGCAAGTCGCCCGTCAGCGCGATGCGATCGCCAGGGGCGAGACCGTGTCGTATCTGTACGTCGTGCTGGAAGGCTGGGCTGCCCGTTACAGTCTGCGGCCGGACGGTACCCGTCGCATCACCGGCTTTCTGCTGCCGGGGGACTTCTGCGGCATCCATGCCGTTTGTCACGCCCCCATGGATCACGCGATCGTCGCGCTGACCGACTGTACCTTGGCCAAGATCGAGCTGACGCAGGTCGAGGCTCTCGTCGCCGACAGCCCGATGATCGGCCGCGCCTTGTGGTATGCCAAGCTGATCGACGAAGCGATCCTGAGGACCTGGCTCCTCAACTCGTCGGACGCGGTCCGGACACTCGCCCACCTGCTGTGCGAACTCGACGCGCGTCTGCATCACGGTACCGATATCGAAGCGGGACCGCGCCGCTTCGACCTGCCGATCACGCAAGAGCAGATCGGCGACGCGCTCGGCCTGACCAGCGTGCACATCAATCGATGCTTTCGTCACCTGCGGGAGGCAGACCTCGTCGATATCACCCAGGGCCGCCTGACGATTCCGGATGTCGAGGCGCTGCGGAAGGCGGCCGCCTTCGATCCGACCTACCTGCACTGGCGCGGCGACGGTTCGGGACGTCGTTAGCACCGTGTGACGGCCGCGTGCCGGTCTCAGCGCCGCTCGGCTCGTCACAAATATAGATCAAGTAACAAGTTCGTCCGGGTTGACGCGCTTTAGCGCGGGACGGGTCTCTCTGCGCCTACGCTCGGCTTTCCGGCGGGGGCCGATCAGGGAGATACTGATGAGCGCCGCAGGTCAAGCGCAACCCGTGACGATCCCCCCGCAGCAGCCGTTGCTTATCTGCTTTTCGCACCTGCGCTGGAACTTCGTCTTCCAGCGCCCCCAACAGCTCATGACCCGATTTTCCGCCCAGATGACTGTCGTCTTCTGGGAGGAACCGCTTGTCGAGGGCGAGGACCAACCGACGCTGTCGGTGCGCCAGGAGGGCGACGTCATCGTCGTCGTGCCGCGCCTGCCGGCCGGGCTCGACGCCGAGGCGACGCGTTCTGCCCTCGCCCGGCTCCTGACCGCCTTCCTCGTCGGAAAGCCGTCGGTGGCGGTGCGCTGGTATTATACCCCCATGATGCTCGCCTTCTCGCGGCAATTACGGGCACGGTGCACCGTCTACGACTGTATGGACGAGCTGTCCGCCTTCCGCTTCGCTCCTCCGACGCTTCTCGATCTGGAAGGTGAGCTGCTAGGCGCGGCCGACGTCGTCTTCACCGGCGGCTACAGCCTCTACGAAGCCAAGCGGGGCCGGCATGCCGACGTGCGGCCCTTTCCCTCCAGCGTCGATGTCGCCCATTTCGCCCGCGCGCGTGACCTCGCTCCTTCGAGACGGGACACGCCGATCCTGGGCTTCTATGGCGTGATCGACGAACGCATGGATCTCGAACTCGTCACCCGCCTTGCCGACGAGCGGCCCGAGTGGCGGATAGAGCTGGTCGGACCGGTGGTGAAGATCGATCCCGCCGACCTGCCGCAACGATCGAACCTTCATTATCTGGGCGCGCGGTCGTACGACGATCTGCCCGACGCGGTCGCGCGCTGGGATGTCGCGCTGATGCCGTTCGCGATCAACGACGCGACGCGGTTCATCAGTCCCACCAAGACACCCGAATATCTCGCTGCCGGACGGCCCGTGGTGTCGACGCCGATCGTCGATGTGGCACGCCATTACGGCACGATGGCCGGCGTGATCGTCGCATCCGCATCGCGCTTCGTCTCGGCCTGCGACGATGCGCTCACGCTTGCCCGCGGGTCCGTCCTCGCGTGGCGCGACGAAGCCGACGCCGTGCTCGCCGCGACCTCATGGGACGATACGGCCGCGGCGATGCTGGCCGCGATCGCCGAAGTCTCGTCAGGCGCCGAACGCCCGCATTACGACGTCCTCGTCGTCGGTGCCGGCTTCGCCGGCAGCGTCATGGCGGAGCGGTTCGCCGCCGACGCCGGCAAGCGCGTGCTGATCATCGACCGCCGCCTCCATATCGCGGGGAATGCGTATGACGAGCAAGACGCAGCGGGAATCCTCATCCACCGCTACGGTCCCCACATCTTTCACACGAACGCCGCCGACATATTCGCCTATCTGTCGCGCTTCACGCAGTGGCGGCCCTACGAGCATCGTGTCCTCGCCGAGGTGCGCGGGCGGCAGGTGCCCATTCCGATCAATCGAACGACCTTGAACATGCTGTTCGATGCCGGGTTGAAGGACGACGAAGACGCCGCCGCCTTTCTCGCCGCGCGCGCGCAGCCGGTCGACGATATCCGCACGTCGAAGGACGTCGTCGTCTCTGCGGTCGGAGACGAACTGTATCGCCTGTTCTTCCGCGGCTACACGCGCAAGCAATGGGGTCTCAGCCCGTCCGAACTGGACAAGGCGGTCACCGCCCGGGTTCCGACACGCACCAGCACGGACGACCGGTATTTCGACGACGCTTACCAGGCCATGCCCGCCGGTGGCTATACCGCCATGTTCGCGCGGATGCTCGATCACCCGCTCATCGACGTGCGGCTCGGCACCGACTTCACCTCGGTCAGGGAGACGATCGACTATGACCTTCTCGTCTTCACCGGACCGATCGACGAATATTTCGACTATCGTTATGGTGCCCTGCCCTACCGCTCGCTGCGCTTCGACCATCGCACGCTTCCGGAGGAACGGCACCAGCAGGTCGCGGTCGTCAACTATCCGGACGAAGCCGTGCCGTACACGCGCGTCACGGAATACAAGCATCTCACCGGGCAGACGGCGCGGGTCACCAGCGTGACCTACGAATATCCCGCTGAGGAGGGCGATCCCTATTATCCCATCCCCCGGCCTGAGAATCAGGCGCTCTTCAAGCGCTATGAACTCCTGGCGCTCGCGGAACCCGACGTCCTCTTCGTGGGGCGACTGACGACGTACCGCTATTACAACATGGATCAGGTCGTGGGTCAGGCGCTCGCCACCTATCGCAAATACAGGAAGCGGGAGGATGCGGCGGCCCTGGCGACGGCCGCCGAATGACATGACGGGCGAAACCGGAGGAGACGCGCTACGAAAGCGGCACATCATCCTCGTCCACGAAGACGCTTTCGCTGCGCGCTATCTCGCGGACGTCCTGACGCACAGTGGCGCCGCGGTGACGCGGCTGCCGGCGTGTGACCTCGATGCGATCGTCCGCGAGGCCGTATCGCGGCAATCGGCGCTGGTGGTCAGCGACGCAGCCCCGGACGGCGCAGCGATCGCGGAAGCCGCCGCCTCCCTCGGCATACCTTGCGTCATTCTCCGATCCGCCCGGCGTGCATCGCCGGGCGTGACCGGCGCGTGCGTGCTGAACGCGCCATCCGCCGGCTTCCAGGTCGTCGAGATGGTGAACGCCCTCCTCGGACCTGGCTCAGCCGCCGGCACCACGCCGGCCGATCCGAGGCTTCATGGGCAGTAAAGGGACCCGGATCGCACTTTGGGGCGGCGTCGAATGCACCGTCAATCGGGTCGGCGATGCCGATCGGGACCAGATCCAAATGAGTGGCCACGACGTTCGACCGGACGATCTGGACCTTTTCGCGCGGCTCGGCATCGAGGCACTGCGCTATCCCGTTCTTTGGGAGAGGACCTCGCCGGGGGGCACGCCGGACTGGACGTGGTCCGATGACCGCCTCCACCGACTGCGGGGATTGGGGGTCGCCCCCATCGTCGGGCTCGTCCACCACGGCAGCGGACCGCGATACACGCATCTGCTCGACGAGCGCTTTGCATCAGGCCTCGGGTGGTTCGCGGGCGAGGTCGCCGCGCGCTACCCCTGGGTGGAGGCATGGACGCCGGTCAACGAACCGCTGACGACCGCTCGCTTCGCGGCGCTATACGGCCATTGGTATCCGCATGTCGCCGACGAGCGCGCGTTCTGGCTTGCGCTGCTCAATCAGGTGGACGCGACGCGTGCGGCGATGAAGGCGATCCGGCGGGCCAATCCCGCGGCGAAGCTGGTGCAGACGGACGATCTCGGCCGTACCTATGCGACCGACGAACTGGCTGATCAGGCGGCGCATGACAATCTACGGCGCTGGGCGAGCTGGGACCTGCTGTTCGGGCACGTCGACCGCCGCCACCCTCTGTCCGACCGCCTGCGTCGCTTCGGTTTCGCGGACCGTCTGCGCATCATCGCCGATGATCCCTGCCCTCCCGACGTCATCGGCCTCAACCATTATCTGACCAGCGACCGGTATCTGGACCATCGCCTCGACCGCTATCCGGATCACCTGCACGGCGGCAATGGTCACGCGCGCTATGCCGACACCGAGGCGTTGCGGGTGCTTCCCGAGCAACCTGCCGGGCTCGCCGGCGTCCTCAGGGAAGCCTGAACGCGCTATCACACGCCGATCGCCCTGACGGAGGTGCACAACGGCTGTACCCGCGAGGAGCAGCTGCGATGGGCGGCGCAGGCTTGGGACACCGCCCATCTGGCCGAAGCGGAGGGCATCGCGGTCGTCGCGGTAACCGCATGGTCGCTGCTCGGCAGCCATGGCTGGGACACGCTGTTGAGGGCGGAGGGGCGCTACGAACCGGGCGTGTTCGACGTCGCCTCCGGCACACCCCGCGAGACGGCGCTGGCGACGCTATGGCGCGGGTTGCCGGAGTGGGCGGCGCGCCATCCTGTCGCGCGCGAACCCGGCTGGTGGCAGCGGCGGGAGCGACTCATCTATGCCCACCCTGCCTCATCCGCCGCGCCCGACCCGGCGCCGCCGTCGGGGCACCCGCTTATCGTCTGCGGACCGGACAGCGGGCTTCGGCAAGCCGTCCTGCGCATCTGCGCCGCCCGCGGCATCGATCACGTAGTCGCCGAAGACGGTTGGCGCGCTTGGTTTCGCGCCAGGGACGCCCAGCGCCCTCCCTCCCGGGCGATCGTGCCGTGGGCCGTTCTGTGTACACATGCGAACGCGCGCGCGTTTCACTGCTCTTTGAGCGCGATCCGCGCGCCTCGCACCGTTCGGCGTTCCGGCACACCGGCGGCGGCGTGTCCGATGGAGGCCGTACCGTTCCTCCGCCTGCCTGACGAGGCGGCGGCGTCGATGCCATCAAGCGCCTGCATCCACGCCGCGCTCGATCGCCTCATCGACGAGACATCGCCCGGTCATGGTTGCCCGCCCGCCGCCGGCTGAAAACCGACGCGTGCAGTCCCGTGCCCTGGCTGCCGGCGACGGTGGGTCGGTTCGATCGGCTGGGCGATCCTGCTTGAACCCGTCGCTGCGCGGTCCAGACGGAGCACGCTGGCCTCGCCTGCGGGCTCAGCGCAGATACGACAGCAAGCCGGCCACCGAATACGGTTTGCGCAACACGGGAAAACCATGGTCCCCCTGATCCGCGATAGCGTCGCTGTAGCCGGTGGTGAGCACCACCGGCAGCGCCGGCCAGCGGCTTCGGATGCGACGCGCCATTTCGAGTCCGTCAATGCCGGGCATGACCACGTCGCTGAACACGAGGTCGATCTTGTCGTGCGCCCGCGCGAGCAGGTCGAGCGCGCCCTCCCCGCTCGTCACCCAGGTCACGATCTGACCCAGTTCCTCCAGCAGGCTGCGGGCGGAGCGGCCGACGGCCTCATTGTCCTCGACAAGGAGAATGCGCCTCGTGCGCACGTCACCGTCAGCCACGCCGTCCCTCGCGTCGCGCGCGACCGGCACGTCCTCTGCAACCGGCAGATACAGCGTGAAGGTCGTACCGATGCCGAGCTGGCTCTCGACCGCGACGTCGCCGCCAGACTGTTTGGCGAAGCCATGCACCTGGCTGAGGCCGAGCCCGGTGCCCTTGTTGATCGCCTTGGTCGTGAAGAACGGCTCGAAGATCTTCTGCATCGTGTCCGGCGCGATGCCGCTGCCGTTGTCGATGACGCGCAGCGCGACGAAACGGCTATGCGTGGGGTCATGGTCCCTTGCCGCGGGCAGACCCTCCACCGTCTCGCTCGACACTGTCAGCGTACCACCCGCGGGCATCGCGTCCCGCGCGTTGATGACGAGATTGAGCAGCGCGGTCTCGAACTGATTGCGGTCGGCGTTGACGATCGTCCCCTCGCCTGCCTCGATCACGATCGCGATGGAGGCGCCGACGCTCGTCTCGATCAGCGGCCGAAGCTCGACCAGCCGGTCGCTGACGTCGAACACCTCGGGGCGCAGCGGTTGGCGGCGGGAAAATGCCAACAGCTGCGACGTCAGGGCGGCGGCACGGTCCGCAGTCTCGGCGATGGCCTCGACATAGCGCTCGCGCTTTTCCGGCGACAGCGTCGGCACGCGCAACAGGTCGGCCGAGGAGCGGATGATCGTGAGCAGGTTGTTGAAATCATGCGCGACGCCACCGGTCAGCCGCCCTACGGCTTCCATCTTCTGCGCCTGCGCCATCGCTTCGCGCGCGCGCTCGATCTCCTGCTGCGCCTGCCAGCGCTCCGTCAGGTCGCGGGTGATCTTCGCCAGGCCGATCAGCGCGCCCTGCTCGTCGAGAATGGAATAGATCAGCACGCCGGCGCGAAAACGCTCGCCATTCTTGCGGACTTGCCAGGTCTCGGCCTCGTACCGGCCCCTCGAGATCGCGGTCTGCAACGCGCGCGCCGGCTCGCCGTTCTGGCGATCCTCTTCGGTAAAGAACGCGGAGAAATGGGCGCCGACGATCTCGTCCGCGCTATAGCCCTTGATCGCCTGCGCACCGCGATTCCAGTCGGTCACGAAACCGTCGGGATCGAGCATGTAGATGGCATAGTCCCTGACGCCCTGCACGAGCAGGCGGAACCGCTGTTCGCTTTCGAGGAGGGCGCGTTGCGCGGCCCGCTTGTCGGTGATGTCCCGGGTCACCTTCGCGAACCCGATCAGCGCGCCATGTTCGTCGCGCACCGGATCGATCACCACGCTGGTCCAGAATCGGGTGCCATCCTTGCGGAGCCGCCAGCCCTCGGCCTCGAACACGCCCTTTTCGGCCGCAATGCGCAGGGCCCGCGCCGGGAGCCCCGCGGCGCGATCGTCTTCGGTGTAGAAGCGCGAGAAATGCTGGCCGACGATCTCCTCGGCGGTATAGCCCTTGAAGCGCTCCGCCCCGGCGTTCCAGCTTGCGATATGGCCGTCGCGATCGAGCAGATAGATCGCATAGTCCCGGATGGAATTGACCAACCGCTCGAAACGGTCCGATCCGCTCAGCTCCGACGGCACGTCCCGCGAATGCACGTCAGGTAAATCGCCCGGTTTCAAAATCGCCAAACGCCCTCGCCCTGCGATCCCCTGACCGCGCGCCGGTGCCATAGCAAGTGGCAGCCCGTCTGTCGTAAGCGTAGATCAAGCTCGCCTTTCAAGCACCGCACCGCGCCGAACGGTCGAGAGGCGCCGGCCGGCTCAGGTCCGAGTTTCATGATCGGACGCGCTGGTAAGGTCGGCGATCACCTCATCCAGCAACGCCGTCAGCAGCTTCATCTTCTCCGGCGCCACGCCGAGACGAGCATAGTGATCCTCGCTGTTCGCAAGGACACCCAAACGCTGCAGCACCGGCAGCGCGACAGCCGTCACGTGCAGCCGGTTCACGCGTCGGTCGCCAGGATCGCGCCGACGCTCGACCCATTGCAATCGCTCGAGACGATCGACGGTCTGACCGATCGCGACCGGTCCGATGTCCAGGCGTTCCGCCAGTTCCTTCTGCGTACACCCCGCATTGACGTAAATGGAAGCGAGCGCCCGCCATTGCGCCTGGGTCAGCGATCCCCCGCCCGCAAGCGCCATCGTGCGCGCGCGTTCATCGAACCGCTTGCGCAGCAAGCGCGCGATCAGCGCTACCTGCGATGCAAAACTCCGCGGCGGATTCTCGATGCTGGTGTCCGGGTCCTGTCCGGCGGGGTTCGTCATCCGCAATGTCCCCCTCGTCGATGGCGTCTGGATGGTGCCCGATCCGGGCGCTTCCCTCTATTTAAAAATAAGGTAAGTGCAACTACCTCGTCAGGCACCGTATTATTCGGTTGCGTTCTTCCTCGTTCGGGAGCACCCGGCCAACGGAATCACGGCCGGTCTGTCGATGCCGATCCGGATCCCCCGAGGTGTTATGAGCTTGGACGACCGCCCCGATCATCGATCCGAACCGGCTGCGCTGGAAGACGCGCCGCCCATCAGCGACCCTGCCCCCGTCGTCCAGGCAGTCGATACGCGATCGTCGCGGCGCAGCCGGCTCCGCCTGCCGCTGCTGATCGCGGCACCGATCGTCGCGCTCGTGCTCGGCCTGTTCTTCTACCTGAGCGGGGGCCGGTATCAGGAGACTGACAACGGCTATATCCAGGCGGGGCTGGTGCCGGTCGCGGCCAGCGTCAGCGGCCCCGTGATCGCGGTCATGGTCCACAACAACCAGCACGTTCGCGCCGGCGACATCCTGTTCCGCATCGATCCCGCTCCGTTCCAGGCGGCGGTCGACGAGGCGGCAGCGGAACTGGCCAACGCCCGGTCGCAGGTGTCGTCGCTCCGCGCCAGTTATCGAGAGGGCGAGGCCGGGCTCGCTGCGGCTCGGGCGCGTCTTGCCTATGCGGAACGCGAGGCGGCGCGGCAGAAGTCGCTGCTTGCGGAAGGCATCTCGTCGCAAAACCAATATGATCAGGCCGTTCTCGCGGCGCAGACGGCGCGGCAGCAGATCCAGACCTCGGTCCAGCAGAATGCGGGCGTCGCGGCGTCGCTGACCGGCAGCGTCGACGCGCCGACCACGGTGCAGCCTGCGGTTCAGCGCGCCGCGGCCGCGCTCGAGCGCGCACGACTGAACCTCGGCTATACCGTGGTGCGCGCGGCGCAGGACGGTATCGTCACCAAGGTCGACCAGCTGCAGCCCGGCAGCTACGTGACCGCCGCCAAGCCGGTGTTCACGCTCGCCGGCACGCGATTATGGGTCGAGGGCAATTTCAAGGAAGATCAGCTCGACCACATGCGCGTCGGCCAGCGCGCGACCTTCCACGTCGATGCCTTCCCCGATCTCGCGCTGACCGGGCGCCTGACCAGCTTCAGTCCCGGTACGGGCAACAGTTTCGCGCTGCTGCCCGCCGAGAACGCGACCGGAAATTGGGTCAAGGTCGTGCAGCGCCTGCCGGTCGAATTCAGCATCGACCGGCTGCCGCCCGACGTGCCGCTGCACGCAGGCCTCAGCGTCGAGGTGCGGGTCGATACGGGGCATCGCCGCCGTCTGTTCGGTGGCAACGCCGCCACGCGATGACCGGCGCCTATCCCGACACGATCTCGCGGCGCTTCATCACCGCGTCGGTGATGGCGGCGACGGTCATGAATTCGCTGGACAGCACCATCGCCAACGTCGCGCTGCCGCACATTCAGGGCAGCGTCTCCGCGTCGGGCGAGGAGATCACCTGGGTCCTGACATCCTATATCGTCGCCGCCGCGATCATGACGCCGCTCACGGGCTGGCTCGCCGGGCGGTTCGGGCGCAAGCGGCTGATGCTGTGGTCCATCGTCGGTTTCACCATGGTCTCCGGACTGTGCGGAATCGCCAACGGCCTCGGCGAGCTGGTCGGTTTCCGCCTGCTACAGGGCGTGTTCGGCGCCGCGCTCGTGCCGATGAGCCAGGCGATCCTCCTCGACATCAATCCGCCCGAACGTCACGGCCCCGCCATGGCGGTCTGGGGCATGGGGGCGATCCTGGGACCGATCATCGGCCCCGCGCTCGGCGGGTGGCTGACGGACAATTTGTCGTGGCGCTGGGTCTTCTACATCAATCTGCCGATCGGCGCGCTCGCCTTCGCGGGCCTGTCCGGCTTCCTGACCGAGACCAAGGACGCCGCCCGTCCGCGGCTCGACCTGTTCGGCTTCGCGATGCTCGCGCTCGCGATCGGCTCGATCCAGCTGATGCTCGACCGCGGCCAGACCAAGGACTGGTTCAGCTCGACGGAAATATGCGTGGAGGCGGCGCTTGGCCTGTTTTTCGGCTATCTGTTCGTGGTCCACACGCTGACCGCGCAGCGGCCCTTCATCGACATCGCGATGTTCAAGGACCGCAATTTTCTGACCGGATCGATCTTCGGTTTCTTTCTGGGCACCGTGCTCTTCGGTGTCCTCGCGCTCCTGCCGACGATGCTGGAGACGCTGATGGGCTACCCCGTCGTGCTGACCGGCCTCGTCACCGCACCGCGCGGCATAGGGACGCTGATCTCGATGATCCTCGTCGGCCGCCTCATCAAGAAGGTCGATGCACGCCTGCTGATCTTCGCCGGCTTCGCCATCGCGGCCTATTCGCTGCATATCATGTCGGGCTTCACGCTCGGCATGAACGAGCGGCTGGTGATCGTCTCGGGCTTCGTCCAGGGGATCGGAACGGGGCTCGTCTTCGTGCCGCTGACCACGATCGCCTTCGCGACGCTCGACGCGCGCTATCGCAACGAGGGTGCGGCGATGTTCACGCTCACCCGCAACATCGGCTCGGCGGTCGGCATCTCGATGCTTCAGGCGCTGACGATCCGCAACGGCGCAACCGTCCATGCCCGGCTGGTCGAGGGCATCCGGCCCGACAATCCGATGCTGCCCGCGTCCTTCGATTTCGATGCGCCGACCGCCGTCGCGGCGCTCAACGCGCAGATCACCCGCCAAGCGGCGATGGTCTCCTACGTCGACGCCTTCTGGGTGCTCTTTCTACTCACCCTGGGCGTCATCCCGCTTTTGCTGCTGATGCGCCGGCCCCGCGCCGGTGGCGGCGACGGGCCGACGATCCACATGGATTGATCCGCCGATGCGTGCTGCTTCCCTCGTCCTCCTCTCGACCGCGCTGGCAGGCTGTACCGTCGGGCCCGATTTCCAGCGGCCGCAGGCACCCGCCGCGGCAGGATATCAGGCACCCGGTGAGACCGCGCCCGGCCAGGCGGTGTTCGGTGACGGACCCGAACGACGCTGGTGGACCGCGTTCGGCGCGCCGCAACTCGACGCGCTGGTCGACCAGGCGATCGCGCACAACCGCAGCCTAGCGGCCAGCAACGCGACGCTCGCCGCCAGCCGCGACGAACTGCGCGCGATCGTCGGCCGCCGGCTGCCGCAGGTCGATGCCAACGCCCGGATCGACCAGCAACAGGTGAACCTTGCCGCGTTCGGATTTGCAGGCAACAATCCGCTCGCACCCGGCGGCAACCCGGAATTCCATCTCTACAGCGTCGGCGGCGGGGTCAGCTACGATCTCGACCTGCTCGGCGGCTTACGTCGAAGCGTCGAGCAGGGTGCGGCGGAAGCGGAGGCACAGCAGCGCCAGACCGAGGCGGCGCACCTGTCGATCGCCGGCCAGGTCGTCAACCAGGTCCTGACCATCGCCGCCCTACAGGCGCAGATCGCCACCGCGCGCGCGTTGCTAGCCGACGACCAGCGTAATGTCGACCTGACGCAAAAGCGTCGCATCGGCGGCGAGGGCACGATGGTGGAGGTGCTCAACGCGCAGAGCCAATATGCCGCCGATCGCGGCGACCTGCCGCAGCTCGACCAGCAACTGGCGGAGGCGCGCCACCTTCTGGCGACTTTGCTGGGCACGACGCCGGACCGGCTTCCGGCCACCGACATTCCGATGGAACGGCTCACCCTGCCGGCGACGGTTCCCGTGGCGATGCCGTCGCAGCTCGTTCACCGGCGACCGGACATCCTGCAGGCGGAGGCCGAACTTCACGCCGCCACCGCCGCGATCGGCGTCGCCACCGCACGGCTCTATCCCGACATCACCCTCGGCGCGACGCTGACACAGGGTGCGCCGGCGCTCGGCGACCTCGTGAAGAACGCCTTTCGCGGCTACGATCTGTTTGCCGGCCTGACGGCGCCGATCTTCCACGGCGGCACGCTCAAGGCACAGCGAGCGGCCGCCGTCGATCGCGCGCGCGCCAGCCAGGCCCGCTACGAGCAAACGGTGCTGGTTGCCTTCAGCCAGGTCGCGGACCTTCTTTCCGCCTTGCAGAACGACGCGCGCGCGGTGGCCGATCAACAGGCATCGGTGCGCGTCGCCGAACGGTCGCGGCATCTGTCGCAGCGCAGCTTCGAGGTGGGCAATTCCGGAATCCTCCAGGTTCTGGAGGCCGAACGTCTGTATCAGCGCGCACGCAACGGGCTCGTCGTCGCACAGACCCGCCAGTTCCTCGATGTCGCGCGACTGCATGTCGCAACAGCAGGCGGCTGGATCGCGACCCCGGTCGATGGCGAGCCCGACGCGCGCCGCGGCGGCGGTGCCGCGCGATGATCCGTCGGCGCGGTCGAGACCCGGCGCCGCGGCAGAACCTGCGCCGACGCTGTCCATGGGTTGAATTGGGGCCGGCCACGGGATAGGTGGGCCGCGTTGGTGGTCGCCCATCCGTCGCCTTGGCGGCTGGTGCAATGGAACGACCCTGGTGCGTCCACCAGTTTTTCTCCGACGGCTCCGCAGCGATGCGGGGCCGTTGTGCATTGGGGCTTTCGCGCCCCGCAGGAACGGTCAAGCGACGGATCAGCGATATGACAGGCTACAAGACTCCCGATTTCTCCCAGCGCGCCGCCGCGTCGCGCGACGCCAAGGCCAATGCCCTCGAGAAGCTGCGCAACAAGGCTGCGCCGGACCCAGAGGTCGTTGCGGCCCGTGCCGCCGCCCGCGAGGCGAAGGAAGCGGCAGAGGCCGAGCGCCGCGCCGCGCACAAGGCCGCGATCGAGCAGAAGAAGGCCGCCAAGGAGGAAGCGCGCGCCAAGGCGCAGGCCGAGGCCGAGGCGGCGGCCGAAGCCGCTGCCGCCGCCAAGCGCCCGCCCTCGGTGCCCACCGCCGCGGAGCTCAAGGCGGCGCGTGACGCCCGCTATGCCGCACGCAAGGCCCGGCAACAGGGCAAGTGACCCCGCGCGAGCTGATCGGCGTGGCGGAGGTGCCGGGCGGCGAGCCGCTCCGCCTGTTCCGCCGCGGCGGCGACTTCATGATCGTGCTCGACCGCAACGAGCTGATGAGCACGCGGATGAGCGGGTCGGAGATCGCGCTGGGTACCATGGCCTGCGATCGGATCGCGGGCCGCCCGGCGCCGCACGTGCTGATCGGCGGCTATGGCATGGGCTTCACGCTGCGCGCGGTGCTCGGCCGCCTCGGTCAGAACGCCCGCGTGACCGTCGCCGAGTTGGTGCCCGGCATCATCGAATGGGCGCGGGGCCCCATGGCGGACCTGACCGCCGGCTGCCTCGACGATCCCCGCGTGATGCTGGCCATCGGCGACGTCGGCGCGGCCATCCGGGCCGGGACGCGCGCCTATGACGCCATCCTGCTCGACGTCGACAACGGCCCGGACGGACTGACCCGCGCCGCCAACGACGGCCTCTACGCCGCGACCGGTCTGGACGCGGCGCGTGCGGCGCTCCGCCCGGGCGGCGTGCTGGCCATATGGTCCGCCGCCCCCGACGCCGCCTTCGCAAAGAGGCTTGCCCGAAGCGGCTTCGCGGTCGACGAGGTACGCGTGCGGGCGCGCGATACCGGCAACGGCACCGGCAAGGGCGCGACGCACATCATCTGGTTCGCCACGCCACGGTGAGCGGCAAATGGTGGTCACGCCGCGCTGAGCGGCAACCGCTCGGTTACGCCGCGTTGAGCGGCAACGGGCTGGACCAGCGGCGCACACTGTTGCATGGGGGCGCGACGGCGCCGGGTTAGCTCAGCTGGTAGAGCAGCGGTTTTGTAAAACCAAGTAGTCGAACCAGCTAAGTGACCGAAAGCCGCAGAAAACAGCGACTTTCTACCCAGTGCATCCAACTAGCGGTGTTGTCAAGGACACCGAAAGGACACCGGGTCACCATGCACGTTGTTTCCTGCGGATACTGCGAAGCCCCCATTGTCGGGTCGCGAGTGAAGAAATATTGCAATTCGACTTGTGCCGCCGGACCCAAGCGCGCCGGGGAAAACGAGATTGCAGGATGGCTGGCAGGGACGATACCCGGTCACACTGGCGCGACGTGCAAGCTGAAGCCTTGGGTGCGCGAATACATCCTTTGCCAAGCTGGCTACGCTTGCTCGCAATGCGGATGGGACAAGCGCCACCCGGACGATGGACGCTGTCTGATCGAGGTCGATCACGCAGACGGTGACGCGGAGAATACGCGGCCGGAAAACCTTCGCGCGCTATGTCCGAACTGCCACGCAATGACGCCGACCTTCAGGCGACGAAATAACGGATCGAAACGTAAGCGCTCCCCTGTTGCGGTCGCGCTGCACTGATTGTAGTAGCAGACCCCTGCCCGTATAGCTCAGTTGGTAGAGCGCAGCCCTTGTAAAGCTGATGTCCGGGGTTCGATTCCTCGTGCGGGCAGGTTCATAATGGACATATCGGATCGCCAATGATCGTTATCGTTCTTCTGATCATAGGCGCTATCGTGATAGCGGGAATCATGAAGGCTCAGCGGCGCATGGCTTTTGCGGATGGCCTTCGCGCTCAGCGCCTGTCCCGCAACCCTGACCAACCGTCATGGATTGGGGACATCTTCAAAATGGATACGTTTCAGAGCTTTGTAAGCGTCAAGGCTCGCACTCACGACATCCCAGAAGGATTTATCCGCCTAGTCTTTCACGACCGCGAACTTCTAGATGGCATGATGCAGTATGCTGCCGAGGTCGAGCGCCAAGGGGGTGATTTCACAGCACAAATCAACGGCTGCTCGAATCTGCTGCTTAGGTCTTGGGAAAAAATCCCACCCGCCGGTCGCACTCGCTTTGGCCGAGATTAGCCAGCAAAAAAACGGTTAACGGTCTTCTGACTCAAGGCACAATTCATTGATTCTCAGCAACTGACGCGCTAATTGTGCTGCGTCAGCCATGCGGCTGATATACATCAAATGGCGGCCGGACTGACCAACCGGCCGCCGACTCTCAGAAGTCGATATTTCGATCCCTTAGCGCCAGCGCCAACGCGTCTGTGTAAGGGTCATCGGGATCACCATCCGTAGCCTGATACGCGGCTAAAAGCTGCTTATCGTCCATTAGCGCGATTCGCTTATGAAGTTCAATCGCTTGGCGTTCGAACTCGTCATCGGTCATTATTCGCTCACTCCGCCTAATGATCCACACATCTGACGCAGGCTAACCGCGCAACCGCCGAAGCTCCATCTTCCATCCCTTCTCATCGGCCGGAAAGAAGTTGGTCACGGTCACTGCATTTTCGGTTGGCCTGATCGATCCCGCACGGTCGCCACAGCGGGTGCAGCGGAAATGGTCGTGGGCTGACTTCCCAAGCAAGCCTTCGAGGCTATCTGACCAACGGTGCAGTTTGAACCACTGCCCGGCCGCCCATGCCTCTACCACGCCGCTATGGTCGCAGCGCTGGTTACGGCACGTGACGTGGAGGTTCATTCCGTGGCGCACAAAATCTGCAAGACACCGGAAGCGCTTCGAGCCCATGCCCGGACTGGTAGAACGGAACGGGAACGATTCTCAAGGCGTCATCGTCCAGCTTCTTGATGTGCGCCGCCGTTCCGACGCGGTCGGCAAGTATGCCAATGACAACCCGGTCTGCGGATTAGCGGCAATAAACAGGCTACAGAACGCCACCTTAGCGCCTGCGGAAATGGCCGCGCGTTCAGTTAACCGTTAACCCTCTTGGCTGGCGCGGAAGACGGCGGTAAGTGCGGAACGCAGGAACGGACAGGATGCCCGTCGCGAATTTTTTTCGCCGGGAGTCCGTCCAATGAAGCTGACAGAAATGATCCACCAGACGGTGTTGGCCTTCGAGCCAAAGCGGCATCCCGTCTACGCCTTGACCGCACTTGCGATGATGCTGATCGCGCTGGTCGCATTGGCTTATCTCAGCGGCTCGGGTGTCGCTTCGCTATTGCGCCCGCTTCTATGAACGCGGGTCGGCAGCAAGCTCAGCCTGATAGTCGCGCAGCACCTTCAAATTGCCCCACCAAGGCATCGTGAGGCCTTCGGCCTCCCAAGATTCCTGAGAGGCTTTTAGTCGCCCGGCGAACTCCACGCATTGCTCTTCGGTGGCGGTCTGTCGCCATTCCCGGATGGCGTCTAGGATGTATGCCCCGCCATTGACGAAGCCCATCCCGGCCACCTCTGGCGCGTGCTGAGCGATCAGCCCTTCGTCTTCCGATAGTTCGACAGACCGTCTGGTCAGCGCCGCTTGCGCCTTCTTCTCAGCCCGGCGCGCCTTCAAACCTTCAAACATCGCGATCCCCTCGAATGGCGATGGTGTGGCACATCACTGCGGGATCGTCACCGTGTGGACCGTCTTGGCGGTCGCGGCATCCGGTGTGTTGAACTCCAACTGGTAGCCAAAATAGCCAAGGATCGCGATTAGTCCGACCCCTGCCCCCTTGATCCAACCCGCCATCTTGGTCGCGCCGTCGATCTGCGCGTCCGTCTTCAGTCGCCAGTCCTTCAACGTGCTGACATCGTTCAGCATCTGATTGTGCTGCGTGATCAGGAAGGGGCGGTTGGCTGTGTCACGCTCTAGCGTGACAACGCGCTGTTCAAGGCTATCGGCGCGCTTATCCATCAGGTCGAGCTTGGCGCGCATATCGGTAAAGCCATCAGCTACGCGTTGATCGAGACGAACAAGTAGGTCGCGCATATCTTGCGGCAAGGGATCGATAGGCGGTGTCATCACTTCACCGCGTCAACGATAAGCGGAAGCAACGTGGCGATAGTCGATGACACGCCGATACGGATCAGCCACGTGATAAGCTTGGACTGGACCTGTGGAATCTCCCAAATCGCTAGTGCGATCTGCCCTGCTTTCTGCAACGCGGGTAGGACCGCACCTTTGATCTTGTTCATCGACTATTTAGCGCCGGACATGGAAAAAGCCGCCAGTCGCGAGGACCAGCGGCTTCATCAGTTCAGAGCGTGTTATCAGGCGGCGAAGGCTACCCGCACGGTCTGCTTGCGGCGACGCATAGCGAAGCCAACTGCACCCATGCCGAGGATCATCAGCGCCCACGTTGCGGGCTCAGGCACGGCGGCAAGCGTCTGACCAGTCGCTGTGTTGAAGACCGGAGCGTTCTGGTAGAAGCCAGTTGCCACAGTGGTCGTGACATTTTGTCCAAGCTGAGTGGACATAAACGTGAAGTTGATGATGTCGCTCACCAGATTCCCGTCACGGAACGTAATTGTTCCGCTGTAGTCAAACACACCAGCGTTGCTGTTAGGGCCATTCTCGAATGGGCCGAAATTGAAGGTGCCGTTCAATACAGGCACGTCAATTACGAAGCTACCAAGCGCCCGCGTCACGCTCGGAGCATAATAGGTGCAGGCCGATTGCGGTCCAGAAGTTGGACACACAGACGTTTGTCCGCCTGTGATAGTCGGATTGCCGGTGGGATTTACGATGATTCCAACTGCATAGGCGGGATTTGCAGCGAACGCGCAAGCAAGAGCCGCGCACGCGGTTATGGTCTTCAATCTCATTGCGAGGTTCCTTGTTCGGAGTTTACGCGAAAGATGCCTTGAGGCGTGGCTTCCGCCGCCGCATGGCGAAGCCAACCGCGCCCATGCCGAGTATCATCAGCGCCCACGTGGCAGGCTCAGGCACAGCAGCGGCGAACGGCGTGTAGTTGTAGGTCAACGTGTAGCTGGCGCTCCCGCAAGTATCTTCTGGGGCGCTTCGCGGCGCAGTGCACGCGCCTGAATAGCGACCGACATTGAAACCGGCAGGAAGCCCGAACATCGTATCGCTGGTGTCATAGGCACCACGATAGCTGCCATCAAAGATGATGACATTATTGAAGTTGAAGCCGGGAACCGAATAGTCACCGTTGAAGCCTGATGCGAGCAACGAAAATGTCTGCGATCCGGTAATGTTGTTGATGCCAAAATCACCAAAGGCCCGACCACCAAAATTCTGGGTGACGACCGTTGCCGCGCCGATTGCACTGACCGGAACGGTCAGCGTGCCCGTAAGCGCGTTGGTGACCTGCCAGAGGCCATTCAGCGCGTAGTTGACCAGATACGTTCCAGACGGAGCACTGTCCGAATAGATGTAGTTGTAGTTTGACTTGTTGATGTCAATCTTCAGATTGACGGAATCGAGCGTGCCTAGGCGCGTATCGAACTTCAGCAGCCCCCTCATCTGAGCTTCGCTATCAGTCTGAACGATGGTAGCGGCAGATGCTGGCGCGGCGGCAACGAGCGCGGCACCAGCTATTGCAAGAAGTGCAAGTCGCATAAGATTCCCCTGTTAATTGTCAGATTCAACTTGCGGCGTCACGCTTGCGCGAAAACGACACGCACGGTCTGCTTGCGGCGACGCATCGCGAAGCCGACCGCGCCCATGCCGAGGATCATCATCGCCCACGTGGCAGGCTCAGGCACAGCGGCAGTGAACGGCGTCAGCGTCCACGATACGCTGCCTACATCAACCAGAACCGCCGGACGCACCACGTTCAGGTCTGGCGTCGGCCCAGCGCTGTAGCTGTATGAAAAGCTATTTGATCCGAATGCACGTGAAGAGCCGACCAACTCACTGATTAGGTCGCTATTTCTCACAAGTGAACTAAAGTCAAACGCATTGAGAGTTACAAGTTCGGAGTTCAAACCACCTCCCAAATCGAATGGTGTCGCCCCATTGAAGTCATAATGAAAGCTGCTAAAGCTCTGACTATCAGTAGGACCTACCGATATGAAGTTATTCCAAAGCTGAAGGGAGCCGTCAAAATCATACCGAGGAGAGTATACCGATCTATACGAACCCGCCGCTATCGTCGTGACCAGATCAGGAAGGTAGTAGATGTTGATCGTCGGATCAGCATCGAAAAGTGACGTTAAGATCGCCTTGTCAGTGTCAAACCGCATCGTCAGATTGAATGCGTCGCCAACCTTGAACTGGCCAGCCGGTGCAGGCGTGTAGACGCCGTTGACTGCCAACGTCGTGCTGCTGACGATCCCGCTTGCGTTCAAATTGTAAACCGTGGCGTTTGCAGCCGAGGCCATGAAAGTTGCAGCCGATACGGCCGCAAATATGATTCCCTTCATCCTGTTTTTCTCCCAATCTTAACGCTTCATTCATCATTGTGTGAAGCGGATCGGGAAAGCAAACGGTTAGGTTGACCAAGATGGGACAGAGATTGCGCCGGAATGATGCAGGACCGATCCGGCACAATATCTTAGGGTCAGGACTCATTGGTCATAGCCAGAAGATGACGGTGGCCGCGAGGGCGACGGCAGAGAAGAAGACGGTTGGG
>NZ_JADHDT010000015.1 GCF_016820445.1 Sphingomonas beigongshangi
TGGAGAAGGCAGGCGCATCGATGGCGATCTACCATCTGGCGGTGAAATCGGTGTCGCGCTCGACCGGGCGCAGCGCGGTCGCGGCGGTCGCGTATCGTGCCGGCGTGGCCCTCGAAAACGAGCGCGACGGCCTGGTCCACGATTACACGCGGCGGGGCGGCGTCGAGGATGCGTTTATCGTCGCGCCGGAAGGCGCGGAGTGGGCGCAGGACCGATCGGCGCTGTGGAACGCGGCCGAGGCGGCGGAGAAGCGCAAGGACGCCAAGGTGGCGCGAGAATACGAGCTGGGGCTACCGGCCGAGCTGGACGCTGGCCAGCGCCGCGACCTGGTTCGTGCTTTCGCGGAGGATATCCGCGACCGCTACGGGGTGGCCGTGGATGCGGCGATCCATGCCCCGCATGATTACGGCGACGATCGCAACCACCACGCCCACGTCATGACGACGACGCGAGAGGTCGGGCCGGACGGGCTGGGGGCGAAGACGCGCCAGCTCGACGTGCGCACGTCGGCCTCGGTGGAGGTGGAGGCGATCCGCGAGCGGTGGGCGGGGATGGTCAACGACGCGCTGGAACTCGCCCAGGTGGCCGAGCGGGTCGATCACCGCAGCTATGAGCGTCAGGGGCTGGATATCGAGCCGACCGTGAAGATGGGCCATGCGTCGGCCGCGATCGAGCGCCGCGCCGAACGCGAGCAGATCGCAGCCGGCGAGGAGCCGCACGCCGTCACCCCGCGCGGGCAGATGAACGAAGCGATCATGGAGAAGCGGGGATTGGGCTTCTACATCGAGCGCGGCCAGGAGCGGATACGGGAATGGTCCCACCAGCTCCGCGAGCGGGCCGAGCTGGCGATGCAGGGCATGTCGAGTCTGGTCCAAGGTGCGGCGCGGGCGATGCGGTCGGGATTGCAGACCAGCGCCGGCGACGGGTTCGACGGGTTGCCGGCACTCGACCAGTCACCCCGCCGCGAACAGACCGGCCCCGAGCTGGATCAACCGCAGATCGAGCGCGATCGGCAGCGGGACCGACAACACGACCGCGATATCGGGTTCGGGCGCTAGCAGAAGTATTCGCTTGATTGGCGGTATGTGCTAAATAGCACCAATAGTATGAGCAACGTGGAGGCCGCTATGGCGACCGTGCGCAAGACGATCACCCTTACCGAGCAGCAAAATGCGTGGATTGCCGCGCAGATCGACGCCGGCAGTTACACCAACGACAGCGAGGCGATCCGCGACCTCATCCGGCGTGAGCAGGAGCGGGGCCTTGAAATGGAGAGTATCCGTCAGGCGCTGATCGAGGGCGAGCAGAGCGGCGAGCCGGAACTGTTCGACTTCGCCGCGTTCAAGCGGCGCAAAGCCGAGCAGCATGGCTGAATACCGGCTCAGCCCGAGGGCGCAGCGCGACCTCGATGTGATCTTCGACTATACCGTGACGCATTGGGATTTGTCCCAAGCAATGCGCTACACCGACCTCATCGAAGCCGCTTGCGCCGATTTGGCCGAAGCACCGCAGCAGGCGCAGGGCTGCGCCAACATCCGGCCAGGCTATCGACGGCGCGGCGTCGAGCAGCACGTCATTTACTTCCGGCCGACCAGCTATGGCATCGCCGTCATCCGCATCCTGCATCAGCGCATGGATGCGACTCGCCACCTGTAGATACTAGGAGTGCCCATGAGACAGGCTGAAGCATGGGGCGTGCTGCTGATGGTTTGGGTCGCCATTGGCGCAATCCCTTACCTGTGGTTCACCGTCCGCTCCATGCGCGGAGGCGACGGCGAAGGCTTCACCCCATACGGAATCGCATGGTTGCCGGGATTTCTAGTCGTGCTGGTGCTGAGCAACAGCAATACTCCACCTGGCATCGGCGTAGTCTGGACCATCGTTTATGTGTTGGGGCTTGTCGCTTTCTTGGCGTTGCGGCGTCGTCGTCCTGTCGTTGCGACGTTCTATCGCAATCGTCGTTTCCGCGCATTTGTAGCAGGTTCGGTGCTTTGGATCGCCGCTGTGCAGGCGTGGGGCTATGTGACCGACTGGAGTTATAACTACGATGGCGGGCAGTTTGCCGTCATCAATCTCGTGCCGCCGCTGCTGATATTGATCGGTTGGCTCGCGTTCCGCTGGGTCCGAACCGCAGAGGTCAAGCCAGCCGCACCCACCATTACGCGGGAGAATCTAGCAGCAAATCGGAAAGATGAGGGACAGGCAGTCGTTGCCATCCGTTTCGACGAGTGTGCCCGTCAGTGGGAGGCTTTCCTGCGATCTTCGATGATCGATCGGATGCCCAAAGCGTCTCCGAAAGATCGATCTGACATGGCCCCGTTTTTGGACATGGCAGCGTCCAAGATGGCATTTGCCAATTATCTCCTAATTATCCTTCACCGTGGTCCAGATGCTTACAAGAGTGAGGACGTGAAGGCATTGCGTATTCATGTCGCCGGCGCACTCACCTACAAAATCCATCAGAGCTTAATCCATATCTCAAAGGTAATTTCGGGATTGGAGCCACCCAGCCGAAAAGACAGTCTTACAATGGCGCAGCAGCAGATGGCGGAATATGAAGCCTTGATTGTTCGATGCCAAAAGAACTTCCGGGCTGACACGCCTTTTCCGCTTGATCCAATCTACTCCAAGGTTGATGACGAAACGAAATTTAGGATCGGTAGCCCAGCCGACCGCGACGCATTTTTTGGGATCAAGTATCGCGAGGAAACAGGGCGATTGCTCAGTCCGACGCCGGGGATCAAGGCGTGATGTGATGCAAAACTCATAGGTTCTGCATCGCGTCGAGAACGGCGGAAATCTGGGCGCTTCCGTGATGCATATATCCGATGCACAATGATCGCATGATCTACGGCTATGCACGCGTCTCCTCGGCCGGCCAGGACCTGGCCCCACAGGTCGCCCAGCTCCTCGCTGCCGGTTGCGCCAAGGTCTACCAGGAGAAGGCCAGCGCCGCGTCGGCCGAGCGGTCGAAGCTCAAGCGCGCGATCGGCGCGCTCGATGCCGGCGACGTGCTGATCGTGACTGCCACCGATCGCCTAGCGCGCAACACCCGTGACCTGTTGAACATCCTCCATGCGGTGAAGGAGGCAGGGGCTGGCTTCCGCTCGATCGCGGAGCCGATGGTGGACACCACTTCGCAGTTCGCCGAGGTCGTCATCGCCGTCCTGGGGATCGCGGCGAGCTGGGAGCGCCAGCGGATCGTGGAGCGCACCGGAGCCGGCCGCGACCAGGCGAAGGCCCGTGGAGTGAAGTTCGGCCGGCGCGCTGCCCTCACCCCCCACCAGCAGGCCGAGGCGCTACAGCGGCTCGCCAGGGGCGACACGCAGCGCACCGTCGCGGTCCTACTCGGGGTCGATCAGGCCACGATATCCCGGCTGTCGCGACGGCAGGGGTGACGATTGCGCTACCCTTCGTCAGTGCGGCCGAACAGGCGACCGAAAAACCCTCGCTTGGATTCCGTGGGGCCGGGTCCGGCCAGCAGTCCGATCACTCGGGCTTGAGCCTCACGCCGTTCTTCGTCCGATTGATCGAGGCGACGGCGGAGATCATCGATCGTGCCGTCCCGATCGCGCAACTGTTCCAAGGCAGCATCAAGACGAGCCTGCAACACGTTGGAATCCGACCCGTTACGGGTGTCATCATTACCGTTGCGTAGCGTTTCAGAAGGCGTTTCGGTTACTGGTGCGGCTGACTTGGGGGGGTATACCCGGTGCAGTTCGACCGGCTCGATCGAGAAAGAACCGTCATCCTTCTTTATCGCAGAAATCCGACCGCTATTGATGGCGCGTGATATGGAAGCCTTGCTGATACCCGTCGCCTTTGCGGCTTCTCCGAGGGTGTAAGCCATCTTATCGGTTCCTGTTGCGGATCGTTTCAAAACATGATCCGCTAACCGTTAGCAGAAACGGTCAGATGGCGAAACGGTCAGACCCGGCCCCACTTGGTGGCACACCCCGTAACCCATTTCGTCCAGTCTGCCTTGAGAGCGTCCCCTACCAGTCTACGGCGCTGTTCGGGGCGCACGCGGGTATACTGATCCGCCAGTCGCTGTACGGAGTGACCACCGCCTAGGGCCATTCCGATCGCATGAAGCTCCGGGGTCTTGAACTCGTCCACTTGATCGTCGGCCGGCCAGCGCAGGGTGTCAGAAACCGATAGCCGAGAAGCCGCCGAGGCGATGAGGCTAGTGGTGTCGACAATGGTTTCTGTCGTCCCTTCCCGGCGGGCTTTTCGACCGCTGCTATGGCGTCCTGCCTCATCGGCCGCGGCGTCGGTGGCGTCGTCGTCTTTAGGGGTGAAGGTTAGGGTGACGTGGGTGATCTTGCCCCGCGCTCCGCGCTTTTCCGACCAATCCATCGTGAAGGCGGCGAGCTGATCGATTTCGGCTTTGCCAGGTGTCAGCACCAGACGTCGGAAATCGGAGAAGTTGGGCATCGAATTAGAGGGTGCGCCAAGCCGCTCCCGCAGCTCATCGACCGTTCCGGACCATGTGGGGCTACGCCGTCCAGCCAGCAGGCAACCCATCTCATAGAGGGTGATCGCATACTTCGACCGGAAGGCGAGCAGAGCCGCCCGGTTGAGGCGAGCGTAGTAATCGCTCCCCTGCAGGATTGCCCTGGCCGGTGCCGTGAACTCCCACTCGACGGTGGCCCGGCCGTCTTCCGCATGTTCGTTGAGCGTCCAGGCGAGCAGAGCAGCGGTGAGCGTCGCCGCACGCCCTTGCGCCGAGGTCGAAGGCATTTGGAACTTCACATCCATCAGCTCATCAAGGGTGTCCTGGATCCGATCATTGGCGTTGTGGGTGCCTCGCAGATCGCGCTTAGCGATGACGTGCGATCCCGGTCGCCACGCTTCGCCGGCAGCTTTGGCGATTAGAAGGGCCAGTGTCTTGCGGGCCGCCAAAGAGGGTGACGTACCTGCGCCGAACCGTGCTTCGATGAACTCGCCAGCTTTGACGATGGCATGACCGTCACGAACCGAGATCGTGGAAGCCGCCTTCATCGTGCGGCCGATAGGAAGGTCGTCGGGCACGGCACAAGCTTAGTCAGTTACGACATAAGATCAACGTCAATGTCATAGATCGCATGGACCACCCCATTCCTCATGATGGCACCCGATCCGTCGTAACTGGGCACCCCATTTGTCGTAGGTGCTCACCCCATTTGTCGTAACTGGGCACCCCATTTGTCGTAGGTCGAGCCATTTTTCCTATGTGAATCAAGCGGTAAGAAACCCCTGAATCATAGAATCAATAGAATCTAGAATCATCGCGGGCGCGCGAGGTTGGCGTTGCATGATGACAAGCGGAATCGGCCTTCGGCCGATACGCCAATGATGCGTGCCGGCTACGCCGTCACAGGAGCGGCCTATCGGCCGAAGGCTTGGCGAGAAAGGAGTCGGGGCGAGGGCATCGTGCCATCATTCGCCGGTCGTCACACGGCGAGGCGGTTTGCCGTTGCGATCGTGGACGACGATCGCGGACACGCCCGAGGCGGCGATGCGATCGATCAGGCAGCCGGCTTCCTCGTACTGGTCGCTGGGCCAGTCGCGGGCGACGTGAACGGACACGTCGCCGATTTCGAGCGTCAGGTGCGAGATGGAGGGATCGAGGTCGAGCAGCCGCGCCATGTCCGCCTGGGTGTCGAGCGTGACGTGCCGGAGATCATGTCCGGTCATGATGAGCTGCCAGGTGCGGGTGCGATCATTGAGGCTCATGGCAGCAACCACCCGGTGTAGGATTTGGCATCAGGGTTCGCGCCGAAGCACCAGTATGCCCCGTCGCGCTTCTCGCGCTTCCAGCCATGATCCTTGGGGCAGGCGGCGATGGCGGGGATGGTCTGTTCGCTGGCCTGATCAATGCGGCGGGCGAGCTTGCCGTTGGTGGTGTTGGCCCAGCTCGCCGCAGCCGTTTCATCACGGGCGCGGGCGTAGCCTTGCGCATCGCCGGCCCCGTTACCCAGGTAGTAGCCGTAACCCCCGGCGATCGGGACCAGCAGGGCGAAACCGGCGAGCGCACCGTTCCACCACCTGTCCCAACGGCGCCGGCGCTGTTCATAGGCGCGGCGATCGGCGGCATCGGTCGCGAGACGATCGGCCAGGGCGGCGTGCGCGGCCGTGTCAGCATCGATCCGACGCCGCAGGGCCTCTCCCGCCCCGGCAAGGCCGTCCGTGGCCCCACGACGCGCTCCGGCCTCCGCACGGGCCTCCAGGGCGGCAGGATCGACCAGGCGGGCCGCTATGGCCTTGTCGCGGGCTTCCTCGTCCTCAGCGCGCTGGGCGTCCCTGGCGGCGGCATCGGCAAGGCTGGCACGCACGTCGGACACCAGGTCGCGCAGGGTGCCGAAGCCGGCGAGGATGCGTTGGATGTTGGTATCGAGGTGAGAGAAGAAGCTTTGCGCCTGGGCGGTGTCGGCGGCACCGCGCGCACGGCCGGCCGCAGAAGGCGGCGGATCGGGGGGCGTGTCGAACTCGGCGGGATCGAACTTGTCGGCCGGGGGATCGGTTCGGCTCCCGCCACGAGCCATTCCCCTTCCGCGTCCGGACTCGTGGAGCTGGCGGGCCTGTTCGAGCAGGCGGCGGGGGTCGTCGTCGCGGTCCCGGTCCATCAGCGATCCTCCCCGGGCAGCGACCATCCGTCGAACGGTTTTCTGTCCTGATCCCGGCTGATGCGGTGGGTCAGCTCGGAGACGATGCCGGCGAACCGCTTGTCTTTGGTGGCGGCGTCGATGAGCAGCCCGCCCAGGATGATCTTGCGGCGGGTGTCGAGGCGGCGACCTTCGGCAGCGACACGGGCATTGAGCGCGTCGAGACGGGCCTTGGCCTGGTCGACTCGCTTGCGGGCCTGTTCGATGGCTTCGGGTGTCGGTGCCGCCATACCTTCTCCGCGTGAAAGTACGAATACGAAGCGACCATAGCGCAAACCAACGAACGAAGCCACCCGAGACGACGGTAGGAGACAAGGGCGCACTTTAGCATTACTGCGTAATGCGTGCGGCAGGGATACCCTGCACCCATGTCGCGATGCGACAGCGGGGCCTCCGCCCCACACCCCGACCAGCGCAACGCCGCTGGACCACGTTGGAGAAGGCAGGCGCATCGATGGCGATCTACCATCTGGCGGTGAAATCGGTGTCGCGCTCGACCGGGCGCAGCGCG
>NZ_JADHDT010000017.1 GCF_016820445.1 Sphingomonas beigongshangi
ACCGATTGTTGAACAGGCTGAGCCGAGTGTCTTGCCACGATCAAGGCGAAGTAGCTGAGAGCTTTAGGGGAGCCTGTTAGCGGTTCACTTGCCCCGGACACGGCCAAGCCGAACTCAAGGCCTGTTCGGCCCCCGCGACCATGTGGACACTCTGAAAATAGCTGTCCCGTTCCGCCCAGCGCAGATAGGCCGCACGCAAGGCCGCACGATCATCGCGCGGCGCGCCGCACTCGGCCTTTCGCGCGACGATCATCATGTCCAGCACGCCTTGGAGATATGCTCCACACCTCTGCTCCGCGGCGCGGCA
The DNA here is from genome assembly GCF_016820445.1 of Sphingomonas beigongshangi. GTDB lineage: Bacteria > Pseudomonadota > Alphaproteobacteria > Sphingomonadales > Sphingomonadaceae > Sphingomonas > Sphingomonas beigongshangi. Next base: position 308 of record NZ_JADHDT010000017.1, read on the forward strand.
GCTCGCGAGAAGCGCGGCACCTTGCATGTCCGACTGTTTGGTTTGCGCCAGCGCCGGAGCATGAGGAGCGACCGCCCCCATCAGCGCCAAGATCATGGTTGCACGTTTCACCGTTTTCGTCCTTTCCGAACCCGGCTGGGCCGGGTGAAGGGGCGCGTCCGAGCTTAAGGTGCTGACACGCCTCAATCGCATTTTCATTCCTCGCTACCGAGCACCTGGCCTTCGGGCGTCACGAACAGCTCGACTGTCTTGCCAGCGCTGTTCCAGTTGCCCATCGGGCCGTGGTCGGGGTCGGGCGGCGATGACGGCCCGAAAAGCCGATCGCCTGATCGTCAGCTTCGTTGCAGGTTCATTTTGTCAAGGGCAGCGCGCAGGCCGCGGGCGAGCTTGGCTGCATCCTGGTTCGCCCAAAAGTGCATGAAGAACAGGCGCGGCTCGTCGTTCAGCATGTGATTGTGCAGTGCCGTAACTTCGATCCCGCTGGCGCGCAGCGCGCGCATGACCGGATCGACCTCGCTCGCTACCAGCACGAAATCGCCGGTGATCGCGGCCTTGCCGCCCCCGGTCGGCTGGAAGTTGATCGCGGTCGCGGTTCCCATCGTGGGCGGCGTGACCATACCGGCATCCATCAACCTTTCCGCGCGCGGGAAGCTGTATTGGAGGACGCCGCCATTCGGCTTGCCCTTGGCCCCCATCACGCCGTCAAGTGCGGCCGTGTTGAGATCGACGGGCGGCGAGCTGCCGGCCCCGGCTGAGGGCGGTTGCGAGTCCCTGGACGGCGCGGCGAGCGGGGTGCGGCTTTCCGCCAGCGCGGCGCGCAACGCGGTCGCGAGCTTCACCGGGTCGCCATGCCCGGCGATGTGCAGGTACATGGTGGCGGGCGCGGAGCGCAGCAGGTGATTGTGGAGCGCGGTGATCGTGAAGCCGCCGGCCAAGAGGCGGCTTATCACCGGGTTCACCTCCTCGTGCGTCAGCACCAGGTCGCCCATCACCATAGTGTCGTCACCCATCGGCTGGAACGCCGCCCAGGAGCCGAGCGCCAGTGCTGGCTTGATCGCCACGCCGTCGAGAGTGACGTGCAGGTCGGAGCGCGGGAAGCCGTAGCGATGGACACCGCCCGCCTGTTCGGTGCCCGGTCGGCCGAGCGCAGCATCGACCTTGTTCCAGTCGGGCGCGGCCCAGGCCGGGGCGGCGAGCGCGGCGAGAACGCCGGCCAGAAGGGGTTTCATCATCCAATCTCTCCTATCATCAGCGCCGGCACGGATAGGCTTCGCGCAACGCGACGGTCTCCCCGCGCTGCGCGTGCGCCGCGGTAGGAGCGATCCCGCCCGAGACGAGCAGCGCCAGCATGGTCCCGGTCAGACGTGACATCGCCCTCTCCTCGCGCGTTCGCCAACCCAAGCATGTCTATGGTTGCATGAACGATGATGCAACCGTTACACTCCAAAATCCGGATGATACAGTTATGACGAACGCCGAACCCAGCCCTTGGTTGCTGTTGATCCCGCAGCTTCCCGCCAAGCCCGCCTATTTGCGGGTGAAGGTGTGGCGGCGTTTGCAGGCGATCGGGGCCGCGCCGCTCAAGAACGCGGTCCACGCGCTCCCCAACCGCGCCGACACTCGCGCGCTGTTCGAGGATTTGCACCGCGAGATTGCCGACAATGGCGGCGAGGCGCTGATCCTAGAGGCGCGGCTGGTAGGTGGCATCGGTGACCCCGAGCTTCGCGGAACTTTCGACGCGGCGCGCGATGCCGATTACGAGGAGCTGGCGCGCGAGGCGCGGACCTTGGCGGAAGGCGAGTATGTTCCCCCCGGCGAGGTTCGCCGGTTGCGCCGCCGGCTGGACGAGATCGCCGCGATCGACTTCTTCGGCGCGCACGGGCGGCAAACGGCCGAGGCGGCGCTTGCCCCGGCGGAAGCCCGGGCGGGCCAGCACCCCGACGTGACCGGGCCGGGCGCGCCCGAGCTGGCCCAGGCCGAGCTTCGCGGGCGCACCTGGGTCACGCGCGTCCACATCCACGTCGACCGCATCGCGTCAGCGTGGTTGATCCGGCGCTTCATCGACCCGGACGCGACCTTCAAGTTCGTGGAGGGCAAGGGTTACGCCCCCGAGCCCGGCGAGCTGCGCTTCGACATGGCGGACGCCGAGTTCACGCACGAAGGCGACCGCTGCACCTTCGAGACGCTGGTGTTCCGCCGAGGGCTCGACGGCGACCCGGCGCTCGTCGCGCTGTCGGAGATCATCCACGACCTCGACATCGCCGACGACAAGTTCGGCCGGCCGGAGACGGCCGGCGTCAGCGCGCTGATCGAGGGGATATGCGCCGCCACGCCCGACGACCCCGACCGGCTCGCGCGAGGCGCGGGCGCGCTCGACGGCTTCTACGCCCACTTCACCAGGCGACGAGGAGAATGACGATGGAGGCGACCGCGACCGCGCCGATCGCAGGCCCGAGCCCGCGGGATCACGGCATCCCCTTCGGCGAAGCGCTGCGGGTCTGGGCCAAGGTTGCCGCCTTAAGCTTCGGCGGCCCGGCCGGCCAGATCGCGATGATGCACCGCGTGCTGGTCGAGGAGCGGCGATGGATCGGCGAGGAGCGGTTCCTTCACGCGCTCAACTATTGCATGTTGCTGCCCGGCCCCGAGGCGCAGCAGCTCGCCATCTACATCGGCTGGCTGCTCCACAAGACCAAGGGCGGGCTTGTCGCTGGCGCGCTGTTCGTGCTCCCCGGCCTGGTCGCGATCATGGCGCTGAGCTGGGTCTATGCGCTGTTCGGCAACGTCCCCTTTGTTGAGGCGCTGTTCTTCGGCTTGAAGGCCGCCGTGCTCGCGATCGTGCTTCAGGCCGTCGTGCGCATCGGCTCGCGCGCGCTGAAGAACAACGTCATGCGCGGGATCGCGGCGGCATCGTTCGTGGCGATCTTCTTCCTTGGCGTTCCTTTCCCGATCATCATTCTTGCGGCCGCCATCGCCGGCTTCCTTGGCGGGCGCGCACGCCACCCCGCCTTCATGGGCGGGGGCAGCCACGGTGCATCGGGCGGCAAGATCGTCCGCGATGCCGAAACCGCGCTTGGCGAGCACGTCCCCGACCACGCCCGCCCCAGCCTCGCATGGTCGCTCCGGATCAGCGGCGCGCTCCTCGCGCTGTGGCTCGCGCCGATTGCGGCGCTGCTCGCGTCAGTCGGACCGGGCAATGTGTTCACGCAGATCGCGCTGTTCTTCTCCAAGATGGCGGTGGTGACGTTCGGGGGCGCTTACGCCGTGCTCGCCTATGTCGCTCAGCAGGCCGTCGAAAACTACGGCTGGCTTCGTCCCGGCGAGATGCTGGACGGACTTGGCATGGCGGAGACGACGCCGGGGCCGCTGATCATCGTGACGCAGTTCGTCGGCTTCATGGGCGCGTTCCGGCAAGCGACCGGCTTGCCCCCGCTGCTCGCCGCCACCTTGGGGGGCTTGCTCACGACCTGGGTGACGTTCGTGCCTTGCTTCCTCTGGATCTTCCTGGGCGCGCCGTTCATCGAGAAGCTGCGCGGTAACAAGGCGCTGTCGGCCGCGCTCGCCGCCATCACCGCAGCCGTGGTCGGCGTGGTGCTCAATCTGGCGGTGTGGTTCGCGCTCCACACCCTGTTTCACCAAGTCCGCGCCCTGCCGATCGCCGGCAGGACGCTGGACGTGCCGGTGTTGTCCACCCTCGACCCGGCCGCGCTAGCGTTGACCGTCGCGGCCCTGGTCGCGATGTTCCGGTTCAAGTCGGGCGTGATCCCGACCTTAGGCGCGTGCGCTGCGGCGGGCGTCGCGCTTCGCTTGTCCGGGCTCGCTTAGAGCTGGAGCCCGAAGCGCGGCCCCACCCACGTCATCGCGAGGTAGAGCGCAACCGTGAGGAGACACCCCGAGGCGAGCGCCAGCCAGAACGGCGCGCCGCGGTTGAGCATCGCCGCAATGAGTAGGAACATCGGCAAGGACGGCAGCACGTACCAGAAGGTCGCGCCGGCATGGGCCGCCATGCGCGCCCGATCGTGCGTGTCGCGCCAGAGCCAGATCATGCCCAGCACCGAGACGAGCGGGAGCGAGGCGATCAGCGCGCCGAAACCGGGGCTGCGCTTGGCGATCTCCGACACGGCGACGATGATGACGGCCGATATGCCGGCCTTGAGAAGCAGGTAGAGCATCAGCGCACCTCGACCGTGAGGTGCGCCAGCTCGTGAACCGGCGCGAGCCGCTGGCGGACCAGCTCGCCATTCCGAACGCCGGCGACGCTGACGATCGCCGCGTGCGCTTCCGGTCCGACCTTCCAGACGTGCAGGTCGGTCACTCGGGCGTCGCCGGGAGCTTCGACCAGCTCGCGCACCTCGTCGGCGACATGCGCGTCGGTGCGATCGAGCAGGACGGCGGCCGTGTCGCGCATCAGGCTCCATGACCAGCGGGCGATGACGACCGCGCCGACGATCCCCATGACCGGGTCCATCCAGACCCAGCCGAGATACCGGCCGGCGAGCAGCGCCGCGATGGCGAGGACCGAGGTGAGCGCGTCGGCGAGGACATGAACATAGGCCGAGCGGAGGTTGTTGTCGCCGCCGTGAGAGCCGTGGGCGTGCGCATGATCGTGCCCGTGGTGATGATCGTGCCCGGGCCCGTGCCCGTGATGGTGGTGACCGCTCGAGAGCAGAAAGGCGCTGGCGATGTTCACACCTAGGCCGACGACGGCAATGATCGTGGCCTCCCCGAATGCGACCGTGATGGGCTGAAACAGGCGCAGCACCGATTCCACCCCGATCCCGAGCGCGATCAGGCCGAGCACCATGGCCGAGGCGAAACCGGCGAGGTCGCCAACCTTGCCGGTGCCGAAGCTATAGGCCGGGTTGCGCGCGTGACGCTTGGCATACGCATAAGCCGCCGCAGCGACCGAGAGCGCGCCGGCGTGCGTCGCCATGTGGAACCCGTCCGCGAGCAGCGCCATCGAGCCGGTCAGGTATCCGGCGATGATTTCGCCGACCATCATCACGGCTGTGAGTGCGACCACCCACAGGGTTCGGCGGGCGTTCTCGTCGTGCGAGCTGCCCAGGAAAACGTGATCGTGGGCAAAGCGGTCGATTTCGGAAGCGGTAGGCATCGAGCACAATCCTACTTGGCGTAACGGCGGATCACCGCCAGCAGCTCGTCGGCTCCGTGGGCGCGCTCCTCGTCCGTCAGCCCCGACCGAGCAACGTGCGCTTCCAGGTGTTCGGCGATAATTTCGTCCATCAGCCCGTTCACCGCGCCGCGGACGGCCGCGACCAAGTGCAGAACCGTCGCGCAGGAGTCGCCTGACGTGAGGCCGCGTTCGACGGCCCCGACTTGGCCGGCGATACGACGCACGCGTGCGATCAGGTCGGCGTTGGAACCGGAGAGATGAGCCATATACCCCCCTCCCCTATGCCGGGCAGATCGCAAGAACAACCCGGCGCATTACCGCTGTTCAGAAAACGGC
>NZ_JADHDT010000018.1 GCF_016820445.1 Sphingomonas beigongshangi
CGTCACCAGAGGTATATCGATAGGTGTCACTACCGCGACCACCGTAGAGATAATCATTCCCCTTGCCGCCAATAAGGGTGTCATCTGACGTGGTACCAGTCAATCTGTCGTCGCCATCACTACCCGTCAGCGGAGCCGGCCCAAATAAGCCTGACAATTTAACTAGATGTTCGTGTGACCAGCTTGTGCCGTTGGCGAAAATGACGTGTTCGATGCGCGCGGACTCGTTGATGAGCGCGTCCTTGATGGTGATGCTGTCGGCGCTGCCGGCGAAGGTCAGAACCAGATCTCTGCCGCCATTGCCTTGTACAACGGAGACATCGCCCGGATTAATTCCAGCGCCCAGCTGCAAGGTATCGTCACCACCGCGGTTGAAGTAGTCAACATCATCAAGGATCGTATCCTGGCCATCGCCAGGATTGAAGATGAAGGTATCGTTGCCGCTACCGCCGGTCAGGAGATCGTTGCCGGTTCCACCTGTGATGATGTCGTCGCCGCCTCGGCCGTCAAGCGTATCGCTACCAGCACCGCCGTCGATCACTTCATTGCTCGCGGTGCCATAGATCGTATCGGCGCCGGATGTTGATGCCATGGACATGGCAGCCAGATCGGTGAACGACCAGCTTGTGCCGTTGGCGAAAATGACGTGTTCGATGCGCGCGGACTCGTTGATGAGCGCGTCCTTGATGGTGATGCTGTCGGCGCTGCCGGCGAAGGTCAGAACCAGATCTCTGCCGCCATTGCCTTGTACAACGGAGACATCGCCCGGATTAATTCCGGCGCCCAGCTGCAAGGTATCGTCACCACCGCGGTTGAAATAGTCAACATCATCAAGGATCGTATCCTGACCATCGCCAGGATTGAAGATGAAAAGGTCGTCTCCCCCACCACCGGAAAGTAGGTCGTTCCCTTCTCCCCCGCGCAGCAAGTCTGCCGCTTGGCGACCTTGAAGAATATCATCGCCCGAAAAGCCATACAACGCGTACCTACCGCCGGGACGATCATCACCTGAGAGAGTATCATTGCTAGCTGTACCGTATAGCGATACATTGCGGATCGCCGCGATGGCCGCAGCATTGTCTATATCACTCTCGTTGGAAGCTGGGGTAAGCATCCCTACCAAGTAGCGTTGCAAATAATCCCCTTCGCCACCATAGAGAGCGCTGCTGACGTAAGGCAAGAATGCACTAAGGTCGGACAGCTGCCGGATCTGTTGAATCTGCGTGCCAGATACCTTCGATGTAAGGAGCGACAACAAAAGATCGGGCCTGCCACTCACGCAATCGGTTGATTGATCATAACCAAACACCGCATATGGCGAAAGGGAATGATCAAATATGTTCGGATCACCACCCTCGGCGACTTGAAGCAAGTATGCAGAAATAGCAGCCTGAACAACAAACCGTCCAGTAAAACCATCAATTAATTTATCATACAGGGCGTTGATTACTTTTGCCTGTCCGACTGAGATATTCTTTTCCCAGAAAGGCTCTCCCCAGAATGCCTCGAGGATAGACAATTTGTGGTAATCAACGTTTACACCGCGATCATCGCGAGGACGATCGATCGCGCCAACCCACTCATCCACAAGCGAAGCTACACGGGAGCGCAGCATAGGAGCTGCCATCCCATTACTTTCTAGTGTCAATAGCCTGACATTTTGGAGCAGCGAATTGTTCTCTGATGACGCGATTGACAAATCTCGAACTCTCCCAAATCCGCGCAGCTCTGGAAGAAGCACAGCAGTTTGATCATAGGCGAAATTTTCTGGCCTGACGTAAGCAGTGTTTTGCTTGCTTACGGCGAAATATACGCTGGCGGTATCTGCATTCCTTCCATCTTCGAAATGTGCAACCCCTCCCTTAGCAATCAAATTTCCCTGACTAACCGCGCTTACATTCGAAGCTTTGAGATCAAGTGATACCAAACCAACAGACGAAAGGGCAACAATCTCTCCTTGATCGCTAATACCGTCGCCATTTGAGTCACGCCAAATCTTGAGGTCGGAGAACTTACTGTCCTCGCTGTTGAGTACTCCATCATTATTTGTGTCAAACTCGCGCAGAGCATCGAACGCGTCAACGGTGGCGCTTCCAAAGAGCTCGGAGCCATCATCGATTTTGCCATTCGCATTCTTATCGTATACAAGAAGGGCATCATCGCGGCCAACCCAGCCCGTGCGCTCTCTGAAGCCGTCGCCATCGTAATCAAAATAAGTAGATCCTGCGAATTCTGACGTCAATTCTATTCCGTCACCGTCTAGGTCAATAACGAACGGGTCCCGTGGCTGAGGGGGACTGCCAGGCATCGGCTGGCCCGGCGATCTTCCGGGGTTTGGCGAACCGTTGGGAAGTGGAAAGAAACCAGGATCGCCGGGCCTAGGCGGCGGACCATTGGGGTTGGGGTTGGGGTTGGGGTTGGGGTTGGGGTTCGGGTTCGGGGTCGGGTTCGGGTTCGGGGTCGGGTTCGGGTTAGGATCAGGGTTAGGATCAGGGTCGCACTTGCCCGGCCCTCCGTTAGGATTCTCATCAGTTAAAGTGCGAGTCTTTTCCAACTGCTTCATAGAATTTTGCAATGCGCTATTGTAGTCACTTACCGTCTGGTAGTTCGCTACAGCGGACGCAGTTAGCTTTGCTCCGGTATTTGCAATTGCTTCTCCTAAACCAGCGGAAACCGCATTATCAATCCCGGTTGCACTGGCAAGGTCTAAAGCTGTCGCATCATACTTTGATCCGTTAACGTGAGACTTAAGGTGTTTGCCGATATAGCCTGCCATGCCAGGTAGATTTGCCATAGAATCAATGTAATCAAGCAATCCCTGAGCCATATGATTGCCATCACTTTCGCAGGTCATATTTTTCTCCACCACCTTATTAGGAAATTATTAATAGATTGCTGTTATCGGCAGCCCACTCATTTATACAATCAGGATGCCGCAAAATGAGAGGTTTGGCATGGCTAATTATTGGTCTTTTAGCAGGTTGCAGTACAAATAATTTCAGTGAACAGGAAAACGATGCCAGTCAGTGCTTTGCAATTGCAATCGCTTTCAAAGAAATAATCCGCCAATCTGGCGCACCCTTGGATAAGCTAGACTCTGCCGAGCGCATATTGAGGGTACAAAGAAACAGATTTGAGAAGAATGTTGCCGACTTGAGCTCCCGCGGAGGTGATCTCAATTCATATACTGCTTTGACGAAGCGGACGGCAAGTCTAGTCAACAGAAACCCCCAAGAGTGGCGGGAAAAGTATTTGGCATGCCAGAACTGATCTTCGCAAATCCCAAGTTTCAATGCTCATTTGCCTAGACGCTAATATATTTATTCGGCAACTTTATTTAATGATCTCACAAAGAAATCTTAATTAAGATGCTTCGAAATACGCTCGATAATGAAGGTTTCATAACGTTAAGATGACATATTATTCATGTCAATGGAAGTCTCTTCTTAGCAGGCGTTGGCCGCCGACCCATGCAGCGAGCCGTGGCCTGCCGCCCGTTTCCTGGACCGCCTTGAGTGGGAGTCTTTAATCGTAAAAGATGGCACAAGAAGCGGACTGAGCATAAGATGATCTAATTTCTCGGAAGGCGCATATTGGACTTGTTGTGAAGTGCGCAGAAAACGGCACGAGTGTTGGCGAGGCAGGCCGAAACAAAAACTGATTAGCCAGGCGACGTTTTGCGCATGGCGCGAGAAATGTGCGGGGCTGATGTCGTCGGAGATGCGGCGGCTGGGATAGCGCGAAGAGGAGAGCGTCAAGCTGAGGCAGCTCGTGGCCGACCTGCGCTTCTTTAACGCTTTGCTGCGGGACGAGACATTCGGATTACGGTCAATCCAGGTTTGATCGTAATCCGATTGGATCACGAAAGGTCCGCGTTCACAAAGGAAGAGAGTTCATCTCGCGCGTGCCAGCTACGGCATCGGACGGAACACCGTCCGGCCCGGTTTCTTCGCTGACAACTATCTGCCGCCGCTCGAAATGGCCGTACATGTGGGGCTTTTCCCTTCGTTGACGGGCGACAGCCTGAAAGCGCCGCCCGCGAGGCGCGACATCGCTCGCGTGGCCGTCGCCGCCCTCATCGATCCCGACCCGCAGGCGGACACAGCTATCGCCCGACCGGGCCGACGCTGCTGAACACGGCCGAGATGTCGACCGTCATCGGGCGCGTGTTAGGCCGTCGGGTGGCCCGGGTGGAACTACCGTGGTGGCTATTCGCGCAAGCCGTCTGCCTGCAGGGCGCGGTCGGCTACGATTTGGGCCAGGACCGTCACTATCTGTTCTATCGCTAGCAAGGTGCGGTCTCGCAAGGTGGACCGACGACGATGTGCTGACCAGACCGGAACGCCGGCGGAGACGTTCGAGACCACCGTGAGGCGCTTTCCGCAGCTGCCTGAAATGGCCCCGCCCATGGGCAATCGCCTTCGGACGGTCGGTCGCTTCCTCATCACTCCGTTCGTGCTGCCCGACCCTCACGCGGTCGGCCGGCGCGCCGCCGCGCCCCTCGCCTCTGCCGACCGCACACGCTCGGTCAACACGTTCCATGGCTTGGCTTGGCGCAGGGTCATCCCAGGGTCTGAGGAGTGGCAGAGTTAGCCTGACCCATCACTTGCCTCCCGTCGTCGAAGGGGTTGGCGTAGGCTAGTCCCGCAGCTTCGCGTGCTATCGCGGGATCATCAGCACACGGTGCTAAGCGAACGGATCCTCCTCTTAAACGTTCTTGACCTCGACGAGCCAATGCCTGCTGTCCGCCGGGACGACGTGGAAGCCGGGCGCGATAAACTCGCCTTCCGGAAACACGTGTCCGCGGTCCTCCCGAGTCAGGAGTCTGAACTGGCCCAGGCTGACGAGCGGCGCCTCGATCATGGCTTCGACGCGCGTCCATGCAGCAGCAACTGATCGCGGAGTCCGCTGTCAACGGCATGCTGTACGTGCTCGGTAAAGGCATTCCGCACGTGCGGCGTGCCGAGCGATAGTCCACGTTCGGCCGCGAACCGTCCAGGTTGATCCATGAGGTCGAAGGCCTTGGGCATGGAGCCCTTCTAACCGGCGGGCACCGGCATCGGAACCAGGCCGCCCTTCGCGCGGAGCTACGCATGGCTGTGAACCCGAAGCGCGATACGACGGCTTGGCACGCGTTTACCTGACGCTGCGGCACCGTTGCTGCGCGGCCACCTGACCGAGGGAGCGGGTCAGTACCTCGGCGCCACCTTCAGGACACCGGCCCGCTGTGGCAGATGACCGGGCGCTACCCTGTGCCCCTTGTTCGCGGAGCGTGCTGCCACGAGCGCGCTTATCGTGCCTGCGATCCGTGCGCGTTCGGTCATGGTCAATGAACCGCGCCGGGTTTGCCGGAGGCCGTTGGATGTGAGTCACGCTGCCATATCGACGATGTTTGCGGCAGCATAGT
>NZ_JADHDT010000019.1 GCF_016820445.1 Sphingomonas beigongshangi
CTATGCTGCCGCAAACATCGTCGATATGGCAGCGTGACTCACATCCAACGGCCTCCGGCAAACCCGGCGCGGTTCAGCGGCAGGTGACGACGACGTTGCCGAACACGTCCTTCGTTCATTCCAGGTCGGGCGCCGGCTGACAATTAAGCACGCCCGAGAGCACCCGCAGGTGGTGATCGCCGCTCGGCACGAGCCGCAATCGGTGAGCCAAGATGCACCGGCCCGCGATAGCCATAGGTCGTGGTGTGGCGGATGCGAAACCTCATGCCGGACTGGACGTCCCACGCCGCGCAAGTGCAGCGAAGATATCCACCATGCTCGCCCTAGCTTTCCGACGCCGATCACCTATATCAGTCCGGCTAAACGTCGCCTGCGACGGATATCGGGCCGCTTAGGCTCCCCTTGTCCCTTTCTAGCCTCACGAAGCCGGGATGCGCCGCTGTTGGCGCATGCCCGACCACGCATGGGACAAAGGATACCCATATGATCACCGGCACCGTCAAATTCTTCAACGCCGACAAGGGCTATGGCTTCATTGCGCCCGAGGACGGCAGCACCGACGCCTTCGTCCACATCACCGCCGTCGAGCGCGCCGGCATGCGCACGCTCAACAAGGACGACCGCGTCTCCTACGAGCTGGAGACGGATCGCCGCGGCAAGGCCTCAGCGGTGAACCTGCAGGCAGCCTGAGCAAGGCCGATCGGCGGAGGCCCTCGGGTCTCCGCCAAACCGTCCATTCGCGCAGGAGCCATCATGTCCTTACCACTTTATCGAGACGAGGCCGCTCGTCAGCGGCTGGCCGCCGAGGAAACATCCCTCCAGAACGTGCGCGAGCGGTGCGAACGTGCAGCGCAGGCCTGGGATGCACTCGCCGTTCGTAGCGAACGAGTCGACGCGACGCGCACCAAGGCCGCGGCGGACAAGCTGCTGGGCGACCCGAGCGAGAATCCCGACCGCGGACTTGCCACACTCGTTCGTCGCGACACCTGACGTTGGCGACGCTTGACGCTGCGCTCAGCGGAAACCCGGGAGAGCGGGCAGGTCTGCTCGTCGACACGGCCGAGATACCCGGCGGCGGTGAACTGCGTCTGCTTCGACATGGGCCTCATTACGAGATCATGTTCGGCCACGAGCAGCTGATGGGAAGCTGGTCCTACCGATCGGAGCAGGCGCTCGCGACATTGGCGCTTGAGGGCTTGGGCGAACAACCGCGGGTCCTGATCGGCGGGCTGGGCATGGGATTCACCCTGGCCGCGGCGCGAGCCACACTTCCGATGGGCGCCAGCATCGTCGTCGCCGAGCTTGTGCCCAAGATCGTGTCCTGGGCTCGCGGCCACCTGCGTCATTTGTTCGGCGACTCTCTTGAAGACCCGCGGGTATCGGTTGAAGTACGGGATGTCCACGACCTGATCGTCGATCAGGCCGGTGGGTTGGACGCGATTCTGCTTGATGTCGACAATGGACCCGACGGGCTCATCTCCCTCGCCAATGAGCGGCTCTATTCCGCTTGGGGCTTGCGTGCTGCGCGTGCGGCGCTTCGACCCGGCGGCGTGCTCGCCATCTGGTCGGCTTACCCGGACCACGGCTTTTCCCATCAGCTGCATGCGTCCGGCTTCGACGTCGAGGAGTTCAGGATCGACACGGATCGAGGCGAGGATAACCCGGATCACACGATCTGGCTCGCCACGGTGGATGGGAAAAGCGATAGATCGAGCGGCACCGATTCTCCCCGGTTTGGGGTTGAGGCATGATGAAACGCGCGCCATCGCCGCTCCTGTGGTTGGACATCTGGATTGAGGGTTGCACCATCAGCCTTCGCATGTTCGAGACGATGGCCGCAGTGCCGGCGGTGTTGAACGCCCGCATGCCGATGATCGGGGCAGCCGCTTTCGACCCGCTCCATGGCAATTGGCCCGAGCTTCACAGAATGGTGGCGGAGAAGACCGAAGCTTTCGTGAAGGCCAGCCTCTCGGTGGCGCGAGACATGCATGCGATCCAATCCGAGATGTTGCAGCCTAACCCCTCCGTGGGGAGCGCTGCCTTATCAAGCGCACGGATCCAATATCACGCCGTCGGGGCGGCCGGGCGGGCTCTGGCCCCGCTCCACGCCGCGGTCACTGGAAACGCGAGGCGCTTGCAAGCCCGGCGCTGAACAACGGTTGACGCCCAGGCGTGTCAGACTTGACCCAGTTGCGTTGGGGTGGACGCCCCCTGACGGCATCGATGTGCCAGAGTGGAGGTGTTGAAGCACCACTGCAGGAG
>NZ_JADHDT010000001.1 GCF_016820445.1 Sphingomonas beigongshangi
ACACACGGAAGCACCTGAACCCGCGCGATCAAATCTTCCGAACACCCCCTTGTATCCGACGGGGCGTCCACACACGGACATTCGCGGCGGAGGATCCCTCCGCCTAGACCAAGCATTTCCCGGCCGTGCGTTGAGCAGAGTAGCCGCTTTTTGCCTCGCGATACCCACGTCCGCTTTCGTCTTACCGCGAAGTTCGCAGGTGCATATTGCGTCCTCACAGGTATGGATTAAACTCTGCCCACCTGAATAGTAGGGCCGGCCGTCATGATAATCGCATTGTCGATGATCTCGCTATACATGTCTGTGCCTCTGAACGAAGCACAAACCGACGCGGCAACGTGTAAAATTCTAGAGGCGGCCTATACAGCGGCTATAATCGCCCCATCGAGCGCAGGCATCGCTGATAATGTCTACCCAGGCACGGTAGTGGCTGCTGAGCATGAACCATCAAGACTCGAAACCTGGACCGCTGAATATCGTCGAAAAGTTCCGATTGATGAAGATGATTTTGCCGAGATGCAGAGATTGCAACCTCCTCCTGCGCTTCGCTATAAACCGAACTGTGTATGGAGCGGCGCGCCGCATAATTATGTCGATAGCGGAGTGACATTCAAGACGTCGTTTTCTCGGCCCATCATTGATCCGAAGCGGGAGCTCGCGCTTGTAGAGGTATCATTTTACTCACCCGGACGGTTTGCGTTCGGTAAAGAGTGTGTCGTCCGAAAGAGGCGTGGTAGTTGGGCGGCAACGTGTCTGAGCAGCTGGATTACGTGACACACGCTGGTCGAGTTCACTACGCGAGCTGGACCGTCCCATTTTCGCTGACGTCATGACCCAATTTTCTAGGCTTGACCGGGGCGCTGTCATTGAACGACCGCTAATGCTCAAAAGCGGACGTACCGCTTTCGTCCAATTCTCGTCGCTGCCGCTGCTAGGGGGCTTGTCCGAAACCTGCCGTTCCGACAGCATTCTCAGATGGCAACTTTGAACAACTACACGCCAGCACGACCTTGGTCGGTTCTACCGGTTTTGGTTGCTGCCCTGCTCGTCGCGGGGGCTGCCGCCACTAGTGTTCGTCCGAACACCTTTCCTGGAGCCATTCGTTCAGTCTCGTCGCCGGATGGCTCCGGCGCACGCATTTTTTACCGACCACACGTGGACCGGAATGGCGGTCAGGCCCACCCAGTTTTTTACGAAGATGGCCGTGGCCATCGAACTCGTGTCGCGACGGTGACCCGCAGTATGGGTGTGAGTTGGTCGCCTGACGGACAACGTGCATTCTTACAGGACAATTGGGGTAGCAACGTTGCAGATTGCTATGTGTTGAATCTGTCTACTAAGGTCGTGACAGGGATCAGCCTCTTCAAGATAGTACAAAAATCACGTGGGCATCCGACAGGATCGGAAATCCCGTCGGCGTCGCATTATTACGTTCACTGCAATCGATGGCGTTCACCGAACTTTATTGAAGGAGCAGTGTCTGGACATACTGACTCGAACCGATCTCACGACTTCGATCATCCATTTGTTTATGATACAAAGACAAGGCGGATTCACTGGCGGCGTTGACCCGAGTCTCTGACAAAATTCCTGCGATGACGCCCGAAAGCAGAACCGGAAGTTGGCGGAGGCATATGACTGCGTCAATTGATCTGAAGGCCAGCTATCAGCGCTTCATACAGGAAAGCGGACCGTCCGCTCTCCCCCAATAGCGGAAATTCGCGCCCGGGTTGCTCACCGCCCTGCCGCACGTAGGGGTTCGACCCAGGAGATCGCTACAGCCTCGACAGTGTGCTTCGATCGTTCACTGCATAACCATCTTGACCACTTCCGCTTTCGCTTGGAAATGCCCGCGCCGCGAGCAACTGCTGCGCCAACGGGAAGATATCGTGTTCTTCATCGCGCATGATCTGGCTTAGATTGCCGAGCAACGCGCGCGTTTCTGCGACGTAATCGGCCCAATGGGATCGGATTGTCTTGACCGGCCAGCGGGCGATATGGGCGGAGTACGCAAGCCGCAGGTCTCGGGTGGCGTCTGCTACAGCGGCATAGCGCGGGATTTTTGCGCCCAATCTTGACCTACGCAGCGGTGCATGCAGATGTTCCTCTTCGGCTGTCAAATGGCCAACAAGCGAAAGAGAAAGCTTGGTTCGGAGGATGGATAATTCCGAGATTACCGGGTCCGGATGCGCCGTGAGCAGCTTTTCCAGTCCGGCCGCAATCTTCGCGATCTCGGCATGCTGGCTTTTCAGTATCGCGAACATAGAGTCACCGCTTCCGCCGGACAGAATATCAACCCGATTTGATTTGATTTAAGTCCGCTCCGTTAACGGCCTTTAAACGCGCGACGGCTGCGATCGCAGAGCGACCGCAAACGCTGAGAAGCAGGCGTTCCGCTCACCCCAACAGGCGGACATCCGCGATCGGGCGCGCCTGGGCGCTGCCCGAAAGCGCAGCAGCGTTCCGACACTGGCTTCAGATCGATAGTGGCCGGAGGCGGCCGGCGGACGTCGTCTCCCGGGCTGCGCGACGCATGCGCACGATCCCGCCCAGCGCATCGTCGAGCCAATATCCCGTGCCGAGCTCTTGCATCAGTTCCAGTGCGGCACGCTGCCGCGCGATGAAGCGTGCGGCGTCCGTTCGTTCATAGTCGTCGCGTATCGACTGCGCGATGCCCTCCAGACCGTCATAGGGAATGATCAGCGCGAGATCCCGCCAAGGGATCTGGGGCGGCAGCACCATGTCCGTATCTATGATGACCGGAACCCGCCCGTACAGGAATGCTTCGTAGACGCGGAAGCTGAAATTCTCCGACCCGCGAGGACACAGGACATAGGTCGACGCGATCATCTCATCCACATAGCGCGCCTTGGCATCGGGCAAGCCGGTGAAGCCACCGGTGCCGATGATGCGCACGTCGAAATCGTCCTGGTCTGCCGCCTGTCTTTCGAGCGCTTCGAGCGCCTCGACCCTGGGGAATGCGAGCGCGAACCTCACCGGGAGGCCACTCGCATAGGCGCATGCCGTCATCCGGGCATGACGAAGGTAGCGCCCGGTAAGCAGCCAGCTCTTGACCGGGCGAGGCAGCCGGCGCCCAAGCCTCACCAGAGCGGCGTCGTCGTAGATCGATCCCATGAAGCCTGCCCGCAACGCCGGCTTCTCCGTCCACGCGATCGCGGCACGCGGCGGTGCGGCATGGACCGACCATGGATGCGGCAACACCGAGCTGGCCCCCTCGTCGTGCCACGCGCGATACCCCGAAAAATGGACGCTGTGATGCGGCCCGTCGATGAACATCTCCATGATGCCCGGGCAGAAGATGACGATCTGCTCCGGCGCGCTGGGGGTGAGCAGGTGCCGGATATGCCGCACCTTGCCGGGGGTCAGATCCGCCAGTTCGATGTTGGGAAGGTCGATCACCTCCGCCTGAAGGCCGAGGCGGGCAAGCGACGCCCTGAACGCACTGGCATAATCGTGATTGAATGAGTTCATCACGACGACACGAAGCTGGTCGCCCATCGCCCCCCCAAAAGGCAATTTGGGATGTAGACCTGGATCAGGCACAGGCGATAGACAAGGTATTTCAGGCCGATACGTGACTTTCCTTTAGACCGGTCAGCGACAGGTGTCACAGCCGCCGCGGGGTAAAGAGACCGTCAGTCGCGGCCGGGCCCACCGTCGCGATCTTTGCGCACCGCCGCGCTTTCGCTTGCCTCGACCGCGGCATGATCCCACCCCCGCCCTTCCGCAGGCGGAGCGCACGCCCTATCCTTCCCGCATGCAGGACATCCGCAACATCGTCATCCTCACCGGTGCGGGCATCTCCGCCGAATCGGGGATAGCCACCTTCCGCGGCCCCGGCGGGTTGTGGGAGGGGCATCGGGTCGAGGACGTCTGCACGCCGGAGGCGCTGGCGCGCAATCCGGCGCTGGTCCATCGCTTCTATGACGAGCGGCGCGCGGCCTTGGCGGGGGTCGCGCCCAATCCGGCGCATGACGCGCTGGCGCGGCTCGATCGGGCATGGCGCGGGGAGCTGCTGATCGTCACGCAGAACGTCGACGACCTGCACGAGCGCGCCGGCGCGCACCGGCTGGTGCACATGCACGGGGAATTGCAGTCGGCGCTATGCGGCGCATGCGGCGTGCGCGAGACCTGGACCGGGGCGCTGCCGCCGGAAAGCGAATGCCCCAATTGCGGGACGTGCGCGCTGCGGCCGGACATCGTCTTCTTCGGCGAGATGCCCTATCATATGGAGCGGATCGAGGCGGCGATCGCCGCCGCCGACCTGTTCGTGTCGATCGGTACGTCCGGTGCGGTCTATCCCGCCGCAGGGTTCGTGCAGATGGCCGATGCCTGCGGCGCCGACACGCTGGAACTCAACCTCGAACGATCCGCGGGAAGCGGCCTTTTCGCGGACAGCCGGCTTGGCGCGGCCAGCGTCCTCGTGCCCGAATGGGTGGAGCGGTTGCTCGCCGCTCAGTCGACCCAATCGAGCCCCATGTCGCGATAGACCTCGCGGTCCTCGTCCCACCCCTGCTTCACCTTGACGTGGAGGTAGAGGTGGACGGGGCAGCCCATGATCGCGGCGAGCTCGGTCCGCGCCCGCGCGCCGATCTCGCGGATGCGCGCGCCCCCCTTGCCGAGCACGATGGCGCGCTGGGTCGGACGCTCGACGAGGATCTGCTGGTGGATCTCGACCGACCCGTCCGGGCGCTCCTTATAGGCTTCGGTCTCCACGGCGCTGGCATAGGGAAGCTCGGCATGGAGCTGGAGATAGAGTTGTTCGCGCGTCACCTCGCTGGCCAGCGCGCGTTCGGTGGCGTCGGAGACCTGATCTTCCGGATAATGCCACGGTCCTTCCGGCATCGCCGCGGCCAGCGCGGACTTGAGCTCGGGCAGGCCGTCCCCGGTCTGCGCCGACACGAACCACGTATCCGCAAACGCCATCATCGCGTTCAGCTTCTCGGCGTGCAGCAGCAGCCTGGGCTTGTCGGCGACGTCCACCTTGTTGAGGACCAGGATCTTGGGCTCGGGCCTGTCCTTCAGCGCGGCGACGATGCCCTCGACCTTGGGGCCGATGCCGCCCTTGCCGTCGACGACGAGCGCGATCAGGTCCGCCCCCTCGGTCCCGCCCCAGGCGGCGGCGACCATCGCGCGGTCGAGCCGGCGTTGCGGCTCGAAGATGCCGGGCGTGTCGACGAGCAGGATCTGCGCCGCATCCTGAATCGCGACGCCGAGCAGCTTGGTGCGCGTCGTCTGCGCCTTGGGGCTGACGATCGCCACCTTCTGGCCGACGAGTGCGTTGACGAGCGTCGACTTGCCGGCATTCGGCGCTCCGACGACGGCGACGAGGCCGCAATGTTGGGTGTGGGTCATAAACGGGCTTTATCGTCCGATGGCGGCAATTGCGATGGCAAGCCTGGCGCCGGGCGCGGGGGCGTCGCGACTACCGCCGCACCTTCTCCAGCATCGCCCTCGCGGCGGCGGTTTCCGCATCCTGCTTGCTGGCGCCGATCGCGGTAGCCTCCAGCTGCCGGCCCACCTTCACCTGCACGGTGAAGCGGGGCGCGTGATGCGGGCCCGAGCGTTCCAGGATCGCATATTCCGGCGGCTTGCGATTGTTCGCCGCCGCCCATTCCTGAAGGGCGGATTTGGGATGCTGCGGCGCCTTGTCGGTCCGGTGAACGCGATCGGCCCAGGCGCGGCGAATGAAGGCGCGCGCACTCTCCAGTCCCGCCTCGCGGTAATGCGCACCGATCAGCGCCTCCATCACGTCGCCGAGGATGTTGTCGCTGTCGGATGCACCGTCGTCCCGTGCCTGCTTGCCCAGGCGCAGGTGCGGTCGCACGCCCAGGCTGCGCGCGACCTCCGCGCAGACGTGGCCGGTGACGAGCGCGTTGAGCCGCTTCGACAATTGGCCTTCCGGCTCGTCGGGGAACAGGTCCCACAGCCATTCCGCCATGACGAGGCCGAGCACGCGGTCGCCCAGGAACTCCAGCCGCTCGTAATTGTCCGCCGCCTGGCTGCCATGGGTCAGCGCGCGGGAAAAGGCGGCGAGATCGTGCGGCTCGCGCCCGAACGTCGCCGCGACCCAGGCCTTGAGGTCGGTGGTCAGAAGCCCTCTCCCGTCCGGCTCCAGCGCCAGCCGGACAGCCAGGTCCACGGACGCAGCAACGAGGCGCCGCCGTCGTTCGAGGCGAAGGTCACCACCGCCTTGCCCTCGATCCGCTCCATCGGGATGTAGCCCATGCCCGCCGGATACGGGAAACGGCTGTCGGCGCTGTCGTCACGATTGTCGCCCATCAGGAAGACGTCACCGGCAGGCACGGTGTAGAGGCCGGTGTCGTCGCGGTCGGGCAATTCCGCCTGATCGAGCACCATGTAGCTGCGCCCGTTCGGCAAGGTTTCGCGGAACTGGGGGTAGCGGCAGATCGGTTGACCCTTGGCGTCGACGTCGACGAAGGGGGCGCCGCATTTCTGCGCATCGAAATTGGTCGACAGCGGCAGAACGAAATCGGCGACACGCTGCTTGGGGATCGGCTTGCCGTTGAGGATGACCTGACCGTGCGTCACCTGGATCGTGTCGCCCGGCAGGCCGATGACCCGCTTGATGACGTCATGGTCCGCATGCTCGGGATTGGTGTCGCCGGCGACGGGATCGGGCGAGCGGAAGACGACGACGTCGCCCCGCGCGGGCGTATGCGGAAAGAGGCGCCCCGGGATCAGCGGCACACCGCCGGGCAGCGACCAGCGCGAATAGCCGTAGTTCCACTTGGTCACGAACAGATAGTCGCCGATCAGCAACCGGGGCAGCATCGATTCCGAGGGAATGGAGAAGGGCGCGAACACGAAGCTACGCAGGATCAGCACGGCGAGCGCGAGCTTGAGCAGGAAGCGGAGCGTCTCGACGGTCTCCGACCGTTGCGGTTTCGGTTTGGTGGCCATGACGGGAGCCTTAGCCGCGCTCGTGCGTCCTGAGTAGTCGTATCCTGTGCCCTGCCACGGGACGATCCCCTTGCGGTCTCATTTTGGTTCGCTACGGAAACGATCGCCACCTTCCTTCCCCTTCAGGATGATGCCCATGAGCGACTGGTCTGCCATCGAGTCCCTCCCCTCGCCCAAGCTGCTCGAGCTGTTCGACGCCGATCCGGAGCGTCTGGCGACGTTCAGTCTGGATGTCGCCGGTATCCACTTCGACTGGTCGAAGACGCATCTGACGCGCGAGGCGGTGGATGCCTTCATCGCCCTTGCCGATGCCAAGGGCCTCGCCGCAAAGCGCGACGCGATGTTCGGCGGCGAGCACGTCAACGTGACCGAGGACCGTCCGGTCGAACACACGGCAGAACGCGGAGAAGGCAAGGCGGACAGCGTCGCGCGCGCGCGCCAGCTGCACGATCGGATGCGCGCGCTGATCGACGCGATCGAAGCGGGTGCGCTGGGCGACATCCGCCACGTGCTGCACGTCGGCATCGGCGGGTCCGCACTGGGTCCGGACCTGCTCGTCGATGCGCTCGGTCGCGAGGACAAGCGCTACGACGTCGCGATCGTCTCCAACGTCGACGGCGTCGCGCTGGAGGAGGCGGTGAAGGATTTCGATCCCGCCGCGACGCTGCTCGTCGTCGCCTCCAAGACCTTCACGACGACCGAGACGATGCTCAACGCGACCTCGGCGCTGCAATGGATGCAGGAGCATGGGGTCGAGGACCCCTATGGCAAGGTCATCGCGCTGACCGCCAGCCCGGAGAAGGCGATCGAATGGGGTGTCGACGAAACCCGCATCCTGCCGTTCAGCGAAGGGGTGGGCGGGCGCTATTCGCTCTGGTCATCGATCGGTTTCCCCGCCGCGGTCGCGCTCGGCTGGGCGGCGTTCGAGGAACTGCTCGAAGGCGCGGCGGAGATGGACCGCCATTTCCGTTTGACCGCGCTGCACCAGAACGCGCCGGCGATCGCGGCCTTCGCCGACCTCTACTATACGCAGGTCCGTCATGCGGAAACGCGCGCACCCTTCGCCTATGACGAGCGGCTGCGGCTGTTGCCCAGCTATCTCCAGCAGCTGGAAATGGAATCGAACGGCAAGGGCGTGACGATCGACGGTCAGCCGGTCGGCCGTCCGACGGCGGCGATCACCTGGGGCGGCGTCGGCACCGACGCCCAGCACGCGGTGTTCCAGCTTCTCCATCAGGGTACGCACCTCGTCCCCGTCGAGTTCATCGCGGTGATCGAGCCGGGCGATACGCTGGCGGAGGATCATCATCGCCAGCTGCTCCTCAACGCATTTGCGCAGGGTGCGGCGCTGATGAAGGGCAAGCATGTCGAGGATCCGGCGCGCTCCTACAGCGGCGACCGGCCGTCCTCGACCCTCCTGCTCGACGTGCTCGACCCGCGCACCCTCGGCGCGCTGATCGCCTTCTACGAGCATCGCGTGTTCGTGAACGGCGTGCTGCTGGGCATCAACAGCTTCGACCAGTTCGGCGTCGAACTGGGCAAGGAGATGGCCAAGGCCGCCGACAAGGGCGGACAGAGCTTCGACCCCTCGACCGAGGACCTGATCCGCCGCGCCGGTCTGGATTGATACAGGCGTAAACGCTATGTGTATGGCTCTGCGGAGCCATACACATGCGGACGAACATCGATATCGACGAGAAGCTCGTAGCGGACATCACCGCCGTGCTGGGCATGAACAATCAGCGCGAGGCGGTGGAACAAGCTCTGCGAGATACGCTGCGCGTCAAGCGTCAGCTCGCCGCATTGGATGGCTTGCGCGGGCTCGGCTGGGAGGGCGATCTCGACGAGATGCGGACGAGCAGATATTTGCCTGAGCAATGACCGCTGTCGTTGTTGACTCCAGCATCTGGATCGACAGGCTGGCGGATCGCGACACTGCCGAAGTCCGAACGCTGAGAAATCTTATCCTGGCGCGGCACAGGGTTATGGTCGGCGATTTGATGCTCGCAGAAGTTCTGCAAGGTACGACCGATGATCGCCATTTCGACCGGGCGCACCACCTGATGGCATCGTTCGATCACCTGGCGGTGACATCGCATACCGTCGCGGTCGAGGCGGCCCGCAACTATCGTCGACTGCGCGCGCTTGGCATCACAGTCCGAAAGACGATCGACACGTTGATCGCGACGCGGTGCATCCTTGATGACATGCCTTTGTTGTATCGCGATCGAGATTTCGATCCTTTCGTGCAGTATCTCGGCCTGCGGTCGGCGATGGCAGAAACCACCGGAGTGAACTGATGCCCGATTACGACTACGACCTCTTCGTCATCGGGGCCGGCTCCGGCGGCACGCGTGCCAGCCGCGTCGCTGCGGCGCACGGCGCGAAGGTCGCGGTGGCGGAGGAATATCGCGTTGGCGGGACCTGCGTGATCCGCGGCTGCGTGCCCAAGAAGCTGCTCGTCTACGGCGCGCATTTCGCCGAGGACCTGCGCGATGCCGCGCAGTTCGGCTGGGACGTGCCGCAACCCTGTGCCTTCGACTGGAAGCGGCTGCGCGACAACGTGCTGGCGGAGGTCGATCGCATCAACGGCGCCTATACGCAGACGCTCGAGAACAACGGTGTCGAGATCATCCCGCAGCGCGCGGTCGTGACGGGCCCGCACAGCGTGCGCCTCGCCGATGGCTCGGAGAAGACCGCCGCGCGCATCCTCGTCGCCGTCGGGGCGCATCCGGCCGTCCCGTCCTGCCCCGGCCACGAGCATGGCATCACGAGCAACGAGGCCTTCCACCTCGATGCCATCCCGAAGCGCGTGCTGATCGCCGGCGCAGGCTATATCGCCAATGAGTTCGCTGGCATCTTCCACCAGTTCGGCGCGCACGTCATCATCATGAACCGGACGCAGGACATCCTGCGCGGCTACGACCTCTCGATCCGCGACCGCCTGTTGCAGATCAGCATGATGAAGGGCCTGGAGTTCCGCTTCGACGCCGCCTTCGAAGGGATCGACAAGGGCGAGGACGGCTGCCTGACCGTCAAGATGTCGAACCACGAGCCCGTCACGGTCGACATGGTCATGTTCGCGACCGGTCGCCTGCCCAACACCAAGGGACTGGGGTTGGAAACCGCCGGCGTCGACGTCGACGAAAAGGGCGCGATCAAGGTCGACGACCGCAACCGCTCGACCTGCGAGAGCATCTTCGCGATCGGCGACGTCACCAATCGCGTGCAACTGACCCCGGTCGCGATCCGCGAGGGCCAGGCGTTCGCCGACACCTTCTACGGCGACAAGCCGACCACCGTCGACTATGGCTGCATTCCCAGCGCGGTTTTCAGCCACCCGCCGCTCGCCGGCGTCGGCATGACGGAAAGCGAGGCGAAGCAGAAGCTCGGCTCGGTCGCGGTCTATTCCTCGGATTTCCGGCCGATGAAGAACGTCCTTGCCGGCCGCAACGAGCGAGCGCTCTACAAGATGGTGTGCGACGGCGAGACCGGCCGGATCGTCGGGCTGCACATGATCGGCCCCGACGTTCCCGAAATCCTCCAGGCCGCCGCCATCGCGGTGAAGGCCGGCCTCACCAAGGCGCAGTTCGACGAGACGGTCGCGCTGCACCCGACGATGGCGGAGGAACTGGTGCTGATGCGCTGAGGCATCAGCCGCGGGTCACGCACCGATATAGCGGCCGGGGCGGCGTTCGTTCACCGCCCTGACCCCCTCCGCGAAGTCCGCGGTGCGTTGCAGCCATGCCTGCTCGGCGAGTTCGTGGTCGGTCTGCCGCTGGACGAGCGCGAACAGGTCGCCACGGATCGTCGCGCGCGTCGACTGCACCGCGAGCGGCGCACCCGCCGCGATCTCCCGCGCCAGCGTCAGCGCCGCCTCGTGCAATTGCTCCTGCGCCACGACCTCGTCGACCAAGCCCCATTCCGCCGCCTGGTCCGCCCTGATGCGCCGCCCGGTGAGCAGCATCAGCGCCGCCCGCTGCCGCCCGATCACGCGTTCCAGCACGGCCGAAATGCCGAAACCGGGATGCAGACCGAGCTGGACGAAATTGGCGACGAAGCGGGCTTCCGGCGCAGCGATGCGGAAGTCGGCGGCGAGCGCCAGGCCGAGACCGGCGCCGACCGCCGAGCCCTGGATCGCCGCCACGACCGGCTTGCGCACCGCGAACAGCCGCGCGGCGGCGACGTAAAACGGATTGCGCGCGCCCTCGGGCTGCGGATCGGCGACGGGATTGGCGTTCGCCAGATCGGCGCCCGCGCAGAAGACACGGCCCTCCGACCGCAACAGGATCGCGCGGACATCGGCGTCCGCATCCGCCGCCTCGAACGCCGCACCGACCGCCTCGATCAGCGACAGGTCGGCATGGTTGTGCGGCGGTCGGGCAAAGGCGACGACGGCGACATGGCCGTCATGCGTGACGTGAACGGTCTGGGTCATGCAACCGGCATAGCGATGAAAAGCCCGGCGCCCAATCCCGTCGCGAGCGACAAAACTGCCGAAATGGTGAGGCCGTTTCGGGCCTGTTAACGCGTGGTCCGTATACGGTCCGCTTCACGGTCCATTCGTCGGTCGCCCATGTCGCCATTCCGCGCCGCTACCCTGTTGCTCGCCTTCTCCGCCACGACACCGGCATCCGCCGATCGCGGCCTATCGCTGGTGCCATCCGCGACGCAGCGGTCGATCGCCCAGCGGCAGAATGCCGTCTTTTCCGCGAGGCTGGATCGGATGAGTACGACGGTCGACCGGCTCGAGGCGGGCGGCCTCGCCGCCGGGCGCATCGCATTCCTGCGCCAGGACATCGCGCGGGTCGCGGACATGATCGCGTCCGCTTTCCGACTGCAGGGGTGGCTGAAACCGGTGGAGGAACGCGGCTACACCGGCATGCTGGACCAGATCGAACGCAAGATCGCCCGCGCCGCTGCGGAGCGCCGCGGCACGTCGGGCGCCGCGCCGCGCCACTGAGCCGCCATCAGTCCGCGAACAGCAACACCGGCGTCTCGAGCACCTTCTTCAGCGCCTGCACATAGCTGGCCGCGTCCCAACCGTCGACGACGCGATGGTCGCAGCTGATCGACAGGTTCATCAGCTTGGCGCGGCGGATCTCGTCGCCCCGCCCGGTGAAGACCGGACGTTCGACGATCTTGTTCGGGCCGATGATCGCGACCTCGGGCCGGTTGATCACCGGCGTGGTGGCGATCCCGCCCAGCGGCCCCAGGCTGGTGACGGTGATCGTACCGTTGCCCAGTTCCTCCGGCTTCAGCTTGCTGGCGCGCGCCGCCTCCGCCAGCCGGGCGATCTCGCTGGCCAACTGCCACACGTTCTTGTCCTGCGCGTCGCGGATCACGGGCACCGTCAGGCCGGCGTCCGTCTGCGCGGCCATGCCCAGGTGCACGCGACCCGAGCGGGTCACGACACCCGCCTCGTCATCGTAGCGCGCGTTGAGCATCGGGAAGTCCGGCAGCGTGCGACAGATGGCGACGATCAGCATCGGCAAGAGCGTCAGCTTGGGACGCTGCCCCCGGTTGTCGTTGAGATCGGCACGCATCGCTTCCAGCGCGGTGACGTCGATCTCGTCGACATAGGTGAAATGCGGGATGTTCCGCTTCGAGGCCGCCATGTTCTCCGCGATGCGCCGACGCATGCCGATGACGCGCACCGCCTCGTCCGCGCGCGCGCGGCTGGCATGCGGCGGCTGATAGCCCTGCGCCGCGCCGTAGCGGAGAAAGGCGTCGAGATCGGCGTGGCGGATGCGCTCACCGTCGGCGACGCGCACCTGGGACAGGTCGACGCCGAGATCGCGCGCCCGCGCCCGCACCGCCGGCGAGGCGAGGACGGGTGCACTTTCCCTCTCCCCTTGCGGGAGAGGAATGGGGTCGGCGGAAGGATGTGGGGGTGTCCGCGGCGAAGCCGGCGCTTCGTCAGTCCCGGTCGTGCGCGCGGGCGCGGCGTCTTCCCCTCCCACGGCGGAAGACGAGGCTTGCGCGTCCTCGACGCCCGGGTTCTCCGCCTCATATTGCTCCGCGGTCTCGGCCTGCGCGGGCGTCGGCGGCGCGGCGATGGCCTCTGCCTCGCCCTCCCCTTCGCCCTCGGTCTCGATGACGACCAGCGCCGATCCGATCGCAACCTGATCGCCGACCTCGCCCGCCAGTTCGATCACGGTGCCCGCAACGGGGCTCTCCATCTCGACGGTGGCCTTGTCGGTCATCATGTCGGCGAGGTTCTGATCCTCCTCGACACGGTCGCCGATGCGGACGTGCCAGGCGACGATCTCGGCCTCGGCGATGCCCTCGCCGATGTCGGGAAGGCGGAAGGTGAAGCGGGCCATAGCTCAGGCGTCCTTCATGATCTTCTTGAGCGCCTCGCCGATGCGGACCGGGCCCGGGAAATAGGCCCATTCGAGGCTGTGGGGATAAGGCGTATCGAATCCGGTGACGCGCTCGATCGGCGCCTCCAGATGGTAGAAGCAGCGTTCCTGGACGAGCGCCGACAGTTCGGCGCCGAAACCGGACGTCCGGGTCGCCTCGTGCACGATCATGCAACGGCCGGTCTTCTTGACGGAGGCCTCGATCGTCTCGATGTCCAGCGGCACCAGGGTGCGCAGGTCGACGATCTCCGCATCGACACCCATGTCCGCGACGACGCGCTCGCAGACATGGACCATCGTGCCGTAGCACAGGATGGTCAACGCCTCGCCGGGCCGCACGATCGCCGCCTTGCCCAGCGGCACCTTGTAATAGCCGGTCGGCACCGAACCGCCGGGATGCTTCGACCAGTTCTCGGCCGGCTTGTCCCAATGGCCGTTGAACGGCCCGTTGTAGATGCGCTTCGGCTCGAGGAAGAGGACGGGATCATTGTCCTCGATGGCGGCGATCAGCAGCCCCTTGGCGTCGTAGGGGGTCGCGGGGATCACCGTCTTGATGCCGGACACGTGCGTGAAGATGCCTTCCGGCGACTGCGAATGCGTCTGGCCGCCGAAGATGCCGCCGCCATAGGGCGAGCGCACCGTGATCGGCGCGGTGAAATCACCCGCCGACCGATAGCGCAGCCGCGCCGCCTCGCTGACCAGCTGGTCGAGCGCGGGGTAGATATAGTCGGCGAACTGGATCTCCGGGACGGGACGCAGGCCATAGGCGCCCATGCCGATCGCGACGCCGATGATGCCGATCTCGGTGATCGGCGTGTCGAAGACGCGGGTCTTGCCGTACTTCGCCTGCAGACCGGCGGTCGCGCGGAACACGCCGCCGAAATAGCCGACGTCCTCGCCCATCACCAACACGTCCGCATCGCGCGCCATCACGACGTCGAACGCGGAGTTGATCGCCTGGATCATGTTCATGCGGGCGACGGCGGGGGCTTCGCCCTCCAAGGTCGGTTGCTCGATCGTATCGCTCACCATGTCACTCCCGTCGTCCCGACGCACGCCGGGACCCATGGACCCGGCTGCACCGGTTGGCTTTCCCCATGGGCCGCGCCGCAACCATGGGTCCCGGCATTCGCCGGGATGACGATGGAGGGGCGAATGACGGGCATCGAGCAGCTCACTTGCGCGCCCATGGCCGTCCGCTCGCCTCTTCCTCGTCCATCATCATCTGGCGCTGCTCACGCAGGTGCCAGGGCATCTCCTCGAACACGCCGTCGAACAGGCTGTCGAGCGGCTGGTGCAGCCCATGCCCCAGGATGCCATTCTTCTCGGCTTCCTTCTGGGTGGCGCGCACGTCCTCCGCGATCTCGCGATCCTGGGCGGCATGACGCTCCTCGTCCCATTCGCCGATCACGATCAGATGCTGCTTCAGCCGCTGGATCGGGTCGCCGAGCGGCCAGGCAGTCGCCTCCCCCGCGCTGCGATATTGCGACGGATCATCGGACGTCGAATGGCCTTCGGCGCGATAGGTGAAATGCTCGATCAGCGTCGCACCCTGATTGGTGCGCGCCCGCTCCGCCGCCCATTGCGTGGCCGCATAGACCGCCAGCGCGTCGTTGCCGTCGACGCGCAATCCCGCGATGCCATAGCCGATCGCCCGAGCGGCAAAGGTCGTCGCCTCCGCCCCCGCAAAGCCGGAGAAGCTCGAGATGGCCCATTGGTTGTTGACGACGTTGAAGATCACCGGCGCGCGGTACACGGCGGCGAAGGTGCAGGCGGAGTGGAAATCGCCCTCCGCGGTAGAGCCTTCGCCGCACCAGGCCGCGGCGATACGCGTGTCGCCCTTCGCCGCCGACGCCATCGCCCAACCGACCGCCTGCGGATATTGGGTCGTCAGGTTGCCGGAGATCGAGAAGAAACCGTATTCCTTCGCCGAATACATGATCGGCAGCTGCTTGCCGCCAAGCTTGTCGCCGCGGTTCGAGTATATCTGGTTCATCATCTCGACCAAGGGATAGTCGCGTGCGATGAGCAGGCCCTGCTGACGATACGAGGGGAAGCACATGTCGTCGCGATCGAGCGCCTGCGCGGCGGCGACCGCCACCGCCTCCTCCCCCGTCGCCTTCATGTAGAAGCTCGTCTTGCCCTGGCGCTGGGCGCGGAACATGCGCTCGTCGAACGCCCGCAGCCGGACCATGTTGCGCAGCATGCGGCGCAACGCGTCGGGCGACAGCTTCGGATCCCAGGGACCGACGGCACGGCCCTCCTCGTCGAGGACCCGGACCAGCGTATAGGCGAGATCGGTGAAGGCGCGGGCCTCTTCGGCCGTATCGGGGCGACGCTGCGCGCCTGCCGGCGGTACGTCGACGGCGGCGAAATCGACCGCGTCGCCCGGCCGGAACTTCGGTTCCGGCACGTGCAGGGACAGCGGCTGCAGGTTGGCGCGGATATGCTCGGCCGCCACGTCTCTCTCCTCGTCTTGCCGGAGAATCACTGCCCCGGCGCTAACCCGTCCGCCTCTTGCGCAAGCGTAACTTAATTTCAAGAGACTTTCCGACTGTTGCGGCGCGTCATGCGCCGGCTCCGCCCTCCACCGTCTGCTCGATCACCCCGAAGATCGGGTGGTGGCGATCGTCCTCCGCCCAGATGCGGATCGTGTCCCCCGCCTTGAGGAACGGCGTCACCGGCTTGCCGCCGCCGATCGTTTCGACGGTGCGGAGTTCGGCAAGGCACGAATAGCCGACGCCCCCTTCGCCGATCGACTTGCCGGGTCCGCCGTCGGGGCCACGGTTGCTGACCGTGCCGGAGCCGACGATGGTACCCGCGCCCAGGCGGCGAGTCTTCGCCGCATGCGCGACCAGCGTGCCGAAGTCGAAGGTCATGTCTTCGCCGGCCTCGGCGCGGCCGAACGGCTCGCCGTTCAGATCGACCATCAGCTTGCGGTGCAGCTTGCCGTCCCGCCACCAGTCGCCGAGTGCGTCGGGCGTGACGAAGACGGGCGAAAAGGCGCTCGCGGGCTTGGACTGGAAGAAGCCGAAACCCTTGGCGAGCTCGCCTGGAATGAGGTTGCGCAGCGACACGTCGTTGGTCAGGCCGACCAGGCGAATCGCGGCGAGCGCTTCCTCCCGGCTGGCGCCGAGCGGCACGTCGCCGGTGACGACGACAACCTCCGCCTCCAGATCGCAGCCCCAGCTTTCGTCGGCGAGCGGAATGGCATCGCGCGGGCCCAAGAAGCCGTCGCTGCCGCCCTGGTACATCAGCGGATCGTGCCAGAAGCTGTCTGGCATCTCCGCGCCCCGCGCCTGCCGGACCAGTGCGACGTGGTTCACATAGGCCGAACCGTCCGCCCATTGATAGGCGCGCGGCAGCGGTGCCGCCGCATCGTGTTCGTGGAACCGCAGGCGGGGGATCGTCTCATGCTCGAGGTCGGTGGCGAGGTTCTGCAGATCGGGGAGCAGCCGGTCCCAGTCGTCGAGCGCCGCCTGCAGCGTCGGCACGATGTGCCCGGCATCCGCGCACCAGGCGAGATCGTTGGAGACGACGACGAGCTTGCCGTCGCGACCGTGCTTCAGACTGGCCAGTTTCATGCGCGATCCTCTTTCGATGTTTGCCGACCCTCATAAGACGCACGAGGGCCGAAAACAGCGAAAAAGTATCACGCGATACCGGTTGGTCCCGAGATCAGGCCGCCGCGGCGCCCTGGGCGCTGCGCAGATGCTCGACGAACCCGACCGTCGAGGCGCGCAGCCGGCGGGCATGGTCCGCGAGCGCCGTCGCCGCGTCGCGCACCTCGCCGGACAGATCGCCCGCCGCATTGGCGGCCGCCGCAACGTCGGCGATCCTTTCCGCGATGACGTGCGCGCCCGCGCGCGCCTCGTGCACGCTGTCCGCGATGCGCTGCGCCGCGCCACCTTGCGCTGCGACGGCCGCCCGGATGTCGTCCGCCGCCTCGGCCACCTCGACTACCGCGGACGAGGCGCGGTCGAGATCGGTGGCCGCTGCGTCGACGCCGTCCTGAACGCTGGCGACGAGGCCCGCGATCTTGTCGGTCGCGCGTCCCGTCGCACCGGCGAGCTGCTTGACCTCGCTCGCGACGATGGCGAAGCCGCGTCCCGCATCGCCCGCGCGCGCCGCCTCGATCGTCGCGTTGAGGGCGAGCAGATTGGTCTGCGCCGCGATGCTGTTGATCTCGCCGACGAAGCCGCCGATGTCGACGGCACGGCCCGCGAGGGCTTGAACGGTGGCGTCGCCGTTGCGCGTGCTGGAACGCGCCGCCGCCGTCAGACGGCTCTGCTGCGCCGCGCTTTCCGCGACGCTGTTGATCGCCCCCGTCAGCTGGTCGACGGCCTGCGCGACGAAGCGGACCGCGTCCGACGCTTGCGTCGCGCCGGTCGCCGCCTCGCTCGCCTGGCGTCCGGTATCGGCGGCAAGACCGTTGAGCGCGGCGGCCGACCCCTCGAGCCGTGACGAGGCGGCCTCGATCGCGACGGCGACCTCGACGACCCGTTGCTCGAACTGCGCCGCCAGGTCGACGAGCTCCGCGCGCCGCGCCTTTTCGCTGCGGATCTCCGCCCGTCGGCGCGCGTCGCGGTCGGCCGCGGCCTGCGCCTCGGCGACCCGTGCCGCCTCGAGCGCGACGACGGCACGTTCGCGTTCGACGCGCGCGACCTCGCGCTCGGTCTCCGCGACCGCCGCCATGGCCTCGCTGTCCCGCCGCGCGACGTCCTGCCGCGCGATCAGGCTGCGCAGATGGAGCGTGACGTAGCTCAACGCGATGCATTGCAGACCGACGGCGGCGCCATGGAACAGGACGCGGGCGATCCCGCCGAGTCCGTTTTCGAAAACCCAGCTCGGCATCAGCCAATCGAGCAGCAGGTGGTGCACCGCGATGATGGCCGAGGCGAGCACCAAGGGGCGCCAGTCGCACATCACGGTCAGCGCGGCGAGCGCCGAGAAGAAGTACATATGGGCGTCCATCTGCCAGCCCGCCCCTGCCAGCAGGAAGACGAACAGCGCGGGAAGCACCGCCGCGAGACTGCCGACGGCAAGACGCGCGCCGACGTCGAACCGCCGCTTCGCCGCCAGCCATGTGGGTATCGCCAGGGCCGCGAGCGCGAGCACGACGGTCGGCACCGTATGGTCGCTGCCCATGCCGTAGCCGATCAGGCCGAGCATCGGCACGGCGCCCCACGAGACCGCGACAATGCCGCGCACGCCGCGTTCGCGCAGCGCGTCCAGGCTTTCGATCGTCATATCCGTCCTCCACACACGACCGCGGGGGCGCCGACGACGACGACCCCGTGCGACAGCAACGCCCGCTGCAGGGGACCCCAGCGCCCACGCACGAGCAGCGTCGATCCCGGCCCGGGCGCCAGCAACGCGGCGCCCTGCGCCACCGCCTCGCGTGCCATGCCATCGGCCGACCACGTCGGGACCAGCAGCAACGCACCGCCGGGCCGCGGCATTGCCGCCAACATCGCCAGTATCACGGCCACCGCCGCCATCTGCGCGACGGCCGCGCCGCGGTGGCCCTGCCGGATCGATCCTCGAGTCATGCCAAGCGCTTGGACCCGGCCGAATTATGATGCGGTTAACGGGGCGAAAATAAACCCATTTAGATCAATGTTGCGTCCGCGATCGCATTGGCGCCGGCAGGGTTTGCGCCTTCGCGGCGGCGGTACCATTGACTTTTGGTCCGGTAGCGCGCACATGCCCCCGCATCGAGGCGTCAGGCAGCGTGAACGGGGCGAATGCCCCCGGCTCCGCCTCGGTCGATCCGTTCAGGGCTTCCCTATTCACGCGGGGTGTCAGTTTTCCCCCGCCACCCGTGCGCCCCATCGGCGTCGCGGGCACGGCCCGTTGTTTGAGGTTTTTTTCTCATGTCTTTCGCCACTCTCGGCCTTGCCGAGCCGCTCGTCCGCGCGCTCGAAGCCAAGGGCTATTCCACCCCGACGCCGATCCAGGCGCAGTCGATCCCGATCTGCCTCGATGGCGGCGACCTGCTCGGCATCGCGCAGACCGGCACAGGCAAGACGGCCGCCTTCGTGCTGCCGTCCATCCAGCGCCTCGTCGCGGCGAACAAGCGCGTGCTGCCGACGCATGTCCGCATGCTCGTCCTCGCGCCGACGCGCGAACTCGCCAGCCAGATCGCCGACAATGCGCGCGGCTACGGCCAGTTCAGCAAGCTGTCGGTCGCGACCGTGTTCGGCGGCACCAGCATCAACAAGAACCGCCAGGACCTTTCGCGCGGCGTCGACATCCTCGTCGCGACGCCCGGTCGCCTGATCGACCTCGTCGAGCAGGGCATGTGCAACCTGTCGATGATCGAGATCCTCGTCCTCGACGAGGCCGACCAGATGATGGACCTCGGCTTCATCCACGCGCTCAAGAAGATCGTGCGGATGATCCCGCGCAAGCGCCAGACGCTGTTCTTCTCCGCCACGATGCCGACCGCGATCCGCGATCTTGCCAGCCAGTTCCTCACCGATCCGAAGACCGTCTCCGTGGTGCCGGAATCGACCACCGCCGAGCGCGTCGACCAGTACGTCACCTTCGTCAACCAGACGGAGAAGCAGGCGCTGCTGACGCTGGTGCTGCGCGACCCGACGATCGACCGCGCGCTCGTTTTCACCCGCACCAAGCATGGCGCGGACCGCGTCGTGAAGCTGCTCGCCGGCAACGGCATTGCGGCGAACGCGATCCACGGCAACAAGAGCCAGGGCCAACGCGAGCGCGCGCTCGGCGAATTCAAGGACGGCAAGACCAAGGTGCTGGTCGCGACCGACATCGCGGCGCGCGGCATCGACGTCTCGGGCGTGAGCCATGTCGTCAACTTCGAGCTGCCGAACGTGCCCGAGCAATATGTCCACCGGATCGGCCGGACGGCGCGCGCGGGCAACAGCGGCATCGCCATCGCCTTCTGCGCCGATGACGAGCGGCCCTACCTCAAGGACATCGAGAAGGTGACGCGCCAGAAGGTGGCGGTACGCCCGCTGCCCGACAATTTCACCGGCCTGTCGAACGAGATCAAGGCGGCGCGCGTCAAGGCCATCGGCGCGGATCCCGCGCCGCGCGCCGACCTGCCGCGCCAGCGTCCCTTGCCCAAG
This sequence comes from Sphingomonas beigongshangi, assembly GCF_016820445.1. Taxonomy (GTDB): domain Bacteria; phylum Pseudomonadota; class Alphaproteobacteria; order Sphingomonadales; family Sphingomonadaceae; genus Sphingomonas; species Sphingomonas beigongshangi. The sequence continues at coordinate 20,414 of NZ_JADHDT010000001.1, forward strand.
CCGCGCGCGACGCATGCGCCGACGTCGACCCGGGACTATGCCAACGCCAGCCGCAGCCGGCGTGGACGCGGCGGCCGCGGGCGCGGCGGCCAGGGCCGTGGCGGTGCGGGCGCCGGAGCCGGCGCGGCACGCTGATCGGCGGCGGACCCGGCCTCCCTCCTCGTGCATTGAGCACGCAAGCGGAAATACATTGGGAGAGAGGCCATGGACGTATCGACCACCCCCGTCGCCGAACGCATCGCGCGGGTGCTTGCCGGCCAGCGGATCAGCGCCAATGCCAATGGCGATGCCGAATCCGCGGGTGATGCCGTCGACGCCGCCTGGCGCGACTATCTGAGCGACGCGCGCGCTGTGCTGCGAACGTTGCGCGAGCCGGACCAGGCAATGGCGGCGGCGGGCGATCCCGCGATCTGGGAGCGGATGGTGCTCGCCGCGATAGCGGAATCCAAGCCGGAGACGGTGGTTCTGTAGAAGCGCGTCATCCCGGTCGGGGAGAACGCAGGGTCAGTCGATGAAACGCGCGGCGCGCTTTTCCATGTTGGCCATCACCTGCTCCATCTGGTTGGGCGAACGCAGCAGTTTGAGCTGCTCGTCGCTTTCCGCACGCAGGGCGCCCGCAGCATCGCTGTCCGCTGCCAGATTGTAGAGGCGCTTGGCCCCGCGGATCGCATGCGGATTGCGCCCGGCGATATCGCGGGCGAGCGCCATCGCCTCGCCCAGCGGGTCCTCGCTGACGCGCGTGACCAAGCCATATTCCGCCGCCGCCACCGCATCGAACTCGCGGGCCGTATACGTCAATTCGCGCAACACGTCGTCCCGCGCCAGCGTGCGCCACAAGGCGATGCCGGCCATGTCGGGCACGATCCCCCAGTGCAGCTCGCGAATCGCCAGACGCGTCGCCGGATGGGCGATGCGCACGTCCGCGCCGCTCGCGATCTGCAGCCCACCGCCCAGCACCACGCCGTGCAGCGCCGCGATCACCGGCATCGGCAGCTCGCGCCATCCCCAAGCGACATATTGAGCGAGGTTGGCGATGCCATGCGTACGCGAGTCCAGGTCGATGCCCGATCCGCCGCTCGCCATCGCGGCCATGTCGAGACCGGCGCAAAAGGCCCGCCCCTCTCCGGACAGGACGACGCAACGGACGTCCGTGCGCGCCTTCAGATCGTCGATCGTCGCCGCCAGAGCGTCGAACATGGCGGGGTCGAGCGCGTTCATCTTGTCGGGACGCGACAGGCGTACGTCGGCGACGCCTTCTTCGATGCGGACGGTGACGCGCTCGGTCATGGCTCTCTCCTGCTCGCTTGACGTGTCGCGCTCTCTAATCCCCGCGATTACGTTGCGCCACCTGGACCGCCGTGTAGAACAGGAACGAATGAGCGGTTTCGATATCAGGCGCTTCACCGCGCGGGGCTTCGGCGGGCACATCGGACGCCTTGGCCTCACCTTCCACGACAGCGGTCCGGATTGGGTGGCGCTGGCCCTGCCCTATGCCGAGGACCAGATCGGCGATCCGGCAACGAGCGTGATCGCTTCCGGACCGATCGTGACAATGATGGACACGGCGACGAGTCTGGCCGTGTGGGTGAGGCTGGGGCGGTTCGTGCCCCAGGCGACGCTGGACCTGCGCGTCGACTATCTGCGTCCCGCGGTGCCGGGCCGCACCGTCATCGGGCGCGGCGAATGCGTGAAGCTGACCCGCTCCGTCGCCTTCGTACGCGGCATCGCCCATGACGGGGATGCCGACGATCCTCTCGCCCAGGTGGCGGGCACCTTCATGCTGATGGACAGCTGGTCATGAGCCTGCCGCCCTATGCGCAGCTGCTCGGCGTCGCGGTCGAGGAACGGGACGACGCGCCGCCGCTGATCGTGATGCCGTTCGGCGACGACGTGCTGGGTCGGCCCGGGTTCCTGCACGGCGGCGCGATCGCGGGTCTGCTGGAGATCGCCGCGATCGCCGCGCTGCGTCACGCGCTGGCAGGAGACGGCGGCGGACGGATCAAGCCGATCGGCGTCACCATCGACTTCATGCGCGGCGGGCGCGAGAAGCCGACGCAGGCGCAGGGCAAGGTCACCCGGCTCGGGACGCGCGTCGCGAACGTCGACGCGGTGGCGTGGCAGGACGATCCCGCCCGGCCGATCGCGCGGGCGCAGATGAACTACCTCGTCGTCCGCGATTGAACCGTCGCTATTTCGCGGTCAGGCGGAGCAACCGTCCGCCGGAGCCCTTGCCGCCGTCCTCCAGCAGCCAGATCGCGCCGTCCGGCGCCTGCGCCACGTCCCGGATGCGCGTGCCCATGTCCCACTGGTCCTTCGCCGTCGCGCGGACCCCATCGACGGCGACGCGGATCAGCGACTTGTCGGACAGCGCGGCGATGAAAAGCGACCCTCGATATTGCGGGAACATCGTCCCGGAATAGGCGATCATCCCGCCCGGCGAGATGGCCGGGTTCCACCACAGGACCGGCGCGGCGAAATCCGGGCGGCTGGGATGATCCGGGATCGGCTGCCCCGAATAATTGTCGCCGTTCGACACCACGGGCCATCCGTAATTGCGCCCTGGTTCGATCAGATTGAGCTCGTCGCCGCCTTTCGGCCCCATCTCCTCTTCCCACAGCCGGCCGTCGCTCGTGAAGACGAGGCCGTAGGGATTGCGGTGGCCGCTCGTCCAGGTCATCGCCTGAACCCCGCCCTTGCGATAGGCCGGGTTGCCGGGCCAAGCCTTGCCGTCGAGCGTCAGCCGGAGGATCTTGCCCAAGGCCTGGTTCGGATCCTGCGCGGGCGTGAAACGCTGCCGCTCGCCGGACGTGAGGAACAGCGACTTGCCGTCGGGCGCGAACGTGATGATGGCACCGAACTGCCCGCCGGGCCCATCCGAGCCCGCCCGCCAGACCACGGCGAGGTCCCGCAATGTGGGCGCCGAGGATCCGTTCGCCCGGTCCAGAACGCCGCGGGCGAGCGCGAGACTGCTGCCCCCATTCGGGCGCGGCTCCGCATAGGACAGATAGAGCACGCGGCTGCGCGCGAAATCGGGGGCGATCGCGACGTCGAGCAGCCCGCCCTGCCCGCCCGTGGCGACGGCGGGCGCGCCGCCCACCGGAACGGTCGTGCCATCCGCCCGTCGCAGCATCAGCCGCCCCGCCTTTTCGGTGACGAGCAGCGTGCCGTCGGGAAGAAAGGCCATTGCGAACGGCGCGTCGAAACGACCGATCTCCGCCACGGCGAAAGGCGGCGGCGTCTTGGGAAGATTAGCGCGGCCGGTGGTGGCGGGCACGTTGCGGATCGACGGATCGAGCGGCGCATTCGCCGGGACCGGATCGTTGGCACCCGCAGGCTGCGGACCCTGCGGCCCCTGGTCCTCCGACGCCGCGGCGGCGGGCGTACCCCGTTGCGGCTGGGCGGAACAGGCCGTGCCGATCATCAGCAGCGACAGGAGGAAGGCACGGGTCATCGATCACTCTCCCGAAAATCATGGACATAACCCCTTGCCGGGGTAGTGGTTGCCCGCTTGCGCAGCGCGGCTTGGCGGCGTATATGGCGCATGTCTTCTCTTACATCGTCAGGTGAAAGAGGCTGCGGGGTTCCTCCGCGGCGCCGACAACGCACATCCCGTAAAGGTCCACATGGTCGATATCGCCCTTCTTACCCGACTGATCGAACCCGAAGCGAAAGCGCTCGGCTTCGACCTCGTGCGGGTCAAGATGTTCGGCGGCAAGTCCGACCCGACGCTGCAGGTGATGGCGGAGCGGCCGGAGACGGGTCAGCTGACGATCGACGACTGCGCCGACCTGTCGCGCCGGATTTCCGATCGGCTCGACGCGCTCGAAGCCGAAGGACGCGACCCCATCGAGGACGCCTATCGGCTCGAAGTGTCGTCGCCCGGTATCGACCGCCCCCTCACCCGGCCGCAGGATTATGCGAATTGGGCGGGGCATGAGGCGAAGATCACGCTGGTCGAGAAGATCGACAACCGCAAGATCCTGACCGGCGACCTCGTCGGGATCGAAGGCGACCCGGACGATCTGCGGGTGACGATCGACGTGCGCGGGCATCGGCCGATGACGGTCGACCTCGCGCAGATCCAGGATGCCAAGCTGACGATCACCGACCGGCTGATCGCCGCCACCGCGCCTCTTTCGACGGAAGGCGCGGACGAATTCGAGGAGGTGGACGCCGATCATGGCGACGCCGCCGACACCGACGACAATGATGCCCTCAAGGAAGGACACGCTTAAGATGGCCAGTGTTGCCACCGCCAACCGCGCGGAGCTGATCGCGATCGCCAATTCGGTCGCGTCGGAGAAGATGATCGACAAGGCGATCGTCATCGAGGCGCTCGAAGAGGCCATCCAGCGCGCCGCCAAGACCCGTTACGGCATCGAGAACGACATCCGCGCGAAACTCGATCCGCAGACCGGCGACCTGCGCCTGTGGCGCGTCGTCGAGGTGGTCGAGGCGGTCGACGACTATTTCAAGCAGGTCGACGTCAACCAGGCGCAGAAGCTGCAAAAGGGCGCGCAGGTCGGCGATTATATCGTCGATCCGCTGCCGCCGATCGAGTTCGGCCGCATCCAGGCGCAGGCGTCGAAGCAGATCATCTTCCAGAAGGTCCGCGACGCGGAGCGCGATCGCCAGTATGAAGAGTTCAAGGACCGCCAAGGCGAGATCATCACCGGCGTCGTGAAGCGCGTGGAATTCGGCCATATCGTCGTCGACCTCGGTCGCGCCGAGGGCGTGATCCGCCGCGACCAGCAGATCCCGCGCGAAGTGGTGCGCGTCAACGACCGCATCCGCTCGCTGATCCTCAATGTCCGTCGCGAGAACCGCGGGCCGCAAATCTTCCTCAGCCGCGCGCATCCCGACTTCATGAAGAAGCTGTTCGCGCAGGAAGTGCCGGAGATCTACGACGGCATCATCACCATCCAGGCCGCGGCACGCGACCCGGGCAGCCGCGCCAAGATCGGCGTGATCAGCCGCGATTCGTCGATCGACCCGGTCGGCGCCTGCGTCGGCATGAAGGGCAGCCGCGTGCAGGCGGTCGTGCAGGAGATGCAGGGCGAGAAGATCGACATCATCCCCTGGTCGCCGGACACCGCCACCTTCGTCGTCAACGCCCTGCAGCCCGCCAGCGTCAGCCGCGTCGTCATCGACGAGGAAGAGGATCGGATCGAGGTGGTCGTGCCCGACGACCAGCTGTCACTCGCCATCGGCCGCCGCGGTCAGAACGTCCGCCTCGCCAGCCAGCTGACGGGCAAGGCGATCGACATCCTGACCGAGGCCGACGCCTCCGAGAAGCGCCAGAAGGAATTCGTCCAGAATTCCGAGATGTTCCAGAACGAGCTGGACGTCGACGAGACGCTGGCGCAGCTTCTCGTCGCCGAGGGCTTCGGCGCGCTGGAAGAGGTCGCCTATGTCGAGATCGACGAGCTCGCCAGCATCGAGGGCTTCGACGAGGATCTGGCGCAGGAGCTGCAGAGCCGTGCGCAGGAAGCGCTTGAGCGCCGCGAGGCCGCCGCGCGCGAGGAACGTCGCGCGCTGGGCGTCGAGGATGATCTGGCCGACATGCCGTATCTGACCGAGGCGATGCTGGTCACGCTCGGCAAGGCGGGGATCAAGACGCTCGACGACCTCGCCGATCTCGCGACCGACGAGCTGGTCGAGAAGAAGCGGGCCGAGCCGCGCCGCCGCAACGACGACGCACCCAAGCGGCCCGAGCCGAAGGGCGGCATCCTGGCCGAATATGGCCTGACCGACGAGCAGGGCAACGAGATCATCATGGCCGCGCGCCAGCATTGGTTCGCGGACGAGGCGCCTGCGGCGGATGCCGACGCGTCGGAGGGCGAGGAGGCCTGATGCCCTTCGTCTCAATCCGACTGGCCGGCTCCGCGACTAAGGAGCAGAAGGCGGGGGTCGTCGCGGACGTGACGGCCTCGCTGGTGGCGCGGCTGGGCAAGAACCCGGCCGCGGTCCAGATCGTGATCGAGGAGGTCGCGCTGGAGAATTACGCGGCCGGCGGGCAATTGCTCGTCGACCGCGATGCGCCAAAAACCGATTCGAGGGAGGACGCGCATGCGGTTCCCTCGCAATGAGGCGCTGAGGCTTCAGCAGAGCATTACGCTCGCCTTCGCCCGCCCGTCATTTCCGCGCAGGCGGGGATACAGACTGGCTGGCGTGACGGCTCCGTCGCAGAGCGTTGCGCGTCCGGATACCGGCCTGCGCGGGAATGACGACGTGCGTGGCCGGGAGGCGTCGGCATGAGCGATCCCATCCGCAAGTGCATCCTCACCCAGGAGCGTGACGCGCGGGACCATCTGGTCCGGCTGGCGATCGCCCCTGACGGCCAGGTACTGCCCGACGTGCGCGCGAAGGCGCCCGGTCGCGGGGCGTGGATCGGCGTCACCCGCGCCGAGCTGGAAGAGGCGATCGCGAAGAAGCGGTTGCGCGGCGCATTGCTGCGCGCGTTCAAGGGCGCCGAACTCACCATCGCCGACGACCTGCCGCAGCGAATCGCCGACGCGCTCGAGCGGAACGCGCTCGACCGGCTCGGCCTCGAATCGCGCAGCGGCACGCTGCTGACCGGATCGGAGCGGATCGAGACCGCGGCACGATCGGGCCAGTTGCATGCCCTCTACCATGCCGCCGACGCCAGCGAGGACGGGCGGCGCAAGCTGGCCCAGGCGTGGCGCGTCGGATCGGATCGCGAAGGTAGCGATCTGAAGGGGTTGGCACTGCCCGTCGCACGCCCCATATTGTCGTTGGCGCTGGGCCGCGAGAATGTGGTACACATCGGCCTGACCGACCGCGCTGCCGCCGCGCGGGTGAGCGACGCGCTCGACCGCTGGCTGCATTTTATCGGACCTGAATCTGCCCCTGCGCCTTGCGAAACGGCCTCGCGAGGTTCATCGCCCTCCGGTGTTACCGGGGCGCTGCCGGCCGTAGACGTAAATGAGGAAACTGAGTGAGCGAGACCGACAACGAGAAGCCGAAGCTTGGCATGCGCGCGCCCCTGGGGCTGAAGCGTACGGTCGAGACCGGCCAGGTGAAGCAGAGCTTCAGCCACGGCCGCTCGAACACCGTGATCGTGGAGACGAAGCGTCGCCGCGTGCTCGGCCGTCCGGGCGAAGCCGCGCCTGCGGCGGAACCGACGCCGGTCGCGGCCCCCGCCCCCGCGGCGGAGGCACCCGCCCCGCGTCCGGCACCGCGCCCCGCCCCCGCCGGCGAGACGGCGCAGGAGCGGCAGGCACGCCTGCTGCGCGAGGCCGAGGAACAGCGCATGCACGCGCTGGAGGACGCGCGTCGCCGCGAGGAGATCGAGCGTGCACGGGCCGCCGAGGAGGAACGCGCCCGCGCGGCGGAGCGTGCCGCGGCTGCCGCGGCGCCTGCCCCGCAGCCCGAGCCTGCCCCTGAACCGGAAGCCCCCGCGCCCGTAGCGGAGGCGCCCGTCGCCGCGCCGACCCCGACCGTGTCCGTGCCGACGCCGGCCGGCCGCGGTTTCCGTCCGGTCGAGCGGCCCCTGCCGCCGCCCGTTGCGGAGCCTGTGGTCGAAGCACAGCCCGAGGCCGAGCCGGCGTCGGCGCCCGCCCCGGCTGCTCCGGCCCCGGTAGAGGCAGCGCCCGCTCCCGTCGCCGAAGCACCGGAGCCCGCGCCCGCAGCGTCGGCGCCGCTGTCGCTGGAGCTGGGCCGCGATCCCTCGCTGCCCGCGCCGCGCCGCTTCTCGCCGGTCGCGCGTCCGGAGATCCCGAAGCCGCAGCCGAAGCCCGCGCCGGCCCCCGCCCCGGCACCGACGCAGGCTGCGCAGCCGTCTGCCTCCTCGTCCGCGCCCAACCGGCCGATGCCGTCGGGCCAGGCGACGCCGCGCAACGCGCCGCCGAGCCGTCCGCAGCAGCGCGACCGCAAGGGCGACGAGCGTCGTGGCGGCAAGCTGACCGTCAACCGTGCGCTCAACGAGGACGGCGGCGCGCGCGCGCGCAGCCTCGCCGCGCTGAAGCGTGCCCGCGAGAAGGAAAAGCGTGCGTTCGGCGGCCCGCGCGAGCAGCAGGCCAAGCAGGTCCGCGACGTGCAGGTGCCGGAGGCGATCACCGTGTCCGAACTCGCCAATCGCATGGCCGAAAAGGGCGCCGACCTGGTGAAGGCGCTGTTCAAGATGGGCATGCCCGTCACGCTCAACGCGACCATCGACCAGGACACGGCCGAGCTGCTGGTCACCGAATTCGGCCACAACATCGTGCGCGTGTCCGATTCCGACATCGACCTTGCCGTCGACACGACGGAAGACGCGCAGGAGTCGCTGAAGCCGCGTCCGCCGGTCGTGACGATCATGGGCCATGTCGACCACGGCAAGACCAGCCTGCTCGACGCGCTGCGCGGTACCGACGTGGTCCGCGGCGAGGCGGGCGGCATCACGCAGCACATCGGCGCCTATCAGGTGACGTTGAAGGACAAGTCGAAGATCACGTTCCTCGACACACCGGGCCACGAGGCGTTCACCGCCATGCGGGCGCGCGGCGCGGACGTGACCGACATCGTCGTGCTGGTGGTTGCCGCCGACGACGGGCTGATGCCGCAGACGATCGAGGCGATCAACCACACCAAGGCGGCCGGCAAGCCGATGATCGTGGCGATCAACAAGATCGACAAGTACGAGGCGAATCCGCAGCGCGTGCGCGAGCGTCTGCTCGAGCATGAGGTGGTGGTCGAGAGCATGGGCGGCGACGTCCAGGAGGTCGAGGTCTCCGCGCTCAAGAAGACCGGTCTCGACGAGCTGATCGAGAAGATCCAACTGCAGGCCGAAATCCTCGAGCTGAAGGCCAATCCCGACCGTGCCGCCGAGGGTACGGTGATCGAGGCAAAGCTGGACAAGGGCCGCGGTCCGGTCGCGACGGTGCTCGTCACCCGTGGCACGCTCAAGGTCGGCGACGTCTTCGTCGTCGGCGCGGAGAGCGGCAAGGTGCGTGCGCTGATCGACGACAAGGGCCGGCAGGTGAAGACCGCCGACCCGGCGATGCCGGTCGAGATCCTCGGCATCTCGGGCGTTCCTTCGGCGGGCGATCCGCTGCAGGTCGTCGAGACGGAAGCGCGTGCCCGCGAGGTCGCCGAATATCGCCAGAGCGTGCTGACGCAGAAGCGGACCACCGCGGCGCCGGCCAGCCTGGAAAGCATGTTCTCCGCACTGAAGGCCAATCAGGCGATCGAATATCCGGTCGTCGTCAAGGCCGACACGCAGGGCACGGTCGAGGCGATCGTGGCGTCGCTCAACAAGCTGTCGACCGACGACATCCGCGTGCGCATCCTGCACTCGGGCGTCGGCGGCATCACGGAAAGCGACGTCAACGTCGGCGCGGCCTCGGGCGCACCGATCATCGGCTTCAACGTCCGTGCCAATGCGAATGCGCGTCAGATCGCCGATCGCCACAAGGTCGCGTTGAAATATTACGACGTGATCTACGACCTGATCGACGAGATCCGCGCCGGCATGGCGGGCGAGCTCGGGCCGGAGGCGTTCGAGACCGTGGTGGGCCGTGCGGAAATCCGCGAGGTCTTCTCGGCGGGCAAGCATGGCAAGGCGGCGGGTCTGCTCGTCGTCGAAGGTGCGATCCGCAAGGCGCTCAAGGCGCGCATCACGCGCAACGACGTCATCGTCTACGTCGGCGAGATCGCGTCGCTGCGGCGCTTCAAGGACGACGTGGCGGAAGTCCGCGCAGGCCTGGAATGCGGCGTGACCTTCTCGAACAACTTCATCGATATCCGCTCCGGCGATTTCCTGGAGACGTTCGAGGTCGAGCTGCGCGAGCGCACGCTGTAATCTTTATCCCTCTTCCAGCGGGAGAGGGAGGGCGCCGGCACGACCGGCGGAAGGGTGAGGGCCGATGGCTCGTGCACCGTCATCCCCCGGTCGACCGCGCCGACTGGGGCCCTCCCTCTCGCGCCTGGCCGGGGGCTTGGACCGACGATGAACAAAGACCCACAGGAAAAATCCGTCCGCACCCTTCGCGTCGGCGAGCAGGTCCGCCACGTGCTGTCGGAAATCCTCCAACGCGGCGACGTGCATGACGAGACGCTGGCCAAGCACATGGTCAGCGTCACCGAGGTGCGCATGTCGCCCGACCTGCGCCATGCGACCGTGTTCGTGAAGCCGCTGCTCGGCAAGGATGAAGAGGCGGTGCTGAAGGCGCTGCGCACCAACACCGCCTATCTCCAGCGCGAGGTCGCGCACCGCGTGCAGAACAAATATGCCGCCAAGCTCAAGTTCCTCCCGGACGAGAGCTTCGACGAAGGCAGCCACATCGACGCGATCCTGCGCAAGCCGGAAGTGGCGCGCGATTTGAGCGACGCGACCGAGGATTGACACCCGGGCGGCGATGCTTGACGCTGCCCATATCGGATCCTCGCCGTTCAGGGGACGGGCCTGATCGCCCGCCCCCCCGCCCGTTCCACAGAGGCCTATGCGTCGAACACGCCGTCTCTCGGGAAAACGAAACGCCGGAGCCCAAGGGGCTGACCGGTCGTGAAGCCCCGTCACCTGTTCCCGCGGTCAATCGCGATCCTCATAGCGATCGGCCACACCACGCCGATGCGTGCGCAGATCGGTGCGCTGACCACCGATTGTCGAGCCAGCGGATTCGACCGCAACAAAATTATCTATCAATTCGTCGCAACATGTCGCGGCCGGGCCCCGTCCCCCGATGGCCGCCTAGCGATCGTTCAACGCGCCTATCGGGATCGCCAACCGCCGATCACCTTGCAGGATGCGCATGGCAGGACACTCGCGCGTCTGCGCTCCCTGTCCGATGATATGCCGTTCGCGGTTTTATGGTCGCCCAACGGTCAGTGGCTTGCGGTGAACCATCATGTCGGATCGTTCATGGATGAGCTGCAGCTCTTTGAGATCGTCGACCGGCGGATCATGCGCCGCCGAGACCTCGTCACGGCGGCGCGGCGGCAAGCGACTCAGACGTACCGCTGCCTCACCCCGAACGCTGTCCTGCCGTCGGCGATACGCTGGTCGAAGGACAGCCGCCGACTGATGATGGTCACGATCAGCTCGCCTTACGCCTGTAGCGCAACTGCCCGCCCGGGCGACTGGTGGCCACTCTGGATGATCGGCGATATCCGCACGGGGCGGATTGATCCAAAATCGGTAAAGGTCGACAGGGCAGAAGGCGCTTTACAGGAGCCGCGCGATCCCCTGTACCGCGGCTTCTGATGGCCAAGCTCTATTTCTACTACGCCTCGATGAATGCGGGGAAGTCTACGACGCTGCTCCAGGCGGATTTCAACTACCGCGAGCGCGGCATGCATACGATGCTGTTCACCGCCGCGATCGACGACCGGTTCGCGCGCGGGACGATCACCAGCCGCATCGGACTGGAAGCGCCGGCGACCCCGTTCGACACCGCGACCGACCTTGCGGCCTGCGTCGCAGACCGGCACGCGCAAGAGCCCCTCGCCTGCGTGCTCGTCGACGAAGCCCAATTCCTGTCGGCGATGCAGGTCGACCAGCTTGCGCGCATCTGCGACGTGATGAACATTCCGGTGCTGGCCTATGGATTGCGGACCGACTTCCGCGGCGCGCTGTTCGAGGGATCGGCCCGGTTGCTCGCGCTCGCGGACGCGCTCATCGAGATCAAGTCCGTCTGCACCTGCGGGCGCAAGGCAACGATGAACCTGCGTGTCGATGCCGATGGGCGGGCGATCGCGGAAGGACAGCAGACCGAGATCGGCGGCAACGATCGCTACATCGCTTTGTGCCGCCGTCATTTCAGCCAAGCCCTCGGCGGTTGAGCCACCGCCGCGACCGCCCCCGCGATCAATCATGTCGGACCGGTTCCGGCCCGACCCTGACCGCATGACGCGGGACGTTTGACGGCGGCTATTGTCGCAGTACCCCGGCCCACTGGCGCTTTGCCGGGCGCCCAGCCATATCGGACGCATGAACCCCGATCATATCGTCTACCGCACCGCGGTCTGGATCATCCCGCTCGTTATTGCGATCGTGTTCCACGAGGTCGCGCACGGCTGGATGGCCAAATGGCTGGGCGACCCGACCGCGGCGGAACGGCGGCGGCTGAGCTTCAACCCGCTCCGCCATGTCGATCCCGTCGGGACGCTCATCCTGCCCCTCGGACTCGCCGTCGCCGGAGCGCCCGTCTTCGGCTGGGCGAAGCCGGTGCCCGTCGTCGCGGAGCGGCTGCGTAACCCGCGATGGGGTATGGTGGCGGTCGCCCTGGCGGGACCCGGCATGAACCTCGCGCTGGCCGCGCTGGCGGCGATCGGCCTCGGCATCTTCGGCGTTACCATGCACGGCGCCGAGCCGACCGGCCTCGCCGCGTTCATCCTGGCCAATCTGGTCAACTTCCTGGCCGTCAACGTCTTCCTTGCGCTGTTCAACCTGTTGCCGATCCCGCCTTTCGATGGCGGCCATGTCGTGGAAGGCGTGCTGCCGCGCCCGCTCGCGGCGCGCTATGCGCGGCTCGGCCAGTTCGGCCTGCTGCTGCTCATCGGCGTGCTGGTGCTGCTGCCGATGCTCTCGCCGCGACTGGATATCGTCGGGCGATTGATCGCACCGCCGGCACAGGCGCTGATCGGCTGGTTCCTGACCGTCGCCGGCGCGATCGCGGGCTGAGGATAGCGGAACCACGGCCACGCATGCCCCGTTGACCGCATCACCGTCAGGAATTCCGTTCATGCGATACCTGGTTCTGCCGATGCTCGTCACCGCCCTCCTGGGGTCGACCGCGACCGCTCGTCCGCAACGCGCATTGGACAAGGAGACGGTGATCTCCTTCGCGGCGGGAGGCGGTCTTCGCGACTGGCAGCCCGGACCGACCGGCAGCAATATCGTCTACGTCCGCGACCGCACCCTGAACTGGTATCGCGTGACGCTGACCGGTCCTTGCGCGCGCGACCGCGCGTTGGACACGCTGACCTACACGACCGACCCGAACGGGACGTTCGATCGCTTCTCGCGGGTCAGCGTCGCGCGCTTCCCTAACCAGATCTGCGGCGTGACGAGCATCCGTACCAGCGCGCCGCCGGCTGGGTGGCCCGGGGCCCCCCGTTCCCATCCCCGCCCCGCTGGTTGACGCGACACTTGCATCGTGCGGCACGGTCGTTACCCGCCCGTCCGATGCACGGTTGGATCATCATCGACAAGCCGCTCGGCCTTGGCTCGACCCAAGGCGTCTCCGCGGTCAAGCGCGCGCTTCGACAGGCCGGCCATGGCAAGGCGAAGGTCGGCCATGGCGGCACGCTCGACCCGCTGGCGACCGGCGTCCTGCCGATCGCCGTCGGCGAGGCGACCAAGCTCGCCGGCCGAATGCTCGACAGCGACAAGGCCTATGCCTTCACGATCCGTTTCGGCGAGCAGACCGATACGCTGGATGCCGAGGGCAAGGTGATCGCCACGGCGGCCGGGCGCCCCTTGCCGGCGGACGTGGAGGCCGTTCTGCCGCGCTTCACGGGACCGATCGCGCAGGTACCGCCCGCCTATTCGGCGCTGAAGGTCGACGGCGAACGCGCCTACGACCTGGCTCGCGCCGGCGAGGAGGTCGTGCTGAAGAGCCGGGACGTGGTCGTCCACGAACTCAGCCTGTCGGCGGCCGACGGCGAAGAGGCGACGCTCGTCGCTTATGTCTCCAAGGGCACGTACATCCGCAGCCTCGCCCGCGACATCGCGCTCGCGCTTGGCACCGTCGGTCACGTTACGATGCTGCGCCGGCTGAAGGCCGGACCGTTCGACCTGTCCCAGGCGATATCGCTGGACAAATTACACGAAGCCGCTATGGCGCGCGAGCCTGAACACCTACTCCTGCCGCTGAGGGCGGGGCTGGACGACATCCCGGCTCTTGCTCTCTCTCCCGACCAGGCAGGGGCGCTCCGACAGGGGCGTGTGCTGGCCGGGATCGCCGCAGACGATGGCTCCGCGTTCGCGATGCTGGGGGATGTCCCGGTCGCGCTGGTGGAGGTGGAGGACGGAAGCGTCCGCGTCGTCCGTGGCTTCAACCTGTAGTTATAGAAAGGACGACGATGTCGATCACTGCAGAGCGCCGCCAGGAGCTCATCAAGGAACACGCCCGCCAAGAGGGCGACACGGGTTCGCCCGAGGTGCAGGTCGCGATCCTGTCGGAGCGCATCAAGAACCTGACCGAGCACTTCAAGGGCCACGCCAAGGACAACCATTCGCGTCGCGGCCTGCTGATGCTGGTCAACAAGCGTCGCAGCCTGCTGGACTACCTCCGCCACAAGGATGGCGATCGGTATCTGGCGCTGATCGCGAAGCTCGGCCTTCGCAAGTGACGCAATCGTTACGGCCCGCCTCGGCGGGCCGTTTACGTATTGCGTCATGCCCGCGCAGGCGGGCATCCAGAGCCAAGGGCCCGACGCCCTGCAACTCTGGGCTCCTGCGGTCGCAGGAGCACAAGGGGGCGGCAATCCGGCCGTCTTCCTCGAGCCAATAACGGCTCACTCATAGGCCCCCGCCGCATAGGGCGCGCGGGAGTGAAGGAATGAAAATGTTCGATACCAAGAAGGTGGAAATCGAGTGGGGCGGCAAGACGCTGACTCTCGAAACGGGCCGGGTTGCCCGCCAGGCCGACGGCGCGGTGCTCGCGACCCTCGGCGAAACCGTCGTGCTGTGCGCCGTCACCGCCGCCAAGAGCGTCAAGGAAGGCCAGGACTTCTTCCCGCTCACCGTTCACTATCAGGAGAAGTATTCGGCCGCGGGACGCATCCCCGGCGGCTTCTTCAAGCGCGAGCGCGGCGCCACCGAGCGTGAGACGCTGATCAGCCGGCTGATCGACCGTCCGGTCCGCCCGCTGTTCCCCGAAGGCTTCTACAACGAGATCAACTGCATCGCGCAGGTCCTCTCGTACGACGGCGAGAACGAGCCTGACATCCTCGCGATGATCGCTGCCTCCGCCGCCCTCACCATCTCCGGCGTTCCCTTCATGGGACCGATCGGCTGCGCGCGCGTCGGCTACAAGGACGGCGAATATCAGCTGAACCCGACCGACGGCGAGGTCGCCGCCGGTGAGCTGGACCTGGTCGTCGCCGCGACGCACGACGCGGTGATGATGGTCGAGTCGGAAGCCAAGGAGCTGTCCGAGGACGTGATGCTCGGCGCGGTCATGTTCGCGCACAAGGCGTCGCAGCAGGTCATCGACGCGATCATCGACCTCGCCGAAAAGTCGGCGAAGGATCCGTGGGACGTCGACATCACCGACCCGACGAAGGCATGGGTCGAGAAGCTGCGCCCGACCTTCGCCAAGAAGATCGACGCCGCCTACAAGAACGTCAAGAAGGCCGAGCGCCAGGCCGCGCTGACCGCGCTCAAGGCCGAGCTGAAGACCATGACCGCCGACGAGGCGCCGGTCGAGGCGCTCAAGGCGAGCAAGGCGTTCAAGAAGCTCGAGGCCGAAGTTGTTCGCACCGCCATCCTGAAGGAAGGCCGCCGCATCGACGGCCGCGACACCAAGACGGTCCGCCCGATCGCCGCGGAGGTCCATTTCCTGCCGCGCGCGCACGGTTCGGCGCTGTTCACCCGCGGCGAGACGCAGACGATCGCGACGACGACGCTGGGCACCCGCGACGCGGAGCAGATGGTCGACGGCCTCGGCGGCCTGACCTACCAGCATTTCATGCTGCACTATAACTTCCCGCCCTATTCGGTCGGCGAAGTCGGCCGCTTCGGCGCGCCGGGCCGTCGCGAGATCGGCCATGGCAAGCTGGCGTGGCGCGCGCTGCACCCGGTGCTGCCGACCAAGGAAGAGTTCCCCTACACGATCCGCGTCACCAGCGACATCACCGAGTCGAACGGCTCGTCGTCGATGGCCAGCGTCTGCGGCGGCTCGCTGTCGATGATGGACGCGGGCGTGCCGCTGAAGCGCCCCGTCTCCGGCATCGCGATGGGCCTGATCCTGGAGGGCAAGGACTTCGCCGTCCTGTCCGACATCCTGGGTGACGAGGATCACCTGGGCGACATGGACTTCAAGGTCGCCGGCACCAGCGAGGGCATCACCAGCCTGCAGATGGACATCAAGATCGCCGGCATCACCGAGGAGATCATGAAGGTCGCCCTGGCGCAGGCGCATGAGGGCCGCGCGCACATCCTCGCCGAGATGAGCAAGGCGCTGGGCGAGACCCGCACCGAACTCAGCGCGCATGCGCCGCGCATCGAGACGATGACGATCGACAAGTCGAAGATCCGCGACGTCATCGGCACAGGCGGCAAGGTGATCCGCGAGATCGTCGCGACGACGGGCGCGAAGGTCGACATCGACGACGAAGGCGTGATCAAGATCAGCTCGTCCGACGCGTCGCAGATCGAGGCGGCGATGAACTGGATCAAGGGCATCGTCGAAGAGGCCGAGGTCGGCAAGATCTATAACGGCAAGGTCGTCAATCTCGTCGACTTCGGCGCGTTCGTGAACTTCATGGGCGGCAAGGACGGTCTCGTCCACGTCTCGGAGATCAAGAACGAGCGCGTCGAGAAGGTTTCCGACGTCCTGTCCGAAGGCCAGGAGGTCAAGGTCAAGGTTCTCGAGATCGATCCGCGCGGCAAGGTCCGCCTGTCGATGCGCGTCGTCGACCAGGAGACCGGCGCCGAGCTGGAGGACACCCGCCCGGCGCGTGCGCCGCGCGAGGGCGGCGATCGTGGCCCGCGTGGTGACCGCGGCGATCGCGGCCCGCGTGGCGACCGTGGCGATCGCGGCCCGCGCCGGGACCGCGGCGACCGCGGCGGCGACCGCGGTCCGCGTCGCGAGCGCGGCGAAGGCGGTAACGGCGGCGGCAACGACGACGGCCCCGCGCCCGACTTCGCGCCCGCCTTCCTGACCGGCGATCGCGACTGATCCTGTCGGTCTGACCGGAGACACAAGAGAAAGGGCCGGGTGTCGCCACCCGGCCCTTTTTTGCGCCCGCCCTGCCGCCTCGCAACGGACGAGCAGCAGGCGCGACAGCCGCGCAGGGGCGCCCTTTCAGGACCGATCGTCGGCCAGCAACTCCTCCGTGGCACGCAAGAGGCGCGGCGCGGACACCGGCTTCTCGTAGCGCGGCAGATGGTGATAGGCCGCCGGGATCACCGTCTCGTCATATCCGCTGGTCAGCAACACGCGCACGCCATCTCCGATCAGGCGATCGATCAACGGATAGACCATCGTCTCGCGCAGATTGATGTCGAGCACCGCGGCGTCGAGCGCCTGCGCGTCACCGACCAGCCGCATGCCCTGCGGCAGCGACGCCGCCGGTCCCACAACCTGCGCGCCCGCTCCGGTCAGCACGCGAGCGAAGTCGTCCGCGATCAGATATTCGTCCTCGACGACCAGAATATGCTTGCCCGCAAGCGGCGATGGTAAAGACATGATTATCTTACTCCCTGTAATTCAAGAAATAATCATTTCGACCGCAACAGCGCTAACATGGGTGAACGATCCTGATCTATACTGATGTCACCCTTGGCCATGCCCAACACCGCGCCCAATCCGCTCGTCGCTCGATTGTGCCGCTACGTCCGGCTTTCCGAAGCCGAGCAGACGGTCGTCGACAAGGCCGTGGCCGGTCCTGAGATTGCCGTCCGTCAGCGCCGGGACCTGATCCGTGAAGGCGACCGGCCACGCGGCGTCCCCCTGATCGTGGAAGGCTGGGCGTTTCGCTACAAGACGCTGGAGGACGGCCGACGCCAGATCATGTCGATCCACCTGCCCGGGGACCTTTGCGACATTCATGGATATATTCTCGACGAGATGGATCATTCGATCGGCGCGCTCACCCCGGTCCGCTATGTCGAATTATCGCCCGATCGCATCGACATGATGACGGGCTACAGTATCCCCCTGACGCGCGCCCTGTGGTGGGACGCGTTGACTAAAGCGGCGACCTCGCGAGAATGGATCGTCAACCTGGGGCAGCGCGACGCGCTGGAGCGGCTGGCCCACCTCTTCTGTGAGCTCTTCTTCCGCTTGCGGGCGGTGGGTCTCGTCGCCGGGCACAGCTGCGACATCCCGCTGACACAGACCGATCTGGCGGAAACCACGGGGATGACGCCGGTCCACGTCAATCGCATGGTCCAGGAGCTACGAGGGCGCGGCCTCATCCGCTGGAAGGGCGGCGAATTCGAGGCGCTCGATCTCGAGGGCCTGTGCGACGTCGCGATGTTCAGCCCGGACTATCTCCATCTCGATCAGGCGGGCCGCAGCCCGGACCATGATGGTTGAGCCCGTCGATCCGGCCGCCCCATCGCCGCTCGCGTTCCCGCAGCCGGGCTGGCGCGGCACGGCGGACGGACGTTGCATATGGATAGCGCCGTGGTGGCATGCGCTGACGGGCCAGGATGCCAGCCTGTCGCTCGACAGAGGCTGGATCGACCACATCCATCCTGACGACCGCGCCGCGCTTGCGACGATGTGGCGGGGCGCGCAGGCGGAAGGCAGCGGCGTCGTCGACTTGCGCGTCACGCTGGCCGGTACGCGCGGCTACCGCTGGCTCCGCATCCAGACGATGCGCGAGGAGCATGACGGGGTGGCGACGTGGATCGCGAGCGCGGTGGACATCGACGATCTGCGACGTCGGCTCGATCGCGAGCGGACGCGTCGCCTCGCCCTGCAGCATCGCGTCCGCAACACGCTGTCGGTGATACGCTCGGTCGCACGCCGCACGGCGGAGACCAGCGAGACGGTGGACGATTATCGCGCGCGATTTGACGGACGCCTCGCCGCCTTCGCACGCGCGCAGGGCCATATCCTGCGCGGCGACGAACAGGGCACCGATCTGGAGGCGCTGCTCGCCGACGAACTGCTCGCGAACCAGGCGGGATATCGCAATCGCGTCAGCTATGGCGGCCCGGAAGTCCGGCTGCCGCCACGGCTCACCGATCAGCTCGGGCTGGCGCTGCACGAACTGGTTGCGAATGCGGTCCAATTCGGTGCGCTCGCCCGCGAAGGCGGCCGGATCGCGATCCACTGGTCGCTCGACTCGCAGGGCGACGCCCTACGGCTCCGCCTTGTCTGGGACGAGGACGTGCCGGACGGCGGCATCATCCCGCCCGCTGGCGAAGGCTTCGGCCTGGAACTGCTGACACGCAGCCTGCTCTATGAGATCGACGCGGCGGTGACGCTCGATTTCCGGCCGGGGGGCCTGCTCTGCGCCATGGAGATTCCGCTACCGACAGCCCCGGGATCCGCCGCCCGGATATGATCGAGCCGGGCAATGGCGCCGCGACGCCACGTTCGAGGGAACGGCGCTGCGTCATCATTTGAAGGCGCAAACTGCCTCCGGGCCGGCACCGCTTCCCCGCGATTGGCTCAGCCTCTAGTCGCGATAGCTCGGATCGATCCGGTCGAGCTTGCGCAACAGCGCCGGCCAGGCGAGCGCCTGCGCCAGCATCCCCATGCCCTTCGGGCTGGACTGTTGCGCGACCTTCTCCTCCACGCCTTGCGGCGGCGTGTTGAGGTTCTCGCGCCCTGCCGACAACATCAGCACCTGCGCCTCGCAGGCGCGTTCGAGGAAATACAGGCGGACGAAGCACGCGCCCACGGTCTCACCGACCGCCAGCGTGCCGTGGTTGCGCAGGATCATCGCATTGCGCGCGCCCAGATCGGCGACCAGCCGCTCGCGTTCATCCAGATCGGTCGCAATGCCCTCATAGTCGTGATAGGCGACGTCGTGACTGGCGATCATCGCGGTCTGCGTGTGCGGCAGCAGTCCGAACTCCATCGCACTCACCGCCTGGCCATGCGGGGTATGCAGATGCATCACGGCCGCGGCGTCCTCCCGCGCCATGTGGATCGCCGAATGGATCGTGAACCCAGCGGGGTTGACGGGATGGCTGCTCGGTCCGACCGGCGCGCCGTTCACGTCGATCTTGACCAGGCTCGACGCGGTGATCTCCTCGAACATCATGTCATAGGGGTTGATCAGGAAATGATGCTCCGGCCCCGGCACGCGTGCCGACAGATGCGTGAAGATCAGATCGTCCCAGCCGTACAGGGCGACCAGCCGATAGGCGGCGGCAAGGTCGACGCGCGCCTGCCATTCGCCTGGGCTCATCGTCGCCGATCGTGAATCGGGCATCGGGGCGGTTACGGTCGCCATGGCATCTCTCCGGTTGTTCTTTGCTACCGATACTATCGCGTCGCGCCGGACCCGGCAATCGCGCCCGTAACGGGCTCACCTAATACAGGTAAACGCGATTTGCGCCAAAATATCGTATGAAGACATGGTGTTGGCCCAAGCGTGCCGAAACCGCGACCGGAGACTGCCATGTCCACCACCAACTCGTCGACGACCGATGCCCAGCGGCATCAGGCCTATTACGAACATCGCGAACGCCAGGAGCGCGCGTTGGCGTTGCACGCCGGTTCGCCCGAGGGGCGCATCGTCCATCTTCAGCTGGCGGATCGCTATGCCGCGCTCGCTCAGGATCAAGCCGCCGGACGACGCTCACGCCTGACGATTCAGGTCTGAGGACCGGGCCGGGCGATTCCCCGTGACAAGCGGATCGATCGACGGGCTCTGCCGGAGCTGACCGCATCGAGACGCGGAGAGCGCGCCGCCAAACGCACGAAACGGGTCTGCCGGGCGGCGCAAGACCGTCAATGGGGGAAGGTCCGGAGGGTTCTGTTGCCCGGCCCCTCCGGCGGCCGCTGGAATCCCCTTCTGTTGCCCGGTGGGGTCCGACCGCGCTATTTTGGAGTAACCTTAGGCCGCGAGGCCCTCAGTTACGCCGCAATCGCGAGTGCTTCGTTATCGTTGGCACTTGTGTAATGGGCCGTTGCGGTGGTCCCATTCCGAGCGAAAACAGCGCCTTTCAACACACGTCGATCCTGGTTCGGCCCCATCAGCGAAGCTGAGCCACCGTGCTTCCTCAAAGCGATACCTTTGATGAAGCCCGCGGGTGGCATGCATCGAGCATGGCACCCTGTCGTTCAGCTGCGATGGTGGAGCCGCCGGGTACTGCCCCCGGGTCCGCTGCGTCTATTATACGCCGCAGTTTATCGCCATAGCCGGCTGGAAGCCGACGCGATCGATATAGTCGCGCCGCCTGCCGGCCGCAATGGCTGCCCGATCAGTGCGCGATCGGGCCGATCCACGCCTTTCGCTTGCCACAATAAGCGCATAGGGGGCGACCATGTTGACCCAGCGTTCACGCTACGCGCTGCGCGCGATGCTGTTCCTCGCCGAAGCACCGCCCGCCAGCCCGCCCATTCCGATGACCCGCATCGCGGCGGAGGCGAACGTACCGCGCAAGTTTCTGGAGCTGATCCTCGCCGACCTGCGCGACGCCGGGCTGCTGCACAGCCACCGGGGCAAGATGGGCGGGTATCTGCTCGCGCGCCCGCGCCACCTCATCTCGCTCGGCGACGTCATCCGCACGATCGAGGGGCCACTCGCGCTCGTGCCCTGCGTCAGCCGGACCGCATACCGGCCGTGCAAGGATTGCAAGAGCGAGGCGGATTGCGCGATCCGCCACGCGATGATGCGCGTGCGGGACGAGACCGCCCGCATCCTCGACGGCACCAGCCTTGCGGACGCGACCGCGCGGGATCTGGCGGCGGCGTAACGCGCCGCCGCCCGCCGCAGCGACTCAGACGCGCGGCCGCGCCTTGAGCTCGTCGCGAATCTCGCGCAGCAACGCGACCTCCGCCGCCTCCGGCGCGGGCACAGCCGCCGCCGCTTCCGCCTTCTGCCGTTCCAGCAGGCCGGTCGCGCGGTTCACCGTGCGGACGATGAGGAAGATGATGAAGGCGATGATCACGAAGTTGACGAACTGCGTGACGAACTCGCCGTACCCGAGCAGCGGGACGCCCGCCTTCTTCAGCGCGGCATAATCGGTCGGCGATCCCTTGTAGGTCGTGGGGATCGGCCCGAGCTGGATGAAGTAGCTGGAAAAATCGAGGCCGCCGAAGATCTTGCCGATGATCGGCATCAGAACGTCCTCGGTCAGCGACGTGACGATCTTGCCGAACGCGGCGCCGATGATCACCGCCACGGCCAGGTCGAGAACGTTGCCGCGCGCGATGAAGGCCCTGAATTCCTTGAACATGCTGCCACCCCTCTGCTCGTTGCATGGACGGCGGCGAGCTTAGGCAGCGATTCCCCCTTCGCCAAGCGTCACAACTGTCCTATATCACTAGGACAGAACCAGCGGGTTCGATCCTTTTGGAGGGTGTTCATGCCGTCGTTTCGTTCCGTCACCGCGCCGATCGCCAGCGTCGTCCTCGTCGCCAGCCTGTCCGGCTGCGGCCTCAACTCGGTTCCCACCGCCGAGGAGAACGTGAAGGCACGCTGGGCCGACGTCCAGAACGACTATCAGCGCCGCGCCGACCTGATCCCCAATCTCGTCTCGACGGTAAAGGCCGCCGGCGCGCAGGAGAAGGACATCCTGGTCCAGGTGACGCAGGCGCGCGCCGACGCGAACCGCGTGCAGGTGTCGGGCGATCAGCTCACCGACCCGGCCAAGGTCCAGCAGTACGAGCGTGCGCAGAACAACGTGACCATGTCGCTGCAGCGGCTGCAGGAGGCCTATCCCGAGCTGAAGAGCCAGGGCAATTACACCACGCTGATGAGCCAGCTGGAAGGCACGGAGAACCGCATCGCCATCGCGCGCCGCGATTATAACGAGGCGGTGCAGCAGTATAACACGCGCATCCGCACCTTCCCCGACGCGATCGGCGCGCGCATCTTCTACGGCGCCAAGCCGGTGACGCCGTTCAGCGCGACCACGCCGGGCGCGGATCGCGCGCCGACGGTCAACTTCGGGAATGCGAGCTGACGGCGATGCGCCCTCCCCTCGTTCGCTTCGCAGCGGCGCTGCTCGCCTTCGCGGGCGCGCTGCTGCTCGGCCTCGTGCCGGCGAGCGCGCAGACGCTGCCGAAATTCACCGGCCTCGTCGTCGATGCCGCCAACGTACTGCCGCCGCAGACCAAGGCGGACCTGACGGCGAAGCTGGAAGCGTTGCAGCGCGACACCAAGCGCCAGCTGGTGGTCGCGACGATTCCCGATCTGCAGGGCTATCCGATCGAGGATTACGGCAACGCCCTGATCCGCGGCTGGGGTGTCGGGCTGAAGGGTGTCGACACTGGCGCGATCCTGTTCATCGCGCCCAACGAGCCGCCCGGCCATCGCGGCCCGCGGATCGAGGTTGGCTACGGCCTCGAGCCGATCATCACCGACGCCCTATCGAGCGTCATCATCAACCAGCAGATGATGCCCAAGCTGAAGGCGGGCGACGTGCCCGGCGCGATGACCGCCGGTACCGACGCGCTGATCCAGCAATTGCGCGCCAATCCCGACGAGGCGAAGGCGCGCACGGATGCCGCGATCAAGGAGTTTGACGCGACGCATCGCCGCGCGTCCGGAACGCGAGGCGGCGGCGTGCCGATCGGCCTGATCTTCTGGGGGATCATCCTGCTTTTCGTGGTCGTGCCGATGATCGTCGGCCGGCGCCGCAGCGCGGGCCCATGGGGCCGGCGCTACGATGACGGCGGCGGCAGCGCGCTTCCGATCGTGCTCTGGTCGATCGCCAACGAGCTCGGCCGCGCCGCCAGCAACCGTGACGACGACGATCGCGGCGGCTGGGGCGGCGGCGGCGGTTGGGGCGGCGGCGGCTCGGACGGCAGCTGGGGGGGCGGCGGCTTTACCGGCGGCGGCGGCGGATCGGGTGGCGGCGGCGGCGCGTCGGGCAGTTGGTGAGGCGGAGGAACCGATGCACTTGACCGAAGCCGATCGCGCCCGCGTCGCGCAGGCCGTGGCGGACGCGGAGCGCAACACCGCGGGCGAGATCGTTACCGTCGTGACGCGGCGTTCCGATGCCTATCACGACGTCGGCCTGCACTGGGCGGTGCTCGCGATGCTGCTGGCGCTCGCGGTGCTCGCCTGGCGGCCGGAGGCAGCGGTGTGGGCGCACGGCCTTGTCGCCGATCCCTGGGCGAGCGCCCCCTCCCCCGGCGGCCTGTTCACCGTCGCGCTCGTGCTTCTCGCCATCGTGTTCCTGGTCGTGCGCCTCGCCCTCGCCTGGATGCCGCTGCGCCTCGCCTTGACGCCGGCACCGACCAAGACGCGCCGAGTCCACGCCCGCGCGCTGACGCTGTTCCGTGCCGCCGCCGAGGCGCGGACGCGCGATGCGACGGGTGTGCTCATCTACCTGTCGCTCGACGAGCGGCGTGCGGAGATCATCGCCGATCGCGCGATCCACACGCGGGTCGCGCCCGACGTCTGGGGGGCGGCGATGGCGGCGCTCGTCGCCGGCATGCGCGATGGCCGCCCCGGCGAGGGCATGGCCGCCGCCGTCGCGCGGGTGGGCAATGTGCTCGCCGAACATTTTCCGCCGCGCGCCGACGACACCAACGAACTGCCGGATCGTTTGATCGAGCTATGACCATCGAAACCAGGACGGACGACGCCGCCCGCACCATGTGGGAAGGCAAGTATCTCAGCGTGCGCCAGCAGGGCAGCTGGGAATATGCCGAGCGGCGCGGCGGCATCGACGCGGCGGTGATCGTCGCGCTCGACGGAGAGGGCCAGCTGATCCTCGTCGAGCAATATCGCATCCCGATCGGCCGCCCCTGCCTGGAACTGCCCGCCGGTCTCGTCGGCGACACGGAATCGGGCGAGAGCATCGCCGATGCCGCCCGCCGCGAGCTGGAGGAGGAGACCGGCTATCACGCCGCCATCGTCGAGGAGCGTGGCCAGTTTTATTCCTCGCCCGGCATGACGTCGGAGGCCTTCACGCTGGTCGTCGCGACCGGCCTGACCCGGACGGGCGACGGCGGCGGCGATCATGACGAGAATATCACGGTCCACCGCGTGCCGCTGGACGCCGTCGCCGGGTTCGTCGCCGAACAGCGCCGCGCGGGCATGGGCATCGACGCCAAGCTGCTGCTCGTGCTGGGCGGCGGATTGCTCGACGAGCTGCGCGACTGACGATAGCCGCCGGCGCGGGCTTCGTCTCCGGCTGCGACGGGACGCGCGCGCCGGCGCCGGCGTGGCCTGTTCGACGTCGACCGGGGTCACCCCCTTGCCGCCCCCGCCCCCCGGGGCCTAGAGCCGCGGCATGACCGAAACGCCCCGTCCCCGCCTTGCCTACCACCACACGCAGGGGACCGGCCCAACCGTCATCTTCCTGCCCGGCTATGCCTCCGACATGAGCGGCACCAAGGCGGTCGCGCTGGAAAACTGGGCGAAGGCACGGAGCCAGGCGTTCCTGCGCTTCGATTATGCCGGCTGCGGCCATAGCGAGGGCGCGTTCGAAGACCAGACGCTGGCCGGATGGCGCGACGACGTGCTTGCGATGATCGACGAAGTGGCCGGCGGCGACGTCGTACTGGTCGGCTCGTCGATGGGCGGCTGGCTGATGCTGCTCGCGGCCCGCGCGCGGCCCGACCGCGTCAAGGCCTTGGTCGGCATCGCCCCCGCCCCGGACTTCACCGACTGGGGCTTCTCGATGGACGAGAAGATGGCGATACTGCAGACCGGCCGGCTGGAGCGCGCCAATCCCTATGGTCCCGAGCCGACCGTCTACACGCGCGGCTTCTTCACCTCGGGCGAGGCGAACCGGCTGATGTTCGGCCAGATCGCGATCGACGGTCCGGTGCGGCTGGTGCAGGGACAGCGCGATCCCGACGTACCGTGGCAGCGCACCTGCCATCTGGCCGAGCTGCTCCGTTCAGCGGACGTGCAGACGTGGCTGGTCAAGGACGGCGACCACCGCCTGTCCCGCGATACCGACGTCGCGCTGATCATTCGGGCGGTCGAGGACGTGCTGCACCGACTATGATCGCCCTGTTTCTTGCCGCGGCCATGGCTCAGGCCACCGCGCCCAAATCGCCCGTGTCGATCAAGGCAGGCGCCGCGAGACCCGCGTCGCAGCCGGAGGATTCGCGGGAAGCGCGCTACCAGCGCTGCGTCAACCTGGCGGAGAGCGACCCCGCCGCCGCGCGGGCCGAGGCGCTGCGCTGGGCAGCGGCGGATGGCCATTGGTTCGCACAGCAATGTGCCGGCCTCGCCTATGCCCAGGAGCGTAACTGGCCGGCCGCCGCAGGGGCGTTCGAGGCGGCGGGCAAGGCGGCTGAGCTCGGGCACGACAAACGCGCCGCCAATTACTGGGCGCAGGCGGGCAATGCGTGGCTCGCCGCGGGCGATGCCGCGAAGGCGCGCGCCGCGCTGGACACCGCGCTGATCGCCGGCACGCTGACCGGACTCGCGTTGGGCGAGACGCAGCTCGACCACGCCCGCGCGCTCGTGGCGGCGGGCGAGACCGAGGCCGCGCGGCGGGACATTGACATGGCGCTGACCAATGCCGCCGCCGATCCGCTCGCCTGGCTGCTTTCGGCGACCCTGGCGCGCCGTGACGGCGACATTCCACGTGCGAAGAAGGACATTGCAGAGGCGCTGAAGCGCTCGCCCGACGATGCGTCCGTCCAGCTGGAGGCCGGCAACATCGCCGCCCTCGCGCGCGACGAAGCCGGCGCCAAGGCGGCCTGGGCCGAGGCCGCACGGCTCGCGCCGAACACGCCGGTCGCCGCGCACGCGCTCGCCGCGCTCGGGCAGTTCGACGCCGAGGGCGCATCGGCGACGGCGCCTGTTGCGAAGCCCACGGCGCCGATCGGACGCTGACGCCGATCACCACCCCCCGCACGACTGGCGCGCGGAAAGCGGCACGTGCAGGCTTTGGCGTTCACTGCAAGTAGAATTCGACCGTCGTCACCACCCGCACCTTCTTGAAGGGCGTATCCGCGACACCATAGCCGCTCGGCTCGCCGTCGCGCGCCTCGACCGAGAAATAACCCTGGGTGGCGCTCTTGATGCCGCCGACGCCGGTGCCGCTGTCCTTGGCGAATTGTTCCGCCGAAGCGCGCGCATCACGGGTCGCCGCCGCGACCATCGCCGGCTTGATGTCGTTCAGGCGGGTGAAGCTGTAGGTCATGCCAGAGCCTTCCTGCAGCCGCACGCCCTGCCGCACCAGGTCGAACTGCCGCGCCACCGCGGCACGTGCGCGCGCAATGTCGGTGGTGCGAAGCTGCAAGCGCTGGCTGATCGTCACTGTCGGCATGCCGTTGACGAAATTCTGGTTCACGCCGGCACCCGTCGGCGT
The DNA here is from genome assembly GCF_016820445.1 of Sphingomonas beigongshangi. GTDB lineage: Bacteria > Pseudomonadota > Alphaproteobacteria > Sphingomonadales > Sphingomonadaceae > Sphingomonas > Sphingomonas beigongshangi. Next base: position 47,499 of record NZ_JADHDT010000001.1, read on the forward strand.
CAGCGCGCCGGCGGGGAAGCCCAGCGCGGCGAAGAAGCGTCGAACCGTCGCCGTGTCGCGCTCGATGTCGGCCTGCACCGCCGCGGTATCGGTGCCCTGTTCGGAATAATTGAGCGTCCAGACGGCCAGATCCGCGGTCACGTTGCGCTCGGCCAGGCCACGGACCGTCACCGCCCGATCGGCATGCCTGGCGCGCAACAACCCGTCGCCGAGCAGATAGCCGCCAAGCGCGATGCCCGCCGCCAGGATCACCGCTGCGATCCACAGCCCTCGATTGTACGTCGTCACCCCGCTTTCCATCCCGTCCTCCGCTCCCATATAGCCGGGGAGAGGCTGCTCTCGCGCCGATGAACCGTGCCTTTACGGCGACGAACGGAGTTTTGCATGTCGACCTACTATCTGCACACGATGATCCGGGTGACCGATCCGGACGCGACGATCCGCTTCTTCGAACTGCTCGGGCTGAAGGAGGTCCGTCGCATGGAGAGCGAGGCCGGCCGCTTCACGCTGATTTTCCTGGCAAGCGAGGAGGATGCAAAGATCGGCAATCGTCGCGCGGAGGTCGAGCTCACGTACAACTGGCCGGCGGAAGACGGCAGCGAGTCGGAGGCCTATTCGGGCGGCCGCAACTTCGGTCATCTCGCCTATCGCGTCGACAACATCTACGACATGTGCGCGCGGCTTCGCGACGCGGGCGTGACCATCAACCGGCCGCCGCGCGACGGGAACATGGCGTTCGTGAAGACCCCCGACGGCATCTCCATCGAACTGCTGCAGGCCGGCGAGCCACTGGCCCCGGCCGAGCCTTGGGCCTCGATGCCCAACACCGGGAGCTGGTGATCATGGCCGCGTCCTCGCTCGGCATCGTGCGGGTGCCGGTACTCGCCGACAATTACGCCTGGCTGGTCCACGATCCCGCCAGCGGCGAGACGGTCGCCATCGATCCGGGCGAGGCGCAGCCGCTGCTGGATGCCGCCGCCGAACTCGGCTGGTCGATCGGACAGGTGTGGACGACCCATTGGCATCCCGACCACACGGGCGGCAATGCGGCGATGAAGGCAGCCGGCGCGCGGATCACCGGACCCGCTGCGGAAGCGGCGAAGATCCCGACGCTCGACACCATGGTCGGCGAGGGCGATACGGTCCGCCTCGGCCGCCATGTCGCGTCCGTCCTGCATGTGCCAGGACACACCGCCGGTCATGTCGCCTTCCATTTCGCCGAGGCGGGCGCGATCTTCACCGGCGATACGCTATTTGCGATGGGCTGCGGCCGCTTGTTCGAGGGCGACGCGGCGCAGATGTTCGCCAACATGCGTCGCTATGCCGCCCTGCCCGACGATACGCAGGTCTATTGCGGGCACGAATATACCCAGTCCAACGGCCGCTTCGCGCGCGTCGCGGAGCCGGACAATGCGGCGATCGCCGCCCGCATGGCGGAGGTCGACGCGATGCGCGCGCGAGGCGAGGCGACGATCCCGACGTCGATCGGACTCGAGCGCGCGACCAACCCCTTCCTGCGGGCCGACACCGCCGACGAGCTGGCGCGACTTCGCGACGAGAAGGATGCGTTTCGCGGCTGACTTGCGGGGAGCCGGAAAAGGCGCGATGCGTTGTGGCGCCATGATCCGTCTGCTCTGTATCGCCACGCTCGTGCCGCTCGCCGTCGCGGGCTGTACCGGCACCGCCGCAACGCCGCAGGTCAGCGCCCAGGCGGCGGCCGGTCTCGACAAGGAACTCGCCGGCCTGACGCCGCACGGCAGCACCAGCTGCATCAGCCTCACCCGTTCGCAGCAGAGCCACGGCTACGGCCCGACCATCGTCTACATCGTCAGCCCGCAGCTCAAATATCGCAGCGACACCAGTGGCGGATGCGAGGGCATGGGTCGCGGCGACGTCCTGATCACGCGCACGCCCAGCACGCAATTGTGCCAGGGCGACATCGCGACCACGGTCGACGCGGCCAGCCGGACCTTCACCGGCAGTTGCTCGTTCGGCCCCTTCGTGCGGTACAGCGTGAAATGATCCGCGCGCTCGCCCTGCTCCCGCTCGCCGCGCTCACCCTCGGGGCGAAGGACGATCCGCTCGCCGGCCGCGTCGCGGGCAAGCCGCAGCAATGTATCGACCTGGGGATGTCGGATGGTCCGACCATCGTCGACAGCCACACGATCCTCTACCGCGCGGGTGCGGGACGGCGTGTGTGGCAGACCGGACCGGTCGGCGACTGTCCGTGGCTGCGGCCGCTGACGACGCTGATCGTCCACGCCTATTCGGGATCGCAGCTATGCGCCAACGACCGCTTTCAGGTCCTTGAGCCGGGGGTGAGCATTCCGTCGGCAAACTGCCGCTTCACGCCCTTCACCCCGTACGATCGGATCACGAAATAGCGCCGTACGGCCCCGATCCGATCCTGCCGGATCGGGGCCCGCCATGCCGCCCCGATCCACCTGTGCGCGTCTACAGTACGAAACGGCTGAGATCGGTGTTGCGCGCGATCCCCGCCAGCTGCGCCTCGACATAGGCGGCATCGACGGTGACCGGCTCCTTCCGGTCCTCCGCGTCGAAGCTCACATCCTCGAGCAGCTTCTCCATCACCGTTTGCAGCCTTCGCGCGCCGATATTCTCGACCTGCCCGTTCACCTCGGCGGCGATCCGCGCGATCGCGGCGATGCCGTCGGGAGCGAATTCGACCGCCACGCCCTCGGTGCCGAGCAACGCCTTGTACTGCGCGGGCAGCGACGCCTTGGTATCCGACAGGATCGCGATGAAATCGGCCTCGCTGAGGCCCTTAAGCTCGACGCGGATCGGCAGGCGCCCCTGCAGCTCGGGCAGGAGGTCGCTGGGCTTGGCGACGTGGAACGCCCCCGAAGCGATGAACAGGATGTGATCCGTCTTCATCGGGCCATATTTGGTCGCGACGGTGGTACCCTCGATCAGGGGCAACAGGTCGCGCTGCACGCCCTCGCGACTCACCGAACCGCCCCGCACGTCGCTGACCGCGATCTTGTCGATCTCGTCGAGGAAGACGATGCCGTTCGCCTCGGCGTCCGCCAGCGCGGTCCGATTGACGTCGTCCTGGTCGAGACGCTTGTCCGCCTCCTCCTCGATCAGTTTCTCCCACGCCGCGCGGACGGTCAGCTTGCGCCGCTTCAACGGCTGGCCGCCGCCGAAGGACTTCATCATCTCCGACAGGTTGATCATCTGCGCGCCGGCACCGGGGATGTCGAACGGTGCCGCCGCCGCCTGCTCCACCTCGATCTCCACCTCGGCCGTATCGAGATGGCCGTCGGCGAAGCGCTGGCGGAAACTCTCGCGCGTCGCCTGGCTGGCGTCCTTGCCGACCAGCGCATCGAGCAGGCGCTTCATCGCCGCGTCTTCCGCCTTGTCCTTGACCGCGACGCGCCGACGCTCCTTCTCCAGCCGGATCGCTTCCTCGACCAGGTCGCGGGCGATCTGTTCGACGTCGCGGCCGACATAGCCGACCTCGGTGAACTTGGTCGCCTCGACCTTGACGAAGGGCGCATCGGCGAGCTTCGCCAGACGACGGCTGATCTCGGTCTTGCCGCAGCCGGTCGGCCCGATCATCAGGATGTTCTTGGGCGTTACCTCGTCGCGCAAGTCGGGGCTGAGCTGCTGCCGCCGCCAGCGGTTGCGCAGGGCCACCGCGACCGCGCGCTTCGCGTCCCGCTGGCCGACGATATGGGCATCCAGTGCGGCGACGATCGCTTTGGGGGTGAGATTCTGGTTCATCTATTCTCTCGAGCCCCTTTCCGTCGGGAACGGGGTTGGGAAGGTTACGTCACGGGCGAAGTTCTGGTACAGTCATTCTCGGCCCTCCCCTGAATGGGGGAGGGATTCCGATCACGCCGCGCTATCCAGCGTCTCCACCGTGACCCGGTCGTTCGTGTAGACGCAGACGTCGGCGGCGATCTGCATCGCCTTGCGGCAGATCGTTTCCGCGTCGCCTTCGTAATCGACGAGCGCCCGCGCCGCGGCGAGCGCGTAATTGCCGCCAGATCCGATCGCGGCGACGCCATTCTCCGGCTCCAGCACGTCGCCGTTGCCGGTGAGGATCAGCGTCACCTCCTTGTCGGCGACGATCATCATCGCCTCCAGGTTGCGCAGATATTTGTCGGTGCGCCAGTCTTTTGCCAACTCGACCGCGGCGCGCATCAGCTGCCCCTGGTGACGCTCCAGCTTGGCTTCGAGCCGCTCGAACAGCGTGAAGGCGTCGGCCGTGGCGCCGGCGAAGCCGCCGATCACCTGACCGTCGGCGCCAAGTCGGCGCACCTTGCGCGCGTTCGGCTTCATGACCGTCTGGCCCATGGAGACCTGGCCGTCGCCGATGACGACGACCTTGCCGCCGCGTCGTACCGACAGGATGGTGGTGCCATGCCATACGGGCATGGCGTGAGGATCGTTCCCGCTCATGGCGCCGCATGTAGGAAGCGGCGGACGCGAATGCCAAGGGGCGGACGGCTCACTCCTCGATCCGATCCCGCCCCGGGGCGTCGGATCGCGCCGCTAACGTTCGCTGCCCAGCGCCTTTCCCCAGCTCCGCGCCACCGTATAGCCGAGATAGCCCGTGCCGAAGAGCGCGTAGAGCGGCTCGGGAATGGCGCGTAGATAGGCGGCGATGCCGGCCGCCATCGCCGCCGCCGCCGCCGGTCGTACCGCGGCGATCACCCCCATGGGGATCGCCCACAGAAGAAGGGCGTACATCACATAGAGGAACATCGGACGCGCCCGGCGCACCCAGGCATCCTCGTTCTGCGTCCCGACGTCGGCCGCCCCTGCTGCCCGCGCCATGCCGTCATCCGCTTCCGCTTGTGCCACCAAGCTGTCCCCCCACCCGTTGAGCGAACCATATAGGTTCGCCCAACGGTGAAGACAAGGACGCGTGCCGATGACCGGCGTTTTCGGATCAGTCTCGGCGCCGGCTCATCCGAACGGCTCTGTCAGCGATGGCTGCGGCTCGGTGAACCAGGCCGCGCCGTCCGCGGTGACATGGAAATGATCCTCCAAACGGACGCCGAACCGGTCGGGTACGACGATCATCGGCTCGTTGGAAAAACACATGCCCGGCGCCATCGACGTATGGTCTCCGCGCACCAGATAGGCCGGCTCGTGGATGGACAGGCCAATGCCGTGACCGGTGCGATGCGGCAGGCCGGGCAGGCGATAGTCCGGCCCAAGGCCTGCCGCAGCGATCACGTCGCGTGCCGCCGCGTCAGCCGCCTCGCACGGCACGCCCGGCGCGGCGGCCGCGAACGCCGCCGCCTGCGCAGCCTTTTCGATATGCCAGATGGCCTCGACCTCCGCGCCGACGTTGCCGAACGCATAGCTGCGCGTGATATCGGAATGATATCCCTGTACCGTGGTGCCGGTGTCGATCAGCACCAGCTGATTTTCCTCGAGAAACTGCTCGCCCGGCAGGCCGTGCGGAAAGGCGGTCGCTCGGCCGAATTGAACGATGCAGAAGGTGCTGCCCGTGCCCCCGGTGATGGCGCGGTGCGCGGAATCGATGAACCGTACCACCTCGGCCGCCGCCATGCCGGGGCGCAGGATCCGCGCGGCACGGGCCTGTACCTCCAGCGTCATCGCCTTGGCTTCCGCCAGCAACGCCAGCTCCGCCGCCGACTTGATCATCCGGCAACCGTCGATCGCGGCGGCGCCGTCGATCGCGTCGAGCCCCAGACGCCGCAGCTTCTCGCCCCAGGCGAAGGGCAAGAGCGGATCGATCGCGATCCGCGCGCCGCGCGGCACTGCGTCGGCGACCAGCGCCGTGGGATCCTCGTCCTCCTCCCACAGTCTCAGCTCCGCCGCGATCTTCAGGTCTGCGCGCAGCGTCCCTTCCTCGAAACGCGGGCAGACGATCGAGGGCGCGCCCTGCACCGGCAGCAGCAGCGCGACCATCCGCTCGCTCGCGCCCCAGGGTATGCCGGTGAAATAGCGAAGCGATGCGCCCGCGTGGACGAGCAGCGCCTCCGCCCCAAGCGCTTCGGTCAGCCCGCGCGCCTTCCCCAGCCGCACCGTATATTCGTCCCCGGAAATGGCGGCGGCGCGGGTGGCTGGCGGCCGGATCGCGGCGAGTTCGGCAGCGGCATCGGAGGTCGCGATCATGGCAGAGGTCCCGTCAGGCGTTCGAGGGCAAAGGGCGTCAGGTCGATCGCCGGCGTCTCGCCGCCGATCAGCTGTCCCAGCACTTCCCCCGTGACCGGTCCCATCGTCAAGCCGAGGTGCTGGTGACCGAACGCATAGAAGAGGTTGTCGACACCTACCGCGCGCCCGATGGCGGGCAGATAATCCGGCAGCGTCGGCCGCGCACCCATCCACCGGCTGACCACCGGGCCGACCGGGAGCCGCAAGGCCGCGACATGCGCCTCGAGCCGTTGCCATTTGCGGGGGTCTGCCGGCGCATCGACACGACTAAACTCGACGAAACCCGCGGCCTGCACGCAATCGGCATAGCGGGTGACGATCATCGAACGATCTTCGAACACCAGCGGGATACGGTCTGCAGGCCAATCGCCGGGCGCGAAGCGGACATGATAGCCGCGTTCAGCGATCATCGGGACGCGCCAGCCGATCGCGCGGATCAGATCGCGCGAGCCGATACCGGCCGCCACGACGATCCCATCCGCTTCGACGCCTTCGCACACGATCCGGTCCCCGGCGCGATGCAGCCGCGCCTCCGCGGCGACGCGCGTCACGCCCGCACGGGCGAGCGCCCCATCCAGCGCATGCGCAAGCTGGTCCAGGTCGGTGATCCGGCCGGTGCCCACGAAACGGATCGCGTCGACAACCGCGGGGCTCAACCGGCGCAGCGCGGCATGTCCCGCCGCGTCGACATTGCCCGGACGTGCCGTACCCGTATTCGCCTGCGCCCAGGCCCGCCGGCCCGCGTCGGCGCTGCGCGCGCTTTCCCAGGCGACTTCGTGACCATCGAGCGCGACGAGTCCGGGCGCGCCGATCGCCTCACCAAGCCGTCGCCACGCGGGCGCTGCCTCGCAAAGCAGACTGCCGAGCGCCCTCGCGCCCGCGGCGACCTGACGTCGGCTGCTGGCACGGACGAGCCGGAGCGCGAACGGCAGCCAGCTCCGCGCCATCGCCGGCGGCAGTGCGAGCGGGCCGCCGCGCAGGAACAGGCGGCGCGGCGCGGATCGCAAGGTCGCGGGCGATGCAAGGGGCACGACCTGTTCGGTCGCGATATGGCCCGCATTGCCCCACGACGCCGCGCCCGCCCCTTCCAGGTCGATCAGCGTCACCGCGATGCCGCGCGCGGCCAGTTGCAACGCGATGCTCCGCCCCACGATACCGCCGCCTATCACCGCGACGGATGCGCACCTGCTCGTTTCACCCATTGCCCGCGCCTATCGTATACGAAAAACCCGCGCAACCGCTCTTCCCGTTGTCGCGTCGCGATCGGCGTGGCATGACGGACGCGCAGTAGGTGATTGATCCCGCGACCGCCTTCTGAAATGTCTGCATCTTTGACGGACTCACCGTCCGGTCCCTCGGAGGTTTTCCCTTTTCATGACCATCGTCGTGCGCACGTTGTCCGATCAGGTATTCGAGATCGTGCTCGAACGGATCGTGTCGGGCGACATTCCGACCGGCTCGCCGATCCGGCAGGACGCGCTGGCGGCGGAGCTCGGCGTCAGCAAGATACCGCTACGCGAGGCGCTGGCGCGCCTTGAACAGGAAGGGCTACTCGTCAGCCAGGCCAATCGCGGCTATACCGTACGACCGATGTCGGCCGAACAGGCGGACGAGATCTATGCGCTGCGCCTCGCGATCGAGCCGGCCGCCGCCGCCTGCGCCGCCGCCGAAGCGACCGCCCGTGACCGCGCGGAGGCGGAGGCCGCCTACCACGCACTTGACGCCGCGGCAGCGGAGAACCTCACCGAGGTCGCCGTTCGCAACCGCGATTTCCATACCGCTTTGGTCCGTCCGGGCGGACGCGTGTTGACGACGCAGCTCGTCGAGCGTCTTGCCGTTCTCGCCGAACGCTATGTCATCGCGCATCTCCAGCCCGCGGGCCGGGAGGATCGGGCGCATGTCGAGCACCGACAGATGATCGACGCCTGGCTTGCCCGCGATGGAAAGACGGTGGAAGCCCTGGTGACGCAACATCTATCCGCCACCCGCGACGACCTGCGCGCGCAATTCGGCGCCTCTCAGTGATCGATGTCGCCACGCCGCGGCCGCGCAGGGATACGAAGCAGGCCGTCGCACGTACAACATGGATTGCATCGCACGGCGGATGCTGCTTAGGCGGAAATAAGGCTAGAGTGTGACCGGCGACGTACCCAATCATCTGCGCGATTTCTTCGAAAGGTCGCATATCGCGCTCGCCCTGGCATCGGCGGAGGGTGACAACCCGCTGTTGCTCGTCAACGGCCCCTTCCGCGCCCTTACCGGTTACGACGACGCCGACGTCATCGGCCGGAACTGCCGCATGCTGCAGGGCGACGCTCCCAACGAGGAGCCGCGCGCGCGCATCCATGCCTTCCTCGACAAGGAGGCGGAGAAGAGCGTGCGCACGCCGCTCGTCAATTTCCGCAAGGACGGCTCGCCGTTCGTCAACCTGCTCTTCATGTCGAAGCTGCGCGCGCTGGGCGGCGGCGTGCGCTATGTCTTCGCCTCCCAGTTCGACATCAGCCGCTCCCAGCCCGAGCTGCTCGCGGACTATGACGAGACGCTGGGGCGCACGCTCAAGACGCTGACACCGGTGCTCGCCGAAAGCGGCATCGTGCTGGAGGGATCGCTGATGACGATCGCCAACACCGCCGCCACCGTCGCCCAGGCCAAGCTGACGCTATCGGACCTCGATGCCACCTCTTTCGGCTGATCCGGCAGGCGACAGCGCGGCGCTGCCGATCGTCGGCATAGGCGCTTCGGCTGGCGGGCTGGAAGCATTGCGCGACATGCTCGCGCCGGCCCGCGCGCCGACGGGCATGGCCTTCGTCGTGGTCCAGCACCTCGACCCCAATCACGAGAGCATGCTCGCGCAGCTGCTCGATCGCCACACCAGCCTTGAGGTCCTGCAAAGCGAGGGCGGCGAGAGGTTGCAGGCGGATCGCGTCTACATCATCCCCCCCGGCCATGGCCTGGCGATCCGGAAGGGCGTGCTCCATCTCACCGATTTCGCCCAGCCGCGCGGCCTGCGCCGGCCTATCGACGATTTCTTCCTGTCGCTGGCGACGGATCAGCAGGCGAACGCGGCCTGCGTCATCCTGTCGGGTACGGGCGCGGACGGCACCACCGGCCTGCGCGCGGTCAAGGAACACGGCGGCGTCTGCGTCGTGCAGCAGCCCGAAACCGCGCGCTACGACGGCATGCCGCTGTCCGCGGTCGGCACCGGTCTCGTCGATTTCGTCAAGACGCCGGGCGACATCCTGGGATGCCTGACGACCTTCTTCAGCCGTCGCTCCGGCGCGAGCGAGGCGGACGCGCAGGAGGCGAGCGTCGTCGCCGACCATGTCGACGACCTCTGCCGCGTGCTACGCACCGCGATCGGCCACGATTTTTCCGGTTACAAGCGATCGACGCTGATCCGTCGCGTCGAGCGCCGCATGCATGTGCTCGGGATCGAGACGGGACGCGCCTATCTGGAGCGCGTTCGCCGCGACAGCGACGAGTGCGAGGCTCTGTTCCGCGATCTGCTGATCAACGTCACCCGGTTCTTCCGGGACGCTGAATTCTTCGAGACGCTGCGCACGCGCGTGATCGAGCCTTTGCTGCGGGATCGGGCACCCGACGAGGACGTGCGCGTCTGGATTCCCGGCTGCTCCAGCGGCGAGGAGGCATACAGCATCGCCATGCTGTTCGCGGAGGCGGCGCGCACCACCGGTCAGCCGCTGGCCGTGCAGATCTTCGCCACCGACATCGACGAACAGATGCTCGGCCAGGCGCGTGAGGGGACCTATCCCGCCGCCGCGCTCGCGGACATTCCGGCGGCGCTGCGCGAGCGCTACACGATCCTGCACGCGGACCGCTTCACCATCGTGCCGCACATCCGCGACATGATCCGCTTTTCGAACCATAGTCTGGTCAAGGATCCGCCCTTCTCGCGGATCGACCTGCTGTCCTGTCGCAACCTCCTCATCTATTTCGACGATCGCCTGCAGCAGTCGATCATGCCGCTGTTTCATTACGCGATCCGGCCGGGCGGCTTCCTGTTCCTGGGTCCGTCCGAAAGCGTCGGCCGGTTCGATCATCTCTTTCCCCCCATCGACCAGCAGGCGCGGTTGTTCCAGCGTTCGCCCGGCGCGCCGAGCTATCCGATCGACCTGCCCGGCAGCCCGCGCCACCGGACGCCCCGCCGGGAGCGCGAGGATCGGGGCAACAGCAGCCTGGGTGACGAAAGCGCGGTCGTACGGCGGCTCGTCGACCGCTACGCGCCGCCCGCGCTCCTGCTCGACCAGGACGGCGGCATCCTCGCCGCGTTCGGCAAGCTCGGCCGCTATTTCGAGTTTCCCGTCACCCGCACGGGAGGATCGAGCGCGGTGACGCTCGCGCGCCCCGGCCTGCGGAACGTGCTCGGCCCGCTGCTTCGCCAGGCGCGCGACGAGAAGAAGCGCCATGTCGCGCGCGACGTGGCGGTCGAAGGCGACTTCGGGACGCAGACCGTCGAGGTGATCTGCGACCCCCTTGCCGACGGCAGTCTGCTCTTCGTGTTCCGCGAAAACGGACCGTTCCAGCCCGCGCAGGACCGCGACCTCAACGATCTCGAGCCGGGCGACGATCATGTCGAGGCCCTTGAGGACGAACTGCGCCTGACGCGTCACCGCCTGCGCTCGGCGGTCGAGGAACTGGAGACCGCGAACGAGGAGCTGAAAAGCTCCAACGAAGAAATGATGTCGATGAACGAGGAGCTCCAGTCGACGAACGAGGAGCTTTCGACCGTCAACGACGAATTGAAGGGGAAGGTCGACCAGCTGACCATCGCCAATTCGGACCTGCGCAACTTCTTCGAGACCACCAGCCTGGCAATGATCGTCGTCGACGCCGAGCTGCGCATCCGCAGCTTCACCGAGGCAGCGACTGCGATCTTCCCGCTCAAGCCGACAGACCGGGGCCGCCCGCTCACCGACGTGACGACGCGACTCGCGACCAGCGACTATCTCGACGACGCGCGGCACGTGGCGGCGGGGACCGAGCCGACGCAGCGCCGCGTCGTCAGTCGCGACGGCAAGAACGTCTTCTCGCTGCGCGTCCTGCCCTATCGTACGCCGGCCGGCGGGATCGACGGCGCGACGCTGCTGCTCACGGACATCACCGAGGCCCTGGCGCTCGAGCGACAGCTCGCGGCGGAACGCGAACGTCTCGATCTCGCCGTCAAGGCAGGCGGCATCGGCGTATGGGAATATTGCCCCGAGACGGGGGAGACGATCCTCGACGCGGTCGAACATCAGCTGTTCGACGTCAGTGGCGAGGAGGCGACCCGGATGGACGACCTCATCGGCCGTATCGACGAGGCGGATCGGAGCCATGTCGAGGAAGCGCTGCGCCGCACCGCCGCCGGCACCGGCGATTTCGAGGCGAGTTTCCGCGTTCGGCTGAAGGACGGCAGCGTCCGTTGGATCAAGGGGTTCGGGCGCCTCGTCACGGATAGCAGGCCGGCCCGCCTGGTCGGCGTGTCGATCGACGTCACGCCCGAATATGCGGTCGCCGAAACGCGCGAGTTGATGCTGCGCGAGATGAACCATCGCGTGAAGAACCTGTTCGCGATCGTCGGCGGCATGGTCACCGCGGCGGCACGCAGTCACGACGATGTGCGCACCTTCGCCAACGATCTGCGCGAGCGCATCGCCGCGCTCGGCCGTGCGCATTCGCTCGCCTCGCCGACGGGCGAACAGCAGGCGATCGACCTGTACGGATTGTTCGAGGCAACGCTCGCACCGTATCGTGATCATGCCGGGATCGAAATGACCGGTCCGAACGTTCTCGTGTCGCGGGATTGCCTTTCCCCCCTCGCGCTGATGTTGCACGAGTGGGCGACCAACTCCGTGAAATACGGCGCGTTGGGCGCCGGACCGGCGGGTCGCCTGACGATCGGCTGGCATTTGGAGGACGATGCGCTGGTGGTCGAATGGAACGAAAGCCGCCGGTCGGGGACGCAGATCGCGCCGGGCAAGGGCTTCGGCACGCTGCTGGTCGATACCTCGGCCCGCCAGCTCGGCGCATCGGTAAGCCGCGAGATCGCGGACGACCATTACCGCCTCGTTTTGTCCCTGCCGCGCGCCGTCACCGTCGATGGCTGACCGGGTGATGCTCGTCGAGGACGAGCTCTTCGTCGCGCTCGACGTCCAGATGACGGTGGAGGACGCCGGGCTGACGGTCGAGGGCCCCTATACCTCGCTCGCGGAGGCCGAAGCGGCGATCGCGCACCTCGACCCGCATGCGCTGCTCTGCGCGATCCTCGACGTGCGGCTGCGAGACGGCGAGGTCTTTCCGGCCGCCGACCGGCTGAAGGCGGCAGGCGTGCCGATCATCTTCCATTCCGGCCATGCCGATCAGCAGGCGTTGCAGCGCCGCTATCCCGGTGCGCTCGTCTGCGGCAAGCCGTGCTCGCCGGGCACGCTCCGCAACAGCATCGAATCGATCGCGCAGCACGGACCAGACCAGCACGCGGCGGAATGAGGTAGCTGCGCCGCGACGCGGGCCGGCGGAGCAGGTCATGTGCGTCATGTTCCATGAGCCCGCACGACCGGAGGTCGCGACGCGCGATCGCCGATGCCTAGCGCTTAGCCAAGGGATATTCACCCCGCACCGTGTCCCGCTACTCGGAAAGGCTGGCAGGACCACCCGACGCCCGTAAGCGAGGCAAGGCCGCCGCGTCCCCTTACTAGGGCGCGCCACGGGAACGACTCCGGTACGACCCCGGATATCACCCAGTCTGCGAAATCGATGAAATGGTCGGGGCGACAGGATTCGAACCTGCGACCCCCACACCCCCAGTGTGATGCGCTACCAGGCTGCGCTACGCCCCGACCGATAGGTCCCGCCACTTGGATGCGCGGCCGGACCCGAGCGGCGGCCTGTAGGCGGCTCGGCGCGGCAACGCAACCGTCTTCATCGCGAATGTCGCCGCGACGGTCGCCACCCGCGGCAAAGATTGCGCGCCGGCCCAACCAATGCTAGCCCGCGGCGCTTCCTGTGCGGGGAAATCTTTCCGCCGCCGATCAGTCATGCACGGACCAGATGATCATCTCTCCCGCTTATGCCCAGGCCGCCGGCGGCGCCGCTGAATCGGGCGGTCTCGCCTCGTTCATCAGCCTCGCACCGCTCTTTCTCGTCTTCATCGTCTTTTACGTGCTGATGATTCGTCCGCAGCAGAAGCGGATGAAGACGCTCCAGCAGTCGGTCGAGGCGGTGAAGAAGAACGACACCGTCGTCACCGCCGGCGGCATCGTCGGCAAGGTGACCAAGGTCGAGGATCGCTATGTCGAGGTCGAGATCGCGCCGACAGTGCGCGTCCGCGTCGTCAAGGCGACGCTGACCGAGGTGACCAGCGCCAATTCCAAGCCGGCGAACGACTGATGCTGGACTTCCCCCGCTGGAAGGTCACCGCGATCTGGGCGCTGCTCGCGGTGCTCTGCGCGCTCGCCATTCCGAGCTTCTTCTCGGAAGAGCAGACCGCGCATTGGCCGATCCACCCGCGTATCAACAAGGGCCTCGACCTCGCCGGCGGCAGCTATCTGCTGCTGGAGGCGGACACGCAGGATCTCGCCAACAGCCGCATCGAGTCGATGCGCGACCAGATCCAGGGCACGATGCGCAACGGCACCCCGCCGATCGCGATCGGCGACATCTCGACGCGCGGCGGACAGATCAGCTTCATGCTGCGCGATCCCACACAGGTCGACGCCGCGCGCGAGCGGCTGCTCGGCATCACCGGGACCGGCGCCGGCATGACCGGCCAGCGCGAATGGGACATCCAGGTCGTCGACACCAGTCGCTTCGTCGTCACACCAACCAAGGCCGGCCTCGACCAGGCGGTGAAGACCGCGATGGACGACACGACCGACGTCGTGCGCAAGCGCATCGACGCGCTCGGCACGCGCGAGCCGACGATCGTGCGCCAGGGCGACAACCGCATCGTCGTGCAGGTTCCCGGCCTCGGCAATCCGCAGCAGCTCAAGGAGCTGCTCGGCAAGACCGCCAAGCTCGAGTTTAAGCTGGTCGACACCACCGCCAACCCGGTCGACGTCGCCAAGGGCATCGCGCCGATCGGCAGCCAGATCCTGCCCTATGCGACGCCGGGCCTGCCGCCGATCGCGGTCAAGCGCCAGGTGATCATATCCGGCGACCAGCTCGCCGACGCGCGCCAGGCGTTCGACCAGCAGACCAACCAGCCGAACGTCCAGATCACGTTCAACGCCGTCGGCGGCAACCGCTTCGCGCGCATCACGCAGCAGAACGTCGGCAAGCCGTTCGCGATCATCGTCGACAACAAGGTGATCTCCGCGCCCAACATCAACGAACCGATCCTCGGCGGCTCGGCGGTGATCAACGGCGGCTTCACGGTCGACAGCGCCAACCAGCTCGCGATCGCGCTGCGGTCGGGCAAATTGTCGATCAACCTCAAGGTCATCGAGGAATCGACCGTGTCGGCCAGCCTCGGCAAGGATTCGATCCATGCCGGCATCATCGCCTGCGCGGTCGCGGTGGCGCTCGTCGTCGCCTTCATGTTCCTGACCTATGGCCGGTTCGGCCTCTACGCCAATCTCGCCGTCGTCATCAACGTGTTCGTCATCCTCGGCGTGCTCGCCGTGCTGCATGGCACGCTGACGCTGCCGGGCATCGCCGGCTTCGTGCTCACCATCGGCACCGCGGTCGACGCCAACGTGCTGATCAACGAGCGCATCCGCGAGGAACGGCGGCGCGGGCGCAGCGTCGTGCAGGCGGTGGAACTCGGCTACAAGGAAGCCAGCCGCACGATCTTCGAGGCGAATGTCACGCACGCCATCTCCGGCGTCATCATGTTCGTGCTCGGCTCTGGCCCGGTGAAGGGATTCGCGGTCGTGCTGCTGATCGGCATCTGCACCTCGGTGTTCACCGCCGTCACCTTCACCCGCATGCTCGTCGCGCTGTGGATCCGGCGCAACAAGCCCAAGACGATCAACATATGATCGCGCGGGCCATTCCCTCCGTCGTCATCCCCGCGCATGCGGGGATCCAGACGCGCATCGCCTCGGAAGAGTCGCAAACCTTCGCCAGAATGGATTCCCGCCTTCGCGGGAATGACGGATTGCTGTCATGAAACTCCTGAAGATCGTCCCCGACAACACCAACATCGACTTCGTGCGGCTGCGCGGCTGGGCGTTCGGGCTGACCCTGCTGCTCAGCGTACTCGCGGTCGGCGTCACGCTCGTGAAGGGCCTCAACTTCGGCGTCGATTTCGCCGGGGGGCTCAGCATCGAGGAGCGTTTCGCGACGCCGCCGGCGGAGGACAAGGTGCGCAGCGTCGTCAACGGCCTGGGCGTGGGCGAGGCGTCGCTCCAGCAGCTCAGCGACCCGCGCTCGCTGACGATCCTGCTGCCGGTGCAGGAAAGCGCGGACGAAGGCGCGACCAATGCCGTCGTCAAGAAGGTCGAGGCCGCGCTGGCGCAGGCCTTCCCCGGCGCGACCTTCTCGCGCTACTCGACCGTGTCCGGCAAGGTGTCGGGCGAGCTGATCCGCCACGGCGTGCTCGCGGTCGTGCTCGCGATCATCGGCATCGGCCTGTTCGCGATCTTCCGCTTCGAATGGCAGTTCGGCGTCTCGACGATCGTCGCGATCGTCCACGACCTGCTGATGACGCTGGGCTTCTTCGCGATCACGCGGTTCGAGTTCGACCTCAACATCGTCGCCGCCGTGCTGACCATCATCGGCTATTCGATCAACGACAAGATCGTCATCGACGACCGCATCCGCGAGAACATGCGCCGCTATCGCAAGATGGACATGCGCGAGATCATCAACCTGTCGGTCAACGAGACGCTGCCGCGCACGGTGATGACCTCGGTGACGATCCTGCTCGCGCTGGTCGCGATGCTGCTGCTCGGCGGCCATGTGCTGCGCGGCTTCACCGCGGCGATGATCCTGGGCATCGTCGTCGGCACCTATTCGTCGATCTACGTATCCTCGTCGCTGCTCATCACGCTCGGCCTGCGCGCCGATCCGCGGGCGGAGAAGGTGTCGCAGAGCCCGATCGACAATGCCGAGCGGGTCGCCCCGCGCGATCGCTGACGTCATGCGGATGGAGCGCGAGAACCGGGCGGGCGGGCCGATCGTCCGCGGCTTCGCGGGGAACGGCTTCCGGGTCGAGGACACGGCCTATCGCGCCTTGCTGCTGACCGTCGATCGGGCGGCCGAATGGTCGCCCCCGCCGCTGGCCGATCTGGACGAGGCGGCGCTCGGGCCGCTGATCGCGGATCAGCCGGAGTTCGTGCTGATTGGTACCGGCGCCACGCTCGTCAGGCCGCCGCAAGCGCTCGTCGCCGCCCTGGAAGCCCGCGAGATCGGCGTCGAGGCGATGGACAGCCGGGCCGCGGCACGTGCCTGGGGCGTGCTGCGCAGCGAGGGTCGGCGCATCGCCGCCGCCCTCTACCCCCTCGACGCCTGAGCCGCACGCGCGTCGACCAGCGCGCCGAGGTGCGCCGCGAGCGCCGCGCCGTTCGCTTCCCAACTGAACCCCGCCGCCATCGCTGCGACCGCGTCCTGCCGCGGCGGGTCCGCCAGCAGCGCCGCGATCGCCGCCGCGAAGGCGGAAGGATCGCGCGCGACGATCCGCCCCGCCGCCGGCGCGGTCACGACCTCGCGCGCGCCGCCCGCGTCGGCAATGACGATCGGCGTGCCGCAAGCGAGCGCCTCGACCCAGGCATTGGCCAGCCCTTCCGACGTGGAGGCGAGCGCCATGATGTCGGCGGCGGCGAGCAGCTGAGGCATCGCGTCGTGCGGCACGCCGCCCAGTATCGTGACCCGGTCGGCGATACCCAGCCGCGCCGCCTGTGCCGCGAGGCGTGCCGCCTCCGGCCCCTGCCCCGCGATGTGCAGCCGCACGCCGGGCAGCCGGGCCACGGCATCGATCACGATGTCGTGCCCCTTGCGCGGGATCAGCGCGCCGAGCGACACGACCAGCGGCCCCTCGACGCCCTGTTGAGCCCTCAACGTCGCGCGATCGGCCGGCCGGAAGCGCGCCTGATCGATGCCGGTGTGATGCACGCGGATGCGAGCCCTGGGCATGCCGATCGCCGACATGTCGTCGCGCATCGCGTCGCATACCGCCAGCAGGCCGTCCGCCGCCCGCCCCGCCGCGCGCACCTGCGCCGCCGTCGCGGTCGCGTGTCCCCAATGGTGGATATCCGCGCCACGTGCCTTGATCGACACGGGTACGCCATAGCGCCTTCCCAGCGCCACGGCGGCCGGTCCGTCTGGGAAGAAAAAGGATGCGTCGATCACGTCGAACGCGAAATCCGTGCGCAGCCGGTCCAGCAGCGGCACCAGCACGCGCGTCAGCGCGGCCACATGCCAGCGACCGCCCGTCCCCGGCAGCGTCACGAAGCGCGGGCGCAGCACGTCCAGACCCGCCCAGTCCTGACGGAATGGTAGGGCCGCCAGCGCGCGGTGGCCCGCTTGCCGCAGCGGCCAGGGCGGTAGGCCGATCGGCGCGACGACCCGCACCGCAACGCCCGGCTGCGCCGCCAGCGCCACGGTCTGCCTGGCGACGAACTGACCGAAATTGGGCCGGCTCGCGTCGGGAAACAGGGAGGACAGCGTCAGCACGCGAAGCATGGCGCTCTCCCTACCCGTGCGTTGTTAACCCTGCGTAAGTGACGGCCAGCGCATTCGCGCGAACGTCCCACCCCGCCAATGGCCGGAGCCCCGTCGGGCTGTTGGCGACGAGGGCCGGGCCGCCGTTGCGCATCGCCGCCCCAGCCCCGCCCCACTCAGAGCCGCCGCGTGCCCGGATAGGCGAACAGCAGGTCCGCCTCGCCTTCCGCCGCGATCGTCTCGCTGCCGGTCACCGTGACGCATTCACCGGCCTTGAAGGCCACGCCGGCGACGACGCCCGACCCGGCGATCGGTACCAGCCAGCCGGTCGTGCCTTCGGGCAGGGCGACCGATCGCCCGCCGGTCCAGCGCTCCAGCACGAACTTCGGCCCCTCGACCAGGATGGTGCGACCCGGCTCCACCTCGCCCGGCGAGGTGATCGGCCGGTACGGCTCGAGATGCGCGACGTCGACGCCGTCCTTCAGGTGCAGCTCGCGGTCGCTGCCGTAATCGTACAGGCGATAGGTCGTCTCGGAATTCTGCTGCACCTCGATCAGCGTCAGCCCGCCGCCGATCGCGTGGATCGTGCCCGACGGCGCATAATAGAAATCGCCCGCCTTGACCGGCACCCAGTCGAGGTCCGATTCGATCGTGCCGTCGCGCGCGTCCGCGCGCAGCGTCTCCTTGTCGATCGGCGCCTTCGGCCCGAGCGCGATCGTCGAATCGGGCTTTGCCGCCAGGATCGTCCAGCATTCGTCCTTGCCACGCGGCAGCCCGCGCGCATGCGCCTGCTCGTCGTCGGGATGCACCTGCACCGACAGTTTCTGCCCGGTGAACAAATATTTGATCAGCAGTTCCGGCGTGCTGTCGCCCGGCTCCTGGAACCAGATCTCGCCGACCGGATCGCCGCCCTCGGGCGCATCCTCGAACCCGAAGCCAAGGTCGTGCCGTCCCCAAGGCTTTTCGACGCGATGGGTATGGAGCAACGTGGCAGGCATCTGGGGTCCTTTCGCAGGGCAGGAAAATCGCCGGCAGCAACGAACGAGGAGGGGGATTGTTCGCTGGCTCCCGCTTACGCTAAGAGCCGTAGCCGATGCGTATCCCCCAGTCCAAGGCGCTGACCGTCGCGCTGCTCGCCGCCCTTGCCCTGCCGATGGCCGGCTGTGCGCGCAATCGCGCGAAGAACGACCTGCCCTATGTCGCGCGCGACGTCGGCACGCTCTATTCGACCGCCAAGCGGCGGCTCGACCAGGGCCGCTACAAGGAGGCGGCGCAGCTTTTCGACGAGGTCGAGCGCCAGCATCCCTATTCGATCTGGGCCCGCCGCGCGCAGCTGATGAGCGCGTTCAGCTATTATCTCGACCGCGACTACACCAAGTCGATCCAGTCGGCGCAGCGCTTCATCTCGGTGCACCCGGGCAACCGCGACGCGCCCTACGCTTATTACCTCGTCGCTCTGAGCTATTACGAACAGATCCGCGACGTCACGCGCGACCAGAAGATCACGCGCCAGGCGCTCGACGCGCTCGGCGAACTGACCCGCCGCTACCCCAACACGCGCTATGCGTCGGATGCGCGGCTCAAGATCGACCTCGTCAACGACCATCTCGCGGGCAAGGAGATGGAGATCGGCCGCTTCTACGAGGTGCGCGGCCAGTGGCTCGCCGCGACTTTGCGCTTCCGCACCGTCGTCGACAAATACCAGACGACGACGCACGTACCCGAGGCGCTGATGCGCCTGACCGAAAGCTATCTGGCGCTCGGCCTGCCGGGCGAGGCGCAGAAGGCGACCGCGGTGCTCGGCGCCAACTATCCCGGCACGGACTGGTACAACCACGCCTACAAGCTGATGGAAGACCATCCGTACAAGCCCGCCGCGGCGGTCGCCGCCGGTCAGCCGATCGTGCCCGTCGGCACGCCGGGCGCCGCGCCGACGATGCCGGGCGAATCGCGCAAGGGCGGCTCCGCGCCGAGCGCGACCAGCGCCGGCCCCAGCCCCGTCGGCCCCGCCGGCAGCACCAGCGCCGGCCGCCCGACGAACTGAGGACAAGGGCGGCGGTGCGCGCCGGGCGATTGTTTCGCAACGCCGCCTTCGGAGCGCCTCTTAGAGTACCGCTCGAGCTGTTCACGCACGCCGGAGGGATAGGCCTCGGCGCACTGAAAGCCAAAGAGCGCGCTCCAAGATTGCGCCTCAATGTCCGCGAAGTGAAGGGATGCGGTAGATATCGCCGGACGGGGTTTAGCATCCCAGACCAGTCCCGCTAGTCACACACGATCGCACATGGCAGCATCGCCCTATGCGGATAGCGATGTGGATTACCGTTCTCCTGGCGATGATGATCTGGGGCGGCGTGATGATCTGGTCGGCATGGCGTGCAGCATGGCTCCGCGGCGCAGCAGGGGGTATTACAGCCATTGTGACGCTGCTCATCGTCTCGGCCGCAGCATTCGGGGCACACCCGATCGCATATGGCATTACACTCGCACTGACCCTGTTCTTTGGTGGCGCGATGGTCATAATGGGCTTGATCGCTTACGGCGTCCGGATGATCGTGCGGCTAGACGGCGAATAACCGAGACGTCCGATCCTGCGCATATCCCCACAGCTCCGCAAAAAAACAGAACATTTAAGGATCAACATCGCGTCCCGGCCGCGCTATATCCGCGCACGATGCTGACTGCGCTCTCAATCCGCGACGTGGTGCTGATCGAGGCGCTCGACCTCGAATTCGGGTCCGGGCTCGACGTGCTGACCGGGGAGACCGGCGCGGGCAAGTCGATCCTGCTCGATGCGCTCGGTCTCGCGCTCGGCGCGCGGGGCGAGAGCGGCCTCGTCCGCCACGGCGCCAGCCAGGCGACGGTGACGGCGACCTTCGATCCGCCCACCGGCCCGCTGCGCGCGTTGCTCGACGACAATGGCATCGACGTGGAGCCGGGCGAGCCGCTGCTCGTGCGCCGGCTGGTCAAGGCGGATGGCGGCAGCCGCGGCTTCGTCAACAACCAGCCCGCGGGCGCCGCGCTGCTGCGCGAGATGGCGCCGATGCTGGTGGAGATCCACGGCCAGCACGACGATCGCGGCCTGCTCAATCCGCGCGGCCACCGCGCGCTGCTCGACGCCTTCGGGCGCGTCGAACCCGCCGAGGCCGCGCGCGCCTGGGCCGCGTATCGCGAGGCGGAAGGCAAGCTCGCGGCTGCCCGGGCGGAGATCGAGACCGCCGCGCGCGATCGCGAATGGCTGGAGCATGCAGTCGCCGAACTCACCGCACTCGCCGCCGCGCCGGGCGAGGAGGAGGCGCTCGCCGACAAGCGGCGCGGCATGCAGCGTGCGGAGAAGATCGCCGACGAGCTGGGCGCGATCGACGACTATCTCGATGGCTCCGATGGCGCGCTGTCGCGCCTGCGCCAGGCGGCGCGGGTGCTGGAACGGATCGCGGAGGACCATCCCGCGCTCGCCGAGGCGCTGGCCGCGATCGACCGCGCGGTGATCGAGGCATCGGTAGCGGAGGATCGTCTGCGCGAGGCGCATGGCGCGCTCGCCTTCGATCCGCGCGTGCTCGAGGAGGATGAGGCGCGGTTGTTCGACCTGCGCGGCATGGCGCGCAAGCATCGCGTCCAGCCGGACGATCTGCCCGCGCTCGCCACCGAGCTGCGCGAGCGGCTCGACCGGCTGGAGGCGGGCGAAGGCGGCATCGCGCTGCTCGAGGCTGCCGTGGCTGCGGCGCGTGCGGACTATGACGCCGTGGCGGACGTGCTCTCCGCCCGGCGACACGCCGCCGCGGAGCGGCTGGACGCGGCGGTGGCGAGCGAACTCGCGCCGCTCAAGCTCGATGCGGCACGTTTCCGCACTGTCGTGCAGACGCTGGGCGCGGACGGCTGGTCGGCGCATGGCAAGGACCGCGTCGAATTCGAGATCGCGACCAACCCCGGCGCCCCCTTCGCGCCGCTGGCGAAGATCGCGTCGGGCGGCGAATTGTCGCGTTTCATCCTCGCGCTCAAGGTCGCGCTGGCGGAGGAAGGCGGCGCGGCGACGATGATCTTCGACGAGATCGACCGCGGCGTCGGCGGCGCGGTGGCGAGCGCGATCGGCGAACGCCTCGCCCGCCTCGCCGAACGGACACAGCTGCTCGTCGTCACCCATTCGCCACAGGTCGCGGCGCGTGGCGCGGAGCATCTGCTTATCGCCAAGAGCCACGACGGCACGGTGACGCGGACCGGCGTGCGAGTGCTCGGCGAGGACGAGCGTCGCGAGGAGATCGCGCGGATGCTGTCCGGCGCGACCGTGACCGACGAGGCGCGCGCGCAGGCGGAGCGGCTGCTGGAAACGGCCTGACGCTACGCGCGAGACCGATCGACGGCCGACTTGGCCTCTCTTGCCCACAGGAATGCCACGTATGCCCGGATCTTGCGGAGACTGGCCTCGCTGACGGCCCACCCCAAACCCCTTTCGTAAGCGGATGAGAACGTGTCGTTCACATCGCTCGCCCCGGCATTGGCGCCGAAGACGCTACCGATCGTGAGGGACACCGTCAGATCGGCGAGCGGGGCGAAGCGCGCCGGCAGCTCTGCCGCCCTGCCCAGCGCGCCAAGCGGCGTTTCCCGGTCGCCTCACGCATCTTGGCCGCATAAGATTTTCGACCGGGTCCTCTTGCACCAGGCGGCGGCCGGCCCGACCAAGGCCACCATGCCCATCCGGGACACCGAATCGCGCGTCGCGCTGGCGATGCTGCCGCTGGGCGCGCTGCTCAGCCTCGCCTCCGCGGGCGGGTTCGTCGCCGTCGTGGTGCTGGCGCTGGACATGGCGATCCGCCAGCCGGCGGATGCGCGGCTTTGGCTGCTCTGGTGCCTGCCCGCCGCCGCCGCCGCCGCCTGGAACACGCGCAAGGCTATCGAGGTGATGGCGACCTTCGACTGGCGGGTCGCGGTGCCCGTGGTCCTGCTCTCCGCCGCGATCCTCGCCGCCTACCCCGGCTGGTGGCTGTAGCGGCTTGCCCGATCGGGGGCGCCTCCCCTAGGCCACCCGCATGACCGACCTGCCCGCCAACGATCGCGAAGCCGCCGCCGCGCTCGAGTCGCTCGCCGCCGAGATCGCGCACCACAACCGCCGATACCATGCGGACGACGCGCCAGAGATCAGCGATGCGGACTATGACGCGCTCGTCCGCCGCAACGCCGCCATCGAGGCCGCCTTCCCGCATCTGGTCCGCGCCGATTCGCCCAGCCGACTCGTCGGCGCGGCACCGTCCGGCCACCTCGCCAAGGTCGCGCATGCGCGACCGATGATGAGCCTCGACAACGCCTTTTCCGACGAGGAGGTCGCCGAGTTCGTCGCCCGCGTCCGCCGCTTCCTGCGCCTGTCGGACGCGGAGCCGGTGGCCCTTACCGCCGAGACCAAGATCGACGGCCTGTCCTGCTCGCTACGCTACGAGGGGCGCCGCCTGACCCAGGCGCTGACCCGCGGCGACGGCGCGGTGGGAGAGGACGTGACGGAGAATGTCCGGACGATCGCCGACATACCGCCCGCGCTGCCCGCCGGCGCGCCCGATCTGTTCGAGATCCGCGGCGAGGTCTACATGGCCAAGGCCGATTTCGCCGCGCTCAACCGCCGGCTGGCGGAGGAGGCGGCGGCCGCGGGCAAGGAGGCGCGCCAGTTCGCCAATCCGCGCAACGCGGCCGCCGGGTCGCTGCGCCAGAAGGACGCGGCGGTCACCGCCAGCCGCCCGCTCAGGTTTTTCGCGCACGGCTGGGGAGAGGTGTCCGCCCTTCCCGCCGACACGCAGAGCGGGGTCGTCGCCGCGATCCGCGGCTGGGGGCTACCGATCGCCGACGGCTTCACCCGCGCCGAGACGGCGGCGGAGGCGCTGGCCGCCTATCGCGTGATCGAGGCGCGCCGCGCCGACCTGCCGTTCGACATCGACGGCGTCGTCTACAAGGTCGATCGGCTCGACTGGCAACAGCGTCTCGGCCAGGTCGCCCGCGCGCCACGCTGGGCGATTGCGCACAAATTCCCCGCCGAGCGCGCGCAGACCACGCTCAACGCGATCGACATCCAGGTCGGCCGCACCGGCAAGCTGACCCCCGTCGCACGGCTGGAGCCGGTGACGGTCGGCGGCGTGGTGGTCACCAATGCGACGTTGCACAATGCCGACGAGATCGGCCGGCTGGCCGTGCATCCGGGCGACCGCGTCGTCTTGCAGCGCGCGGGCGACGTCATACCGCAGATCGTCGAGAACCTGTCCCGCGACGAGGCGCGCGCGCCCTGGCCCTTTCCGACGCACTGCCCCGAATGCGGCTCGGCGGCGGAGCGCGAACCGGGCGAGGTTGACTGGCGCTGCTCCGGCGGTCTGATCTGCCCGGCGCAGCGGGTTGAGCGGCTGCGCCACTTCGTGTCCCGCCACGCGCTCGACATCGAGGGCCTCGGGATCACCAACATTGAAAGCTTCTTCCGCGACCGGCTGATCCAGACGCCCGCGGACATCTTCCGCCTGTCGGAGGACATGCTGCTCGCGCGCGAGCGCTGGGCGGCGGTGTCGGCCCGCAACCTCATCACGGCGATCGACGCGAAGCGCAATCCGCCGCTCGACCGGTTCCTGTTCGCCCTCGGCATCCGTCATGTCGGCGAAGTGACCGCACGCGACCTTGCCCGCCGCTGGACGAGCTGGGGCGCGCTGATGGCGATGATCGAACGCGCGATCGCGTTGCGCGACGCGACGGTCGCCGCCATCGGCGAGAGCGACGACAAGCACCTGGCGCGGGTCGCGAAGGCGCTTGCCGGGGTGGTGGACACCAAGCAGGTCGGGCCCGAGGTCGCTCTGGCGCTGGTCGACTTCTTCGCGGAACCGCACAACCGGGACGCGGTCGACGATCTGCTGACCCAGGTCACGCCGGCCGACGTCGTGTGGCGGACGCGCGAATCGGAAGTCAGCGGCAAGACGATCGTCTTCACGGGCAAACTGGAGACGCTGAGCCGCGACGAGGCCAAGGCACAGGCGGAGGCGCTTGGCGCGCGGGTCGCGGGATCGGTTTCGGCGAAGACGGACCTCGTCGTCGCCGGCGCGGACGCGGGATCGAAGCTGAAGAAAGCGGCGGATCTCGGCGTCGCCGTCATCGACGAGGCGGCATGGAACGCGCTGGTCGCGGGGTCGGCAAACTCCTGATCCGCCGCGTTTCATCATCCCCGTTCTGGTCCTGCTTCGGCACCAAAGCGTTGCGTTTTTGCAACGCAATACGGTCAACATGACAGGAACGACACTCGCGACTCGCCATTGTCACATAACAGAAATATCCCCGGCGCAAGGGCGCGGGCGACGGCAAACATGCTGGCCGCGATTCCGAGCATAAAGCTCAAAGGGGACATTCTTCGATGCGAAACAACCTTTTCCTGGGTGTGGCTGCGGTCGCGCTCATCGCCCCGGCGGCCGCGTCCGCACAGGAGACGACCTCGGTCATCCGCGGCACCGTGACGGCGAATGGCGCCCCGGTGGCCGGCGCGCAGATCACGATCATCAACGTGCCCACCAACACGCGTACGTCGACGCAGAGCGGCAGCGATGGTTCGTTTTCGCAGTCCGGCCTTCAGGCCGGTGGCCCCTACTCGGTCGAAGTGACCAGCCCGCAGGGCAACAAGACAATCACCGACGTCTACACCGTCGTGCAGCAGGCTTATACGCTGCCGATCGAACTGGCCGCCGCGAATGACGCGGAGGGCGGGGACATCGTAGTCACGGCGTCCTCGATCCGCGGCGCGGGCGTCACGTCCGATGGTCCGCAGACGGTCATTACCCAGGCGGACATTGCCAAGGTCGCGTCCGTCAATCGCGACATCCGTGACATCGAGCGCCGCGACCCGTTCGCGTCGATCGACCTCGGCAACGCTGGCGATCGCGGTGGCGCGGTGAGTTTCGCCGGCGTCAATCCGCGTTTCAACCGCTTCACGATCAACGGCGTGACCGTCGGCGACAGCTTCGGCCTCAATCAGGACGCCAGCCCGACGAACCGTGGTCCGGTGCCGTTCGATGCGATTTCGCAGGTTTCGGTCTCGATCGCGCCCTATGATTTCCGCCAGTCCGGCTTCCAGGGCGGCGCGATCGACACCGTATTGCTGTCGGGCACCAACGAATTCCACGGCACCGGATTCTATTCGCAGAATACCGATGGCCTGACCGGCGACACGATCGGCAGCACCAAGCTGAATACGGCGAAGTTCAAGTCGGAAACCTATGGCGCGACGCTGCGCGGTCCGATCATCGCCGACAAGCTGTTCTTCATGGTTTCGGCGGAGCGCAATACCGACCCCCGTCCGTTCGGTACCGTGATTGCGTCTTATGCCAATCCCGGTGCAATTACGCAGGCGGTTAACGACGTGCTGGCCGTCGCCAACACCAAGAACCTCGGCACTGCCGCCGGCGGCATTCTCGGCCTCAATCCGCGCAAGGACGAAAAGATCTCCGGTCGCATCGACTGGAACATCACGAGCGGCCAGCGCCTCTCGCTGTCCTACATCAATGCGTACGACTCACTGGTAAGCCAGAACAACACGTCGGCTTCGAACGCCAACGCGCCAACCTACGGCCTCAGCTCCAACGCCTATGCGCTGACCGAGCTGCTGCGTGCCGGTATCGTCCAGCTGAACTCCGACTGGACCGATAACTTCTCGACCGAAGCGCGTGCGATCTACAAATATTACACCCGTGGCCAGGAGCCGCTGCAGGGTCGCTCGATCGGCCAGATCCAGGTTTGCGACGATGCGACCTCGCAGGGCACGACGGGAAGCGCGCTGACCGGCTGCAGCAACGCCGTTCCGCGGATCACCTTCGGGCCGGACAACTTCCGCCAGACGAACCAGCTGTTCACCGACACCTGGGGCGGCCAGTTCGTCGGCCGCTACACGGCCGGCGCTCATCAGGTGCAGGCGCTCATCGACGTCGCGCAGAACCGCACGTTCAACAACTTCGTCCCGAACAGCCAGGGCGCATATTACTTCGATTCGCTCGCCGACTTCCGTGCGGGCAACGCGAACCAGCTGCAGTTCGCCGCTCCGATCGCAGGCGTCAGCGCGGCAGCAGACTTCCGCTACACCACGATCTCGCTCGGCATGCAGGACGAGTGGCAAGTCAGCGATACGCTGTCGCTGACGTACGGTGCGCGCTATACTCTGTATGCGATGGGCGAGCGGCCGGTGTACAACCCGTACTTCAACCAGCGCTACGGCTTCCCCAACACCAACACCTATAACGGGCTCGATCAGTTCGAACCGCGTATCAGCTTCGACTGGAAGCCCACCGACATCCTCGGCGGCGGGCTGAAAATTCGTGGCGGTGCGGGCATCTTTGGCGGCGGCCTGCCCGACATCTTCATGTCGAACAGCTTCTCGAACACGATCACGACCAGCGCCATTACGATCAACCGCGCGGGCCAGGCCTCGCTGGGCGTCAACACCTGCACCAACGGTGTACCGGACGCGATCTGCCAGGCGGCGCTCAACGGCGTGACCGGAACCGTACCGGCGTCGGTGGCGCAATATGCTGCCAACACGACCAATCCGACGAACCTGTCCCGTACGAATACGGGCGAGCTTGCTCCGAACTTCCACCTGCCGCGTTCGCTGAAGGCCACGCTGTCGGCGGACTATCGCCTGTTCGGTTTCAACGTCGGCGCCGACTATCTGTACACCAAGAATGTCGATGGCGTGATCTTCACCGATCTGCGCTCCGTCCCGGTCGGTGTTATGCCTGATGGTCGCATCCGTTACGGTAGCGCAACCGTCTTCACCGATCCGAACTACGACATCCTCGCATCGAACAGCTCCAAGGGCTATAGCCACGTCTTGGTCGCCCGCTTCGACAAGGAGTTCGACTGGGGTCTGCAGTTTGGTGGCAGCTTCACGCGTCAATGGGTGAAGGACGTCGGCAATGCGACCTCCTCGACGATCAACTCGAACTATCGCAATCAGTTCTTCGGCGCCGATCCGAACAATCCGGCGTATGGAACGTCGGCCGATCAGATCAAGTGGCAGTTCAAGTACAGCCTCGGCTACGATCACGCGTTCTTCGGAGACTACAAGACCCGTATCCAGTTGTTCGGTGAAACCCGCGCCGGACGCGCATACAGCTACACGTTCTTCGACAACTCGAACAACGTACGCTCGCCCGTTTTTGGCACGGTGCTCACCGGCAACAACAGCACCAACCTGTTGTACGTGCCGACGGGTCTGAACGATCCGCGGGTCAGCTATGCCGACACCACGACGACCACCAACGGCGTAACCACCGTGACGCAGACCGCAGCACAGGCGGCACAGCAGCTCGATGCCTATATCAACGCCAACCCGGATCTGGCGCGTTATCGCGGCATGATCGTCCCGAAGAACACGGCCCGCAACCGCGCGTTCACGCGCATCGACGTCCACCTCGAGCAGGAACTGCCGACCTTCATCGGCAAGTCGCGCATTTCGATATTCGCCGACATTAACAACCTGCCGAACCTGCTGAACAAGAACTGGGGCGGCCTGCGCCAGCTCGGCTTCCCGTATGGCGCATCGCCGGTAACGGTGCAGTGCCTCACTACCGCAGGCAATGCGAACAACGGCGGCACGGTAGCGACCAGCACGGCGCAGCCTTGCGCGCAGTATCGCTACACGTCGTTCACCAACCCGAACACGCAGTCGCTCACGTTCAACCAATCGCTCTACCAGATCCGCCTGGGCGCCCGCTTCTCGTTCTAAGCGAAGCGCTCGACCGATCCGGTCGACCCTTCGGGGCCGCCGTTCCACCCGGAACGGCGGCCCTTCTGTTTTGCGAACCGGCTCGCTCCGGTGTAGAGGGCTGCGCGACATGGCGACCCTTCCCGCCCCGCAGCGCCCCGCGCTCAACGTACGCCCCTTCTTCGAGGACAAGGCCCGCGCCTTCTGGACGCTACAGGCGGTCGGGTGGACCGGCTATCTGCTGCTGCGCGGCGCCTCGACGCTGTCCAACCTGTCGGTGAAGGCGGTGATCCCCGCGATCGTCGAGGCGATCGTCGGCTATTGCATCACTTTGCTGCTCTCGACGCTCTACGGCTATTACCGGTCGCTGCCGCGGCTCGGCGGCGTCTTGCTGACGGTCGTCACGTTGCTGGGCGCGGTGCTGTTCTACGCGCTGATCGTGTCGGTCGCCTTCTCGCTGGTCCGTGACGACCGCGCCGCGGTGACGATCGTCGGCATGTTCGGCGCCATCTACGTCGCCTTCATCGTCCTCACCGGCTGGTCCGCGCTGTACTTCGGCATCAATTTCTACCTGATCGTCGAACAGCAGATCGACGAGATGCAGGTGCTGGAGAACCAGGCCTCGTCGGCGCAGCTCGCGATGCTGCGCTACCAGCTCAATCCGCACTTCCTGTTCAACACGCTCAACTCCATCTCGACGCTGGTGCTGCTGAAGCAGACGGAGCGGGCCAATGCGATGTTGAGCCGTTTGTCCTCCTTCCTGCGTTACACGCTCGCCAACGAACCGACCGCCCATGTCACGGTCGCGCAGGAGGTGGAGACATTGAAGCTGTACCTCGAGATCGAGAAGATGCGCTTCGAGGAGCGGTTGCGTCCGGTGTTCGACATCGATCCACGCGCCGAGCGTGCCCGCCTGCCTTCGCTGCTGCTCCAGCCGCTGGTCGAGAATGCGATCAAATATGCCGTCACGCCGCAGGAGGAAGGCGCCGAAATCTGCGTCCGCGTGCGGCTCGCCGGGGACCGGGTGCAGATCGGCGTTTCCGATACCGGACCGGGCTTGAACGAAACGCGCGTGATGCCCAGCCTTTCAACCGGCGTGGGTCTCACCAATATCAGGGAGAGGCTGGTGCAGGCCTATGGCCCGGACCACCGATTCGAGACGCGTACCACGCCGGCTGGCGGGTTCTCGGTGGATATCGAGATACCCTTTCAGCTCGACGATGTCAGTAGAGAGGCCGCATGACGATCAGAACCATCCTGGTGGACGACGAACCGCTCGCAATCCAAGGATTGGAGCTTCGGCTCCAGGCGCACGATGACGTCGAGATCATCGAGAAATGTTCCAACGGGCGCGAGGCGATCCGGGCGATCAAGACGCACAAGCCCGATCTCGTCTTCCTCGACATCCAGATGCCCGGCTTCGACGGCTTCTCGGTGGTCCAGGGTCTGATGGAGGTGGAGCCGCCGTTGTTCGTCTTCGTCACCGCCTATTCCGACCATGCCCTGCGCGCCTTCGAGGCACAGGCGGTCGACTATCTGATGAAGCCCGTCGAGGAAGCGCGCCTTGCCGATACGCTCGACCGGGTACGGCAGCGGCTTTCGGAGAAGCGCGGCGTCGAGGAGGTCGAGAAGCTCAAGGAGGTGCTCGCCGAGCATGCGCCGGAGGCGGCCGCCGACATGGCCGACGGCGGCGACGCGGTCTCGTCCAACCGTTTCGAGAAGCTCATCAACATCAAGGATCGCGGCCAGATTTTCCGCGTCGATGTCGACACGATCGAGCGGATCGACGCCGCCGGCGACTATATGTGCATCTACACCGGCGACAATACGCTGATCCTGCGCGAGACGATGAAGGACCTGGAGAAGCGCCTCGATCCGCGACGGTTCCAGCGCGTGCATCGGTCGACGATCGTCAACCTCGACCTCGTCAAGCAGGTCAAGCCACATACCAACGGCGAATGTTTCCTGGTGCTCGATTCGGGCGCGAGCGTGAAGGTCAGCCGCAGCTACCGCGACGTCGTGGCGCGATTCGTTCACTGATCGAGGGGACCTCGGTCGGATTTGGGGCTACGGCCGCCTTGCCGACGAGGTCCTAACCAGCCCGGAGGCGGTGCCTTGGGACGGAGCCCCGGGCGGTCCCATGCCCGTTCCGCTCAGGCGTCTTGCAGCGCGCGAGCGATTTCGGCGGCGGTATAGGGCTTTGCGACGAACACCCCGCCAGGGGGCAGCGCGTCCTTCTCCACCTGCTCGGCGCCCGACGTGACGATCACCTTCAGATCGGGCCGGTCGGCATGGAGACGATGCGCCAGCGCAAGCCCATCGACGTCGCCAGGCATGCGAATGTCCGTGAATACGGCGGCGACGTCCGGGTCGGTGGCGAGCACCGCCAGCGCCTCCTCCGCGTCTCCGGCCTCGACAACGGTATAGCCGGCCTCTTCGAGGGCGAGATTGGCATGGACACGGAGCAGGGGTTGATCCTCCACGACGAGGATCCGGGGACGTCTGACGGTCGGCATGGCCGATATAACCATTTCGACTGTAATGCTGTTCCGGTCCCGCAGTCGCTATCGCGGTAAACCCGGCGGCAACGACGACGATCCGACGGATCGGATCGTCGCGTGCCGGGGCATCAGACCGCCCGTCGGCCGGTGAAGAGCTGGATCAGGCCGACGATGATCGCGATCACCAGCAGGATGTGGATCAGGCCACCCGCGATGTGCAGCGAGAAACCGAGCAGCCAGAGGATCAGCAGGATGACGGCGATCGTCCAAAGCATGGTTGAGGTCCCTTCCAGACGATGACGCCAGCCGTCACCGTTTCGCAACAAAACGTTACGGAAGCGTGCCGTGTTCCGACCGTTCTACTAAACCTCGGTTAAGCGTCGCGATTTATGCCATTCGATGGAGGCTCGCCCAGGATAGAGCGCGCGCGGTCGGCCAGCCGTGCGATCGCCGCGTCGCGGATACCGGGTGCGCAGGCGAGCACGCCGAAGGCGCGCGCGTCCGGCTTGTTGAAATCGAGAGGGCGACCCAGCGCGTCACCCACTGCAGCGCCCGACTCCGCTGCGATCAGCGCCGCCGCCGCGATGTCCCACTCGTTGCCCCAGCGCAGCGTGGCGACCAGATCCGCCTCGTCCGCAGCGACCATCGCGATCCGCAACGCGATCGAATTGGGCTTGGCGACGGCGGTCAAATCCCGATCCGCCTTGGGCAGGGCATCCGTCGGCACACGCGCGCCGGGCAGGCGATCACGGCAGCCCGCCCGCAACCGTACCCCGTTACGCCACGCGCCGCACCCGACCGTGGCGCACCAGCGCTCACGCCGCGCCGGCGCATCGAGCACGCCGATCGTCACGTCGCCATGCTCGACGAGCGCGACCGAGACCGACCACCCCTCGCGTCCGCGTATATAGTCGCGCGTGCCGTCGATCGGGTCGACCACCCACACGCGCGACCGCTGAAGCCGCTCCGGACTGTCGGCGCTTTCCTCGGAAAGCCAACCGGCGTCCGGCAGCAAGGCGCCCAGTCGCGCCCTCAGCATCGCGTCGACATCGAGATCGACCTCGCATACCGGGCTGCCAGGCGTCTTTTCCCAACGGCGAAAGTCCGTCCGCCAGCGCGTCAGCGCCATCTGCCCCGCCTCGGCAGCGGCGGCCGCGACCGCCCCGGCAAGAGCGGCGGGATCAGCCACCGGCGACCATCATCCCTTCGATCCGCAAGGTCGGGGCATTCGTGCCGTACCGGAACGCCAGGTCGTTCGCGGGCGTGAGGTTGAGGAACATATCCTTGAGATTGCCCGCGATGGTGAATTCGGCGATCGGCGTGGTCAATGCGCCGCGCTCGATCAGGAAGCCAGCGGCGCCGCGACTGTAATCGCCCGTCACCGGATTGACGCCCTGGCCGATCAATTCGGTGACATAGATGCCCGCCGCTATGTCCTCGATCAGCGTCGCAGGGGGAATCGCACCCGCTTCCATGTACAGATTGCTGGGCGACACGCCCGGGCCACCGCCGATGCCGCGTGCCGCATGGCCGGTCGGCTCCAGCCCCAGCTGACGCGCGGATGCGCTATCCAGCAGCCAGGTCTCGAGCATCCCGTCCTCGACCAGCGCCACGGGAGAAACCGGCAGACCCTCCCCATCGAACGGGCGCGACCGCAGGCCGTGCGGCCGGTGAGGATCGTCACGGATCGTCACGCCCCGCGCGAAGACGCGCTGACCCAGCGCGTCCAGCAGGAAACTGGTGCGCCGCGCGATCGCCTGTCCCGCGATCGCGCCGGAAAGATGGCCGACCAGCGACGCGGCGACGCGGGGGTCGAACACGACCGGCAACGCGCCGCTCGGCGCGCGGCCTGGGTTGACCCGCGCGACCACGCGGTCACCCGCAAGGCGGCCGATGTCGGCTGGCGGATCGAGGTGACGGCGATGACGGGTCGCGTGATGGGCATAATCGCGTGCCATGCCGCGCGCGACATCACCCGCAAGCACGCTTGCGGAAACGCTATAGGCAGTCGCCGAAAAGGACCCCGTGAAGCCGTGGCTGGTCGCCAACGCCCAGACCGAACGCGACGCGCTCGCCCCCGCACCTTCGCTGTTGGTGACGCCCGCGACGCCGCGCGCGGCGTCTTCGGCCTCCAGCGCCATAACTTTCAAGGATGCAGGGTCCGCCTCCTCCCGGTCATCCAGATCGAGCAGCGGCGGCGCGCCGTGCATCAGACGGTCGGCCGGCGCGAGGCCCGCCCATCGGTCTTCCGGCGCTTCGCGCGCCATCGCTACGGCGCGATCGACCAGCGTCGCCAGTGCGTCCGTGGACAGGTCCGTCGTCGAAACGCTTGCCGAACGACGACCGACGAACACGCGCAGGCCAAGCTCCTCGCTTTCCGATCGCCCGACATCCTCGAGCAGGCCGAGCCTGACCGATACGTCGAGGGAGGCGTCGGCCGCGAAGACAGCGTCGGCCGCATCGGCGCCGGCGGATTTGGCGCGGGAAGCGATATCGGCGGCGCGGTCGCGCGCCTGGTCGGAAGTCAGCATGACGATCGACTTAGGAGGCGCGCGCAGCGGATGCTAGGCCGGTCATCTTGGGTACGGCGCAATCCGTTACGGCCGGCGGCTACCGGCCCGGGATCGTCGGGCGTCGGCCGCGCGCCATGACAAGCTGCTGCCACCGCCGCTCAGTCCTTCAGCGGGTCATGGCCCCAGTTCATCAGCGAATAGCGCCAGTCGCTATGCTCTGCGTCCTTCTTCGGACCACCTTGCGCCATATGGCGCCGGACATAGCCGACGACCTTCTTCATATGCGCATAATCGTCGTTGGTCAGGTCCGCCTTTTTCTTGTGCTTGATCTCCACGATCCGGCGTCCGGACTTGTGGCCGACGCTTTCTCCGGCGCCATCGCCGTCCTCGCCCTTCCACCCGACCCGCTTGCTTTCATCGCTGTCGAGAAAATGTTCGAGCGCCGACGGCGTCATGTTCACCGCTTCCTTGAAGTCGCGATAGATCTGGTCCTGGTCGTCGCGCTCCGCCATCGCATTTCTCCTGTCGGCTGGGCCTGACGGAACGTCCGCAGCGGCGATGCGGTTGCCTCGCGTCAGCCGAGCATCCCGGCATAGGTTTGCGGCGGCGTCGGGAGCAGCAGGCGTGCGCCGATGCCTGCGATGATGACAAGCACGAGCAGGGCGACCCAGGGCAGTCGCCAGCGCCTGCGCCCGAGCAGCACGACGGCCGTTGCCGTCGCCACCATCGCCCAGAGATGGTAGCGCAGGTCCGAGGCGATGCTGAGCACCGCGAAACTGCTTTCCAGCGACAGGGCCGATACGAGCAGCGCCGCGGCGAGCTTGCCGCTGCCGTCGCGACGCGACGCCGCCGCGGATAGGTTGGCAAACGCGATGACGATCCAGACGATCGGCCAACCAACCGGCAGATCGGTCAGCGCCCCCGCCACGCGTTGCCATCGCGCCGCCGCCCTGGATGGTTCAAGCAGCCCCATCGTGTTCGGCTCGTTCGCCTCTGGCGGCTGCGCGCCCGGCCAGCGCGCGGGCACGATCCAGCGATCGGTCGCGTTCAGGTGCGCAAGTCGGTGGCCGGCATAGGCGATCGGATGACGCAGCGCCGCCGATGCCCATGTTGCGTACACCGTCGCCACCGGCATGGCGGCGAAAGTCGCCACGTCGCGCTGGCAACGACGCTCCTCACCCAGGGGGTCCCAGAAATAGGGGCGCACGCAGCGTTTTCGCCGCAGGACGGCGATCGCTGACGGCGGCAGGCCCGTATCGGTTGCGCCGCTGCGCACCGCGATCCCGGCGAGGTCGTAGGTCGGCTGCGTCCGCTCGACCCCGCTGCGCGACGCACCGAGCAGATCGTGATTGATCACCGACGACAGACCGATGACGATCAGGATCGCGAGCAAAATTGCCGCGCCCCCGGCGATCGCCTGCCACGGCCTTGGCAATCCGCCTTGGCGCCGCGCCAGCATCGCGCCGAACGGCACCACCGCGAACACCGCGTTGGCGCGTACCAGCATGGCATAACCGAGCAGGATTCCCACGACCGCCCATGCGATCGGTGGAACGGCGGCGCCGCGCACGCGCCACCACCCGATCGCCCCGGTCGCGGCCAGCAGCGCGGCGAGCATCTGCGTGTCCTTCAGCACGACCGGCTGCCATCCGAGCAGCGGCGGCCAGAGCGCCACAATGAGCAGCGCCAGTGCCGCGAGCCGCCGCCCCGAGAGGGCGAGGGCGACGATCAGGGCACCAAATCCGGCCCAATAGCCCGCCAGTTGGACCAGCATCATCGGGGCCTGCCCCCGCGCGCCGAACAACGCCCACAGGCGCGCCATGACCGGCGGATGCCAGTCGTCATACGTACCGGACAGCGCCTGGCCGTATTGGGCCAGGCTGTCGTACTGGACATAGCCGGGCCAGAACAAAGCGACGCTGGCCAGGAAGAGCAGCGCGATGCCTGCGGCGAGACGGGGGGCGCCCGCAGAAAGCCGCGGAAAGCTCATGATGCAGCGCCCGTCACATGGCCCGGGTCATTTACCACCAGTGGTGAGGGCCATGCCCCCCTCCCCTCCGCACGCGACGAAGGGAACGCCGGGGCACCCGACAGGAGG
Organism: Sphingomonas beigongshangi; assembly: GCF_016820445.1. Taxonomy (GTDB): domain Bacteria; phylum Pseudomonadota; class Alphaproteobacteria; order Sphingomonadales; family Sphingomonadaceae; genus Sphingomonas; species Sphingomonas beigongshangi. The sequence goes on from NZ_JADHDT010000001.1 coordinate 83,070, forward strand.
AGGCAGCACGACACCCGCGACCCTGCCCCGCTCTAGAAATGCAGCGCGCGGCCGTAGGCGCTCAGGACGCTCTCGTGCATCATCTCGCTGAGCGTCGGATGCGCGAACACCGTCTCCATCAGCTCGTGTTCGGTGGTCTCCAGCTGACGCGCGACGACATAGCCCTGGATCAGCTCGGTCACCTCGGCGCCGACCATGTGCGCGCCGAGCAGTTCGCCCGTCTTGGCGTCGAACACGGTCTTGATGAAGCCTTCCGCCTCGCCCAACGCGATCGCCTTGCCGTTGCCGATGAAGGGGAACTTGCCGACCTTGACGTCGTGACCCGCCTCCTTCGCCTTGGCTTCGGTCAGACCGACGCTCGCCACCTGCGGGCGGCTGTAGGTGCAGCCGGGGATGTTCCAGGTCTCGAACGGATGCGGATTTTCCCCGGCGATCTTCTCGACGCAGACGATACCCTCGTGGCTCGCCTTGTGCGCGAGCCAGGGTGCGCCGGTGACGTCGCCGATCGCGTAAATGCCCTCGACGTTGGTACGACCGAAGCCGTCGACCTTGATATGGCCGCGCTCCGTCTGCACCCCCAGCGCCTCCAGCCCGATATTCTCGGTGTTCGGCACGATCCCGATGGCGACGATGACGTGGCTATAGTCCTGCGCGTCGACCTTGCCGTCGGCGCCCTTGATCGACGCCTTCACCCCATCCTTACCCGTCTCGATCTTTTCCAGTGCAGCGCCGGTGACGATCTTTATGCCCTGCTTTGTCAGGGCCTTGGTCATGAAGTCACTGACTTCTGCGTCTTCGACCGGCAGAATGCGCGGCAGCATTTCGACGATCGTCACGTCCGCGCCCATATCATTGTAGAAGCTCGCGAACTCGACGCCGATCGCGCCCGACCCGATGACCAGCAGCTTGGTCGGCATCACCTGCGGCACCATGGCGTGGCGATAGGTCCAGATGCGCTCCCCGTCCGCCTTTGCGAACGGCAGGTCGCGCGCCCGCGCGCCCGTCGCGATCAGGATATGCTTGCCGGCGAGCTCGACCGTCTTGTCGCCCTGCTTGACCGACAGCTTGCCCTTGCCAGTGACCGTGCCGACGCCCTCGACCACGGTGACCTTGTTCTTCTTCATCAATCCCTTGACGCCGGCGTTGAGCTGGCCGGCGACCTTGCGGCTGCGATCGACGATCTTGCCCAGGTCGAAACCGACATTCCCCGCTTTCAGCCCATAGGCATCGGCATGGGTCATATAGTGATAGATTTCCGAGGTCCGCAGCAGCGCCTTCGTCGGGATACAGCCCCAGTTGAGGCAGATGCCGCCCAGCCGCTCACGCTCGACGATCGCGACCTTCATGCCCAGCTGCGAGGCGCGGATCGCCGCGACATAGCCGCCGGGGCCGGAGCCGAGGACGATGAGATCGTAGGAGTCTGCCACGGGAAAGGTCCTTACCTGGGGAGAATGGGATCAGGCCAGCGTCGGCACGGGGCGCGGCTGGCGGTGTTCATCGATGGCGACGAAGGTGAAACGCGCTTCCGTCACCTTGCGGACCTCCTCGCCATGCCGGTCTCGCGACCAGCTTTCGACGGCGATCGTCATCGACGTGCGGCCGACACGGTCGAGGCGCGCATAGACGGACACCTCGTCACCGACATGGACCGGCGCGTGGAACTGCATGCCATCCATCGCGATCGTGACGGCCCGTCCCTTCGCCCGGCGCGCGGCGACGAGTCCGGCGGCGGAATCCATCAGGCTCATCAGCCAGCCGCCGAAGATGTCGCCATAGGCATTCGCATCCGCAGGCATGGCGGTGACGCGGATCGTCGGATCGGCGTGGGGAAGATCTGTCACGGTCAGCGTTTCCTGTCGGCGGCGCGCGCGCGGCGCAGTGGCTTCACACCCATGACGAGCGTCGCGAGCATCGCGCCCGCGCCGCACCACCAGATCACATCCCGTCCCAGCGGATAGGCCCAGGCTGCCGCGGCGGAGATGAATGCCGCCGCGGTCAGCCCGACGAGGATATGAAGCAGTTCGATCAGCGTGCGCATGCGCGCGGCGCTCCGCGCCTCAGGCGAGCATGCCGAGCGGACGCTCGACGAGCTCCTTGAACGCCTTCATAAGCGCGGCGCCGTCGGCACCGTCGATCGCGCGATGGTCGAAGCTGCCGGTCGCGGTCATCACCGTCGCCACGCCGAGCTGGCCATCGACGATATAGGGCCGCTTCTCGCCCGCACCGATCGCGAGGATCATGCCCTGCGGCGGATTGATGACGGCTTCGAACTGCTTGATGCCGAACATGCCCATGTTGCTGATCGACGCGGTGCCGCCCTGGAATTCCTCGGGCTTCAGCTTGTTGTCCTTGGCCCGCGCCGCCAGGTCCTTCACCTCGTTCGAGATCGTCGACAGGCTCTTGCTGTCCGCGCCCACGACGATGGGCGTGATCAGGCCCGAGGGCGTCGATACGGCGACCGAGATATCGGCGCGCTTGAAGCTGATCAGCTGGTCGGGCGTGTACATGACGTTGCACTTGGGCACCGCGATCAGCGCCTGCGCCAGCGCCTTGACCAGCATGTCGTTGACCGACAGCTTGACGCCGCGGCTTTCCAGCGAGGCGTTGAGCTCCGTACGGAGCTTGAGCAGCGCGTCGAGCTGCACGTCCACCGTCAGGTAGATGTGCGGCACCGTCTGCTTCGATTCGGTCAGGCGGCGCGCGATCGTCTTGCGCATGTTCGACAGCTTCGTCGCCTCGTGCGGAATGTCCGGCACGACCGCGGGCTTGGGGGCGGCGACCGGGGCGCTCGACTCGGCAGCGCGGGCGGGCGACGCCGCCTGTGCGGGGGCCGCGGCGCCGGGCTTCGCACCCTCGACGTCCGCCTTGACGATGCGACCGTTGGGACCCGAACCGGTCACGCTGCCCAGCTCGATGCCCTTGTCCGCGGCGATGCGGCGCGCGAGCGGCGTCGCCTTGACGCGGCCGTCACCGCCCGTGGCGCCACCACGATCGTCCTGCGCCGCGGGACGGCCATGATCCTCGGCCTGCGTCACCGTGCGCTCGGCGGGCTTCGCCTCGCTGCCGGTCTTGTTGGGATCGGTCGGATCCGGGCGCCCCTTGAATTCCGGGTCGGCGGGCTCGGGCGTCTCGCTCTTGTTCGGCGCCTGCACCGAAGAGGCATCCTCGCCTTCTTCCGCCAGGATCGCGATCACCGCGCCCACCTTCACGTTGTCGGTACCCTCTGCGACGAGGATCTTGGCGATCGTGCCTTCGTCGACCGCCTCGAACTCCATGGTCGCCTTGTCGGTCTCGATCTCCGCCATGATGTCGCCGGACTTGACGGTGTCGCCTTCCTTGACGAGCCACTTGGCGAGCGTGCCCTCCTCCATCGTCGGCGACAGCGCGGGCATCTTGATCTCGATCGACATGCAGGTCCTCTTGCCTGGGGAGTGGAGGCTCCTTTGCGCCCCTGACGCACAGGGTCAACCCTTGCGCTCGTCCGAGCCACGCGTCACGTAACGGAAAAAGGGGACGCGATGCGCATCTATCTGGTGGTGATCGACGACAGTCCGGAGGCGGAGATCGCGCTGCGCTTCGCCGCGCGGCGGGCCGTGAAGACCGGTGGCGGTGTCGAGATCCTGACCTTGATCCCGCCGCAGGAATTCATCGCATTCGGCGGCGTGCAGGCGACGATCGAGGAAGAGGCGCGCCTTCACGCCGAAGGGCTGGTGACGAAGGCCGCAGGCACGTTGATGACGGAATCGGGCCTCAAGCCGGCGATCACCGTGCGCGAGGGTGAGGGTCCGAAGATCATCCGCGAGATCATCGCGACGAATCGCGACATCGCCGCACTGGTGCTGGGCGCGGCCGCGACGGGCGCGCCGGGCAAGTTGGTCAGTCACTTCGCCGGCACCGATGCCGGGACCCTGCCAGTTCCCGTCATGATCGTGCCAGGCTCCCTGACCCCTGATGCGATCGATCGATTGAGCTGAGGCTACAGCTATCGCTTTGCGATGGAAGCGGAATATCCGATCTGTTATACGTTATCCGCAATACGATTAGGCGGGAGAGCGATGATGGGTCGACCATGCGGGCAGGCACCGCACCACGCCAAGGTGCTCGCCTTGTTGGCGGAGGCACTCGCGATCCTGGACAGGCTCGACGAAGGCATTCCCGCAGCACAGATTTCCGGCGTCATAGAGCAACTGGAGACCAAAACGCGGACCTCAGCCCATCGGCTGCACTGATCCAGGCTGCAACGCCTTCTCCCTTGAGACCGTTGGGAAAAATCGTCATGCCTGGTGCATGATCCCTGCTCTACTGCTTGCCGCCTCCGCCGCGTCGCTCGCCGCGCCTCCCCCGAACCCAGCGGCTGCCGCCAAGGTCGCCGCGCCCAGTGCTCAGCGTCTGAAGGCGAGCGTCGCGGCGCTCGTTGGTTTCGGCACACGCCACACATTGTCCTCCACGACCGATCCCAAGCGCGGCATCGGCGCCGCGCGCGATTGGGCGGCGCGCCAGTTCGAGGCGATCGGACGCGAATGCGGCGGCTGCATCAGCGTGGAGCGGATCGATCGGCGGTTCGACGGTCCGCGCGCGCCGCAGGGCGTCGTCGTACAGGACGTGCTTGGCATTCAGCGCGGTCGCGATCCCAATCGCGTGGTCATCGTCGGCGGCCATATCGACAGTCGCGTGACGGACGTGATGGATGCGACTCACGATGCCCCCGGGGCCAATGACGACGCGTCGGGCGTCGCGCTGGTGCTGGAGGCGGCACGACTGCTGTCCAAGCACCAATTCGACGCGACGATCGTCTACGTGGCCTTTTCCGCGGAGGAACAGGGCCTGTGGGGTGCGGAGCTTCTCGCCGACACCGCGCAGCAACGCGGATGGCAGGTGAGCGCGATGCTCAACAACGACATCGTGGGCAACACAATGGGCCAGGGCGGCGTCGTAGACGCCGATCGGGTGCGCGTCTTTTCGGAGGGGATCCGCGCGTCGGAAGACCTGCCGCAGCAGATGCGTCGCCGCGGCGACGGCGGGGAGGACGACGGGCCGAGCCGTGCGCTCGCGAAGGCGATCGACGGTATAGCCCGCGGCATCCCGGGCGGCCTGGACGTCGTCATCGACCGCCGGCCGGACCGCTTCGGCCGGGGCGGCGATCACGAACCGTTTCTCAAGCGCGGCTATCCCGCGGTGCGCTTTTCGGTCGGTGCGGAAAATTGGGATGCGCAGCACCAGGACCTGCGGACGGATAAGGGCGTCGTGTACGGCGACACCATCGACCGGATGGATTTCGCGTATCTCGCAAAGGTGACGGCGATCAACGTCGCGACGATCGCGCGACTCGCCGCCGCGCCCGCCGCTCCGGCCAGCGTCACGCTATCGGGCGACCTGTCGCGCGACACACAGGTATCATGGCCGGCGGTTCCGGGTGCCGTCCGCTATCGGGTGCACTGGCGGTCCAACGACACCGCCGACTGGGCGAAGTCGCGCGATGTCGCCGACACGCGAACCGTGCTGTCGCAGGTTCCCGTCGACGATACGTTCATCGGCGTCTCGGCCATCGGTGCGGACGGCTCGGAAAGCTTGGTGACATTCGGCGGCCGTGCATCGCGCCGCTGAGCCGCCCAGTCCGTGCGAAAGCGAATCGCGTGCGGCGCGATTCAGCTGCGCAGATATCGGCTGAGCCGGCGCTGTATATAGGCGCGATGATCGGCGGAAAGCGTCCCGCCGTCCTGGGCCTGCAACGCCTCGGCCTGGGCCTTTAGCAGGCTGATCCAGACGATACGCTGGCGGCGGGTCGTCGGCGTATCGCGCGTGTCGCTCAACACCCCCGGCAGCCAGGGCTGGCTCAGGCGCGGGACGGCGTGGTCGCCGAGATCGACCGGCGGCCGTGGGGTCGGCAAAGCCTGCGCAGATAGCGACGCCGGCAGCGCCAGGAGCAGGCAGAGCAGTGGCATGCGCATCGTCATTCTCCCGTTCGGCATCATACAAGCATCAGGGCACGACGCGCACAATCGGGGAAAGGTCCGAACCGAAGCTAGCCTGGTCGGACATCGCCCCGAGCGCACGGCACGGAGAGGCTATCCGGTAACCGCCCCGCACCGCCCCCGCGTCAGCGGCAGGCGCAGCGCGGTGCCGGGCGCCAGACCCGCTTGGTCTTGATGTGAGCCACCGGACGCCGCGTATACGTCACCGCATCCTCGTAAATTTCCGTCGTGGTCGTGACGACGGGCTGGGTCTGCACCACCACGGTCGTCGTACTCGCGCCGGGATAATAGTAACCGCCGCTCACATAACCGCCGGCCGTCGTGGTCGTCACCGTCGTCGTCCCGTCGGCGGATCGCCATGCGGGGGACGGCAGGGGCTGAACGATCGGCGCGTGCGGGGCATAGGCGACGGGCGGCGGCGGAGCGTAGGGCGCCGGGCCGCGAGGCGGCGGCGGCGCATAGTCGCCCGGCGGCGGCGGCGGATAATCCGGGGCCACGGGAATGCGCCCCGGCCGTCCGTAAGGGGCGCCATAATCGTCCACGCGGTGGCGATCCTGCGACCGGTCGATAGCATAGCCTGCCGCGGCGCCTACACCCGCACCGATGAGGGTACCGCCCAGCCGGTTGCCGCGTCCCGCGATCACGTTGCCGGCGACGCCGCCGACCACCGCACCCGCGACGGCTCCACCCACGCCACTGCCACGCCGGTCGTAGTCGTGCTCGTAATAGCCGTCCGAAGGAGCGCCTTCGGCATAGGCGGCATCCTGCGCGACATAGCCGGCTTCATACCGGTCCCAGTCGAGTCCGCCCACGCTGTCGTAGACCGCGCCGCGGCCGTCCACGAGCACCGCATCGTCGTAATAGCGCACCCAGGTGTAGCCCTGCGGCGGCTGCGCGAGCCCGTAGGTCGACCAATCACTGACGTAGAAGCGCGGGGCATACCAATAGCTAGGCAGGGTCCACCCACGTGCGGGACGGCGATAGGCGCCCCAACCGCCGGGCGCGTTGACGCCGCCCCACCAGTGGCCGCCGACCTTGCTGCCCCATCGGCCCGTATAGCCCGTCCTGGGCGCCATGCCTGGCGTCGCCGGTCCAGGCACACCCATGCCGGGACCGCGCACGATGACACGCTGCTGTGCATCCGCGCCACCCGTCAACCCCATGGCGAGCACGGCGCCCGCAAGCATCACCCTGCGCATCCCTGTTTCCTCCCGTTCCACGGCCAACCGACGCCGACTCGACGTTACGGTTGCGCAACGCCGCTTTCCTTAACAGGTTGCTTACCGACACCGAAGAGGGGTCGAACGCGGACCCATTGTCCCGATCCGGGTCAGGTACGGCGGCCCGAAGCCGGGGGTCAGGCGATGCGGGGCGCCAGACGCCGCATCAGCGCCTCGCAACCTGCCGCGTCTTCCGCATCGAAGCGGCCGGCCTCGGGGCTGTCCAGGTCAAGGACGCCGAGCAGCCGTTCTTCATGAACGATCGCAACCACCAGTTCCGACCGGCTCGCCGCATCGCAGGCGATGTGCCCGGGAAAGGCATGGACATCGGCCACGACCTGCGTTTCCCGCGTCGCCGCGGCGGTGCCGCACACGCCCTTGCCGAACGGAATGCGGATACACGCCGCCTTGCCCTGGAACGGCCCGAGCACCAGCTCGTCCGCGACGTTGCGGTAGAATCCGGCCCAGTTGAGGTCGGGGAGATACTGCCAGATCAGCGCCGCCGCATTGGCCATGTTGGCGATGGGATCGGGCTCGTCGGCGGTCAGCGCATCGAGCGCCGCGGCCAGGTCATGGTAGAGTTCGGCCTTGGAGCCGGCGGCGATATCGAACTGGTACATGCGCCCCGATGTAGGCCGACGCGGGCGCGAATCCCAGCCGGCGTCGTCAGTCGAGCCGGACCTTCGCCCTCGCCGCCTTGACCACGCCCCGGCCCTTCTTGGCATCGACGCGCTTTGCCCTGGCGCTCTTGGACGGTTTGGTCTTCACGCGGCGGGCCTCGCGTTCCTCCGCCTTGGCGAGCATCTCCATCAGCCGGTCGCGCGCGTCGGCTCGGTTCGCCTCCTGCGTCCGATAGCGGCGCGCGGTGATGATTAATTCGCCGCTGGTGCTGAGACGACTGCCCGCGATCACCTTCAACCGACGCCACGTCTCGGGGTGGAGCCCCAGCTTGAACACGTCGCAGCGCAGCTGGCACGCGGTGGCGACCTTGTTGACATTCTGCCCACCCGGTCCGGAGGCGGCGAGGAAGCGTTCCTCGATCGCATCCTCGGGCACGTGCATCACAGCGGCCAGACGCCGAACCGCTCGGGCATGGGGGCCTCCGCGCGGATCGGCTCCTTGGTCCCCCGCGGCACCACCAGTCCGGCCGCGTGCAGCAGCATCCCGCCCTTGTCCGCCGTGCCGTAGACAGGGTCGCCGACCACGGCGACACCCAGACCCGTCGCGGCATGCACGCGGATCTGGTGCGTCCGCCCGGTGGTGGGACGAAACTCCACCAGCGCGCGCCCCGCATCGTCCGTCGCGACGAGCCGCCAGTCGGTACGCGCATTTTTGCCCTTCGGATCGGCCACCATCCGCCATCCCTGTTCCCGCGTCGACACCTTGGCGAGCGCCAGGTCTATCGTCCCCGACTCGCCTTTCGGTACGCCAGCGAGCACGGCGAGGTATCGCTTCTCGACCAATCCCTGCTCGAACGCCTGCTGGTACCGCGCATGCGCCTTCGGGTTGCGCGACAGGAGCAGGCAACCGCTGGTGTCGCGATCGAGCCGATGCACCGCCTGCGGCCAGCGCTGGAAGCCGAAGCGCAGGGATTCGAGGTGGTTTTCGAGGCTGAGGCCGCCGTCGCGCGGGCGATCGACCGGCAGGCCGGCGGGCTTGTCGATGACCAACGCCTCGCCGTCGATGAATAGGACCCTGTCGCCATGCATGCGACGGCCCTTGCCACCGGATGGCGCTTCGCGCCAGAGGCGCACCGCAATGCGTGCGTTCCTCCCCTCCCTTCTCCTGTGCGGCCAGTTGCTCCAGGCGACACCCGCCGCGGCGGACATATGTCCCGCCGCCCGCGCCAGCATGAGCGATCCGGGCCGATCCTTCGGCCACCTCGCCTATGGCGATGCGCCGCCGGACGAACTCGTGCCCGCGCCTCCGGGCTTCGGCCTCGGCCGCTGCCTCGTCAGGCGCGACATGCTGCCCGACCTCGGCCGCCTGGTCGCGGCCGCCGCGGGCGATCCGGCGGTGGGCGGCACACTGCGCGGTCTGTCCTGCCATCGCTCCATCGTATCGCAGGCGGAGGTTTTCTGTCGTGGCGGGACGACCAGCGCCGCCGATCGCGCGATTTCCGTCGCGCCGCCGGGGCATAGCGAACATGCGACGGGTTATGCCGTCGACTTCGCGGTGCGGCCGGCGAACGGATGTCGCGACGCGGAAGCGTGTATGGCGGCGACGCCGGCGGCGCGGTGGCTGCTTCGCAATGCGCCGCATTACGGCTTTGAACTGTCGTTCCCTGGCGGCAACCGGCAACAGGTGAAATGGGAACCCTGGCACTGGCGCTGGGTCGGCGCGACGGCATCGGCGCCGGGCGCGGCGCGCGCCCGCTTCGTCTTCGCCAAGGCGCGCGATCAATTTCCCGCCGATCCGGCCGTCGACGCGACGGTGACCATCGCATCGGTCGTGCCGGTCGCGTTCGTCGCCCTCCCCGCCTGGGTAGCGCCCGCGGCCAAGGCCTCGAAGAAGGGCAAACGCGGCCTTTGATGCGCGATCCAGCAGGGCTGGGCTCGGGCAGTGCCATCCCTCGCCGCCACCCGGCCGCCCATTTAAGCTACGCTGTAAGGACGGCCGGGTTGGGGCAAGGGCCAGCACCCCGTCCGCGCACGTGGATCAGCCTCTAGCCAGAAGGCCCCTCCCGCGTGCGGGAGGGGACGCGCCGTGTCAGCCCTTCAGCCTGGCTGCGGTCTCGGCGATACGCTTGCCCTGGTGCCGCGCGCCGTCCAGGTCGACCTGACTGGGCTGGCGGCTGCCATCGCCGTCGGCGAGCGTCGAGGCGCCGTAAGGCGTCCCGCCATGCACTTCCTTGACGCCCATCTGGCCCTGATAGCCATAGTCCAGGCCGACGATCGTCATGCCGTGATGGAGCAGGTTGGTGAGGATGGAGAAGAGCGTCGTCTCCTGCCCGCCGTGCTGGCTGGCGGTCGAGGTGAAGGCGCCCCCCACCTTGCCGACCAGCCCGCCGCGCATCCACACGCCGCCGGTCGTGTCCCAGAAGGCCGCCATCTGGCTCGGCATCCGGCCGTAACGGGTCGGGGCGCCGACGATGATCGCGTCATACTGGGTCAGGGCGTCGGGACCCTCGATCTCGGGATGCGCGGTGTCGGTCTTGAAATGCGCCGCGGCGACGACCTCGGGCGGAGCGGTTTCCGCGACGCGGCGGATGTCCACCTCGGCGCCGCCGGCGCGCGCGCCTTCCGCCATGGCGTCCGCCATCTTCTCGATATGGCCGTAGGACGAATAATAGAGGACGAGGACCTTGGTCATCGGATGTTGCTCCAGATCAATGGGAAAGGAACGTGCCCGGCGACAACCGGGCACGGCAGTGAAGGTTCAGTTCGCGTCGACCAGCACGATCTCGGCATCGTCGATCGCGGTTATGGTCACCGTCTGGCGGCCGGACAGCGCCGCACCGTCGCGCGCGTCGAAGCGCACGCTGTCGATGTCGATCGCGCCGGTCGCCGGCACCAGATAGACGTGCCGCCCCTCGCCGATCGTGTGCGTCGCGCTCTGGCCTGCCTTCAACGTCGCAGCCATCACGCGTGCCTCGGCGCGGATCGGCAGCGCGTCGGTGTCTTGGGCAAAGCCGCTGGCGAGCGTCACGAACTGGCCGGACCGGTCACCTTTCGGAAAGGGCTTGGCGCCCCAGCTCGGCGCGCCGCCCGTCCGGGTCGGCTCGATCCAGATCTGGAACAGCGTCGTCGTCTCGTTCTCCAGATTGTATTCGGCATGGCGCACGCCGGAGCCCGCGCTCATCACCTGCACGTCACCCGCTTCGGTACGGCCTTGATTGCCCATCGAATCCTGATGCGTGATCGCCCCGGTGCGGACATAGGTGACGATTTCCATGTCGCGGTGCGGATGCGGCGGGAAACCGGTCTGCGGCGCGATGGCGTCATCGTTCCACACCCGGATCGCGCCCCAGCTCATCCGGGCGGGATCATAATAATTGGCGAAGCTGAAATGATGCCGGGCATCGAGCCAGCCGTGATCGGCATGGCCCAGGCTGGCGAACGGCCTCCGTTCGATTCCGGCGTTTGCAGCGGTCTTGGTATCGGTAGCGAGCATGGCTGCCTCCTGTCTGTTGCAGCCAAGATGGGGCGGATCGGGCAGCGCGTAAACGGAAACGCTGGAAACCTATCGTTTCCCTGCTACGCCTGCGCGCTGAGGGAGAAAGACGGATGCGGCTACCCGATCTTGAGGCCTGGGCGATCTTCGCGGCGGTGGTCGAGCATCGCTCGTTCAGCGGCGCGGCCGATGCGATCGGCCTCAGCAAGGCGACGGTGAGCAAGGCGATCACCCGGCTGGAGGCGCATATCGGCCAGTCGCTCTTCCACCGCACCTCGCGCCGGCTCGCGCTGACGGAGGCGGGCAAGCCGCTCGCCGACTATGCCGCGCGCATCCTCGCCGAGGCCCGGGCGGCGGAGGAGACCGCGCGCGACGCGGCAAGCGCACCGACGGGGCGCGTCCGCCTCGCCGCACCGATGAGCTTCGGCATCGGCAGCGTCGCACCGCTGATCGCCGAATTCCTCAGCCTGCATCCGGGCATCGAAATCGACCTCCATTGCTCCGACGCGCGGATCGACATCGTCGCGGAGGGATTCGACGTCGCGCTGCGCATCGCCGACCTGCCCGATTCGAGCCTGCGCGCGCGACGGCTGTGCGGCATCCGCATGCACATGATCGCCGCCCCCGCCTATCTCGCGCGGCACGGCGAGCCGAAGCATCCCGGCCAGCTCGGCGAGCACCGGCTGCTCGGCTATGCCAACGTCCCCGGCCCGTGGCGCTTCCGCGGTCCGGGCGGCGCGGAGGTGTCGGTCAAGCCCGAAGGCCCACTCGTCGCCAATTCCGGCGAGGCGCTGGTGCCGGCGCTGATCGCGGGACTCGGCATCGCGCGGCTGCCGGGGTTCATCATTGGGCCGCACCTCGCGGCGGGCGATGTGGTCGAGATCCTCGCCGATTGGGCCCCCCCGCCGGTCGGCCTCCACCTCCTCACCCCGCCCAGCCCGCTGCGCCCCGCGCGGGTCGAGGCGCTGATCACCTTCCTCGGTGCGCGGCTGCGGGACCCGTGCGAGGGCGGACATGGTCCTGGCTCTGGAAGCTGACCGCGCCGCTGCTGGGGCCAGCTTGAGGGAAATGGCGGATTGCGCCCAAACCTAGACGCTCGGGCACGCAATCTGTCTTCCCGAAATCGGCCATCGGTTCAGTCCGACCATTCCCGTTTCCCCGTCATCAAGGGGCAATTTCGGGAAAGAGTAAGTGGGAACATATTTCGGGAAACGCGATGCCTCCGACGCCTCGCAACACGGTCAGAAAGTCCGCTTTCCCGCTACGGATTCGCTTTCGGGAATGGGCTGCATAATCGCTTTTCGTATCGTAGGGTCATTGCGTCCCATAGCAAAGGCATGTCCCGCACCCCGCTGATAAGACCCGGATGCCTTGCTTGATCAGCCGCCCCGCGACTGTATGACGGGAGAAAGTACAGTTGCGCTGCGGAGCCTAGTGACGAACCGTCTGATCGTGAAACTTGCGACGGGCGTTCGCTTGCCTTCGTCGTCGCGATAGAACGCAACCAGCATCGTCATCCCGCTACGCCAGCCCACGCCCTCATGACCATAGATGGCAAGCAAGGGATGTCCCGCCAAAGTCACATGAGCGGTAATACCGTCAACGTAGTTCCAGCTTGGTGGGAAGCGATTGCGCCCAAAGGTTGGAAACTCAATTCGTGCGATTTCACCCTTGTCGAGACCGGCTTGCGCATCACCAGCGCCCCGCGAGCCGCCTGCGTCACCCGCGTCTAGCGACCGCGCAAGCCCAAGCGCTGTGCGCCCACCCGCAGCAACTATCGCAGGATCGCCGAAGCTTTCCGAGATCCTATAGTCGGTGCTGAACCGCAGCGCGATGCGGCACGCGGGGCCAAAGTCCTGCCCGGACCACGGAGTGAGTTGGATGTCTTCGTCGGGTGACTCGGCTTCATTCTGACCGTGGTCGATCACGAACAGGCTGTTGCCGACCGTGCCTAAATCTTCGACCGTCGTATAGCTGCCACCCCGCGCTGACCTCGGAGTGGCCAGAACCGATATCGCGCCGCTCGCGTCAGCCTGGACGAACGCACTTGCCTGCTCATGAAGCGTGCCCTGGAACGTGTAGACCTGATACAGTGTGGTTCCCATTAGATGCTCGACGAAAGTAGTGGTGCCTGGCCCGGCACCGATCGTCTCAATCACATCAGGATTTTGAGCTATTAGCTGCTCGGTGCGAGTAAATGGACGCTGAGGTGAGCCGTTCGCTTCCTGTGAAAGTCGCATTACACCTTGAAGCGGTGTCTTGGCGTGATCCCACGCTCTTGGCGGCAATACCCGTGCCCCACGCGCAACCGCTTCACATGGTGCAGCGGCGACCTCGCTGAGCGAACCGGCTGTTTTTGCTCCTGCCAGATTAGGTGCGGCCAACATGGCCGTTGCCAGCCCAATCGCAACCCTCATCGTCCCATCCCATTATTTAGCGCCAGCCCCGGAACGTTTCAGATTGTATGCAACGTCGGCGTTCACAAGACTACGCATAAAGCCGACAGCCACCTACCCGCAATCGGTCGCCGCCCCGGACGCCTTCCAGCTCCTTGAACGTCAGCGACAGGTGAGTTTTGAGAAACTGCCAGCGTTCCCGGTAGACCGCCGTTTTCGGGAAAAGGCAGTGCCGGGCGATTTCGGCTATCGTCCTCGGCGTTCCGGTAAGCAGACGTTCCGCTTCCTCCCAATAGCGGACGTTCCGGTCACCCACTGCGACCATCCCCCCCAATCCGGGGAGCAAAACCACTCGTCGCTCATTGAGCACGCCATGCCGACCCGTCCCGCCGCCGCATGAACCGCCTCGCTCCCGACGAGGCCGATGCGCGCTTCATGCGCCGGGTGCTCTACGTGCTGGTCATCGTCGGCATCGCCGCCGCGCTGCTCAAGGCGGGCAATCTGCTCATCCTCGCCTTCGGGTCGATGCTCGGCGCGATCGCGATCCACGCCATCGCCGACCTGTGGCGCGACCATGTCCGCGTGCCCGAGCGCGCCGCGCTGCCGCTGGGCATGGCGACCGCGCTCGGCATCGTCGTCTTCCTCGCCTGGCTGTTCGGCGTCCAGTTCCGCGAGCAGGTCAACGTCCTCGTCACCCGCCTGCCCGGCCTGCTCGACCAGCTCGCCGCCTGGGCATCGCAAAGCCCGGTCGGCGCGAAGATCGTCGACGCCGTCCGCCAGGCCTATGCCGGATCGCAGGCGGCGCGCGATGTCGGCGGGCTCGTCACCGGGGCGGGCGAACTGCTGCTCAATTGCATCCTGCTGCTCGTCGGCGCGCTGTTCTTCGCCGCCGACCCCGGCATCTACCAGCGCGGCTTCCTGTTCCTGATGCCGCCGTCGAAGCGACCCGCGATAGAGGACGCGCTGTTCGACGTCGGCTCGACGCTGCGGCTGTGGCTGCGCTCGTCGCTGATCCTGATGACCACCATGGGCGTGCTGATCGGCGTCGGCCTGTGGATTTCGGGCGTGCCGTCCGCCGCCGCGCTCGGCCTGCTCGCCGGCCTCAGCGAATTCATCCCCTATGTCGGCCCGACGGCGGCGATGGTCCCCGCGCTCGGCCTCGCCGCGACGCAGGGCAACGGGCCGCTGATCGGCGCGCTCGTCACCTATGCCGTGGTGCGCCTGATCCAGACCAACTTCATCACCCCCTATGTCCAGGCACGCGTCGTCTCGATCCCGCCGGCGATCACCGTCTTCGCGATCATCGGCATCGGCGTGATCTTCGGCATCTTCGGGCTGTTCTTTTCCGCCGCGCTGCTCGTCGTCATCTTTACGCTGGTGCGCAGCCTGTACCTGAGGGAGGTATTGGGAGAGGACATTCCCCGCAGCCGCCACCAGACCTTGCTCGGCCCGGACCTCACGCCGGTCGACCCGGACGGGGACGAGTCGCCACGCGAATCGCGGTAATCGCGGGATTAATTCGCTTTAATCGCAAATTAACCTTTGTCCTTCAGATGTCGTTTGGTTAATGAATCCGGGCCGTCCGGGCACGCCAGGGAGTGCCCGTCCGCGCCAACAGGGGACGACGCGATGCGGGTGCTGCTGATCGAGGACGAGCCGACCACGGCCAAGGCCATCGAGCTTATGCTCGGGACCGAAGGCTTCAACGTCTACACGACCGACTTGGGCGAAGAGGGCTTGGACCTCGGCAAGCTCTACGACTACGACATCATCCTGCTCGACCTCAACCTGCCGGACATGCACGGCTATGACGTGCTGAAGAAGCTGCGCGTCGCCCGCGTGTCGACGCCGGTGCTGATCCTGTCGGGCATCAGCGAGATGGACAGCAAGGTGCGCAGCTTCGGCTTCGGCGCGGACGATTATGTCACCAAGCCGTTCCACCGCGAAGAGCTGATCGCGCGCATCCACGCGGTCGTCCGCCGGTCCAAGGGTCATTCGCAGTCGGTGATCCGCACCGGCAAGCTCGCCGTGAACCTCGACGCCAAGACCGTGGAGGTCGACGGCGCCCGCGTGCACCTGACGGGCAAGGAATATGCGATGCTCGAGCTGCTCAGCCTGCGCAAGGGCACCACGCTGACCAAGGAGATGTTCCTCAACCATCTCTATGGCGGCATGGACGAGCCCGAGTTGAAGATCATCGACGTCTTTATCTGCAAGCTGCGCAAGAAGCTCAGCGTCGCCTGCGACGGCGAGAATTACATCGAGACCGTCTGGGGCCGCGGTTATGTGCTGCGCGAGCCGGAAGAGATCGTCGCGGTCGCCTGATCGCGGATCGCGCCCGTCATCATGCGACGCCGCTGCGGCCCGGTGCGGCCGCTTTCACGCGCGGTGGTCGCACAGGCCGCAACCGCTAGCGGGTGCGACGTCGACCTCTTGGACGATGTCGTCCTGACGGTCGCATAGTCGGGTGACCAACGCTCCGCCATCTGCGTCGAAGCCTGACATCGGGCAGGCCTTGTCGGCGGTGTACGAGGCCTTCGCGTGCGTACCGCCCGCCACGATCGAAGGATGTCCCTGCTGTATCGCGACGCGCGGCATCGACGTGCTGTTGACGACGCCCTTGCGACAAATCCCCGGTCGGGCGCTGCGGCGCTATGTGTCAGGCGCCTTTTTGACGGTCGGCGACACGCGGGATTTCCGCTACCTCCTCCCCCGGATTCTGGAGGTGTCCGTACGCGAGTCCGAGGATGCCAACGATCCGGAAATCGTGCTGGGAAAGCTGGCGCTCGCCGACTGGCGATCGTGGTCGCGGGAGGAGCAGCGCGTGATCGAGGATCTCGTCGACGCCTGGTTCGAGCAAAGGCTTGCGCGTGATCTGGCCGAGGCCGCAGAGGGATGGCTCACGTGCGAGGTCGAGCAAATCCTGTGCGGGGCGGCACGGGCAGGAATGTCCTTGCAGCCCTGGCTCCTTCGCCTGTCGGAGAGCGACGCAGCGCCTGTTCTTGCCGATCTGCGGGAGCGATTCCCGAAACGCCTGTCGTCATTCTGGAAATATGCGCCCGCGGGTCTGTCCGAACTGGCGACGATAGTCACAATCGGCCGCGCGTAGCCACGCCCCCTATTTCCGCTCCCAGACCTTCTGGCCGCCGATCCACGTTTCCAGCACCTTTGTCGCGCGCAGTTCCGTGGGGCTGGCGTTCAGCGGATCGCGATCAACGACGACGAAATCGGCCTTCTGCCCCGGCTCCAGCGATCCGAACTGCTTCTCCGCGAATCCGGCATAGGCCGCGCCGCCGGTATAGGCCCACCAGGCCTGTTCGCGCGTCACCACCTCCTGCGGCTGCCAGCCGCCGAACGGCTGGCCGTCCGGCCCCTGCCGCGTCATCGCCGCGGCCCAGCCCGCCCAGGGATCAGGCCGTTCGACCGGATAGTCGGAGCCGAAGGCGAGATGCGCACCGTTCTTGAGCATCGACGCCCAGGCATAGGCCCCCGTCAGCCGTTGCGCGCCGAGCCGCGCTTCCGCCATCGACCGGTCGCTCGTCTCGTGGACCGGCTGCATAGAGGCGACGATGCCGTTGCGGCCGAAGCGCGGCAGATCGGCAGGATCGACGATCTGCGCATGCTCGATCCGCCACCGCCGGTCGCCCTTGTAGGTGTCCGAAAGCTCCTCGATCGCGCCCAGGACCTGCGCATTCGCCCTGTCTCCGATCGCGTGAACGGCGATCTGGTAATTGTCCATCGCCGCACGGCTCATCAGGTTGCGGATCAGCGTGTCGGACATGAAGCCCGCCCCCGACTGGCCCGGCGCGTCGGCGTAGGGTGCCTTCAGCCACGCCCCGCGCGATCCCAATGCGCCATCGGCGTACAGCTTGACGCCGACCAGGCGCAGACGGTCGCCGTAGAGCCACGGACTAGGCCCCGTCCCACCGATCTGGATCGCCGTGTCGACGCCCATGCCATAGCTCATGATTCGCACGCGCAGGTCGCCGCGATCGGCGATCCGGCGATAGGTGAGCCAGTCGTCCAGGCTGGTGCCCATGTCAGCCGTCGCGGTGACGCCATAGGAGAGCAGGATGTCCTGTGCCCGGATGAAGGCCGCGTTGCGGTCCTTGCCGAGCGGCTGCGGCACGACCTTGCGCACCAGGTCCATGGCGGCGTCGACGAACACACCCGACGGGCGGCCTCCCGCCTTCTCGATCCGGCCGCCCGCAGGCGTCGCGGTAGCGGCGGTGACCCCCGCCGCCTTCATCGCCGCGCTGTTCGCCCAGGCGGCATGGCCATCCGCACGCTCAAGCCATACGGGCAGGTCGCCCGTCACCGCATCCAGCTCCGCCGCGGTGGGAAAGCGACCGAGCCCCCAGGTCTCCTGATTCCAGCCGCCGCCCAGGATCCAGCGCCGCTCAGGGTTCGCCTTGATATAGGCGGCGATCTTCGCCTGCGCCTCGGCCAGACTCTTCGTGTCCGACAGATCGAGTTCGAGCGCCCGGAAGCCGAGTTCCATGACATGACCGTGCGCGTCGATCATGCCCGGCACGATCGTCCGCCCCTTCAGGTCCGCGCGCCAGTCGTAGCGCGGCCCCGGATTTTTGCGTGTCGGCTCCGGCGCCTTCTCCCCCACGGGGATGAGCCGCACGACACGGCCCTGGCCGTCGATCACCATCGCGCGGAAGCGGACGACGCGTTGATTCGAATCGAGTGTCACCCCGCTGACATTGTCGATCAGCGCATCCGCTTGGGCGGCGCAGGGCGCCAGGACGGCTGCCGAGGCCGCGAGCAGGGCATGGACGGTGCGTTTTGCCATTGGTCCGCCATATGGCGGGGACGACGGATTGGCGAGAGTCCAGATAGGCTTGCGTGCCAAGTCGGCGCACGCCCTCGCCCAGATCCGTACCGTCGCCCCGGCTTTCGGACGGCGACGGCCGCCGCGGCGGTTCCCCCGGGTCGCCTAATCGTATAGCTGGACCTTATGGCTACCCTGAGCG
The DNA here is from genome assembly GCF_016820445.1 of Sphingomonas beigongshangi. Taxonomy (GTDB): domain Bacteria; phylum Pseudomonadota; class Alphaproteobacteria; order Sphingomonadales; family Sphingomonadaceae; genus Sphingomonas; species Sphingomonas beigongshangi. The sequence goes on from NZ_JADHDT010000001.1 coordinate 101,753, forward strand.
TCGACGCCGCCGTCCTTCCCGTTTCCATCGATGATGTTCACGCGGCGCATGGGCGCATTCGCGATTCGATCGTCCGCACGCCGACGCTCGTCAGCCGGACCCTCTCCCAGATGACCGGGGCGAAGGTATATCTGAAGTTCGAAAATCTGCAGTTCACCGCCGCGTACAAGGAGCGCGGCGCGCTCAATACCCTGCTGCAGCTGTCCGACGCGGCGCGGGCCAAGGGCGTCATCGCGGCATCGGCCGGCAACCATGCCCAGGGCGTCGCCTATCACGCCAACCGGCTCGGCATTCCCGCCACGATCGTCATGCCCCGCACCACCCCGACGGTGAAGGTCGTGCAGACGGAGGGGCATGGCGCCACCGTCGTACTCGAAGGCGAGACGTTCGACGCCGCCTATGCGCATGCCCGCGTGCTGGAGGCGGAGCGCGGCTTCACCTTCGTCCACCCGTTCGACGATCCCCGCGTCATCGCCGGCCAGGGAACCGTCGCGCTCGAGATGTTCGAGGACGTGCCGGAACTCGACACGCTGCTGACGCCGATCGGCGGCGGCGGGCTCATCTCCGGCATGGCGACGGTCGCGCGGGCGCAGCCGCATGACGTCGAGGTGATCGGCGTGCAGGCCGAACTGTTCCCCTCCATGTACAATCGCATCCGTGGCACGCATTTGCCATGTGCGGGCGACACGCTGGCGGAAGGAATCGCGGTCAAGGAGCCCGGCGGCATCACCGCGGCGATGGTGGCCGCGCTGGTCGACGACATCGTACTGGTCGCCGAGCGCAATCTGGAGGAAGCGGTCAGCCTGCTGCTGCAGATCGAGAAGACGGTTGTCGAGGGTGCGGGCGCCGCGGGGCTCGCCGCGCTGCTCGCCTATCCCGAACGGTTCGCCGGGCGGTGCGTCGGGATCGTGCTGTGCGGCGGCAATATCGACACACGGCTTCTCGCCAACGTGCTGCTCCGCGACCTCGCCCGGTCCGGCCGCCTCGCCCGCCTGCGCATTCGGCTGCAGGATCAACCCGGCGCGCTCTATCACGTCGCGCGCATCTTCGACGCGCAGCGCGTCAACATCATCGAGGTCTATCACCAGCGCATCTTCACGTCGCTGCCCGCGAAGGGCCTGATCACCGACATCGAATGCGAGGCGCGCGATCGCGACCATCTGAGCCGGCTGATCGCCGCGCTGCGCGAGGGCGGCTACGAGACGAGCCTCGTCGAGCAGGCCTGAAGGCCGCCGCTTTCAGGCCCCGGTCGGCCCGCGACGAGAAAGGGGCGCCGCGACCTTAGCCGCGACGCCCCTTCCCGCTATGCAATGCCGATCAGTTGCTGTCGGAGTTGCTGTCGTTGACGATCGCCACGACACCGATCGCGACGACACCCGCCGCGATGATCGCGGCGAGCACGCCGCCACCGCCGCCGAGCTTGCTCTTGCCCGCGGTCGGCGCACCGGCGCGGACCGACGGGGAAATCGACAGCGACGCCGCCGGGTTCGCGGGCGCCGCGAAAGCGGGCGCCGACGCGAGGAGCGACAAAGCGGCGACGGAACCCGTTAGAAACTTGCTCATGAATACACCTCTACAAAACCCTGGACCGGGTAAACCAGATCAATGACAGAAAGGTTCCCCTGTCGCGCGCAGTTTTTGCTGCGATGCGCAAGAGAATGCTTCAGAACGGATTAACCCATTTTTATGGTAAAGGCGCTTTCCACCAGGTGTCGGGTTATACATATACGCTATCGGGCGGGTCGGGCCGTTCCGACACTTTCTCGGATGGGAGCTGACGGGCGGTGACCGCGCCATTTCGTTTTCCGCGCTTTTTCGTCACCAGCCCTGCACCCTGTCCGTACTTGCCGGGCAGGCAGGAGCGCAAGGTTTTCACCGAGCTGACCGGCCCCCATGCCGCGGAGTTGAACGACGCGCTCGGCCGCATCGGCTTCCGTCGGTCGCAGGGGGTCGCCTATCGCCCGTCTTGTGCCAATTGCGCAGCCTGTCTTTCGGTTCGCGTCGTCACGCAGCAGTTCGAGCCGAACAGCACGCAGCGCAAGTTGCTCAAGCGTCATGCCGGCCTGACCGTCACCGCCTGTCGTCCCTGGGCCACGGACGAGCAGTTCCAGCTGCTGCGGCGCTATCTCTCCGCCCGCCACCCCGGCGGGGGCATGGCGGGGATGGACGAGGACGATTATGCCGACATGGTCGAACATTCGCCCGTCAATTCGCTCGTGATCGAATATCGGCTGCCGGCGGCGGACGGCGGTCGCGGGCAGCTGGTGGGCGCATGCCTGACCGACCAGCAGGCGGACGGTCTTTCGATGATCTACAGCTTCTTCGATGCCGGCGACGATGCGCCGGCGGGGCTGGGCAATTTCATCATCATGGATCACATCCTGCGCGCACGCGACGCCGGGCTGCCCTATGTCTATCTCGGCTATTGGGTGAAAGGGTCGCAACGCATGGCGTACAAGACGCGCTATCGCCCGATCGAGGTGCTTGGCCCCACCGGCTGGCGATTGATGGAAGACGGGCCGGATCAGGCGGCGGGCTGACCGCTCAGATCGGGTCGCTCTCCGCCTCGATCACGACGCCGTCCGCCGTGACCTCGCGCTCGGGCGCGCCGCGGCCGAAATGGACCCGCACGCCGCCGCTCGTCAGCATCGACGGGCGCGGGGTCGCGGTCGCGTTGGCAGAGGCGGTCATCCTCCCACGATGGACGGTGACCCCCGTGTCGTCGGTCGCATCGGGGTAGAAGGCTGCGGTGGTCGCGCCCGGCGTCCCCGCCAGGCGCGGCGAGGCGATGCCCGGCTCGACACCGGCATAGTCCGCGCGGAAGCTCAGGGCCCGCTCCATCGCGCCGCGCCATCGGTAGAAGATGTGCGCACCGACCGAACCGATCCGCGTCAGGCTGCCTGCCCACCAGGGCAGCACGTAATTGGCATGGTAGAAGGTCGCCGAACCGACCGGCGCATAGACCTGGCCGGACAAGGCGGCGGCGGCGACCTGCGCGGCGCGCGCCCAGGCGAGCGGATCGCGGCGGTAATTCATCGATCCATCGCAGGTGAAGGAGAACTGGCATCCCGTGCGCCGCTGCGAGCCCTGGTAGACCACGCCGCAGACGCTGTGCGGAAAGGCGCGGTCGCGCACGCGGTTGAGCACGACCTGCGCCACCGCCCGTTGCCCGTCGATCGGTTCCGAGCGCGCCTCGTAATAGACGGCTGCGGTCAGACAGTCCGCGGCGCGGCGTGCATCCTCCTCGCTGCGAGCGCTCGCCAGGAACCCCGGCGCCGCCTGCACGAAGGCGGGGGCTGCATCGTCGGACGGGTCGAGACCCAGCGCGCGCGGCAGATCCGCAGTCGCCGACGCGTCGAGCGCGAGATCTCGAAGCAACTGGCGCGGGCTGGCCGGCGGCACCGCCTGCGCCACCGTGACCCGCTTCGCCTTGGGCGGCACGCACGACGATGCGGCGAGCAATGTCAGGCCCAGCAGCGACTGGCCGAGGATCGAGATACGGAAACGCCCCACGATGCGCGGGGCTAAGCCATCGCCCTTGCGATACGGTTAATTGCTTCGGGGCCGGCCCTATCCCCTCGCCTACGGCCGCAGCGGGGGACGGCCGGTATCAATGGAGCGTCGCGAGCATCCCCGGCGTCAGCACCTGCGGCAGCACCTGCGGCGTGGCCGCGCCGGGCGCATAATAGAGGTACAGCGGCACCCCCGCGCGATTGTGCGCCTGGATGAACCGGCCGAGCACGGGATCGCCATCGGTCCAATCGCCGACGAGGACCTGCACCTTGTTGCGGGCGAACGCTGCGCGCGTCGCCTGGGTGTCGATCGCGGCACGCTCGTTGACCTTGCACGTCAGGCACCAGTCAGCCGTGAAATAGGCGAACACCGGCTTGCCCTCCCGCCGCAGTTGCGCAAGCTTTGCTTCGCTGAACGCCGTGCCGTCGGTCTCGGCATGGACCGTGGCATTGCCCGTCACGACCAGCGCAAGTACCAGCGGTGCCCCGATGGCCGCGAACGCCAGTGGCAGACCGAAGCCCTCGCCGCGATGCTGACGCCGCCCGCCCGCGACGAGGACGATCGCGACCAGCACGGCCGCCGCGATCCCGACGCCGAGCCCGAGCCAACCCGCCTGCCGCCACAGAAGCCACAGCAACGCCGCCGTCGTCAGCAGCATCGGTATCGCGAGGACGCGCCGCAGCCGCTCCATCCACGCACCCGGTCGCGGCAGGAAGCGGCGCAGTGCGGGCACGAACCCGATGGCCAGGAACGGCAGCGCGAGCCCGAGCCCCAGGCCGGCGAACACCGCAAGCGCCGCCGGCCACGGCAGCACGAGCGCCGCGCCGAGCGCTGCCCCCATGAACGGCCCGGTACAGGGCGTCGCGACGAAGGCGGCCAGCGCGCCCGTGGCGACCGATCCCAGCGCGCCCCCGTGCGTCGCGAATTGCGGCGCGGGCACTTCGAACCGGCCCAGCAAATTGAGGCCGATCGCGAAGGTCAGCGCGACGAGCAGCACGATGACGCGGGGGTCCTGCAGCTGGAAGGCCCAGCCGATCGCCGACCCGCCCGCCCGCAGCGCGAGGATCACACCGCCCAGCGCGACGCAGGTCAGCACCGCGCCCAGCGTATAACCGAGCGCATCGACGCGCGCCGTCCGCTCGTCGGCGCCGCCGCGCGCGAGATGCAATGCCTTCAGGCTGAGGATCGGAAAGACGCACGGCATGACGTTGAGGATCAGGCCGCCCAGCAGCGCACCGGCAAACGCCGCGAGCACGGCCGCCAAGCCACCGCTCGCCGCGGCTTCCTGGCCGGACGTCGCCGCGACCGTTCCCGGCGCCGCCCGTACCGACAGGCCGAGATCGCGACCGATGCGGAGTACGCCCTCGATCCGCCCGCTCGGTGCGCCCTGCGTCGCGATCACCAGCCGGTCGCCGTCGCGCGTCACCGTCTGCGGGGCGGCATATTTCAGGCTGCCCGGCGTGCCGGCGAAGAAATAGGCCTGATCGACCTTCGCGGTGGCCGGCAGCGGCACCGCGATTGTCACCGTGTCGCCCTCGACCTGGTAGGTCGCCGCGGCATCCAGCGGCTTCGGGATCGCCGCCCGCCAGCGATCGAACGCAGCACCATTGGCTGGTGCCCCGTCGCCGACCGTCAATTCGACCGCAAGATTCTGCTGCTCGGGAACGCAGATCGTGTCCGTGCAGACGAGATAGCTGGTGTGCAGCCGGATCGGCAGCTTCGTGCCTGCCGCCAGGCCTGCCGGCACGTGCACCGCGACCAGCGGCGCATAGGGCGTGTCGTAGACGAAATTCATCAGCCCCGCGACGACGAGCGTCGTCGGCACCGGCCATTGCGGTGCGTCGACCGACACGCCCTTCGGCAGCGTCCAGTCGAAGCTGGGGGGGAAACCCGCATCCCCCGGATTGCGCCAATAGCCGTGCCAGCCCTTCGCCGGCCGCGTATCGAGCGCCAGCGTCACCACCTGGCCGGCGCGTGGCGCGTCGCTGTCCGCGACCAGCGACATCGCCAGATGCGGCGCCCCGCCCGCTGGCGGGAGGCTGTCCGCCGCCGCCGGCGCGAGGCCCAGTCCAAGCCAGATCGCCGCCTGTGCGATCAGCGTCATCACGGCGCCACACAGTGCGCGCATTGCGGTCGTTGCCCGTCCCATTGATTGCGACCATAGCGGACTCGACGATCCAGTATAAGGTTATCTTCGCGATGAAGGCCATGTTCGCCGCCGTCCTGTTCTCGACCGCCGCAACCCTGCTTCCGCTCGCCCCTGCCGCCGCGCAGCAGGCATCGCCCCCGCCGACGGTGACCGCGCCGCCCCCGCCCGCCGTCGCGCCGACGCCGACCACGCCGCTGTTTCCGCGTACACCGCCCAAGCTGATCGTCGCGATTTCCGTGGATCAATTCTCCGCCGACCTGTTCCAGCAATATCGCAATCACTTCACCGGCGGCTTCGCCCGCCTTCTGACCGGCGCGGTCTTTCCGTCCGGCTACCAAAGCCATGCCGCGACGGAGACGTGCCCTGGCCACTCGACGATCCTGACGGGCATGCGACCGGCGCATACCGGCATCGTCGCGAACAACTGGATCAACCAGTCCGCGCCGCGCGCCGACAAGATCGTCTATTGCGCCGAGGACGAAAGCGTCGCGGGCATGAACCACGACACCTACACCGTCTCGGACACGCATCTGAAGGTGCCGACGCTGGGCGAGATGATGAAGGCGGCGGATCCCCGCACGCGCGTCGTCTCGGTCGCGGGCAAGGACCGCGCCGCGGTGATGATGGGCGGCCACAAGGTCGACGAATTGTGGTGGTGGGACGGCAAGACCTATACCAGCTATGCGGGCCGCGCGGTGCCGCGCGCGGTACAACGCGGACGCGACGCGGTCGCCGCAATGATCGCGCGGCCGCAGGCGGCGCTGCCGCTGCCGGGCTTCTGCAAGCCGCTCGATCGCCCGATCACCGTCGCCGGCCGCGCCTACGGCCAGGGGCGCTTCGAACGCGCGGCGGGCGATCTGAAGGCGTTCCGCGCCTCCCCCGCAAGTGACGCGGCGGTCTTCGCGATCGCGGCGGGGCTCATCCAGGACATGGGGCTGGGCAAGGGGCCGCAGACCGACATCATCGACATCGGCGCGTCGGCGACCGACTATATCGGCCATTCGCTCGGCACCCAAGGCACCGAAATGTGCATCCAGATGGACCAGCTGGACCAGACGATCGGCAGCTTCCTCGACGCCCTGGACAGCTTCGGGATCGATTACGAGGTGATGCTGACCGCCGATCACGGCGCGCATGACATGACCGAGCGGCAGCAGCAGCGCGCGATGCCGATGGAGGAGCATGTCTCCGCGGATGCCTCGATCAAGACCGTGGATGCGGCGATCGTCAAGGCATTGGGCCTCAAGGGTCCCGCGCTGCTCGGCGCGGAGGGCGACGTCTACGTCGACCGCGATCTGCCGCCCGCGACACGCGCGCGCGTGCTGGCGGAGGCGCAGCGTCGCTTCGCCGCCCTGCCACAGGTCGCCGCCGCGCTCACGCGCGCGCAGATCGCCGCGACGCCTCTTGCCACCACCCCGCCGGAAACCTGGACGCTCGCCGAGCGGGCCCGCGCGTCCTTCGACCCGGATCGCTCCGGCGACCTGCTCGTCCTGCTCAAGCCGCGCGTCACCACGATCGAGACGCCCGCCACCGGTTATGTCGAGACTCACGGCAGCCCATGGGATTACGATCGGCGCGTGCCCATCCTGTTCTGGCGCCGCGGCATGACCGGCTTCGAACAGCCGCTTTCGGTGGAGACCGTCGACATCGCGCCGACGCTTGCGGCGACGATTGCCCTGCCCGTCCATGGCCTCGACGGCCGCTGCCTCGACCTCGATCCGGGCGCGACCTCGACCTGTCCGAACGCGCCGCGATAGACGTTACCGCACGTCCCGCACGGTCTCGCTCGGCCATAACCTGGCCGAGGCGCCCCAGCCCCTGCGCAGCATTCCGGCCGCCGTCCCAACCCACGGCGTGTCGCCAGCTTGGCGGGGCGCGCAGGGTGCGTGGTCCTGCGCCGCTTCCTTGTCGGTGGATCAGACCCTAGAACGATGCGATGCGCGCCCTGCCCTTCGTCTGTTTGCTACTCCTAGCCGCCTGCAACCGCAGTCAGCCCGTGCCCGAACCGCGCGATGACGGCGCGCGCCAGGCGGCGGAGGCGGCCGAGCGGAAGGCGATCGACGGCATCGAGACGGACGTCCGCATCAAGACGCTGCAAAATCAGGTCGACCAACTGCAGGCGGAGGTGTCGGACCTGAGGGACGGCAAGCAGGCTCTCGATACCAAGCTTCTCGAACAGAGGCTCGCCACGCTGGAGGCGCGGACCTATGGCGGCGACGCGCCGCCGTCGGTCTCGCAGGCGCAGCCGGCGCCGCAGGCAAAGGCGACGCCGAAGGCGTCCTTGACGCTGAAGCTGCCGCCGCCGGAGAAGTGATGCGGCATCCGCCGCCGCCAAGGGTTTGGCGGCTTTGCACCTTCGCGGCTTACCGCGTCTCGAACGGCCGGATCCCCGCGCCCAGCCGATTGGCGCCGATCGCGAGGCGCTGGTGCGTGAAATCCGCGACGAACGCGGGATTGCCCGGCGCACCGGGCGCCATGCGCGCGTCGTTGCCCTCGATGGCGAGGCCCGTCGCCGGGTAGGTCCGCGCTTCCGCCGCGACGACGATCAGCGCGGACGCATTCTCCTTGTTGCGCCCCTGCACGAAGATGTTGCGCGCGATCGTGCCCGTGCCGCCTTCGGACAGGTCGATCATGTAATTGGTCTTCCGCCCCCCCGTGTCGTCGAAGCTGTTGTCGCTGATCGCCACGTGCGGCACGCGCAGCTTGACGTAATGGCCGCCCGTGCCCCGCTCGAACCGCGAATGCGTCACCGTCACGCTGCCGCGATTGGCGAGATAGATGGCGTGCGAGCAATTGACCGTCTGGTCGCACTGGCCGAGGCCGGAAAAGGTGGAGCGGTCGATGACGATCCGCTGCCCCGTCGGCTCGCCACCCAGGATGCCCTCCTGACTGTCTAGGAACATGGCATTGGTGACGGTCAGGTCGCCCATCTCGGTCCGGATGCCCGCGCCATTGCCGTCGCTGACGCTGTAATTGCGAAAGACGAGGCCATCGACCACCGATCCCTGCCCGCGCAGCACCAGCGCGGCCTTGTCCTCACACGCCTGGCGCTCGAAGATCGCGGTGCCCGGCTGCATCGCCTTGAACGTGATGCGGCCGCCCTGCTGCACCGCGCATTGCCGGTATACCCCGGGCCGGATCAGGATCGTCCCCGTCCCCATCCGGATCGACGACACCGCGTCCTGGAGGTTGGTGAACGTCTGCCCGGTTTCCGCGATCGTGAAGGGCGCACCGGCAGGGCCCGCGGGGGTGGCGGGGGCACCGATCGCGGGGGCAGCGCAGGCGATCAGGGTGAGCAGGGCGGCACGCATCGGACAACTCCTTTGCGCTGTTTCTGCCCCGTGCCGGAGCGGGCGGAAAGCCGCATTCGCGGTTAACGCACCCCGCCATCGCCGAGGGAGCGGAAAGGCAGGGCGGACCGTCCTCTATCGGGACATCGCCGCCATGGGATTGCACCTGGCCTGACCGACGCGATAAGCCGCCTTTCGGGGTAGACGGGGGAGTGAATTGCGATGCCTATGGCGCCGACGGAGGTGTTCCTCCTCGCCATCCTGATCATCTTCACGGGGCCCTATCTCGTCTGGCGGCTGGGGCGGACCGACTACTGGGCGCCCTTGGTCGTGGTGCAGATCGTCGGCGGCATCCTGCTCGGCCCCGGGATCCTGGGCGCGCTCTTTCCCAGTTATTATGCATTCGTCTTCGGCGCGCCGACGCTGGGCGCGCTCAACGGTATCGCCTGGTGGTCGGTGATGCTGTTCGTCTGGGTCGCCGGACTGGAACTCGACGTCGGCGAAGCTTGGAAGCGGCGGCGCGAGACGGGCGTCACCGCGGGCCTGGCCCTCGGCGTCCCCCTGATCGCGGGCAGCCTCGCCGCGCTCGTCATGCTGCGCTTTCCGGGATGGCGCGGGCCCGAGGGGGCGCAATGGCAGGTGGTGCTCGGCATCGGCATGGCCTGCGCGGTCACCGCGCTGCCGATCCTCGTATTGTTCATGGAGAAACTGGCGATCCTGCGCGCGCCGCTCGGCCAGCGGGTCCTGCGCTACGCCAGCCTCGACGATATTGCGATCTGGGGCGTGCTGGCGCTCATCCTGCTCGATTGGCAGCGTGTCGGGCGGCAGGGCGGCTTCCTGCTCGGCTTCGCGCTTGCCACCTGGGCGATCCGCCGGCTGTTGCGCGCGATTCCGGAGAACGACCGCTGGTACGTCGGGCTGATCTGGCTGGCGGCCTGCGGCTTCACCGCCGATTGGGCGGGGCTGCACTTCATGGTCGGCGCGTTTCTCGCCGGTGCGGTCCTCGATGCGCGTTGGTTCGGCGAGGCGCGGATGGACCGGTTCCGCCAGACGATCCTGCTCGGCGTGATGCCCGTCTACTTCCTGTCGACCGGACTCAAGACGCAATGGGGCGTTGGCGGGCCGGCGGTGTTCGCCGCGGCGGCGCTGCTGCTCGTCGCCAGCGTCGGCGGCAAGTTGCTCGGCGTGGCGGTCGCCGGACGCGTCCTGCGCTGGCCGAAGGGCGATGCAAAGGCGATCGGCTGGCTGCTGCAGACCAAGGCGCTGATCATGATCATCTTCGTCAACATCCTGCTCGACAAGAAGATCATCACCAACGAGACGTTCACCGCGCTGCTGCTGATGGCGGTCGCGAGCACGATGCTGACCATCCCGATGGTCGCGCCGCTGCTGCGCCGCGATCCCGGCCTGGCCAAGCGGGGGTTCTAGCCCCCGCCCGCCTGCATCACTGGTCGGTCGGAAAATCCTTGTAGGCGTCGTTCGGCCACAGGAAATTGGTGTAGGTCAGCATCGTGTTGAACGACAGCGAGCGGACCTGGTGCCACCAGCCGACGGGGATGAACAATGCGTCGCCCGGCAGGATGTCGATCTCGTAGCAGACCGCCTGCCGCGCCGCCGGATATTGCGCCAGTTTCTCCTCGTCGAGGATGTCGTGGAGGTCGCTGAACACGTGCCGCGTGTTGGCGATCAGATGCGTCTCGCTGGGCGGGATCAGATGCAGTCGCTTGGCGCCGGTCACCTGCACGAGCAGATTGTTGGTCAGGTCGTGGTGGAGCGGCGTGAACGTGCCCTGCGGGCCGATCCACAGCATGCCCTCAGCCTCGTCGAGATAGGGTACCTGCCCCAGATCGGCCATCAGCGGCGCCAGCGCCGCCTTGTTGGCGGTGCTGTTATAGGCGGTGATATAGGCGTCGTTGCCCGTCTCCCCGCCGGTCACCGCGTCGATATAGGCGTCGAACGGCATGGTGCGGATGTGGCGATCCTTCGCCAGCTCGAAATCCGCCGCGCCATTGCGTCCCCCCTGATAGGTGATCTCCGCATGACCGACCTTCTCGGCAAGATATTCCGGCGTCCATTGCCCGACGGCGGGCCAGTTGGCGGCAAGCCCCTCGATCAGCACCGGCACGCCCGGTGCGTAGAACAGGTCGAGGAAGGTCTCGGCCGGTATCGTCGGCAGGATCGGGATGGCCGTCAGCCCGTCGGCCAGCGCCGCCTGGCGCTTCTGCGTCCGCTCGCGCCACGCCTGGCGCTGCGCAGCGATGGGATGGGGATCGGAAACGGCGGCGACGACCGCCTTCGCCTGTGTGGCCATGGGACAACGTCCTTTCTCGGGTGCGTTCTGGAATGCAGGCGGCCGCAGCTTCGCCTGATGGTCCGCCGCGCCGGGTTCACCGTTCGGGCAGACGCCGCGATAATAGAGTTTCTGCCAGCGGTCGGACGGCGCTTCCGGCTGGGTGCGCGCGACATGCTCCTGAAAGGCATCGCGCGACGCGCTCCAGGCCATGAACGCCTCTTCCAACTCGGGCGCATCGGACAATGGCCGCATCCGGGCCTCGACCCGGTCGATCAACCCGCGCTCGACGGGGTAGAAGAAGCAGAAGGGCTCGTCCTCCTCGAACCGCACCCATTCGCCCGGCGCGGTGAAGCGCCAATTCATCGTGAAGGTATAGGGCGACCAGTCGGTCTCGATCACACCGGTCAGCGGCGCGATACCGTGCTTGGCGGCATTGGGCGGGCCACCGACCCACAGATTGTAGCCTGGCGACGTGCGGATCAGCCCCTCGATGTGAAAGGTGATCGTGCCGCTGCCGAACAGCGAGACCGGGCGCTGGCTTTCGGGCACGTCGCCCTCGACCTCGATCTCGACCGCATCGACGCCCTGGCCGCCGTTCCAGCGCGCGCGGAAGGCGCAGGGACTGCCGACTTCCCAGCCATGGGCGTTGGCGATCGCCAGCGGCAGGCAGCGATAGGCGAAGCTTTCGGGCGTCGCGTCCATCCATTCGCGCTTCGACCCGGCCGGGCGGATCCGGGGGTGCCAGCTCGGATGAAGGTAGCAGGTCAATTCCATCGTCGTGCCCAGGCGCGCAGGGAGGATCCGGATGATCCCCCTCGCGTCTCGTCCTAGGCAGAGATGGTTAACAAAGCGGTACGCGGGTCATCGTGCGCGACGACTCCTGCCGATCCGATCGCGCCACGCCGGAGGGAGCCCGCGTGACGTGTCGATCCGCCCGATGTCCTTGGGCTTAAAGGGTGAAGCGGTGCCGGCCCTCACCCCCACCCGGCCGCCCATCCAGGATATGCTGTGGGCGGCCGGGTGGGGGTGAGGGCCGGCACCGCCCCGATCCAGCCTTGCTGGATCGCACCTTAGTCCAGGTTGGGGCGCAGCCAGCGCGTCGCCTGCGCGATGTCGACGCCACGCCGCGCCGCATAGTCCGACACCTGGTCCTCGCCGATCCGCGCCACGCCGAAATATTCCGCCTGCGCATGGCCGAAATAGAAGCCGCTGACCGCAGCCGTCGGCAGCATCGCAAAGCTTTCCGTCAGCTCGATGCCGACCTTCGCCTCGGCGTCGAGCAGGTCGAACAAGGTCCGCTTGAGACTGTGCTCCGGACAGGCCGGATAGCCCGGCGCCGGACGGATGCCACGATATTGCTCGCGGATCAGCGCCTCGTTGGTCAGCTGCTCGCCTTGCGCATAGCCCCACAGATCGGTGCGGACATGCGCATGCAGCCGCTCGGCGAATGCCTCGGCGAGGCGGTCGGCGAGCGCCTTGAGCAGGATGTCGTTGTAATCGTCGTGCGACGCCTTGAACGTGGCGAGATGCGGCTCGATCCCGTGGATGCCGACCGCGAAGCCGCCGATCCAGTCTCCGGCCGGATCGATGAAATCGGCGAGGCACATGTTCGCGCGCCCTTCGCGCTTGGCGATCTGCTGGCGCAGGAAGGGCAGCCGCGCGCCTTCGTCCAGCACCACATCGTCGCCGTCGCGGCGGCACGGCCACAGCGCGGCCACGCCCCTGGCGGTCAGCCACTTCTCCGCGACGATGCGATCGAGCATCGCCTGGGCATCGGCATAGAGCGAACGCGCGCTTTCGCCGACGATCGCATCGTCCAGGATCGCGGGGAAATTGCCCGCCAGTTCCCAGGCGCGGAAGAATGGCGTCCAGTCGATGTAGTGCCGCAGGTCCTCGAGATCCCAGTCATCGAAGACGTGCACGCCGGGCCGGTTCGGCGCGGGCGCCTTCAGCATCATGTCGGCGACGAAACCCCGACCCCGCGCCTCGGCGAGCGGCAGCAGGTCGTTCTGCCCCTTGCCCGCGCGCGCATCGCGCACCTTCTGATATTCCGCCGCGATGTCGGCGACATAGGGATCGCGCTGCGTGTCGGAGACCAGGGTCGTCGCGACGCCGACCGCGCGGCTGGCGTCGAGCACATGCACCACCGGCCCGTCATAGGCCGGCGCGATGCGCAGCGCGGTATGCACCTTCGACGTCGTCGCCCCGCCGATCAGGAGCGGCATGCGCATCTCGGCGCGCTGCATTTCCTCGGCGACCGTCACCATCTCGTCGAGCGAGGGAGTGATCAGACCCGACAGGCCGATCATGTCGGCATCGTTCTCGTTCGCCGCCTCGATGATCTTCGCCCAAGGCACCATCACGCCCAGGTCCACGACCTCGAAACCGTTGCACTGCAGGACGACGCCGACGATGTTCTTGCCGATATCGTGCACGTCGCCCTTGACCGTCGCCATGATGACGCGACCCTTGGCGCGCGACCCCGCCGCCTTCTCCGCCTCGATGAACGGCAGCAGATGCGCGACCGCCTTCTTCATCACGCGCGCGGACTTGACGACCTGGGGCAGGAACATCTTGCCGCTGCCGAACAGGTCGCCGACGACGTTCATGCCGTCCATCAGCGGACCTTCGATCACCTCGATCGGGCGGCCGCCGCGCGCGGCGATCGCGGCGCGCGCTTCCTCGGTGTCGTCGACGACATGCGCGTCGATGCCCTTGACCAGCGCATATTCCAGCCGCTTGGTGACATCCAGGCTGCGCCATTCCGCCGCCTGCTTCTCCGCGACGGCGTCGGTGCCACGGAACTTCTCCGCCAGCGCGACGAGCCGGTCCCCTGCCTCCGGATCGCGGTTGAGGATCACGTCCTCGCAGGCGATCCGCAGTTCCGGATCGATCGTGTCGTAGACGTCGAGCTGGCCTGCGTTGACGATGCCCATGTCCATGCCGGCGGGAATGGCATGGTAGAGGAACACCGAGTGCATCGCGCGGCGCACCGGTTCGTTGCCGCGGAAGCTGAACGACAGGTTCGACAATCCGCCCGAGATATGGACGTGCGGGCAGCGCGCCTTGATCTCGCGACACGCCTCGATGAAGTCGACGCCGTAGTTGTTATGCTCCTCGATCCCCGTCGCGACCGCGAACACATTGGGGTCGAAGATGATGTCCTCCGGCGGGAAGCCGATCGTCATCAACAGCTTGTAGGCGCGCTCGCAGATCTCGACCTTGCGCGCCTTGGTATCGGCCTGCCCGACCTCGTCGAACGCCATGACGACCACCGCCGCGCCATAGGCCATGCACAGCCGCGCCTGTTCGAGGAACTGCGCCTCGCCCTCCTTCATGCTGATCGAGTTGACGATCGGCTTGCCCGACACGCACTTCAGCCCGGCCTCGATCACGCTCCACTTCGAGCTGTCGATCATGATCGGCACGCGCGCGATATCGGGCTCGGCGGCGATCAGCTTGAGGAAGGTCGTCATCGCATGGTGTGCGTCGAGCAGGCCTTCGTCCATGTTGACGTCGACCACCTGCGCCCCATTCTCCACCTGCTGGCGCGCGACCTCGACCGCACGGGCATAGTCGCCCGCCATGATCATCTTCTTGAACGCCGCCGATCCGGTGACGTTGGTCCGCTCGCCGATGTTGACGAACTGGGTGGAGGAGCTGGTGGTCATCGCAACTTTCTTCCCCCCTCCCGCTTGCGGGAGGGGTCGGGGGTGGGCCTGAATTGAGGTTGCGTCGCCAGGGGCAGGCCCACCCCCAGCCCCTTCCGCAAGCGGGAGGGAGTGCTACGCCGCCATCGTGAACGGCTCCAAGCCGGCGAGCCGCGTGCGGACCGGCGGGGTCGGGATGACGCGGGGTGCCACGCCCTTCACCCGCTCCGCGATCGCCGCGATATGCGCGGGCGTCGAGCCGCAGCAGCCGCCGAGGACGTTCACCTGCCCCGCCCCCGCCCATTCGTAGACGAGCCCCGCCGTCGTGGCCGGTGCCTCGTCATAGGCGCCGAGTTCATTGGGAAGGCCGGCATTGGGATAGACCATGATCAGCGTATCGCAGATCTCGCTGAGCGTCCGGATGTGCGGCCGCAGCTGTTCCGCGCCGAACGAGCAGTTCAGCCCGATCGTCAGCGGCTTCGCGTGCCGCACCGCATGCCAGAATGCCTCGACCGTATGGCCCGACAGATTGCGCCCCGACAGGTCGGTCAGCGTCATCGAGAGCATGATCGGCACGTCGCGACCGCGATCCCGCCCCGCATCGAGGGCGGCCATGATCCCGGCCTTGGCGTTGAGCGTGTCGAACACCGTCTCGATCAGCACGAAATCCGCGCCGCCATCCAGCAGCGCGTCCGTCTGTTCGCGATAGACGCCCTTCAGATAATCGAAGTCGATCTCGCGAAACCCGGGATCGTTGACGTCGGGCGACAGCGACAGCGTCTTGTTGGTCGGGCCGATCGCACCCGCGACGAAGCGCGGGCGCCCGTCCCTCGCCTGGAACTCGTCCGCGATCGAACGCGCGAGCTTGGCGCTCTCGTAATTGATCTCGCGCACCAGATGTTCGGCGCCGTAATCGGCCTGGCTGATGCTGTTCGCGGAAAAGGTATTGGTTTCGGCTATGTCCGCCCCCGCCTCGAAATAGGCCCGGTGAATGGCGGCGGGCACGTCCGGCTTGGTCAGCGCGAGGATGTCGTTGTTGCCCTTCTGGTCGTGACCGAGGCCCAAGTCGCCGGCATAATCGGCCTCGGAGAGCTTCCAGTTCTGGATCTCCGTGCCGAAGGCGCCATCGGTGATCAGGATGCGCTTGGCGGCTTCCGCCAGGAAGATGTCGCGTGTCGTCATTGTCTCATCCTTCAAGCCCCTCCCCTTGATGGGAGGGGTTGGGGTGGGGCGCCGGCGTCTCACCGGGTCCGACATTTTGCGGACGGGCCCCGCCCTCCACCCCTCCCCCGAAGGAGAGGGGCCTGTTTCACGTCAAGCCGCCGCCACCGCGGCCCGGTCCTTCGCCCGCACGCCCAGCAGGTGACAGATCGCGAAGGCGAGTTCCGCGCGGTTAAGCGTGTAGAAATGCAAGGCCTTGACCCCGCCCGCGTAGAGCTTGCGGCTGAGCTCCGCCGCGAGCGTCGCGGCGACCAGCTGCCGCGTCGCGGGATGGTCGTCGAGCCCTTCGAACAGACGGGCCATCCAGGCGGGCACGTCGGTCCCGCACATCGCGCTCATGCGCTGGACACTCGCGAAGTTCGCCACGGGCATGATCCCCGGAACGATCTCCGCATCGATGCCCGCCGCGGCCACGGCATCGCGATACCGGAAAAAGGTTTCCGGCTCGAAGAAGAATTGCGTGATCGCTCGCGTCGCGCCGGCATCGATCTTGCGTTTCAGATTGTCGAGGTCGGCGGCCGGGTTCGGCGAGTCCGGATGGCATTCGGGATAGGCCGCCACCGACACCTCGAACGGGTGCAGCCGCTTCAGTCCAGCGACCAGCGCGGCCGCATTCTCGTAGCCGCCCGGATGGCTCTGGAAGCGCGTGCCCGCCGCGGGCGGATCGCCACGCAGCGCGACGATGTGGCGGACGCCCGCCGCCCAATATTCGTTGGCGACCTGATCGATCTCCTCACGCGTCGCCTCGACGCAGGTCAGATGCGCGGCCGCCGCGAGGCTCGTCTCGCGCTGGATGCGTGCCACCGTCGCATGCGTCCGCTCGCGCGTCGACCCGCCCGCGCCGTAGGTGACGGAGACGAAGCTCGGCCCGAGCGGCTCGAGCGTGCGGATCGCGTCCCACAGTTGCGCGTCCATCTTCTCCGTCTTGGGCGGGAAGAATTCGAACGACACGTCCAGGTCGCCCGCCACGTCGGCATAGAGCGGCGCCTTGAGCGCGATCTGCGCTTCCTCGAGCTGGTTCACCGAAATCGTCATGCCACACCAACCCTTTTCCTAGGCACTTCACGTAGTCGCGCGCCGGGTCTCACGCCCAGCCACAAGGTGACCGTCAAATCGCCGCCTTCCAGCGTGCGTGTTTCCGCGAGGCCCAGCCCGGCCTTGCCGAACCAGCCCGCGATCTGCGCATCCGCAAACCCGAGCCGGGTGTGCGCGTCGCGCGTGCGCAGCTCCTCCCGGTCGTGGGGTGCGAAGTCGGCAATCAGCAGCCGCCCGCCCGGCCCCAGCACGCGCGCCGCCTCGGCGATCGCCGCCCCCGGCTGCTGTGCGAAGTGCAGGACATGGTGTAGGATGGCGACATCCGCCGCACCGTCGCCGAGGGGCAGCGCATAAAGGTCCGCCTGGCGCAATTCGGTGTTCGATCGGTCGTGCAGCTTCGCCCGCGCCAGCCGCAGCATTTCCGACGAACGGTCGATGCCCAATGCCGCGTCGGCCTGTCCTGCGAACAGCTCCAGCATGCGCCCGGTGCCCGTTCCGATATCGATCAGCTGGCCGATCGGTGCGGGACCGATCAGCGCTGCCATCGCCGCCTCGACCTGTTCCTCCGCCACGTACAGCGAGCGGATCGCATCCCATTCGCCGGCATGTCCCTCGAACCACTGCGCCGCACTCGCCGCGCGATCCGCGCGCACCGCGGCGAGACGCGCGGCATCGGCCACCGCCCAGTGATCGGGCTGCTCGGCATGCCATTGGTCCAGCGCCGCCGCGACCGGCGCCGTGGAGGCCTGCCGCCCGAGGGCGACGAATACCCAGCTTCCCTCCTTGCGTCGCTCGGCAAGACCCGCGTCGCACAGGATCTTCACGTGCCGCGATACGCGCGGCTGGCTTTGGCCCAGCACCTGCGCCAGTTCCCCGACGGACAATTCCATCGACCGCAGCAGCGAGAAGATCCGCAGGCGGGTCGCGTCGGCAAGGGCGCGGAATATGTCGAGGGCTTGGCTCACGGGATCAACATATAAAGATATCTTTATATGTGGTCAACGCGGAGCCGAAACGCGCGGGCAGCGTTGCACCACACCTGGATCAACTGAAAGGGAGACATAAAATGAAGCGGATCGTCCTTCTCGCGGCCATCCCCGCGCTCGCACTCGGCGCATGCAGCCGGAACGCGCAGGAGCAGACCGAGCAGGCGGGCAACGCGATCGCCGCCGATGCGAGCGCGACCACCCGCAACGCCGCGAGCGACGTGTCCTCCGCCACGGACGAAGCGTTCGGCAAGGCCGAGCGTGGGCTGGACCGTGCCGGCGATCACATCGCCAACGCGACCGACCGCGCGGGCCGCGCGATCGACCGCGGCGCCGACGATGCCGGCCGCGCCATCAGCAACGGTGCCGATCGCGCCGCCGACGCCACCGGCAACACGCTGGAAAAGGCCGGCCGCGCGCTGAAGGACTGATAGTGACCGCCGTCATGCCGCCCGAACGCACCACGGCGGGGCGCGGCATGACGGTAGTCCGGCCGGCCGGCGGTCCGAGCATTATCGCTTGTGCGGACACGCTATTGGATCGCACAGTCCGGTCATGATGCGCCGCCTGATGTCAGCCGCCCTCCTCGGACTTTCCGCCACCGCCTGTCGCCAGGCGCCGGACGAGCCGGCCCGCGCCATCACCGCTGACGAGGCGCGACAGCTGAACGAGGCGGCGGACATGTTGGATGCCAACAGCGTCGACCTCAACGCGATCGACCCCTACCAGAACGGAAGCGACCCCGCATGACCGTGCCCCTCCGACGCCTCGGCTCCACCGACCTGCGCATCGCCCCGCTGGTGCTCGGCGGCAACGTATTCGGCTGGACGGCCGACCGCGCGGCCAGCTTCGCGGTGCTCGACGCGTTCGTCGACGGCGGCGGGACGATGATCGACACCGCCGATGTCTATTCCGCCTGGGTCGACGGCCATCAGGGCGGCGAATCCGAGACGATGATCGGCGAGTGGCTGAAGGCGAGCGGCAAGCGCGATGCGGTGCTGCTCGCGACCAAGGTCGGCATGCTGCCGGGGGAAGGCGGCGAGAAGCTCGCGCCCGCGCGCATCGCCGCGGCGGCCGAGGCCTCACTGAAGCGGCTCGGCACGGACCGCATCGATCTCTACTACGCGCACCAGGACGATGAGAGCGTTCCGCAGGAAGCGGTGCTCGAAGCGTTCGGCAGGCTGGTCGACGCCGGCAAGGTCCGCGTCATCGGCGCCTCGAATTTCCACGCCGCGCGTCTCAAATCGGCCAACGATGCCGCGAAAGCGAACGGCCTGCCCCGCTATCATGTGCTCCAACCCGAATATAATCTGGTCAGCCGCCACAAGTTCGAGGGTGAGCTGGAGGATTATTGCATCGCCGAGAACATCGGGGTGCTGCCATATTACGGTCTCGCCTCCGGCTTCCTGACGGGCAAATACCGCAGTCGTGACGATCTAGGTAAGAGCGTGCGCGGCAATCGCATGGGCGACCTGCTCGAAGGCAAGGGCGCGTCCGTGCTCGGCGTCATGGACGACATCGCCGCCGAGACCGGCGCGACGCTGGCGCAGATCGCGCTAGCCTGGCTGATCGCGCAGGAAGGCGTGACCGCACCGATCGCCAGCGCGACCAGTGTCGAACAATTGCGCGACCTGTTGCCCGCGATGACGCTGGACCTGACCAAGGAACAGGTCGGTCGGCTGGACGCGGCCGGCGCGTGAAGCGACACGTCACCCCGGCGCGCACCGGGGTGACGATCCTTCCCGTCAGGCGGCGAACTGGTTCATCGTGTTGTGGGCGCCGCCGGCCTTGAGCGCGGCCTCGCCCGCGAAATACTCCTTGTGGTCGTCGCCGATGTCGCTGCCCGACATGTTCTGGTGCTTGACGCAGGCGATGCCCTCACGGATCTCGCGGCGCTGGACGCCCTTGACGTAACCCAGCATCCCCGCCTCACCGAAATACTCGCGGGCGAGAT
The DNA here is from genome assembly GCF_016820445.1 of Sphingomonas beigongshangi. Lineage (GTDB taxonomy): Bacteria > Pseudomonadota > Alphaproteobacteria > Sphingomonadales > Sphingomonadaceae > Sphingomonas > Sphingomonas beigongshangi. The sequence continues at coordinate 121,844 of NZ_JADHDT010000001.1, forward strand.
TGTCGGTGCTCAACGCCGCCGTGTGATAGGTCGGCAGCGTGATGAGGTGGTGGAAGATCCCCGCGCGTGCGCTGGCATCCTTCTGGAACGTGCGGATGCGTTCGTCCGCCTCCGCCGCCAGCGCCGTATCGTCATAATCGGCGCTCATCAGCCGCGCCCGGTCATAGGACGCGACGTCGCGCCCTTCCCCGGCCCAGTGGTCGTAGACCTGCTGGCGGAAATTGAGCGTCCAGTTGAAGCTCGGCGAATTGTTGTAGACGAGCTTGGCATCCGGAACCACGGCGCGGATGCGGTCGACCATGCCCGCGATCTGCTCGATGTGCGGCTTCTCCGTCTCGATCCACAGCAGGTCCGCGCCGTTCTGCAGCGACGTGATGCAATCCAGCACGCAGCGATCCGCGCCCGTGCCCTCGCGGAACTGGAAGAGGTTGGACGGCAGCCGCTTGGGCCGCATCAGCTTGCCGTCCCGTTCGATGACGACGTCGCCGCGCAGCGTCGACAGGTCGGTCACCTCCTCGCAATCGAGGAAAGCGTTATACTGGTCGCCGAGATCGCCCGGCTCGCGCGAATAGGCGATCTGCTTGGTGAGGCCCGCACCCAGCGAATCGGTGCGCGCGACGATGATGCCGTCCTCGACGCCCAGCTCGAGGAAGGCGTAACGGATCGCGCGGATCTTCTGCAGGAAATCCTCGTGCGGCACGGTGACCTTGCCGTCCTGGTGGCCGCACTGCTTCTCGTCGCTGACCTGGTTCTCGATCTGCAACGCGCAGGCGCCGGCCTCGATCATCTTGCGCGCCAGGAGATAGGTCGCCTCGGCGTTGCCGAAGCCGGCATCAATATCCGCGATGATCGGCACGACGTGCGTCTCGTGATTGTCGATCGCCTGCTGCACGCGCTGGGCCTCAACGTCGTTCCCGGCCGCCCGCGCCTTGTCGAGGTCGCGGAACAGCAACGACAGTTCCCGCGCATCCGCCTGCCGGAGAAAGGTGTACAGCTCCTCGATCAGGGCCGGCACGCTGGTCTTCTCATGCATCGACTGGTCGGGCAGCGGGCCGAATTCGCTCCGCAATGCGGCGATCATCCAGCCCGACAGATAGAGGTAGCGCCCCTTGGTCGACCCGAAATGCTTCTTGATCGCGATCAGCTTCTGCTGCCCGATGAAGCCGTGCCAGCATCCCAGCGACTGCGTATAGGCGGCGGGATCGGCGTCATAGGCCGCCATGTCGCGGCGCATGATCGCGGCGGTATGGCGGGCGATATCCAGCCCGGTGCGGAATCTGTTCTGCAGGCGCATCCGCGCCACGGCCTCCGCATCGATGCCGCCCCAGGCAGGTTGGGTTTCGATCGCCTGTCGCGCGTGTCCGATGGCTTGCTGGTAGGTCATGTCGCTGCCTCGCTGTGTAAGTGCAGCCTCTGTATGTCACTTCACAGCCGGATTACGAAAAAACTGCTCCAATAGCGCGTTTCCAAGTCAACATCGGGCCGGGCCGTTTGTAATTTTGTAAATATTTTTCATCAATCGCCCGCGAAGGTGAACCCCGACACGCCCCGGTCCCGCTCGTTGATCAGGAGCGGCCTTCCGGCGGGTGGAGCAGAGCGCTGCGGACAATCACCGCGATGACAGGCCGCGCAGCCGAGACCGATTGGCGTCGCGTCGCCTTTGAGATCGATGCCGCGCGCGACCGCCAGCCCGCCCGCGACGTCCGCCGGCACGCCGAGCCCGACGGCGAATTCCGCGACCACCGCGCCGTACCGGCGACGTTGCGGCGTCACGGTGCGCGACACGGTGAGCCAGCGCGCGCCGTCCTCCAATTCGACCAACTGAACCGCGAGATCACCGGGCCGGTCGAAGGCGTGATGCACGCGCCACAACGGGCATCGGCCTTTCGCCTCGGCCAGCGGTGAGGCGCTGGAGCCCGCGAACCGCTTCGAACATTGGCCGGCGCGATCGATCCGGATCAGGAAGAACGGCAATCCCCGCGCGCCGACCCGGTGCAGCGTGGTCAGCCGGTGTGCGACCTGCTCGAACCCGGCGCCGAAGCGCCGTTGCAGCAGTTCGAAATCGTATCCGGTCGATTCGCATGCCCGCAGGAAGCGGGCGTAGGGCATCATCACGGCCGCGCCGAAATAGCTGGCGAGATGGCGCCGGAACAGCCGTTCGGAGGCCCGGTCCGCGAACCCCGCCCCCTTGGCGAGCGCGTCGATCTCCCCCCGCGCCTCGATCAGCGCCAGCTGATAGGCGGCCGCAAAGGTCCGCGACGCGGGATCGAGCGTCTCGCTCAGCTGCAGCTGGCGCGCGTGAAGATCGAGGCGGTGGAGCAGGTCGGGCATGACCTCGACCGGCAGGATACGGATCGTCAGCTGATGCTTGACGCGCAGACGCTCGGCGATGGCGCCATAGAGGTCGCCTGCCCCCAGGCGCAGCTCGTCGGCAAGATTCTCCGCCAGACCGTCCAGGTCGGGGAAATGTCCGCGCCAGCGCTCGATCTCCCGGCGGACTTCGCCGACGGGATCGACGCCCTCCGGCGCGACGCCGCTGCCGCCACCCGCGCCGAGCCGATCGTAGACCCGGGCGAACGCCTCCGCGCCACCCGGCGCGCCGGCGATCCATTCCGCCAGCTCGTTCCGATCGATTTCGAGGTCGGCGAAGATCGGATCGGCCAGCCGCCGGCGGAGCGCCGACTCGCCGCCCCCCGGCTCCCCCGCGGTCAGCGCGCGCGGATCGAAGTCATAGGATTCGGCGAGCTTGACCAGCAATGCCGCGGACAAGGGACGCTGGTTGCGCTCCACGAGATTGAGATAGCTGGGCGAGATGGCCATCGCCTCGGCCATGGCCGCCTGGGTCAGCCCTGCCTGCCGCCGCACCCGCCGCACGGCATGTCCCGCGAACAGCTTGCGTTCCGCCATGTTCCCTCCGTCCGATCGCGAGCGATTGACGCTAGGCGGACCAACTTGTCAATTCGTTACAGTCCCACTCGCTGTTCTACAAATGCGGTACACATCATGACCGCCAGCGCGCGTCCATCCCGGATGGCGTAGAGCGAAACGGGCGATATCAGCGTCTTCGAAAGTTTCCTGGGGAGGAAAGGTGCCCGCTGGTGGAGTCCACCGGCGGGCATTCCCATTCTTGGGCCAAGGCGGCGACGCCCGACAGCCCCGCAGCGACGGGTCGCCATGGCACCGCTGTCGGCGCGGGCAGCAACACCATGTCGTCACGGCACCGTCGGCGCCCCGGCCGCGTTAAGTCGCCTATGACCCACGGCCTCGCGCAGCGCATCCGCGAAAACATCGTCCTCTACGGCGCGCTCGCCGCCAATCTCGGCATCGGCGTCGCGAAATTCGTCGCGGCCGCGATCACCGGCTCCTCGTCCATGCTGACCGAGGGCGTGCACAGTTGCGTCGACAGCGGAAATCAGATCCTGCTGCTTTACGGCCAGCATCGCGCCAAGCGTCCCCCCGACGCCGTGCACCCGTTCGGTTATGGCAGGGAATTGTATTTTTGGGCGTTCGTGGTCGCGATCCTGATCTTCGCGGTTGGAGCCGGCGTGTCCGTCTACGAAGGCTATCTGCATATCGTCGAGCCGGAAGAACTGACCGATCCGCTCGTCAATTACATCGTCCTTGCCATCGCGACCGTGCTGGAGGGATCGTCATGGTTTCTCGCGATGCGGGAATTCCGCGAATCGAAGGGGGACGCCGGTTGGTGGCAGGCGATCCGCCGGTCCAAGGACCCCGCCGGCTTCATCGTCTTGTTCGAGGATTCGGCGGCGCTGGCCGGCCTGGTCATCGCCGCGATCGGCGTCTGGGCGAGCCACGCTTTCGCCGACCCGCGGATCGACGGCATCGCGTCGATCGTGATCGGGCTCATCCTGGGGCTCGTCGCGGTGCTCCTCGCGCGTGAGGCGAAGGGGCTGCTGATCGGCGAGCGCGCCGACCCGAAGGTGATAGAGACGGTGCGCGCCATCGTCGCCGCGCACCCGGCGGTGTCGGGCGTCAATCACGTCCGCACGATCCATACCGCGCCCGATGCGATCTTCGTCGCGGTCAGCGCGGACTTCGACGACGCCCTCACCATGGGCGAGGGCGAGACGTTGATCGAGGCGCTGGAGGAACAGCTGCGGGCGGCGGTCCCGGCGTTGAGTTCGATCTACATACGACCGGAAAAGCGCGAAAATGCGATCAGCGACGTCGCGGCCTACGGCATGGCCGGCTGACGTGCGGAGCGACATCGGCTAGGATCGCGACCATGTTCCGTTTCTTCCTGCGCCCGCTGCTTGCCTTGCTCCTGACGCTCGGCGCCCTCGTCGGCGCCTCGCCGGCCTGGGCGGCCGTGACGATCACCTTCTGGAGCCACGAGTTCGGCAACAGCTTTCCGCATGCCTTCTTCACGCTGCGGGGTGTGCCGGACGCGGGTGGCGATCCCGTCGACGCGAATTACGGCTTCACGGCGAAGGCGGTGACCCCCGCGATCCTGATGGGTACGGTGCCCGGTCGGCTCGACATCTCCAAGCCCACGTACATCGCCGGCAGCGACGCGCAATTCTCGGTCGTGCTGACCGACGCGCAATATGCCGCGGTGCTCAAGCTCATCGCCGCCTGGGACGACAAGACGGGCGACGGCCATTACAATCTCAACACCCGCAACTGCATCCATTTCGTCAAGGAAGCAGCGCGGATCGCCGGCCTGACGGGCCTCGACCAGCCCAAGCTGATGAAGAAGCCGCGTTCCTATCTTCAGGCGGTCGCCGCCGCCAATCCCGGCGCGATCGTGCCGGTGAAGATGCACGGCAAGGCGTATCTCGCCTCGCTGCCGCCGCTGACGGCGACTCCGGTCGTCGTCGCGCCGGGGCCGGGCGGGCCGGCGACCGTCGTCAATCCCGCCACCCCGGCATCGGCCGCACTGCCGACGCCGGGCGCGTCGACTGCCGTGGTACAGCCGCTCCCGGCGCCCGCACCGCGGCGCTAGTGCACGATCCAGCAAGGCTGGATCAGGGCGGAAGTTCCCCGCAAGGTAATCACACTCCAGGCGCCGTCACATCGCCGTCCAGCCGCCGTCCACCGACAGGTTCGCCCCGGTGATCGCCTTCGCCGCATCGCCGCACAGGAACAGCGCGAGCGCCGCGACCTGTTCGGGCGTGACGAATGCCTTGGTCGGCTGCGCCGCGAGCAGCACGTCGTTCATCACCTGATCGCGGGTCAGTCCGCGCGCCTTCATCGTATCGGGGATCTGCGCCTCGACCAGCGGCGTCCAGACATAGCCCGGCGAGATGCAGTTGACGGTGATGCCATGCGTCGCCGTCTCCAGCGCGACCGTCTTGGTCAGCCCGACCAGCCCGTGCTTGGCCATGACATAGGCCGACTTGTTCGGGCTGGCGACGAGGCTGTGCGCCGAGGCGGTGGAGATGATCCGGCCCCAGCCCTTGGCCTTCATGTGCGGCACCGCCGCCTGCATGGCGTACCAGGCGCTCGTCATGTTGATCGCGACGATCGCCTCCATCTTCTCCGCCGGGAATTCGTCGATCGGGGCGACGTGCTGGATGCCGGCGTTGTTGATCAGGATGTCGACCCCGCCCAGCTCGCGCGCGGCACGATCGACCATCGCACCGATCTCTTCGGGCTTCGTCATGTCCGCCGCGTCGTAGAGCGCGCCCGCGCCACTCGCCGACGCGAGTTCCGCCCGCGCCGCCTCGATCGCGTCGGCATCGCCGAAGCCGTTAATGACCACCGCCGCCCCTTCCGCCGCGAGTGCGCGGGCATAGGCGAGCCCGATGCCGGAGGTGGAGCCGGTGATGACGGCGGTCTTGCCCTTCAGGAACATTGGCGCATTCTCCGTTCTTTGCTGTGCGTCATGCCCTTCGTTCGGGCCCTGTTGCAACCGCCTGCGTCCCCGCGCATTTCGTGACGCAAGCACAACGGAGACCTGCCCATGCGCCTCGACGATTTCGATCCCAACGACATCGACGTCGGGGAGGCGCGCTCGGGCGGCGGCTTCGGGGGTGGCGGTGGCAGCGGCGGATTGCTCTTCGGCCTGCTGCCGTTGATCGGCAGTCGCTTCGGCTGCGGCGGTATCGTTGTCGTGCTGCTGCTGCTCGCCGTCTTCGGCGGCCTTGGCAATATCGGCGGCATGCTCGGTGGTGGCGGAGGCGGTACGCCATCCGTCACGCAGCAGGATCGCGGCGGCTCTGCCGCGGAGGTCACGCGCCTCTGCACCACCGACGCCGGCGCGAAGTCCGCATGCAACGCCTTCCAGTCGGCGCAGAAGACCTGGGCGGCCATCTTCGCCCAGCAGGGCGCGCGGTTCGAGAAGCCGGGCCTGCGTTTCTATTCGGGCAGCGGCGTGTCCGGATGCGGCGCGGCGCAATCGGCGATGGGGCCGTTCTATTGCCCGACCGACCATGACATCTATCTCGACACCAGCTTCTTCGGCGAATTGGCGAACCGCTTCGGCGCGAAGGGCGATTTCGCGCAGGACTATGTCATCGCGCACGAATTCGGCCATCACATCCAGAACCTGCTCGGCACGTCGGATCAGGTGCAGCGCATCCAGCGCTCGTCCGGCGAAGCGGAGGGCAACGCCGCGTCGGTCCGTCTCGAACTGCAGGCGGATTGCTATGCCGGAGTCTGGGCCGCGAAGAATCGCGACCGGATGGATTCGACCGATCTTCAGGAGGGCCTGACCGCCGCCAACGCGATCGGCGACGACACGCTGCAGAAGGAGGCGCAGGGCCGCGTCGTGCCTGACAGCTTCACGCACGGCACGTCCGCCCAGCGCGTCTATTGGCTGAAGCACGGGTTCGAAACCGGCGACCCCGCCCAGTGCGATACGTTCAACGGAGCCGTATAGGGCCCCGGCCGCATCGGCACCCCGTCCGCACGGGCGGGGTGCCGGAAGCGCTCATACCCGTACGAGCATCTTGCCGGTGTTGCCGCCGGAAAACAGCGCCAGGAATGCGTCCGGCGCCCGCTCCAGTCCATCGAACACCGTCTCTTGCCGCTGCAGCTTGCCCTCGCCGAGCCAGCCACCCATGTCGCGGTAGAAGTCCGCTGCCTTGCCGACATAGTCGCTGACGATGAATCCCTGCATCCGGACGCGGTTGCCGATCAGCCGCGCCAGGTAGCGGAGCGAGGTCGGCTCCGCGCTGTTGTACACGTCGATCATGCCGCAGATTGCGAAGCGTGCATGCACATTGGCATGCGCCAGCGCCGCGTCGAGATGTTCGCCGCCCACGTTGTCGAAATAGACGTCGATGCCGTTGCGCGCGACCTCGCCCAGGGCCTTCACGACCGGCGTCCCGCTCTTGTAGTCGATCACCGCATCGGCACCCAGCGACTGGACCCAGGCACATTTGTCGGCGCCGCCGGCCGATCCGATGACATGGCAGCCCTTCGCCTTCGCGATCTGCACCACGGTCGACCCGACCGCGCCCGCCGCGGCCGAAACGAACACGGTGTCGCCCTCCTTCAGGCCCGCGACCTCGGTCAATCCGAAATAGGCGGTCATCCCCGGCATGCCCAGCTGGCCAAGGAAGGCCTGCGGATCGACGTCGAGCTGCGGCAGCGGCTGGACCTGATCCGCGGGCAGCACGGCCTCATCGCGCCAGCCGGCGAAATGCTGCACCATGTCACCCTCACGGTACCGGTCGGACCGGCTCTCGACGACGCGGCCGATCGCGCCGCCCTGCATCGGCTTTCCAAGCTCGAACGGCGGCGTGTAGCTTTTCACGTCGTTCATGCGACCGCGCATGTACGGGTCGACGGACAACCAGCTGTTGGCGATCCGGACCTCGCCGTCCGCCAGCTCCCGCCGGCCGAGATCGACCAGTTCGAAATTGTCCATCGTCGGCATCCCCTGCGGGCGTGACTTCAGGCTCCATGCTCGTGCCATGCTGATTCTCCTTTTCTAGCCAATCTGATCTTTTAGGTTTTGATTCGCTACGAAAAAAGCCCGGGGACATCGCCCCCGGGCTTTCTCCTGGGGATCCTTGCGGATCCGCTGCGCGCAGATCTCCCGAGCTCAGTAGGTGCCGGGGAAGCTGCGGTTGAGGTTCTGTCCATCCGTCGACGTCTCTGCGTCCGCCTGTCCCGTCGTGGACTGACCCGACGTTGCCTGACCCGAGGTGGACTGACTACCGGTCGCGGACGTGGTCGTCGTGCGGTCGGTGCGGGTGTTCGACATGTCGCGCCGGCCACCGTCCTGCGTGTTGTCGCCATAGCCGAACATCGCCTGGTTCCGCTCCTCGTCACGCCACGCCTGCTTGGCCTCGGCGGCGGTCTTGCTGAGCGTCACCTTGCCCTCGACCGTCTTCAGCCAGCTCGACGGGATCGAGTGGTGGTGGCCGCCCGCATCGCGGTCGTTCTTGGTCAACAGGATGCGGTCGCCACGCACCTTGTCGACGGTGCCGACATGCTCGCCGTCGCTGCCGACGACGTCCATATGCTCCTCGACCTTGTTCAGCGAGTCGCGCTGGCCCTGACGGTTCGTCCGCCACGAGCTGAATTCGTTCTCGAACTTCGTGCGGTTCTCGCGGCGATATTCGTCGTAGTCGCGATCGAGCGAGGCGATCTGGCCGCGACGCCAATTGCCGTAATCGTCGTCGCGATCATTGGCGTTGCGTTCGTCGTACCGCGAATCCATCTCGCGGCGGCGCTCGGCGTCCTCGTCGCCGAACCACGAGCGGACCTCGTCGCCGGCGCGGGCGAAGAAACCGCGCTCTTCATAATCATAGCCCTGGGGCTGGCGGCCATAACCGCCCTGCTGCGACGACGGGCGGCCGGCGCTGCGACCTTCGCCGTAGCTGCCGCGATTGTCGTAGCGCCCGCGATAATTGTCGTCGTCGGCATGGCGATTCTGACCGACGTCGAGGAAGCGGCGGCCGTCATGGCCGTAGCTGCCATGATAGTCCTGCCGCGCGCCGTAACGGTCTTGGTCCACACCGTAGCGGTTCTGCTGTGCGAAACGATTGTCCGACTGGCCCCAGTCGCGGCTGCCGCGTCCGTAGCTGTCGTCGCGGCTACCGCGTCCATAGGCGTCGCTGCGGCCATAGGCGTCGCTGCGGCCATAGGCGTCGTCGCGACCAAAGCCACGGGCACCCTGCGCATCCCGATCGCGATTGAAGCGATCGCGCTGCTCGTAACGCTGGTTGCCGTATTCGCGCCGACCATAGTCGCGGTCGTTGTCATAGGCGCCGGAGGCTTCATAGTCGCGCGCGCTCGAATAGCTGTAGCTGCGGCCCGAGCCATAGTCGTGTCCGTAGTCCTGCGTGTCGGAGCGGCCGTAATAGTCGCCCTGCGGATTGGTGCCCCGCGGGTAGCGTTCGTAGCCCATGATCGTCTCCTTCGGATGGTCGTCCTGCGGCTGCGGAGCGTCGTTCCCGCGCTCCTGCGTCCGGGCCTAACAAGCGTCAAAGTCGCCGCTTCGTTCCTATCGTTGCGCGCGCACAACGACGCAAAACGGCGCTTTTCGGCGTCGGTTCGTCGCATGGGCTTTGTCGCAAGATTTTCGCACGTGGCCCCGCGGGCCTGTTGCATCGGGCGGGAAGCCCCGCTAATGGCGTCGCTCCCGGCCTTGCCGGGGCGGAGTGCGGGGCTGTAGCTCAGATGGGAGAGCGCTGCAATCGCACTGCAGAGGTCAGGGGTTCGATTCCCCTCAGCTCCACCACCCACTCCGCCAGCGTCGCGCCTTCTATCCGATATCAGGCTGGACTATCCGCGCAGCCGGCGCGAGCGTGCCGACGAAATCCAGTAGGAACAGCGTCAGACCATGCGCGTCGGTAACCTGCACCCGCCATTCGTGTCCCGACCAGAAATCGTCGACCTGTTCAAGCGCCTCGCCCAGGAGCCGGATCGCGACGCGCTGGGCCGCCGCCAGATCCGGCAGTTCGCGTCCGGCCTGATCAGTGATCGTGGTCCCGTCGTGGATATGAAAGTGATATCGAGGCACCGCGCTCTCCTTCGCGAGGCGCGCTCCATAAGCTTTATCTTAGATCAATGTTTTATACAGGGTTAGCATGGCGCCACGGCTTTGACCCGCATACGTCGCCGATGCGTTTGAAGCGGTCATGAACGCCCCTGCCATTCCTGCCAGCACCCTGATCATTCTGCGCGAGCGCGCCTCTGGACCGCCCGAGATTCTGATGGTGGAGCGGGGGTCAGCCATGGCATTCGCCGCTGGCGCCATGGTGTTCCCGGGTGGGCGCATCGATCCGGGCGACGTCGCCATGGCGACCGGCCTGGGCCTCGGCAGCGACGGTGCGGCGCGGATCGCGGCGATCCGGGAAACGCTGGAGGAAGTCGGCCTTGCCATCGGCATCACCCCCAAGCCCGCGCCTGGGATGATCCGTGCCGTTCGGCGGCAGCTTCACGCCGGCGCCGCCTTCGACCGGCTGCTCGCCGCCGAGGGATTGACCTTGGCGCCGGATCGGCTGACCGCCTTCGCGCGCTGGCTGCCCGACCATCCGGGCATGCGGATATTCGACACGCTCTTCTTCCTCGCCCAGGCCCCCGCAGATGCGGACGTCGAGGTGGACGGAACGGAGAATGTCCGCCTGTTGTGGATCACCGCCGCCGATGCGCTGGCGGCGGCGGACGCGGGTGAGATGACGATCATCTATCCCACGCGCCGCAATCTGGAACGGCTGGCGCAATTCGGCAGCTATGCCGACGCCTGCGCCCATGCCGCCACCGTTCCCATCCGCACGATCACCCCCTTCGTCGAGACGCGGGGCGGCGTGCCGCACCTGTGCATCCCCGCCGATGCCGGTTATCCCGTGACGGGGGAACCGATCGACCACGTCCGGCGGCAGTGATGCGCGCGCTGCGCCGCGTGGCCGGCGTTGCGCTCGGCCTGCTCATCGCCGCCGCGACGGTGCTGGTCGGCTTCGCGCTGCTGCGCGGTCGGCCCCAGGACCTTCCCTGGACGCCCCTCGATCTTGCCGCGCCGATCGGCCTGTCGACGGGGCGCAAGCTCGCCGCCCTGCGAACCGACCCGGCGCAATGCCGCGCGCTGCTCGGCGCCGCCGGCGTACGATATACCGCCCTGCCGGCACGACGCGACGGTGCGACCTGCGGCTATGCCGATGCGATCCGCCTCGACCGCGGCGGCGCGATAGGGATAGCGCTGCGGCCGGCCGGACCCGGCATCGCCTGTCCGGTCGCGGCGGCTCTGGCACTATGGGAATGGAACGTCGTGCAACCCGCCGCGCAGGCGCGGTTTGGCATGCCGATCGCGTCGATCGATCATTTCGGCAGCTATGCGTGCCGCCGCCTCTACGGCCGCGAGAGCGGTGCCTGGAGCGAACACGCCCGCGCCAACGCGATCGACATCGCGGGCTTTCGACTTGCCGACGGCCGGCGGATCACCGTCGCGCGCGACTGGCAGGGGTCCGATGCCAGCGCCGCCTTCCTCCACGACGTGCGCGATGGCGCCTGCAGCCTCTACGCCACGGTGCTTTCGCCCGACTATAACGCCGCGCATCGCGACCATCTTCACCTCGACCAGGCCGATCGCGGCCCGCTCGGCTGGCGTGCCTGCCGCTGACCGTCGCCACCCCCCGATGGCGCCGGTTCTAGGCTGCGATCCGGCAAGGTTGGATCGGCGTGGAACCGGCCCTCGCCCCCCACCCGGCCAGCCCAATCAGCGTGTCCTGGATGGGCGGCCGGGTGGGGGTGAGGGCCGGTTCCGCCCCACGCATGTGGATCAAACTCCGAGCGCTCAGTGCGACAGCGTCGCGGAGCCCGTATCCACCTTCTCCACCCACTTCGGATAGAAGACCGGCTGTCGGTTGGACCAGCCGGATGCCGTCGCCGCGGCCTCGCTGATCGACTGCAGCAGCTTCCGGCGCACCTCCGGGTGTAGATGCGGCAGCGCCGCGGCACCGCAGAACGCGCTGGGCAGCCACGGCCGCACTTGCGCGCCGATCAGCCGCTCGTACAGGAAGCGGAAGGCGGAGAAGCTGGTCAGCCGCCCCTGCCCCAGGTCGAACGCGGCGAGCGTCGTCACGGGGGTGAGGAAAGGCTCGATCTGCGACAAATCGGCGTCGTCCGGCACGCGCTGCCGGATTTCCGGCAAGGCGCGATACAGCCGTGCCTGCGCGCGGATGCTCGCCGCCTCGACCACGTCGCGCGACCAGCGCGCCATGGCGTCGTCGCGGTCCAGGCCGATATCGAGGCTGCGACGGATGTAGCGCTGCGTCGATGCGGCGAACCCTGCGAATTCCTTCATTTCGGCCAGCGTCATCGCGCCCTCGGCCGGCTTCTTGGCTGCACCCATTGTGTCACCCCGCCCGTTCGTGTCGTCGGATAGGGATCATGCGCCAAGATGGTTAACCAATGCCTGAACGACGCCCGCCCGACGTCATAAAAGCATCACGAAAACTGCTGCGCCGCAACAAACAATGCGACGAGCCGAGTTTCGACTCGCCGCAAATGCAATCACATGCGTCATTGACGCAACAAAAGGTCAGCCTGCGGACTAGTCCGGTGCCCGGCGCCGCGTGATGACCACGTCAGGCCTGGCCGCTGCGCGCCTTCTCGGCTTCCTCGTCATAGCCGGACGAAGGCGCCGGTCCGTGATTGTGGATCGGCTGCGTGGAGGCGGGCGGATCGCTGGCGTCCATCGATTCATCCAGTCCCGCATCGAGCCGCGCATCGCGGTTCTCGGGGTCCTTCTCGAGCCGCTTCGCGATGGACTCGTCCTGCCCCGCATCCTGGCGCGGGTCGCGCCCCTGGTCCTCGGGCTCCGGCGGCGCGACGGCCAGGCTGTCCAGCGCCCGCTGATCCATTGTGTCTTCGTTACCCATCGCACCCTCCTCGAAATGACGTTGCGCATGAAACGACGGCCTGTCGGCTAACGTTCCGTCGCGATCGGGGTCGGGCGATATGGTCCGGACATGCAAAAGGCCCGGCGGGTTCGCCGCCGGGCCCTTCGTCGATCGGGTCCCGGGGGACCGACCGCTTGTGCCGGGATCAGTTGCGCTGCGAACCGAACAGCCGCAGCACGAACAGGAACATGTTGATGAAGTCGAGGTACAGCGACAGCGCCGACAGCACCACGACTTTACCGACCATGTCCGTGCCGGCGACCTGGAAATACAGGCTCTTGGTGCGCTGCGTGTCATAGGCGGTAAGGCCGGCGAACAGCAGCACGCCGATGAAGCTGATCACCAGGTTCAGCGGCCCCGACTGCAGGAACAGGTTGATCAGGCTGGCGACGATCAGACCGACGAGGCCGATGATCAGGAAGGTGCCGAAGGCCGACAGATCCTTCTTGGTCGTATAGCCGTACAGGCTGAGGCCGGCGAAGCCCGCCGCGGTGGCGAAGAAGGCACCCGCGATCGAGGTGCCGCTATAGACGAGGAAGATCGTCGACAGCGACAGGCCCATCAGCGTCGCGAAGGCCCAGAACAGTGCCTTCAGCGTGCCGGTCGAAAAGCGCCCCTGACCGAAGCTCATCGCGAACACGACGCCCAGCGGCGCCAGCATCAGGATCATGCGCAGCGCGCCGTTCGAGAAGACCGCCGCGGCGGCACCCGACATCGCGAAGGCGAGCGCGACGATGCCCGTCAGCAGCACGCCCGAGGCCATGTAATTGTAGACCGACAGCATGTACGAGCGCAGACCCGCGTCATAGGCGCCGCTGCGCGCGGTGCCGGCGCGCGGGGCACCGAACGGCGCGGCGCTCTGCCGGGGGTCGGACCAGTTTGCCATGGTATCCAGAACTCCTTTGTCCGGCCGAATGCCGGATGGACGAAATATCGGCCCGCGGCGAACGCTTTTCAAGCGAAACCGGGCCTCGTTTCGACGATGTGCAACACAACGTTACAGACAGGCTTCGGGGTCCGTACGCCGCCCCCGAAGCGCGCGCGATCGCCGCGTTGCGTCCGTGGCGTTCAGCGTTCGCCGAACAGCTCGCGCTGCGCCTTCTCCAGTTCGTCGACGTAGCGCCGCCGGACATGCGCCTCCGTCAGCAGGCCGAGCACATGTCCGTCGCGGTCGATCACCGCCAGTTCGTCGCGCTGCGCCGCGTCGAACTGCCGCATAACTGCCGCGATGTCGAGATCGGGGGGCAGCGCCATGTCGGCCGCGCCCGCCAGCGTCGCGACAGGCTCGGCGGCATCGAGGCCTTCCGTATGCGCGGCGATCGGACTGACGATCCCGGCGTAGCGATCGACGGCGTCGGTCAGGACGACGCGGCTCGTCGACCCCAGCGGGAAGCGGCGGCGGAATTCGGCGATGCTCGTGTCGCCTGGCACGATATTGGGCTGGCGCCGCATCATCCGCCCGGCCGTCAGCGTCTTGACCCAGCCGACGTCGCGCGCGCTGCGGATCGTCTCGCCGCGCAGATGGAGGCGCCACGTCGAGAAGGAATAGCCGAACAGCTGGCGCACGATCGTCGACGAGACGAGGCTGGCGGCCAACACCGCGCCGGTCAGGCTGAAATTGCCGGTGGCGGACAATACCAGCATCGTCATCGTGAAGGGCGCGCCGACCACCGCCACTGCCAGCGCCGCCATGCCGACCATCGCCGCATTGCCGGCGTTGAGGATGGACTGGCCCGCGACCCAGCCCAGCAGGCCGGCATAGAGATGCCCCACCAAGGTGCCGAGGAACAGCGACGCGAAGAACAGCCCGCCGCGAAAGCCGAAGCCGAGCGACACGATCGACGCCAGCGCCTTGGCGAGCAGGATGCCGGCGACGAAGGCGATCGGCACGCTCGCCATGATGTCGATGTGCAGCGCGCTGTGTCCGGCGGAGAGCACCTGCGGCGACAGCGCGGCGAGCCCCGCCATCAGCGCGCCGCCCACGATGGGCCGCGACCAGCCCGGAAGATGCGCGCGCGTCCGCGCCTCCATCAGCGCGACGCCGCGCATGATGGCGATCCCGATCAGCGCGCACGTCACGCCGAGCCCGCCGTAGAGCAGATAGCCGAACGTGTGGATTTCCGGGCCGCGCTGGACGTTGACGATATAGGGGACGACACCCAGTCGTCGTGCGGTCTGCGCGCCCGCCAGCGCGGCGGCGACGACGGGCGCGATTGCCGCCGGCGTATAGGCGCCGATCACGACCTCGAACGCGTAGAAGGCGCCCGCGATCGGCGCGCCGAAGGCCGCCGCGATCGCCGCGCCCGATCCGGCGCCGACCAACGTCCGCACGTCGCCCCGGCGCAGCTTGAGCCAATGGCCGGCGAGGGACGCGAGCAGCCCGCCCGCCTGCGCATAGGCCGCCTCCAGTCCCACCGAGGCGCCGAAGCCGTTCGAAAGGATCGTCTGGCCCGACACGACCGCACTGTCGGCGGCGGACATGCGGCCGCCGTGCAGCGCATTCGCCTCCACCGCATCGACCAGCGAGCGTCGTCGCGCCCGCACCAGCCGGTTGAACAGGACCAGCACCGCGCCGCCGATCGGCAGCATCAGCAGCTGCGGCCAGTGCAACGGCGGCGCTCCGCTCAGCCGGACGTTCTCGGGCAGATCGAACAGAAGATGCTGCACGGTGCGCGCAAGCGCGCCCTGCATCACCGTCAGCCCGCCGGCGCCCATGCCGACCAGGATGGCGAGCGCGACGAACAGGATCTCGACCGACCGAACCTGTCCGCCAAGCCACCGCAGCCAGGCAGGCCCGCGCAGACGCCGCCGCGCCTTCGCGATGATGGGAAGCATGGGCGTCATGCCCTATCCCTGCCTCCGATGCGGCGACTTGTCACCCGCTTCGCGGATCGCCTCAATGTCTGTTGAAATAGCCGGGCGGACCGCATCGGCGGAACGACGTGGCGCTTTCACCCTTGATCAGGACGAAGCGCGTCGCGTTTTGACGGCGCAGTCCGAACGTCGCGGTGTTGGCTTTCGCCGGGCTGCCATCGCCCGCTGCGCGGCAGGTTTCCGCGATCGTCAGCGTCCCCGCCGACCGCCTGGTGACGGTGTCGGTGCATTTGCTGGCATGGGCATAGGAAAAGCTGCGACCATCGAAGCTCATCGTCGTGGCATTGGGCTGGTTGTCGCACGCCAGGCCGATCGCACCATAGTCGCCGGGCCTCAGGGGTATGCTGGCGGCCGCCGCGCCGCTCGCGAGGGACAGGGCCAGCACGGTCGGCGCGATCGAATCCAAACGCATTCCACACACTCCTCGTCGGGCGGGGGCAAGCACCCTCAACCCACGACCGTGCCAAAGGTCCCCTGCCGCCCGCCGATCTTCCCTTATCGTCGATTGCCGGACCGGCTATGCCGTTGCGGATCATAGGAGCGCCCGATGCCTCGCCTGTTCGTCGCCCTGCGCCCACCACCTGCCATCCGCGCGGCGTTGCTCGAACGCGGCGGCGGGGTTCCCGGCGCGCGTTGGCAGGATGACGAGCAGCTCCACCTCACGCTCCGCTTCGTCGGCGATGTCGATCGTCCGGTGGCGGAGGACGTCGCCGCCGCGCTCGGCGCGGTGCACGCACCCGCGCCCCGGCTGACGCTCGCCGGGGTCGGACGGTTCGCGCATCGCGGCCGGACCGAGGCCCTTTGGGCCGGTGTGGCGCCGTCCGACGCGCTGCGCCATCTCCAGCGCAAGGTCGAGCAGGCATGCGTCCGTGCCGGTCTCCCGCCGGAATCGCGCGCCTTCCTGCCGCATGTCACGCTCGCGCGCTTCTCGCGCAGTGCGGGCCTTGCGCCGGAGATCGAAGGGTGGCTGGCGGTGCACGCCGGACTGACGTCTCCCGCGTTCGAGCCCGGTCATATCATCCTGTACGAAAGCCGGCTGGGCGGGAGCGGCGCCAGCTATTCCCCGGTGCTGCGCTGGCCGCTCGCCGCGGGGTGAGCGCGACTCGTCACGCCCTTGCCACGCGGAACCCTGAAGGTCATGACGGGTTCGTAAGGACGGCTTCGTCCCGGGAGATTTCCATGCGCGCGCTCATCCTTGCCGGCTTGTCCGCCCTCGCCCTGTCCGCCTGCAATCAGGAACCCAAGGTGCACACGGGCGATGCCGTCGCCGGCGGTGCACGGGCGGTGGCCATGCTGCGCACCGCGGCGGGCGTCGACGCGGGGCGTGCGACCGCAACGGAGGTCGCGGGCGGCATCCGCTACACGCTCGACGTCAAGGGGTTGCCTGCCGGGACCCATGGCGCGCACGTGCATACCGTCGGCCGCTGCGACGCGCCCGACTTCACCACCGCGGGTGGCCACTGGAACCCGACGATGGCCAAGCACGGGACGATGAACCCCCAGGGGCCGCATGAAGGCGACCTGCCCAATCTCGTCGTCGGCAGCGACGGTCGCGGCACATTGGGGGTGACGGTTCCCGGCCAGACCATGGCCGGCCTGCTCGACGCCGACGGCGCCGCCATCGTCGTGCATGCGGGGCCGGACGACCTGACGACCGATCCGTCGGGCAACAGCGGCGGCCGGATCGCCTGCGGCGTATTCGCCGCCGCCTGATCACCTGCGGCGCCTTGGCCGCCTGATCAGATATCCTCCCCCGCCGCCCGGGCGCGAGCCTCGCGGCTTGCCTCCGCGGCGGGGACGAGGCGATAGGCGGCGATCGCACAGCCGATCGTGATCGGCGTGGCGAGCAGCAGCGCCATCATCCCCGTCGACAGGCTGCCGGTCAGCGTCGACACGCGCCCCGCCAGATAGGGCCCCATCGCGAGGCCCATCAGCGTCGTGCCGATGAAGAAGGTCGCCGTCGCCGTGCCACGCATGCGCGGCAGGACGAGGTCCTGCGTGGTCGCCGCCGCGGCGCCGAGCGCGCCGCTCGCGCACAGGCCCGATAGGAACAGGCACGGATAGAAGACCCACGCCGCCGAGGCGGTGAAGGCACCGACCAGGAACGGGATCGGCACGGTCGCCCCGAACAGCACGACGGCGAGCCGCCCCGCGGGATTGGTCCGTCGCAGCCGATCCGCCATGACCCCGCCCAGCGATACGCCGACGAAACCGGCGAGCGCGCCGCTGCCGCCGATCAGGAATCCCGCCTCCGCCGGCGTCGCGCCCAGCGTGCGCATGGCATAGGGCGCCGCCCAGAAACTGGCCGCATAGCTCAGAAAGGCGTTGAGGCCATAGGCGACCACCGTGCACAGAAAGGCCGGCGTGCCCACGATCAGCGCGAAGGTCGCCGGGTCGCGGCGCTTGAGCGCGCTCGCCCAGGAAAAGACTGCATAGACGCCGGTGCCGATCGCCAGCCATTGCGGCAGCGGCTCGCCCGCCGCGCGCAGCAGCACGACGGCGGCGACGACGAGGCCGAGCGCCAGCAGGTTCACCGCCAGCGCCCGCGCCCCGCCGCGCGCCGCCCCGATCAGCGTCAGCGGCGGAATGATCGTCAGCAGCTCGTCGAGGAAGGCCCGGAACGGCGCCGGATGGCGCGCGGGCTCGGGCAGGCCCTCGACCGCGCCGCGGATCGGTTCGCGCAACGTCGCGATCCACACGGCGACGAGCAGCCCGGGCAGCCCCACCGCGAGGAACGCCGCCTGCCAGCCCACCAGGCCCATCGGGCCGCCCGCGGGATAGGCGCGGTTCCAGCCCTGCACGATCAGCCCGCCGATGAACAGCGAACAGCCGCCGCCGACGTAGAGGCCGGCCGAATAGATGGCGAGCGCCGTCGCGCGCAGTCGCCGCGGGAAATAGTCGGAGATCAGCGAATAGGCCCCGGGGCTCGCCGTGGCCTCCCCGACCCCGACGCCGATGCGCGCCGCCGCCAGCTGGCCGCCGCTGCGCGAAAACCCGGACAGCGCGGTCATCGTCGACCAGAGCGCCAGTCCGATCGTCATCAGCCGCACGCGATGCCAGCTGTCGGCCAGGCGGCCCAGCGGGATCCCGAACAGCGAGTAGAAGACGCCAAAGGCCGTCCCGTACAGGAACCCCAGGTCCTCGTCGTGAAGGCCGAGGTCACGCTTGATGTCCTCCGCGAGGATGGAGATCACCTGCCGATCGATGAAGTTGAGCACGTACACGAGGAACAGGATCGCCAGCACATACCAGGCGTAGCGCGAAGCGCCCCGCTCGCTTGCTGAGGCATGCCCCATCGCCGAAAGGTCGGCCATCGCGCTCTCCTACATACCGCTTTTTTGAAGAGCTAACATCGAATTGCCGACCAGTACAGGTGCCAGCAGTACCGCCGGTTCGAACAGACGAGCCTCGCATTTTAAGGCAGTAATGGACATATTATGTCCAGCATGGTACGCTGCCATGGTACCCGATGACATGGGCTTATCGCCTTCCGAACGGCCGCGCTGAACCCTCGCTGCCCTCGGCTACTGCCGGTCCCGCCTCGATGCGGGGCCGGCTTTTTTGTCGGGTGCGCTTTTTTTGTCAGGCGCGCGCGGGACGGCGGCGGGCGCCCTGTTCCAGACGCTTGAGCAGCGATTCGATCGAGGGGCTTTCCGATGCCGCATCGGCGTTGCGCGGCAGTTCGACGGTCGCGATCCGCTCCCCCTGCGCCAGGGCGACGGGGGTGCGGGACAGCACGGCCGGCGGGCACAGTGGCGCGACGGCGCGCAGCGGCTCGCGCGGCACGGCAGGCACCGCGCCGGGGTGGAAGGCGGCAAGCGGCTGGTCGAGATCGGCGGGAAGGTCGCATTCGACCGGCGGTGGCGGCGGTGCCACGGGATCGCGCGGCTGGGTCGGCGGGGGCATCGGTGCGCCCAGGTCGCTGGCCGACAGCGGCCGGCGCGCCGGGGCATCGGGATGGGCGTCCGCGCGACGCAGCGTCGGCGCGCCAGCCTCCGCGGGCGCGCGCGGCTTCGGCGCGAGCAGGCCTTCCGGCCCAAAGAGCAGGAACAGCGCCGACCACAGGACGGCGGCGGCGACGCCTCCCCCCGCGAGTGCGAGGACGATGCGCGCCGTCGCACCCAGTGGCGGCTGCGCGACGGGGAGCAGCGCGGCGATGCCGCTGCGCCATACCCAGTCCTCCAGCATCGCCGAGGGCACGAGCAGGAACGTGCCGGCGGCCGCAGCGCCCGCGATCGCGCCGCCGATCGGCGCGATCCAGGGCGCGATGGCGGCGAAGGTCAGGGTGGTGCGGGGCAAGGCTGCCATGATCGATCCCGTGGTTACGCGCTAAGCCGTTGGTAAATCGGTTCGTAACGGCAAATATTTGACGACCAGTTACGTTCCTGTTCGACGAAGGTGCGCGCCCGCTCGCGCCGCGCCTGCCAGCCGGACCGATCGTCGAGCAGGGCGGCCAGCGCCTGCGCGATGGCGCCCGGATCGTCCGGCGCGAACAGCGTCCCCGTCTCGCCGTCGCGAATCAGCTCGCGGTGGCCGCCTACGTCGGACGCCGCGACCAGGCGCCCCTGCGCCATCGCTTCGAGCGGTTTCAGCGGGGTGACGAGATCGGTCAGGCGCATCTTCTTGCGGGGATAGGCGAGGACGTCGACCAGCGCATAGTAACGCTCCACCTCGTGATGGGGAACGCGCCCGACGAATCGGATGGCGTCTGCCGCGAGCGACGTCGCCGCCTGCGCCCGCAGCGCATCCTCCATCGGGCCGCCGCCGACGAGCAGCAGCCGCGCCTTCGGCCGCCGCGCGACCAGCGCGGGCATCGCAGCGATGAGATCGTCCAATCCCTCATAGTCGTAGAAGCTGCCGATGAACCCGATCGTCTCCGCATCCTCCAGCTGCAGCGAGGCCGCGAGGGCGGAATCGCGCGGCGCCGGCGCGCCGAACAGCGACAGGTCGACGCCATTGGGCGACACCGCGATCTTGTCGGACGCCACGCCGCGCGCGATCAGGTCGCCGCGAAGCCCCTCGCAGATCACCGTCACCGCATCCGCCCGCGCCACCGCCCAGTCTTCGAGCGCGCGGGTCGCGCGATAGCGGGCCGAGCCCTCGCGGCCCGTGCCGTTGCCCACCGCCGCATCCTCCCAGAAGGCGCGGATCTCGTAGACCAACGGCAAGCCGCGGCGGCGCGCGACCAGCCAGGCGGCGACCGCGTCCAGTGCGGGAGAATGCGCGTGAAGGATGTCGGGGCGGAAGGCGTCGACCGCCGCGTCGATCCGGCGCGCGAAGGCGACGATGCCGCGCGCCTCCGCGACCGGGCCGCCACCGCCCACCAGCGGCGTCCTATGAAAGGTAAGTCCGTCCACCGATTCCACGGCGTCGCCATACGCCTTCTGGCGCGGGCCGGTCACGGCCGCGACCTGCCAGCCCCGCGCTTCCTGCGCCTTCAGGATCGCTCGCGTGCGAAAGGTGTAGCCGCTCTGCAGGGGCAGCCCGTGGTCGAGGATATGGAGGATGCGCATCGCGCCGGCCATGCACCCAAGGCGCTTAACGCCGCGTCAACCGACACTCATGTAAGCGTCCGCCTCTCAGGGGATCGAGACGCCGGATGGCGCCGGCGATGCCGAACGCAGGGAAGGCGCGGCCGCATGATCGACAATTTCGCGCTCGGCCTGACGCATGCGCTGCTGCTGCTCGCCGCATGGCGGCTGCTGCGACGCCCCGATCTCGATTCGGAAGCACCCCCGCCCCGCCATTGGCGGGCGAGGGACTGACGACGGCCGTCCCGCATGCGCGACCTCGTCTTCATCGCCTTCCTCGCCGCGATCTTCGGCATGGGCTTCCGCCGGCCGTTCCTGCTCGTGCTCGCCTATGTCTACATCGACATCGTCTCGCCCCAGCGACTGACCTATTTCCTGCTCAACAGCGTGCCGATCTCGTTGATCGCCGTCGCGCTCGCGGTCGGCGGCTGGCTGCTTGCGGACAACAAGGCCGACAGCCGCTTCGCGCCGCGCCAGGGCCTGATCGTGCTGCTGATGCTCTATTGCTGGGCGACGACGCTGGGTGCGGACTTTCCGCTCGACGCGAAAGACAAATGGGACTGGGTGTGGAAATGCCTGGCCTTCGCCGCCTTCCTGCCGCTGACGCTGCGGACGCGGCTGCGGATCGAGGCCTTGCTGCTGTTCATGATCGTGTCGGCGGCGTCGATCATCATCGTCGGCGGCATCAAGACGCTGGCCGGCGGCGGCGGCTACGGCCAGCTGGACCTGATGGTGAACAACAATTCGGGCCTGTACGAAGGGTCGACCATCTCGACCGTCGCGATCGCCATCGTGCCGCTGATCGCCTGGTTCATGCGGCACGGCACGATCTTCGCCCCCGACTGGCGGGTGAAGGGCTTCTGCCTGGCGCTGATCTTCGCCTGCCTGCTGATCCCGGTCGGCACCTCGACGCGGACGGGCCTGCTCTGCATCGTGCTCGTCGCGCTGCTGTCGATCCGCAATGCGCAGCGCAAATTCCTCTATCTCGCCCTGATCGGCGCGTCCGCGGCGCTGGCCGTCCCCTTCCTGCCCGCCTCCTTCACGCAACGGATGAGTACGATCGAGAACCACCAGGCGGATGAATCCGCCTCCACCCGCGTCGCGGTCTGGGCGTGGACGATCGACTATGCCAGGTCGCATCCGTTCGGCGGCGGGTTCGATGCCTACCGCGGCAACCACATCCGCTACGAGATCAGGAAGGCCGATCCTGCCGCGGGTCCCACGGGCGCCGTCACCGACACCGCCGTGACCGACAAGGCGCGCGGCTATCACAGCGCCTATTTCGAGATGCTGGGCGAACAGGGCTATCCGGGACTCGCCATCTGGGTGTCGATCAGCCTGATCGGGCTGTTCCGCATGGAGGTGCTCCGCCGTCGCTACCGCGAGCGCGACGGCGAGTTCGCCTGGGCGGGTCCGCTCGCCGCCGCCTTGCAGACCGCCCATTGCGTCTACCTGCTCGGCGCCGCCTTCATCGCCATCGCCTTCCAGCCGTTCATTTATATGCTGATCGGGGCGCAGATCGGCCTCGACACCTATCTGGCGCGCCGCCGCAAGGAGGCGGCGGACACGGGCGGTTTCGCCCGGCGTCGCCCCTCCGCCCCGCCGCTACCGGCATGACGGAGCTTCGTGCGCTCACCGGCGCGCGCGGGCTCGCCGCCTGGGCCGTCGTCCTCTACCATGTCCGCGCTTCGATCGCCGGCCTGCCGCCCGCCGCGGAAAGGCTTCTCGCCAAAGGCTATCTGGCGGTGGACTTCTTCTTCCTGCTCTCGGGCTTCGTCATCTGGCTGACCTGGGGCGCACGCCTGCATGACCGCGGCATGGGCGCGGCCCCCCTCTTCTGGCGCAAGCGGGTCGCGCGCATCTGGCCGCTGCACGCGCTGATGCTGGGCTTTGCGGCCGCCATCGCGCTGGCGTTGGCCGCGACCGGACGGCACGATCCCGCCTTCCCCTTGGCGGAGCTGCCGCTGCACCTGCTGCTGGTGCAGAACTGGGGCTTCACCGACGCGCTGCGCTGGAACGATCCGGCATGGTCGATCAGTTGCGAGGCCGCCGCCTATATCCTCTTTCCGCTGCTCGCCTGCGCGGTGGACTGGCGACGGCTGCCGACTGCGCTGCTCGTCGCGGTCGCGGTAGCCCTGCTCGCGGTGCTGCATGTCGTCATGCGCGATCAGCCGTCGCTCGGTAGCGACATTCCCCATTACGGGCTAACGCGCTGCCTCACCGAATTCGGCTGCGGCACCGTGGTGGCGGCGCTGTTCCTGCGACGCGCCTCGTTCCTGTGGCCTGCAACGATCCTGCTGCTGTGCTGCGCCGCCTGGGTGGCCGGCGCGCCGGAGACCGCGGTCGTACCGGCGGCGTTCGCCGCGCTGTTGCTTACGCTGGCGCTGACCGCCGGGCGTGCCGGGAACCCGCTCGAGACGCGGGCGATCCACTATCTCGGCGACATCAGCTATGCGACCTATCTGTCGCATTTCCTGCTGTGGAAGGCGTTCAAGCTCGCCTTCGTCCACAACCCCGCGCCGGTGCCGCCGGCCGTGATCGCCGCCTATCTCGGGATCGTGTTCGCCGCTTCCGTCGCGCTCTATCACCTGTGGGAGCGGCCGGCGCAGCGATGGGTCAACGCAGCGTCCCTCCCCTGACGGAAAGGGACGCCGCGAAGCCGTGTCAGGCGTCCGCCAGTTCCTGCGTCAGGGCCTGGATGATCGCGTCGTTGAACGCCGGAATATCGTCCGGCTTGCGGCTGGTGATCAGATTGCCGTCCACGACCACCTGCTCGTCGGCGATCTCCGCGCCGGCATTTTCCAGGTCGGTGCGCACCGAAGGCCAGCTCGTCACGCGACGGCCGTCGACGACGTCCGCCTCGACCAGCAGCCACGGCGCGTGGCAGATCGCGGCGACGATCTTGTCGTCCTCCATGAACTCCGTGACGATTTCGATCGCGCGGTCTTGCAGGCGCATCTTGTCCGGGTTGCCGACGCCACCCGGCAGCACGAGCGCATCGTAATCGTCCGTGTCGACCTGATCGAGCGTGATGTCGGGGGTGATGCTGTCGCCCTTCTCGCTGTCGTGGATGACACCCTGGATCGCATCGGTCTTGATCGACGCCAGCGTCAGCTGGACGCCGGCATCCAGAAGCGCCTGGCGGGGCTTGAACAATTCATCCTGCTCGAAACCGTCGGTGGCGAGCATGAGAACGCGGGCTTGGCTGAGATCGGCCATGTCGGGAACACTCCAATGGGGATGCGAGGGGGATCGCGGGTTGCCCAACACCTGCCCGAGCCGGCCGTTCCGGAACGAAGCGACGGACCGCGCATTTTCCACGATCCACAACCCATTGTTTAAATTGGGAGACTGAGGTGCCTGCCCGCATCGTCTATTGCGATGATTCCAAACCCGGCATCACGCGGAAGAAGGTGCGGAACGGCTGGGCCTATTTCGGCACCGACGGCAGCCGGATCACCGATCGCGACGAGATCGACCGGCTCAACCGCATCGGCCTGCCGCCCGCTTATGCGAACGCCTGGTTCTGTCCCAAGCCCAACGGCCATATCCAGGCGGTAGGCTGGGACGAGAAAGGCCGGAAGCAATATCGCTATCACACCGACTTTCGCGAGGCGCAGGAAGCGGCGAAATACGAGCGTTGCGCCGAGTTCGGCCATGCGCTGCCGAAGCTGCGCCGCCGCGTCGAGGCGGACCTGGCGACGCGAGGGTTGACGAAGGAGCGCGCGGTCGCCGCGGTCGTCCGGCTGCTCGACATCAGCAACATCCGCGTCGGCAACGAGGCCTATGCGCAGGCGAACAAGAGTTTCGGCGCGACGACGCTGCGCAAGCGCCATGGCAAGGTGAGCGGCGACACGCTGAAGCTGCGCTACAAGGGCAAGTCGGGCAAGGAACGCGACTGCAAGGTGACCGACAAGCGGCTGGCCGCGACCGTGCGCCGGATGCAGGACCTCGACGACCAGCATCTCTTCGCCTGGGTGGATGCCGACGGCGCCGCGCACCCGGTCACGTCGTCGGACGTCAACGCCTATATCCGCGAGGCGACGAGCGGTACCTTCTCGGCCAAGCATTTCCGGACCTGGGGCGCCAGCGTCTGTGCGTTCGAGGCGCTCGCCGGCGCCGAAGCCGACCTCAGCCTGAAGGCGATGCTCGAACCGGTGGTGGCGCGGCTCGGCAACACGCCCGCCATCGCGCGCAAGAGCTACGTCCACCCGTCCCTGATCGCACTGGTGAAGACGGGGCAGAGCGCGTTTCGCCGTGCGTTGCGGATGCCGCGGGCCGGGCGCTGGCTGACGCGCGAGGAACGTGGCCTCATCGCCTTCCTCGAGGCCGGTACGCCCGCCGCGGAGCCACCGGCGAAATTGCGGCCGGAAGACATGAAGAAGGCGGCCTAGTCCTCGCCCGCGTCGGGGCCGCCGCGCGCCCGCGTGGCGGCTCGGTCCACCGCGACGGGAAACCGACGCGTCCCATTCCCGCATCGGCCACGGCACGGATGCCCAACCAACAGGAAGCGCATGGCCAAGAGCTCAGCCGCCAAGCAGCCCATTCTCGACACCAGCTCGGTCCCCCAGCAGGTCACCGGCCTGGTCAGCGAAAGCCAGCGCTGGCTGCACGACCATTGGCTGCAGATCCTGGTCGCCTTCGCCGCCGGCACGGTGATCGTGCTCGCGCTCCACGGCCTGCGCCGGCTCGGCGATCGCCTGTGCCGCCACGATGCGTCGCTGCGCGGATGGGGCAAGGTGCTGGGACGGACGATCGCGCGCACCAACAACGTCTTCATCGTCATGCTCGCGGCAAAGCTCGTCGCCGGTTATGCGGGGGCGCCCGATCAGGTGGCGCTGACGATCAACTTCCTGTGGACCGTCGCCTGGGTCTTCCAGGCGGCGATCTGGGCACGCGAGCTGATCCTGGGCGGGATCGAACATCGCACCAGCGCGGAGAATTATTCGGGCGAGGCTTTGCTCTCGGCGCTGGGGCTGATCCGCCTGCTCGTGTCCGTCGCGCTGTTCGCGGTCGCGTTGGTCGTGGTGCTCGACAATCTCGGGGTCAACGTCACGGGACTGGTCGCCGGCCTGGGCGTGGGCGGCATCGCCATCGGCCTGGCCGCGCAGGGTATTTTCGCCGATCTGTTCGCCGCGCTGGCGATCATCTTCGATCGCCCGTTCCGCCGCGGCGACACGATCAGCTACGGAAGCAGCAGTGGCACGATCGAGTCGATCGGGCTCAAATCGACGCGCATCCGCGCGTTTACCGGCGAACTTCGCATCATTTCGAACCGCCAGCTCCTCGACAAGGAAATCCTGAACACGGCGGTGCGCGATCACATCCGGCTGAGCTTTACCGTCGGCGTGACTTATGAGACCCCACCAGATACTTTGGCGCGGGTACCCGCTATACTGCGCGAGCTCGTCGAAGCGGAGGGCGGCAAGGTCGCCCGCTCGGGTTTCGAGACGTTCGGCGCATCGAGCCTCGACTTCGCCCTGCAGTTCGATATCCCCGGCAACGACTGGGCGACGGCACATCCGATGCGGGACCGGATCATGGTGTCCCTGATACGGCGCTTTGCGGCGGAGGGGATCGGCATCGCCTATCCGACACAGACCACCTACACCGCCGCGCCCGACGGCCGACTCGTTCTGCCCTATGCTGCGGACCCGTCGCCGCGCTGACGCGAGGCTGAAGCATTTCGAACAACGGGTGTGGCCTTTTCGCGCAATTACGTGAGCAGCGAGAGCACCTTTCAAAAAACCGGTTCTTTCCTCTTGCTGTCGATCCACGCTCTCAATTACAAAAGCCGGATAACGAGGAAGGAAAGCCGGTGGCAGAGCTGACGCCCGACGACATGCGCGCCCGCGTTGGGACGGAAAGCGTTTCCGACTGGATCGAGGTAACGCAGGCGATGATCGACCAGTTCGCCGAGGCGACGGGCGATCACCAGTTCATCCATGTCGACCCTGTTGCCGCCGCGGCGACGCCGTTCGGCGGCACGATCGCACATGGCTTCCTGACGCTGTCGCTGATGCCGGCGCTGGCGGCGAAGACGCCGGACGCACCGCGGCCCGCGGGCATGCGGATGGGCGTCAACTACGGCGGCAACAAGGTCCGCTTCCTGACGCCCGTGCGGGCCGGCAGCCGCGTGCGCGGCCGCTTCAAGCTGCTCGACTTCGCCGAGAAGCGCCCCGGACAATTCCAGCAAACATCCGAATTCACCGTCGAGATCGAGGGGCAGGACAAGCCCGCGCTCATCGCGGAATGGATCAGCCAAGCCTTCGTCTAAACGTTCGTCGACATCTTCACCGCACCGAGACGTGCGAATTTAGGGATATTTCGATCATGCGCTCCGCCGTCATCGCCTCCACCGCCCGCACCCCGATCGGCCGCGCCTATCGCGGTGCGTTCAACGCCACCACGCCCCAGGCGCTCGCCGGCCATGCGATCGCGCATGCGGTGAAACGCGCCGGGCTCGAGGGCGGCGAGGTGGAGGACGTGATCATCGGCGCCGCGCTCCAACAGGGATATCAGGCCGGCAACATCGCCCGCCAGGCATTGCTCCGGGCGGGTTTGCCGACCAGCGTCGCGGGCATGTCGCTCGACCGCCAGTGCGCCAGCGGCCTGATGGCGATCGCCACGGCGGCGAAGCAGATCGTACAGGACGGCATGGACGTTGCCATCGGCGGCGGGGTGGAGAGCATCAGCCTGGTGCAGACGCCGCAGATGCGCGTGCAGCCCGACAAGCAGCTGATCCAGATGCACGACGACATCTACATGCCGATGCTGCAGACCGCGGAGGTGGTGGCGAAGCGCTACGGCATCGGCCGCGAGGCGCAGGACGCCTATGGCCTCCAGTCGCAGCAGCGCACCGCCGCGGCGCAGGCGGCGGGCAAGTTCGACGACGAGATCGTGCCGCTTCCGAGCGTCATGGACGTGGTCGACAAGGCGACGAAGGAGGTGACCAAGACCGAGGTCACGCTGTCGAAGGACGAGGGCAACCGTCCTGAGACCACGCTGGAAGGCCTGCAGTCTTTGCAGCCGGTCGTCGGTCCGGAAGGGCATATCACCGCGGGCAACGCCAGCCAGCTGTCCGACGGCGCGTCCGCCAGCGTGCTGATGGAGGAAAGCGTCGCCGCGGCACGGGGCCTCACGCCGCTCGGCCGCTATGTCGGCATGGCGGTGGCGGGCACCAAGCCGGACGAGATGGGGATCGGCCCCGTCTTCGCCATTCCGAAGCTGCTCGAGAAGAACGGCCTGACGATGGACGACATCGGCCTGTGGGAACTCAACGAGGCGTTCGCGGTGCAGGTGCTCTACTGCCGCGACAAGCTGGGCATTCCCGACGAGTTGCTCAACGTCAACGGCGGCGCGATCTCCATCGGCCATCCCTATGGCATGTCCGGCGCGCGCATGACCGGCCATGCGCTGATCGAAGGCAAGCGCCGCGGTGCCAAATATGTCGTGGTGACGATGTGCGTCGGCGGCGGCATGGGCGCGGCCGGGCTGTTCGAGGTGCTGTGAGGGTGACGCATTAAGGCCAAAAGGGCTTGAGCGGGATCGGCGACGTCATCCCGCCATCCTGCGAGCCCCGGTCGTCGCAACGGCCGGGGCTTCGACGTTTGGGGGCTGTCTGCAGCGCAAACATCGCCCCTGCGCGTGCCTCCCACGCATATTCATGATGATGACGGCCGAGGCCGCCGGTCCGGGGAATGCCCTTTGGATCCGGCTGACGTCGCAGACCGTCATCCCGGTTTCGCGCTTGGGGGTAACGACAGGATAAGCGTCATGCGGCGGCATGGCCGTCGCGTCCCTATCGCGCAACCAAGCCCCGCCGTGCTCGTTCTCCGCTGCGAACCTCACGTTTCGGGAGAGTGACGATGGCCGACCATGACGACCCGCGCGAAATCGCCGACAAGTTCCTGTCCAAGCTCAAGGACAGTCCGTTCGTGATGATCGGCCTGACCAACGGCGAGCACAGCGAACCGATGACCGCGCAACTGGACGACGAGCGTCCCAACACGTTGTTCTTCTTCAGCGGCCGCGACAATCGCATCTCCAGCGGCGGCGACGCGATGGCGCAGTTCGTCGGGAAGGGCCATGATTTCTTCGCCTGCCTGGCCGGAACCGTCTCGCAGGATAACGATCGCGCTCAGATCGACCGCCTGTGGAATAATCAGGTGGAGGCATGGTTTCCCGGCGGCAAGGAAGACCCGAACCTCACGCTGCTGCGCTTCGACATCGACAGCGCCGAGCTGTGGGAAACCGACATCTCGCTGTCGGGTCGCGTGAAGATGCTGTTCGGCGGCACCATCCGCGGCGATGAATCCAGCAGCCACGCGGTGGTCGACTCGGTCGCCTGATCGCAGCCGCCTGACGAAAAGGGGCGCAGGATCCTGTGATCCTGCGCCCCTTTTTCGTGTTCGTTGGCGAGGCGATCAGCCGGCGTGCGAGGCCATCCAGTCCTCGACGACGGGGGCAACGCGATTACGCCACTTGGATCCGTTGAAGATGCCATAGTGGCCGGCACCTTCGACCATCAGATAGCGCTTGTCCGCTTCCGGCAGCGAGGTGGCGAGCGTCAGCGCCGCCTTGGTCTGGCCCAGGCCCGAGATATCGTCGCGCTCGCCTTCGATCGCGAGCAAGCCGACGTCCTTGATCGCCGCCGGATCAACGCGGCGCCCGCGGTGCATCATCTCGCCCTTCGGGAGGGCATGCGTCTGAAAGACGAGATCGACGGTCTGCAGGTAGAATTCGGCGGTCATATCGCAAACCGAGCGATATTCCTCGTAGAATGCCTTGGTCGCCGCCGCTCCCTCGCCATCGCCCTGGACGAGGTGTTTGAACATCTCCCAATGGCTGACCATGTGGTTGCCGAGGTTCATCGACATGAAGCCGGCAAGCTGAAGGAAGCCCGGATAGACCTTCCGCCCCGCGCCGGGATAGGTCATCGGCACGGTCGCGATCGCGTTCTGCTCGAACCAGGCATGCGGACGCTCGGTCGCGAGCGTGTTGACCGCGGTCGGCGCCTCGCGCGTGTCGATCGGCCCACCCATCATCGTCAGCGTACGCGGACGACACGGATTGCCGTCGGCACACATCAGCGCGGTCGCGGCATAACAGGGCACCGAAGGCTGGCACACGGCCAGCATGTTCGCACCACGCCCGCCCGCGTCGGGGCCGATCGCTTCGAGGAAGGCGACGAGATAGTCGATGTAATCGTCGAGGTCGAAGCCGCCTTCCCACACCGGCACGAGCTTCGCGTCGCGCCAGTCGGTGATGTACACATCCGCGATCGGCAGCATCCGTTCGACGGTGCCGCGCAGCAGGGTGGCGAAATGGCCGGACATCGGCGCGACGATCAGCAGCCTCGGGCCGCCCTCCACGCCCTCGCGCCTAAACCGCTTGAGCTGGCCGAACGGCTTCTGCAGCACGATCTCCTCGTGCACGGGCACCTCGCGCCCGTCGATGACGGTGTGCGTCAGCCCGAAGGCCGGCTTGCCGCGCGGGGCGGCGGCATGGGCGAAGACCTCGAGCGCGCTCGCGACGATCGAACCGCCGCCCAGATACGACCAGGGATTGGCGGGATTCTGCAGCAGGCCCGCGCTGAAGGTCGCCATCGCGCTCGCGCCGGCAAGCATCGAGCGCTGCAATTCATAGGCATCGTATAGCATGGCGCCTCTTAGCCCAATCGGGTTGTCGTGTCCGTAACCAACTTGCCCTTAACGGCGCATTGCGACGAATTGTTGCGCAGGCGCCGGACGCTCGACGACCCCGCTCGAACGCGCATGCCGTTGAGCCCCCCGCCGCCCGCTGCTAGGCGCGTCGGCATCATGGCCGCTTCCCCGCCCCCCGGCCGCCGCCTCGGCGACCTCCGCCTCGTCTGGAAGCGCGTGCTGCGCTACCCGCGCCAGCTCGTCGTCGCGCTGCTGGCATTGATGACCACGTCGCTGGCGACGATCGCGATACCTTATGGTTTCAAGCGGGTGATCGACAACGGCTTCGGCCCGGGCGCCTCGGGCACCGTGACGTCATCCTTCCACTATCTGCTGATGATCGTCGCGGTGCTGGCGATCGCGACGGCGATCCGCTTCTACCACGTGTCCTGGCTCGGCGAGCGCGTCGTCGCCGACATCCGCCTGCAGGTGCAACGCCACCTGCTGGGGCTGACGCCGCGCTTCTTCGAGGAGAACCGCCCGTCGGAAATCGCCTGCCGCCTCACCTCCGACACGACGCTGATCGAGACGGTGGTCGGCGGCACCGTTTCGATCGCGCTGCGCAACACCGCAACCGGCATCGGCGGCATGGTCTATCTGTTCGTCCTGTCGCCCAAGCTGGCCGGCATGCTGCTGCTGGGCATCCCGCTCGTCATCCTGCCGGTGACGATCTTTGGCCGCCGCATCCGCGCGCATTCGCGCAACTCGCAGGATCGCATCGCCGACGTCGGCGCGATGGTAACCGAGACGCTTGGCGCGATGAAGATCGTCCAGGCCTTCAACCAGGAAGAGCGCGAGGCCAACCGCTTCCACGGCGCGGTCGATGCCACTTTCGCTGCGGCGAAGCAGCGCGTCCTGCTCCGCGCCATCATGACCGCGATCATGATCGGCCTGATCTTCGGATCGATCACCCTCGTCGTCTGGGAAGGCGTCGCCGACGTCGCCGCCGGACGGCTGACGGGGGGCGGCATGTTCGCCTTCGTGATGACGGGCGGCATCGTCGCGGGGGCCTTCGGCGCGCTGACCGAGGTCTATGGCGACCTGCTGCGCGGCGCCGGTGCCGCGAGCCGCATCGCGGAGCTGCTCGCGGAACAGCCGGAGATCACGCGGCCGGCGGCGCCGATGCCGCTGCCCGTGCCGGTCCGCGGCGCCCTGACCTTCGACGACGTTCACTTTCGCTACCCGACGCGAACCGAGGTCGCCGCGCTCGACGGGCTCAGCCTGGCGATCCGCCCTGGCGAGACCGTCGCCGTCGTCGGTCCGTCCGGCGCGGGCAAGTCGACGCTGTTCCAGCTTGCCGAGCGTTTCTACGATCCCGCGGCCGGCCGCATCCTCCTCGACGGGGTCGACCTGACCGAAGCGGATCCGGCCGCCATCCGCGCGCAGATGGCCATGGTCCCGCAGGAGACGGTGATATTCGGCGCCAGCGCGCGCGACAACCTGCGCTATGGCGACTGGCAGGCGGACGACGACATGCTGTGGGCGGCGGCGGAGGCGGCGAACGCCGCGGACTTCCTGCGCGCGCTGCCCGAGGGGCTCGACACCTTCCTCGGCGAAGGCGGCGCCCGCCTGTCGGGCGGCCAGCGCCAGCGTATCACCATCGCGCGCGCGCTGCTCCGCGATGCGCCGATCCTGCTGCTCGACGAGGCGACGAGCGCGCTCGATGCGGAAAGCGAGCGGCTGGTGCAACAGGCGCTCGAACGGTTGATGGAGAACCGGACCACATTGGTGATCGCGCACCGGCTCGCCACCGTCCGGGCGGCGGAGCGGATCGTGGTGATGGACGCCGGCAGGATCGTGGAAGAGGGCTCGCACGCCACACTGATCGGACGGGGCGGCCTCTACGCGCGGCTCGCCAGCCTGCAGTTCCACGAGGCGGCATAGCGCGTGCGGCATGCCCCCAGCGCATGCCGCCGCTTGCGAGCGCGTTGGTCCGGGGGCATACCATGGGTTCGAAACCAGCGGCGCAGGTGGCTAACTCCCTCCCCTAGCCCCTCCCGCGAGCGGGAGGGGATTGCATGCGCGACTTCGACATCGTCGTTTACGGCGCCACCGGCTTCACCGGCCGACTGGTGGCGGAATATCTCGTCGCGGAAGAGGCGCCGCGATGGGCGATGGCGGGGCGCAGCCTCGCCAAGCTTCAGGAGGTTCGCGACCTGATCGGCGCGCCTGCCGACCTGCCGCTGATCGTCGCCGAGTCCGACGATGCCGCCGCGCTGAAGGCGATGGCGGAGCGGGCGCATGTCGTGCTCACCACCGTCGGGCCGTACCAGCTCTATGGCAATCAGCTCGTCGCCGCCTGCGCAGCCACCGGCACCGCCTATGTGGATCTCTGTGGCGAACCCGCCTGGATGCGCCACATGATCGACGCGCATCATGCCGAGGCGCAGCGTACCGGCTCGCGCATCGTGTTCAGCTGCGGCTTCGATTCGATCCCCTTCGACCTCGGCGTACAGACGTTGCAGGATTGCGCCCGTGCCAAATACGGCCATCCGGCACCGCGCGTGAAGGGGCGCGTGCGCGCGATGAAGGGCACCTTCTCCGGCGGCACCGCCGCGAGCGCGCGCGCGACGCTTGCTGCCGCCGCGCGCGATCCCGCCACCATCGGCCTGCTCACCAATCCCTTCGCGCTGACACCGGGGTTCAGCGGCCCGCATCAGCCGACCGGCATGCTGCCCGAGTTCGATGCGACCCTGAACACCTGGGTCGCGCCCTTCGTGATGGCGGCGATCAACACGAAGAACGTGCATCGCACCAATTTCCTGCTCGGCCACCCCTATGGGACGGACTTCGTCTACGACGAGATGATGGTGGCCGGCCTCGGCGACATGGGGAAGGCGGCGGCGGAGGCGATCGCCAAGTTCAATCCCTTCTCTGGCAGCGGCGGCCCCAAGCCAGGGGAAGGCCCGAGCAAGGAAGAGCGCGAAACCGGCTATTACGACCTGCTGTTCGTCGGACTGATGCCCGATGGCGCGCGCTTCGATGCGGTCGTGACGGGCGATCGCGATCCCGGCTATGGATCGACGAGCAAGATGATCGCGGAAACCGCGCGCTGTCTGGTGGAGACGCCAGGCGATGGCGGCGTATGGACGCCGGGCGCGTTGCTCGGGAAAACGCTCCGCGACCGGCTGGAAGCGAAGGCGGGACTGCGGTTCACCGCAGGTTGAGCGGAAGCCGCCTTGACTTGTGCCGGGCGACGCCCCGGGCAGCGATGGATTGGCCACTCATCCCCTGTAAAAAAGCACCGCCACAGCTGCGACGATCAGGGCCGCCAGTATGAGGATTGGCAAATTCCGCCGCCTGCGGGCATCGGCTGCCGCCTCATAGGCGTCCATGTCGAACCAGAAACGGCCGTTGCCCAAGGTGCGGATCGATCCGTCGGCGACCATCGCCGCCAGTTCCTTCACCTGCCGCGGGTCCGGCGGCGAAAACGCGATGGCATCCTTCGCCGACAGGGCGCCGGCCTCGACGAAATGGGGCGCGATCGTACCGCGGACCAGATAGTGCGCGCGGACGCGCGGGCCCGGTGGCGGCACGATGCGCAGCTCGCTCATCGCCGCCGCCCCTGGTGACGGATGTTACCCGGCCGCCCGCGCTTGCCGATCACGCGGTCGCGGCGGGTAGTCTTGTCACCGTAGCGCGGCGGCGGCGCCGCGCCCTTGCCGCCCGGCAGCTCGAACCGCAGCGCGCCGGAGACCGGGTTGGCCTCCGCCAGCCGAAGGTCGAGCCGCTGGCCGAGCGCATAGACGTCCCCGCTGTCCTCGCCGACGAGTTGCCGCGCCGCCTCGTCATAGCGGAAATATTCGCCGCCCAGGTCGCGCACGGGAACGAGCCCATCACCACCTATCCCCTCGACGGTCGCGAAGAAGCCGAAATTCTGCACGCCGGTGATCCGGGCCGGCATCGTCTCTCCGACGCGTTCCGCAAGATAGGCCGCGACATAGCGATCGAGCGTCTCGCGCTCCGCCTCCATCGCCCGCCGCTCCAGGCCGCTGATCGCTTCGCCGATCCGCTCCATGCCGGCGGCCTCGTCCGGCGTGAGCGCGCCAGGACCGAGCGCATAGGCACCGACGAGCGCACGGTGGACGAGAAGGTCGGCGTAGCGCCGGATGGGCGAGGTGAAATGCGCGTAGGAGCCGAGCGCAAGACCGAAATGCCCCTGATTGGCGGGCGCATAATAGGCCTGCGTTTGCGTGCGCAGCACCTGCTCCATCACTTGCGGCCGGAAATCGGCATCGCCGATCCGCGACAGGATGTGATTGAACGTCGCGGGTCGGATCACCTGGCCGAGCGCGAAGGGAACGCCGAACGTCTCCAGATAGTCCTTGAGCGCGACCAGCTTCTCGCGCGCGGGCGGCTCGTGGACGCGGTACATCACGGGCGCCTTCTTCGCCTCCAAGGCCTTGGCGGCGGCGACGTTGGCGGCGATCATGTAATCCTCGATCAGCCGATGCGCATCGAGCCGCTCGCGCGGCGCGACGGACAGCAGCCGCCCCTTCTCGTCGAGCACGACGCGCCTTTCCGGCAGATCGAGGTCCAGCGGCTCGCGTTTGTCGCGCGCGGCCGCCAGCGCGCGCCAGCATTCCCATAGGGGCCGCAGGGCGTCGATCATCGCGCCGTCCCCGGCATCGATCGTCGCCTGCGCCTCCTCATAGGCGATGTTCGCCGCGATCCGCACCACGGCACGCGTGAAGCGCCAGCCCTTGAGCGTCCCCGCCTTGCTGACCTGAAGGTGGCAGACCAGGGCCGCACGATCGACCTGCTCCTTCAATGAGCAGACGTCCGCCGACAATATCTCCGGCAACATCGGCACGACGCGATCGGGGAAATAGACCGAATTGCCACGCCGACGCGCCTCGCGATCGAGCGCGGAGCCCGGACGGACGTAGAAGCTGACGTCGGCGATGGCGACGATCGCCTTCCACCCGCCCTCGTTGCCGGGATCGTCATCCGGGGCAGCCCAGACCGCATCGTCATGGTCGCGCGCATCGGCGGGATCGATCGCGACGATCGGCAGGTGGCGCAGATCCTCGCGATCGTCGCCCAACGGCTGCGTCGCTATGCGCGCGGCCTCGTCAAGCGTCTCGGCGGCGAAGACGTCTGGAATGTCGTGCTTGTGGATCGCGATGAGCGAGAAGCTCTTGGGCGCGAACGGATCGCCCAGTTTCTCGACCACCCGTGCGGTGATGCGTGGAGGGCGACCACCCTTCTCGGCCAGCACCAGATCGCCGGGTCCCGCCCCGCCCGCGTCGGAAACGGCGAATTCGCGCCGCTCCTTCTTGTCGACGCTGGTCAGCCAGAAGCGGCCGGCCTCTTCGCGCAGCACGCCCAGCACCTGTTCGCTGGCGCGGGCCAGCGTCTTCATCGGATGCGCGATCCAGCCGTTGCCGGCCTCCTCGGTCCGCGCCAGTACGCGCTCACCGACGCCCAATGCGCCACGTTTGCGTTCGCGGACCCGAAGTCGCGGCGCGGGGCCGTCAGCCTCCCACCGCTCCGGGACCGCCCAGACGTTGCCGCCGTCGTCGATGTCGGCGATCCGCAGGACGGTCACCTTGGGCAGGCCGCCCATCTTGTGGAACGCGCGGCCGGGCGCGGAATCGATCAGCCCTTCGTCCGCCATGTCCTTCAGCAGCGCCTTGAGCGCAATCTTGTCCTGCGCGGACAGGCCGAAGGCGCGCGCGATCTCGCGCTTGCCGGCGGGGACATCGGAGGACTCGATGAAGTCGAGGATCTGCTGCCGCGTCGGCAGGCCGGGTCTTGGTTTCTTCGCCACCCGTGGGAGATAGGCGTGCAGGCACGGTTCGTCATCGTTTTGTTCGCGCGGAGCGGCTAAAGCGGCCCCCGTCATGACCCTAACCGTTGCCGCTCTCTACCATTTCACCCGCTTCGAGGACCCCGGCGCCCTGCGCGCGCCTCTGCTGGCGCTGTGCGAGGCGCAGGGCGTACGCGGCACGCTGCTGCTCGCGCGCGAAGGGATCAACGGCACCATCGCCGGTACGCGTGCGGGAATAGACGAGGTTCTCGCGCACGTCCGTGCCCTGCCCGGCTGTGCCGCGCTGGAGGTCAAGTTCTCGAGCGCCGACGCCATGCCCTTCCACCGCACGAAGGTGCGGCTGAAGCGCGAGATCGTGACGATGGGCGTGCCCGACGTCGATCCCACCGATCCCGGCACCTATGTCGATCCCGCCGACTGGAATGCGCTGATCGCCGATCCCGCGACGCTCGTCATCGACACGCGCAACGATTACGAGGTCGCGGTCGGTACCTTCGCCGGGGCGGTCGATCCCGGCACGGCCAGTTTCCGCGATTTTCCGGGCTGGTTCCGCGAGCATCGCGACGCCTTGCTCGCAGGCAGGCAGCGGGTGGCGATGTTCTGCACCGGCGGCATCCGCTGCGAAAAGGCGACGGCGTTCCTCAAGAGCGAGGGGGTGGACGACGTCTTCCACCTCAAGGGCGGCATCCTCAAATATCTCGAGGAAACGCCTGCGGAGGAAAGCCGCTGGCTGGGCGAATGCTTCGTCTTCGACGAGCGGGTCGCGGTCGGCCATGGCCTGCAGGCCGGCACGTACGGCCTATGCCGCGGCTGCCGGATGCCGGTGAGCGAAGAGGACCGCCGGTCACCGCTGTATCAGGAGGGCGTCGCCTGCCCCCGCTGTCATGCGACCCGCGACGCGGAGACCAAGGCACGCGCCGCCGAGCGGCACCGCCAGGTGGAACTGGCCGCCAGGCGCGGCGAAGCGCATGTCGGCGCACGCTACGACGGGTAGCGCGCGCCCGACCTCGTCATGCCGGTCGTCGCACGCCCCCCCGGCGGGTGGGCGCGGCGGCGTCGTTCAATAGGCCCGCGCCAGCAGCACGCGCTCGACCGCGGGCGCGCCGGTGAAGACGCAGACGCCCTCGATCGCCCCCTGCCCCGCCGGCGCGTTGCGGATCGTCAGCTTCAGCGCCTTCAGTCGCTCGACCACCGCATCGAGCGCGGCGCCGGTCGGCTTCGACCAGCGCACGTCGACCCAGCCGGGATTCTTCACGCCATCGGCGAAATGGGCCTCGACACCCGCCCAATCGTCCACCGGCACGATCTGCGCGCGCAGGGCCTCGGTCGACTGGCGGTGCAGTTCGGCCTGGATCGCCTCCAGCAGGTCCGCGGCCCCGGCGACGAAGTCGCCGCGCGGAGTCACGACCGAATCGAGCTTGCCGTCCTCGCGATACAGCCGGTCGCGGCGGATGACCGAGACATTGCCGCCCGCCATGTCGCGACCGCCGACCTCGATCACGATCGGCGCGCCCTTCTTCACCCAGCCCCAGCGCTTGGTCGCCGCCTTCTGCGCGCGCGCATCCACCATGGCCCGCACCGGTTCACCCAAAGCGGTCAGCGCGGCCAGTTCCTTCTGCAGGTCGCGGCAATAGCCGAGCAGCGCCTCGTCCTCCGGCTGGTCGCGCAGCATCGGCACGATGACGATCTGCCACGGCGCGACGCGGGGCGGCACGCGCATGCCGTCGTCGTCGCCATGCACCATGATCATGCCGCCGATCATCCGCGTCGACACGCCCCAGCTCGTCGTCTGCGCATGCTCCAGCTGGCCTTCGGCATTCTGGAAACGGATGTTCTGCGCGCGCGCGAAATTGTCGCCGAGGAAATGGCTGGTGCCCGCCTGCAGCGCCTTGCCGTCCTGCATCATCGCCTCGATCGACCAGGTCTCGACCGCCCCCGGGAAGCGCTCGTTTTCCGGCTTCTCGCCCGCGATGACATGCATCGCCAGGCAATCTTCCGCGAAGCTGCGATAGACCTCCAGCATCTGCAGCGTCTCGCCCCGCGCCTCGTCGACCGTCGCATGCGCGGTATGCCCCTCCTGCCAGAGGAATTCGGCGGTGCGCAGGAACATGCGGGTGCGCATTTCCCAGCGCACGACATTGGCCCATTGGTTGATGAGCACCGGCAGGTCGCGCCAGGATTGCACCCAGCGGGCAAAGGCGGTGCCGATCACCGTCTCCGAGGTCGGGCGTACGACCAGCGGCTCCTCCAGCTTCGCC
This sequence comes from Sphingomonas beigongshangi, assembly GCF_016820445.1. Lineage (GTDB taxonomy): Bacteria > Pseudomonadota > Alphaproteobacteria > Sphingomonadales > Sphingomonadaceae > Sphingomonas > Sphingomonas beigongshangi. Next base: position 160,802 of record NZ_JADHDT010000001.1, read on the forward strand.
TCGGGATCGGGCGTGAGGCCGCCCTTGCCGTCACCGATCAGCCGGTGGTGCGTGACGACCGCCATCTCCTTGGCGAAGCCGTCGACATGCTCCGCCTCCTTCTCGAAATAGGACAGCGGGATGAACAGCGGGAAATAGCAATTCTCGTGCCCCGTCGCCTTGATGCGATCGTCGAGCAGGCGCTGGATGCGCTCCCAGATGCCATAGCCCCATGGCCGGATGACCATGCAGCCGCGCACGCCGGACTCCTCGGCCATGTCGGCCTCGGTGATGACGGACTGGTACCAGGCGGCGAAATCGGCGGCGCGGGTGACGGGCAGAGCATGCTTGATCATGGCGCCCGCGATTATCGCGCCGCGCGGGGTCCGTCACCGGGATTTTCACTACAGCGGAAATCCCGGCGACGCCGACCCGTCATACCTACCTCCCGGCAAGGGCCGGGACGATATCGAGGGGTGGTATTCGACCGAACGACCGCGCTTACTTCTGGCAGGCGACGATCGCGGCGATCACCGACAGCGTCTCCTCCGGGTCGCGCACCTTGACCGTGTCGAGGCCGAGTTCCTTGGCGGGATAGTCGTTGCCGCCCGGAAAGATCGCGTCGCCGATGAACATCATCTTGTCGAGCTGGATACCGCTCGCGTCGCGCAGCTTCTTTAGGCCATAGGCCTTGTCGACGCCCTCCCGCGTGATGTCGATCGACGTCGCCCCGCCCATGTTGATCGACAGGCCGGGCAGCCGCTTCTTGAGATCGGCCTGGATGACCTTGCGCTTCTCGAACTTGGGATCCCAATGTTCCTTCGCGTCGATCGGCGCCTGCTGGCCGAGCGCGGAAAAGGTGATCTGGCTGCCGCGATCCTCGATCCGCTCGCCCCAGGTCTTCTCGGGTACGAAGCCGGTCGCCTCGAGCGATTCGTCGAACGCCTTCAGGATCTTCGCCTTGGTCTCATCGTCGAACAATTCGGCATAGACGGGCGACCATGTGTCGTCGCGAAAGGTATACAGCTTGGTACCCGTCGTCGGCATCAGCCACAGCTTCGTACGGTCGGCGCGGGCCGGCAGGCGGCTTGCCACCTGCTTGTCGAACTGCGGCCAGTCGCCGCCGGAAATCACTGCGACATGCGCGACGCCGAGCAGGTCGGCGAGCGCCTCCCCCATCGGGTCCTGCAACGGCTGCTTGCTTTCGGCCAGGGTTCCATCGAGGTCGAACGCAACCAACTCTTTCATGCGGAAACTCCAATTCGGGGGAAGATCAGGGTATCGATCGCGTGGGCGACGCCATCGGCGTCGTTGGCGAGGGTAACGTCATCGGCCTTTGCCTTCACCGCGTCGGGTGCATTGCCCATGGCGATCGCGAATCCGGCGATGTCGAGCATCGGGACGTCGTTGAACTGGTCGCCGATCGCCACCACCGCGTCGAGCGGCACGTCGAACGCGCGCGCCAGTGCACGCGCGCCATCGCCCTTGTTGCCCGCGAGCGCGGTGACGTCGAGATAATAGACCTGGCTTTGCACGATGGTCGCCCGGGCCGCATGCGGCGCGCATCGCTCGGCCAGTCCCTTCAGCAGCGCATGGTCGTCGCTGACGAAGGTGATCTTGTCCGTCCGGTCGATATAATCGGAGAAATCGTCGGTGACGATCGGGTTCTGGTTCGAGGCCAGGCGCTCGTGCTCGACGTGCACGCCCTCGTCCCGCGACGCATACCAGCGATCGTCGGCGAACAGCCAGATATCGACGGCTTCGTCCTTCGCCAGGTCGAGCACGCCGCGCACCACGTCGGGGTCGACGACGTGATGCTCCTCGACGGTTCCGTCACGGCGAAAGATGATGCCGCCGTTGAAGGCCGCCATCGGCGCGTCGATCCCCAATGTCTCGGCGATGGGCATGATACCCGACCGGGGGCGGGCGCTGATCACGGAAAAGCCGACCTTCGCCTGCTCGAGCCGCAGCACCGCATCCGCGGTTGCCGCCGTCAGTTGCTTCGACTTGTCGACCAGCGTGCCGTCGATATCGGAGATGACCAAACGGATCGGGTTCATCGCCGGCCGATCATTGCGGGATTTCGACATGGCCGCCGAAACCGAAACGCATCGCCGACAGCACCTGGTCGCCGAACGTATGCTCGACGCGGCTGCGATAGCGCGCGAACAGCGAGGCGGTCAGCACGTTGGCCGGGACCTTTTCCTCCATCGCGGCATCGATCGTCCACTGGCCCTCGCCGGAATCGGCGACGCTGCCGCTGAACTGTTCCAGCTTTCCGTCCTTCGCGAGCGCAATGGCAGTGAGGTCGAGGAGCCAGGACGAAATGACGCTGCCGCGCCGCCAGACTTCGGCGATGTCGGTCAGATTGAGGTCGAAGCGCTCGTCCTCTGGCAGCTTCTCGCTACTCTTGCCCTTCAGGATGTCGAAGCCCTCGGCATAGGCCTGCATCAGGCCATATTCGATCCCGTTGTGGACCATCTTGACGAAATGGCCGGCGCCGGCCGGACCGGCGTGGATATAGCCCTTTTCCGCACGCGGATCGTCGCCCTCGCGGCCCGGCGTCCGGGGGATCGTGCCGTAGCCGGGGGCGAGCGCCTCGAAGATCGGATCGAGCATCGTCACCGTGTCCGCGTCGCCACCGATCATCATGCAATAGCCGCGTTCCAGCCCCCAGACGCCGCCCGACGTACCGACGTCGACGTAGTGGACGCCCTTTTCGCGCAGCGCCTTGGCCCGGCGGATGTCGTCCTTGTAGAAGCTGTTGCCGCCGTCGATGATCACGTCGCCGTCGCGTGCGCCCTCGGCGATCGCCTGGATCGTATCCTCGGTCGGACCACCAGCGGGCAGCATGACCCACCAGATCGCCGGCGTGTCCAGTTTGTCGCGCATGTCGTCGAGCGAGTTCGCCGCGATCGCGCCATCCGCGGCGAGCTTGTCGACCGCGTCCTTGGCACGGTCGAAGGCGACCACCTCATGCCCAGCCTTCATCAGGCGCCGCGCGATATTGCCGCCCATGCGGCCGAGTCCGACCAAACCGATCTTCATGTTTGCCATGTCCCGTGGGGAAGATGATGCAGCGTCAAACTCCGCCGCGGGCAATGTGTTGCGCCGCGGCGGAAGGAAGATGCGTCAGGCGGCGGCGGGCTGCTTTGCCGCGATCGAGCCCAGCAGGTCGTCGAACGCCTTGGCGAAGGAGGCGACGCCCTCCTCGACCAGGCGGTCGGTGACACCGCCGAGATCGAGCCCGAGCCGCTCGGCCTCGTCCAGCACGTGCCGCGCATCGGCGACATCGGCGGTCAGCGTCTCGGCGACCGTCCCATGGTCGCGGAATGCGTCCATCGTAGCCGGCGGCATCGTGTTGACGGTATCGCGCCCGATCAGCGTGTCGACGTAGAGCGTGTCGGGATAGGCCTTGTCCTTCGTGCCCGTCGACGCCCAGAGCAGGCGCTGCGGCTGCGCGCCCTTGGCGGCGAGCGCCTGCCAGCGCTCCGACTTCTCGAAGTCGAGGAACCACTGATAGGCGAGCTTCGCATTGGCGATCGCGACCTTGCCGCGAATCGCCTTCAACGCCTCCGCTTCGGGGTCGTTCTCGCCGACGCGGCGGTCGATCTCCTTGTCGATCGCCGAGTCGATGCGGCTGACGAAGAAGCTGGCGACGCTGGCGATGCGGTCGATCGGCTGGTCCTGGCGCACGCGTTCCTCGAGACCCGTGGCATAGGCCTCGGCGACGCGGATATAGGCGTCCTTCGAGAACAGCAGCGTGACGTTGACGTTGATGCCCTTAGCGATCGTCGCGCTGATCGCGGGCGCGCCAGCGAGCGTGCCGGGGATCTTGATCATCAGGTTCGGCCGGTCGACGGCGTGCCACAGCTTCTCGGCCTCCGCGATCGTCGCATCCGTGTCGTCGGCGATATACGGCGACACTTCCAGGCTGACGTAGCCGTCCTTGGCGTCGAGCCGATCATAGACCGGCTTCAGCGTCTCGGCCGCGGCCTTGATGTCCTGGATCGCGAGCGCCTCGTAGCGGTCGATCGTCGCGGCACCGGGATGGGCCTTGTCGAATTCGGCGAGCGTCGCGTCATAGGCGTCGCCGTGGCCCATCGCCTTTTCGAAGATCGAGGGGTTCGACGTGACGCCGGTCAGGCCATCCTCCTCGACCAGCTTCTGCAGGCCGCCGGCCTCCAGGAACTTGCGGTCGACGAAGTCCAGCCATACCGCCGTGCCTGCCTGGCTGAGATCCTTGAGCGTGCTCATCACTTCATCTCCAGCATTTCCTTGGCCACCTTGACGACATTGTCGACGGTGAAGCCGTATTTGTCCTGCAGCTTGGATATGGGGGCGGAGGCGCCGAACGTCGACATGGTGATCTGGCGCCCTTCATAGCCGACATAGCGGTCCCAGCCGATCGGACCGGCCTGCTCGACCGCCAGGCGCGCCTTCACCGCCTTGGGCAGCACGCTTTCCTTGTATTCGTCCGATTGCAGCTCGTAGCGATACCAGCTCGGCATCGATACGACGCGGCTGTTGATGCCCTCTGCCTTCAGCGTCTCGTGCGCCTGGACCACGAGCGACAGCTCGCTGCCCGTCGCGAGCAGGATGACGTCGGGCGTGCCGTTGCTGTCGGCGAGCACATAGCCACCCTTCAGCACGCCGTCCGCGGGCGCGTATGTCTCGCGGTCCAGCGTCGGCAGCGCCTGCCGCGAAAAGATCAGCGCGGTCGGCCGGCTGGCATCCTCCAGCGCCGCGCGCCAGGCATAGGCGACTTCGTTGGCATCGCCGGGACGGATCGTGTCGAGGCCGGGGATCGCGCGCAGCGAGGCGAGATGCTCGATCGGCTGATGCGTTGGTCCGTCCTCGCCCACGCCGATCGAATCGTGCGTGAAGACCCAGATGCTCGCCAGCTCCATGATGGCCGACAGCCGGATCGGTGGGCGCATATAGTCGGCGAAGACGAGGAAGGTGGAGCCATAGGCACGCAGGTGCGACAGCGACATGCCGTTGACCACCGCGCCCATGCCATGCTCGCGCACGCCGAAGTGGAAGTTCTGGCCGCCATAATTCGACGCCTCGAAACTGTCCTTGCCCTTGATGTCGGTCTTGGTCGACGGCGCCAGATCGGCCGAGCCGCCGATCAGCCACGGCACCTTGCCGGCCAGCGCGTTGAGCACCTTGCCGCCCGAATCGCGGCTGGCGAGGCCCTTTTCGTCCGTCGGGAAGACGGGGATGTCGGCGTCCCAGCCCTCGGGAAGCTCATCCTTGAGCATCTGGTCGAGTTCGGCCGCCAGCTCGGGATGCTCGCCGCGATAGCGGTCGAACATCGCCACCCACGCGTCGCGCAAGGCGCCGCCGCGATCCTTCAGCGCGCCTTGGAAATGCTCCGCCACGCCCTCGGGGACGTAGAAGTCCTTGTCCTCCGGCCAGCCATAGGCGCGCTTGGTCGCCTTGACATTGTCCGCGCCGAGCGGCTCGCCATGCGCCTTCTCGCTGCCGGCCTTGGGGCTGCCCCAGCCGATCACCGAATGGACGACGATGAAGGTCGGCTTGTCGTCGGTCGCCTTGAACGTCTCGATTGCCTTGGTGAAGGTCGCTGTGTCGTTCGCATCGTCGACATGGATGACGTTCCAGCCATAGGCCTCGAACCTTTTGCCCACGTCCTCGTCGAACGCGAGGTCGGTGCCGCCCTCGATCGAAATGTGGTTGCTGTCGTAGATCCAGCACAGATTCGACAGTTTCAGGTGTCCCGCCAGGCTCGCCGCCTCGGCCGAAACACCCTCCATCATGTCCCCGTCGCCGCACAGCGCATAGACGTCATGGTCGAACAGCGCGAAGCCCTGTTTGTTGTAGCGCGCGGCCAGCCAGCGTTCGGCGATCGCCATGCCGACGGAATTGCCCGCGCCCGCGCCCAGCGGGCCGGTGGTCGTCTCGACGCCGGTGGTGTGGCGATATTCGGGGTGGCCGGGCGTCTTGGACGACAGCTGCCGGAAACCCTTCAGGTCGTCGAGCGTCAGTGCCGCGCGGCCAGTCTTGTTGCCCTTGGCGTCGATCTCCTCGATCCCGGCAAGGTGAATCAGGCTGTAGAGCAGCATCGAGGCATGACCGACCGACAGCACGAACCGATCGCGGTTAGGCCAGTCGGGATGCGCCGGGTCGTAGCGCAGGAACTTCGCCCACAAGGTGTAGCCGACAGGCGCCAGCGCCATCGGCGTACCCGGGTGGCCGGAATTCGCCTTCTGCACGGCATCCATCGATAGCGTGCGGATCGTGTCGATCGTCAGGCGCTCGATCGATCCGTCCTCGCGAAGGGATGCGTCCTGCGCACCCGCGCCGGAGGTCTGGGGGTCGGACATGGTATCGGACATGGGAAAAGGGGCCTCGCTCTTGTCGCGGTTCGAACGCGGCGCGCCCGATCCGGTTGCCTGTCTCGACGAGCGCCTTAGCCGCCGCCGCCGTCCCGTTCCAGCCGCGAAACGACACCTTGGTCCGCAATATAGGCGGCATCGACTTCGTCGAGGAACAGGCCGTGCCCCAGCGCACCCGGGACCGCCGCGAGCTCGGCCGCGCGTCCGCGCGGGTCGGACAGGTCCAGCCGACAGTCTGCGACCAGATTGCCATTGTCGGTCACGTAGGGCGAGTCGCCGGCCATGCGCAGCACAGCCGCCTCGCCGAGACGGGCGAGTACGGATGCCCGCGCGAAGGGCAGTATCTCCACCGGCACGCTAGCATGGGCACCGATCGCATCGACCCGCTTGCTAACATCGGCGACCACCACCATCCGTGCGGACGCCGCCGCGACGACCTTTTCACGCAGCATCGCGCCTCCGGCACCCTTGATGGCGAACAGTCGGGCGTCGATCTCGTCCGCGCCGTCGATGGTCAGGTCGACCCGCGGCACGTCGGCGAAATCGAGCAACGGGATACCTAGGTCGCGTGATAGCGCCTCGCTCGCTCGCGAGGTCACCACCGCGCGGATACGCAATCCTTCCGCGACCCGCGCCCCGATGAGCCGGATCGCGTGGGTCGCGGTCGACCCCGTGCCCAGGCCGATGAGCATGCCGTCGCACACCTCGGCGACCGCCGCCGCGGCTGCTGCGCGCTTGTCGGCATCGCCGTTGTCCTGCGCCCCGATCATCCGATTCATGGCAGCCGTCTTTCCCCATTGCGACATTTTGCGACATTATAAACGCCGCGCGCGGGTTGCTTTTCCCTGCGGTTGTTCGTCATTGCACGGCGCCAATGCAACCGTTCGCCGCACCTGCGCATTTCCGCGCGGTCGCGGCTGCGCGAGCCGAGATTCGAGCAGGTACACGAGCCTTGAACACAGCATCGATTCGCGGACGCCGTCTTTCGTCCGCCACCGCCCTTGCCCTTGCCACCGCGCTTGCGCTGTCGGCCTGCGGCGGCGGCGAAGGGTCGCAGGCCAAGGGTCGCGGCGCGGGTGGCCCCGGCCAAGGCCCGGCCACCGTCGGCTATGTCGTGGTCCAGCCTTCCGATGCGGCCATGGAGACCGAACTGGCCGGCCGGACCAGCGCCTACGAAAGTTCCGACGTGCGGCCGCAGGTCAACGGCATCATTCGCCGGCGATTCTTCACCGAGGGGACGATCGTCCGAAAGGGGCAGCCGCTCTACGAGATCGATCCGCGCCTGTATCGCGCGTCGGTCAACCAGGCGGCCGCCAACCTACAGAGCGCGCAGGCCAATGCCGAAGCGACGCGCATCCAGGCGGAACGCTATCGCCCGCTGGCGCAGATCGAAGCGGTCTCGAAGCAGGAATATACCAATGCCGTCGCGTCGGCGCGGCAGGCAGCGGCCTCCGTCGCGCAGAATCGCGCCGCGCTGGAAACCGCCCGCGTCAACCTGGGCTTCACCACCGTCCCCGCGCCGATCACCGGGCGCATCGGCCGATCGCTCTACACCGTCGGCGCGCTGGTCTCTGCCAGCCAGACCGATCCGCTGGCACAGATCCAGCGGCTGGACCCGATGTTCGTCGACATCCAGCAGTCCGCCGCCGATCTGCTGAGCCTGCGTCGCAGCCTGTCGTCGGGCGGAGTCATTCCCGCATCCGCGCAGGTGCGGCTGCTGCTGGAAGACGGCAGCGACTATGGCCAGACCGGGACGGTCGAATTCGCGGAGACGATGGTCGACACGCAGACAGGCACCGTCACGCTGCGCGCTCGTTTCCCCAACCCGCAGGGCATGCTGTTGCCCGGCATGTTCGTACGTGCGCGTTTCGCGCAGGCGATCAACACCCGCGCATTCCTGGTGCCGCAGCAGGCGGTGTCGCGCGATCCGAAGGGCAATGCGACGCTGTTCGTCGTCGGCCCGAACAACAAGGCGGTGCAGCGGACCGTCACCGCCGAGCGGACGCAGGGCACGAACTGGGTCGTGACCAAGGGGCTCAACGCCGGCGACAAGGTCATCACCCAGGGGCTCGCCAACGTGAAGCCTAACCAGGCGCTGAAGCCGGTACCGGCCAATTCGCCGCAGACGGTAAAGCCCCCCTCCCCCGAGGAAATGAAACAGGCGCAGGAAAAGGGCGGCGCCGCCGGCAAGGGCGGACGCTGAACCGATGATCAGTCGCATCTTCATCGATCGCCCCATCTTCGCATGGGTGCTGGCGATCATCACCATGCTGGCAGGCATCGGCGCGATCCTGTCGCTGCCGATCGCGCAATATCCCGACGTCGCGCCGCCTCAGGTGTCGATCCGCGCCACCTTCCCCGGCGCGTCCGCGCAGACGCTGCAGAATTCGGTCACCCAGGTCATCGAGCAGCAGCTGACCGGCATCGACGGCCTTCTCTATTTCCAGTCCTCCTCGTCCAGCCGGGGATCGGTGACGATCACCGCGACCTTCTCGAAGGGGACCAATCCCGACATCGCGCAGGTGCAGGTCCAGAACCAGGTGCAGCAGGGCGTGTCGCGCCTGCCGCAGCAGGTGCAGCAGCAAGGCCTGGTCGTGCGCAAGTCCAACCCGGACTTCCTGTTGATCGCCGGCGTCTATGACGAGACGGACCGGATGACCAACCAGGACGTCGCGGACTATCTGGTCTCCAATCTCCAGGATCCGCTCGGCCGAATCCAGGGCGTGGGCGACACCAACGTGTTCGGATCGCAATATGCGATGCGCATCTGGCTCAATCCCGCCCGCCTCGCATCCTATCAGCTGATGCCGTCGGACATCGTCACCGCGATCCAGAACCAGAATACGGAAGTCGCCGCCGGCGAGATCGGCGGCACGCCGATGCCGACGACCCAGATGCTGAACGCGACCGTGACCGCGCAGTCGCGCCTGCAGACGCCCGAGCAGTTCCGCCAGATCATCGTCAAGACGCTGAACAACGGAGCGACGGTACGCCTGTCCGACGTCGCGCGCATCGAACTGGGCGCGGAAAGCTATGCCGCGGTCAGCCGCATCAACCGCCACCCCGGCGCGGGCATTGCGGTGCTGCTCTCGCCCGGCGCCGACGCGCTGAAGACGGCCGAGCTCGTCAAGGCGGAGGTCAATCGCGTCGCCAAGACCTTCCCGGCCGGCCTCAAGGTCGCCTACGCCAACGACACCACCGCCTTCATCAAATTGTCGATCGAAGAGGTCGTGAAGACGCTGGTCGAGGCGATCATCCTCGTCGTCATTGTCATGTTCGTCTTCCTGCAGAGCTGGCGCGCGACGCTGGTGCCGACGATTGCCGTACCGGTCGTGCTGCTCGGCACATTCGCCGTCTTCTACGTCGCCGGCTTCACCATCAACACGCTGACGCTGTTCGGCCTCGTTCTCGCCATCGGTCTGCTCGTCGACGACGCCATCGTCGTCGTCGAGAACGTCGAGCGCCTGATGGAGGAAAATCCCGACATGTCGCCGCGCGAGGCGACGATCGAATCGATGAGCGAGATCAGCATCGCGCTCATCGCCATCGCGCTCGTCCTGTCGGCGGTGTTCCTGCCGATGGCCTTCTTCGGCGGGTCGACGGGCGTCATCTACCGCCAGTTCTCGATCACCATCGTCGCGGCGATGGTCCTGTCGGTGCTCGTCGCGCTGATCCTGTCGCCCGCGCTCACCGCGACCCTGCTCAAGCAGAAGAACCAGGAGAACAACGCCTGGCTCGAGCGCAAGCTGCCGCGGGTCGCGCATGTGCTGGAGCGCGCCAAGCACGGCTTCAACGACCGGTTCGATCGCGGCGTCGCGCGCTACACGGCCGGCGTCCAGCATGTCGTCGATCGCAAGTGGCTGTTCCTGCTCATCTATGCGGGCATCGTCGCGCTGCTGGCGGTGCTGTTCCTGCGGCTGCCGACCGGCTTTCTGCCGACGGAAGACCAGGGCGCGGCGCTCGTCCAGTTCCGCCTTCCCGCCGGCGCGACGCAGGGTCGCACGCTGGAGGTGCAGCAGCAGGTCGAGAAATATTTCGCCGAGAACGAAGGCAAGAACACGTCGGTCATCTTCACCGTGGCCGGCGGCGGCGGCGGCGGCACAAGCGGCCAGAACACGGGTCAGGGCTTTCTCAACCTGACCGACTGGGCGGACCGCAAGGGCAAGGATAACACTGCCGACGCGATCACGGCGCGTGCCTCCGCCGCCTTCCGCGGTCTGCGCGACGCGCAGGTGTTCGCGCTGGTCCCGCCGGCGGTGCGCGGTCTCGGCCAGTCCGACGGCTTCACCATGGAGCTGCAGAACATCAGCGGCATGAGCCAGGAGAAGTTCGAGGCGGTCCGCGACCAGCTGCTCGCCGCCGCCAATGCCGACCCGACGCTGCGCTCGGTCCGCCTGACCGAATTGCCCGACATCGCGACGCTTCAGGTCAACATGGACAACCAGAAGCTGGCCGCGCTCGGCCTGACCCAGAGCCAAGCCAATTCCACCCTGTCGACCGCCTGGGGCGGCCAATATGTCAACGACTTCATCGATCGCGGCCGCGTCAAGCGCGTCTATGTCCAGGGCGACGCCCCGTACCGGGCGCAGCCTGACGACCTGAAGCAATGGTTCGTGCGCGGCTCGAACGGCCAGATGGCGCCCTTCTCGTCCTTCTCGCAGATCGGCTGGGGACAGGCGCCGACGACGCTGTCGCGCTTCAACGGCATTCCGTCCTACGAATTCCAGGGCTCGGCGGCCGCCGGCAAGAGTTCGGGTGACGCCATGGCGCGAATGGCGGAACTGGCGGCGAAGATCCCCGGCGTATCCGTCGCCTGGGCCGGCCTGTCGTATCAGGAGCGGCTGTCGTCGGGGCAGGCGCCTCTGCTCTACGGCCTCTCGATCCTCGTCGTCTTCCTGTGCCTCGCGGCTTTGTACGAAAGCTGGTCGATTCCCTTCGCCGTGCTGCTCGTCATCCCGCTGGGCCTGATCGGCGCGATCGCCTTCGTGACGCTGCGCGGGCTGACGAACGACGTCTATCTGCAGATCGGCCTGCTGACGACGATGGGCCTTGCCGCGAAGAACGCGATCCTGATGATCGAGTTCGCCGAACAGGCGGAGCGGAAGGGCGCACGCGTCATCGACGCCGCGCTCGAAGCGGCCAAGATCCGTCTGCGCCCGATCCTGATGACCAGCTTCGCCTTCATCTTCGGCGTGCTGCCGCTCGCCATCTCGACCGGCGCCGGCGCGAACAGCCGTATCGCGATCGGCACCGCGGTGATCGGCGGCATGCTGACCGCGACGGTGCTCGCGATCTTCTACATTCCCCTGTTCTTCGTCCTCGTCCGTCGCGGTGTGCGTGACGGGCTGGCGAAGCTGCGCGGCAAGCCCACCGGGCATCACGGTGGTCACGGCGGCGGCCATGACGGCGACGGCGGCACGCCGCCCGCTCCGCCGATGCCGCCCGCCACGACACCGCCCCACGCACCGGAGCCTGCATGATGCGCCGCCTCGTACTGACCCTCGCCCTGGCCGCAACGAGCCTAGCGGGCTGCTCGATGGAGCCGAAGTACGTCCGCTCGGAGTTGCCCGTGCCGGCCTCCTGGCCGGTCGGCGATGCCTATCTGCGCCAATCGGAAGCGACGCTGCCCGCGATCACCTATCGCGATGTCTTCAAGGACGAACGGCTCCAGCGCCTGATCGACCAGGCCCTCGCCAACAACCGCGATCTGCGCACCGCGGCCGCCAACATCGCCGCGGCGCGCGCGCAATATCGAATACAGCGCGCGAACATCCTGCCGACGATCAGCGCCAATGGCCGCTACACCTATTCGGACGGCGGTCGCGGCGCGAGCACCATCGCGACCGGCGGCAGCACCGGCAACGGCACCGGGACAGGGACGGGAACCGGCGGCACCGGAACGGGGACCGGCGGCACCGGCACCGGAACGGGGACCGGAACCGATGTCGGCACAGGCACCGGCGCCGGTTCGGGCAACGGGACCGGCGCTGGCACCGTCACGACCAGCAGCTCGGGCAGCAGCTTCTCGGCGAACATCGGCACGACCGCTTTCGAGATCGACCTCTTCGGCCGGCTGCGGTCACTGTCGCGTGCCGCGCTCGACCGCTATTTCGCGACCGAAGCCGCGGCGCGCGCGACGCGGCTGACGCTGGTCGGCGACCTTGCCACCGCGTGGCTCGACTATGCGTCCGACCGCAGCCTGCTCAAGATCGCGCAGGATACCGCGACCAGCGCGCAGAAGAGCGTGCAATTGACCCAGGCGCGGCTGCAGGGCGGTGTCAGCGCCCGCACCGACCTGACGCAGGCGCAGCAGATCCTCGAAACCGCCAACGCCGACCTGGCGCTGCAGCGGACATTGGTCGCTCAGGACGTGAACGCGATCCAGCTGCTCGTCGGCGCCCCGGTCGACCCTGCCCTGTTGCCGGCGTCGATCGAGGAGGCGCGCCCGACGATCGCCTCCCTGCCAGCCGGTCTTGACAGCTCGATCCTGCTGCGCCGGCCCGACGTGGTGCAGGCGGAATATCAGCTGCGCGCCTATAATGCGCAGATCGGCGCTGCGCGCGCGGCGCTCTTCCCGCGCCTGTCGCTGACCGGCGTGCTCGGCTTCGCCAGCAACGCCTTGTCCTCGCTCTTCTCGAGCGGCGCGTTCAATTATTCGATCGCACCCAGCGTCAGCTATTCGATCTTCCAGGGCGGGGCCGCGCGCGCCAATGTCCGCTATACCGAGGCGCAGCGCGACGCGGCGCTCGCCACGTACGAAAAGGCGATCCAGACGGCGTTCCAGGAGACGGCGGATGCCCTCGCCCGGCAGGGCACGATCGCCGACCAGCTGCGCGCCAACACCAACTTCCAGACCGCCGCGGCGACGACGTTGCGGCTGACCAACGCGCGCTACCAGGGCGGGATCGATACCTTCCTGTCCAGCCTGGACGCGCAGCGGTCCTACTATTCGGCGCAGCGCACGCTCGTGGCGACGCAGCTGACCGACGCGACCAACCGCGTGACGCTGTACCGCGTCATCGGCGGCGATTCTTCGCTGGAGGCGACCGCCGACGGCCCGAAGCCGGTCAGTCCGAGCGGCACGCCGCGACCGGACGGCCAGTAATCGGAACGGGGAGGGCTCGCCCTCCCCGCCCGTCTTCCTATTCCGCCGCGACGGCGAGCGGCTTTTCCTTCCACACGAGCACCGGCTTGCGCGCCGCCAGCGTCTCGTCGAGCCGCGCCCGCGGGGCGAAGTGCGGCGCCGTCTTCAGGCTCTGGTCGCCCGCCTTGGCACGTTCCGCCACCGACCGCAGCGCGCCGATGAACTGATCCAGCGCCGCCTTGGATTCGGTTTCCGTCGGCTCGACCAGCATCGCGCCGTGCACCACCAGCGGGAAGTACATGGTCATCGGGTGGAATCCTTCGTCGATCAGCGCCTTGGCGACGTCGATCGTCGAGAAGCCCTCCGCCAGACCGGCATCGGAGAAGATCGCCTCGTGCATGCAGGGCCCGCTCGCGGCGAACGGCGCGTCCAGCGTGTCTTCGAGGCTGCGCAGCACGTAATTGGCGTTCAGCACGGCATCCTCGGCGACCTGGCGCAGGCCGTCCGCGCCATGGCTGAGGATATAAGTCAGCGCACGCGTGAACATGCCCATCTGGCCCTGGAAGGCGGTCATCCGCCCGAACGTGTCGGGATGATCGTCACCTGCGGTCTCTTCCTCCACGAGCTGGATATGGCCGTTCACGTGGCGCGCGGTGAAGGGCAGCGGTCCGAAGGGGCTGAGCGCTTCCGACAGCACCACCGGCCCGGACCCCGGCCCGCCGCCGCCGTGGGGGGTCGAGAAGGTCTTGTGCAGGTTGATGTGCATCGCGTCGACGCCCAGGTCACCCGGCCGCACCTTGCCGACGATCGCGTTGAAGTTCGCCCCGTCGCAATAGACGTATCCGCCGGCGGCATGGACCGCGTCCGAGATGCGCTTCAGGTCGCGCTCGAAAAGGCCGCAGGTGTTGGGGTTGGTGATCATCACCGCCGCAACGTCCGGCCCCAGCCGCGCCTCCAGCGCCACGGTGTCGACCCGGCCGTCGGGGGTCGCCGGGATATCCTCGACCGTGAAGCCGGCGAAGGCCGCGGTCGCGGGGTTGGTACCATGGGCGCTTTCGGGCACGAGCACGACCTTGCGATGCCCCTCGCCGCGCTTCTCCAGCGCCGCCTTGATGCACAGGATGCCGCACAGCTCACCATGCGCGCCCGCCTTCGGACTCATCGCAACGCCGTGCATCCCGGTCAGCGTGATCAGCCAGTGCGCCAGCTCGTTGATGACGCCCAGCGCGCCCTGCACCGTGTCGACCGGCTGGAGCGGGTGGATGTCGGCGAAACCGGGCAGCCGCGCCATGCGCTCGTTGAGGCGCGGATTGTGCTTCATCGTGCACGAGCCAAGCGGGAAGAGCCCGAGGTCGATGGCATAATTCTGCCGGCTGAGCCGGGTATAGTGACGCACCGTCTCGGGTTCCGACAGGCCGGCGAGCCCGATCGGATCCTTGCGCGTCAGATCGCCAAGCCGCGACCCGGCGACGTCGCCATCGGGAAAGTCGACGCCGGTCGTGTGCAGGTCACCGATCTCGAAGATCAGCGGTTCCTCGAGCATCAGCGCGCGATTGCCCGTGAAGGTCGCCGGTGCGCCGCCATCCTTGGCGGTGGGCGACGTGGGCTTCCAGCCGCTCTGGTTGATCGTCATGCCAGCACCTCCTCAAGCGCCGTCGCCAGCGCCTCGATATCCTCTTGCGTCACCGTCTCGGTCACCGCGACGACGAGACCGTTCGCCAGCGACTCCTCGCCCGGGTACAGCCGGCCGAGCGACACGCCCGCGAGTACGCCGCGATCCGCGAGCGTCCGGACGATCGGTCGCGCCTCCTTGCGCAGGTCGATCGTGAATTCGTTGAAGAACGTGTCGTTCACGACCCGCACGCCTGGTACCTTCGCCAGCCGTTCCGCCGCGCGGCATGCCTGGGCATGATTAATGCCCGACAGCCGCCGCAATCCCGCCTCGCCGAGCAAGGTCATGTGGATCGAGAAGGCGAGCGCACACAGACCGGAGTTGGTGCAGATGTTGCTCGTCGCCTTTTCGCGGCGGATGTGCTGCTCGCGCGTCGACAGCGTCAGCACGAAGCCGCGCTTGCCGTCGGCATCGACCGTCTCACCGCAGAAGCGGCCCGGCATCTGGCGGATATATTTGTCCTTGCAGCCCATCAGGCCGACGTACGGGCCGCCGAACTGCAGGCCGACGCCGAGCGACTGGCCCTCGCCGACGACGATGTCCGCGTCCATCTCGCCGGGCGAGCGGATCGCGCCCAGCGCCACCGGCTCGGTCACCACCGCGATCAGCAGCGCCTTCTGCGCGTGGCAGGCGTCGGCAAGCGGGGTCAGGTCCGCGATGCGTCCCAGGATGTCGGGATATTGCACGACGACGCAGCTGGTATCGCCGTCGATCGCCGCGATCAGCGCCTCGATGTCCGTCTCGGCGCTCAGCGTCGGCAGCGAGGTTTCGAGCGCGTCGCCGGTGTACTTGGCCATCGTCTTCGCGACGCTGACGTAATGCGGGTGCAGGCCGGACGACAGGATCGCCTTGCCGCGCTTGGTGATGCGCCGCGCCATGCCGATCGCTTCCCAGCAGGCAGTCGAGCCGTCGTACATGCTGGCGTTCGCCGCATCGGTGCCGAGCAGCCGCGCGACCTGCGTCTGGAACTCGAACAGCATCTGCAGCGTGCCCTGCGCGATCTCCGGCTGATAGGGCGTGTAGGCGGTCAGGAACTCGCCACGCTGGATCAGATGGTCGACGCTGGCCGGCACGTGATGCCGATAGGCGCCGCAGCCGAGGAAGAAGGGCACCTCGCCCGCGACCAGGTTCTGCCGGGCGAGCTTGGTCATGTGCCGCTCGACGGACAGTTCCGACGCATGCATCGGCAGGCCGTCGATCGGGCCGCCGAGGCGGGCGGCTTCGGGCACGTCGACGAACAGGTCGTCGATCTTCGCGGCACCGATGGTCGCGAGCATCGACTCGCGGTCATGGGACGTCAGGGGCAGGTAGCGCATTGAGACAAAGACTCCCCCCTCCCGCGCGCGGGAGGGGTCGGGGAAGGGCCTGTCGGCACGAGCTGGGCTGGAGGGGACAGGCGCACCCCCAGCCCCTCCCGCAAGCGGGAGGGAAGTTTACGCGATCACAGCTTGGCGACGAACGCCTCGTAGGCGGTCTCGTCCATCAGCTCCTCGAGCTCGGCCGTGTCGGAGAGGGTGATCTTGAAGAACCAGCCCTCTCCCTCCGGGTCCGAATTGACCAGGCTGGGATCGTCGCCGAGCGCGGTGTTGCCCTCGATCACGTGGCCCGACACCGGCGAATAGACGTCGGAGGCGGCCTTCACCGACTCGACCACCGCCGCCTCGTCGCCCTTGGCCAGTTGCTTGCCCTCTTCAGGGACGTCGACGAACACGATGTCGCCGAGCTGACCCTGCGCATATTCGGAAATGCCGACGGTTCCAGTCTCGCCGTCGACGTCGATCCATTCATGGTCTTCGGTGAAGTAGCGGCTCATCTCATTTGGCTCCTGCACGGATGTAGCGGTGGGGGACGAAGGGCATCGCCGCAACGGTTGCGTCGTGCAGCTTGCCACGTTGGATCAGCTTGAGCGGCGTTCCGGGCACGGCCAGCGCGGCCGGCACATAGGCCATGCCGATCGGCGCGCCGACGCTGGGCGCGAAGCCGCCGGAGGTGACGCGGCCGATGATCGCACCGTCCGCGTCGACGACGCTCGCGCCCTCGCGCACCGGCTGGCGACCGGCGACGGTCAGGCCAACGCGCTTCACCGCCGGTCCGTTCTCGCGCTCCGAAAGGATGCGTGTGGCACCCGCGAAGTCGCCGGCCTCGCGCCGACGCTTCGACAGCGCGAAACCGAGGTCCGCCATCACCGGCGTGGTCTCCGGATCGAGGTCGTGACCGTAGAGCGGCAGCCCCGCTTCGAGGCGTAACGAATCGCGCGCGCCAAGGCCGATCGGCTCGACCTCCGGCTGATCGCACAAAGCGGTGGCGAACGCGTCGGCGATCTCTGCCGGCAGCGAAATCTCGAACCCGTCCTCGCCGGTATAGCCCGAGCGGCTGATCCATAACGGCGCGCCGTTCCATGCGAAGGCACCGGCAGTCATGAACACCAGCGATTCGACCCCTGGGACGATCCGCGACAAGGCATCGACCGCCTTCGGCCCCTGCAACGCAAGCAGCGCCTGATCTTCCATCAGGTTGATGACGATGTCTTCAGGCAGGACATCCAGCAGATAGGAAACGTCGTCATATTTGGTCGCGCCGTTGACGACCATGTAATGGCTCGCCTCGCCGAACGGATGCGCATCGCCGGCCGGCAGCGTCGTCACCATCAGGTCGTCGAGGATGCCGCCCTCGTCGTTGAGGAGCAGCGAATAGCGCATCTTCGCCGGCGCGAGACCGGCGACGTCACCCGGCAGCACCGCTTCGAGCGCCGCGGCGACACCCTCGCCGGTCAGACCGACCTGCCCCATGTGGCTGACGTCGAACAGGCCCGCATTCTCGCGCGTCCACAAATGCTCCGCCATGATGCCTTTGTATTGGACGGGCATCTCGTAGCCGGCGAACGGGACCATGCGACCGCCGTGGGCGCGATGCCATGCGTCGAGCGGCAGAGTCTGGATGACGGGCTCTTCACCCTCCGCCTCGCCGGCAAGGTCGGCGTCCTGCGCCTGTTCGATCACCGCGTCGCTCATCACCCGGGGCCTTTCAAAAGGGCGGCAGCGGCGGCGACATGCCGCGCGTGTGCCGGAAACCCCCTCTGTCACGGAACCTGAGAGCTTTGACCCGATGCCGTTGCGGCGTACGGGCTTACCCCTTCGGTGGCCCCTGAAAGGGGCGCTTTCCAGAGTGTCGATGGCGACCGCGCGGTCCCGTGTGCCTGAGAGATTCCGGGGCGGTTGCTCCTTCGGCGGCCCTGATTGGGCTCTCTCCCGCGCGCGCCTATGCGGGTTGCCCCGCATCGACGCAAAAATCTCTGACGGGGCGCCCGTCCCAAGTCAATCGGCAAACAGCGGCGCCCGCGATTAGGCATGGCGGCGCCCCGAGGGACGCTGCACCACCACTTCCCTGTCCGCCCGGTCCCCGCGCGACAAGCTCGGACGCGCTAGCGCTGAGCGTTGTACTTCAGCTGGTCGTTCGTCAGCTGGAATCCGACCAGTGCCTCGAACGTCGCGCTCAACACCGCCTGGCGGATCTCCGGACGGCTCAGCGGATCGGTCGCGGCGTCTTCCTCGCCCGCCTTGCGCTTCTTGGTCAGCTCGCGCCGCACGTCGTCGGACAGGGTCGCAGCCGCCCGGTTGACGTAGCTCGTCGCCTCGCCGCGGGTCTGTGCGCGCGCCTGGCCGGCGTCGAAATGCACCGCGACCTGACCGACGCGCTTCGCCGTCACCTGATTTCCGCCGCGCACCACCGCGATGTAATAAGGCAGCGTCACGTCGCGCGCGCCGTCGGTCCGCGTCCGCCGCGCGAGGACGTCGAACGTCACCGTGGTCGTGATCTGGTCGCCCGCATCGTTGCAGGTCCCGCGCACGTTGGTCATGTTGGCGACGACGTCGACGGCATTCTCGTCCTGGCTGGTCGCCGGATCGAACAGGGTGACATCGCCGGTACCGGCGGCGACGCCCACCGTCGGGCAGGCGGAGCGGACGGCGGAGATGCCGCCCTCCACCACTTCGCCCTTGCCGGCGCAGCCGCCGAGGACGAGCGCGAGGGCGCAAGGGGCGAGAAGCGAGCTTTTCACGGTGAACGCGTACCTTTTCGAACGGGCGACGACATCAGGCCGGGCTGCCCCGGCCGGGCGGCGCGCACCATAGGAACCGCCTTTCGCGCGTGCAAGCAATCGCGTAGAGCCCCGCCATGGCAACCATCGATCCGATCGTCGCGCCGCCCGCCGCCGACAAGCCCGTACTCGAACTGCTGATCGCCGCGCCGCGCGGATTCTGCGCGGGCGTCGACCGCGCGATCCGCATCGTCGAGCTGGCGATCGAGAAGCACGGCGCGCCCGTTTATGTCCGGCACGAGATCGTGCACAACAAGTTCGTCGTCGACACGCTGAAGGCGAAGGGCGCGATCTTCGTCGAAGAACTGGATCAGGTGCCCGACGGTAAGCCTGTCGTCTTCTCCGCCCATGGCGTGCCCAAGTCGGTGCCCGCCGCGGCGCAGAATCGCGGGCTGGACTATCTCGATGCCACCTGCCCGCTCGTCTCCAAGGTGCATCGCGAAGCGGAACGGCTCGTCGCCGCCGGGCGGCATATCGTGTTCATCGGCCACGCGGGCCATCCGGAGGTCATCGGCACGTTCGGCCAGGTACCGCAGGGTGCGATGACGCTGATCGAGACGGTGGAGGATGTCGCCGATTTCGCTCCGGCGGAGCCCGACAACCTCGCCTTCCTGACGCAGACGACGCTCTCGGTGGATGATACCGCCGCCGTCGTCGCCGCCCTCCAGGCGCGCTTCCCGACCATCCAGGGGCCGCGCGGGGAGGACATCTGCTATGCCACGTCGAATCGCCAGGCCGCGGTCAAGGCGATCGCGGCGGCGTGCGACGCGATGCTGGTGATCGGGGCACCCAATTCATCCAATTCGCTCCGGCTTGTCGAAGTGGCGCAGCGCGAGGGGACGCCGGCGCGCCTGATCCAGCGCGCGGCGGAGATCGACTGGACGTTTCTGGACGGCGTCGGCACGCTCGGCATCACCGCGGGCGCGTCGGCACCGGAGATGCTGGTGCGCGAGCTCGTCGATTTGCTCGCCACCCGCTACGCCATCACCGAGCGCGAGGAGGAGACGACGCGGGAGACGATCGCGTTCAAGCTGCCGCGCGGGCTCGACGCCGCGGCGTGACGGCGCGGGGCTGATGGCGGTCTATACGCAGGTCTCGGCAGAGGCGCTTGCCGCCTTTCTGACGCGCTACGAAGGGGTCGGCGAACTCGTCTCCGCCAAGGGGATCGCCGAGGGCGTCGAGAACAGCAATTACCTCATCGACACGACCGCGGGGCGGTACATCCTGACGCTGTACGAGCGGCGCGTCGAGGCGGGTGACCTGCCCTTCTTCATGGCGCTGCTCGATCATCTCGCGGCGCGCGGACTACCCGTGCCGCCCGCGATCAAGGACCGGGACGGCGTCGCGATCCAGACGCTCGCCGGCCGGCCCGCCTGCCTCATCCGCTTCCTGCCCGGCGTGTCGCTGACGCGTCCGTCGCCGATCCAGGCGCATACCGCCGGTGCCGCGCTCGCCGATCTTCATGCCGCGGTCGCCGATTTCGACGGGAAGAGGCCGAACAGCTTGGGCGTCACGGCATGGCGGCCCCTGCTCGAGCGTTGCGGTGCCGATCTCGATGCCATCGCCCCCGGACTGTTCGCCCGCGTCGACGCGGCGCTCGCCCGTCTCGAGGCAGCCTGGCCGCACGATCTGCCTGCCTGCGTCATCCACGCCGATCTGTTTCCGGACAATGTGCTGATGCTCGACGCACAGGTGACGGGTCTCATCGATTTCTACTTCGCCTGCTGCGACCTACGCGCCTATGACCTCGCCGTGATGCATACGTCCTGGGGGTTCGATCCCGCCGGTGCGCCGCTGGACGGCGTCGGCGCGGCGCTGATGAAAGGCTATGGCGACCGGCTTTCGCCGGCGGAACGCGCGGCCATGCCGGTGCTGGCGCGGGGCGCCTGCATCCGCTTTCTGCTGACGCGGGCCTGGGATTGGCTCAACACACCGGCGGACGCGCTCGTCACGCGCAAGGATCCGCTCGCCTATCTCCGGCGCCTCGACTGGTATGACGCACATCCGGAGGCATTCGCATGACCGAGCAGATGAGCCGCGTCGAGATCGCCACCGATGGCGCGTGCAAGGGCAACCCCGGCCCCGGCGGCTGGGGGGCGTTGCTCCGCTTCGGCAACCACGAGAAGGAATTGTCCGGCGGCGAGCCGATGACGACCAACAATCGCATGGAACTGACCGCGGCCATCGAGGCGCTGGGCGTCCTGACGCGGCCGTGCCGCGTTACATTATCCACCGACAGCAAATACGTGATGGACGGGCTGACCCGCTGGATCCACGGCTGGCGAAAGAACGGTTGGAAGACGGCGGACAAGAAGCCCGTCAAGAATGCCGAATTGTGGCAGGCGCTGTTCGCCGCGACGCAGCGTCACGAGATCGAGTGGATCTGGGTCAAGGGCCACGCCGGCCACCCGGATAACGAGCGTGCCGACAAGCTCGCCAGCGACGCCGCATTGGCGGCGGCGAAGCGTCCCTGAACCCCGCCGCCCGCTATTCCTCTTCCTCGACGGCGGCCGCGGGTCCGTTCTTGAGGATCGAGGCGATCGCGTTGCGCGCGCTGGCGCGACTGGAATAGCCCTCGGTCCACCAGATCAATTCGCCGTTGTGCTTGAACTTGGCGACGAATTCCCCGGCCTTGTTCTTCTCGATCACGAACTTGTGCGCCATCCTGGCCTCCTTCGCGAGAGTGGTCAGCGTGGCATAGACGCGAACCGCGCG
Organism: Sphingomonas beigongshangi; assembly: GCF_016820445.1. Taxonomy (GTDB): domain Bacteria; phylum Pseudomonadota; class Alphaproteobacteria; order Sphingomonadales; family Sphingomonadaceae; genus Sphingomonas; species Sphingomonas beigongshangi. Next base: position 182,710 of record NZ_JADHDT010000001.1, read on the forward strand.
GGTGCATAGCGGGCGACGTCGATGCCCGACACCTCGTCCGCGGGCGTTCCGCCCTGAACCAATGCGGCGCCGATCATGGCGGCGGCGGGCGATGTCTGGATGCCGAAGCCGCCCTGTCCTGCAAACCAGAAGAAACCGGGCATGTCGGGCGCAACACCATAAACCGGCAGCCGGTCGGGCGCGAAACTGCGCAGCCCGGCCCAGCGGCGTTCCACCGCGTCGACCCGCCAGTCGACCGCACCTTCGAAGCGGTCGATCGCGATTGCGACGTCGAGCTCCTCCGCCGCTGCATCGCACGGGTCGCTGGGTGTCTCGTCCGACGGGCTCAGCCAGAGCCGCCCGCCGGCCTCCGGCTTGAAATAGAAACTGCCCGCGATGTCCGCGACCAGCGGCAGCCGCGCCGGCGGGGCGGGATCGCTGCGCAACTGGACGACGGTCCGGCGAAACGGGCGGATACCGATGGGTGCCACGCCGGCCCGCACGGCGACCTCGTCCGCCCAGGCGCCCGCCGCATTGACGAGCACGTCCGCCGCGAACGGCCCCGCGGCGGTCTCTATCCGCCAGGAGCCGCCGCGCCGGACCGCGCTGCGCATCGCCGCATCGACGACCAGGGTCGCGCCCGCCGACCGAGCGGTGGCAAGATAGCGCGCATGGAGAGCACCGACATCGATATAGGCGCAGCTCGGTTCGTGAATGCCGATCGTCCAGCCGGGTAACAGGCCCGGTACCATCGCGGCCGGATCGACACGGTCGAGCCGGACGCCGCTGCCCGCGAAGGCGGCAAGAAACGCGTCCGCCGCCGCCGCGTCGTCCGCGCGACCGATATGGAGCTCGCCGAGCGGATCGAGCACGCCCGCCTCGCGCAGGGCCCGTTCTGACGCGCTCGTCAGCGGCTGGACCCCGGGTCCACCATAGGTTTCCGACCAGAAGGCCGCCGATCGGCCCGTCGCATGATAGCCAGGATGCGATTCGGCTTCGAGCAGCAGGACACGCGCGCCGTCTCCGACCGCGGCGGCGAGGCTCGCCCCGGCAATGCCCGCGCCGACGATCGCGATGTCGTAGGTCATGCCGTCTGCCGGGCAAGAAACGCGTCGATCAGGCCATAGGCGCGCAACCGCACGGCATCAGCTTCGCGCAGGATCTCATGCGCCGACTCGGCGCCGAAGCGCTCCAGCTCGCACCGCGGCAGCCGTGCGGCCACCCTTACCGCCGCCTGCGAATCGACAAGCCCATCCTCGTCGGCCACCAGCATCAGGATCGGCGTCCGGACCGTCACGAGGCGCGGGTCGTCCCGCAACGCGGTGCAGGCGACGAATGCTTCCGCGATCCATGCCCAGCTCGGCGGCCCCAGTCGCAGGCTGGGATCGCGATCGTACCAAAAGGCCTCGTCGGCATACCGGTCGTGCGAGTGCGTCAGCAGCCGCTCGCGATGGCCGGCGGATTGCGAATCGTCGCGCACGCGCCAGGCGGGCCGCGCCGGATCGCCGATCCGGGTCATCAGCCGCGCCAGCCACGCGCCCAGCCGCGGCCCCACCGGCGAGTGGATTCCCAGCATCGGCGCGACCAGCACAGCCGCATCCGGGTCCACACCGCCGTCCATCAAGGACCGGAGCAGCAGGTGGCCGCCCATCGAATGCCCCAGGATCGCGGTCGGACCATCACCCTCCGACCGCCAGTCGTTCCAGAAGGCGGAAAGGTCGGCGAGCCAGGGATCGAAGCGCTCCGCATGACCGACGTGCGGATCCTTCGCCAGGCGGCCGGAGCCGCCCTGCCCCCGCCAGTCGAAGGCCGTGACCGCCCAGCCATGTGCATGGAGATGGCCGATCACCTCCAGGAACTTCTCGATGATGTCGGCCCGTCCGCCCTGGACGAGGATGCGGCCGCGCGGGTTGGGATGGGGCCAATCGAAGCGACGATGCCGCCATCCGTCGGCCGCGATCCAATGCGACAGGCGCGAGTCTGCGGGAAAATCGCGCCGCAGTGCGTGGGGATCGAACGGGATCTGGGTCATCGGCTCCCCTTGGTTACGGTTTCGAAAGCCATCGCGTCTACCTGTTCACACCGATGGGGTGGGACAAACTTCTCGGCATGGCCGTCATCGCGCTGCTTTTCGCCCTGCTGCTCTCGGCAGGGATCGAGGATGCTCGCCGGCGCGAAATCGCGAACTGGAAGAATGCCGCCATCGCGCTCGCTGCCCCCGCATGGTGGTGGGCGAACGGGCTCGGCTGGGGTGACATGGCGATCCAGTTCGGCCTGGCCACCGCGGTGTTCGCCCTGTTCGCGGGAGTCTTCGCTGCCGGGTGGATGGGCGGAGGCGACGTCAAGATGATCGGCGCGCTTGCCCTCTGGTTTCCGCCCGGCGGCGTGCTGTCGATGCTGATGCTGATGGCGGTGGTGGGCGGCGCGATCACGATGCTGATGGTGGTCGAGCACCGCTGGCGCCGTCGCGAGGCGGTGGTCGAAGTGCCCTACGGCGTCGCCATCGCTGCCGCAGCCCTGCTGACGGTCGTCCCGGCGGGACCACCAACCGGATTTTAACCACTCCACCTCAATACTTAGCGCCGGATCAACCACCGGTGCGCAGAAAAGGCCCGTTGCAACATGGATAGTCGCAAGATCGTTTTGCTGGTGGGAGCGCTGCTGATCGCCGGCATCACGGCGTTCTTCGCCCGCACGCTGCTCGCCGGTTCCGCCGCACCGCAGGCCGCCGCCATGACGCAGCCGGGCCTGCGGCCCGTCGACGGGCCGGAAGTGCTGGTCGCGACTCGCACGCTGCCGGTCGGCACCATCCTCGATGCCTCGGCGCTGAAGTTCCAGCCCTGGCCCAAGGAACTGGTCGACGGCGCCTATTTCCTGAAGGCGGGCACCGATCTCAAGGCGTTGCAGGGAACGGTCGTGCGCAACCCGATCACCGCGGGCCAGCCGGTGACGCAGGGCGCGCTCGTGAAGCCCGGCGACCGCGGCTTCCTGGCCGCCGCGCTGGGTCCCGGCATGCGCGCCGTCACGGTCGCGGTTTCCGGCCAGGCGGCCGTCGCGGGCTTCGTCTTCCCGGGCGACCGCGTCGATCTCGTGCTGACCCAATCCGTCACGGGCGGCGGCGACGGCCAGCCGCTCAAGGTTTCGGAAACGATCATGCGCAACGTGCGGGTCCTCGCGACCGACCAGCGCACCGACAACAGCGTCGGAGAAGACGGCAAGACCAAGGTCAGCACCTATTCCAACGTGACGCTCGAAGCGACGCCCAAGATGGCGGAGCAGATCGCGGTGGCGCGCACCGTCGGCGACCTGTCGCTGTCGCTACGCAGCCTCGCGGACAATCCGGCGCAGCTGGAGGAGGCGATTGCCAACGGATCGGTCAAGGTGCCGGCCAACGGCGATGCCAAGGCCGAGAAGGCGATGATGCTGGCGTCCGCCAGCCGCCCGCAGTCGGGCGACAGCACCTTCGCCACGGGAGCCGATGTCTCGCGCTTCCAGCGTAGTTCCGTGCCTGGCAAGGCCTCCGGGCTTGCCGCGCAGGCGCAGGGGGTGGGCATGCCCGCTCCGGGTGGCGCCGCCGCGACCGCACCGGGTGCGGCCGCGATACCAACCGGTCCCGTCGTGCGTGTCGCGCGCGGCACCAGCGTGACCGTCGTTCCGGTCGGGGGAAACAAGTAATCATGCGCAAGTCCTCGAAGCCTTTCGCACGCGCGCCGCTCGCGCTGGCCATGGTGCTGGCGACGCCCGCCGGCCTCGCCGATGCGCGGCCGGCGCCAGGTGCGTCCAGCGCCCCCAGCGGCCTCGTCCAGGTCAACACGGGTCGCGGCCGGCTCGTCACGCTGCCACGCCCGATGAGCGACGTGTTCGTCGCCGACGACGCGGTCGCCGACGTGCAGGTCCGCTCTCCGACCCAGCTCTACATCTTCGGCAAGAAGCCGGGCGAGACAACGATCTCCGCGACGACCAAGGGTGGCGCGGTCGTCTATGCAAGCACGGTCCGCGTCGGCAACAACTACGACTCGATCGGCGCGATGCTGCGTCTTGCGATGCCGGAAGCACAGATCGTCGCAACGCCGATGAACGGTCTGGTCCTGCTCACCGGCACGATCGCCAGCCCCGGCGACGCGGCCGAGGCGGAACGCCTTGTGCAGGCCTATGTCGGCGAAAGCACCAAGGTGCTCTCCCGCCTGAAGACGGCGACGCCGTTGCAGGTCAACCTGCAGGTGCGCGTCGCGGAAGTGAGCCGCAGCTTCATCAAGCAGGTCGGCGTCAACATCCAGTCGTTCGACGGCACCGGCGGTTTCAAGTTCGGCATCACGCAGGGACGAGCCCAGACGCAATATGCCCCACTGAGCGGTGGGGCCAACGGCGGGGGCATGTTCACCGGGGGCACGACCGCATCGACGGGCAGCACGCTGCTGACGGGCGCGGCAACCGGCGGGACGCTGGGCTTCGCCGGCAGGCTGCTCGGCCTCGACCTGCTCGGCGCGCTCGACCTCGGCGAGACGACGGGCATGGTGACGACGCTCGCCAATCCGAATCTCACCGCGCTGTCGGGCGAGACGGGCACCTTCCTCGCCGGCGGCGAGGTGCCGATCCCGATCGCGCAGGCGCTGGGCACCGTGTCGGTCGAATACAAGCAATATGGCGTCAGCCTGGCCTATACGCCGACGGTGCTCGCCGACGGGCGCATCAGCCTGCGTGTGCGGCCGGAGGTGTCGCAGCTCGATTACTCCAATGCGGTGACGATGAACGGCACCCGCGTTCCCGGGCTGACCACCCGCCGCGTCGAAACGACGCTGGAACTGGGCTCCGGCCAGAGCATGATGATCGGCGGCCTCCTCCAGAACACGCACAACAATTCGATCCAGAAGACGCCGTTCCTCGGCGATCTGCCGATCATCGGCGCGCTGTTCCGGTCGAACGGCTTCCAGCGCAGCGAGACCGAACTCGTCATCATCATCACCCCCTATCTGGTAAAGCCGATCAACAGCCTGTCGCAGGTCGCGCTGCCGAGCGACGGCTATCGCGCCCCCACCGATGCCGGCCGTCTGCTGCTCGGCGAACTCGGCACGGGGATCAGCGGCGATCGCCGCCCGGTGCCGTCGATGGCGCCAGGCAGCGCGCCCGGCATGGCGCCCAGTTACGGCGCATCCGCTCCGGTACCGGCGCAACCGCGGCGCGATGCCGCTCCGGCCGCCTCCGACGCCCGTAGCGATCGCAAGTCCCGCAAGGCGGACGTCCCCGCCCCCGGCTTCTCCAACTAAGCGCGCGAAGGATGACCTTCCCGATGATCCGTCCGATCCTCCTTGCCTCGCTCGCCGTTCCCGCACTGATGCTGGGCGGGTGCATGGGCACCCAGAACCGCGGCGTGGAGTCCGTGCACCAGCCGGTCGTCGACCGCACCAGCTACGCGCTCGATCTCGCGACGCGCGGCGGCGCGCTCGCGCCCGGCGAGGACTATCGCCTCGCCGGCTGGATGGAAGGCATGCACGTCGGCTTCGGCGACCGCATCGCGATCGACGATCCGGGCGGCTATGCGCCCACTGCCCACGAGCAGGTCGCCGGCGTCGTCGCGCGCTATGGCCTGCTGCTGTCGACCGATACGCCCGTCACGAACGCGCCTGTGGCACAGGGCGCCGTGCGCGTCATCGTGTCCCGCATGCGTGCGTCGGTGCCGGGCTGTCCCGACTGGAGTCGCGACAGCAGCACCGAACTCGATCAGCATACCTCGTCCAATTTCGGATGTGCGGTGAACAGCAACCTCGCCGCGATGGTCGCGCGTCCCGACGACCTCGTTCGGGGGACGGAAGCGGGATCGGTCGTCGATCCGGCGCTGACCAGCAAGGCGATCGACAATTACCGCAAGCGCACGGCGACGGGCGCGACGGGTACGCTGCCCGCGACGGGAGGAAAGTGACATGAACGCGCCCTGGAAGCCCGGTACCGGCCTGCGCGAACCCTTTGCCGCCTTCGCCTGCGACGACACCACCGCCGACACGCTGCGCGCGGTCGCCGCGGAGCTCGGCTGGACGGTCGAGAAGGTGCACAAGGGCGGGCTGCGCAACGCGGTCCAGTCGCTGTCGGTATCGGCCAGCCCGCAGATCCTGTTCGTCGACCTGGCGGAATCGGGCGATCCGCTGAACGACATCAATGCGCTCGCCGAGGTGTGCGAACCGGGGACGGTCGTGATTGCCGCCGGCCAGGTCAACGACGTCCGGCTGTATCGTGACCTCGTGGCCAGCGGCATCCAGGACTATCTGCTGAAGCCGGTGCATCCCGACATGCTGCGCGAAGCGCTCGGCCACGCACAGGCGATGCTGAACGCGCCCAAGGCGACGGAGGCGGTCGTCGACCGTCCGCATTGCTCGACCGCCGTCATCGGTACGCGCGGCGGCGTCGGCGCTTCGACGGTCGCGACCTCGCTGGCCTGGCTGATGAGCGACAAGGAGAAGCGTGCGACCGCGCTGCTCGACCTCGACGTCCATTTCGGCACCGGCGCGCTGGCGCTCGATCTCGAGCCGGGCCGCGGCCTGACCGACGCGATCGAAAACCCCAGCCGGATCGACGGCCTGTTCATCGAGCGGGCGATGGTGAAGGCGTCGGAGAAGCTCGCCGTGCTGTCCGCGGAAGCGCCGATCAACCAGCCGCTGATGACCGATGGCGCCGCCTTCTACCAGTTGCAGGAAGAGATGCGTGCCGCCTTCGAATGCACCGTGGTCGATCTTCCGCGTGCGATGCTGGTGCAGCATCCACACCTGATCAGCGACATACAGACCGCGGTGGTCGTCACCGAACTGACGCTGGCGGCGGCGCGCGACACGATCCGCATCCTGTCGTGGCTCAAGTCCAACGCCCCGCAGACGCAGGTGACCGTCGTCGCCAACCGCATGCATGCCGCCGGGCAGCTCGAGATCAGCCGCAAGGATTTCGAGGGATCGATCGAACGCAAGATCGATCATGTCGTGCCGTTCGACCAGAAACTGGCGGCACAGGCGGCGAAGCTCGGCAAGCCGATGGCGGAGGCGGGCAAGAATTCCAAGACCGTCGCGCCCCTGCTCGACCTGGTCAAGGGCGTGCTGAGCGTCGGCGACGAGGCGCTCGATGCCGGTGTCCCGGGTGCCGGCAAGAGCGGCGGCAAGGGCAGCTCGCTGCTCGCCTCGCTGCTCGCCAAGCGCCCGCGCAAGTGAACCGGCGAATGCCGATAGCGGTCATGGAGCCCTGATCGAACGTCATGGATACGCTGCCCCTTTTCCTGCTCGCGATCGGTGCCACGCTGGCGCTGGGCCTCGTGGCGTTCGCCCTCGCGGGGCCGTCGCCGCAACGCTCGCAGGCGCGGCGGATCGCGGCCGTCCGCGGCCGGCACGGCGAGGCGGATGCGGTCGCCGAGGCGCAGATGCGCCGCATCACCGCGGGACGGGCGCAGACCAGGACGGACGTCGCCTTCGGCAAGCTGCTGCCCAACCCGGCGCAGCTGGCCAAGCGGCTGGCGATGACGGGCAAGGACTGGACCGTCGGGCAATATGGCATGGCGAGCGCCGGCCTGTTCGCGCTCGTCGCGGCGTTGCTGTGGCTGAAGGGCGCGCCGATCCTGCTTGCGATGTTCCTCGCGCTCTTCGTCGGCGCCGGCCTGCCGCATTACATCGTCGGCTATTTCATCAAGCGGCGTATCGCGAAGTTCACCGCGAAGTTTCCGGACGCGATCGAACTGCTCGTGCGCGGTCTGCGATCCGGTCTACCCGTCAGCGAGACGATGGCGGTCGTCGGCAACGAGGTCGAGGGCCCCGTCGGCGAGGAATTCCGGATGGTATCCGACAAGATGAAGATCGGCAAATCCATGGATGCGGCGTTGCAGGACACCGCCGACCGGCTGGGCACGCCCGAATTCCAGTTCTTCGTCATCACCATCGCGATCCAGCGCGAAACCGGCGGCAACCTTGCCGAGACGCTGGCGAACCTCGCCACGGTGCTGCGCCAGCGCGGCCAGATGAAGCTCAAGATCAGGGCGATGTCGTCCGAGTCGAAGGCATCGGCCTATATCGTCGGGTCGCTGCCGTTCATCGTGTTCGGTATGATCTGGATGATCAACGCCAGCTACATGCAGAACTTCTTCGTCGACCAGCGCCTGATGGTCGCCGGCCTCGGCGGACTGCTGTGGATGAGCATCGGCGCCTTCATCATGGCCAAGATGGTCAGCTTCGAGATCTGACGGGCAAGGACAGGCAACATGCAGGCAACCGGCCCCACCCTCCTCGGCGTCGACGTCCTTTGGGTCGCGACGATCCTCTCCGGCGTCGCCGCGTTCGCGGTGATGATCGCGATCTACGCGGTGACGACCGTCAGCGATCCGATGTCCAAGCGCGTCAAGGCGCTCAACGACCGGCGCGAACAGCTGAAGGCAGGTATCACCGCCTCGACGAAACGCCGCGCGAAACTGGTCCAGCGCAACGATACGGCCGACCGGATGCGCAGCATCCTGTCGTCGCTGAAGGTCTTGCAGGACAGCCAGGTCAAAATCGCGCAGGTTAAGCTGATGCAGGCCGGCATCCGGTCGAAGGACTGGGCGGTCGCGGTCATCTTCGGCCGCCTCGCCCTGCCGATCGTCATCGGCGGCCTCGCGACCTTCTTCGTCTACGGCACCGACACGTTCGCCGACTATTCCGCGCTGCAGCGCTACGGCATCGTCGCGATGGCCTTCGTGCTGTCGTACAAGGCGCCGGATATCTACCTCAAGAACAAGATCACCAAGCGCAGCCACGCGATCCGCAAGGGGTTGCCGGACGCGCTCGACCTTCTGGTGATCTGCGCGGAGGCGGGCCTGACCGTCGATGCGGCCTTCCACCGCGTGGCGAAGGAACTTGGCCGCGCCTATCCCGAACTGGGCGACGAGTTCACGCTGACCGCCATCGAACTGGGCTTTCTCACCGAACGCCGCCAGGCGTTCGAGAATCTGGCGACGCGGGTCGATCTCGATGCGATCAAGGGCGTCGTCACGACCATGATCCAGACGGAGAAATACGGCACGCCGCTCGCCTCCGCGCTACGCGTCCTGTCGGGCGAGTTCCGTAACGAGCGCATGATGCGCGCCGAGGAAAAGGCCGCGCGCCTGCCTGCGATCATGACGGTGCCGCTGATCCTGTTCATCCTGCCGACGCTGTTCGTCGTCATCCTGGGTCCGGCAGCCTGTTCGATCAGCGACGCGTTCTGATCCGGTTGCGAGGCGGCGACGCACGGCGCTGAACCATCGCCGCCCAGCGTCGTTGTGCTCCCGTAACAGGGAGTCCGACGATGCTCTTCACCACCCCGACGCAGTTCGCCGCGCTGGCCCTTGCGCTGATCGCCGGCTGGCTGTTCGGTCTCGCCAGCCATCCTGGCGGCCGCAAGTGGAAGGAACGCTATGCGGCCGAACGCGAGGCGCATGCGGCGCATCGCCGCGACGGCGAAACGCGGCTGGCCGAGGCCAATCGGCGCACCGCCGAACTCGAGCGCGAAAACGAACGCCTCGCCAATGCGACGCCGGTGGCAGCCACCCCTGTCGTCGATCCCGCCGTCGCCCGGCCGACGCTGACCGAACGCCTCAACGGCCGTGCCCCGGTCGCCGCGCGTAGCGCGCGCCCGGCGTTCACCGACGGCAGGCCGCGCGGCTGGTTCGACTTCCGCTGAGCGACCGCCGTCTCGACTTGGCGGCGCAAAGTCGCCAAGGACGAGCGATGGAGAGTGGAACGCGCACCGGAGGCCGGATTCTGGTCGACCAATTGCTCGCGCAGGGCTGCGAGCGGATTTTCACCGTGCCGGGCGAGAGCTTCCTGGCGGTTCTGGACGCCTTGCACGACACGCCGGCGATCGAAACGGTGGTCTGCCGGCAGGAGGGCGGCGCGGCGTTCATGGCCTGTGCCGACGGGACGCTGACCCGCCGCCCCGGCATCGCCTTCGTGACCCGCGGCCCGGGTGCGACGAACGCGTCGATCGGCGTCCATGTCGCCATGCAGGATTCGCAGCCGATGATCCTGTTCATCGGCGACGTCGACCGCGCGACGCGGGATCGCGAGGCTTTTCAGGAGATCGACTTCGCCGCGATGTTCGGCCCGCTCGCCAAATGGGCGGCGCGGATCGACGACGCGCGGCGCATTCCCGAATATGTCGCGCGCGCTTATGCCGTCGCCATGAGCGGGCGGCCCGGTCCCGTCGTCCTCGCCCTGCCCGAAGACATGCTGCTCGACCGTGTCGACGCCGTCGACCGGCCTCGCGTTGCGCGCATTAAACAGACCTGCGATCCGGCACAGATTCAGCGCGTGGCGGAAGCGCTGGCCTCGGCGGAGCGACCGGTCGCGATCGTCGGCGGCGCGGGCTGGGACCAGGATGCGGCGCGCGATTTCGTCGACTGGGCCGAACGTGTCGGTATTCCCGTCGCCGCCGCCTTCCGCCGGCAGGACGCAATTCCCAACACGTCGCCCGCCTGGGCGGGCAATCTGGGCTATGGTCCCAATCCGCGGCTTGTCGAGCGTGTCCGCGCGGCGGATCTGCTGTTGGTCGTGGGCCCGAGATTGGGCGAGGCGACGACCGACGGTTATACGCTGGTGACCCCCGACCATCCGGGACAACGCCTGGTGCACGTTCACCCCGACCCGGAGGAGTTGGACCGCACCTATCGTACAGATATCGCGATCTGCGCGGGCATGGCGGAATTCGCGCAGGCGTTGCTCGCCGTCGCGCTGCCAGCGCGCGATGCGGGCGGGCGAGCCCATGACGAATGGCGCGACTGGTCGACGCCACGGCCCCGCGATCTGATCATGGATCTCGGCCCCTGCGTCGCGGCGATGCGCGACCTGCTGCCCGCCGATACGATCCTATGCAACGGCGCAGGCAATTACAGCGGCTGGTGGCATCGCTACTGGCCCTATGCGGGGCCGGGGACGCAACTCGCGCCGACGGCGGGCGCGATGGGCTATGGCGTCCCCGCGGCAGTCGCCGCGGCGCTGCGTCACCCGGGGCGCACCGTCGTCGCGCTTGCCGGCGATGGCTGTTTCCTGATGAACGGACAGGAGCTGGCGACCGCGGTTCAGCACGACGCGCAGATGCTGGTGCTCGTGGTCGACAACGGCGCCTATGGAACGATCCGCATGCATCAGGAGCGGGAGTTTCCCGGCCGCGCCTCCGCGACCCGTCTCGCCAATCCGGATTTCGCCGCGCTGGCGCGCGCGTACGGCTGCTGGTCGGAAACCGTGCAACGCACCGAAGACTTCGCCCCCGCGCTTGAACGCGCGCAGCGCGTCCGGGGTGTTCGGCTGCTGCATCTGAAAACGGATGTCGAGGCGATCACCGCCGGCACGACGCTAACGCAAGTCGCTGGCCGCGCCGGCTGATCACGCTTCGGTCAGCGCAGTTTCTCGGTTCCGTTGATCAACGCCGCCTTCTGCTCGTCGGTCATCGCCTGTGCGTTGACATCGGCGTCATCGATTGCGTCCGCCTGCTGTTTGCCGCTCTTGCGGATCTGGTCGGCCTGATCCTTCATGTTGTCGGCAGCCTGTTCCATCGCGTCGGCGCGATTGTCATAGGCCTTCTCGACATCATGGCCGAGCTTGTCGTCGCCCTTGCCGCCGCATGCGGCGAGCGAAAGCGCCATGCTACCCAGCAGCGCGGCGATCATCGTCTTCCTCATGAATTCTTCCCCTGTTCGATCAACGAAAAGGGCCGCCCCGCCGGAGCGGAACGACCCTGTCATTCTGTCTAGGCGCCGATCAGATGTCGTCGCCGAGCGCGCCCTTGACCTTGCCCTTGGCCTGCTCGCCCTTGCCTTCCAGCTGCTGCGCCTTGCCCTCGGCGGCCAGATCGGCATTGTCGGTGTGGTTGCCGATCGCTTCCTTCGCCTTGCCGATCGCCTCGTTGACATTGCCCTTGATCTTGTCGGTCAGCTCGCCCATTCCGGCCTCCTGCGCTTCGTGCGACCCGCCTTTCGGGCCGCTTGATCCACGTCAGCAATAACGGGCCGTGGCTCGCGCCGGTTCCGTGACAAATCCGTAACGGGCACAGTTTTTGCGACGAGCGGCGGGCACTTAGACGGGCACTTAGATCAGCCCGGCCAGCGGACTCGAGGGATCGGCGTAGCGGCGTTGTCCCATGCGTCCCGCACGATAGCTCAACCGCCCCGCCTCGATCGCGGACTTCATCGCGGCCGCCATCATCACCGGGTCCTTCGCCTCGGCGATCGCCGTGTTCATCAGCACGCCGTCGCAGCCGAGCTCCATCGCCACCGCGGCATCGGAGGCGGTGCCCACGCCCGCGTCGACCAGGACAGGCACCTTCGCGCCCTCGACGATCAGCCGGATGGTCACGCGGTTCTGGATCCCCAGCCCGGAGCCGATCGGCGCGCCGAGCGGCATGATCGCGACCGCCCCCGCCTCTTCGAGCTGCTTGGCCGCGATCGGATCGTCGACGCTATAGACCATCGGCTTGAACCCCTCGCGCGCCAATACCTCGGTGGCCTTCAGCGTCTCGCGCATGTCGGGATAGAGCGTCTTGGCCTCGCCCAGAACCTCCAGCTTGACGAGGTCCCATCCGCCCGCCTCGCGCGCCAGCCGCAACGTGCGGATCGCTTCCTCCGCGGTGAAGCAGCCCGCGGTGTTCGGCAGGTAGGTGACCTTCTTGGGATCGATATAGTCGGTCAGCATCGGCGCCTTCGGATCGCTGACGTTGACGCGGCGCACCGCGACGGTGACGATTTCCGCCCCCGACGCCTCGAGTGCCGCGGCATTCTGGGCGAAGTCCTTGTACTTGCCGGTACCGACGATCAGCCGCGAGCGGAACGTGCGGCCCGCCACGGTCCAGCTGTCGGTATCGACCGCCCGCGCGTGATCGCCGCCGCCGACGAAATGCACGATTTCGATGTCGTCCCCGTCCTCCACGGTGACATCGGCGAGCGTCGAGCGCGGCACGACTTCCAGATTACGCTCGACCGCGACCTTTTCCGGCACGAGTCCCAGCTCGGACGCGAGCTGCGCGAGGGACAGGCCGGCGGCGACGCGCTTGTGCTCGCCGTTGACGGTGATGGAGACGGTGCCGTCGGTATGGGCCATGAGTCGCTATGCGGGGCGCAGCCCCACCCTTTCCATTCGGGCTGAGCCTGTCGAAGCCCTGCCCTTCCGGCGCCGCCCGTTCGGCGCGGGAAGAACTGCCCTTCGACAAGCGAGGGGCGATCGGGCTAGGAGAACGCGCTCGATCTAGGCCCGGCTTCCGGGTGCCGCAACCCAAGGAGCGGACATGTCCGACACCGTCCCCGCGACGATCTTCGTTCTCAACGGCCCGAACCTGAACCTGCTGGGGCTGCGGGAGCCGGAGATCTATGGCCATGACACGCTCGACGACATCGCCGGGCAGCTGGAGGATCGCGCCCGCGAACTCGGGCTCGCGATCGACATGCGGCAGTCGAACCACGAGGGCCATCTGGTGGATTGGCTGCACGAGGCGCAGGCGGTACGGGCCAAAGCGGTGCTGCTCAATGCGGGCGGGTTCACCCACACGTCGGTCGCGATCCACGACGCCATCAAGAGCGTGACGACCCCGGTGATCGAGGTGCATCTGTCCAATCCGCATGCGCGCGAAGCCTTTCGCCACAACAGTTTCGTGGGGCGCGCCGCAAAGGGAAGCATCGCGGGATTCGGTGCGTTGAGCTACATGCTCGCGCTTGAAGCCGCCGCGCGGTTCTGACAGGAGGCTCCGCCATGACTGATAATAGCCAGAACAGCGCCCAGGGGGGCAATATGCAGGTCGACGTCAACCTCGTGCGGCAGCTCGCCGAATTGCTCGACGCCACGCACCTGACCGAGATCGAGGTCGAAGAGGGCGATCGCAAGATCCGCGTCGCGCGCAAGGCCGCCGCCGCCGCGCCTGCGGTTCATTATGCGCCGGCTCCGGCTGCCGCCCCCGCGCCTGCCGCCCCCGTGGCCGCGGAAGCGGGCGCTTCGGCCCCCACAGTGTCGGCGAACGCGGTCAAGTCGCCGATGGTCGGCACCGCCTATCTTGCCGCCGAACCAGGCGCGAAGCCGTTCATCAGCGTCGGCCAGACCGTGTCGGCCGGCGACACGCTGCTGATCGTCGAGGCGATGAAGGTGATGAACCCTATCACTGCCACCTCCGCCGGCACTGTGAAGGCGATCCTGGTGGAAAATGGCCAGCCGATCGAGTTCGACCAGCCCCTGGTGGTGGTCGAGTAAGGTCATGCGTCCGATCAAAAAGCTGCTGATCGCCAATCGCGGCGAGATCGCACTGCGCATCCACCGCGCCTGCCGCGAGATGGGCATCCGCACCGTCGCGGTACATTCGACCGCCGATGCCGATGCCATGCACGTACGCCTGGCGGACGAGGCGATCTGCATCGGGCCGCCGGCGGCGGCGGACAGCTACCTCAACATCCCGAACATCATCTCGGCCGCCGAGATTTCCGGTGCGGATGCGATCCACCCGGGCTATGGCTTCCTGTCGGAAAACGCCCGGTTCGCCGAGATCGTCGAGCTTCACAACCTGCTCTTCGTCGGCCCCAAGCCCGAACATATCCGCACCATGGGCGACAAGATCGAGGCAAAGCGCACCGCGGGCGCGCTCGGCCTGCCGCTGGTGCCGGGATCGGATGGTCCGATCAGCGATCTGGCCGAGGCAAAGGCCATCGCGGCGCGCGCCGGCTATCCCGTGATCATCAAGGCGGCGTCGGGCGGCGGCGGCCGCGGCATGAAGGTCTGCCAGTCCGAGGATCAGCTGGAGACGCTGATGCAGCAGGCGGGGACGGAGGCGAAGGCCGCGTTCGGCGACGCCACCGTCTATCTCGAGAAGTACCTGGGCAATCCCCGGCACATCGAATTTCAGGTGTTCGGCGACGGCAACGGCAATGCCATCCATCTCGGCGAGCGCGACTGTTCGCTTCAGCGCCGCCACCAGAAGGTGCTCGAAGAGGCGCCCTCGCCTGTCATTTCCGCGGAAGAGCGCGCGCGCATGGGCGGCATCGTCGCCAAGGCGATGGCTGACATGGGCTATCGCGGTGCGGGCACGATCGAATTCCTGTGGGAAGACGGCGAATTCTACTTCATCGAGATGAACACCCGCCTGCAGGTTGAACATCCCGTGACGGAGATGATCACCGGTCTCGATCTCGTCCGCGAGCAGATTCGCGTCGCCGAAGGGCATCCGCTGACGTTGCGGCAGGAGGACGTGCAGTTCCGCGGCCATGCGATCGAATGCCGCATCAACGCCGAGGACCCGCGCAGTTTCACGCCCTCGCCGGGCCTGGTGAAGCAATATCATGCACCGGGCGGCATGCACGTGCGCGTCGATTCGGGCCTCTACGCGGGTTACAAGGTCCCCCCCTATTACGATTCGATGATCGCCAAGCTGATCGTCTACGGGACGACCCGCGAGGGCGCGCTGCGCCGTCTGCGCCGCGCGCTGGAGGAGTTCGTGATCGACGGGATGAAGACGACCATTCCGCTGCACCAAGCCCTGCTCGACGATCCGGAATTCCAGCAGGGCGACTATACGATCAAGTGGCTCGAGGAGTGGCTCGCGCGCCAGGACTGACCGTCACCGACGGCATGATTGCATCGGGGGGGGGCCGTAAGGCCGCCCCCCTTTTTGCGCAAAGGCTGGTCCGGTTCAGGGTGAAACGCTGACGGCATCGGCCGGCTCCTGATCGATCCTGTTGCCAGGATTCCCCCTTTCCCGCTGCTGGATGACGCGTAATGCGCTGTCGCTCGCCCGCAGCGTCGCAATCGACCGACGACCGTCGCCAGTCTCAGCGATGCATCCAGCATCACGGATCGATGCAGGCTCTTGCCGGTCCGACGGACACACGTGCGCAAAAACCGGGCAGATCACGATCGGCTGCCGCGCAAACAGGCATCATAAATCCCAGAATCCCCGTTGTTGGAAGTGTCCGCTGCTGGCACAATCGGCACCGGTCGCCCGCCCGGGCGAAGCGGCATCATGAAGGGCATTTTCGCGGTGAAGAAGGTCGAAGCCATCATCAAGCCGTTCAAGCTGGATGAGGTGAAGGAAGCGCTGCACGAGATCGGCGTGAGCGGCATCACGGTGACCGAGGCGAAGG
The DNA here is from genome assembly GCF_016820445.1 of Sphingomonas beigongshangi. Taxonomy (GTDB): domain Bacteria; phylum Pseudomonadota; class Alphaproteobacteria; order Sphingomonadales; family Sphingomonadaceae; genus Sphingomonas; species Sphingomonas beigongshangi. The sequence continues at coordinate 198,776 of NZ_JADHDT010000001.1, forward strand.
GATTCGGACGGCAGAAGGGCCATACCGAATTGTATCGCGGCGCCGAATATGTCGTCGACTTCCTACCCAAGGTTAAGCTGGAGGTCGTCGTCGACGACGCCCTGACCGAGCGCGTCGTCGAGGCGATCGCCGCCGCGGCGCAGACCGGCCGCATCGGCGACGGCAAGATCTTCGTCATCCCGGTCGAAACGGCGCTGCGCATTCGCACCGGCGAACGCGATGAAGCAGCGATCTGACGCAATCTGACATCTACGTCATTTGACGCGGTGCAGCATAAGGCGTTCAATCGCACCGCACCGACCCGTACCGGCCAGTTCCGGCCGACCTTTTCGAGAGCAAGGGGCTTACCATGGCGACGACTGCCAGCGACATCCTGAACAAGATCAAGGACGAGGAGATCGAGTGGATCGATCTCCGCTTCACCGACCCCAAGGGCAAGTGGCAGCACCTCACCATGGTCGCCTCGATCCTGGGCGAGGACGAGCTGACCGACGGGCTGATGTTCGACGGTTCGTCGATCGCGGGGTGGAAGGCGATCAACGAGTCGGACATGATCCTGAAGCCGGATCTCGACGCGGTCTACACCGATCCCTTCTCGGCCACGCCGATGCTGATCGTGTTCTGCGACGTCGTCGAGCCGTCGACCGGCGAACTCTACGCACGCGACCCCCGCTCGACCGCGAAGCGGGCCGAGGCCTATCTTAAGACCACCGGCATCGGCGACACCGTCTACGTCGGTCCGGAAGCCGAATTCTTCATGTTCGACAACGTGCAGTTCGACACGAACTATGCCGGCTCGTACTTCAAGATCGACGACATCGAGCTGCCGACCAACACGGGTCGCGACTATGAGGGCGGCAACCTCGGCCACCGTCCGCGCGCGAAGGGCGGCTATTTCCCCGTCGCGCCGGTCGACTCGGCCGTCGACATCCGCGGCGAGATGGTCTCGACGATGCTCGAGATGGGCCTGCCCTGCGACAAGCACCACCACGAGGTGGCGGCGGCACAGCACGAGCTTGGCCTCACCTTCGGCACGCTGACCACCACCGCCGACCGCATGCAGATCTACAAGTATGTCGTGCACCAGGTCGCACATGCCTATGGCAAGTCGGCGACCTTCATGCCCAAGCCGATCAAGGAAGATAACGGCTCCGGCATGCACACCCACTTCTCGATCTGGCAGGGCAAGGAGCCGCTGTTCGCGGGCAACGGCTATGCCGGCCTGTCGGATACCTGCCTCTATTTCATCGGCGGCATCATCAAGCATGCCAAGGCGGTGAACGCCTTCACCAACCCGACCACCAACAGCTACAAGCGGCTGGTGCCGGGCTATGAGGCGCCGGTGCTGCTCGCCTATTCGTCGCGCAACCGGTCGGCGTCGTGCCGCATTCCGTACGGCACGGGCGCCAAGTCGAAGCGCGTCGAAGTGCGCTTCCCCGATGCGATGGCCAACCCCTATCTCGCCTATGCGGCGCTGATGATGGCGGGCCTCGACGGCATCCAGAACAAGATCCATCCCGGCGAGGCGATGGACAAGAACCTGTACGACCTGCCGCCGGCGGAGCTTTCGCAGGTGCCGACCGTATGCGCGTCGCTGCGGGAGGCGCTTGAGTCGCTCTCCGCGGACCATGACTTCCTGCTCAAGGGCGACGTCTTCTCGAAGGAGCAGATCGAAGCCTATATCGAGCTGAAGTGGGAAGAGGTCGCGCGTTGGGAGATGACTCCGTCGCCGGTCGAATACGACATGTACTACAGCGCCTGATCGAGCGGGCCGGCGGTTCGCCGACGGCCTGTGACGGCGACAAGCCAAAAGAGGGCGGGCGTCCGGAGCGATCCGGACGCCCTTCTCTTTCCATCCCTTGCCCCGTCGCATCGGCACTCTGGGTCAGCCCCTCCGGTCCCGCGCCGCCGCATCCTGTGCGGCGGCCCTGCCTTGCCCCTTTCCCCCCGGGGATCCGAACGCTAGCCTCTCCCGATGGCCGAAAGCCCCGACGACACTGTGGGACATCGCGCGCGGCTGCGTCGCCGGTTGCTCGGACATGGTGGCGAGGCCCTGCTCGACCACGAACTTATCGAATACCTCCTTGCACTCGCGATTCCGCGCCGGGACACCAAGCCGCTCGCCAAGGCGCTGTTGCGCGAATTCGGCGGCATCGGCGGCCTGCTCACCGCCGATGCGGAGGCGATCGCACGCGTACCCGGCATGGGCGAAACCAGCGCGGCGGCGATCAAGATCGCCCATGCCGCCGCCCTCCGGCTGCTCCAGGCAGACGTCGCGGAGCGCCCCGTCCTAGGCAACTGGCAGGCGCTGCTCGACTATCTGCGTGCCGACATGGCGCATCACACGATCGAACGCTTCCGCGTCCTTCACCTCAACACGCGCAACATGCTCATCCGCGACGAGGTGATGAGCGAGGGGTCGATCGACGAAACCGCCGTCTATGTGCGCCAGGTGATCCGGCGCGCCATCGACTTCGGATCGGCGGCGGTCATCCTCGTCCATAACCACCCGTCGGGCGATCCCTCCCCCAGCCGCGCGGATATCGAGATCACCCGGGCGATCGCCGACGCGGGCAAACGACTGCACATCGCTGTCCATGACCACCTGATCATCGGGCTGCACGGCCATGTCAGCCTGCGCGCGCAGGGGCTGATCTGATGCGAGCGGGCCGCCGGATCGCTCCGGCGGCCCTCGATCGATCATTCCCGAAAGATCAGGACTTACCCTGGGTCAGGAACCCGAGCAGCTCGGCCTTGCTGATCTCCTTGTTCCGATCCTTGTCCGCCTGGGTGAAGGCGGCGCCCAGCCACTTTTTAGTCGCGGCGCTATCGGCCGATGCGGTGGGATCGCTCTTTTCCTTGAGCTTGAGCATCCAACTGTCGAATTCCGCCCGCGTCAGCTGTCCGTCCTTGTTCGCATCGTAGGACGGGAACTCGGTGTCGACGATGCTGGCGACTTGGGCCGGACCGCTGGCGGGTTGCGCGGCGGGTTGCTGGGCGGCGGCCGTCGCATCCGCATTCCCCGACGGGGTCGCGGCCGCGTCTGCCGACGTCGCCTGCGCGGTTTGCGGTGCAGCCTGTTCTGCCGGCGCAGCCGCATCTGCCGGCTGTGCTGCTGGCGAGGACTGCGTCGTGGCACTCTGATCCTTGACAGTCGCCGGATCGGTTGGCGTGATCGCGGTACGACCGGGCTGCGTCTGCGGCTGATTTGCCGTCGTCTGCGCAAGTGCCGGTGCAGCAATCGTCATCGCGCCGGCGAGCAAAGCATATTTCAACATCTGCTTGTCTCCCATCGTCGTTCGAAACGTTACGCACGATGATCTTAGGCCACCGTGGCATCTATTTCATATGGGTAAACAGGTACGGGCTTTCAACGGTTCCGCACCGGACCGTTTGTCGCCGCGCGACCACTTTGCTAACGCGCCGCAGGAAACCACGAGTCGCGACGAAACCGACGCGGCGAGCCGTGCCCCCGACAGGACGAAGGAACCCCATGGTCCCCCGCTATTCCCGCCCCGACATGACCGCCATCTGGACGCCGGAGGCGCGCTACCGCATCTGGTTCGAGATCGAGGCGCACGCCACCGACGCGCTCGCCCAACTGGGCGTCGTGCCGCAGGAGGCCGCCGATGCGCTGTGGGCGTGGTGGCGGACCGATCCGGTCATCGACGTCGCCGCGATCGACGCGATTGAGGCGGTGACCAAGCACGACGTCATCGCCTTCCTGACCTGGGTCGCCGAACATGTCGGAGAGCAGGCGCGCTTCATGCACCAGGGCATGACCTCGTCCGACGTGCTCGACACGACGCTGGCGGTGCAGCTGGCGCGTGCGGCGGACATATTGATCGCCGATCTTGACGGACTGCTCGCGGTACTGGAGCGGCGTGCGCGGGAGCACAAGCTGACGCCGACGATCGGACGCAGCCACGGCATCCACGCCGAACCCGTCACCTTCGGCCTCAAGCTGGCGCAGGCCTATGCGGAATTCGATCGATGCCGGACCCGGCTGATCGCCGCGCGGGCGGATATCGCGACCTGCGCCATCTCCGGTGCGGTCGGCACCTTCGCCAACATCGACCCGCGCGTCGAGGCGCATGTCGCCCAGAAGCTGGGCCTGGCGATCGAACCCGTCTCGACCCAGGTCATCCCCCGCGATCGCCATGCGATGTTCTTCGCGACGCTGGGCGTCATCGCCTCGTCGATCGAGCGGCTGGCCACCGAGGTCCGCCACCTGCAGCGGACCGAGGTGCTGGAGGCGGAGGAATATTTCAGCCCCGGCCAGAAGGGCTCGTCCGCCATGCCGCACAAGCGCAACCCGGTGCTTACCGAGAACCTGACCGGCCTCGCGAGGATGGTGCGCGGCTATGTCACGCCGGCGCTGGAGAATGTCGCGCTGTGGCACGAGCGCGACATCAGTCATTCGTCGGTCGAGCGCTACATCGGGCCGGATGCGACGATCACGCTGGACTTCGCGCTGGCGCGGCTGACCGGCGTGGTCGACAAGCTGCTCGTCTATCCGGCGCGGATGCAGAAGAACCTCGACCGGATGGGTGGCCTGGTGCATTCGCAGCGCGTGCTGCTGGCGCTGACGCAGGCCGGCGTCAGCCGCGAGGACGCCTATCGGCTGGTCCAGCGCAACGCGATGAAGGTGTGGGAAAGCGACGGCGCGCTGTCGCTGCTCGACCTGCTCAAGGCCGATGCCGAGGTGACGGCGGCGCTGTCGCCGGCGGAGATCGAGTCGCGCTTCGACCTCGACTATCACCTGCGCCATGTCGATACGATCTTCGACCGCGTCTTTCCGAAGCGCGCGGACTAGAGTTTGATCCACCTGCGTGGAAGCGGTACCGGCCCTCACCCCCACCCGGCCGCCCACACAGCGTATCCTCGATGGGCGGCCGGGTGGGGGTGAGGGCCGGTACCGCGCCGATCCAGCTTTGCTGGATCGCACACTAACCGACCCCGACGCCCCGGCCGTCCGCCGGGGCGCGCCCGCCGTCCCGGCGTCGCGTTCAGGTGGTGCGCGGGTAGCGTGCGGCGAATTCACGGTCGGACATGATCAGATAGCGGATCGTGTCGACCAGCGCCCAGATGCCCGTCACGAACAGTCCGACGATCGTGATCGACAGGATCAGCATGACCACACCGCTGCCGGTCCGACCCAGATAGAAACGGTGGATGCCGAGCGTGCCGAGGAAGAAGGCGAGCAGGGCGGCGACCAGCTTGTTACGGTCGGTGACGGGCGCCTCGGGCTTGGGCGGCAGCGTCACAGCGCCGCGTTCGCCCGGCATGGGAAAGACGCTCAGCGCCCGGTCATCGGCGGCTTCGAAGTCCACCGCCATGCCCACCGCCGGTTCGCCGCGCGTCGCCCAGTCGGTCTGGGCGAAGCGATAGCGCCGCCCGTCGTCCCCGGCGACGAGGCCCTCCCCCGTCCTGACGTCGACGCCCAGTACCTTGCCCCGCATAGATGCTCACATTCGCTATCGACGCGATGATGCGGCATTTACGCGCGGCCGCAAGGGGGCAGGCGCCTTACCCCACCCAGCCCGCGATCCAGTCGGCCAGCGCCTGGGGCGTCAGGCTGCGCGCATCGGCGAGCGCGGTCTCGCGGCCGGCGTTGACGAGGCGGTTGGTCTTCGGGTCGACGATGAGCACGGCCGGCACGCCGGCGAGACGCCCCTTGATGCCGTAGCTTTCGGGAATGTCGAGATTCTGGTCGAAGCGGCCGACGTCGACCGTCACCACCTCGAAATGTTTCGCGACGAACGGCTTCATCTGCGGCAGGTCCATCACGCCCGCGAGCAGGCGGCAGTCGAGGCACCAATTGCCGCCCAGATCGATCAGCAGCCGCTTGTGCGCCTTGATCGCGCGTGCGCGCGCCGCGGCGATCTCCGCCTTCGCATTGCCGGCGTGATAGGGCAGCGGCAGCGGCTGCGGCAAAGCGTCGAACTTGGCGACATTCACCCGCGGCGCCGCGACGGGCGCCGCGGCGGGCAGCATCAGCGCGGCGGCGGCGGCGAGCGACAAGACGACGGGCGAACGATTCATGACGGCTCTCCGAAGAAGGGACCCTGCAATTGGAGCTGGGATCGGCGGCCGACGCAAGATAGGTCTGCTGCCCTGCCCGCAATGGCGGATTGCGGGCCCCGGCGCGATTCGCATCGGCGCGATCGAACCGGAGCCGGCGCGCGACGTTGGTGCGGCAGCAGGAGCACGCGCATGTTCGTCGATTTCCGGGACCAGCCGCCGCCGCCCCGCTGGGAGCCGAAGCCCGTCCGCAAGACGCCCCAGCTGTCGAAACGGCAGCAGGATACGCTGGCCGCCATCATCGGCATCAACATGCTGTTGCTGCTGATCGCGCCGATCGGCGGTGCGACCGTGATCCAGGCGATCGTCGCGCTGTTCCGCTGACGGCGCCACGTCACGCGGCGCGCCTTCGGTCACCGTCCCGATCGTCGTTCGCGGCCGCCCTGCGGGCAGTGCGGCGCGGGGCGCGTGTCGCGCGGTGCATCCCGTGGAAACGCACACGCCCGCCCATCGCGCGCGCGCCGCCGCGCCATGCCGACAATGCCACCGCGACGGTGACAACCGCATCGATACACGCCGACACTTCGATCGACGTCATCCACACAGCCGCGTCCGGCACCGCATAGAGGAGCAACCGAACGGCCGAACCATCCTCGCAAAGCGTCATGACAGCGACGCCGGCAAGGATCACGACAGCCACGGCGACATCGCCCCGACGGATCGCCGCCAGCCGCGCGGCGGGTCGGACCACCAACCAATCGCGCAATACCGCGGAAGAGCCGACCCCCGGCCATAGCAGCATCGCCGCCCAAGCCATCAGGAACGTCGCCGCGATCACCAGCATGTCGCATCCCCCGGAGGGCCCACAGGCCCGATGACGTCTATTCCCCCGCGAACACGTTCCTCAACTTGGCGAAGAAGCCCTGGCTCGCCGGGCATTCGTCGCCCGTCTCGGTCTCTCGGAACAGCTCGAGCAATTCGCGCTGCCGGGTCGATAGCTTGGTCGGCGTCTCCACCTCGATCTGGATGACCAGGTCGCCCTGCCCCCGCCCCTGCAACACCGGCATGCCCGCGCCGCGCTGGCGCAGCTGCTTGCCCGACTGGATGCCGGCCGGGATCTTCACCTCGTGCGTGCGGCCGTCCAGCCCCGGGATCGACAGCGTGCCGCCGAGCGCGGCGGTGGTGAAGCTGATCGGCGCGCGCGCGAACAGCGTCGTGCCTTCGCGCTCGAAGATCGCGTGCCGCTTGATGTGGAGGAAGATGTACAGGTCGCCGGCGGGCGCGCCGCGCGGCCCCGCCTCGCCCTCGCCGGTCAGGCGGATGCGCGTGCCCTCGTCGACGCCCGGCGGGACGTTCACCGCCAGCGTCTTGGTCCGCTCGATCCGGCCGTCGCCACGACAGTCGGCGCACGGATCGGCGATCACCTGGCCCGAGCCCTGGCAGACCGGACAGGCCCGCTCGACGACGAAGAAGCCCTGCTGGGCACGCACCTTACCGTGGCCGCCGCAATGGCGGCAGGTCGTCGCCTGCGTCCCCGGCTTGGCGCCGGAGCCCTGGCAGGTGTCGCACTGCGCGGAGACGTCGACGGTGATCTCCGTCGCCTTGCCATGGAACGCCTCCTCGAGGCTGATCTCCATGTCGTAGCGCAGGTCGGCGCCGCGCCGGGGCTGCGCGCGGCCGCCGCCGCGCCCGCCGCCCATGAACTCGCCGAAGACGCTTTCGAAAATGTCGGAGAAGGCGCCGAAATCCTGCGCCCCGCCACCGCCGCCGCCGCCGTTCTGAAAGGCGGCATGGCCGTAGCGATCATAGGCCGCGCGCTTCTGCGGGTCCTTCAGGACCTCATAGGCCTCGCTGACCGCCTTGAACTTGGCCTCGGAATCCTTGCACCCGGCATTCTTGTCCGGGTGGTACTTCATGGCGAGCTTGCGATAGGCGGACTTGAGCGTCGCACCGTCCGCATCGCGCTCGCATTCGAGCAGCTCGTAATAGTCGACCGTGGTGCTCATGCCCGCCCTCTACGCAAACCTCTCCCGTCCTCGGTGAAAGGTCACAAAAGTCGCAGTGTTTGCGGGTCTTTCGTGACCGATCACCGGAAAACGGGAGCCGGCCTTCTTACGCCTTTTACGCCTTGTGGTCGTCGACTTCCGAGAATTCGGCGTCGACGACGTCTTCCGCCTTCGCCTCCTCGGCCGTCGCACCGCCCTGGGGCGAGGCATCGGCCTGCTGCTGCTTCTCGTAGATCGCCTGGCCGAGCTTCATCGCGACCTGCGCGAGCGACTGCGCCTTTTCGGTCATGCGATCGGCGTCGTTCGACTCGACGGCGGCCTTGGCCTCGTCGATCGCCGCCTGAATCTCCGACTTCAGCGACTCGTCGACCTTGTCGCCATTGTCGGCCAGCTGGCGCTCCGTGGTGTGGATCAGGCTTTCGGCGTTGTTCTTCGCCTCGGCCGCCGCACGGCGCTTCTTGTCCTCTTCGGCGAACTGCTCGGCGTCGCGGACCATCTGCTCGATGTCGCTGTCCGACAGACCACCAGAGGCCTGGATGCGGATCTGCTGCTCCTTGCCCGTACCCTTGTCCTTCGCGGAAACGTTGACGATGCCGTTGGCGTCGATGTCGAACGTCACCTCGATCTGCGGCACGCCGCGCGGCGCCGGCGGGATGCCGACGAGGTCGAACTGGCCGAGCAGCTTGTTGTCCGCCGCCATCTCGCGCTCGCCCTGGAACACGCGGATCGTCACCGCGCCCTGGTTGTCGTCCGCGGTCGAATAGGTCTGCGACTTCTTGGTCGGGATCGTCGTGTTGCGGTCGATCATGCGGGTGAACACGCCGCCCAGCGTCTCGATGCCCAGCGACAGCGGGGTCACGTCGAGCAGCAGCACGTCCTTGACGTCGCCCTGCAGCACGCCCGCCTGGATGGCGGCGCCCATCGCCACGACCTCGTCCGGGTTGACGCCGGTGTGCGGGTCCTTGCCGAAGAAGGTCTTCACCGCCTCGCGGACCTTGGGCATGCGCGTCATGCCGCCGACGAGGACGACCTCGCTGATGTCGCTGGTCTTCACGCCGGCATCGGCGAGCGCCTTCTTCATCGGCTCGATCGTGCGCTGGATCAGGCCGTCGACCAGACGCTCCAGATCGGCGCGGCTGATCGTCTTGACCAGATGCTTCGGCCCGTTCTGGTCGGCGGTGATGAACGGCAGGTTGACCTCGGTCGAGGCCGCGGACGACAGCTCGATCTTGGCCTTCTCGGCCGCTTCCTTCAGGCGCTGCAGCGCGAGCTTGTCCTTGGTGAGGTCGATGCCCTCATCCTTCTTGAAGCCCTCCGCCAGGTAATCGACCAGCTTGTTGTCGAAATCCTCGCCGCCCAGGAAGGTGTCGCCGTTGGTCGCCTTCACCTCGAACACGCCGTCGCCGATCTCGAGGATCGAGACGTCGAAGGTGCCGCCGCCCAAGTCGTAGACCGCGATCGTCTTGCCGTCCTGCTTCTCCAGGCCATAGGCCAGCGCCGCCGCGGTCGGCTCGTTGATGATGCGCAGCACCTCGAGGCCCGCGATCTGGCCGGCGTCCTTGGTCGCCTGGCGCTGCGCGTCGTTGAAATAGGCCGGCACGGTGATGACCGCCTGGGTCACCGTCTCGCCCAGATAGCTCTCGGCGGTTTCCTTCATCTTCTGCAGCGTGAAGGCGCTGATCTGCGACGGGGAATAATCCTTGCCACCCGCCTGCACCCATGCGTCGCCGTTGCCGCCGCGCACGATGTGGTACGGGACCAGCTCGGTGTCCTTCTTGGTGATCGGATCGTCGAAGCGGCGGCCGATCAGGCGCTTCACCGCGAAGATCGTGTTGTCGCCATTGGTCACCGCCTGACGCTTCGCCGGCTGGCCGACCAGACGCTCGCCGTCCTTGGCGAAGGCGACAATCGACGGCGTGGTGCGCGCGCCCTCGGCGTTCTCGATCACCTTGGGCTTGCCGCCCTCCATCACCGCGACGCAGCTGTTGGTGGTGCCGAGATCGATCCCGATTACTTTAGCCATACGTGCTTAACCCTAGCCCCTCACAAACGAAAACACTGGAGGACACGCCCCGTTACGGCAGCGCAATCTCTCCGTCTCGGCGGGCGATATAGGTGGGGTTCGCCTTGCCGCAAGAACCGCCATTCCATAGAGCGGCAGGAAGGTTCCCGTCCGGAGACACATGATGGTGCGATATCTGCTGCCGCTGGCGATCGCGGCCACGCTGGCGGGTTGCGTCAAGCCCGATCCGCTGACGATGACCGATGCCTGGGTACGGTTGCCGGCGGTACCCGGACGCCCGGCCGCCGGCTATTTCACGCTCCACGGCGGTACCGTCGCGCAGACGATCGTCGCCGCCAATTCCGACGTCTCGCTGCGCGCGGAGATGCACGAAAGCACCGGGGGCGGCGGCGGACCGGCCGGGATGACGTCGCTGTCGACGGTAACGCTTCCGGCCAACGCGCCACTGGTGTTCGGGCCGGGCGGCCGGCACCTGATGCTATTCGGCGTCAACCCGGCGGTGAAGCCGGGCGACCGCGTGACGCTGAGCGCGACGCTGTCGAACGGCCGGCGCATCGCGGCGCGGGCCGTGGTCGTCGCCGCCGGGGCGCCGGCGCCGTCCTTCTGACGGTGGCGGACCGATGGCCGTGAGCGCGCGTCCCCTCACCCCCGGCGAGATCGCCCTGGCGCGCGGCGTCTTCCACGACTCGATCGACTATGCGCAGGTGCGGATCGCGCGGCGCAAATGGGCCTTCTTCCAGCCGCGCGACACGGTGATGGCGCCGAGCGGCTGCATCCATTTCCATCCGGCCGGCACCGCCTATCGCGACGATTTCGCCGCCGCCGCGCTGACCGATCAGGGTCTGTTCGTGCACGAGATGGTGCATATCTGGCAGCATCAGCGCGGCATCTTCCTGCCGCTCGTCCGGCACCCCTTCTGCCGGTACGATTATGCGCTGAAGCCCGGCCAGCCGCTGCACCGCTACGGCATCGAGCAGCAGGGAGAGATCGTGCGGCACGCCTTCCTGCTGCGCCACGGCGCGGTCATTCCCGGCGCCCCGCCCCTGACCCAATATGAGACATTGCTGCCCTTCCGATAAACGATGCGATCCCGATCCGTCCGTTTTGAGACATTTAACGATTTAACCTTAGTCAAAATCGGTATGGCATCACGGTCTCCATCCAGCGTTCCGCCTGATACTCGCAATCGCCTGTCCGCGATCACCCGCGATCCGGCGATCCCCGCCGCGCTGGCGCAAATCTGGTCGCTCCTCGAGCGCACGCTGCTCGATCAGTGCAAGGCCTTCTGCCACGATCCGCTGTCGCGCAGGCTCTATCCCCCCGATATGTCGCGCGAGGCGCTCGAGCAGCGCGAACACGCCTATACCCGCGCCAAGTTTCTCGGGCCGTTCGACGAGGCCCTGGCGCAGGAGATGGAGGCGCGCGGGCGGCGCTATGCCGCCAACGGCGGCGACCCGGACGATTATCTGGACGGCCTGATCGAGAACTACCGGGTGCGCGACGCGATGATGCGGCAGGCGCTGGGCGAGCGCGTGGCGGACTATGCGGAACTGAGCAACGCGCTGCATCTGTTCGGCATGGTCGACATCCGCGCCTTTGCCGCCGGCGCCGCCGCGCATCGCTACGCGCAGGAGAGCGCGCTGCGCGGCAATCTGTCGGCGACCATGGAGGAGGTGGCGCGGATCGTCACCTCGATCGAGACGATCAGCACCCAGACCAATCTCCTCGCGCTCAACGCCTCGATCGAGGCGGCACGCGCCAACGAACACGGGCGCGGTTTCGCGGTCGTCGCGCAGGAGGTGAAGCGGCTCGCGCAGGCGACGCGCGAGGCCGCCGCGCAGGCCGGCGTGCTGCTGGCGGCGACGGAGCGCGACGCCGCCGCCTGAGGCGTCAGAGCGCGTCGAAATCGATCGGCTGGTGACGATCGAGCCAGTTCGGCGCCTCCGGCATCGGATATTTGAGTCCGGTGGCGCAGTTGAACAGCACGACCTTTTCCTCGGCATCGACCTCGCCGGTCCGCAGCGCCTCGCGATAGGCGGCGAGCGTCGCGCCCCCTTCCGGGCAGAGCAGCAGGCCGTCCTGCCGCGCGCAATCGTCGACCGCCTTGAGGATCGCCGGATCGCCGACGCCGAGCGCCTTGCCGCCGCTTGCCCGCACCGCGCGCAGGATCAGGAAATCGCCGACCGCGCGCGGCACGCGGATGCCCGCCGCGACGGTATGCGCATCCTCCCAGCGCTCGGCATGTTCCACACCTTCCTCGAAGGCGCGGACGATCGGCGCGCAGCCGCTCGCCTGCACCGCATACATGCGCGGCCGTTCGGAGCCGATCCAGCCGAGCGCCTCCATCTCGTCGAACGCCTTCCACATGCCGATCAGGCCGGTGCCGCCGCCGGTGGGGTAGAAGATCGCGTCCGGCAGCGTCCAGCCGAGCTGCGCGGCGAGCTCGAGCCCCATCGTCTTCTTGCCCTCGATCCGATAGGGCTCCTTCAGCGTCGACAGGTCGAACCACCGCCCTTCCGCCGCGCCCTTGCCGACGATCGCGCCGCAATCGTCGATCAGGCCGTTGACGCGATAGACGCGCGCGCCCTGCAGCGCGATCTCGCGAACGTTCACCTCCGGCGTGTCCTCCGGGCAGAAGACGATCGTCTCGATCCCGACGCGGCTGGCATAGGCGGCGAGCGCGGCACCGGCATTGCCGTTGGTCGGCATCGCGATGGTGCGCACGCCCAGTTCCTTCGCCATCGCCACCGCCATGACGAGGCCGCGCGCCTTGAAGCTGCCGGTGGGCAAGCGCCCCTCGTCCTTGACCAGCACGGTGTCGCCGCCGGCGCTGCGCGATAGGGGGATCAGCGGCGTCTCGATCTCGCCCAGGCTGACGATATTCTCCGTCCTGCGTACCGGCAGCAGCTCGCGCCAGCGCCACAGATCGGTCGGCCGCGCGGCGAGCATCGGCCTGGGCAGGTTCGCGCGCACCGCCTCGAGATCGTAGCGGACGAGCAGCGGCCGCCCGACGCGCGACAGGCCGTGCAGCCGGTCCGCCTCGTACCGCTCCCCCGTCATCGAACATTCGAGGTGCGTGACGAACGTGGGGCGGTCGGTGTTGAGATTAAGGTTACTGCCGAAAGTCATGATGGCGTCCGCTCCATGTTAGGTCCATTTTGGCCATTGATGGGGCCGGGAGGATCGTTAGACCATCCCCATGCCATTCGAGTTCGATTCCGCAAAGGATGCGATTAATCGACGCAAGCACGGCCTGTCGCTGGCCGAGGTCCGGCCGTTCGATCGGGAGCCCAAGGTCGTCCGGGATGACCGCTTTGACTATGGTGAAATTCGCTACCGTGCGTTCGGCAGGGTCGACGGCAAGCCGCACTGCCTAATCTTCACCTTCACCGAAACGGGCGTACGCGTTATAAGTTATCGGCGCGCTCGAGAGAAGGAGCTTCGCCGCTATGAATAAGCCACATCCGTCCGCGCACTTCGATCCCGATGCCGATTTCGACGAAAACCCCGAATGGACGGAGGCGGACTTCGCGCGGGCTCGGCCGGCCCGCGAAGTGCTGCCGCCGCATGTCGCCGCCATGCTGACCGCCGCCCCCCAGAAGGTGACGCTGCGCCTCGATCGGGATGTGATCGCCAAGTTCCGCGCGACCGGGCCGGGCTGGCATGCGCGGATCAACGCGGCGCTCCGCGCGGCGCAGGTCTGACGCGGCCTTAGTCGTCGAATGCAAGCGCCGCCGCCGCGCCGCCCGACAGGTCGAGCGGGCGGTCGGGGGTGACCGGGCATGGGTCCGCGCCCGGCAGGCCCCTGCCATCCGGCCCGCCGCGGCGACGCCGCGCGATCTCGCTGGCTAAGCGCAGCCGCGCCGCCGACAATCGCAGCTCGACCGGCTTGCCGGTCGGCTTGTCGTGGCGCGGCCTCATGCTGCGTTACTCCGGCTTCTTCGCCACCGCGACCAGCGCGGGGCGGAGCAGGCGGTCCTTGATCATATAGCCAGCCTGCATCTCCTGCACGATCGTGCCGGGCTCGGCGTCGCTGGGCATTTCCATCATCGCCTGATGCTTGTTGGGGTCGAGCGTCACGCCCATCGCCTCGACCTTGGTGATGCCGTGGCGGGTGAAGACGCTCTCCAGCTCGCGGCCGGTCGCCTCCAGCCCCGTGACCAGGCCCTTCATCTTGTCGTCCGCGCGCAGCTCCGCGGGGATCGCGGCGAGCGCGCGCGACAGATTGTCGGCCACGGACAGGATGTCGCGGGCGAAATTGGTCGCGGCGTAATTGCGTGCGTCGGCCGCATCCTTTTCGGCACGGCGACGGACGTTCTGGATGTCCGCCTGCGCGTACAAGGTGTCCTGCTTCGCCGCGGCGAGCTGATCCTCCAGCTCCGCGATGCGCCGCGCCGCAATATCGTGCTCCGCCACTTCGGGCGCGGCTTCCGCGGTTTCCTGGCGCAGATCCTCCGCCGCGGCGGATTTGGTCGTCTCGTCGGTCATTCGTATCCCTGTTCTTCAGCCCATGCGTCGGGCCAGCGTTGCCGCCGTGAAATCCACCATGGGCACGACGCGCGCATAGTTCAACCGCGTGGGGCCGATCACCCCCACCACGCCGACGACGCGCCCGCCCGGCCCGCGGAACGGTCGCGCGATCACCGACGAGCCCGACAAGGCGAACAGCTTGTTCTCCGCACCGATGAAGATCCGCGTCGCGTCGCCGGCCCGCGCGCTGTCGAGCAGCGCCGCGATCTCCTGCTTGCCGTCGAGGTCGTCGAGCAGGTCGCGCACCCGTTCCAGGTCCGCCGCCGCCGCCGCATCGATCAGGCGCCCCTGGCCGCGCACGATCAGCACGGGACGGCGCGCGCCGTCCTCGCTCCATACGACGAGCCCCTGTTCGACCAGCGCGCGAGCCGCGCCGTCGAGCATCGCCCGCTCCTCCGCCATCTCGCGCTCGATGCGCGCCCGCGCCTCCGCCAGCGTCAGGCCGCCGAGCGTCGCGGTCATGTAATTGCCCGCCTCCACCAAAGCGGACGGGCTCATGCCCGCCGGCAAGCGGATGACGCGGTTCTCGACCGAGCCGTCCTCGCTGACGATCACCGCCATGCCCTGCGTCGGCGACAGGGCGACGAAGCCGATCGAGCGCAGTGCGAGCTCGCGCTTCGGCACCAGCACAAGCCCCGCGCAGGCGGACAGGCCGGACAGCGCCGCGGTGGTCGCGGCCAGCGCCTCCTCGACCGGGCCACCCGCGCCAGCGCGCGCCTCGATCGCCGCGCGTTCCTCCGCGCTCGGTTCCAGCGCCTGCATCATGCCGTCGACGAACAGGCGCAGGCCGCGCTCGGTGGGGATGCGCCCCGCGCTGGTATGCGGGCTGGCGAGCAGGCCCAGCTCCTCCAGCTCCTGCATGACGCCGCGGATCGACGCCGGCGATAGGTTGAGGCCCGACGCCGCGGCGATCGTCTTCGACCCCACCGGCATGCCGTTTTCGACATAGCCGTCGACCACCGCGCGGAAGATGTCGCGCGCGCGATCGGTCAGTTCGGTGACGGGCGGAGCCATGCCTCCTATTTAGGACGCCGCGTCGTGCCGATAAAGTCGGCAATCGGCAGCGCTTTCGGCGCGTCCGCCAGCCGCCGGAACAGCGCCGCGTTGCGGTCCATGTCGCAACCGAAATAGGCGTGCAGATGCGACGGCGGCGCCGCCCCGCCGGTCCAGCGGACGTCGACGGTGATCTGATCGGTGGCGATGGTGCGGCAGGCCGGTTTGCCGCCGAGCAGGCGCTCCGACCTCGGCCGGTCACCGCGCAGGCGGTCGCGGAAGGCCGCGAATTGCGCCGGGGCGACGCGGAACCGCTGTGACCCCGTCACCGCGGTGAAGCGGCCGCCCTCGAAAAGCCCCTCCCCCGTCGACGACACGGTGACGCGATACGACGGGCAGAAGCCGAAACACGGCCCCGTTTCGTAGACGATACGCTCGGGGGCCGGCCGCGCCGATGCGGCGGTCGCGCCGGTGGTCGCTGCGGCCAAGGCGACCAAAGCGGCGGACGCGGCCGATATTGCCCGAATCACGCTCTTCATCCGTTTTCCCCTTCCCTGCATGAAGGTCCCCCTCCCGCGCATCCGTTTCCCCGTTCGTCATCCCGGCGCACGCCGGGATCCATGGATGCGATATGGTCGCAGTCTCGCACGAAACCGGCGTTCCGCAACCATGGGTCCCGGCGTTCGTCGGGATGACGAAGGGGTCGGGCGTTAGGGAATGGCAGGTTCGCCCCGTCACCGTCATTCCCGCGAAGGCGGGAATCCAGACACGATGCCGTCGCGCTACCAGCCGGCACAGTCGAGGTTCTGGATTCCCGCCTTCGCGGAAATGACGAAGGCGGCCGACGCGGCCGATACCGCCTAATAATGCTCCTCATCCGTTTCCCCGTTCCGTGCAGGCGGTTCCCCCTTCCGCGCATCCGTTTGCTCCTTCGTCATCCCGGCGCACGCCGGGATCCACGGATGCGATGGGGCCGTAGGATCGCACGCAACCGGCGTTTCGCAACCATGGGTCCCGGCGTGCGCCGGGACGACGAAGGGGGGCAAATGGGGCATGGCAGGTTCGCCCCGTCACCGTCATTCCCGCGCAGACGGGAATCCAGACACGCCGCCGTCGCGCTTTCAGCCGGATCGCCCGAGGTCATGGATTCCCGCCTTCGCGGGAATGACGAAGGCGGCCGACGCGGCCGATACCGCCTGAATCATGTTTTTCATCCGTTTCCCCCTTCGTCATCCCGGCGCATGCCGGGATCCACGGATGCGTTGGGGTCGCAGGATCGCACGAAACCGGCGTTTCGCAACCATGGGTCCCGGCGTTCGCCGGGACGACGAAGGGGCCCGGGAATGACGGAAGGGCCCGGGAGCGACGTAAGCCGCCGGGCGGCGGAGGTCCCGAGTGACGGAGGGCCCGGGGTGACGAAACTGCGGGAACGACCGGCGGAGCGGCAACGGCTGGCGTCACCTTCCCGTCCGGTCTATCGCCGCGACTGACCAGATAAGGAGATACGAATGCGCCCCAGCGGACGCGCCCCCGACCAGATGCGTGCCATCACGATCGAGCCGCATTTCACCCGCCATGCGGAAGGATCGGTGCTGATCGGCTTCGGCGACACGCGCGTGCTCGTCACCGCCAGCGTCGAAGAGCGCGTGCCCCCCTTCCTGCGCGGCAAGGGCGAGGGCTGGGTCACCGCCGAATACGGCATGCTGCCCCGCGCCACGCACACCCGCGGCAGCCGCGAAGCCGCGAAGGGCAAGCAGTCCGGCCGCACGCAGGAAATCCAGCGCCTGATCGGCCGCAGCCTGCGTTCCGTCATGGACATGAAGCTGCTCGGCGAGCGCCAGATCACGCTCGACTGCGACGTCATCCAGGCGGACGGCGGCACGCGGACGGCGTCGATCTCCGGCGCCTGGGTGGCGATGCGCCTTGCGGTCAATCGCCTGCTCGCCGAGGGCAAGCTGACCGTCGACCCGATCAAGCAGAAGGTCGCGGCCGTCAGCTGCGGCATCCATCAGGGCACGCCGGTGCTCGACCTCGACTATATCGAGGATTCCGCCGCCGACGCCGACGCCAATTTCGTGCTGCTCGAGAATGGCCATATCGCGGAGGCGCAGGCCACCGCCGAGCACGCGACCTATGACGAGGAGGCGCTGCTGCGCCTGCTGCGCCTCGCACGCATGGGCTGCGCGGAGATCTTCGCCGCGCAGGACCGGGCGGTGACGGCGTGAGCGGGGAAGGCCCGCAGCCGCAGGCGATCCGCAAGCTCCAGCCCGGCAAGCTGGTGATCGCCAGCCACAACCAGGGCAAGGTCGCCGAATTCCGCGAGCTGCTCGCACCCTATGGCGTCGAGCTGCTGTCGGCGGCGGAACTGGACCTGCCCGAACCGGAGGAAACCGGCACGACCTTCGTCGCCAATGCGGAACTGAAGGCGCTGTCGGCGGCGGACCTGTCGGGCCTGCCCGCCCTATCCGACGACAGCGGCCTGTGCGTCGAGGCGCTGGGCGGCGATCCCGGCCTGTTCTCGGCGCGCTGGGCGGGGCCGGACAAGGATTTCGGCATGGCGATGCGTCTGGTCGAGGACCGCCTGTCGGAAGAGCCGGAAACGCCGCGCGAGGCGCATTTCATCTGCGCGCTGGCGCTCGCCTGGCCCGATGGTCATGTCGAATGGTTCGAGGGCCGGGTCGACGGCTGCATCGTCTGGCCGCCGCGCGGCGACAAGGGCCATGGCTATGACCCGATCTTCCAGCCGCTCGGCCACGACCAGACCTTCGCGGAGATCGATCCGGCGGTGAAGAACGCGATCAGCCACCGCGCGGATGCGTTCCGCCAGCTGACCGACGCGGTGTTCTGACCCGGTGCCGGGGTCGGAGACGGCCGTCGATCCCGACCTCGTCCGCGGCTGGCTCGCCGCGCGCTCGCTGTCGCGCGGGCTGCCCGCGCCGGTCGCCGACCATGGCGGCTGGCGCGTCGACACCGACGATGCGGAGGAGCGCCGCCGCTACGTCTTCGCGACGGCCGGTGAGGGCCTGGTAGCCCTTGCCGGGTCGATCGACGCGCCGCGCGTCTTCGTGAAGCTCTGCGCCGATGCGGCGGCGCTGCGTGCGCTGCTGCCGCCGCGCTGGTCGGTCCTACCGTCCAATTGCATGATGGTGCGCGCGGCGCCCGGCCCCGCGCCAGCGATCCCCGCCGGCTATCGCGCCATGGTGGAGCGGCGCGGCGCCGTCACGCGCGTCGATCTGGTAACGCAGGACGGTCGCCCGGCCGCGCGCGGGTTCGCGGCCGAGCACGATGGCGTCTTCTGCTACGACCGGATCGTCACGGAGGAGGCGCACCGGCGCCGCGGGCTGGGCCGTGCGCTGATGGCGACGCTGGCGACGGCGCGTCGGGACCCGACCGCGCGCGAGGTGCTGACGGCGACGCCGATGGGCCGCGCGCTGTACGCGACGATCGGCTGGCGGGTGTACGTCCCCTATACGACCGCGGTCATCCCGGACGCCGACGGCGCCGGCAAAGGTCAATAAGCGCGCCAGCCGACGACATTGCCGGGCGGGCTGTAGCGGCAGACCAGATAATCGTCGCGCGCGTTGCTGGCGAGCGCGCAGCCGACCTCGGTCGAGCCCCGCCAGACGATCTGGGAATAATGGCCGACGTCCCCGAACGTCCCGGTGCGGCTGGCGGCGGGGACCGGCAGGTTGACGAAATCCTTCCGCTCCGCGAGCCAGTGGCCCATCATCTCCGCATAGTCATAGGCGTCGCGCGTGCCGGTCCACAGGTTTTCGCCCTGGCGGCCGGGCCCCATCGGCTGATGCGCATGTTCGAAGCGTCCGGTACGCGCCATCTCCTCGGCATAGGCCCTGGCCGACACGGCGAGCGCGTCGCTCCACGCGATCGGCGGGGTGCCGACCGCCGCGCGGGCGACATTGTGGCTGTCGATGACCGCCCCGCGCAACAGCGCCTCGCCCCGCGCCGCCGGCGCCTGCGTTTCGCGCCGCTCGACGACGCGCTCCGGGCCAGGCTGGGCGCAGGCGCTGGCGAGGAACAGCAGGGCGATGGCGAGATGCTGGCGTTTGAACCACATCGCCGCCATATCGGCGCCACCATGACCCCCGACAAGACGCCGCTCGCGCTCTACGTCCACTGGCCGTTCTGCGTCTCGAAATGCCCCTATTGCGACTTCAACAGCCATGTCCGCGACACGGTCGACCAGGCGGCGTGGCGCGACGCCTTGCTTGCGGATCTGGCGCACGAGGCGGCGCAGCTGCCGGGGCGGACGCTGGGCTCGGTCTTCTTCGGCGGCGGCACACCGTCGCTGATGCCACCGGCGACGGTGGCGGCGATCCTCGACGCCGCGCAGACTTATTGGCCACCCGAGCCGGATGTCGAGATCACGCTGGAGGCCAATCCGTCGTCGGTCGAGGCGGCGCGCTTCGCCGACCTTGCGGCCGCGGGGGTGAACCGCGCGTCGCTGGGCCTGCAGGCGCTCGACGATGCGGCGCTGCGCTTCCTCGGCCGCGCGCACGACGTGAAGGAGGGGCTGGGCGCGCTCGATGTCGCGCAGGCGACGTTCGCGCGGGTCAGCATCGACCTGATCTGCGCCCGCCCCGACCAGACATTGGCGGCCTGGCAGGCGGAGCTGGCGCGCGCGCTGGCGTTCGGCACCGAGCATCTGTCGCTCTACCAGCTGACGATCGAGCCTGGCACGCGCTTCGCCACCGAGGCGGCGAAGGGCCGGCTGACGCTGCCCGACAGCGACGATGCGGCGGACCTGTTCGAGGCGACGCGACAGATGACCGCCGCTGCCGGCCTGCCCGCCTATGAGACGTCGAACCATGCCAGACTGGGCGCGGAGAGCCGCCACAACCTGACCTACTGGCGCTATCGCGACTATGCCGGCATCGGCCCGGGCGCGCACGGGCGGCGCGGCGGCATGGCGACGCAGCGGCGGCGCAAGCCGGAGAACTGGCTTGCCGCGGTCGCCCGCAACCGCCACGGGATCGAGGCGGAAACCTGCCTGACGCCGCACGAACGCGCCACCGAGGCGCTGGTGATGGGGCTGCGCCTGCGCGAGGGGGTCGACCTGGCGCATGTCGCGGCGCTCGCCGGGGGCCAGGCGCCCGTCGTCGACAGCGCCGTCGACCGGCTGGTCGCGCAGGGCATGGCGGTGTGCGACGGCGAGCGGCTGCGGATCACCGAGGCGCTGGTGATGGGGCTGCGCCTGCGCGAGGGGGTCGACCTGGCGCATGTCGCGGCGCTCGCCGGGGGCCAGGCGCCCGTCGTCGACAGCGCCGTCGACCGGCTGGTCGCGCAGGGCATGGCGGTGTGCGACGGCGAGCGGCTGCGGATCACCGAGGCGGGCGCACTGCTGCTCGACGCGATCCTGCCGCTGGTGGTGGCGGACGCAGCCACTGCCTGAAGCGCGATCCGGCGCGGCTGGATCAGGGCGGCGCCGGCCCTTACCCCCCGAAGCCGGTCGGTGCGGGCGAGACCGTGACCGTCGTGCCGTCGCGGATCTCCTGCACCTCCAGCGCCCGCTCGGCGACGCCGTCGCGCCCGAAGCGGAAGGCGCCGTCGATCCCGGCGAAGCCGTCCGAGTCGCGCAGCCGGCTCTCGGGGAAGGGGCGGCCGACGGGCCAGTCGCGCGCGATCCGGACCGTCAGCAGCACCGCGTCATAGCCCAGGCTCGAGAGGCGATAGGGCGCCGCGCCGTAGCGGGCACGGTATTTGGTCGCATATTGGCGATAGAGCGTATTGCCGACACTGGCGAACCAGGCGCCGGACAGGCCGGGCCTGGCGGCAATGCCGCTTTCGGAATTCCACAATTCGGTCCCGAGGATGCGCGTGTCCGCGCCCGCGCCGCGCCGCACCAAGGGCGCGGCGGCGGCGGCGGTCGGGCCTGCATCGGCGATCAGCACCGCGCCATAGGGCGCCTTCGCCGACAGTCGCGTCACCGCCGCCTGCACCCCGCCGCTCGTCCGGCTGTAGGTCTGGAGCGAGACGACCTGTCCGCCCGCCCCCTCGACGCTGCGCAGGAAGGCGGTCGAGGCGCGCTCGCCATAGAGGCCGTTGGGGACGAGGCCGGCAAAGCTCGTGACGCCGCGGCCGCGCGCATAGGCGACGACCCGCGCGATCGACTGAGACGGGACATAGCCCATCAGATAGGTACCGTTGCCCCCCAGGCTGGTGTCGTTGGAGAAGCTGAGCACCGGTACGCCCGCCGCATGCGCGACCGGCGCCACGGCGCGGACGTCGTCGGCGAGCAACGGCCCGAGGATCAGCTGCGCGCCTTCCTGAATCGCGCGCTGCGCCGCGGCGGCGGCGCCGGTGGCGGTGTCGTAGTTGGTGATGCGGACCTTGTCGGTGCCCGTGTCGAGCACGGCCAGCATCGTCGCATTGGCGATGGAGCGGCCGACGCCGGCGTTGCTCCCGGACAGCGGCACCAGCAGCGCGACGCGGTTGCGCTGCGTGTCGCGCGGCAGGCCGGGCTCGACGGCCGGCGCGGGACGGTTGGCCTGCGAGCGGACCGGCCGCTGCTCGGGCGATTCGACCGGCCCGCGCGGGACCACCGTCGAACAGGCGGCGAGCGCCGCCGCCGCGGCGATCGCCAGCCAGCGCCCAAGCCTGCCCGCAGGCTGTCCAATCGTTCCCGCCTCTGCCATGACCGCTCCCGTGAATGCTTTAGAACCAGGCCTCTACATCGTCGCGACACCGATCGGCAATCTTGCTGACCTGTCGCCGCGCGCCGCCGACATCCTGTCCCGCGCCGACGTGATCGCGGTGGAGGACAGCCGCGTCACCGCCGGGCTGCTCCGCCATATCGGGATAAAGCGGCCGATGCTGCCCTATCACGACCATAATGCGGAGGGCGTGCGGCCGGGCCTGGTCGCCCGCATGGCGCGCGAGGCGGTGGCGCTCGTCTCCGACGCCGGGACGCCGTTGATCTCCGATCCCGGGTACAAGCTGGTCCGCGACGCGCGTGCGGCGGGGCATACGGTGGTGACGATCCCCGGCCCCTGCGCCGCCGTGGCCGCGCTGACGCTCGCCGGCCTGCCGACGGACCGGTTCCTGTTCCTCGGCTTCCTGCCGCCCAAGGCCAAGGCGCGCAGCGACGCCATCGCCGAGGTCGCGGCGGTGCGGGCGACTTTGGTGCTGTACGAATCGGGGCCGCGGCTGGCCGCCTGCCTGGCGGCGCTGGCCGAGGGCCTCGGCGACCGGGAGGCGGCGGTGACGCGCGAGATCACCAAGAAGTTCGAGGAGGCGGTGGCCGGGACGCTGTCGACGCTCGCCGCCCGCTACGCCGATGCGCCGCCCAAGGGCGAGATCGTCGTCGTCGTCGCGCCGCCCGGCGAAGCGGCGCCCTCGACGATCGAAGATGCGGACGCCGCGCTCGTGGAGGCGATGACCCGCCTGCCCCTCGCCAAGGCGGCGGGCGAGGTGGCGAAGCGGCTCGGCCTCGACCGCAAGACGCTCTACGCGCGCGCGCTGGCGCTCAAGGACGGATGATCCCCGCCCGCCGGCCGGGCGGGCGGGGACCGGCGCGGCATCAGAACTGGATCGTCGTGCCGATCGCGATCTGGCGGCCCAGCGAGTCGTAGCGCTGCGGGATGGTGTTGTTGCGCGCCAGCGACACGTTGTACGAGTTCGGGATGATCGGCGGGTTCTTGTCGAGCAGGTTGTTCGCGATCACGCGGAAGGCGAACCGCTTGGCGATGTTGAACGTCAGCGCCAGGTCGAAATAGCTGACCGGGGCGAGCCGGTAGAACGTCGTCTGCGCCGGCGTCGGATTGGCCGCGTTGGCGCCGCTGATCGCCGGGTCGGACGCGTTGTTGGCATTGGTCAGCGCGCCGACATAGCGCCAGTTGAACGACGCGTTGAGGAAGCTGTCCGCGGTCGAATAGGTCGCGCGCAGGCCGTGCGCCCATTTCGGGATCAGCTGGCCGCAACCGTTGCCGAAATAGCCGGTGCAGTTGCGCATCGGCTGAAGCGGCGAATCCTGGCCACCGGCGAAGGTCGTGATCGAGCCGTTGAAGTCGAAGTCCATCCGGCCCGCGCCGCCCAGACCCAGCGTGTAGGTGCCCTGGAAATCCCAGCCGCGCGCGATCGAGAAATAATAATTGGTGGTGCCGGCGCGGATGAAGCCGCTCGTCGGATTGCCCGATGCCGCGGCATAGAGCGTGCCGTTGGCGGCGCGCACGATGCCCGAGCAGAAGAACGGGTTGCCGTTCGAACGCAGACAGCCGTCGGTATAGTAGCTGTCGTCGTTATAGCCGAGCGAGTTGTTGATCTTGATCCGGTAGCGGTCGACCGAGAAGACCAGCCCCCTGATGAAGCGCGGCTTCACCACCAGACCATAGGTCTGCGTGTAGGCGGTTTCCGGATCGGCGGTGAAGCCGCCCGAGCGCACCGTGCACTGGTCGTTCGGGCACAGCAAGGTCGGGCTGCCATAGAGCGCGGGCGACAGGCCGGTCGCCGCGCAGACCGCCGGCGAGGCGAGCGGCGTGGTCGTCGTGATCGTCCGACCGGGATTGTTCGGGTCGGCGATCTGGCGCGGCACCGGTGCGCAGAAATCGTTCTGCGAGCCGCCCTGTCGCGAGAAGCTGATGTTCGACGCCTGATAGGCCTCGACCACCGTCGGCGCGCGCTGTGCCTTGTTGAACGAGGCGCGGAAGGTCAGGTCGCTGACCGGCGCGTAGATGCCCTCGACCTTCCAGGTTGTGAAGCGGTTCGGATTGCTGCTGTACTTCGACAGGCGATAACCGCCGTTGACCTGCAGCAGGTGCGCGAAGGGACGATCCTGCACCAGCGGCGCCTGCGCCTCGATGTTGGATTCCCATACGTCCTGGCTGAGGTCCGACGGGCTGCCGCCGTAATCGTCGATGAAGCCCTGCGTCAGCTGCGAGAACTGGCGGTCCTTGCGATATTCCGTCCCCAGCGCGAAGGCGAGGCCGTCGGTCGCGAGCGGCGACGTGATGCCGTACTTGCCCAGGTCGCCGGTCATGTTCGCCTGGACGTCGTACAGGATGCCGACGGTCTTCTGGATCGCGGGCCCCTGCCCGCCGTAGATATAGTCGATGAGCGCCTGGTTGCCGTTGCCGGCCGAGAAGGCGTCGAAGGGAACGCAGGCGCCCCCCGACACGCAGGTCGGCGTGCCGTTGACGTTGACCACGTTCAGCGCGTTGTTGATCCGGCCGAAGTCGGGTAGGCGCGACGAATTCCAGATCTGCTGGTTGCGCGCATAGACGCCGCCGACGTCATAGGTCCAGGCATCGCCGACCTTGCCGCGCAGGCCACCCGTCGCGCGGATCGCGCTGTTCGTGTAGACGTCGTCCAGATAGGGCGCGTTGAACCGATACCGGATGTCGACGGGCGCCAGCGCACTGGTCCCAGCCGCCGCGCCGCAGATGATCGCCGCCTGCTGGCTCGACAGGAACGGGTTGTTGCAGTTCACCTGGAACGGATCGGAGCCGTAATTGGCGGCGGCGAAGACGCGCGTCGGCACGCGGTTGATCGACTTGTCGCGGAACCAGAGGGCGGAACCGTAGACCTCGTATTCCGGCGCGAGCTTCAGCGTGACGAAGCCGCCCGCGTTCACGCGCTCGTCCTGGCGCTGGTACGAATAGCCGTCATAAGGATTGGCGGCATTGCCCGCCCCGATCCCGTAGGGGACGAACGTCCGCGTGCCGCTCGGATCGTTGACATAGGCGGTGCCGGCATTGGCACCGGCGAGCGGTCGGACGTAGCCGCTGACCGAATAGGTCGACAGCGAGCAGCTGAGCGGACCGTCCTTGCCCGTCTGGAGCAACTGGCACGCCGAGGTCGAGCGCGCGTCGTAGGGCACGAGATCGGCGTGCTTGTAGTTTACGAAGCCTTCGACGTTCAGCTTGCCGTCGAACAGCGACGTGCCGGCGGTCAGCGTGAGGTCGGCACGGCCGCCGTCGTTGACATGGCCGAGCAGCGGCGAGAACCCCGAGGCCTGCGCGGTCTGGCTGACGACGTTCGACCGGTTGACGTGGTCGTAGAAATTGTAGTTGGCATCGACGCGAACGCCGGTGAAATTCTGCTTCATGATGAAGTTGACGACGCCGGCCACGGCGTCGGAGCCATAGACCGACGAGGCGCCGCCGGTGAGCACGTCGACCCGGTCGAGCAGCGTCACCGGGATGATATTGGTATCCTCGCCGTTCTGCGTGCCCAGGCGCTTGCCGTCCACCAGCACCAGCGTGCGCTCGAATCCGAGGCTGCGCAGCTTGATGCGCTGGCGGCCATCCGAATCCTGATAGTTCTGCTGGCTGTCCGGCGCGACCTGCGGCAGCCGGTTCAGCACCTCCTCGACGTTGAGGGGCGCCTGCGCGCGGATGTCCGCCGAGGTGACGGAGGTGATCGGGGCGGCCGCGGTGAGGTTCGGGCGGACGATCCGCGTCCCGGTCACGACGATTTCGCCATTGCCGCGGTCGGAGCGTGCGGGCGCGCCGTCGATGGCAGCGGCGCGATCCGCAGCGGATGCCTGAACCGTGTCGCCGGGCGTCGTACCGTCCGCAACGGGCATGCCATTGGTATCGGTCTGCGCAGTACCGCCCGCAGGCTGCTGCTGGGCCAGGGCCGGCGCGCCGCCGAGCATCGCCACCGCGAGCGCAAGCGTGGAGATCGTGGATAGACGTGACATTTTCGGAACCCCTTCTCGCCGCCCCTGTAGGAAAAGGTCAGCAACAAGCCCGCAATCTTTTCCTATTGGTCTTGTCAGTCAATACATTTGGATGACCATTGCCTTACCTGGGCCTGATTTGGTCATCGCTGTGGCGCAAACGCCACGCTTGCCGCGAGGGTCGGGATGACGCAGCCTCGTCGCATGACCCCGCCGTCCCGCCGCCCCCCGACGCCCGCCCGGCAAGCCGCGGAAGCCGCCGGCCGGCGCGGCGAACGGCTCGCGGGGTGGTGGCTGCGCCTCAAGGGATGGCGCATCCTCGACCGGCGGGTGCGGACCGCGGCGGGCGAGATCGACCTCGTCGCGCGCAAGAGCAATCTGGTCGCCTTCGTCGAGGTGAAGACGCGGGCGAGCGCCGCCGACCTCGACAGCGCGATCGACGAGCGGCGGCTGGCACGCGTCGCCGCCGCGGCGGAGCTGCTGATGCCGCGCTACGTCGCGGCGGGCGACGACATGCGCGTCGACGTCATCCTGCTCGCCCCCGGCACACGGCCGCGGCATATCGAGAATGCCTGGATCGGCTACTGACAAGCGGCGCGCGGGCGCCTACCTCGGCCGCTCGCCACGCCGTTCCGGAGGACCCATGACCCTGACCGTTGCCGTCCAGATGGACCCGCTCGACAGCATCAACATCGCGGGCGATTCGAGCTTCGCGCTGATGCTCGCCGGCCAGGCTCGCGGCCACCGCCTGTTCCACTACACCGCCGACGCGCTGAACTATCGCGACGGCCGCGTCTGGGCGAAGGCACATCCGGTGACGGTCCAGCGGCCCGCCCCAGGCACGAAGGGCGACCATTTCCGTTTCGACGCGCCGGTGAACCTCGATCTGGGCGACGAGGCCGATGTCGTGCTGATGCGGCAGGACCCGCCCTTTGACCTCGGCTATATCACCGCGACGCATCTGCTGGAGCGGATCGCCGACCGCACCCTGGTCGTCAACGACCCGGCCAGCGTCCGCAACGCGCCCGAGAAGGTCTTCGTCCTCGACTATGCGCGCTTCATGCCGCCGACGCTGGTGACGCGCAGCCTGGAGGAGGCGCGCGCCTTCCTCGCCGAGCATGGCGAGATCGTCGTCAAGCCGCTGCACGGCAACGGCGGCAAGGCGATCTTCCGCGTCGGCAGCGATGGCGCCAACCTGTCCGCGCTGATCGAGGTGTTCAACCAGACCTGGCGCGAGCCGCACATGATCCAGGCGTTCCTGCCGGCGGTGGCGAAGGGCGACAAGCGCATCGTGCTGGTCGACGGCGAGGTGGTGGGCGCGATCAACCGCCTGCCCGGCGAGGGGGAGATACGCTCCAACCTCGCGGTCGGCGGATCGGCGGAGAAGACCGAGCTGACGCCGCGCGAGCGCGAGATCTGCGCGGCGCTGGGCCCCGAACTGAAGCGGCGCGGGCTGCTCTTCGTCGGCATCGACGTGATCGGCGGCGAATGGCTGACGGAGATCAACGTCACCAGCCCGACCGGGATCGTCGCGATCGAGCGATTCGACGGGACGGACGTCGCAGGCCTGATCTGGGACGCGATCGAGCGTCGGGTGGCGGTGCGCGGCTGACGGCGTGCGACCGGCTGACGGAACGTCCGCGACGGCGCGGCCGTTCGTCCGGTCATGACCGCATTCATCCTCGATGCGATCGCGCGGGGCGGGTATATCGGCATCTTCCTGCTGATGGCGCTCGAGAACATCATCCCGCCGATCCCGTCGGAGGTGATCATGGGCCTTGGCGGCATGGCGGTGGCGCGCGGCGACATGGACCTCGTACCGCTGATCGCCTGGGGCACCGCCGGCACGACGGCGGGCAATTACGCTTGGTATGCGCTCGGGCGACGCGTCGGCTACCAACGCTTCCGCCCGTTCGTCGAGCGCCACGGGCGGTGGCTGACGATGGAGTGGCGCGACGTCGAGGCGCTGCATCGCTACTTCGTCAAGCGCGGCGGCTGGGTGGTGTTCGTCTTCCGCTTCATGCCGACCTTCCGCACCATGATCTCGCTGCCCGCCGGGATCACGCGCATGCCGCGCTGGAAGTTCGTCGTCTGGACCTTCGCGGGCAGTGCGATCTGGAACACGATGCTGGCGGGTGCCGGCTATTATCTCGGCGCCAATTTCGCCGCGATCGACCGCTACGTCGGGCCGGCGGCCATCGTGCTGACGGCGGCGATGGTGGGCGCCTATCTGTGGCGCGTCGCGACGTGGAAGCCGCGCGGGCGATAACGCTCAGGCGCGCGGATGCGCGTTGCGATAGACGTCGAGCAGATGCGCCGCATCGACGCCGGTATAGACCTGCGTCGAACTGAGGCTGGCATGGCCGAGCAGTTCCTGCAGCTGGCGCAGGTCCGCGCCGCGCCCGAGCAGATGGGTCGCAAAACTGTGGCGCAGGGCATGCGGGGTCGTCCGCTCCGACAGGCCGAGGCGACCGCGCGCAGCCTGCACCGCCTTGCGCACGATGCCCGGCGACAGCGCGCCGCCGCGCACGCCGCGGAACAGAGGCGCGCCACGCTCCAGCGCATAGGGGACGGCGGCGGCATAGGCCTCGATCGCCGCGCGGACCTGCGGCAGCAGCGGCACGACGCGCGTCCGGTCGCGCTTGCCGGTCACCGCCAGCGTCTCGCCCAGCGGCAGGACCGCGCCGGTCAGCGCCACCGCCTCCCCGATCCGCAGCCCGGCGCCGTAGAGCAGCAGCAGCAGCGCCCAGTCGCGCCGGCCCGTCCATTCCTCGCGCGCATCGTCCGCGATCGCCTCCGCCAGCGCCACCACCTCGTCGGGCGCGATCGGCCGGGGCACACCCTTGCGCACGCGCGGCCCCTTGAGCCGGAGGGGCTCGGCGCCCAGCCACGTCAGGAAGCCGCGCACCGCCGACAGTTCGCGCGCCGCCGAGGCATTGCCGATCCCCTCCGCGCGGCGCGCGGCGAGAAAGGCCCGCAGGTCCGTCGCGTCGACGCCACGCAACGCCGCCGCGTCGATCCGCTCGCCGCGATGCACCTGCAAAAAGGCGACGAGCCGTTCCGCCGCCGCCTGATAGGCGCGCACCGTGTGGATGGAGCGCCGCCGGTCGTGCGAAAGGTGCGCCGCCCAGCGCATCGACGGGGGCTGTTCCTGGTCCATGGCCCGATCGATGTCGTCCATGTTCACCGCATTGCAAAGCCCTTTTTAACCGTTTGTGATCATGGCTTTGCCGGTGACAAACACGACCCGCACGAACGCCTACGCCGACGAGGACGCCCGCCTCGCGGCCCTGCATGCCCTCGCCCTCATCGACGGAGAGCCGATCCGCGAATTCGATTCGCTCGTCGCGCTGGCGGCGGACATGCTGGGGTGTCCGACCGCGCTGATAAACCTCGTCGATCGGGACACGGTCTGGATCCAGGCCAGCAATGCCCCGGCGCCGCGGCAGATCGGCCGCCATGACGCGTTCTGCGATCGTACCATCGCGACGGACGCCCCCGTCATCATCCCCGACCTGAGCGCGGACACGCGCTTCGCGACGACGCCGCTGGTCAGCGCTGGCAGCCGCTTCTACGCGGGGGCGCCGATCCACGCGCGCGATGCCGACGGCGTGCGCCATGCGGTGGGGACGATCTGCGTGCTGGACGTCGCGCCGCGCTCGCTCAACGCCGCCGGCAAGGGTGCGCTCGTCCACCTCGCGACGCTCGCCGAATCGCTCATCACGGCCCGGCGTACGGCACAGGACGCGCTGCACATCGCCATGCGCGGCGAGACGCTGCTCGGCGCGCTGGCCGAGAAGGATCGCATCTTCCGTCAGGCGGAACGCATCGCCTCGATGGGTTCGTGGCGCGTGACGCTGCCCGAATACAAGGTCGACTGGTCGGAGAACGTCTACCGCATCCACGACGTGCCGGTCGGGCAACAGCCGACGATCGACACCGCCCTCGATTTCTACCCCGCCGCCGCGCGCGACTATGTGCAGGCGGTGATCCAGGCGACGATCGACGAAGGCAAGCCGTTCGACTACGAGACCGACTTCGTCACCGCGAAGGGGCGCCAGATCCGTGTCCGCGCGATGGGCGAACCGGAGATCGTCGACGGCACCGTCACCGCGATCATCGGCGTGTTCCAGGACGTGACCGACCGCTATCGCCTGGAACAGCAGCTGCGCCGCTCCGCCGACACCGACGCGCTGACCGGTATCGCCAATCGCGCCGCGTTCGACCGCGAGCTGGAGCGCGCGATGACGCGCGCCCGTCGCGACGACACGCCGCTGCTGCTCGTGCTCGTCGACCTCGACGGGTTCAAGGACATCAACGATTCGCTCGGCCACGATGCCGGCGACGAGGTGCTGCGCCGCACGGCCCAGGCCCTGCGGCAGCCGTGGCTCGCGCAGTGCCACCCTGCACGGATCGGGGGCGACGAATTCGCCCTGATCGTCAGCGATCCCGCGCTCGCGCGCGATCCCGACCTTCTCCGCGAACGGATCGAGGCGACGCTGCGCATCTCCGTCGATGCGGACGGCATCGTCATGACCAGCGCGGGTTCGATCGGCATCGCCGCGCTCGACGGCGACATGCAGTCGCTGCGCGATTTCGCGCGCCGCGCCGACAGCGATCTCTATGCCGCGAAGCGCGGCCGCGTCGGCATCGGTCGCCAGCGCCGGGCCCGCGAGGCGGCATAAGGCGGTTTCCTCCGCCCGCGTCGCGCCCCATATGGGGCGCGCATGTCGACCCGCGCCCGCGTCCTCGTCCTCAATTCCGCCCTCGGTCCGCTCGACTATCGCGTGCCCGCGGGCATGCATGTCGAGCCCGGCTCGATCGTCGTCGCACCGCTCGGCCCGCGCCAGCTGATCGGCGTGGTGTGGGAGCCGGAGCGGCTGCCGTCGGATGCGGAGGTCGGCGACAACCGGCTGCGCAACCTGCTCGCGGTCGCCGATGCGCCGCCCCTCGGTGCGGCGCTGCGCCGGCTGGTCGAATGGACCGCCGATTATTATCTGGCGCCGCCCGCCGCCGTGGTGCGCATGACGCTCTCCTCGACGTCCGCGCTGGAGGGCGCGCGCACCGTCACCGAATATCGCGCGACGGGCGACGTGCCGCCGCGCCTGACGCCGCAGCGCGAGCAGGCGCTCGAGCGGATCGGCGACCGGCAGGGGCTGATCCGCGAACTGGCGGCGATCGCCGACGTCTCCGACGCGGTGATCCGCGGGCTGGTGAAGGCCGGCGCGATCGCGGCGGTCGAGGTCGACATCGACAGCCCCTTCCCCCGCCCCGACCCCGCCTTCGGGCCGCCGACGCTGTCCGCCGACCAGCAGGCGGCCGCGGACACGCTGGTCGGCCATGTCGCCGCGCACGATTTCCATCCGACGCTGCTCGACGGCGTCACCGGGTCGGGAAAGACCGAAGTCTATTTCGAGGCGGTGGCCGAGTCGATCCGGCAGGGGCGCCAGTGCCTGGTCCTGCTGCCCGAGATCGCGCTGACCGAACCGTTCCTCAAGCGCTTCCACGACCGTTTCGGCTGCGAGCCCGTCGCGTGGCATTCGGGCCTGCGCTCGACCCAGCGCCGGCGCGCCTGGCGCGCGATTGCGAGCGGCGAGGCACTGGTGACGGTCGGCGCGCGCTCGGCCCTGTTCCTGCCCTATCGCAACCTCGGCCTGATCGTCGTCGACGAGGCGCACGAGACGAGCTTCAAGCAGGAAGAGGGCGTCCACTATCATGCGCGCGACGTCGCGGTGATGCGCGGCAAGTTCGAGGGCTGCCCCGTGATCCTCGCCAGCGCGACCCCCGCGATCGAGACGCGCCAGCAGGTCGTGCTCGGCCGATACGAGGAGCTCAAGCTGCCCGGCCGTTTCGGACCGGCGGAAATGCCGTCGATCGAGGCGATCGACCTGATCGCGGAGCCGCCGGAGCGCGGCCGCTGGCTGGCGCCGAAGCTGGTCAAGGCACTGGGCGAGACGCTGGCGCGCGGCGAACAGTCGCTGCTCTTCCTCAACCGCCGCGGCTATGCGCCGCTGACGCTGTGCCGTAACTGCGGCCACCGGTTCCAGTGCCCCAATTGCACCGCATGGATGGTCGAGCACCGGCTGACCCGCCGCCTCGCCTGCCACCATTGCGGCCATGTCATGCCGACGCCGCGCGCCTGTCCGGAGTGCAGCGCGGAGGACAGCCTGGTCGCCTGCGGCCCCGGCGTGGAGCGGATCGCGGACGAGGTCGCCGCGCTCTTCCCCGAGGCGAAGGTCGCGGTCGTCACCTCCGACACCATCTGGTCCCCCGCCAAGGCGGCGGAATTCGTCGGGCGGATGGAGGCGGGCGACATCGACATCGTCGTCGGCACGCAGCTCGTGACCAAGGGCTATCATTTCCCCAATCTGACGCTGGTCGGCGTCGTCGATGCCGACCTGGGGCTGGAGGGCGGCGACCTGCGCGCCGCCGAGCGCACCTTCCAGCAGATCCGCCAGGTGTCGGGGCGCGCGGGGCGCGGCGAGAAACCGGGGCATGTCTTCATCCAGACGCACAGTCCGTCCGCGCAGGTGATGCGGGCGCTGGTCACCGGCGATGCCGACGCCTTCTATGCCGCGGAGACGGAAGCGCGCGCGGACGCCGGCGCGCCGCCCTTCGGTCGTTATGCGGCGATCATCGTCTCCTCCGAGGATCAGGCCGCGGCGCACGACGTCGCGCGCAGCGTCGCCGCCGCCGCGCCGCGCATCGACGGCATGGCGGTCTATGGCCCCGCCCCCGCCCCGCTCGCGATGCTGCGCGGACGCCACCGATTCCGCCTGCTCGTCCACGCCCGCCGCGCGCTCGACGTGCAGGACGTGATCCGGGGCTGGCTGGGTGGGCTCGACTGGCAGGCGAAAGTGCGGGTGACGGTCGACGTCGATCCGTACAATTTCCTGTGAGTCGCGCACCACGACCGCGCGAATCGTCTCGCCAGGGTTGTTCCGGGGTCCGCCGTGCCGCACGGTCGGGCCGATGCCCCCTGCGGCATGGTCGCTGCAGGGACGGGTCCGGCAGGACGTTGAAAGGGTGAAGAGATGACGACACGGCGCACGTTCCTGGGCGGCATGGCGGCGAGCGGCGTGGCCGCGGGGACCGCGGCACGGGCCGCCACGCCACGCGCGACGATCGTGTCGACCTGGGACTTCGGCGCCGCCGCCAATGCCGCGGGATTCGCGAAGATGCGCGCGGGCGGCTCGCTGTTCGACATCGTCGAAGCGGCGGCGATGGTGCCGGAGGCTGACCCGGAGAACCATTCGGTCGGCTACGGCGGCTATCCCGATCGCGACGGCCATGTCACGCTCGACGCGGTGATCATGGACGATGCGGGGGGCGTCGGCGCCGTCGCGGCGCTGGAGGATACGGTCCATGCCATCTCCGTCGCGCGCCGCGTCATGGAGAAGACGCCGCATACGCTGCTGGTCGGCGAGGGTGCGACCCGCTTCGCGCGCGACCAGGGCTTTCCGAAGGTCGACCTGCTCACCCCGCCCGCCGAGCAGGCGTGGCGCGACTGGCTGAAGACCTCTCAGTACAAGCCGGAGGCGAATGTCGAGAACAAGCGGGGGCCGCATGCCGGCCCCCGTGGGGGCGCGCTGGACCACGACACGATCGGCCTGCTGGCGCGCGACGCGTCGGGGCGGATGGCGGGCGCGTGCACCACGTCGGGCATGGCGTTCAAGATGCGCGGCCGCGTCGGCGATTCGCCGCAGGTAGGTGCGGGCCTGTACGTCGAGCGCGGCGTCGGCGGCGCGACCTCGACCGGCCTGGGCGAGGAAGTGACGCGCGTATCGGGCAGCGCCCGCGTCGTCGCGTCGATGCGCGCGGGCCTGTCGCCGCAAAAGGCGTGCGAGGAGGTGGTGCGGCATATCGCCGCGCTGCGCGGCGATGCGATCAAGGGGGTGCAGGTCGGCTTTCTTGCCTTGTCGCCGCGGGGCGAGGTCGGCGCCTTCTGCCTGCTGCCGGGCTTCACCTATGCGGTGACGGATGCGGACGGCACGACCGTCGTCCTGAAGGCACCGTCGCTGTTCACGGCTTAGTGCGTGAGCCGCAGTTCGCGACCGACCGGCCAGAGTACGCCGGTGGCGTGCCCGAAATCGCTCGCTGTTCCCGTCATTCCCGCGCGGGCGGGAATGCGGAAACGCTGACGGTGGTGCTCGAACCGACGACCTGCGCGTCCGGATCCCCGCCTGCGCGGGGATGACCGATACACGCCGCCTCCGCCGCTCAGCATCGGATATGAAGGTCCTGCCTCACAGGACCGGCGCCGGCCCGCCTTACCCCGCGTGTTCGGCGAGGACGGTCAGCCCCTTGGCGTTGACCTCGGCGAAGCCGCCCTGGATCGGCACGATCTCGGGCTGCGCGCCCGCGCTGCGGTAGATCGACAGCGCGCCGTCGCGGATCGTCGACATGAAGGGGGCATGCCCCTCCAGCACGCCGAAATCGCCCTCGGTGCCGGGGACCACGACCATGTGGACCTCCTCGGAGCGGATCAGCTTTTCAGGCGTGACGAGTTCGAAGTGGAGCATTGTCTCAGGTCCTGACACCCCTCTCCCCTTGTGGGAGAGGAAGGGGCCCATCGCGGCGGCGATGGGAGGGTGAGGGGTGCGCGCCGCAAAGGCTGGCGCGGCGCTTCCCCCTCATCCAACCTCCGCCAGGCAGCATGGCTGCCAGGCTTCGGTATCCTTCTCCCACAAGGGGAGAAGGCGATACGGCTTACGCCTCCTTGGCGAGCTTCTCGGCCTTGGCGACGGCCTCGTCGATGCCGCCGACCATGTAGAAGGCCGCTTCCGGCAGATGGTCGTATTCGCCGTCGACGACGGCCTTGAACGAACGGATCGTGTCCTCGATCTGCACGAACTTGCCGGGGATGCCGGTGAACACCTCGGCGACGTGGAACGGCTGCGACAGGAAGCGCTGGATCTTGCGCGCGCGCGTGACCGTCAGCTTATCCTCTTCCGACAGCTCGTCCATGCCCAGGATGGCGATGATGTCCTGCAGCGACTTGTAGCGCTGGAGCAGCGACTGCACCGCGCGCGCGGTCTCGTAATGCTCCTGGCCGACGACGCGCGGCTCGAGCACGCGGCTGGTCGAATCGAGCGGATCGACCGCCGGATAGATGCCGAGCTCCGAGATGGCGCGGCTGAGCACCGTCGTCGCGTCCAGGTGGGCGAACGAGGTCGCCGGCGCCGGGTCGGTCAAGTCGTCCGCGGGGACGTAGACGGCCTGCACCGAGGTGATCGAGCCCTTGTTGGTCGAGGTGATGCGCTCCTGCAGCGCGCCCATGTCGGTCGACAGCGTCGGCTGATAGCCCACCGCCGACGGGATGCGGCCGAGCAGCGCCGACACTTCCGCGCCCGCCTGGGTGAAGCGGAAGATGTTGTCGACGAAGAACAGCACGTCCTGCCCTTCCTGGTCGCGGAAATATTCCGCGATCGTCAGGCCCGACAGCGCGACGCGGGCGCGGGCGCCCGGCGGCTCGTTCATCTGGCCGAACACCAGCGCGACCTTCGACCCCTCGCTGGTCGGGTTGCCGTCCGCGTCCTTGGCGATGACGCCTGCGTCGAGGAACTCGTGATACAGGTCGTTACCCTCGCGGGTCCGCTCGCCGACCCCGGCGAACACCGACGTGCCGCCGTGGCCCTTGGCGATGTTGTTGATCAGTTCCTGGATCAGCACGGTCTTGCCGACGCCGGCGCCGCCGAACAGGCCGATCTTGCCGCCCTTCGCATAGGGCGCAAGCAGGTCGATGACCTTGATGCCAGTGACCAGGATCGCATTCTCGGTCGACTGGTCGACGAACAGCGGCGCTTCCGCATGGATCGGCGCGCGCAGGTCGGTGGCGACGGGACCGCGCTCGTCGATCGGCTCGCCGACGACGTTCATGATGCGGCCCAGCGTCGCCGGACCGACGGGGACGCTGATCTGCGCGCCGGTGTCGGTGACCGACTGGCCGCGGGTCAGGCCCTCGGTCGCGTCCATCGCGATCGTGCGGACGGTGTTCTCGCCCAGATGCTGCGCGACCTCGAGCACCAGCTTGTTGCCGTTGTTGCTGGTCTCCAGCGCCGACAGGATCGCCGGCAGCTGGTCGGGGAAGTGCACGTCGACGACGGCGCCGATGATCTGGGCGATCGTGCCGGTGTTGTTGGTCGAGCCAGTCGCCTGGCGGATATCTTCTGCGGCAGTTGCCATTTTCGTTTCCTTCTAGTTCCCCGGCGAAGGCCGGGGTCCAGCATGGGGACCTGCGTAACTGGGCCCCGGCCTTCGCCGGGGAACAACGTCTTTGACTTACAGCGCCTCGGCGCCCGAGATGATTTCGACCAGCTCCGTCGTGATCGCGGCCTGGCGGGTGCGGTTGTACTGGATCGACAGGCGGTTGATCATGTCGCCGGCGTTGCGCGTGGCATTGTCCATCGCGTTCATGCGGCTGCCCTGTTCCGACGCCGCATTCTCCTGCAGCGCGCGGAAGATCTGCACCGCGATGTTGCGCGGCAGCAGGTCGGCCAGGATGTCCTCCTCGCTCGGCTCATACTCGACCACCGCGTCCGCGCCGCTTTTGGGCGCGCGGTCGGTGGCGAGCGGCACCGGGATCAGCTGGCGGCCGGTCGGCTCCTGCACCAGCGCCGAGACGAACTTGGAGAAGAAGAGGTGGGCGACGTCGAACTCGCCGCGCGTGAAGCGCGCGACCAGATCGTCGGCCACGACGCGCGCGTCCTCGAACGACACGGTCTTGATATGGCCCATCTCCTGGTCCGCCAGGATCGCATTCGGATAGAAGCGCTTGAGCACCCGGCCCTTCTTGCCGACCAGGTAGAATTTCACCGTCTTGCCCTGCGCGATCAGCTCCTCGGCCTTGCGGCGCGCCGCGCGGACGATGTTGCTGTTGAACGCGCCCGCGAGGCCGCGCTCGCTGGTCGCGACGACGAGCAGCTGCACCTGATCCTTGCCGGTGCCGGCGAGCAGCGGCGAAGCGCCGACGCCGCCGACGCGGCTCGCCAGGCTGGCCATCACCGCCTCGAGCCGCTCGGCATAGGGGCGGCCGTTCTGCGCCGCTTCCTGCGCACGGCGCAGCTTGGCGGCGGCGACCATCTTCATCGCCTTGGTGATCTTCTGCGTCGACTTCACCGAGCCGATGCGAAGCTTGAGGGCCTTCAAACTTGCCATTCTAGTGCGTCACCATTCCCTCAAACCGTCATGCCGGACTTGTTCCGGCATCCACTTCGCCACCCGCGCCATGGGCAATTGTGGATCGGTGGACCCCGGAACAAGTCCGGGGTGACGGCGTGTGTGTGTCAGCCGCTATGCGCGTCCTTACGCGAACGTCTTCGCGAACTGGTTGAGCGCGGCCTTCAGCCCCGCCTTCGCCTCGTCGCCCAGATCGCGCGTGTCGCGGATCTTGGTCAGCACGTCGGCATGGTTCGCGCGCAGGTCGGCGAGCATCGCCGCCTCGTAGCGCACCACGTCGTTCACCGCGACAGTGTCCAGATAGCCCTGCGTGCCGGCGAAGATCGAGGCGACCTGCTCCTCGAACGGCATCGGGTTGAACTGCGCCTGCTTGAGCAGCTCGGTCAGGCGCGCGCCGCGGTTGAGCAAGCGCTGCGTCGACGCGTCGAGGTCCGAGCCGAACTGCGCGAACGCCGCCATCTCGCGATACTGCGCCAGCTCCAGCTTGATCGAGCCCGCGACCTTCTTCATCGCCTTGGTCTGCGCGGCCGAGCCGACGCGGCTGACCGACAGGCCGACGTTGATCGCCGGGCGGATGCCCGCGAAGAACAGGTCGGTCTCGAGGAAGATCTGGCCGTCGGTGATCGAGATGACGTTCGTCGGGATATAGGCCGACACGTCGCCTGCCTGCGTCTCGATGATCGGCAGCGCGGTCAGCGAGCCGCCGCCGTTCGCGTCCGACATCTTCGCCGCGCGCTCGAGCAGGCGGCTGTGCAGGTAGAAGACGTCGCCCGGATAGGCCTCGCGGCCCGGCGGACGGCGCAGCAGCAGCGACATCTGGCGATAGGCGACCGCCTGCTTCGACAGATCGTCATAGACGATCAGCGCGTGCATGCCGTTGTCGCGGAAATATTCGCCCATCGCGCAGCCGGTATAGGGCGCGAGGAACTGCAGCGGCGCGGGGTCCGAGGCGGTGGCGGCGACGACGATGGAATAGTCCATCGCGCCATTCTCCTCCAGCGTGCGGACGAGCTGCGCCACCGTGGAGCGCTTCTGGCCGACCGCGACATAGACGCAGTACAGCTTCTTCGATTCGTCGCTGCCCTGGTTCACCGTCTTCTGGTTGATGAACGTGTCGATCGCGACGGCCGACTTGCCGGTCTGGCGGTCGCCGATGATCAGCTCGCGCTGGCCGCGGCCGACGGGCACCAGCGCGTCGATCGCCTTCAGGCCCGACTGCATCGGCTCCGACACCGACTGGCGCGGGATGATGCCGGGCGCCTTGACCTCGACGCGGCTGCGCTGGTCGGCGACGATCGGGCCCTTGCCGTCGATCGGATTGCCGAGGCCGTCGACGACGCGGCCGAGCAGGCCCTTGCCGACGGGCACGTCGACGATCGTGCCGGTGCGCTTCACCGTGTCGCCCTCGCGGATCTCGGCGTCCGAGCCGAAGATCACGACGCCGACGTTGTCGGCCTCGAGGTTGAGCGCCATGCCCTGCACGCCATTGGCGAATTCGACCATCTCGCCCGCCTGGACGTTGTCGAGGCCGTAGATGCGCGCGATGCCGTCACCGACGCTGAGCACCTGGCCGGTCTCGCTGACCTGGGCCTCGGTGCCGAAATTGGCGATCTGGTCCTTGATGACCTTCGAGATTTCTGCGGCGCGGATATCCATTACGTCAGCCTTTCATCGCGCTGGCGAGCGCATTCAAACGGGTACGGATCGACGAATCGATCATCTGGGAACCGATGCGGACGACGAGCCCGCCGAGCAGCGCGGGGTCGACCGACAGGTCGACCGCGACTTCGCGGCCAAGGCGCTGGCGCAGCTGCTGCTTGAGCGCGTCGACCTGGTCGCCGCTGAGCGGATGCGCGCTCGTCACCTCGGCGGTCGCCTCGCCGCGATGACGCGCGGCGAGTTGGCGGAAGGCACGGATGATCTGCGGCAGCGCGCCCAGGCGGCGGTTCTCGGCGAGCACGCCGAGGAAATTCTTGGTGGTCGAATCGACGCCGAGCGCGTCGGCGACGGCGAGCACCGCCTTCGCCGCCGCGCCGCGCGCGACCAGCGGGCTCGCGGTCAGCGCCTTGAAATCGGCCGACTGGTCGAGCGCGTCGCGGACACGCGACAGGCTGGACTCGACCGTGTCGATGCTCTTCGAATCACGTGCCAGCTCGAACAGCGCGAGCGCGTAGCGTCCGCCTAAACTTGCCTGAATACCGCCGGACGTCTCCACGCGATCGAAATCCCTCACAACTGATGTTGGCCCATGGGGAAGAGGGCGCGAAAGCTCGCACCTGCTATGGGTTGCGGGCGGCTAGCATGGGGGTGGCGAGGATGCAAGACGCGCACGGCCGGCGAGGCAACACCCGATGAACGCGGCCGCAACGGCCCGTTCAGGAACGCCGCCGTAACGATCGGCAAACGGGCGAGACAAGGGAGCAATGCGATGCGGTGTGCGACAGTCGGCGGATCGGGACAGCAAGGTCGCGGCCGCGACGCCGCAACGGACGCTGCCTCCCCTGTCGAGGCGGAGCGGCCGGCGCAGGCACGCGATCGGATACGCCCCCCCGTGCTGCCGATGACGGCCGCCGTCCTAGCAGCCCTTTTTCCTATATCTGCCGACGCCGAAGTCCTGCGGGTCGAGGGCATCTTCGCCGCCACCGCGCGCGAGGCGAGCCTGCTTCCGACGCTGGGCGTCGGCGCGATCGGCGGGCCGGAGGGCGGGCGACTGGCGGATGCCATCGCGCAGCGGCTGGCGACGCTCGGGCGCGACGGCGTACGGCATGCGCAGATCGTGCCGGCCTCGCTCCGCCCCGACGGCCTGCTCGTCGGCGATGCGGGCGCCACCGTGTCGCACGAAGACTATAGCGAGACGCGCGAGCGCTGCACGGAGAAGAAGGACGGCAAATGCGTCAGCCGCACGCGCTACCGCGTCGCCTGCACCCGCCGCACGATCGCGGTACGCGCCGACCTAAGGGTCCTGCGCTGGAACGATCGCCGCATGCTGTTCGCAAGCCCCAAGACCCGCGACGACAGCAGCAGCTGGTGCGAGGATTCCGGGGTGGAGACGAGCGTCGACGGCGAGATCCAGTCCATGGTCGATTCGATCGCGCAGGAGGTGCGCCTCGACCTCGCTCCGCATCGCGAGAGCTACAAGGTCCGCGTGCTGGAAAGCCGCGACGGCCTGCCGCCGGAAGCCGCGGCGGTGTTCAAGCAGGCCGTGCGACAGACCAAGCACGATCCCGCCGCCGCCTGCCGTGGGTTCGCGCAGGTCGACACGATGGTCCCCGATCACGGTCCGACGATGTTCAACCTCGCGCTCTGCGCGGAAGCCGCGGGCCTCTATCCCGAAGCGCGCGACCGCTATGGCCGGGCGCGCCTGTTCGCGCCCAAGGCCGGCGGCGAAGTGACCCGCGGTCTCGCCCGCGTCGGCGCGCTCGCCGCGGGCGACGAGGACGTGCGCCACATGGCGGCGCTCTGAGCCTATTTCGCCGGATTGCCGCCGTCTTCCAGTGCAGCGATGGCGGCTGGACCGGATTTTCCGTCGTCGAGTAGGGCGAGCAGGCGCGCGGCGGCATTGTCGGCCGATGCGTGGGGTGAATAGGCGAGCGGGCGCAGCACCTGCCGCCCCGTCCCGACATCGCCGTCGATCAGCGTCTGGCGGGCGAGACGGAAGCGCAGATTATCGTCCTGCGGCACCAGCTCCATCGCGCGGTAAAGCGCGTCGACGGCATTCTTCGTCGGCTTGACGTTCGCCATGCCGAAACTGTCGTAATAGGTCTCAAGCGCCTCGGCATTGTCATTTTCGACCTTGTTGGCCTTGAGCAGCCAGCTGCGCGCTTCCGTCCATCCCGCGACATCCGCCTTGCGTGTCACGGCTCGCCGCAGATGCACCTTGGCCTTATAGATCAGCGCCTGGATCGATCGTTGATCGTGTGTCAGCGCGCGATCGGCCGCGGCCTCCGCCTCGTCGTCCTTGCCGGCGTCATAGGCCATTTCGGCGAACCAGCCCTGCGCGGTCGCGTCGGCGGGGAAGCGCGCGGCGAGCGG
Organism: Sphingomonas beigongshangi; assembly: GCF_016820445.1. GTDB lineage: Bacteria > Pseudomonadota > Alphaproteobacteria > Sphingomonadales > Sphingomonadaceae > Sphingomonas > Sphingomonas beigongshangi. Next base: position 240,198 of record NZ_JADHDT010000001.1, read on the forward strand.
CGCCGCGCGGGCGAACACATCGGCGGCATCCTTTTCCCCGACGCCGCGGTCCGAGCGGATGCGCAACGGGATCAGCGCGCGCTCGCCCTCGGTGAGCAGGCGAACGGAAACGCGAGGCGTCGGCAACTTGTCCATCGGAATGGTCACGGCCGGAAGGGTGTTGCGGTTGAGGTAGGCGTTGAGGTCGCGGTTCAGGCTGCCAAGATCACCGAACGCGGCCTTTGCGGCCTCCAACGACGGCGTGCCTTTGTTGAAAGCAACGAGGAAACGCTGGAAAGCCTTGCGGCGCGTATCATCGAGCATAAGGTAATGCGTCAGCAGCCATCCGCGGGCATACAGGGATTCGGTATCCTCTGCCTTGAGCTTGCGGCGGTCGGCTTCGAAAAGCTGCTGGACGGTCAGCCCCCGGGTCAGCAACAGGCTGTAGGCGCGATGTTGCGCCGCGCCGCCCACCCAAATCTTGTCCTTGTCGAAACGCGTGGTGGAGGCGAATTCGGCATAACCCTCAGCGAACCAGGACGGATAGGCGATCGCGTAGTTCGTCAGCAGCATGTGGTGCGCATATTCGTGGAACAGCACGATCTGGGGCTGGAGCCCGTTGTCGCCGTCCCCCATCCCCTTGTCGGGGACGAAGGCCACCGATCCGCTCGCCCGACCGAAGTAGAAGCCGGCGACGTCGTTTCCGCCCTTGCCATAGAGCCGCTGTACCGCGCCGACGCTGGGCACGATGTAGACGGTCAGCTTGTTCGCCTCGTCCTCTCCCGCCGGCTTTGCCGGCATGGCGTGGAAATAGCGCAGGACGCCGTCGAACCGTTCGAGGCGCTCCGCCGTGGCGCGCAGGCTCGTCTCGCTCGTATCGCCGTAAACGATGAAGTGGCTGCTCGTCGCCTGGCGCCATTCGGCCGCGGCGGGGGAGGCGACGGCGCATGCCGCCACGCACGCCGCGCCCGACAGCCATGCCAGAATCCGCGCCATATACCCGCCCTCCCCAAAGACCGGGGTCGAGACTAAAAGCGTCTGCTTATCTCGCAAGGATTCATGGGCCGGATAGATCGAAAACGGATTATTATCGTCCCCGCGCGCCTCATCCGGTCTTTCGACAGCTGTAGACCAGCTTCTCGTTGGGCAGCGGCGGCAGCGCGGCGCGGATTGCGGCCTCCGCCTGCGTCAGGCGCTCGATCGTCGCGGGCGCGACGGTGCAGGATTTCGGGACCGCATCGCCGCGCATCTTGCGCACCGACTCCATCGCCGCCGATCCGAGGAGGTAGCGCGTGTTTGTGTAGGTCTTCGTCGCCGGGTCGAAGCCGAGCACCGACACGGTCTGCTCGCCGTCGGGGACCAGGACCCGCTCCCACCGGTCGCCGCCCGGCAGATATTGGGTGCGACCGTTGACGCAGCCGCTGCGTCCCCAGTCGAGCGACACGTCCTGCGTCGAGGAGACGGTGACGCGGCTGCGTTGCGGCACGAAGGCGCAGGTCAGCCGGCCGAGCGGCGCATTGGCGCTCGCCACCGGGCGCGCCGCGGCGGCGACGGCGGGCAGGCTGATCTCCGCGGACGGGCGCAGCAGATAGACGACCACAGCACCGGCCATCACCGCGCCGCCGCCATACAGCGCCCAGCGGGCGCGCCGCGCGTCCTCGCGCAGCACGAGGAACCCGGCGCCGCCGATCCCCATCGCACCCAGCACCAGCATCAGGCCAGCGAGCGCCATCGCATTCTCCCGCCGGGTCAGCGCCGTGGCGCGCGCCTCCGCCAGCGCCGCCTCGCGCGCCAGCGTCTCGCGCGCCAGCGTCTCCCGCGCGTTCGACGCAGCGTCGCTGCGCGCGCGGGCATCCGCGTCGCTGTCCTCGCGCAGCCGCTCCTCGATCGAGGTGCAGGGCGTGCCGACCTGCTGGAACGGCTGCTTGGCGGCGCGGAGGAAGGCGGCGAGCTCGGTATCGGCGATGGCGAAGCCGAACGAGCTGTCGCCCTCCTCGCCGCGCGTGATCGCGGAATTGATCCCGATCACCCGTCCGCAGCGGTCGAGCAGCGGGCCGCCCGAATTGCCGCGGGCGATGCTGGCGGTGTGAAGCAGCACCTCGACCCCGGTCAGCGTGCGACGACCGGAAAAGACGCCTTCCGAGCGAACCGGCGACGTCGGCCGTATATAGTCGGCGGCGGACCGGGCGGTGGCGAGATCGACGTTGCCGGGATAGCCGAGCGCGACGACCGGATCGCCCTCGCTCACCGGCCCCGTGTAGAGCGTCGCGGGCGGCAGGCGCGCGCCGGAGAACTCGATCATCGCCAGATCCGCCTTGGCATCATAGGCGACGACATGGCCCTGGAAGCTCTTGTCGCCTTCGCTCGGCACCACGCCGACGACGACATTGTCGGGATAGCGTTCGGCGAGTTCGGTGACGTGCGCATTGGTGACGATGCGGTTGGGCGCGACCGCGACGCCGCTGCCGTGGCCAAAGCCCACCACCTGTCCGTCGACGACCGCGATGGTGACGATGCGCACGACGCCGCGCGCGGTCGCGCCGATGTCGTCCGCAGCCGCCGGGGTCGCCCCGGCGAGAAGGGCGAGAGGGATGAGGAGGCGGCGCAGCATGGCCGCGCCTTCGAACGCGGGCGGGGCCGCGCTGTCAAGCGTGTCCGCCGCCAGGCGGGTGGTTTGGTTAGGAAAATGTCAAACCTTGGCCCCTACCCCTTCGCACTCGAATATGAGGACTGAGGGATGAGCGCGTTCGGCCGTCGCAATGGAATGGGGAGCGGGCAACCGGTGCGCCCGGCGTTCGGTGTCGCCAAGCCTATGCAGGGTGGCGGCCTCGCCCGCCCGGAGCCGGATCCGCTGACCGGCGGAGGCCAGTTTCCGCCCCTGGAATCGATGCCGCCGATGGGTGCGGCAGACGCCGGCGCGGCCGACGGCTTCGGTCCGGGCACCATGCCCGGCACGGCGATGGACGCGATGGCGCGCCTCGCCGAGCGCCAGAATGCCAGCGGCGATGCCGGCAACAGCCGCGCCGAGGGCTTCGAGGCCTCCGTGCACAAGATCAAGGAGCAGGTCCTTCCGCGTCTGCTGGAGCGCGTCGATCCCGAAGCCGCGGCGACGCTGGGCAAGGACGAGCTCGCGGAGGAATTCCGACCGATCATCGGCGAGGTGCTCGCCGAGCTCAAGCTGACGCTCAACCGTCGCGAGCAATTCGCGCTGGAAAAGGTGCTGGTCGACGAATTGCTCGGCCTGGGCCCGCTCGAGGAGCTGCTGGCCGATCCGGCGGTCAGCGACATCATGGTCAACGGACCCGACCAGACCTATGTCGAGCGCAAGGGCAAGCTGGAGCTCGCCCAGATCCAGTTCCGCGACGAGGAGCATCTGTTCCAGATCGCGCAGCGGATCTGCAACTCGGTCGGCCGCCGCGTCGACCAGACGACGCCGCTCGCCGACGCGCGCCTCAAGGACGGCAGCCGCGTCAACGTCATCGTGCCCCCGCTGTCCCTGCGCGGCACCGCGATCTCGATCCGTAAATTCTCGGCCAAGCCGATCACGCTCGACATGATGGCCGCCGGCGGATCGATGTCGACGAAGATGGCGACGGCGCTGAAGATCGCCGGCGCGAGCCGGTTCAACGTCATCATCTCGGGCGGCACCGGCTCGGGCAAGACGACGATGCTCAACGCCATGTCGAAGATGATCGACCCCGGCGAGCGGGTGCTGACGATCGAGGACGCGGCCGAGCTTCGGCTGCAGCAGCCGCACTGGCTGCCGCTGGAGACGCGCCCCGCCAACCTGGAGGGCCAGGGCGAGATCAACATCCGCGACCTCGTCAAGAACGCGCTGCGTATGCGTCCCGACCGGATCATCCTGGGCGAAATCCGCGGCGCGGAATGTTTCGACATGCTCGCGGCGATGAACACCGGTCACGACGGCTCGATGTGCACGCTCCACGCCAACTCGCCGCGCGAGGCGCTGGCGCGTATGGAGAACATGGTGCTGATGAGCGACATCAAGGTGCCCAAGGAGGCGATCAGTCGCCAGATCGCCGATTCCGTCGAGCTGATCATCCAGGTGAAGCGCCTCCGCGACGGCAGCCGCCGCGTCACCAACGTCACCGAGGTGATCGGCATGGAAGGGCCGGTGATCGTCACGCAGGAACTCTTCAAGTTCGAGTATCTGGACGAAAGCGCCGACGGCAAGATCATCGGCGAATATCGCTCGATGGGCCTCAGGCCCTACACGCTCGACAAGGCCAAGCAGTTCGGCTTCGACAGCGCGTTCCTGGAAGCGTGCCTGTAAGGCAGCGGGGGCGGCCGGGGACGACAGCCATGGTGATGGCGCGCCTTTCACCGCTGCATCCTTCGTCGCGGACGTGCCGGTGAACGGCGCGGCCTATGGCGCCGTCGCGCGCGCCCTGCGCACGCCGGATCGCGGAGAGATGTCGGCCGATGTGCCTCGTCGCTGGCGCGCGCGCGCAGGTGCGCTGCTCTTGCCCGCGCTGCTCCTGCTGTTGCCGCTCGCTTTCTATCTCGCGCTGTTCCAACCCGCGACGCTCGACATCGGCAATGTCGGCTGGCTGATCCGCGGCACCGACAATGGCGAGAATGCGCTGGGCGCCCATGCCTATTGGCATGACGTGCATGCCGGCGCATCGCTCAGGACCCGCCTGCTCAACGCGCCCGACGGCGTCCCGGTCCTGTATACCGACAGCAACCCGCTCGCCGTGCTGCTGGCAAAGCCGTTCGCCGCCCTCCTGCCCGCCGACGCACAGCTCGTCGGGCCGGTCCTGCTCCTGAACCTGATGTTGCAGGCGCTGTTCGCCTGGGCGTTGCTGCGCCGGCATGCGCCGGGACCGCTGGCCTTGTGCGCGGGCGTGGTGCTGCTCGCCTTTCCGCCGACGCTGGCCAACCGGTTCATCCACGTCAATCTGATGGCGCACTGGACGATCCTTGCCGCGCTGTGGCTGTTCGTCGACCCGGCGCGCCGCGACCGATGGCGCTGGTGGGCGGCGCTGATCGTCGCCACCGCGCTGATCCACAGCTACCTGCTGGTCATGGTCGGCGCGCTATGGGGCGCGGCGCTGCTCGACCGCTTCAGCCGTGGATCGTGGCCTGTGCGCGGACAGGTTCTGCTGGCGGGCACGGCGATGCTGGCGATCGTCGCGGTGCTGGCACGGTGGCTCGGCGTCGGCGACCAGATGCCGACCGAATTCTTCGGTGCCTTCGCGGTACCGATCGATGCGCTCTGGAATCCGCATGCCGGTGGCCTATCGCGTCTCGCGGGCCAGGGCCCCTACGATCAAGCGCAATGGTCCGAAGGGTTCCAGTACATGGGCGCCGGCGGACTGGCGCTCGTCGCCGTGGCGCTGCTGATCGCACGCCGTCACGCCGCCCCTGCCGCAATGCGGGAGACGACGGATCGGCTCCGCGCGCTGGTGCCTGCCTTGGGTCTGCTGGGACTGCTGTCGATCTGGAGCGCGCCCCTACCCGCTGCGGTGCTGCATGTGCTGGATCCGGTGCGCGCGTCCGGGCGGCTGTTCTGGCCGATCGGCTATGTGCTGGTGTTCGTCGCGTTGCTCGCCGTCTACCGCCTGCCCGCCCGTTACGCGGGCCCGCTCCTCGCGCTGCTGGTGACCGTTCAGGCGATCGACCTCGCCCCGATGGCGCGGGCGATCCGCACCACCAGCGCCGATGCGGCCAGTCACCGGTTGTGGCGACGCACGCTCGATCCGCGTTGGGAAATGTTGATCGGCAGGGCGCGTTCGGTCGCCTTCATGCCCGGCCAGCCGCCGCGCGACCTGTCGCTGTTCCAGGAAGTGGCCTGGCGCGCGATCGACGCGGGCATTCCCGTCACCAGCGTCTACGCCGCGCGGATCAGCCGCCAGACCGCCGCACGGCTGCGAGGTGAACGGCAGGCATTCGATCGCGGGGCGCTCGTCCCCGGTCGGATGTACGTCCTGCTGCCCACGGCGTCCCCGCCGGCGGGCACGACGCCGCTGCTGCTCGACGGCGTTCCGGTGATCGCGCCACGCCCATAGCCTCGCGCTCGCTCGCGCGGTAGCAGGGGCGACCGATGTTGCCGATCACCCTGCTCCTCGCCGCCGCCGCGGCCGCCTTCGCCCCTTCCGTCGTGGCGCGCACGCCGGCGCTCGTGCCGCCGCAGGGCGATGGCATCGCGACGCTCGCGCCGGACAGCGACGTGCGCTGGGTGCCGTTCGACCTGACGCCGGGCAACCAGATCCGGTTCACGCTGACGCTGGACGCCCGCTCGCTCGTCGCCATACTCGATACCGGCGTCAGCCATTCGGTGCTCGCGCGCAAGTCCGCCGCCGCCGATCCGGCACGCATCACCGACGGGGGCAAGGCGACCGCGATCGGCGGCGCGGTGCCGATCGGCTGGCTGCCCACCGCGCGGCTGAGCCTGGGCGGCCTTACGCGCACCGGCGGCGGCGTCACCGTCGCGGACCTGCCCGCGCTCGCCACCGGAAGCGCCACACCTGTCGACATCCTCGTCGGTCGCGACATCGTCGCGGGCCAGGCGCTCGACATCGACTTCGCCAATCATCGTTTCCGCCTGCTCCCCTCCGGGCAATTGCCGTTCGCGGGCGCGCTCGCGCCGCTCTCCGTGTCGCCGACCCGCCGCGTCTACGAAAGCAGCGCGACGATCGCCGGCCGCCGCGTCGCGCCGCTCGTCCTCGATACCGGCGACGGCGCCGCGCTGACGCTGTCGGAGCCGACGTGGCGCGCGGTACGGCCCAACGGCCTGCCGACCACGACGACCATCTCGTTCGGACTCGCCGGCGCGGTGACGAGCACGCTCGCCATCCTGCCCAGGCTGTCGATCGGCGAACGCGTCGCCCGCGAGGTGGAGGTTCGCGTCGAACCGGAGGGTGGCTTTTCCGAACAGATCGGCGTCGCCGGGCGGATCGGATCGGGGTTCCTGCAACACTATCGCGTGCTGCTCGACCCGTCGGCGGGGCGGATGGTGCTGCAGCCCGGTCCCGATGCCGACGTGCCGCCGCTGCGCTCGACGAGCGGGCTTCTGGTCGGAATGGAGCAGGGCAGGCTCAAGGTCCTCCACGTCATGCGCGACAGCCCCGCCGCGATGACGGGCTGGGCGGCCGGCGACATGATCTGCACGATCGACGGCGCGGCGATCCCGGCGGACTATGCCCGCAGCGCGCTCGCCGACTGGTCGATCGCGCCGCCGGGCACCATCGTGCGGCTCGGCCTGTGCGGGGGCGCCTTGCGATCGCTTACCACGCGTCGTTTCTATTGAGCCGTCATCGGCCCAGCCCCTCGCGTCGGTAGAATTCGGCGATCGCATCGGGCGAAGGCAGTGCGATGCAGGGGATGTCCAGGTCGGCCAGCAGCGCCGTATGGCGGCGTCTGCTGGCGCGCGTCGCGACCGCGATATGATGGAGCATGCTCCATTTGACGCTGTCCCTGCCGCCCTCCAGCGCACCGGCGCGGTCGCTCTCGAACCAGCACCGCCGCACATAGCGCCAGAGGCTGACCCGCGTCGGCACGTCGAGCAGGATCAGCCCCGACGCCCGCGCCAGCCGCTGCGGCAGCAATCGGGTATAATTGCCCTCCATCACCCAGCGGTCTTGCTGGATCGCGGCGTCGTGCAGCCGGACGAAGGCATCCGGGGCACGCGGCACCCAATCGGTCCCCGGCAGGTGATGCAACAGGTCGAGGTGCACGACCGGCATCTTGCGCGCCCTGCCGATCGCGCGCGCGAGCGTCGATTTGCCGGCATTGGAGGGGCCCATCAGGACGACCCGCGGACCCAGATCGTCGAGGGTCACGGCCCGCCCCGATGGCGGAGGAAAGCCAGGCTTGTTGCTGTTCGGCATGACCGACGTCGCCCTCAGGATCGTCGTTGGCGGTCAGCGAGCGTTGAGGCCGATGCTGACCAGGATCATCGCCACGACCAGCGCCGCCAGCTGGACGGAACGCCAGTCGATCCAGCCGACGCGATCAAGGTCGGCGCGTCGATGCCGCCGCCGCTCCCGCCATGCGGCGAGGATGGCGACCACCACGCCCGCGCCCGCGCCCGCGAATGCAACCGGCACCGCCACCGGCTCAGCCGAGCTTCTCGACCTTTTCCTGCAGGCGCGACAGTTCGGCGCGCAACGCGGCGATCTCGTCGTCCTTGTTGCCGCCCGGTGCGGGCGTCGGCGCCGGCGCGGGCGATGCCGGCTTGAACGCGGCCGCCGCCGCCTCGAACATCGCCAGGTTGCGCTTGGCGATCTCCGCGAAGGGCGAGCCGGCGAAGGCGCCCTCGACCGCGCTCTTGAATTGCTCCTGGTTGCGGCGGAAGCTGTCCATCGACGCCTCCAGATATCCCGGCACCATCGCCTGCATCGAGTCGCCGTACATCGCGATCAGTTGCCGCAGGAAGCTGACCGGCAGCATCGTCTGCCCCCGGCTTTCCTCCTCCATGATGATCTGGGTGAGGACGTTGTGGGTGATGTCCTCTTCGGTCTTCGCGTCCACGACCTTGAAGTCACGCCCCTCGCGGGTCATCGTCGCCAGATGGTCGAGCGTGATGTAGGATGACGTCTCGGTATTGTAGAGGCGCCGATTGGCGTATTTCTTGATGATGACCGTGCCGTCGCCCTTGTTCTGTTTCTTCATACGGCTCCCCTGTCCGCGACGATCCCGTCCGTGACGAAAGGGGATGATAGACCTGTGTTTTCTGCGTCGCAACACGGGCCGCGTCCGCTGCCTCTGTTCCTGGCGATGCTGCGCGAGGAAACGCGGGACGATCCCGTGCGCCGCACCGCAGCGCTCGCCGGCCTTGCCGCCTATCAGGCCGCGCCGCGCCCCGTTCCGCCGCCGAGCCATCCAGTCGTGGCGAGCGCGGGCCGCGCGGTGCTGCGCGACCATGGCGGCGACGCCGACGCCGGCCTCGCCACCGTCGTGCTGGTACCGTCGCTGATCAATCCGCCGGCGATCCTCGATCTCGGCGACGCATCGCTTGCCGCCTTTCTGGTCGACCGGGGCCATCGCGTCCTGTCGATCGACTGGGGCGAGGCCACGGCCGCGGACCGCGAGCTGGGCGTCACCGCGCATGTCGAGGCTATGCTCGTGCCGCTGCTGGCCGTGCTCGATCGCCCGCCGGTGCTGGTCGGTTACTGCCTGGGCGGCACGCTGGCGCTCGCCGCGGCCTGCGCGACGCCCGTCGCCGGCCTCGCCACGATCGCAGCGCCATGGCGGCATCGTGGCTATGGCGAGGCGGCGCGCGGCGCGATGCTCGACCTCTGGGATGCCGCCCGTCCCGCCGCGGACGCGCTGGGCGTCCTGCCCATGGAGGCGTTGCAGAGCGGCTTCTGGCGCCTCGACCCGGCGCGGACGATCGACAAATACGTGCGGTTCGGCCGCCTCGCGCCGGATGCCCCGGCGGCGCGGGCGTTCGTCCGGCTGGAGGATTGGGCGAATGCCGGCGCGCCGCTGCCCCTTGCCTTCGCCACCGATCTGTTCGAGGCGTTCGTGGCGCAGGACGCGCCCGGCCGTGGCCTCTGGTCGATCGCGGGCGCTCCCGCCGGACCGCACCGTCTGGACTGCCCCGCGGTCGAATTCGTCTCTACCACCGACCGCATCGTACCGGCCGCCACCGCCGCGGGCCTGGCCGATCGCCGCGACCTGTCGCTGGGGCATGTCGGGATGATCGTCGGCGGGCGGGCCCGCGGCGCGCTCTGGCAGCCGCTGGCCGACTGGATCGGTGCGCTGCCACCCGCTAAAGGCCGCCACACAAGGAGATCGCCATGACCGAGATCGTCATCACCGCCGCCAAGCGCACCCCCGTCGGCAGCTTCCTGGGCGCCTTCGCCGCGACCCCCGCGCATGAACTGGGTCGCGTCGCGATCGAGGCGGCCCTGGCCCAGGCGGGCGTCGACGGCGAGGAGGTATCGGAAGTGATCCTCGGCCAGGTCCTGACCGCGGCGCAGGGGCAGAACCCGGCCCGCCAAGCGTCGATGGCGGCCGGCATCCCCAAGGAAGTGCCCGCATGGGGCGTCAATCAGGTGTGCGGATCGGGCCTGCGCGCGGTCGCGCTGGCCGCCCAGGCCATCCAGACCGGCGACGCGACGATCGTCGTCGCCGGCGGGCAGGAAAGCATGTCGCTCAGCCCGCATGCCCAGACGATGCGCGGCGGCACCAAGATGGGCAACGTCAGCCTGGTCGACACGATGGTCCACGACGGGCTGACCGACGTGTTCAACGGTTATCATATGGGCATCACCGCCGAGAACCTGGCGCAGGAATATCAGGTGACTCGCGGCGAGCAGGATGCGTTCGCCGTCCGCTCGCAGAATCTCGCCGAGGCCGCGCGCGGCTCGGGCCGCTTCGCCGACGAGATCGCACCGGTGACCGTCAAGGGCCGCAAGGGCGACACCGTCGTCGACCAGGACGAATATATCCGCGCCGGCGCGACGATCGACAGCGTGTCGGGCGTGCGGCCGGCGTTCAAGAAGGACGGCACGGTCACCGCGGCCAACGCCAGCGGCCTCAACGACGGTGCGGCCGCGCTGGTGCTGATGTCGCGTGACGAGGCGGAGCGGCGCGGCGCCCCGGTCCTGGCGACGATCCGCAGCTGGGCGAGCGCGGGCGTCGATCCGTCGGTGATGGGTATCGGCCCCGTCCCCGCCTCGAAGAAGGCGCTGGAAAAGGCCGGCTGGACGATCGCCGACCTCGACCTCATCGAGGCGAACGAGGCGTTCGCGGCGCAGGCGCTGTCGGTCGGCAAGGAGCTGGGCTGGGACGCCGACAAGGTCAACGTCAACGGCGGCGCGATCGCCCTCGGCCACCCGATCGGCGCCAGCGGCGCCCGCGTGCTGACCACCTTGCTCTACGAGATGCAGAAGCGCGACGCGAAAAAGGGCCTCGCGACGCTGTGCATCGGCGGCGGCATGGGGATCGCCATGTGCGTCGAGCGGTGAGGCGCGTTTGGCCCCAAAATCGAAACTTATCGGATAGGAAAGGATTGCAGACGCATTTTTGTGTCTTTTTGGCGACACTCCGTCGCAATGTGACGCGTCGTTCATACGGTTGTCAGAAAACGGCTTGTTTGTCGGCAAGCCGTTAAGCCAACATACCCCTGTCAAAGGCAAAAGTGCCGCAAATAGGGGTTCATAATGAAGACTTGGCTGCTGTCCGCGAGCGCGCTCGCGGGAGGTCTGTTGCTCGCTCCCGCGGCGATAGCGCAAACGACCACGCTTCCGCCGTGCTCGGACACCGTGAAGACGGAATGTTCGCCGCAAGGATCCGCCTCCGACGAAACGGGCGACAGCGCCACCAAGGGCGAGGCGACACGGCCGAGCGAGGAAATCGTCGTTACTGGTTCGCGCATCCGCAGCCCCAACCTCGTCTCTGATATTCCGATCACCTCCGTCAGCGGCGATAGCCTCCTGGCCCAAGGACAGACCAACGTCGGCCAGGCGCTGAATGATCTGCCGCAGCTTGCGAGCACGTTTTCACAGCAGAACCCCGGTGCGGGCATCGGCATCGGTGGTCTGAACCTCCTCGACCTTCGCGGCCTGGGCACTTCGCGCACGCTGGTTCTGGTCAACGGTCGTCGCCACGTTGCGGCGGACATCCTGAACAACGCAGTGTCGCCGGACGTCAATTCGATCCCGAACAATCTTATCGACCGCGTCGATATCGTGACCGGCGGCAACTCCGCAGTGTACGGGTCGGATGCCATCGCCGGCGTCGTGAACTTCGTCTTGAAGCGCGATTACAACGGGCTCGAGGTGCGTGGTACGACCGCTATCAATCAAGGCGGCTTCGGTGGGAATCAGCTGATTTCCGCGGTCGCGGGGCATAACTTCTCCGAAGGTCGCGGCAACATCACGGTTAGCGGCCAATTCACGCATCAGGATCGCGTCTTCGCATCCAGCGTGCCGTACTTCCGGACAGTCAGCGGCATCGCGACTGTCGATACCGATCCGGGCGGCCTGCCCAACGGCAGTGACGGGTTCCCGGACGCCATCTTCCTGCGTGACATCCGCAGCGCGACGAACAATCCGTACGGCCTGATCCCCATCCAGCAGCAGCCCGGCATTGCAGCTTGCGGCACCGGCACGCTGCCCACCAACGGTGGCCCCAACAACCTCGGCACGCCGTACAACTGCACCTACATCTTCACCCAGGACGGCCGCTTGGTTCCGCAGACCGGCGCGCGCTACGGCTCGGGTCCGACCGGTGGTATCCTCGGCGGAAACGGGGCGACCGGCCGCGAGGGACAGACGGTCTCGGTCCTGCCGTTCCTGGAGCGGGTCAACTTCAACGTGCTGTCGCACTACGAGTTCGCGCCGGCGGTGGAGGTCTTCCTCGAGGCGAAGTACGACCGGGTTAAGGCTCTCGGCAACAATGCCGGTCCGTCTTTCATCCAGACCGGTTCGGGGAACACGGGCAACATCGGCGACGCGCGCGAGCGGCCGCGTCTCGACAACCCGTTCCTGGCTGCGGCAGACCGCACCACGCTGACGAATCTGATTCTGGCGTCGGGCTGTAATACCAGTCTCACCGCTTCGTGTCCGGCGGGCGGCAATCTGACCGCCGCGAACCGCGCTGCGATTGCAGATGGCTCGTACCGTTTCCAGCTTGCCCGCAATCTGCTCGACGTTGGTCTGCGCGACGAAAAGTTCACCCGCGAAACGTACCGTATCGTCGGCGGCCTTCGTGGCACCTTCAACGGCGACTGGAACTACGAAATCTCGGGCAACTACGGCGAGTTCAATCAGACGACCAACACGAACGGCTTCATCGACCGCCAGCGGTTCTCGCTGGCGATGGATGCCGGACGGAATCCGACCACCGGTCAGATCCAGTGCCGGTCCCAGTATGATCCGACTGCTGCAATCGCCATCCAGCGCGGTGCTTCCGGCGATCCCGCAGTCAATGCGGCGCGACTTGCGGCGGATATCGCGGCCTGTAAGCCGTACAATCCGTTTGGCGGCTCGGACAACAGTGCGGCCGTCTCCTACTTCTCGCGCGCCTTTGATGCCAAGGCCAAGCTGACCCAGCTCGACATCCAGGCATTCTTCGGCGGCGACTCGAGCCAGTTGTTCGAGCTGCCGGGTGGTCCCGTCCGCTTCTCGCTCGGCGGCGAATATCGGCGTGAGAAGGCCTTCTACCGGCAGGATCCGTTCGTTACCGATGGCTATACCAACGGCGTTTCGATCCCGCTGTTCGACCCGCCCGCCTTCAAGGTGAAGGAAGGCTTCGGCGAAATTCAGCTGCCGATTCTGCGCGACCTTCCGTTCTTCAAGGAACTGACCGTTACCGGAGCGGGTCGTTACTCGGATTATGGCAAGGGCATCGGCTCGACCTGGACGTATAACGCCGGCGCCCAGTGGTCGCCGATCGCTGACGTCCGTTTCCGCGCCAATTATGGCCGAGCGGTCCGTGCGCCGAACGTCTCGGAAACCGGCTTCCCGCTGGTTCCGAATTTCGCGAACAATTTCCAGGATCCCTGTCAGGCCAACAACATCGGCGCGAACGCGAACCGCAACACCAATTGCACGGCCGCGTTGACGGCCGCGCAGCGGAACAACCTCGTAAACGGTGTCGCCCTGCCGATCGTGAGCGGCAGCAACCCGAACCTCTCACCTGAAAAGTCGGACTCGTGGACGTTCGGCGGCGTGTTCCAGCCGCGTATCATCCCGGGCCTGTCGGTGACGGTGGATTATTACAACATTCGGGTTAAGGGCATCATCGCCTCCGTCGCCGCACAGACGATCGTCAACCAGTGCTATGACTCGGCAAGCCTGAACAACGTTTTCTGCTCGGCCTTCTCGCGTTACCTGGGCACCGGGACGGGTCCTGCCGGCGAACTGCCGGGGCAGATCCTTGCCAACTCGCTGATCCAGGCGCCGCTCAACTTTGCGAAGCGCGAGCGTAAGGGTATCGACTTCAACATATCCTATCGCAAGGACTTGTCGGAGACCGTGAGGTTCAACACCAACATGGTGTATGTCCACACGCTGCGGAACAGCGACTATCAAGATCCGACCAATCCGAACTTCGAAACGCATAACCTCGAAAACGTCGGGTTCCCCAAGGATGAATTCCAATGGGATAACGATCTGGCGATTGGCGCGGTCACGTTCGGGTATCGCCTGCACCTGATCGGGGCGCAGTACGTGACCTCGTACAGCAACTTCAATTCCGTGAACGGCCTGCCGGCGGCAAATATCGATGCTTCGTCGCCCATCAAGTATCCGGTGATCAGCTATTCGGATCTCCAGATGACGTGGGATATCGCGAACAACGGTAAGAAGGACGCCTTCCAGTTCTACGCGGGCGTTGACAACGTGTTCAATCAGCTCCCGCCGCTCGGCACGCTTGGGACGGGCACCGGCTCGGCAATCTTCCGGTTTACCGGCCGCGCCTATCACGCGGGGTTCCGCGCCCGGTTCTAATCTCGTTTGCATGAACTCTCGGGGACCGGTGGGCATCCACCGGTCCCCTTTTTTATCTCACGGCCCTCGGGGCGGCGCTAAAGGATCGCCTCCCCGCTAGGATGCACGACACCTCTGTCCCCAGGGCTGGCGGCGGATGTGGTTGCACGCTCGAACCAGGTGGCCTGGCAGACGGACGCGTCATGCGTCGGTCGCCTCGCGACGCGCTTCATCGCGGGCCGCCCCTTCAACGTCTGGACAGGACCCGAGAGCCGTTAACCCTGATTGGCGAACCGCGTCCCCAGCCCCGTCAGCAGCTCGTATTGCGACACGCCGCTGCGCATCGCCGCCGCCGGCAACGCATAGTCCAGCGTCACCCAGTCGCCCTCGGCGAGCGCCGGACGCGCGGTCACGTCGATCGCGACGAGGTCCATCGAGACGCGGCCGATCACGGGCAATGCCCCGCCCTCCCCACTGCCCCGATCCGAAAAGGCGCGGCGATAGCCGTCGGCATAGCCGAGGTTCAGGATCGCGACCTCGGTGTCGCGCGTCGCCGTCCAGGTCGCGTTGTAGCCGACCGTCTCCCCCGCACGAACCGTGCGCCGCTGCAGTATCTGCGCCTCCGGATAGGCGACCTGGCGGATGACGCCCGCAAGCTCGTCGCGGGGCACGCCGCCGTAGAGCGCGATACCCGGCCGGACGAGGTCGAAGTGATATCCGCTGCCGAGCGCGATACCCGCCGAGTTCGCGAGGCTCATCCGCCGCGCGCCGGTCGCGCCGGCAAGACTTGCGAAACGGTCGCGCTGGCGCGCGTTCATCGGATGGTCCTCGTCCGCGCAGGCGAGATGGCTCATCAGCGTCTCGATGCGCAGTCCGTCGAGCAGGCCGTCGTGCACGTCCTGCGGCGCGACGCCCAGCCGATTCATGCCGGTATCGACCATGACGTCACACGCGCCGCCGCCCGCGTCGCGCCAGCGCGCCACCTGCGCCGGCGTGCTCAGCACCGGCCGCGCCATCGCGGAGCGGGCCAGGTCCATGTCGGCGTCGCGGACACCATGCAGCACCGACAGGTTCGGCAGTCCCAGCCCGGCGAGGCGCTCCGCCTCCGCCCATGTCGCCACGAAGAAGTCGCGACATCCCGCCGCCGCCAGGTGGGACGCGACGACCGTCGCTCCCAGACCATAACCGTTCGCCTTGACCGCGGCGCCGCAGGCGGCAGGGCCGCTGATCCGCGCGAGCGCGCGCCAATTGTCCTGCAGGGCGGCGGTATCGAGGCGAAGGCGTAGAGGTGCGGTCACGGCCTGCGCATAAGCCGCGACCGCGCCCGCGTCGATGCCGTCAGCGCGCGATGCGACCGACCGGCACGACGATGCGGCTTTCCGGCAGGCGCGCGACCGTCACGTCGAAGACGGCGGCGATCGTCTCCGGCGACAGGATCTCGGCGGCCGTGCCCGCTGCCGCGACGCGGCCGTCGCGCATCAGGACGACGTCGTCCGCGATGCGCGCCGCCTGCGCGAGATCGTGCAGGACGACCGCCACCCCGACCCCCTCGGCGGCAAGGCCGCGCAAGCGATCGAGCAGGTCGATCTGATGCGCGGGATCGAGGCTGGCGAGCGGCTCGTCCGCGAGCAGCCATCGCGGCCGCCCGGCGAGCACACGGGCCAGCAGGACCCGCGCGCGCTCGCCGCCGGAGAGGGACGCGACCGGCCGATCGGCGAGGTCCCCGGTCTCCGTCGCGGCCATGGCCGCCGCTATGGCCGCCCGATCGTCCTGCGACGGCGCGGCAAAGCGCGCGCGATGCGGCAGACGGCCGAGCGCGACCAGGTCGCCGGCGTGGAGGTTCCAATGTACCGTCGCGTCCTGCGGCAGATAGCCGATCGTCTGCGCCCTTTCCCGCTCGCCCATGGTCCCGATCCCACGGTCCCCGAGCGTCACGGTTCCCGTCTGCGGCGGCAGCAAGCCCGCGGCCGCCTTGAGCAGGCTGCTCTTGCCTGCGCCGTTGGGCCCGAGGATCGCGGTGACGCGGCCGCGGCGAAGCGCGACGTCGACGCCATGCAGGACCGGGCGGCCGCCGAGCGACACGGACAGATCGCGCGCGATCAGATCCATGCCTGCCCCCTGCGGCGCAGCAACAGCATCAGGAAGAAGGGCGCACCGATCAGCGCCATGGCCACGCCGAGCCGCACCTCCGCCGCGCCCGGCGCGAGGCGACACAGGCTGTCCGCGACGAGCACCAGCGCGGCACCGCCCAGCGCGCTTGGCAGCAGCAGATCGGACGGGCGGTGACCGAACAGCGGACGGAGCAGATGCGGCACCACCAGCCCGACGAAGCCGATCACGCCCGTTGCCGCGACACCGGCACCGACGCCGACGCCGGTACCGACCATCACCACCCATTGCAGCCGGTCGACGCGTATGCCGAGCGACCGCGCCGCCGCTTCGCCTAAGGACAGCGCATCGAGCGCGCGCCCGGTGAAGGCAAGCAGCACGATCGACGCGACGAGGAACGGCGCGGCACGGGCGAGGTCGGCCAGCCCGCGGTCGGTCAGTGCCCCCATCAGCCAGTCGAGCACGCCCGCCACCGCGTAGGGATTGGGCGCGATCGCGATCAGGAAGGCGGTGAGCGCACCGGTCAGGCTGGACAGGACGGTGCCTGCGAGGATGAAGGCGACGGCGTCCGCGCCCCGCCACGTCAGGGCCGTCAGCACCAGCAGCGCGACCAGCGCGCCGGCCATCGCGGCCGCGAACAGCGCGAGGCCGCTCGCCCCGACGTAGAGAATGACGAAGACCGCACCGAGTGCGCCGCTCGACGAGACGCCGAGCACGCCGGGGTCGGCGAGCGGATTGCGCAGGAAACCCTGCAGCACCGCGCCGGAGAGGCCCAGCATCGCGCCAAGGAGCAGGCCGAGCGCTGCGCGCGGCAGGCGCAGCTCGACAAAGATCGCGCTGGCGGCGGGGCTGTCCCATGGCAGCCATTGCTTGCCCGCGACCAACGACAGCGCGAAGGCCGCCGCGACGAGCAGCACCAGCGCGAGGATCCGCCCCGCGCGGTTCACGAAAGGACCTTCGCGCGGATGGCGGCGAGACGGCGCAGCGCAGGGATCAGCGCCGGGCCGCCGCAATTCATCAGGCGGCGGGGAAAACGCGCCTCGACGGTGCGGGCCCCGACACGATCGAGCACGCGGCGCCGCAGGTTCGCCGAACGACCATCGTCATCGCTGAGGATCACACGCGGCGGATGGGCGGCGATCGTCTCGATCGGCAGCGCGCCGGTGAAGGCGAGGCCATAATCGGCGGCGGCGTTGCGGAAGCCGGCGCGCTGCAACAACGCGTCGAGCAGGGTTCCGCCGCCATTGGCGAGATCGCCGGCGATGAACAGCAAGGCCGACGGGCGCCGGCCGGTCGCACGGGGGATGGCGCCATCGATCGCGCGGATCAGCGCCGCGCCGCGCTCCGGATGGCCGGCCGCGGCGGCGAGCGTCGCGACCTGCGCCTCGCTGGCGGGAATAGTGGCGGCGATGTCGAGCGTCAGCACCTTCAGCCCCGCGCGGGCATAGGCTTCGCGACTGGCGGCGGGGGCGAAGCTGTCGGTGACGACGAGCTCGGGACGGCGCGCGATCACCTCCTCCGCCGTGCCGGACGTCGCGGGCCAGCGCCGCGCGAGCGCGAGCGGCATCGAGGTCGCGCCGGGATCATGCGAATAATGACTGACCGCCGCGAGCCGATCCGGCGCGACGACCGCCAGGATCGCGTCGGCGCAGGGGTTGGTGGAGACGATGCCCCCCGTCCTTGCGGGGGCCGGAGCACAGGCGGCGAGCAGGAGGAGCGCACCGAGCCAGACGCCCGCCGTCGCCCCGGCGCCCGTCCCGAGCCCCCGGTGCGGCGAGGAACTTCGTGCGACCACCTTGTCGCGCGTCAGCCGTTTGGTGGCCGCCGAAACGGGTCCGGGGCCACCGGGCCACCGACGAAGCAGGTCCCGCCACCGCGGGAGCGATGACGGGAACCGGCGCATCACAGCTTCACGCGCACCCCGCCATAGGCCGCACGGCCGTAGGTGCCGTATTCGGCGACCGCCTGGTAGCGCGTGTCCGTCACGTTATCGACCCGGCCGTAGACCGAGAAACGATCCCCCAGCGGCAGCTCGGCGCGGATGGAGGCGAGCGCATAGCCGTCCAGGCGCACGCGATTGCCATAGCTGTCGCTGTCGAAGCTGTCGCCGACGAGCTGCACCGTCCCACCGATGCCGAGCCCGAACGGCAGGCGATAGTCGACGACGAACGCCGCCGTCTCCTTGGGCCGACGCAACAGGTCGCTGCCGAACGCCGTTCCCGGCGTCCGGTTCTCGCTGTCGATGTACGAGACGTTCGCCGAGACGGTCAGCGCGTCGACGGGGCGCAGGCCGATCGCGAACTCGACGCCTTCGGCGCGGGTGCGCTGGATATTGTCGTAGACGCCGAACGGCCGGTTGACGCAGATCGAGCTCGCGGTCGTCTGTTCGGCGCGCGAACAGCCCCGGAAATTGATCTGGTTGCGTGTGTCGCGGTGGAACCATGTCGCGCCCAGCGTCGCGCGGCCGTCGAGCAGGGTCTGCTGCACGCCGATATCGTAATTGGCCGCGGTTTCGGGGTCGAGGCGCGTGTTTCCGTAGGGGCTGTACAATTGGTACAGCGTCGGCGCCTTGAAGCCCTCGCCGTAGCTCGCGCGCAGCACCGTGCCCGTCGCCAGCGCCAGCGCGGCGTCGGCGCCGAACGTGGTGTGGTTGCCGAACGTGTCGTGGTCGTCGTTGCGGACGCCGCCGGTGATCGTCAGCGGCTGGATCGGCTTGACGATCAGCTCGCCGTAGACGCTGGTGATGCCGACCGAGCGGCGCAGCGTCGCGTCGCGATAGCGGCTCGTCTCATGCTCCGCGCCGCCGACGATGCGGACCTGGTCGAGCGGCTGGTACTCGCCCTGATATTCGTACCGCTCGGAGCGGCCGCGGAACGGCGACGGAGTCGCGCCGGGGCGCGCATAGGTGTCGCGGTTGATGTCGGCGATGGTGAAAGCGATGCGGTTGCGGAAGGTACCGAAATTGGCGTGCAGACCGGCATAGCCGTACAGCTCGTTCGCGGTCGAATAGCTGGGATCGTCCGCGAAGACGTAGAGCGGCGCGGGATAACCGTCGGTCTGGGTCTTGCTGTTCGCCCAATAGCCGCGCAGGTCGAGGCCGATCTGATCGGTGAAATCGACGCCGACACGGCCGGTCGCGCCATATTGGCGATAGCCGTCACGCTCCGTGCCGATCGCGGCGGACGAGATGCCGTCGCTGCGCAGATAGCCGCCGGTCAGCGCGGCCGAGACGGCACCCTGGCGACCGGACACGCCGCCTTGCGCATAGAGCGTGTCGGCATAGCCATATTCGACGCTGCCGCGCGCCTTGATCTGCTCGGTCGGCGCCTCGGTGATGACGTTGACGACGCCGCCGATCGCCTGGCTGCCCCAGGGCACCGAGTTCGGGCCGCGCAACACCTCGACCCGCTCCACGCTGGCGGAGAGCAAATTGGCGAAATCGAATCCCCCGCCGGGCGACGAGGGGTCGTTGACGCGCACGCCGTCGATCACGACGTGCGTCTGTTCGGCTTCCGCGCCGCGCAGCCGCACGCCGGTGAAGCCACCCAGGCTGCCGTTGCGCGTCACGGTGACGCCCGGGGTGGTCGACAGGAGGTCGGCGACCGAGACCGTCTGGCGCCGGTCGATCTCGTCGCGAGTGACGACGGTGACCGCCTGGCCGACCTCATCCGCCCGCTGCGCGGCGCGGGCGGCGGTGACGATGACGTCGTCGCTGCCGTCGGCAGCGGGCGCGACCTGTGCGACGGCAGGCGCGGCGACCGCAACGAGCGCGCATGCGCCGGCGGTGATCAGAAAACGGGTTACGGGCATTCTTCCACATCCTTCGTGTCCCGCGCGCGACCATTCGCACGCGGCGGATGTCGTTCGCTCACGAAGGTCCCCCCTTCGGCTGTCCGGCACACCCCGTCCGCACAGTGGATCGACGGTGAAGGGCAGGTCTCCTGGCTCCCGGGTCGCCGCAATCCCCCCGCCTTCCCGGGCAGGCGCCCAGTGGCATCGTGGAGGGACCGCTATCCGGTCACAGTTGCGGGGGCAGCGCCGGGCTCGTGCCTTTGAAAGGCGCTCACCGGACTTCCCTTTTGACCCCGTCTCCGGGGACCCGTCACGAATGGGCCTTTAGGGGCTCGGGCGGTCGCGCGTCAATCGGCGCGGATCGCGGTCGTGGCGCGGTCGACGCCACGGCGGGTCGGTTCGTTCCGCCGCGATACGCCTCCGGCGTCGGCTAGGGGCTCGGGCGGTTCCGTCACAAGCCCACCCGCATCCCCAGCCACACAGTCCGCGGCGTCGCACGCTCGACGATGGAGCCGCTGGCGATGCCCGCCTCCACCCGCGCGTCGAACAGGTTCTCCGCGCGCGCCTCCAGCGCCAGTCCCCTGCGCAACGGCACCGCCGCCGTCGCGTCGAGCGTGGTCGCGGGGGCAAGGCTGCGGCTGTTCTGGTCGTCGTCGAACTGGCGCGCGACATGGCGCAGCGTCGCCGACGCGGCGTACCCGGAGCGGTGCCAGTCGAGTGTCGCGGACACCTGGTCGCGCGGCGTCTGCGCAGGTGTCAGGCCATCGAGCGCCGCCGCCGCGCCGCTCGCCCGCACCCGTGCGTCGACATGGCTCCATGATAGCCGCATGCCGACCGGCCCCGGCGCATAGGCCGCGTCGACCTCCAGCCCGCGGCTGCGGATCGCGTCCAGGTTGCGACGCACCCGGGCGGCGCTTGTCGGTGTCGTGGACAGGGTGACGTTGGCGATCGCATCGTCCAGCCGGTCGTCGAACCAGGTCGCCGCCAGGCTGGCGCCGCGCACGGGGGTCAAGGTCACCCCAGCTTCAGCCCCGACCAGCCGTTCGGGCGCGAGCGCAGGATTGGCGGCGGTGACGTCGTTACCGACGCGGAAGGGACGGTACAGCTCGTTGAGCGTCGGCAACCGCCAGCCGCGATAGCCTGCCGCGCGCAGCGTCACGCCCGGCAACACGCGCCATGCGACCCCGGTGCGTCCCGTCCATTCCTGTCCGGAGCGATCCGGGTAGCGCGCGTCCGTCGATGCCGGCCCGCCCGCCAGCGCGCGTTCGGTCAGGAAGCCGTCGCGGATCGTCCAGCGATCGATCCGCGCGGCGGCGGTGAGCGTCAGCCGGCCGATCTCGACGGCACCGTCCGCGAACAGGCCCGCGGTTGCCGACGTCCCGCCCGCGACGCGGCGGCGGGTCGGCCGGCCCGCGACATAGGCGAACAGTTCCTGCGTCCGTCCGTCGACGTGGCGGACATCGCCGCCGAGCCGCAGGTCGATGCCGCTGCCCACCGGCGGCCTCAGCTCCAGCCGCCCGCCGACGCCGGTCGCGGGCGTGCCATATTGATCGAGCGTCTGCGTCGCGACGGTCCTG
Organism: Sphingomonas beigongshangi; assembly: GCF_016820445.1. Taxonomy (GTDB): domain Bacteria; phylum Pseudomonadota; class Alphaproteobacteria; order Sphingomonadales; family Sphingomonadaceae; genus Sphingomonas; species Sphingomonas beigongshangi. The sequence goes on from NZ_JADHDT010000001.1 coordinate 262,060, forward strand.
GCCGCATCGACCGCGGCGAAGCTCGACGCGAAGTCGCGCGTCTGGAGATAGGCGAGCGCCGACCAGCCCCACGCCCCGCGGCCGACGAGTCGCAGGCTGGCGTCGGCGCCGCGCGAGCGGTTGGCGGTGAAGGCCGTGCCGCGTTCGCGGGTGTCGGTGAAGCCCGCGACATTCGCCTGCAACTCCGTCGCCGGGGCAACGCGCACGACGGTGCGCACCGCGGCCGAGGCCTGTTCATAGGGGGCGGCGCGATCGACCGGGCCCCGATCCTCCGGGACGATGGGCACGAAGCCGTCGCCGCGGGCATAGGCGGCCGAGAGGGTCGCGAAGCCGTCGTCGCGAACCAGTGCCGCCGAGGCGTCCGCCGCGACCGAGCTGCGGCTGCCGTAGAACAGGCTTCCGGCGAAGGGCGTCAGCTGATCGGGTGTGGCGCTGGACAGGTCCACCGTCCCCGCCAGCGCGCCGGGGCCGGCATAGCCGCTGCCGCCGCCGCGCGTCACGCGCACCTGCCCCAACCGGCCGAGCGCATAGGCCGGAAACGCGACCCAGCCGCCGAACGGGTCCGCCTGCGGCACGCCATCAAGGATCAGCAGCGCGCGGCTCGCCGCATTGCCGCCGAGCCCGCGCAAGGTGATGCCCTGGCTGGTCGGATTGGCGCTACGCGAGTCGGCGCGGCGGAACTGCTGCAGGCCCGCGATGTCGGACAGCGCACCCTCCAGCCTTCCGCCGGCATTCTCCAGAAGGCGGTCGCGGTCGATCGTGACGGTCGCGAGCGCACCGTCGCCGGGCGAACCGGCGAGCCCGCGCCCGGTGACGACGATGTCGCCGCCCCCCTCGCCCGCACCGGCGGTCTGGGCGAGGCAGGGCGTCGCGACGATCGAGACGGCAGCGAGGGCAAGGGCGCGCATGGACCAGTGCCGGAGACCGAATGGGCGTCGAAGACAAGACCTTTCGCAGGAACCGCGCGGGGGCCGTGCGCGAAAACTGGCCAATTTCGATCAACCTGCCGGAACGGCGGCGCCGTCCGTGCGGTTCGTCAGGCCCATCCGCCGCAAGAGACACGCCATGACCGATCGCCCCACCCCGCCCTACCCCGCGCAGCAGCAGCCCATTCCCGGCCGCACCGACGCGATGGACCCGCGTCCCGACCATGGCGAGGACAGCTATCGCGGGTCGGGCAAGCTGGAGGGCCGCAAGGCGATCGTCACCGGCGGCGACAGCGGTATCGGCCGCGCGGTCGCGCTCGCCTTCGCACGCGAGGGCGCCGACGTGCTCGTCGCCTATCTGGACGAGCATGACGATGCCGCCGAGACCAAACGACTGGTCGAGGAGGCCGGGCGGCAAGCAGTGCTGGTGCCCGGCGACCTGTCCGATCCCGCGCACTGCCGCACGGTGGTGGATCAGGCGGTCGCCGCGTTCGGGCGCATCGACGTCCTGGTCAACAACGCCGCGCACCAGCAGACGTTCGAGGCGCTGGAGGACATTCCCGACGAGGAATGGCAGCGCACCTTCGCCACCAACATCCATGCGATGTTCTATCTCGCCAAGGCAGCGGTAGGGCACATGCGCGAAGGCGCGTCGATCATCAACACCGCCTCGATCAACGCGGTGAAGCCGAAGCAGACGTTGCTCGCCTATGCCACGACGAAAGGCGCGATCCACAATTTCACCAGCGGGCTGGCGCAGATGCTCGCCGAGCGCGGCATCCGCGTCAACGCGGTCGCGCCCGGCCCCGTCTGGACGCCGCTGATCCCGTCGACCATGCCCGAGGACCAGGTGAAGAGCTTCGGGCAGGAAACGCCGATCGGCCGCGCGGCGCAGCCGGCGGAACTGGCCCCGGCCTATGTCTATCTGGCTAGCGACGGCGCGAGCTACACGACGGGCGCGACGATCCCGGTGACGGGCGGCACACCGTTCATGTGACGGGCGCGTTCGAGTGGGGATAAGGGCCGGCGCCGCTTCCGCGCACGGAGATCAAACTCCTAGACCGCCTTCCCCTCGCGCCCAGCCAGCTCGACGACATATTGCCATGCGACGCGCCCGGATCGACTGCCGCGGCGCGTCGCCCATTGCACCGCGTCAGCGGGATCGAAGGGCAGATCGTGCGCCTCGGCATAGCCTCGCACGATCGCCAGATAGCCGTCCTGGTCGACGACGTGGAATCCCAGGCTGAGACCGAACCGGTCCGCGAGCGCAAGCTGGTCGTCGACCGAATCACGCGGATTGATCGCGCTCGACTGTTCGGCGATGTCACGCACGATCAGGTGGCGACGGTTCGAGGTGACGATCAGCCGGGTATTGGCGGGCCGCGCCTCCGCGCCGCCTTCCAGCAGCGAGCGCAGGATGCGCGCCTCGGCCGCGGCATCGAAGCCGAGATCGTCGAGGAAGATCGCGAAGGCGCGCGGCAGCGGCGCCAGCGTCGCGAACAGATGGGGCAAGTCCGCCAGACGGTCCGCCGCGACCTCGACCAGCGCGAGGGGCGCGCCGTCCGCCTGCACCGCGCCGACCGCCGCCTTGACCAGTGCCGACTTGCCGGTGCCGCGCGCACCCCAGAGCAGGACGTCCTGTGCGGCGTGGCCGGTGGCGAGGCGCGTCAGATTGGCGACCAGGGACGCCTTTTGCGCCTCGACGCCACGCAGCATCGCGAGCGGCAGCGGTGCGAAAGCACGGGCCGCGGCCAGTATGCCGTCGCGCCAGACATAGGCGGGATGGGCGAGCGGATCGGCCGCGGGCGGCGGCGGCGGCGACAGCCGCTCCAGCGCGGCGGCGATACGGTCCAGGGGATCGGCCATGGCCGCGCGGTACAACAAGACGCCCGAAAGCTGAACCGTCGCGATGGGATCGGATGATCGGCAATCCGGCAAGGCCGGATCGGGGCGGTGCCGGCCCCATACTCACCGGGGGCGAGGGCCGGTGCCGCTTCCGCGCAGGTGAACAGACCCTCGGTCCGGCAGCGAGACCGTTGGCGGCCTCAGGCCTTCAAAATGCGCCGGGCGTGGTCGGCGATGACGGGATCGCGCGGGGCGAGCGCCAGCGCCTTGGCGGCGAGCTGGCGCGCGCCGTCGATCTCGCCCGCCGCCGCGAGCGACACGGCATAGGCGTCGCACACGCTCGCGTTCATCGGCTGCAGGCGATAGGCGGCACGCGCATAGACGCGCGCGACCGCGCCCTCGTCCGCGGCCGCATAGGCGTAGGCGAGATCGGCCAGCAGGCCCGCGTCGCGGTCGCCGACGAGCCGGCGCACGTCTTCAAGCGTGTCGATCGCCGAATCCGCGTCGCCGCCCAGCACCTGCCAATGGCCGAGCAGGCGCGCCGCGACGAGGCTCTGCGGGTTTTGCTGGCGGTAAAGCGACAGGGCCGCGGCCGCCGCGCGCGGGTTGCCCGCCCGGCCCCAGGCGTCGACGACGCGCAGCATCGTCGGCTCGTCGAAGGCAAGGTCGGCGGCGCGCGCATAGACGGGTGCCGCCTCCGCGTAACGACCACCGATCGCGAGCGCGTCGCCGAGCGCGAGCAGCGGCGCCGGGCTGCCGGGCGCGCGCGCGACCAAGGCCCGCGCGCGGGCGACCGCCCCCGCCACGTCGCCCTGCGTCAGCTGCGCGCGGATCACGCCCAATATGTAATTGGGGTCGCCGGGCGCGGCGGCGGCATCGGCGACCCGTGCCGCGACGCCCTGGTCGCTGGCGAAGACCGCCGACGGGCCGCGCGTACCGCTGGCTGCGCGGTCCAGCAGCATCGCCGCGCGGACGCGGTCGCCGCTGCGTTCCTGCGCGCGCGCCGCGAGCGTCAGCGCATAAGTATCGGCATCGGCGCGTGCGACGACGGGCGCCAGCGCGGCGATGGCGCCGGCTGCGTCACCCGAGCGGAGCAGCGCCGCCGCGAGGAGACGTCGCATGGTGACGTTGAGCGGCTGCGCGACCGCGAGTTGGCGCCAGGCGTCGATCGCCCGCTCATAGCGGCCGCCGCCATAGGCGACCGCGCCGGCGGCAAGCGTCGCACCGGGCAGGTCCGCGCCGCCCACGCCCGCCCGCTGCAAGAGGTCGCGGGCAAGGTCGGCACGACCGGCACGGGTGGCGAGGATCGCCTGGAGATAGAGCGGCGCGATCGCATCGGGCCTCGCCGCGAGCGCGCGCCGGCTGGCGGCGAGCATGTCGCGATAACGGCCCGCGTCGCCGAGCGTCGCGGCATATTCGACCAGAGCGGGATAGAAATAGGCGTCGCGTTGCAGCGCCGCCTCGAACCAGGGCAGGGACGCGACGAGGCCATAGCGCGTCCGCATCAGCTGCGCCGCGAGCGTCAGCACCACGGGATCGCCGGGCCGCAGGCGCAGGGCATGGGCGCTCGCATCCGCGGCGGCGGCGACCTGCCCCGCGTCCAGCCTGATCCGGCCGAGTGCCGCCCAGGTCTCGCCATCGTCGGGTCGCGCGGCGAGGCGATCGAGCAGCAGCCGCGCGGCTTGCCCGACGTCACCCTGCAGCGCCAGCGCCCCTGCCCGCGCGCGGAGGGCGAGTACATCGCCATCCGGCAGCGGCAGCGCGACCACGCCGCGAGCATCGCCCTGCAACAGCCTGGCGGCGGCGAGATGCCCTGCCAGGCCCGGCGCGCCCGCGGCGCGCGCTCGGCTGAGCGCTCCTTCGGCGGCGTTACCGTCACCCAGCCGGAGATAGGCGTCCGCGAGCAGGCGTTGCGCGGGCACCGATTGCGGTGCGACGCCGAGTACGCGCAAGGCATGATTGCGCGCGGCGCTGTAATTGCCCAGCGCATAGGCGCGGCGGGCATCCGACAGCGCACGCTGCGGATCGACGGGGGCGGGGCGGCGGACGATCAGCGCCGCCGCTGCCGCGGCGATTCCGAACAGGACCAAGACCGCGAGGAGGCGTACCGTCCGCGCGGATGGTGCGGCCCGGCGCTTTCGCCGACGCGGGCGCAGCATCGGATAGACCGCTTCAGCCATGAAGGTCGTAGCTCTTGAGCAGGTCGTAGAGCGTCGGCCGGCTGACGCCGAGCAGGCGCGAGGCGCCCGAGATATTGCCCTCCGCCTGCGCCAGCGCTTGGCGGATCGCGCGCCGGTCCGCCGCCTCTCGCACGGTGCGCAGGTTGAGCGGCACCGGCTCCTGCGCCCGATCGGCAAGGTCCAGGTCGGCGGCGGTCACCTGCTTGCCGTCGGCCATGATCACCGCGCGCTTGACCCGATTCTCCAGCTCGCGGACGTTGCCGGGCCAGCCCCAGCTGCCGATCGCGTCGATCGCATCCGGCGCGAGGCCCGCGACGGGCAGTTTCATCGCCGCGGCATGACGCCGCACGAACTGGCGCGCGAGCAGCACGGCGTCACCGGGCCGCTCGACCAGCGCCGGGATGCGCACGACGATCTCGGCAAGCCGGTAATAGAGGTCCTCGCGGAAGTCCCCGGACGCGACCATCGCATCGATGTCGCGGTGCGTTGCGCAGACGATGCGCGTGTCGACGGCGATGGCCTTGCGTCCCCCGATCCGTTCCAGCGTCCGTTCCTGCAGGAAGCGCAGCAGCTTGACCTGCAACGCCAGGGGCACGTCGCCGATCTCGTCCAGGAACAGCGTGCCGCCCGCCGCCATCTCGATCTTGCCGGGCGTAGTCTTGACCGCACCCGTGAACGCCCCCTTTTCGTGCCCGAACAGCTCGCTCTCGAGCAGCGTTTCGGGAATGGCGGCGCAATTGATCGCGACGAACGCCCCGCGTGCGCGTGGGGAGGCGTCGTGCAGGCCGCGCGCGAGCAGTTCCTTGCCCGTTCCGCTCGCGCCGAGCAGCATCACCGATACGTCCGCGGGGGCGACGCGTTCGACGGTTCGCACGACCCGCGCCATCTCGTCGGACGCATAGATCAGGCCGCCGAAGCTGCTGGCACCCGCATCGGCCCGCTGCGCCAGACGCCGGTTCTCCGCTTCCAGCGCCTGGACGTGGAACGCGCGCGCGACGATCAGGCCCAATGCGTCGATGTCGATCGGCTTGGCGTAGAAATCCCACGCACCCCGGTCGATCGCCATCAGCGCGCTGTCGCGTGCGCCATGGCCCGAGGCGACGATGACCTTTGTATCCGGTTTGGCGGCGAGGATCTCGGCGAGCAGGGCGAAGCCCTCGCTCGTCCCGTCGGGGTCCGGCGGCAGGCCGAGGTCGAGCGTGACGACCGAGGGCTCGTGGCTGCGCAGCGCTTCCATCGCCTCGGCACGCGTCGCGGCGGTAACGATCTGATAGCCGTCATAAGCCCATCGCAGCTGGCGCTGCAGCGCGAGGTCATCCTCCACGACGAGGAGAACCGGCATGGCATCGGCGTGCCCGCTCATGCCGCCGCCTCCGCCGGCGCGGCGAGCGGCAAGGTGACGGTGAAGCGGCTGCCCTCGCCCTCGCGGCTGGTCACCGCGATGGTGCCGTCCATCGCCGCTGCGAGCTGGCGCGCCTCATAGGCGCCGATGCCGAACCCGCCGGGCTTGGACGAGGCGAAGGGACGGAACAGCCGGTCCCGGACGAACGCCGGGCTCATGCCGCAGCCCCGGTCGGCGACGACGATGGTGACGCACCCGTCCACCTCCGCGATCTCGATCGTGACGGGAGCGTCGGGCGCGCTCGCCTCCAGGGCATTCTGCACGAGATGGTCGAGCAGTTGTTCGAGCCGGCCTGGATGCGCGCGCGCGACTCCTGCGCCGCGCGCCTCGACCGGATGCTGGGCACGGCGTCGGCGCGCGATGCGCGCCGCAAGCGCCCCCGCGTCGACCGGCTGGAGCGCCTCGGGCTGGCTCAGGTGATGCTGCGACAGGCGGGACAGGAGCGCATTCATGCGGGCGGCGGAATCCTGGAGGGTGGCGATCATGTCGGCACGAAAAGCGGGGTTGTCGGCATGACGTTCGGCGTTGCGCGCGACCAGACTGACGCCGCTGACCAGATTTTTGATATCGTGCAGGATGAACGCGAAGCGGCGATTGAATTCGTCGAACCGCGCCGCCTCCGCCAGTGCCACGTGCGCGCGCTCCTCGGCGAGATACCCCGCGGCCTGACGCCCGGCGATGCGCAGCAGGTCTAGGTCCTCCCAATCGAGCGACCGGTCCACGGGCGGTCGTGCGAGCAGCACCGCGCCGACGAGATCGCGCCCGTGCAGCAGCGGCACCAGCGCCCAGGCATCCGCCTGCGCCCGCATCCAGTCGGGGACGACCGCGGCTTCTTCGACGGGGGCGAGCCCGCCGCGCACCTCGTCCAGCGCGACGATCCGCTCGCTGCCGGCGAGATGGGCCGCCAGCGCCGCATCGGCGTCGCCGGGGGCGGACCAGTTCCACGCCGCGTCACGCTCGAGCCCCTCGCCCGCCGCGACCAGCAGCAGGCCACCGGGCGAATCGGTAAGGTCCGCCAGCGCTCGCACGACGCGCCGGCCGAGCGGTTCGCCGCTGCCCGGGGCGCCGAGCCGCGCCGCGAACCGCTGCCATTCGACCCGATAATCGTACCGGTGATGGAAGAAATGCTTGGCCAGCTTCACCTTCGCCCACGCACGCAGCCACGGCGCGGTCAGCACGGTGCCGAGCGCGGCGGTGGCGCCGCAGACGATCGCGGTCTCCGCGATCCGCGCATGCGTGCCCGCCAGTCCTTCCGCCACGCGCAGCAGCGCGAGCGTCAGCGCGACATAGAGAAGCACTGCGAAGCCCGACAGCAGGCGAAGCGCCCCGCCATGCGACACGGTCAGCGTCCGGTCCGACGCCATCGCCGCGGGCAGCATCAGCGCGGCGACCGCGACCAAGCCGAAGCCGCGCATCGCCACCATCGCGTCCGGCCAGCCGTCGAGGCCATAGGCGAGGACGGCAAGCGCCAGGTCCATCGTCCACATGCCGGCGAGCGCGATACCGGGCAGTAGCGCGGCCGATCTGCCGATCGCCGCGACGCGGGTCGCATATTGATGGCAGAGCATCAGGCCCAGCAGCGCGCCGACCATGCGGGCGGCAAGCCAAAGGCCGCCGACGGCCGCCGCGACATCCGCGCCCAGCGGCAGCGTCTGGAGCAGGGCGAGCACCACGGCGCCGGCGTTGACCGCGGCAGTGACCAGATACAGGGCCGTCAGCGCGACATTGCCCGCGCGCGCGCGGCGGACCAGATACCATAGCAGGGCGAGCCAGGCGACGTTGCGCAGGCTTTCCGCCAAGGTCGTCACCGGATCGCGTGCCGCGATCCCCGCCACCGCGAGCGCCCAGAGCGCGGTGAGCCCGAGCGCACTCGTCAGCCCCACGCGCGCGGGCAGCGCCGCCGGACCGCGCGCGACCGCCACGGCCAGCACGCCGAACGCGAGCGCGGCGATCGCATAGCCCCACAGGATCAGCGCGAGCGTCACCGCGCCCCCGTCGGCCAGATTACGACGCGGAGCGTCTGGAGGAGGATCAGCAGGTCGAGGAAGGGCGAATAATTCTTCGCATAATACAGGTCGTATTCGAGCTTGTGGCGCGCATCGTCGATCGAGGCACCATAGGGATAGTTGATCTGCGCCCAACCGGTGATGCCGGGCTTCACCATATGCCGCTCGGCATAATAGGGTAGCTGATCCTCCAGCTGCGCCACGAACTGCGGGCGTTCGGGACGCGGGCCAACGAAACTCATCTCGCCCTTCAACACGGTCCAAGTCTGCGGCAGTTCGTCGATGCGGACCTTGCGGATGAAGCGGCCGATCCGGGTGATGCGGGGATCGTCCTTCTCCGCCCATACCGCCTTGCCGCCGACCTCCGCATCCTGCCGCATCGACCGCAGCTTCAGGATTTCGAACGGCTGGTTGTACAAGCCGACGCGGCGTTGCCGGTAGAAGGCGGGGCCGCGTGATTCGATCTTGATCGCGATCGCAGCGACCACGATCAGCGGCAGGGTCAGCGTCAGCAGCAACAGGCTGGCCGCGATGTCGAACGCCCGCTTGACGATGCCCGATACGATCCGCCCGGATGCGAAGCCGTCGGAGAAGATCAGCCACGACGGATTGACGGAATTAAGGTCTATTCGCCCGGTCTCGCGCTCCAGGAACGTCGATATCTCGCACACGGCGACGCCCGTGGTGCGTACACGCAGAAGATCCTTGAGCGGAAGCGCGTTGCGCCGCTCCTCCAGCGCGAGCACGACCTCGGTCGCGCGCCGGTCGATGACATGCGCCGCGAGGTTGGGAATGTCGGCGCGCGCGACCGCATCGTCGACCGCGACGCCGGATTCGCCCATCGCGACATAGCCCGCGACGATGACGTTCGATCCCGGGCGGCGGGCGAGTTCGCCGATGCGCGCGGCCCGGGGCCCTGCGCCGAGGACGATGATGCGCCGCTTGAAAGTGTCGCCGCCGAGCGTCCGGCCGAGCAGCGCGCGCACCGTGACGAGCAGCACGATCGCCACCAACATCGCGTAGAACAGGTTCGACCGCCAGAACGTCAGGGCGGGGACCAGGAAGAAGATCAGCGACAGGAAGAGCACGCCGAGTCCGATCGCGACCGCCAGCCGCGCCGCGGCGAACCGCAACGACAGGAACGAGGCGACGCCATAGGCGCCCACCGATACCAGGGCGACCTGCAACGCGACGACGAAGCTGAGTACCTGCGGGATGCGCGTGGTGATCGATCCGGCCGCCATGCCGATCTGATGCGCCCGAATGACCCAGCCCGCCTCGGCAGCGACGAGCAGCAGCAGGGCATCGACGACCCCAAGCAGCAGCACCGCCTGCGGCACATAATGTTTGAAGAGGCGGATCACCGATCCGGCTCCCGGCTAGCCCGCGCGATCCGCTTTGGTGTAAGCTTTTCCGACACGTTCCCCGATTGGCAGGAAAAGGCAAAGATTTGCTGAACATGTACGATCGCGGACGAATGCACCCGCCGTGGAACAGGAACGTGCCCAAGATTGTTTCGGCATCGCATCCTTTTGTCTAGAGATGCGCCTCCCAGGGAGACTACGACCGTTATGACCATCGTTCCCGTGATCCTCTCCGGAGGGTCGGGCACTCGCTTGTGGCCGATGTCGCGCCCGGAGATGCCCAAGCAGCTGCTCGCACTGACGGCCGAGGAGACGATGCTGCAGCTGACCGCGAAGCGGGCGCATGGGGAAGGTTTCGCCGCACCGATCGTCGTCGCCAATGCGGCGCATGTCCGCGACATCGAAGGGCAACTCGACGCGGCGGGGATCGCGCCGCAGGCCGTGATTCTGGAGCCGGCCGCTCGCAACACCGCCCCTGCGATCGCGCTCGGCGCGCTCGCGGCGAAGGGCGAGGATGCGCTGCTGGTGATGCCATCGGATCACGTCATCCACGACGTCGCCGCCTTTCACGCCGCGATCGAAGCGGCGATGCCACTGGTCGCGGAAGGCTGGCTGGTGACGTTCGGGATCACGCCAGACGCGCCGGAGACCGGCTATGGCTGGATCCAGGTCGGTGAGGAGATCGGCAAGGGTGTCCACCGCGTCGCGCGCTTCGTGGAAAAGCCGCCACGCGAGCGGGCCGAGGCGATGCTCGCGGCGGGCGATTTTGCGTGGAACGGCGGCATTTTCCTGTTCCGCGCGGATATCTTCCTTGGCGAACTGGGACAGCATGCGCCGGCGATGCTGACCGCGGCGCAGGAGGCGATGACCAAGGCGCGGCGCGAGCGGACCTGCGTGTGGCCCGATGCCGCCGCCTTCGTCGCCTCGCCGTCCGACTCGATCGACTATGCGGTCATGGAAAAGGCCGGACGCGTCGCGGTCGTGCCGGTTGCGATGGGGTGGAGCGACGTCGGCAGCTGGGACGCGCTTCACGCGATCAGCGAGCAGGACGACCGGGGCAATGTCCATCGCGGCGAGGTGCTGGCGATCGACACGACGAACTGCCTGCTGCGCTCCGACGGTATCCGCATCGCGGCGGTCGGGGTCGAGGATCTCATCGTGGTGGCGAGCGGCAACGACGTGCTGGTGCTGCCGCGCGGTCGCAGCCAGGAGGTCAAGAAGCTGATCGAGGCGATGAAGGACGGCGGCACGCCCGGGGCCAAATGATGCGGGCACCGTCGAGCGTGGTGACCGCCGCACCTGGCGGCGCGGGTTCGGCGTCGAGCAGCAGGTACAGTCGCCCGCAGCGCAGCCGGCCCGCGCGGAAACCGGCGAGATCGGCTGCGGCGCGCACCTGCGTCACGCGGGGCGTGCGCGCGGCATAGACGGCGCGCACCGGCTTCGCGGCGGACGTCGCGCGCCAGGCGACTTCCTGGAACAGTTGGAGATCGTGCGTGGGCTCGGCGGGAAGAACCGCGACGTCGCGCGCATGCGCCAGCGCCGCCCCCCAGCGGGGATCACGCGTTCGCACGAACGTCGTGTCTCCTCCATGGGTGAGCGTCCGCAGCGCGGTCGCCATTCCCGATAGATCGGCGATTTGCAGCGCGATCAGCGCCATCAGCACCAGTCCGGCGCGGTCGCGCCCCAGCCGGTAAGCCGCGGCCACCGCGAGCAGCACGAGCGCATAGGCGACCGGCCAGAACAGCCGCCCCGAGGCGCGGACCATGTCCAGCGCAGGCGCCAATATCGCCGGCAGGGCGATGCGGGGCAGCCGGTGACCGGCAATGTCGGGATAATTGCTGATCGCCAAGAGCGTCAGCGCGGCGAAGGCGGGCACGAGCCAAAGCAACCGGCGGTGCATGATTCGCTCTGCCGCAGGTCGCGGCCGGACGACGGCGACAACGGCCGCGATCAGGAGAAGCGCCAGCAGTCCCGCACCAAGATACTGGAATCCTTCGAACCCCCTGCCCTCGCGCTGAAGCGTCGCCGGGAGCAGTGTCGAAAAGGACGGATTGCCCGGGTTGACCAGCGCATCGAGCGGCATCGCGAAGGCGCCGTAATTCCCCGCCAGCGCGTACCGCCCGCCCGCCCCCAGCCACCAGGCGAGCGCCGCCACGAGGACGAGCGCCGCCGCCGCGCCCGATATCGCGCTCCGGCGCGGCGGGCCATGCGTTCCGGCGATGCGCGAGGCGGTCGCGCACGCCCAGAGCGCGCCGATCATGACGAGCAGATAGCTGTGCACCAGCGCCGTGACGGCGAGCAGCGGCAGCCACCAGCGGGCGTGGCCTTGACGCGGCTCGAGGTGCAGCCACAGCGCCGCAAGGATCAGCCAGTGCGCGAACAGATTGGCGTGGATGATCCGGTTGAACAAGGTCGGTAGCAGGCACAGCAGCGCGGTCCCGGCCCAAAGCGCGAGCCGGTCCGGCGCGTGACGGCGCAGCAGGGCGGCGGCGAACGCGGCTTGCAGTACAAGACACAGCAGGAACCACGGCCCGACGAATTGCGCATCGCGCGGGAGGAGCGGCGAGAACGGTCGGGTCACAAGGCCGATCAGCGGATTGCTGTCGGTGAAGAGCAGCGGCACCCCCTCCGGCGCGTTGAGCAGCGAAGTGCGAAGGCTCCACGCGGCCGTCGCGTCATGGAGATAGGCGTGCAGTCCGAGGGCGTTCTCGCCATTGTCGCTGCCACGGATCAGCCAGCCGATATGGGACGGATCCAGGATCGCGACGTGGAAGAAGAGCGCGAACAGCGCCGCGGGGATCAGCGCGAACGGCAGGATGGCTAGGGCACGGTGCACAGCGTCCTTCTAGGGTCTGTTCCACTTGCGTGGAAGCGGCGCCCCACCGACACAGCCTTGCTGGATCGCACGCTAGCGATCGGGCGTGGCGGATTGGTCGATGCCGCGTCAGCGGGTGAGCACCCAGGCCCAAAGTCCGGCAAGGCCGAGCAGCGCGACCAGCATCTGGCGCGGACGCAGTGCGGCGAAATAGGCGGGCGCATCGCCATGCTGCGCCGCACGCCGGTCGAGCAGCGCGACGAGCGCATAGCCGAACAGCAGCGGGATTAGCGCGAGTACCGGCGAGGCTAGGACGAGCGCCACGCCCGCGAGCACGAAATAGCCAAGGCTGCTGGCGATGGAGGCGGCCTTCGACGCGGCGGGAAAACCGAAGCCGAAGCCTCGACGCACGCCGGCGATGAAGATCAGGATCATCGCCGCCCATAGGATCCCGAGGTGCAGCGCCCATAGCGGCCAGGGTGGCGGCAGGACCCATGCACCGATCGCGGCGGCGAGAGTGGGCAGCATCGGGCCATAGCCCAGGATGATGCTGTCGGCGGGCGGTGCGGTGCGGGTGGCGTCCTGGCTCATCGCCCGCGGAAACGTGCGGCGCCGGGGCGGGTTGCCTGGCGCGGAAACGCATGCCTGACGAAAAAGGGGAGCGACGGATCGCTCCGTCGCTCCCCTTCTCGAATGGCTTGGCGGACCGCGAAGGCAGAGCCGCCGACCGGACGTCGGACGGATCGGGCATCGCCACCCCCGCCCGCCGCGCCGATGCGGGTCCCCGACCAGCGGCGCTGGCCGGGGCCGCATGCGGCTTAGAAGTCCATGCCGCCCATGCCGCCGCCCGGCATCGCCGGCATGGCGGGCTTGTCTTCCGGCAGCTCGGCCACGGTGGCTTCCGTGGTGATGAGCAGGCCGGCGACCGAAGCGGCGTTCTGCAGCGCGGTGCGCACGACCTTGGTCGGATCGATCACGCCGGCCTGGACCAGATTCTCATACTGGTCGGTCGCCGCATTGAAGCCAAACGACGTGTCCGACTGGTCGAGCAGCTTGCCCGACACGACGGCGCCGTCGTGACCGGCGTTCTGCGCGATCTGGCGGACCAGCGAGGTCAGCGACTTGCGGACGATGTCGATACCACGGGTCTGGTCGTCGTTCTCGCCCTTCAGGCCGTCGAGCGCCTTCGTGCCGTACAGCAGCGCGGTGCCGCCGCCCGGAACGATGCCTTCCTCGACCGCGGCGCGGGTCGCGTGCAGCGCGTCGTCGACGCGATCCTTGCGCTCCTTCACCTCGACCTCGGTCGCACCACCGACCTTGATCACCGCAACGCCGCCGGCGAGCTTGGCGAGGCGCTCCTGGAGCTTCTCGCGGTCGTAGTCGCTGGTGGTGTTCTCGATCTGCGCGCGGATCGCCTCGGTGCGGCCCTTGATCGCGTCGGCGTTGCCAGCACCATCGACGATGGTGGTGTTGTCCTTGTCGATCGTGACGCGCTTGGCGGTGCCGAGCATGCCGACGGTGACGTTCTCGAGCTTGATGCCGAGGTCTTCGCTGATCAGCTCACCGGCGGTGAGGATCGCGATGTCCTCGAGCATCGCCTTGCGGCGATCGCCGAAGCCCGGCGCCTTGACGGCCGCGACCTTGAGGCCGCCGCGCAGCTTGTTGACGACGAGCGTGGCGAGCGCCTCGCCCTCGATGTCCTCGGCGATGATCAGCAGCGGGCGGCCCGACTGGACGACGGCTTCCAGGATCGGGAGCATCGCCTGCAGGTTCGACAGCTTCTTCTCGTGGATCAGGATATACGGATCGTTGAGCTCGACCGTCATCTTCTCCGGGTTGGTGATGAAGTAGGGCGACAGGTAGCCGCGGTCGAACTGCATGCCCTCGACGACGTCGAGCTCGAACTCGAGACCCTTGGCTTCCTCGACGGTGATGACGCCTTCCTTGCCGACCTTCTCCATCGCTTCCGCGATTTTTTCGCCGACTTCCTTGTCGCCGTTCGCGGAGATGATGCCGACCTGCGCGACTTCCGACGAGCCCGAGACGGGCTTCGAACGCGCCTTGACGTCCTCGACGACCTTGATCACGGCGAGATCGATGCCGCGCTTCAGATCCATCGGGTTCATGCCAGCGGCCACCGACTTCATGCCCTCGCGCACGATCGCCTGGGCGAGAACGGTCGCGGTGGTGGTGCCGTCACCGGCGATGTCGTTGGTCTTCGAGGCCACTTCGCGCACCATCTGCGCGCCCATGTTCTCGAACTTGTCCTTGAGCTCGATCTCCTTGGCGACCGACACACCGTCCTTGGTGATGCGGGGCGCACCGAAGCTCTTGTCGATCACGACGTTGCGGCCCTTCGGCCCCAGCGTGACCTTGACCGCGTCGGCGAGAATGTCGACGCCGCGCAGGATGCGCTCACGGGCATCGCGCGAAAACTTAACTTCCTTGGCTGCCATGTGACTGCCCTTTCTAGAATGTGGAAAGTCTCAAAAGTCCCACCCTTCGCACCCTCGTGCGCAGGGTGGTGCGGAAGGCTGGTTAGCCGACGATCCCGAGGATGTCGGATTCCTTCATGATGAGGAGGTCCTCCCCGTTCACCTTGACCTCGGTGCCCGACCACTTGCCGAACAGGATGCGGTCACCGGCCTTGACGTCGAGCGGGGCGACTTCGCCCTTCTCGTTCTTGGCGCCGGCACCGGCGGCGACGACCTCGCCCTCCTGCGGCTTTTCCTTGGCGGTGTCGGGAATGATGATCCCGCCTGCGGTCTTTTCCTCGGCCTCGACGCGGCGGACGAGGACGCGGTCGTGCAACGGACGGAAGTTCATTGCGGATACCCTCTTTAGGTTGTGTGACACTTTTCTGGCACTCCTATGTCGGGAGTGCCAACGGCGGCGGATATGTGCCCGCCCTCGATGAAGGTCAAGAGAGCCGCCGGCGCGATTTAGCGCCGAGTGATCGATCCGTCCCGCCATCCGGGTCGTCCCGCCGCATGCCGCAACGCAGCAAGAAAACGTAACGTCGCAACCATGGAGCGTTGATCCCCGCGGCCTATTTCCCGTGCTCGACCCGCGACCAATCTGAAGAAGGACAGATCGATGCACGGAAAAGACGAAAAGAAGCGTTACCAGCCAAACTGGACGTCGGCGCTGGTGCTCGCGTTCGGCCTGCTCGCGCTTGCCTTTCTCGTCGCGATCGACCGCCCGGGCTGGTGGCATATCAAGCCCGCGACGGGTACCGCGGCGGCCATGTCCTATGCCGCGGAGAAACCGTCGCGCGGGTGACCCTGTCACGCCCCTCCCGCTCGCGGGAGGGGAATCGAGCGCCGATCCTGTGTTGCCTCGGTAATACGGGCCGTTGCCAGCGGGGCGCAGCTGTTCTAGCTCTGTCGGTCACGAGAGCGAGGAGCATGACGTGAAGCTGGTTCGGGGTGCCTGGAAGCTGCTGGTGGCGATCAAGGACGGGCTCGTCCTCGTCGCGATGCTGCTGTTCTTTGGCCTGTTGTTCGCGGCGCTCAACGCGCGGCCGGGATCGAAGCCGATCCGCAACGGCGCACTGGTGCTCGACCTCGACGGGCCGATCGTCGAACAGCCGGAAACGCCCTCCATCACGGCGATGCTGTCCGGCGGCGGCAGCAAGGTGCCCCATCAGTACCGGCTGCGCGATCTGGTGCGCAGCATCGACGCCGGCCGCGGCGACGACCGGGTCAAGGCGCTGGTGCTCGATCTCGACGAGTTCGGCGGCGGCTATCCGGCCTCCCTCAACGAGGTCGCCGATGCGATTCGCCGCTTCCGCGATAGCGGCAAGCCGGTCCTCGCCTACGCAACCGCCTATACCGACGCGGGATATCGGCTTGCCGCCAACGCCAGCGAGATATGGGTCAATCCGCTGGGGGGTACGATATTCACGGGGCCCGGTGGCAATTCCCTGTACTACAAGGGGCTGATCGACAAGCTGGGGGTCAACGTCCACGTCTACCGCGTCGGGAAGTTCAAGAGTTTCGTCGAACCCTATACGCGATCCGACCAAAGCCCGGAGGCGCGTGCCGCCAGCCAGGCGCTCTATGGCGCGCTGTTCGGCCAGTGGCAGGAGGCGATCGCCAAGGCGCGGCCAAAGGCGAACGTACGCGCCTTCCTGACCCAGCCGGACAAGATGATCCTGGGTGCTGGCGGCGACATGGCCAAGGCGAATTTGGCTGCGGGCATCGTCGACAAGCTGGGCGACCGCGTCGCCTTCGGCCAGCGCGTCGCCCAGGTCGCGGGAGCCGACAGCAGCAAGCCGCTCGGCGGCTATGCGGCCATCCCCTATAACGCATGGGTCGATGCGCATCCGTTGCCGCGTACCGGCGACTCGATCGGCGTGGTGACGATCGCCGGCGACATCGTGGATGGCGAGGGCGGGCCGGGCAGCGCCCATGGCGATACGATCGCCAAGGCGATCCTCAACGGCCTCGCGAAGAAGGACCTGAAGGCGCTGGTCGTTCGCGTCGATTCGCCGGGCGGCTCCGTGCTCGCCTCCGAGCGGATCCGCCTTGCCATCCTGGAAGCGAAGAAGAAGGGGCTTCCCGTCGTCGTCTCGATGGGCGGGCTGGCCGCCTCCGGCGGCTATTGGGTGTCGACGCCGGGCGACGTGATCTTCGCGGAGCCGTCGACGATTACCGGGTCGATCGGCATCTTCGGGATCATCCCCAGCTTCGAGGCAAGCCTCGCCAAGATCGGGGTGACGACCGACGGCGTGAAGACCACGCCGCTGTCGGGCCAGCCCGACGTCACGGGTGGCCTCACCCCGATGCTGGACACGATCCTGCAGGCCGGGATCGAGAACGGCTACCGCAACTTCCTCGCACGTGTCGCGCAGTCGCGCCACATGACGCCCGAACGCGTCGACACAATCGCGCAGGGTCGCGTGTGGGACGGCGGTACGGCGCGCCAGATCAATCTGGTCGACCGCTTCGGCAATCTGAACGACGCGATCGCCGAGGCTGCGCGCCGCGCCAAGCTCGACCCGGCGAAGGTCCATGCGGAATATCTCGAGAAGGCGCCGGGCTTCGTCGCCACGCTCGCCGCGTCGCTCAATCGCGACGACGAGGACGGCGCCGGCGACGCCGCGACCAACGGCGGCGACGTGTTCAGCCGGATCGCAGCCGAGCGGCGCGCCACTTTCGCGCGTGCGCTTGGCGACGCGCGACGGCTCGCGACCTCCGGTTCTGTCCAGGCGCGCTGCCTCGAATGCGGCGAACTCGCACCGGCGGCCGCGAGCGCGGGCGATGCGAACCTGGTCGACCTGGTGCTCGCCCGTTTGGGGTTCCAGGGCTGGTGATCGCGCTCCGCGCCGCGACGGCGGACGATGCGGGCGCAATTGCGGCAATCTATGCGCCGCACGTCCTCGCCGGCACGGTCTCGTTCGAGGAGGAGGCCCCCGACGCTCGCACAATGCGCGCGCGCATGGCGGCCTCGCACGGCCTCTACCCGTGGATCGTCGCCACCAGCGGCGAAGCCGAAGGCGGCGTGATCGGCTATGCCTATGGCTCGGAATTCTCGACGCGGCGTGCCTATCGATGGACCGTCGAGACGACGATCTATGTCGCCGACGTCGCGCAGCGGCAGGGCATCGGCCGCCTGCTCTATCCGGGGTTGATCGCGACGCTGCGCGAACAGGGCTTCACACAGGCGATCGGCCGCATCGCGCTGCCCAACGAACGTTCGATCGCCCTGCACGAGGCAGTCGGCTTCCGCCGCGCCGGCGTGTTCCGCGAGATCGGGTACAAGCACGGGCAGTGGATCGACGTTGGCTATTGGCAGCGCGAACTCGCCGAACCGGGCGCACCCCCGGCAGAGCCACGCCCCTTCGTCGACGTCGGGGTCGTACGGGGGTAAGGCCGGCCAAAGGGCATTCGCGGGATAACGCTCGCCATAGGCCGGCCCGCTCAGGCACTATTTAGTTGCATCGGGAAGCAGGGCGTTCAGGGCGAGACCGGCCGGCAGAAGGTGACCGAGCCCGAACATGTGCGCGAGAGTATAACCGACGAGCGGTAAAATCGGCCAGAAAACCATCAGCGCAGCGAATAGAATCAGGGTCTTGTAGCCCGCCTCGCCGAAGCGGACGCGTTTCCACTCCGCCTTCAACAGCAGCCGTGCCTTGCTTTCGATGTCCGCTGCCGCAACGTCGACGTCAAACGCCGCGGCTGCGCGCGCAGGTCAATCCGCAGTGCCGCAATGGCGTCCAGAACATCCTTCCATTCGCTTTTAGCTGGATTTTCGCGCAGGTTGATCCGCGTTGCGGCCTCGTCGAATGCCAGCCAGGCGGCGTCTCCCGTGCCGCCGGTGCATCGAGCAAGCTGCCGCGACGCGGCAAGCAGCTTGCTCAGATCGGTACGCTGGTCGTTTATCCAGGATTGGCGAAATTCCGAGACCTTAGTTCCCCGTACGACGACAAAGCCAAATATCGTCAGCGCCGTCGCAATCGGACCAAAGCCGATCAGGGCGAATTGTGTAGCGTTCATGATTTCCCACTTCTGATGTAACCACTGCGAAGTGAGCCAGAGATCGTCAAAGCTTCGGCTGACTCGACGCGGGAGACTGGTTCAGAATGAAGGAGAACTACCGCCGCCCCCGATAGGCGGGCAGGCCCAGATGCCAGTGGATGGCCGCTGCGCGCAGGCCGAAGCCTGCCAGCGCGGCGGCGACCGCGGCGGGCGCGCTGGGAATACCGGCGAGGTTCAGCGCGACATAGCTGGACGAGGACAAGGCGGCGGCGGTGACATAGAGTTCGGGACGCATCAGGATCGAAGGCTCGCCGGCCAGCACGTCGCGAATGATCCCCCCGACGCAGGCGGTCACTACGCCCATGACCGCGGCCGGGATCGGCGGGATGCCATAGCCGATCGCCTTCGCCGCGCCATAGACCGCATAAGCGGCAAGCCCGACCGCATCGAACCAGGCCAGCGCGCTGTCGCGCCACCAGCGTTCGGGCGTGACCCAGATCACGGCGGCCATCGTCAGGCAGACGGTCGCTGCCCGCGCGTCATGGACCCAGAAGACCGGCGCGCCGATCAGCAGGTCCCGCACCGTTCCGCCGCCGACGCCGGTGATCAACGCGAAGAAGGCCAGCGTCACTGCCGTCTGTCCCCGCTTGGCCGCGGCGAGCGCGCCCGAGGCGGCGAACACGGCAAGCCCGGCGACATCGAACCAGGGCGCGAAGGCGGGCAGCAGCAGGGCGGTGGGCGTCAACATGGCACCGCCTGCCTAGCGAAAGCCGACCGCGAAGAGTACCGCCCGCAGTGCGCGATCCAGCGAGGCCGGATCGGGCCGGCACCGCGTCCACGCACTAAATCAAACTCTAGAAGCGGTGCCCGATCACCAGATTGACGATGGGGTTGATCGGACTTTCGATCGCGTTGCGCTCCGCCCGGGTTTGACGCGCGACATTGGCGACGTCGTTATAGGCTCGCCCCTGCATCGCGCCGACCTCGAACCCGACGCTGGTGTCCCGGTCGACCCGATCGGTATAGCCCATGGTCAGTGCGGGTGCGCGCCGCATGTTGGTCTTCATCCCGGGAATGTTCAGCCGACGCAGACTGGGCAATATGCCGCGCATCGCGATCTCGGACGGTCCCATCGGCCGCGGGTTGAAGACGCGCGTCCCCATCGACAGGTGGAAGCCGTGATCGCCGGCCGGGAAGAAGTCGACCATCTGCCCCGTCATGCGCGAATGGAACATCTCGCGCGAACCATCGCCGACCGACTGCACGGTCACGCGCATGCTCAGCTTGCCGGCGAGCCGGGCCGAGCGCTCGACCGATCCGCCCGCCGCCACGGGCGCGAGCGACAGACGCATCGGCCCCCGCGGTGCGGGCGCAGCGGCGGGCGGGAGGAAGGGCGCGTTCGGTATCGACGCCGCCGGCACCGCAGGCGATGGGGGAATTGCGGGCTGCGCCGGCGACTGCGCACCGGCGGCACCATTCAGGCCGATCACCGCCAGCGCTGTGCTGCACCACACCAGTCGACGCATGTGTTCTCCCACCACAGCGATCTCATTCCACGCCGACCGTCCCCACGGCCGCCGTCCCGCTGCATACCACAGACGACGCGCGGCGGATCAAGGCACAATTGTGGCATGCCTGTCATGCGGCGAACCGTGCATTTCTGTAGACGAAAAGAGGGAACCGCTTAACTGCTGGTCAAGCATGGTGCAGCCGGGTAAGGGCGCGACCTTCCCGTCCATTTTGCAGAACAGAGTTTTCCTCATGGGTTTCCGCTGCGGCATCGTGGGCCTGCCCAACGTCGGCAAGTCCACCCTCTTCAACGCGCTGACCGAGACTGCTGCGGCGCAGGCGGCCAATTACCCGTTCTGCACGATCGAGCCCAACGTCGGCAACGTCGCCGTGCCCGATCCCCGGCTGTACGAGCTGGCCAAGATCGCGAATTCCGCCAAGATCATCGAGACGCAGCTCGCGTTCGTCGACATCGCCGGCCTGGTGCGCGGCGCCTCCAAGGGAGAGGGCCTGGGCAACCAGTTCCTCGGCAACATTCGTGAGGTCGACGCGATCGTCCACGTGCTGCGCTGCTTCGAGGACGGCGACGTCACCCATGTCGAAGGCAAGGTCGACCCGATCGCGGATGCGGAGACGGTCGAGACCGAGCTGATGCTGTCCGATCTCGAAAGCCTGGAAAAGCGCGTGCCGGCCCTGATCAAGAAGGGGCAGCAGGGCGACAAGGACGCCAAGATCGGTGCGAGCGTGCTCGGCCAGGCGCTCGACCTGCTACGCGAGGGCAAGCCGGCGCGGCTGACGCAGCCGAAGGACGCCGAGGAGGCGCGCGTCTTCTCGCAGGCGCAGCTGATCACCGCCAAGCCGGTGCTCTATGTCTGCAACGTCGAGGAGGCCAATGCCGCTGCCGGCAACGCGCATTCGGCGCGGGTGTTCGAGAAGGCGGCGGCAGAGGGCGCGGAAGCGGTGGTCGTCTCCGCCGCGATCGAGGCGGAAATCGCGACGATGGTGCCGGAAGACCGCGGCGAATTCCTCTCCGAACTGGGGCTGACGGAAACGGGGCTCGGCCGCGTTATCCGTGCCGGCTACAAGCTGCTTCACCTCCTCACCTTCTTCACGGTCGGTCCCAAGGAGGCACGCGCCTGGACGGTCCATGCGGGTGCCAAGGCGCCACAGGCGGCGGGAGAGATCCACACCGACTTCGAACGCGGCTTCATCCGCGCGGAAACGATCGCCTATGACGATTACGTCAAGTTCGGCGGCGAAAGCGGCGCGCGCGATGCGGGCAAGCTGCGGCAGGAAGGCAAGGACTATGTCGTCCACGACGGCGACGTGATGCTGTTCCGCTTCAACGTCTGACGGCGGCAATCACTATCGCATTGCTGGACCGCACCAGTCGGATAAGGTGAGGGTATGTCTATATACGCCTTATTCAATGTGCCTCTGCAGGATCGTCTGGTCACGCCAATCCATCCGGAAACGTGGTTTCCAAATACGCCATATCCGCGTGAGGCGCGGGAACGGCACGAGCAAGGTGCTGTCTCTGTCGAGGTGGTCGTTGATGAAAAGGGGCGTGTCTCCGGATGCGCGGTGACCTTCTCCAGCGGATCTGCTGCTTTGGATGAGATGACATGCACGCTGGCCCGCCGAAATGGGCGCTTCAAGCCTGCGATTACCAATGGCGTCCCGGTACGCGCCACCTATTCTCTTCGAAGCATCCGATGGGTACTTAATCCCTGATTTGCTTGTTATTTGTGATGCGAATGTCACGCGGCGAGTTGTCGAGTGTGACGCGGCGTGACAGGCAGAAAACGCGCGGTTAGTATAGGTCCATGTCGATCCTACTTCTGGCGCTCTTCCTGCAGGACTTGAACGGCGACTTGCCGCCCTCGCCCATCCGCGACGGCAGCGACTGGTTTCCAATGACGCCCTATCCGGCTGAAGCGCTCGCCAAGCGACAGCAGGGCAAGGTCTCGGCGATGCTGGCGATCGACGCCAAGGGGCGCGTCGTCGGATGCCGTATCACCAGCTCGAGCGGGTCGGCCGCGCTCGACCGGCAGACGTGCGAGCTGGCGCGACGCAATGCGCGGTTCGTCCCGGCGTCGCATGCCGGCACCGCGGTGGCGGGAAGCTTCGCCCTACGCGACGTCACTTGGGTGCTGCCCGAATGATCGCGCGTCGCGCCCGAGAGGCTGGCGACCCCATGGTGACGCGGGTCGCGGTTCGCGCTAGCGCGTGACGATGCTGTTTCGGCTGCTCCTGGCCCTCTTGCTCGCGACCTTCGCCATGCCCGGCGCGGCGCCGGCTGCCTGTCACGATGCGATCGAGGCCGCGCCGCACGCCATGGCGACGGATCGCCATCCTACCCCTCGATCGGATGCCGATGCGGTTCACGGCTGTATCGGCTGTATCCCGCCCAGCGACTGGTTGCGCGCACCGCTCGTGGCAGCCGCTCCGGCGTCGCGGCCGGTCCTGATCGCGCGGGCCATGCGACTGGATGTCGGCCAGGGGACGCCGCCAGCCCTGCCACCGCCGCGAACCGGCTGAGCGCGCGGGGCGATGCCCCGCTGACTCGGACCAATATTCGCGAAGCGAGACGACACTATGTTAGCGACACATTTGCTGGCGGCGCTTGCCGCGGGCGGCATTGCGCCCGTCGCGGCGCAGGACCATCACGCCATGCCTGGCATGGCAATGCCGGCGACATTCGACCAACCGGCGACGACCGACGGAAAACCTCGCCGATCCGCAACGGCCGGCCATCATGCCGGCACGGGCCATGCTGCCGCGGCGCCTACCGCGACCGCAGCGGCGAAGGCGGCGCAGCAGCCGGACATGGGCCATGCCGCGTCCGGCAGCATGACGATGGGTCAAGCGGCCATGGATCATGCGGTGATGGATCACGGCGCGATGGGACACGACGGCATGGCGATGCCGGCCTTCACCGCGCCGGCCGCCTATCGCGACGCCGCGTCCGACGCATGGGCCAAGGCGCCTCCCGGCGCCCCACCGGCAACGATGTCCATGGGTGCCGGCGGTGGATGGTACCAGACGGGCAGCGGCACCAGCCGCCTCCCCGCGGGCGAGGGGCCGATGCGCGGCGCGATGATCCACGCCGGCGACTGGATGCTGATGGCGCATGGCTATGCCTGGGGCGTCGCGACGCGGCAGGGCGGTCCGCGCGGCGGCAGCGACGCTTTCGTCGGATCGATGGCCATGCTGATGGCGGACCGCGATCTGGGCGACGCCTTCCATGTGCAGGTACGCGGCATGGGCAGCCTGGAACCGCTGATGGGACCGCGCGGCTATGCGAATCTGTTCGCCACCGGCGAGCTGGCGAACGGCCGCCCGCTCGTCGACCGCCAGCACCCGCACGACCTGTTCATGGAGCTGTCGGCGCGGCTCGATGCGCGGCTGGGCGAGAATGCGACCGCCTTCGTCTATGCCGCTCCCGTCGGCGAGCCGGCGCTCGGCCCGAGCGCGTTCATGCATCGGGCCTCGGCCCGCTACCTGCCGATGGCGCCGATCACGCACCACTGGTTCGATTCGACGCACATCACCTACGGCGTCGTCACCGCCGGCTATGCGGGACCGAGGGTCCAGCTGGAGGCCTCGGCGTTCCGTGGGCGCGAACCGGACGAGCATCGCTGGGACATAGAATCGCCCAGGCTCGATTCGTGGAGCGTGCGCGGCACCTGGACCCCCTCCCCCTTCTTGGCCGTGCAGGTCAGCCATGGCCGGCTCGACAGTCCCGAGCAGCAGCATCCCGGCGAGGATGAGGCACGGACCACGGCCAGCATTTCCTACGCGCGCGCCGGCCTCGCGCTAACCGGCGCCTGGTCGCGCAAGACGCGGCTCGCCCCTAGCGGTTCGGATGGCGCGTCACTGACCGCGTGGCTGGGCGAGGCGACCTGGGAAATCGACCGTCGCCATGCGATCTTCGGCCGGATCGAGAATGTCGCCAACGACGAGCTGTTCCCGGCCGATGACGATCCGCGCCACGACATCGCCTATCGCGTCACCAAGGCGGAAGCGGGCTATGCCTATCGCCTGCCCATCGTGGGACCGCTCGGGGTCGCGCTGGGCGGGACGGTCGCCGTCTATGATAGACCCCGTGCGATCGCAGAGGCCTATGGGCATCCGGTGAGCGGGACGGTCTTCGCGAAGTTCGCGCTGGGCCTGTAGCATCGGGGCGTGCCGTCGACCCTTCCGCCGACCGCAGCCGGCGGCTAGGGAAGACGGCAAGCCTTTCGTCTATCCGGGAAAATACATATCCCATGAAGTCGCTCGCCCTCGCCGCACCGCTCCTCCTGCTGGCCGGATGCGGCCTGCCCGCGACGCCGCCCGCGCTGTCTCCCGTCACGCAGCCCGCACCGCCGGGATCGACGGTCGCGCTGTCCACCGCGACCCCGCCCAGCGCCGCGCCGATCGCCGCCGATGCGCCGGTGACCATCCTGGTATCGATCGACGGTTTCCGTCCCGATTATCGCATGCGCGGCGTGACGCCGAATCTCGACCGTCTCGCGGCGAATGGGGTGAGCGCGGTGATGCAGCCGTCCTTTCCCTCGATCACCTTTCCGAACCACTGGACGCTCGTGACGGGCAAGGTGCCCGATCACAACGGCATCGTCGGCAACAAGATGGAGGATCCGCGCCGTCCCGGCGAGACCTTCACCATGGCCACCGACGACCCCTTCTGGTGGAGCCAGGCGGAACCGATCTGGGTGACCGCCGAAAAGGCCGGCATCCGCACCGCCACGATGTTCTGGCCCGGCGCGAACGTCGGCTGGGGCGGTACGCCGTCGCCGCATGGTCATGGTCAGGTCGACGGCGCGACGCGGCCAGAGGATTGGCAGCAGTTCAACCAGGCGGTCTCTCCCATGCAGCGGGTGGACGCGGTGATCGACTGGCTACGCCGCCCGGCCGCGACGCGGCCGCGTTTCGTCACGCTCTATTTCGATACGGTCGACACTGCGGGCCATGGCTATGGTCCCTCTGCTCCGGAGACGACGCAGGCGGTGGCGACGATCGACGCGCAGATCGGCCGGCTGGTCGACGGGCTGGCGACGCTGCGCCAGCGCGCCAATATCGTCGTCGTCGCCGACCACGGCATGGCCGCGACCGACACCGCCCGCACGATCGCGATGGATCGCGTGGCGAATCCGGCCGACTATCGCCTGTTCGACACCGGCCCCTTCGCCAGCCTCTATCCCGTGCCGGGGCACGAGGCCGCGCTGGAGACCGCGCTGCTCAAGTCGCACCCGCACATGCAATGCTGGCGCAAGGGTGCGATCCCGCCGCGCTTCCGTTACGGCACCAATCCGCGCATCCCGCCCTATTTCTGCCTCGCAGAGACCGGTTGGCTGATCCTCAAGACGGCGCCGACCGATGCGATCCACGGCGGCGCGCATGGCTATGACAATCGCGCTCCCGACATGGCGGCCCTGTTCATCGCCAACGGTCCGGCGTTCGTGGGGGGCAAGACCCTCGCCCGCTTCGACAATACCGACGTCGCGCCGCTGCTGCGCGATCTGATCGGCCTGCCCGCGGGGACGGGGCTCGACGGCGACGACGCACCCTTTCGCGCCGTCCTGCGACGATAGGAGGACAAGCATGCGCTACTTCGAGGATGTCGTCGTCGGCGAGACCGCGCGGTTCGGCGATTATGCGGTGACGCGCGAAGAGGTCATCGGCTTCGCTCGCCAATACGACCCGCAACCCTTTCACCTTTCGGACGAAGCCGCGGCAAAGACGCATTTCGGGCGATTGGCGGCGAGCGGCTGGCATACGTGTGCGATGACCATGGCGATGCTGGTCGCGCACATGGACGCGCATCGTCAGGCCAGCCTGGGATCGCCCGGCATCGACGAGTTGCGATGGCTGAAGCCGGTCTATCCCGGCGATCGCCTGCGCTGCGAAACCGAAGTGCTCGAGGCCCGGCGCTCGGCCAGCCGTCCGGAAATGGGCATCGTGCGCAGCAAGATGGCGGTATTCAACCAGCACGACGTCGTAGTCATGACGTTCGTGTCCAACTATCTGCTCGCGACGCGGCCCGTCGACGGCTGACCGAATGGCTCAGCGGCGGGTATGACCGCCGCCGCGACCGCCACCCCAGCCGCGGCCGCCGCCCCAGCCGCCACGGCCACCGCCGCCCCAGCCGCGATTGCCGCCCCAATGCTGTCCGCCCGTGGCGCCCGGCGTTCCCTGCGGCGTCACCGCTGGAGGCGTCTGGCCGGGCGTACCGGAAAAGTTCTGGCGATTGCCGCTCCAGCCACCCGGACGCTGTCCGTTCCATCCTTCCGGCCGGGTGCCGTTCCACGTCCCGCCTTGGCCGCGATCGAAACCACCCCAATTGTTCCGGAAGTTGCGGTCGCCCCGCCAGCCGTTGCGACGGTCCTGCCAGTAGCGGCGCTGCGCGTCGTTCCAGCGATAGGGCCGCCGCCACTGGTCGTAGACGTAGATACCCGTGCCGGGATAATAATAGTCGCCGTACCAGCCGAAGTAGCCGGGATAGCCATAGCCGCCGTACCCGCCATAGCCGTACCCATAGGGGTCGCCATATCCGTAGCCATAGCCGGTGCCATAGCCGACGGACACGCCGCTATAGCCGTAGCCGTCGGTGCAGGCGGCGGTGCCCAGGCCTGCGGCGAGGATGAGGCCGGTGAGGCCAAGGCGCTTGAGGATCATCACGCTCTCCCAATACTTGCGGGCGCGGGCTGATGGCTCGGGCGCGCCGATCGTCGTAAAACGAGGGCGGATCATCGCAGGTTCCGGATGAACCCTTACTGACTGGTTACGCGTCGGGATGCGCCGCCTTTCAATGGCCCGGAAAGGCGAACAGCGAATCGACGCGGATGCCGTCCCCCGCCAGCGCGGCCGCGCCGCCGAGATCGGGCAGGTCGATGACGAACTGCGCCTGCTCCACCTGTGCGCCGGCCTTGCGCAAGAGCCGGATCGCCGCGCGCGCGGTGCCGCCCGTCGCGATCAGATCGTCGACCAGCAGCACGCGCTGACCCGGCACGAGCGCGTCCTCGTGCATGGCGATCCGGTCCTGGCCATATTCGAGCGCATAATCTTCCGCGATGGTCGCACCCGGCAGCTTGCCGTCCTTGCGGATCAGCAGCACACCTGCCCCCAGCGGGACGGCTAGCGCGGCCGCGAACAGAAAGCCGCGCGCCTCGATCCCGGCGACGAGGTCGACCGGCCCGACCGTTGCGGCCGACATGCGCGCCACCGTCTGCGCCAGCCCCCGCGGATCGAGCAGGAGCGTCGTGATGTCGCGGAACTGGATGCCGGGCTTGGGGAAGTCCGGGATCGTACGGATCAGCGCCTTGAGATCGTCGTTCATGCGAGCCGCTGTCGCGTGGCTTGGTGGCGGGGTCAATGGGGGGTGGCTGCGCCTGCCCATTCCTTCGTCATCCCGGCGCACGCCGGGAGCCATGGACACGATTGCGGAGCGATGGCGCGACACCGCCGGCCGCCCGCAACCATGGGTCCCGGCGTTCGCCGGGATGACGAAAGGGGGCGGCCGGCTACCCAAAACAAAAGGGCGGGCGGCGCCGAGTTGCGCCATCCGCCCCTTCGTCCCGCACCGCCCGCAAGGCGGTGGGGATCAATGCTTCACGTCGCGCCAGACGTTCTGATAGGCGCCCCAGGCGAGGAAGATGAAGATCGCCAGGAAGATCACCGCGGCAAGCCCTGCGCCATGGCGCGCTTCGAGGTTCGGCTCCGCGGTCCAGGTCAGGAACGCCGCGACGTCGCGCGCCATCTGGTCGCGGGTCGCCTTGGTGCCGTCCGTGTAGGTGACCTGGCCGTCCTGCGTCAGCGGCGGCGGCATCGCGATGTTCAGGTTCGCGAAATAGGGGTTGTAGTGCAGCCCCTTGGGCGTCGTGAAGTCGGGGAACTCCCGCTTCATCTCGGCCGGCGGGTTGCGATAGCCGGTGATCAGCGCGTGGACGTAGTTCGGACCATCCTCGCGCGCCTTGGTCATCAGCGACAGATCGGGCGGCAGCGCGTTGTTGTTCGCGGCACGTGCGGCGACCTCGTTTGCGAAGGGCGACGGGAAGTGGTCCGACGGCACGTTCTTGCGCGTCGACGCCTCGCCGGTCTCCGGATTCACCGTCGGCTGTTCGATCACCCACTGGTTGGCGATCGCCTTCACCTCGGCCTCCGAATAGCCGATCTTGGTGAGGTCGCGGAAGGCGACGTACTTCAGGCTGTGGCAGGCCGAGCAGACCTCCTTGTAGACCTGAAAGCCGCGCTGGATCTGGCGGTTGTCGAACTTCCCGAACCAGCCGGCGGACGGCAGGTGGATATCCTCGGGATGGAGGTGGAAGACCTTTTCGGGCCCCTCCTTCGCGGGTTCGGTGATGGCGGTCTTGACCGTGCCGAACAGCGCGATCGCCAGCACGAAGACGAAGGCAGCGCCGACCAGGGATGAGATGATACGGACCATTGTCTTATTTCCCCCTGGGCCGGATCAGGCCTGCGCCGCGCTGTGCGCGAGGCTGGTGCCGCCGTGCTTCGCCAGCACCGCCTCGGTGATCGAATTGGGCAGCGGGCGCGGACGCTCCGAGCGGGCGACCCACGGCAGGATGATGAGGAAGTGCGCGAAGTAATAGGCCGCCGCGATCTGCCCCATGATGACGTTGCGTGGCAGCGGCTCCGCACCGCCGACATAGCCGAGCACCAGCACGTCGGCGAGCAGGATGCCGAGAAAGATGCGGTACTTCGGCCGGTAGTTGGCCGACCGGACCGGCGACGAGTCGAGCCAGGGCAGGAAGAAGAGCAGCAGGATCGAGCCGAACATCGCCAGCACGCCCCACAGCTTCGCCGGCAGGATGAAGTCCGCGGTGAAGCTCTTCAGGATCGCGTAGAAGGGCAGGAAATACCATTCCGGAACGATGTGCGCCGGCGTCGAGAGCGGGTTCGCCTCGATGTAATTGTCCGGATGGCCGAGCAGGTTGGGCGAGAAGAAGATGAACAGCGCGAAGATCAGCAGGAAGACGCCGAGCCCGAAGCCGTCCTTCGCGGTGTAATAGGGGTGGAAGGGCACCGTATCCTGCTCATCCTTCACCTCGACGCCGGTCGGGTTGTTCGAGCCGGGGATGTGCAGCGCCCAGATGTGCAGCATGATCACGCCCGCGATCACGAACGGCAACAGATAGTGAAGCGAAAAGAAGCGGTTGAGCGCGGCGTTGTCCGGCGCGAAACCGCCGAGCAGCCAGACGCGGATCGTCTCGCCGACCAGCGGAATGGCCGAGAAGAAGCCTGTGATGACCTGCGCGCCCCAGAAGCTCATCTGCCCCCAGGGGAGCACATAGCCCATGAACGCGGTCGCCATCATGAGGAGGAAGATGACGACGCCGAGCAGCCACACCATCTCGCGCGGCGCCTTGTACGAGCCGTAATAGAGGCCGCGGCCGATGTGGATGTAGACGACGGCGAGGAACATCGACGCGCCATTGGCGTGCGCATAGCGCAGGAACCAGCCGGCGTTGACGTCGCGCATGATGCTTTCGACCGAGCCGAACGCGACGCCGGCATTGGCGGCATAATGCATCGCCAGCACGACGCCGGTGATGATCTGCATCGCCAGCGCGGCCCCGGCGAGCACGCCGAAGTTCCAGAAATAGTTGAGGTTGCGCGGCACCGGATAACCCGCGCCGACGGCATTGTAGACGAGGCGCGGCAGCGGCAGCTTCTCGTCGAGCCACCGCATCAGCGGCTGCTTCGGCTCGTAATGCTTCGCCCAGGGAAAGCTCATGTCTCGGGTCTCCCTTAGCTGGCCACGCCGACCGTGACGGCCGTGTCGGAATCGAATTTGTAATCGGGGACGAGCAGGTTCTTCGGTGCCGGTCCCTGGCGGATGCGCGCCGCGGTGTCATAGGCCGAACCGTGGCACGGGCAGAAATAGCCGCCGAACGGCCCCCGGTTCTCGCCCTCGCGCGCGCCGAGCGGCACGCAGCCGAGATGGGTGCAGACGCCCAGCGTGATCAGCCAGTTCTTCTTGCCGGGCTTGGTGCGCTGTTCCAGCGTCTGCGGATCGCGCAGCGTCGACAGCGACACCGCGTCCGCATCCGCGATCTCCTTCGGCGTCAGGTTGCGCACGAACAGCGGCTGCTTGCGGAACGTGGTGACGATCGCCTGACCGGGCTCGACCTTCGACAGATCGACCTCGGTCGTCGACTGCGCGAGCACGTCGGCGGAAGGGTTCATCTGGTTGATCAGCGGCAGCACGATCGCGACCGCGCCGACACCCGCGAAGGATACGGCGGCGATGTTGATGAAGTCGCGGCGACGGGGATCGGGCACCTCCTCGTGGAACGGCTCCGGCGATTCACCGGGAGGCACCATGCTGTCAGTCGCCATGCGTCTCTCACCCTAACCGTCTTTATTGCGGCGGAGCCATCTCCGTCGTTCCTGCTGGAACCTTCGAAAGACGCCCCGTCCGAACACCGCCATCCCCTTGGCAGGCTGGTCGCGGTGATAGACGGGCCTCGCGCGCTTTGCCAACAGGCTTTTTGCGCGGCGCGTCACCGCGCGATAGGACGATCGCGATGCGCCTTGCCCTTTACCAGCCCGATATTGCCGGCAACGTCGGTACGCTGATGCGCCTCGCCGCCTGTATGGACGTCGGCCTCGACCTGATCGAACCGATGGGCTTTCCCTTCGGCGACAGGGCGATGACGCGCGCCGCGATGGATTACGGCGCGGCCGCCAGCATCCGCCGCCACCCCGACTTCGACGCGTTCGTCGCATCCGTGCCGGGCAGGATCGTGCTGCTCACGACGCGCGGCGCCACGCCCCTCCCCGACATGACGTTCCAGCCCGGCGACGCGCTGCTGCTGGGCAGCGAAGGCGCCGGCGTGCCGGACGAGGTCCACCACCGCGCCGATGCGCGCGTGCGCATACCGATGCGCGCGGGCATGCGGTCGCTCAACGTCGCGGTGTCCGGTGCCATCGTCCTGGCCGAAGCGCTTCGCCAGACGAACGGCTGGCCGGCGACGGATTCGCCCCTCGCGCGACAGGATTAGCGAGCGAAGACAGCAACATGCGTCAATTGCGCCTGGCGGGTTTCACGCTAGCAAGGACACTTCTTCTGACCGGAACCGTACCTTGCTCGACCCGCAATCTCCCTCTGTTCCCCTGCCGACCCACCGGCTCAAGGAATTCGCAAGCCTGACCACCGGTGAACTTGCGCGTATCCGCGAGCTGACCGAGGCGCCCGTTCGCCTTCCGCGCCATGCGATCATCCGGCGGGAGGGCGAACCGGCGCAGGCCGTGTGGCTGCTATCGGACGGCTGGGCGGCCTCGTCGATGCTGCTGTCCGATGGCGAGAGGCAGATCCTGAAGCTGCATCTGCCCGGCGACATGCTCGGTTCGACGGCCTTGTGCGTCATCGGCGCGCCCGACACGCTGGCTGCGCTGACGCCCGTCACCGTGCATCGCATTCCGACCCAGGCGTTCGGGGCGCTGTTCATGTCTAATCCCCGCTTTGCCGCCTGCATGTTCCTGAGCGCGCAGCGCGAAAGGGTTGCGTTGATGGATCGGCTGGCGACCGTGGGACGCATGTCCGCGCTCCAGCGTCTCGGCGCGCTGCTGCTGGACCTCAGCGATCGGCTGGCGGCGGTGGCGTGTGCGGCCTCCGACAGCTTCGACCTGCCGGTGACGCAGGAGCAGATCGGCGATTACCTCGGGCTGACGGGCGTCCACGTGAACCGGATGATCCGCCAGCTCGAAGTCGACGGGATCATCCTGCGCGATCGGCACCGCATCACCATCCCCGACCGGCAGCGCCTGCGCAGCCTCACGGGTGTGCAGGACCGCAAGCTTGCGCACGATCCTGACTGGCTCAAGGCCGTCGCGCCCGACGTGTGACGGCCGCGGTGCTTCCACGCGCATGGCCGAGCCTGTAAGGCAGCGGCCATGCTGACGCTTGACGCCGAACAGACCGCCGCCCGGACGTGGTTCGAATCCCTGCGCGACCGTATCTGCGCCGCGTTCGAGAGTATCGAGCGCGAGGCGGGATCCGAAGCCGCCTTCGCCTATACGCCGTGGGACCGCGCGGACCCGTCGGGCGCCCCCGGCGGCGGCGGCGTGCGCGGCGTGATGAAGGGGCGGGTGTTCGAGAAGGTAGGGGTCAATGTCTCCACCGTCGGCGGCACGTTCGAGGGCGAATTCGGCAAGACGATTCACGGTGCGGGCAGCGATCCGCGCTTCTTCGCGACCGGCATCAGCCTCGTCGCGCACATGGCCAATCCGCACGTCCCCGCGGTCCACATGAACACGCGATTCCTGGTGACGACCAAACGCTGGTTCGGCGGCGGCGCGGACCTGAACCCGCCGCTGCCCTATGCCGAGGACACCGAGGATTTCCACGCCACGCTGAAGGCGGCATGCGACGCGCACGATGCGGCCTATTATCCGCGGTTCCGGCAATGGGCGGACGAGTATTTCTTCATCCCGCACCGCGGCGTGCATCGCGGCGTGGGCGGCATCTTCTACGATCACCTGGAGGGCGATTTCGAGGCGAACTTCGCCTTCACCCGCGCGGTGGGCGAGGCGTTCCTCGACGCCTTCCCGCGCATCGTCCGGCGACGGATGGCCACCCCGTTCACCGACGCCGACGTCGCGGCGATGCGCGCCTGGCGCGGCCGCTATGCCGAATTCAACCTCGTCTACGATCGCGGCACGCTGTTCGGCCTGAAAACGGGCGGCAACATCGACGCGATCCTGATGAGCCTGCCGCCGCTCGCGACCTGGGAATGAGCGGGTGGCGCTGATCGACGTGCCGCCCGACCAGCTGGCGACGGTCGTCACGACGCTGGAAATGCGCGACCGGCCGCCGCTGCGGCCGCTGCCCGCATCCCCGCTACGGCTGGTGGCGTGGCGGACGCCGGAGCCGGCGCGCTATCGCCTGCTGTTCGAGCGGATCGGCGGTCCCTGGCTCTGGTATTCGCGCCTGGCGATGGACGACTCCGCGCTGACACGGATCATCCACGATCCCGCCGTCGTCATCCACGCGGCGGTCGACCGCGCGGGGATCGAGGTCGGCATGGTCGAACTGGACTTCCGCGCGGCGGGCGTATGCGAACTTTCCTACTTCGGCCTCGTCCCCGAGCTCGCGGGCCAGGGTCATGGCCGCTGGATGATGGCGGAGGCGCTGGCCCGCGCGTGGCGGCCCGGCATCGCGAAGCTGTGGGTGCACACCTGTACGCTCGACCACCCGTCCGCGCTCAATTTCTATCGGGCGCAGGGGTTCGTCGCGGTCAAGCGGACGCTCGAAACCTTTCCCGATCCCCGCGCGCTCGGCCTGTTGCCGGAAAGCGCGGGCGCGCATGTCCCCTATCTGGCCGGGCCCAGCCGACGATAGGCGACGACGGCGACGAGCGCACCGGCGAGCTGTGCCGCGCTCGCCACCGCGGCGGCGACCGCGTCGACGAGCGCCACGCCCAACGGATTGGCGCCGCCGCCGCCCAGCCACGTGCCGAGCAGCAGGAAGGGCTGGCCGCCGAGCATCGCGGCGAGATAGATGAAGGCGGTGGCGCCGAGCAGCGCGAGCTGCGCAGGTCGCGTGCGGCGCCACGACCGTCCCACGGCGGCGAGCGCACCGACAGGCGCCTCCGCGACGAGCGTCGGGCCGGCGAGCAGGAAGCGGCTCATCAGCCACAGGCCCGGCAACAGCAGCAGGTACATGCCGGCGCCGGCGGGTACCTGCACCACGAGCATCGCGAGAAGAAAGCGTGGATAAAGTCGCAGCGCGCGCTTGAGCGCCTGCCCGACCGTCGGCCGATCCGGGTCGAGCATGAGGCAATAGACGAGCGCGATCCCGAAATAGGTGACGAGGAACGCGAGCACGCAGCCCAGCCCGTAATCGCCCATCCAGCCGTCGAGCGCGGTCATCCAGGCCTGCGCCCGTGCCTGGGTGTCCGCGATCTTGTCGTCGGGCAAGGGGAATGGCGCGACCAGCAACGTGACGGCATAGGTCGGCAGAAAGATGAACAGTCCCGCGATCCGCACCAGCAGGTCGGCGTCGCGGCGAAACAGCGCCCAGCCCTCCGCGATCAGGCCGGCGAAGGTCGGGCGTCCGGATGTCTGCACGCGATGGTCCTCAACCGTCCGCGGCACGGCGCTGCGCGGCGAGCGCGACGTAGAGCTGCGTCGTGAACACGATCGCGATGACGCTGAAGACCGTCGACACCGCCGCGGTGGCGATGGCGGTGACGAACAGGACGGTCGCCACGCCCTCGCGCCCCAGCAGCAGGCCCAATAGGGTGCCGACCACCGCCTGGGTCGCCCAGGTGGCGACGAGCAGGACGACGACCCACAACAGCAGCACGCCGACGATCCGCCATGTATGCCGTCGCGTCAGCCGCCAGCTCCGCCCGATGGCGCCCAGGGCCAGCCGCTCGTTGACGATCACCGCATAGGTGAGCGCGAGACGGGCGCCGACGAACAGCAGGACGATGCCCAGCACCAGGATGTAGAGGCCGGCGAAGGCCGCCGCCCCCGGCGCGACCGCGAGTTGCTGCGTGCCTGCGGCGGCCGCGGCGAAATCGAACCCCGCACGCGCCATGACGAAGAGCGGCGGGAGCGCGAGCAGCGTCAAGGCCACCACCAGCACCACCATCACGCCCAGCGCCGGCAGGAACCGTGCCGTCGCGATACGCCGTGCGTCCGGTCCCTGCGTCTCCGGCGCGCTGGACGCGGCGATCAGGGCAAGCTGTCCCCACAGGGAAACCAGCGCGACCACGATGCCGAGCAGGCCGCCGATCGCCGCCGACACGGGCGCGGGCCCGCCGCCGATGGGGGTCGTAGCCCATATGTACCCTGCCCGGATCACACCGGGCAGGAACAGCGTCGGCGCGGCGATCGCGGCCAGCATAGCGCCTCGCCCGCTCAACACCGCGCTGCTGCGGTCCCACACGCTCGCCATCCTGACCATCGCCCGTCCCACCTTTCGCCCGACTGTCGAGCGCGGGGACTAGCCCAAGGCAAGGCTCTTGACCATCGCTTGCGCGAAGGACGCTCGACCATCGCTTGCGCGAGGGGCGCTCGACCATCGCTTGCGCGAGGGGCGACCGTTGCGCCATGGCCAGCCGCATGACGGATGCGCTCCCACCCTATGACCTGCCACCCGCGCTCGACGGGATCGAATGGCGCGTGACGCCGGGTCTGACGCCCTATGAAGCCGCGCTCGCCGAAATGGAGGCCCGCGCCGCGGCGGTTGCGGCAGGCGAGGCACGCGAACTCGTCTGGCTGCTGGAGCATCCGCCGCTCTACACCGCGGGGACGAGTGCCGATCCCGCCGAACTGATCGACGCGCGGTTTCCGGTGCATGTGACGGGCCGCGGCGGCAAATACACCTACCACGGCCCCGGCCAGCGGATCGGTTACCTGATCCTCGACCTCAATCGACGTGGCCGCGACGTCCGCTGTTTCGTCCATGGCCTTGAAGGATGGGTGATCGCCGCGCTTGCCCGGCTGGGCGTCGATGCGTTCCGCGTGGAGGGCCGCGTCGGCATCTGGACCCGCGACGGCGCCGAGGCCGGCGCGCCCGAGGCCAAGATCGGCGCGATCGGGGTGCGGGTGCAGCGCTGGGTGACGCTGCACGGCTTCGCGGTCAACGTCGCGCCCGACCTGTCCCATTTCGGCGGCATCGTGCCCTGCGGCCTGCCGGACTTCCCGGTCACCAGCCTCGCGGCGCTTGGCCGGCCCAGCCCGCTGGAAACCTTTGACGCCGCCCTTGCGTTCACCGCCCCGGCGTTCCTCGATACTCTTTCTTGTGCCACGGAAAACGAGGCTTGAGGGGCAGGCGTTATGTGCTAATGTCCACCGTGATTTGGGATTAAAGGGCCAGCAAGCCGTCCAAATCCGTTTTCTAGGGAGCTTCCAATGCGTGCAATCATCTCCAAGGTCCTGACCGGCTCGCTGATCGCCGGCGCCGCGCTCGCCGTGTCGGCTTGCGGCCCGAAGACGGAGACCACCACCGAAAACACGATGGTCACCGACATGAACAGCAGCGACGACATGGGCACCATGTCGGACAACATGACCGCGGTCGACGGTTCGACCAACGGCGGCATGATGGCCAACGACACGATGATGGCGAACGACACGATGATGTCGAACACCACCACGACCACGAACGCCATGTAATCGACCCCTTCCGGGTTCATTACGTTCGTGAAACGGCCGTCCGGAATACCGGGCGGCCGTTTCTTTTTGTTCCTCCGCCCCATGTCGTCTTGGCGCCACCGCGACTCAATTCGTCGCGTCCGAGACCTGATCATGGTAAATGGGGGATTGGGTCAGGCCCGGAATTCCTGTATTCTGCGCGGCATAACATACCCGCTTCGGGAGGAACCCTACCCATGACCCTGTTGCGTACCGCGATCGCTTTTGGCGGCGCGGCGATGGCCCTGACGCTGGCGGCACCGGCCTCGGCACAATTCTTCTTGCGCTCGCACGATTTCCGCAGCGACACGCTGAAGGGGGATCCCAGCGGCGTCGCCGAACTGCTGCCCGGCGCGACCGATGCCGAGCGTAGCGCGGCGGTGAGCTGGAACATGCGCGCGGCGCTCAACGTCGCCGCGCTGCAGTGCCAGTTCGAACCGACGTTGCTCACCGTACAGAATTACAATGCGCTGCTCACCGACCATTCCGCCGAGCTGAAGGGCGCATTCGACACGATCGCCAAATATTTCGCGCGCACGAACAAGACGCCCAAGGCCGGCACCGCCGCGCTCGACCAGTTCGGCACGCGGCTGTACGCAGGCTTCACGCCGGTCGCGGCGCAATACGGTTTCTGCCAGACGGCGAGCGTGATCGGTCGGGACGCGACCTTCGTCCCGCGCGGCAGCTTCGCCGCCTTTGCCGCCGAGCGGCTCCGCGAGCTGCGCGCCAGCCTGATGGCGCCTTATGGCGAACAGCATTTCTCGCGCTATCTGGGCCGCGACTATGCGTCCAAGCCGCGGTTCGATCCGGTCTGCTGGGACAAGCGCGGCGACTGGTCGATCAAGAAGTGCGGCACGTTCAACTGGCCGCCGGCGGCCGCCCCCACCGCGGCGATCGCCGCCGGCGCGGCTCCGGCGGCGGCGCAGACCGCGCTCCGCTGAACCCGGCGCGGCAATCCGATCGTGCCGCGCCCGGCCCCGCGAGGGGCCCGGCACGATCGGATTGCGCCCCCCTCCTGAGTGTCCCCGCCCCCTCCCGGGACGGCACGGGCTGGACATGATCCGATGCACCGCCGCTGACCCGGCCTCGCCGGATCAGCCGTTAGCGTGCGATCCAGCAACGCTGGATCGGCGTGGTACCGGCCACCAAGCACGTGGAAAACTCTAGCGCAATCCCAGCATCTTGTGCGTTTGGAGCGTCAGCCGCCATTGCGGCCGCTCCATGACCACCGCGATCGCCGCGGCGACATGCGCGGGCGCATCGGCGTCGTCGAGCGGCTGGAGCAGGCGGTGACGAAAGTCCCAGCGCTCGATCTCATCCAGATCCGACCCCGGCTGCGGCCAGACGAGCTTGAGCTCGTCGCCCGAGCGCTGGACCACGATGCTGCCGGCCTTGGGACTGACGCAGACCCAGTCGATCCCGGGGTGCGCGGGCAAGGTCCCGTTGGTCTCGATCGCGATCCGGAAACCCGCTGCGTGCAGCGCCTCGACGAGGGCGTCGTCGACCTGGAGCATCGGCTCGCCCCCGGTCAGGACGACGAAGCGATGGTCGGCCCCCGGCCCCCAGAAACCCTCGACCGCCGCGACCAGCGCCGCCGCATCGGCGAAGCGCCCTCCCCCAAGTCCGTCGGTGCCGACGAAGTCGGTGTCGCAGAACCGGCAGATCGCGCTGGCACGATCCAGTTCGCGCCCCGACCACAGGTTGCAGCCGGCGAAGCGCACGAACACCGCGCGCGCGCCGGCATTGGCGCCCTCGCCCTGCAGCGTCAGGAACATTTCCTTGACCGCATAGCTCATCGGAAGGGTCAGGCCCGCGTGGCGTAGGTGGTGGGATCGGCGATCCCGGCTTCCTCGAAGCCGCGCGCGCGCAGGCGGCAGCTGTCGCACAGGCCGCAATGGACGCCGCCCGGCGCGGGATCGTAGCACGACCAGCTGAGCCCCATGTCGAGGCCGAGACGCGCGCCCTCCCGCACGATGTCCGCCTTCGTCATATGCTGGAGCGGCGCGTGAATGCGGAAGGGCTCTCCCTCCACCCCCGCCTTGGTGGCGAGTTCTGCCAGCCCCTCGAACGCGGCGATGAACTCCGGCCGGCAGTCGGGATAGCCGGAATAATCCAGCGCGTTCACGCCGATGAACAGGTCGCGCGCGCCCGCGGCCTCCGCCCAGCCGAGCGCGAGGCTGAGGAAGATGGTGTTGCGGGCGGGTACGTAGGTGACCGGGATGCCTCCGCCCTCTTCCGTGCCCGCGCCGTCCTTGGGCACGGCGATATCGTCCGTCAGCGCCGATCCGCCGAAGGCCGACAGATCCATCGGCAGCACGATATGCCGTTCCGCGCCCAGAGCATGCGCGACGCGGCGCGCCGCCGCGAGTTCGACGCGATGGCGCTGGTTATAGTCGATCGACAGGGCGAGCAGGCGATACCCCGCCTCGCGCGCGCTGGCGGCGGAGATCATCGAGTCGAGCCCGCCCGAGACGAGCACGACGGCAATCGGTTGAAGTGTCATGATCCCCGCGCGGCTAGGCCAAAATGCCCCAAAAGAAAAGGGCCGCGGAAAACCGCGGCCCGAAAGGAGAGAGCGTCGCCGCCCTTTAGGGAGAAAAAAGCGTGCCCATACAGACTGTGCACACGAGCGGCCCTAGCAGCCGGTCGGTAAATATCCGGTTAACCCGTTGCGTTCCCACGTGTTTATGAACACGTCGGCCAGACGTTCGCGCGGCGCGACGAACGGCGCGGCCCCTATCCCGCCGCCTGCGGCTCCGCCGGCACGGGGAATTTGGTCGCGCAGAAGGCGCAATCCACCTGAATCAAACCGTTCTCGTCCGCCATCTCGCGGCGCTCCTCGAGCGAGAATTTCACCAACACGCTCGCGATATAGCTGGCGGTGCAGCGACAGCCGCGCGCCAGCGGCGTGTCGGTCAGGACGCGGACATCCTGCTCCTCGTTGAACAGGCGCCAGACGAGCGTTTCCAGTGGCAGCGTCGGTTCCGCGAGTTCGTCGACCCCCATCGTCTCGCCGAGGGCGGCGACGTGCTCCCATTCCGGATGGTCGAGACGTGTATGCAGGCGTTCGCGGCCGAGCTCGCCTTCGGGCAGATGCTGAAGGAACAGGCCACCCGCGATCGTGCGTCCGTCGCGCTTGGCGACGCCGACCCGCACGAGGCTCGGGATCTGCTCCGACTGGACGAAATAGCTCTGCGCCGCCTCGGCCAGCGTGGCGCCATCGAGCGGGACGATGCCCTGGTATCGCTCGCCCGTCGCGGTCATGTCGAAGGTGATCGCAAGATAGCCCTCGCCGAACAGCGCGAACAGCGTCGGTTGCTCGGGGAGCGTCGCGAGCCGGTCGGCGTCATATTGGATATACCCCCGCACCTCGCCGCCACGATAGTCGCACACGAGCAGCGTCACCGCGCCGCGGTCGGTACGCGTCTGCAAGGTCAGCTGCGCCTGCGGATCCTTGAGCATCGACCCCATCAGCGCCGCCAGCGTGATCGCTTCCGCGAGCAGCGCCTCGATCGCCGGGGGATAGGCGTGGGCGGCAAGGATCTGGTCGAGCGCGGGGCCCAGGCGCACGACACGCCCACGCGCCGAGCGGGAGGGGATCGCGAACGCCAGCGCGCGATCGAGGTCGAAAGTCACGGTCTGTTGCATTGCGACAAGATGGGGTGCGCCGCGCGGCGGTCAACAGGCGGGCGACACCCCGCCGCAGCGGGCCGGTCGCGCTCCCCATTCCGACCGCGCAGGACTAGCCCGCTGCGCAGCTTACCCGATCTGCCCGAAGCACCAGCGCAGCACCGCCTTCTGCGCGTGCAGGCGGTTCTCCGCCTCCGCCCAGATCAGCGACTGCGGCCCGTCGATCACCGCCTCCGTCACTTCCTCGCCTCGATGCGCCGGCAGGCAATGCAGGAACGTCGCGTCGGGCTTGGCGCGCGCCATCAGCGCCTCGTCGACCTGAAACGGCATCATCGCGGCGAGCTTCGTCTCGGCATGCGCCTGGCCCATGGAGATCCAGGTGTCGGTGACGACGACGTCCGCCCCCTCGACCGCTTCCGCCGCCGTACCGACGACGCGCGCGCGCCCCCGTCCCAGCGCGACATCGGCCTCGGTCGGCTGGTAGCCTTGCGGACAAGCGGCGACGACGTCGAAGTGCATCAACCCCGCCGCCTCGATGATCGAGGCGAGCACGTTGTTGCCGTCGCCGAGCCATGCGATCTTCAGGCCGGGAAGCGCCTTGCCGCTTTCCAGGATCGTCTGCAGGTCCGCCATGATCTGGCAGGGATGCGACGCGTCGGTCAGGCCGTTGATCACCGGCACGCCGGCATGCGCCGCCATCTCCTCGACCTTGGCATGGTCGTCGGTGCGGATCATGATCGCGTCGACATAGCCCGACAGCACGCGCGCGGTGTCGGCGATACTCTCGCCGCGACCGAGCTGCATCGAGCCTGCGTCCATCACGATCGACGTGCCGCCGAGCTGGCGGATCGCCATGTCGAAGCTGACGCGGGTGCGCGTCGAATTCTTCTCGAAGATCATCGCGAGCACGTGGCCGGCAAGCGGCGCATCGGCATCGATGCGGCCCTTGGGCCAGCCCGCGCGCGCCGCCTTGCGGGTCATCGCATCGTCCAGCATCGCGGCTAGGCCATCGGGGCCGGCGTCGGTCAGGTTCAGGAAATGGCGGATCATGGCAGGTCCTTCTTTCCCCCTCCCGCATGGGAGAGGGAGAGACGTTCAATCGTCGCTTGCCGGTGCGAAGACGCGCGCCGCATCCGACAATTTCTCGATACATTCGGCGACGTGCTCATCCTCGATCACCAGCGGTGGCAGGATGCGCACGACGTTCTCGCCCGCGGCGACGAGCAGCAGATTGTGGTTGTCGCGGGCATGGGCGACGAATTCGCGCGGCTCGACCCCGGCCTTGAGCTTGAGGCCGAGCATCAGCCCCTTGCCGCGAACACCCTCGAAGACGTGATCGTGGTTCGGGATCAGCTGCTCCAGCGCGCCGCGCAGCCGCTCGCCCATCGTGGCGACATGGTCGAGGAAGCCGTCCGCGAGCATGACGTCGAGCACCGCCTGCCCGGCCGCCATCGCCAGCGGATTGCCGCCGTAGGTCGAGCCGTGCGTGCCGATCACCATGCCCTTCGCCGCCTCTTCGGTGGCGAGGCAGGCGCCCAGCGGGAAGCCGCCGCCGATCCCCTTGGCCACCGACATGATGTCCGGCTCGATGCCATAATGCTCATACGCCCACATCTTGCCGGTGCGG
This sequence comes from Sphingomonas beigongshangi, assembly GCF_016820445.1. Lineage (GTDB taxonomy): Bacteria > Pseudomonadota > Alphaproteobacteria > Sphingomonadales > Sphingomonadaceae > Sphingomonas > Sphingomonas beigongshangi. Next base: position 304,019 of record NZ_JADHDT010000001.1, read on the forward strand.
CCATAGCCGCACTGCACCTCGTCGAGGATCAGCAGCAGGCCGTGCGCGTCACAAGCCTGGCGCAGGCCCTGGAGGAATTCCGGCGTCGCCACCGACACGCCGCCCTCGCCCTGGATCGTCTCGACCATGAACCCGGCAGTATGGTCGTCGACCAGCGCCAGCGCCGCCGCGAGATCGTTGAACGGCGCATAGGCGAAGCCGGGCAGCAGCGGCTCGAAGCCGTCGCGCATCTTGGGCTGATTGGTGGCGGAGATCGCCCCCATCGTGCGCCCGTGGAAGGCGTTGTTGAAGGTGATGATCGTATGCCGCTGCGGGTTGCCGTTGGCATAATGGTAACGGCGCGCGGTCTTGATCGCACATTCCACCGCCTCGGTGCCCGAATTGGTGAAGAACACCGTGTCGGCGAAGCTGTGGGCGACGATCCGCTCCGCCAGCGCCTCGCCCTGCGGGCTGCCGTAGAGGTTCGACACGTGCATCAGCGTCGCCGCCTGGTCCGCGATCGCCTGGACGAGATGCGGATGGCCGTGGCCGAGCGCGTTGACGGCGATACCCGCCGCCATGTCGAGATAGCGGCCGCCGTCCTCGGAGATCAGGTAGCAGCCCTCGCCTCGGACCGGACGCACCCCGCACCGTGGGTAGACGGGCATGAGCGGCGTAATGGTCACGGAAGGTCTCCTTCTCTCCAAACGAGAAAGGGCGGCCCGTCGAGGACCGCCCGGCGTGCCTATTACCGGGAATGGCATTGGGGAATCAACACCCCGGAGACGTACCGTGCCGCCCGGACACTATCATGCCAGATCATGGCGCAATCCACCCAGACCTCGCAATCCCCGCCAGACCGTCACGAGGCTTATCATTGTTTTACAGTGTCTTAGGTGTTTGGCATGACTAATGCAGTGCTATGGTTGGAGGCCAAGGAGCCTCAAGAAGCACTTCCGCCAGGGAAAACGACCATGACCTATCGCTCGATTGCCACCCGCGCCGCCACCGCGACAATCGCCTCCGCGCTTCTCGCCGCGGCGTTCGCGACTCCCGCGCTTGCCCGCTCGAAGGGCCCCGCCACGATCACGATGACCGCCAAGATGCAGGAGAACAAGGAAGGCCGCCTCTGCATGCCCAAGACGACCCTGGGCAACAAGGCGACCAAGGCGATGCCGGACACGCTCTGCCAGACGCGCGCCGACTGGGAAGCGCAGGGTGTGACCTTCGTCGTCAAATGAAGACGGCAGCGGACGGCCACGCGTACCCCGCGGGGCCCGTCACGCGTCGATCGCCTCCTCATCGAGCCGCGCGGCGTTTTCCTGGATGAAGGCGAAGCGGTGCGCCGGATTGTTGCCCATCAGGCGATCGACCAGATCCTTCACCCCGGCGCGCTCCTCATATTCCTGCGGCAGCGTGATGCGGATCATGCCGCGTGTCTTCGGGTCCATCGTCGTCTCGCGCAGCTGTTGCGGGTTCATCTCGCCCAGCCCCTTGAAGCGCGCGACCTCGACCTTCTTGCCCTTGAACGCCGTCCGTTCGAGTTCGGCACGGTGCGCGTCGTCGCGCGCGTAAAGCGACTTCGCGCCGCTCGTCAGCCGATAGAGCGGCGGCTGTGCGAGATAGAGGTGCCCTCGCCGCACCAGATCCGGCATCTCCTGGAAGAAGAAGGTCATCAGCAGCGTCGCGATGTGCGCACCGTCGACATCGGCATCGGTCATGATGACGACGCGCTCGTAGCGTAGATTGTCGGCCACGCAATCCTTGCGCGTGCCGCAGCCCAGCGCCTGGATCAGGTCGGCGATCTCCTGGTTCGCCAGGATCTTGGCGCTGGTCGCGGAGGCGACGTTCAGGATCTTGCCGCGGATCGGCAGAATTGCCTGCGTCTTCCGGTCGCGCGCCTGTTTCGCCGAGCCGCCCGCCGAATCACCCTCGACGATGAACAATTCGGTACCCTCGGGCGAGTCGGCGGCGCAGTCGGTCAGCTTGCCGGGAAGCCGCAGCTTGCGCGCGGAGGTCGCGGTCTTGCGCTTGACCTCGCGTTCCGCCTTGCGGCGCAGCCGCTCGTCCATGCGGTCGAGCACGTAGCCGAGCAGCGCCTTGCCGCGCTCCATATTGTGGCCGAGCCAATGGTCGAAATGGTCACGCACCGCCTTCTCGACCAGTCCGGCCGCCTCCGGACTGGTCAGCCGGTCCTTGGTCTGGCTCTGGAACTGGGGATCGCGGATGAAGACGCTGAGCATGAGCTCGCTGCCGACCATCACGTCGTCGGCGGTGATGTCCTTCGCCTTCTTCTGGTTCACGAGGTCGCCGAAGGCGCGCAGCCCCCGCACCAGCGCCTGACGCAGCCCCTGTTCGTGCGTGCCGCCGTCCGGCGTCGGGATGGTGTTGCAATACCAGCTGTAGCTGCCGTCGCTCCACAGCGGCCAGGCGACCGCCCATTCGACGCGCCCCTGTTCCCCGGGGAAATCCTGCTGCCCCGCGAAGAAGTCCGCCGTCGCGCACTCGCGTCCGCCGATCTGCTCGCGCAGATGGTCCGCAAGCCCGCCCGGGAACTGGAACACCGCCTCCGCCGGCGTATCGGTTCCCTCGACCAGCGAGGGCGCGCACTTCCACCGGATCTCGACGCCCGCGAACAGATAGGCCTTCGATCGCGCGAGCTGGTACAAGCGCCTAGGCTTGAAGCCGAGTTCGGGTCCGAAAATCTCAGTGTCCGGCGTGAAGGCGACCGACGTGCCGCGCCGGTTGGGAGCCGCGCCGACGTGCTCGAGCGGCCCCATCGTCTGTCCGCGACTGAACCGCTGGCGGTAGAGCTGCCGCTCGCGGGCCACTTCGACCACCGTGTCGCTCGACAAGGCGTTGACCACCGAAACGCCGACGCCGTGCAGGCCGCCGCTGGTCGCATAGGCCTTGCCGGCGAACTTGCCGCCGGAGTGCAGCGTCGACAGGATGACCTCGAGCGCCGACTTGTCGGGAAACTTGGGATGGGGGTCGACGGGAATCCCGCGGCCATTGTCCACGATTGTCAGCCGGTTGCCCGGCTCCAGCGTCACCTCGATGCGCGTCGCATGGCCGGCCACCGCCTCGTCCATCGCGTTGTCGAGCACCTCGGCGGCAAGATGATGCAGCGCGCGTTCGTCGGTCCCGCCGACGTACATGCCGGGACGCCGGCGTACGGGCTCCAGCCCTTCGAGCACCTCGATCGAGGAGGCGTCGTAACTGTGCGATGTGGATGGGGAGGAGGAAGCGAACAGATCGTCGGCCATGTGCGAACGTATGGGGTACGGCGGCGCTTAGGGCAAGCGCAGGGGGCAAGCGCGGGGCCGCAATCGGATCGCGACGATCGAATTCCATGCGTGCTGTCAGATACCTGCCACCCCCCGGCAGCTGATTTTCCGGATCATCGCGCCAAGCGCGCCGTCAGGCGGCCGGGGTGGTCACGCCGATCCGGGCACGGCGTGCTAAGCCGCCTCGTCGCCTATCCAGCGTTTGGACATGAGGGCGGCCTCGATGACGTGGTCGCGAAACTGCTGGATCATGCAGAGCGCGCTCAACCGATATCGCGGCCAGCTGATCTGCGAGTCGGTCGCGCTCCATCGCGCGACGAACTGCTCATAGTCGCTGCGCAACTGGATACATGACGCAAGAAGCGCGCGCGCATCCGCGGTCGCGTCGTCGACCCGGCTCCACAGCGAACGGTGGCAGATATCTTCGCGGATGAAGCGCTCGTACGCCATGAGCGCTTCTTCCATTTCGCGCCGCAAGTGGCGAAGACCTTGCAAGTCCGCATCGCGATGACGTTCCGTGATGAGCGGGTGAGCGGCCGCTATAACGTCGAGCAGGTGCCGATGGTGACGCGCCAGCAAGTCGATCCGGTAGGTCATACAACCGAGATGACAGCAATTACTTGCTATTTTATGATCTCGATCAATAATTTGTGGTTGTATTTTGATACCGTATATAGGCCGAAACGGTTTGATTCACCATCGCGGCAGCGTGCCGCATGCATCGCTCTCGGCCTCCCGATCCGATCGGCGGTCGCCGGCAGTGGCGCCCCACCAACCACGCGGCTGACGCCAGGCCGACGAACGTCGCGTGCGCACGAAATGTCGCGCGCACGCGCCAGTCAGAGGCTGCTAGAGGTGTTGACCGGCTGCGCCGCGATCAGCGCACGCGCGGTCCGCCGAACGGCAGCGGCGGCGGCGGACGGCGGTCGCGGCGAGGAAGCTGCGCCTGATAGGCATGCCCGCAATGCTCAACGCAATAGGGGAAGCCGGGGTTCACCTTGTCGCCGCAGAAGTGGAAGTCCGGCTCGCCCGGATGGCCGATCGGCCACTTGCAGATACGGTCGTTGAGATCGAGCAACGTCGTCTTGCCCGCGATCTCCGGCGACGGCTTCGCAGGGACGAGGCGGCGCGGCGGCGCAGGCGTGGAGGGCGCCTGCTGCTCGCCCGGTGCCTGGCGGACGAAACCGCCCGGTCCGACCGAGCGCAGCACCGGCTGGGGATCGCGCACCGGCGGTTCCGCCGCCGGGGGGGCGACGGGCGCGGCGCGGACGGGTTCCGGATCGGGATCCGCATCCAATTCCGGTTCCGCAGCGGCGACGGGCGCCGGCGGCGGAGGCGGCGGCGGGGTGACCGCTGCCGGCTCGGCCGGCGCAGGCTCCGCCACCTTCGCCTCGGGATCGTTGGGCTTCACCGGCGACGGGCGCGACTGCAGCCCCAGGCGGTGCGCCTTGCCGATGACGGCGTTGCGGCTGACGCCGCCGAGCGCATCGGCGATCTGGCTGGCGGTCTGCCCCGCCTCCCACATCGTCTTGAGCGTATCGATCCGCTCGTCGGTCCAGGACATGGTCTTTCCTCACTCACACGTCAGCCGGGTTGCAGGCGGCAGCCGCTGCGGTTACCCGCTTGGCGCATGAGCAGCCAGCCCCCAATCGGCCAAATTCCTTCGGCGATCCGGTCCGCACCCGGCGTCCCGGTGATCCGGAACGTGAACTGGGGCGGCCTGAAGACCCTCTATGTGAAGGAGGTGCGCCGGTTCTTCAAGGTCCAGCTCCAGACGCTATGGGCGCCGGCGATCACCACGTTGCTGTTCCTCGTCGTCTTCACCATCGCGACGGGCGCCAAAAGTCCCGTGCATGTCGGCGGCGTCGTCATCCCCTTCGCCGACTTCATCGCGCCCGGCCTGATCATCAGCCAGGGCATGATGGGTCCCGCCTTCGCCAATGCCAGCTTCTCGCTGCTCGTCGGCAAGATCCAGGGAACGATCGTCGACTATCTGCAACCGCCGCTGTCGACCGCGGAGCTGCTCGCCGCGCTGGTCGGCGGCGCGATGACCCGCGCCTTTCTCGTCGGCTTCATATGCTGGTGCGCGATGGCACTCTATCCGGGCGTGCACGTCGCCGTCAGCCATCCGCTCGCGGTGTTGTGGTTCGGATTCCTGGGAGCCGGCTTCCTCGCCTTTCTCGGTGTGCTGACCTCGATCTGGGCGGAGAAGTTCGACCATGCCGCGGCGGTGACCAATTTCGTCATCGCGCCGCTGTCGCTCCTGTCGGGAACCTTCTACTCGGTCGATCGGCTCGCGCCGGCGTTCCGCGCGTTCAGCCACGCCAACCCCTTCTTCTACATCATCTCGGGCTTCCGCTACGGCTTCCTCGGCACCGCCGACTCGCCCATATTGGTCGGCAGCGTCGCGATCCTCGCCGCGGACATCGCGCTCGGCATCGCCTGCTATCTGCTGCTGCGCCGCGGCTGGAAGCTCAAGAGCTGATCCGCCAAGCCGCTCCCGCCGCGCTTGCCGCGCTGATGCTGACCCCGTCCACCCCGGCGTGGGCGCAGCAACAGGCGCAGGCGCAGGCGATCGAGCCGCAGCTCGGCCAGCGGGCGCATCAGTTGATCGACGTGCTGGCGGGCAGGTTCGTCTTCGACCGGTACTTCGCACCCGCCTTCCAGACGGCGGTGCCACAAGAGCGATTCGATGCCCTTGCGGCGCAGTTGCGTGCGAGCCTCGGCGCGCCGCTGCGGGTCGTCACGATCGCGCCCGAGGGGCGATGGTCGGCGCAGCTGACGATCGCCTATGAACGGGGCACGGCGACGATGCGGCTGGCAATCGATCTCGCCGCGCCCCACGCGGTCACCGGCCTGCTCGTCACCGGGACGCAGGTCGCCGACGATTCCGCCGCGCATATCGCCGCGGACCTTGCTGCCCTGCCCGGCCAGGCCGCGCTGGCGCTCTACCCGCTCGACGGCAAGCTGCCGCCATCCCTGGCCATCCAGGATGCACGGCCGATGCCGCTCGGCTCCGCGTTCAAGCTGTGGGTGCTGGCCGAGCTGGCACGGCAGATCGCGGCGGGCACGCATCGCTGGGACGAGGTGGTGCCGACGGGCACGCCCTCTCTGCCGACGGGTATCCTGCAATCCTGGCCGCGCGCGACACCGATGACGGTGCAGTCGCTCGCGACGCTGATGATCGCGGTGAGCGACAATACCGCGACCGATACGCTGATCGCGCTGCTGGGGCGCGACGCGGTCGACGCCACCGCCGCGCGCTACGGCGGGTCGGGGCCGGTCCTGACGACGCGCGAGGCGTTCGCGATCAAGGCCGATGGCACCTTGACCCGGCGCTGGTCCGCCGCGGATGCGCAGGCGCGGCACGCGATGTTGAGAGGGATCGGCCCGACGTTGGCCGCCGCGCCGCTCGACCCGATGATGTTTGCCGGCGCACCGCTCGCCACCGACAGCGTCGAATGGTTCGCCGCGCCCCGGGACGTGGTCCGCCTGCTCGCCGACCTGCGCGACGCAGGTCCCGTGGTGCGCGCCATCCTCGCGATCAATGCGGGAACGGATCCGGGCACCGCGCGACGGCTCGACTATGTGGGTTTCAAGGGCGGGTCCGAACCCGGCGTCATCGCCTTGTCCTATCTGGTCCGGACGAAGGACGGCCGCTGGTATGCGCTCGTCGGCGGTTGGCATCGCACCGATGCGGCGGTCGACGAGGGAAAGTTCGCCGCGCTGGCGATGCGCGCTTTGGGGCTGATCGGCCGCTGAGCCGGAGACGGCGTTCGATCAGCGCTGCGCGGCGAGATACGCGATGATGTCGGCGCGATCGAGCGGGTCGGCGAGCCCCGGGAATCCCATCGACGTACCCGGCGCGAAGCGCTGGGGATTGGTGAGCCACGCATCCATTCGGTCGGGCGTCCACCGCCCGCCGACCTGTTGCAACGCCGCGGTATAGCCGAAGCGGGCGCTGTTCTGCCCGACCGGCTTTCCCATGACGCCGAACAGGTTCGGACCGTTGCGGTCGGGTGCACCGCGGCGGATCGAATGACAGGCGGCGCATCGCCCGAACAGCGCCGCGCCGGCGGATGCGCTGGCGACCGACGCTAGCGCCGCCCGCGTGGGTGCCGGCCCGGCCGCGCGGCGCCGCGCCTCCTTGTCCTCGCCCGAGCAAGCACCGCAGCACAAAGATGTACCGACGACGAACCCGAGCAGCAGGACACGGCAGCGCATGACGACCTTCCGCTGGGATGAACCGCGTTTCTCCGGCGCGGTTCCGAAGGAGGCGCCGGGCCTATGCCCCGCCGTGCCGGCGGTGGCCCGATGGCGCATATGACCACTCGTCCGCGAGCAACCCGTAGATCAGCGAATCGCGCACGCCGATATGCGTCTGCCACTCGCCGCGCAGCCGCCCTTCCAGGACGAAGCCGAGGCGCTCCAGAAGACGGATCGACGCCAGATTGTCGGGGTCGGTGTCGGCGAACACCCGACGATAGCCTTCCCCGAACAGCTGTTCGATCACCGCGGCCACGGCCTCGCGCGCGATCCCCCGGCCCGTCACCTGCGAGGCGAGCAGATAGCCGATCTCTGCGACCCCGCCCTGCCGCTTCGGCCCCGCCGCGACGAAGCCGACCGCATGGTCCTTCCCCGTCTCGGTGATCGCCCAGGCACGCCAGGGGCCTTCGCCGTCGGCAGCGAAATGCGCGCGCAGCGCGGCGACGCTGTCGAATGGCGGGTGCGACCACCAGCGCATCGCGGCGGGATCGGCCATGGTCACGAACAGCGCGTCGGCGTCCCGCGGGCCCCGCGGCCGCAGCGTCAGCCGCGTCGTCGTCAGCGTCGGGGTCGGCGCTGCGGTCGGCTTCACGCGGTCAGCGCGTCGACCAGCGCCCGCACCTTCGCCTGGCGCCATTGCGGCAGCGGCGCGACCAGCCAATAGCCAAGGCGCGACGGTTGCGGCTCGCCCGTCACGACCAGCCGCCCGGCGGCTATGTCGCGCGCCGCCAGCATTTCCGGCACCACCGCCTGGCCGAGGCCCGAGGCCGCCGCGTCGATCGCGAGGCCGGCGTCGGCGACGCGGACCAGCGCCTGGCCGTCGCCGTCCCCCGGCCAGCCGATCCGCGCCGTGGCACCGCCCGGCGCGGTGACGGTGACCATGCCTTCCGACTCGAGCGCCTCGCCCTCGTGTTCACCCGGTCCCTCGCCCCAGCGGATGGCAAGGTCGAGGTTGGCCTCGGTGAAATCGAGCGCGGTGCCGCCGCCATGGCTGTCGGCCGGCAGCAGCACGAAGCGCAGGTCGGGATCGTGCGCCGCGATCGCCGCCAGACGCGGCATCAGCCATTTCTCGGTCACGTCGCGCGGCGCGGCAATGGTCAGCGACTTGGACGACTGGCCCGCCTGCATGGCGCGCACCGCCTCCTCGAACTGCAGGAAACCGTCGCGCAGCGGTGCCAGTCCCGCCTCCGCCTCCGGCGTCAGCTCCAGCCCGCGCGTCGTGCGGCGAAAGAGCACGACGCCCAGCGTGTCCTCCAGCGCGCGGATCTGCTGGCCGACCGCCGCCGGCGTCACCGCCAGTTCGTCCGCGGCGCGTGTGAACGACAGGTGCCGTGCCGCCGCGTCGAGCACGCGCAGGCCGTTCAGCGGCAGGTGCGTACGCTTCATGTCTCCACCGCCGGCGCGATCAGCGCAAAGCGCGGAATGGCGACGTCGAACGTCTCGCCGCCGGCGCCGATCATGCGGTAGCTGCCCTGCATCGCCCCTGACGGCGTCGCGAGCGGACAGCCCGACACGTAATCGTAGCTGCCGCCCGGCGCGATCACCGGTTGGTCGCCGACGACGCCCTCGCCCTCGACGCTATGCCGTGCGCCCCGACCGTCGGTGATGATCCAGTGACGCGTCAGCAGCTGCACCGGTGCCGCCGTCGCGTTCTCGATCCGGATATGATAGGCCCAGAACCAGCGGCCGCGCGCAGGTTCCGACTGGTCCGAAAGGTAGCTGACCGACACCCGCACGGTGACGCCGTCGGTCGTCGCGGCATGCGGGAAGAACTGCTTCACCGTCCCGTCCTCACAATCCGGCAATCTTCAGGGCCTGGTCGAGGTCGTCGATCAGGTCCTGCGGATCCTCGAGGCCCACGTTCAGCCGCAACATGCCCTCTGTGACGCCCATCTCCGCGCGCGTCTCCGCCGACACGCCGGCATGCGTGGTCGACGCGGGATGCGTCATCAGCGAGCGCGAATCGCCGATGTTGTTGGAGATGTCGATCAGCAGGAGCGCGTCGAGCAGCGCATGCGCCTGCTCGCGCCCCTGGACTTCGAAGGCGAAGATGGGTCCGGTCGCGCGCATCTGGCGCATCGCGAGATCGTGCTGCGGATGACTGGGCAGACCGGGGTGGAGGATGCGGGGTACGCGCGCCTCGAGGAATCGGCCGACCGCCAGCGCGTTTTCCGACTGGCGCATGATCCGGAGATCCAGCGTCTCCAGCCCCTTCAGCACCACCCAGGCATTAAACGGGGAGAGCGTCGGGCCCGTGTTCCGCGTGAACGGCAACAGCGTGTTGGTGATGAAATCCTCGGTGCCGCACACCGCCCCGGCGAGCACGCGCCCCTGCCCGTCCATCATCTTCGTCGCCGAATAGGCGGTCACGTCGGCGCCGAAATCCATCGGCCGCTGCAGCGCGGGCGTGGCGAAAGCGTTGTCGACGACGGTCGTGATGCCGCGCTCGCGCGCGATGGCGCAGATCGCCGCCAGGTCGGCGACGTCCATCGTCGGATTGGCGGGCGTCTCGAAGAAGAAGACCTTGGTCTCCGGCCGGACCGCGTCGAGGAATTGTTGCGGGTCGCGCGCATCGACGATCGACGTCGCAATGCCGAACTTTGGCAGCAACGTGTCGGTCAGCCATCGGCACGACCCGAACGCCGCCCGACCACCGACCAGATGATCGCCCGCCTGGAGCTGGCAGAGGAGCACTGCGGTCATCGCGGCCATGCCGCTCGCCATCGTGCGGCACGCCTCCGCGCCTTCCAGCAGCGCGATCCGCTGCTCCAGCATTTCGACGGTCGGGTTCTGCAGGCGGGAATAGGTCATCCCCTGCTGCTCGCCGGCGAAGCGCGCCGCCGCGTCCGCCGCCCGGTCGTAGGTGTAGCCGGAGGTGAGGAACAGCGCCTCGCTCGTCTCGCCATATTCGCTGCGCGCGGTGCCGCCGCGCACCGCGAGCGTCGCGGGGCGCCACGACTGGGTGATCGAACGGTCCTGGCCTGCCTTGCGCTTCATGGCGTCCGCTTTGCCGGGAAGACGCGCGGGGAGCAAGGGTCGCGGGAGGACGCGTGTCGCCTTGCCAAGCGCCGTGCCAACGGGAACAACGTGCCGCGTGCGTGTCCTCTCCCGTCCCCTTCCCGCTGCTGCCGCGATCGGGCTCCTCGCGCAGGGACTGTTCAGCTGGCGAATTGCCACGCCGCACAGCTATGTCTTCGACGAGATGCATTACGTCCCCGCGGCGCAGGTGCTCGGACGGCTGTGGGGGCCGACCAACACCGAACATCCCCTGCTCGGCAAGACGCTGATCGCGCTCGGCATTCGCGTGTTCGGCGACGATCCGGTCGGCTGGCGTGCGCTGTCGACGCTGGCGGCGACGGGCGTGGTGCTCGGGGTGTTCGCGATCCTGTGGCTCGGGCTCGGCCGGCTGCGGCCGGCGGTGATCGGGTCGCTGCTGACGCTGCTCGACTTCACCGTCTTCGTGCAGGCCCGGATCGCGATGCTCGACGGGTTCATGGCTGCCTTCGTCGTGCTCGGACTCGCCGCGCTGCTCTGGGCGATGCGTGGCGCGGGAGCGGCGGCGTGGTGGCGCTGGCTACTCGGTGCCGTGTTGCTGGGGCTTGCGGTCGGGTGCAAGTGGACCGCCCTGACCTATATCCCGCTCGCCGGAGCCGGTTTCCTGGTGTTGCGGCGCGGCCGGACGGATCGTTGGGGAGGCATGCCGTGGTGGGCGGGCCTCGCCATCCTCGGCGTGGCGAGCGCGCTCGTCTATTTCGCCACGTTCTGGCCCGCCTTCCTCTACGCCAGTGCGCCGCTGACGCTGGATCGGCTCCTGCCCTTCCAGCTCGATATGTATCGGCAGCAGACGGAGGTGCTGCCACCGCACAGCTATCAGTCAGCCTGGTACAGCTGGCCGTTCGACTATCGCCCGATCTGGTATCTCTACGAACGGGCGGATGGCGCGCAGCGCGGCATCCTGATGCTCGGCAACCCGGCGGTGATGTGGGGCGGCCTGGTCGCGGTGGCTGCCTGCCTCTGGGCAGGAATGCGCGCGCGAGCGGCGGCGCCGACACTCGCGGGACTGTTATGGGCCGCCAGCATCGCGATGTGGGCGATCATCCCCAAGTCGCTCGGCTTCTTCTATTATTACTATCTGTCGAGCATCTGGCTCGGCATCGCGATCGCGGTCGCCCTCGATCACTGGCGCACGAAGCTGGCCTATTGGGACGAAGGCTTTCTACTGCTGTCGGCGGTGCTGTTCGTCCATTTCTACCCGATCCTCGCCGCCACTGCGCTCGACGGGCCGGGCGCCTTCCATCGCTGGATGTGGCTGCAGAGCTGGATCTGACGGTCGACCGGCGCCTGATCCACCTGCATGGCAGCGCCGCCGCGCCGATCCCGCGCGGCTGGACCGCACATCAGGGCGTCGTCGCGGCGGGCATCGGAGCCTGCGCCTCGGGCGGAGATGCGGGCGTCGTGGCCTGCGTCGCGGGCGCCGGCGTTTCGGCGGCCGCCGTCGGTGCCTGCGCCTGCGCCCCCGCGTCCGCGGTCATCGCCGCGCCTTCGCCCGGCACCGGCACCTGCGCGATGGCAGCCGCAGGCGCGGGCTGCGGTGGCAGCGTCGGGACCACCGGCGGCGGCGTCACCCGTGGCTCGTAATAGTCGCGCCATTTCTCGAACGCGCCGAAGAAGGCGATGAACGGATGGTCGAGCCGGCCGAGCGAGCCGCGCGCAAAGGCGGGAAGATCGGCATCGGAAACGTTGAGCACCGCGGCGATCTCCTGTCGCGCGACGGCGCAGAACGCGACGCGCAGCGCCGGCGCGCCGTAGAAATTGTACAGCCGCGTCTGGTTGGCGTCGAAAGCCGCTTCCCAGTCGCTCCAGCCCGTGTCCGCCCATTCGTCGCGATATTTCTTGACGTAGCGGTCGAGACCGGCGGCATGGCCGACGAGCCAAGCGTTATACGGCCCGACCACCCCGCCGCCCGCGCCGTCGCACGCCAGCGCGGCGACATTGAGCGCGCCGCGCAGGTGCCAGACCGCCGCCGCGTCGGTCATCCGGAAATTGGGCGTGACGAAGGTGCCGTCCTCGCGCTTGTCCGGTATCTCCATTCCGGCATAGCCGCCCGCGGGCATCGTCGGCGGTGGGGGTGGCGGCGGCGGCAGCGTGGCGACGACCGGCGGCGGCGCGACCGGCGTCGCGCAGCCGGCGAGCGCCAGCACGGGCGCAACGATCAAGAGCCAGCGCACGCGGATCGTCGTCATCGTAACGTTCAAACCTCCTGCCACCGCGGCCAGGCCGCGACGGAGCCCGCCCGTCGAAGGCAGGCACGATCGTCGATGCGTCGCTAGACGCCGACGTCCGAACGCCGCAAGCGCCGCCGCGATCCCCCGCCCCGGGCGCGCGGCGACCCGCGCCGATCAGCGCGGCGGCGGAGCCTGCGTCGCCGGTGTCGCGATCGGACCACCCGCCGCCTGGAAGATCGCCACCGTGTCGGTCAGCCGCGCGGCGCGCGCCTGGATCAGCTGCGCGCGCGCCTGCGCGTCCGCACCGGTCGCGTTCAGCAACTGGAGCGATCCGACGCTGCCCAGCGCGAGCTGCCGCCGCGCGAAGGTCAGCGCCTGCGTCGCCGCGTCGCTCGCGCGGGTCGCGGCCGTCAGCGCGTCCGCATCGGTCTGCAGGCCCGTCAGCGCATTGGCGACGTCGCCGAACGCCTGGAGCACCGCCGCGCGATATTGCGCCTTGGCCCCTTCCAGCGCCGCCTCGGCGGCCTTCTGCTGATGGCGCAGCGCACCACCGTGGAAGATCGGCTGGGTGATGCCGCCGATCAGGCTCCAGAACGGATTGCCGGTCGCGAACAGGTCGCCGAACCGCTGCGCCGCGCCGCCGGCGCTGGCGCTGAGCTGGATGCTCGGCAGCCGCGCGGCGATGGCGGTCCCGACATCGGCGCCCGCGCCGACGAGCTGGGCCTCGGCCGCCTGCACGTCGGGACGGCGCGCGACGATGTCGGACGGCACCACCGCGGGCAAGGTCTCGGGCAGCGTCAGCGAGGCCATGTCGGGCAGCGCCGGCAGCGGCGACCCCGCCGCCCGACCGATCAGCGTGCCGATCAGCACGCGCTGCTGCGCCTCCGCGCGGATCAGCGGCGGCAGGACGCCCTCTGCGGTCGCGAGCGCCGTCTGCTGCGTCGCCACGTCGGCGAGGCCCACGTCGCCAAGTCGCTGGCGCTGCTGGATCTTGCCCAATATGTCGCGATTCACGCGGATGCTCGTCTGCGCCGCCGCGATCTGCTCCGCGAGGCTCGCCCGCGTGATCACGGCGGTGACGAGGTTGGCGACCACCGTCATCCGCGCCGCGTCCAGGCGATGCGCCTGCACCGCCGCCGCCGCGCGCGCCGACCGCAGGCGATTGCGGTTCAGGCCGAACAGGTCGACGTCATAGGTCACCGTCGCCTGCGCGGTGTGGAGCGTATAGAGCTGCTGGTTCTGGTCGGCCACCGCCGGCGACAGCGCGTTCGATACGCGCGTCCGCTGCGCCTGGTAACTGGCATCGGCCTGCGGCAGCAGCGCGGCGCCGGCGACACGCGCCTGCTCCCGCGCCTGACGCAGCGTCGCCTCCGCCACCGCCACGTCGGTGCTGTGCGCCAGCGCCTCCGCGACGAGGCCGTCGAGCGACGGGTTGCGGAAGGCGGTCCACCAGTCGGCGGCAACCGCCGTCTCCCCCGTCGCTTGTGCCGGGCCACCGATCGGCGCGATGCGCACGGCCGCCGGCGCGGGCGGCAGCGCCGCATGCGGATCGAGATCGCGCGGCCCGATGCTGCACCCGGCGAGCAGGCCGGCCAAGCCGAGCTGGGCCAGCGCGCGCGTCTTCCCATGCGTCATGCCAGCGCCTCCCCGTCCTGTGCGAGCGGATCCCCGTCCCCGGCTTCACGGACGTCCTCCGCATGACTGACGTCGCGGCCATGCGCGCCGCGCAGGTCCGGCGGCACGCGACGCGAGAAGCGCGCGATCAGCACCGGCAGCAGCAGCAGGATCAGCACGGGCGCCAGCGTCATGCCGCCGACCACGACGAGCGCGAGCGGCTTTTGCACCTGGCTGCCGATGCCGTGCGACAAGGCGGCGGGGAGCAGGCCGATCGCCGCGACGAGACAGGTCATCACCACCGGGCGCAGGCTGTTGCGGACCGTGGTCGCCAGCGCCACGTCGGGATGCGCGCCGTCGTCGATCGCGTTGTTGTAGGTCGTGACGACGAGGATGCCGTCCATCACCGCGATCCCGAACAGCGCGACGAACCCGATCGCCGCGGAGATGCTGAACGCCGTGCCGGTCAGCGCCAGCGCGATCACACCGCCGACGATGGCCATCGGAATGGCGCTGAACGCCAGCAGGCTGTCGCGGATCGAGCCGAAATTGGCGTAGAGCAGCAGCAGGATGACGATGAGGCTGATCGGCACGACGATCTCCAGCCGCGCGATGGCGTTCTTGAGATTGTCGAGCTCGCCCGCCCATTCCAGATGGTAGCCGGCGGGCAGATGGACGTTGCGCTGGATCCGCGTCCGCGCCTCTTCCACCGCGCCGCCCAGGTCGCGCCCGCGCACCGAGAATTTGATCGGTATGTAGCGTTCCTGATGCTCGCGGTAGATGAAGGAGGCACCCGTCGTCAGCTTGATGTCGGCGACTTGCGACAGCGGTACCTGGATCGTGCCGGTCCCGTCGGGTGCCGGCGCCGCGATGGCGATCTGGCTGACCGATTCGATCGAGTCGCGCTGCGCCGGCTTCAGGCGGACGACGATCGGGAAGTGGCGGTCGGTCCCCGCCTCGTACAGGTCCGACACCGAATTGCCGCCGATCGCCGCCGCCACGGTCGCGTTGACGTCGTCGGGCGTCAGACCGTAGCGCGCCGCCTTCAGCCGATCGACGTCGATGCGCACCGTCGGCTGGCCCAGCGACTGGAATACGCCAAGGTCGGTGATGCCCTGCACCTTGGCCATCTGATCCTTGATCTGATCGGCGTATTTCTCGAGCGTCGGCAGGTCGGGACCGAACAGCTTGATCGAATTGGCGCCCTTCACGCCGGACGCGGCCTCCTCGACATTGTCCTCGATATATTGGGAGAAGGAGAAATCGACGCCGGGGAAGCGCTGCTGCAATTTCTTCGACAGCTCGTCGGTCATCGTCTCCTTGGTGACGCCGCTGGGCCAGGTGTCGAAGGGCTTGAGCGGCACGAAGAATTCGGCGTTGAAGAAGCCGGTCGAATCGGTCCCGTCATCGGGCCGGCCCTGCGCCGACAGGACGGACTGCACCTCCGGATAGCGCATGATGATCCGGCGCACCTGGTTGACCATCGGCTGCCCCGCCTCGAGGCTGATCGACGCGGGCATGGTCGCGCGGATGTACATGTTGCCCTCTTCGAGGTGCGGCAGGAACTCGATGCCCAGCGAGCGTATGCCGACCACCGCCAGCAGCAGCATGATGACGCCGCCGCCGATCGCCAGGACGCGGTTGCCGAGCGCGAACGCCGCGGCCGGTTCGTAGGCGCGCCGCAGCTTGCCGACGATCCACGTCTCCACCTCCGACAGCTTGTCCGGCAGCAGCAGCGTCGACAGCACCGGCGCGACGGTGAAGGTCGCGAGCAGGCCGCCGGTGATCGCATAAGCGTAGGTCTTGGCCATCGGGCCGAAGATATGGCCTTCGACCCCGGTGAGCGTGAACAGGGGCAGGAAGCTCGCGATGATGATCGCCGCCGCGAAGAAGATGCCGCGGCTGACCTCGCTCGATGCCCCCAGTACCGCGGAGAAGCGGTTGGCGACCGTGTAATGCCCCCTGCCGCTTTCGACGTGCGCGGACCGTTCGACCATGTGGCGGAAGATATTCTCCACCATGATCACGCTGGCATCGACGACGAGTCCGAAGTCGAGCGCGCCGACCGACAGCAGATTGGCGCTCTCCCCCTGCAGCACGAGCAGCAGGATGGCGAAGGCGAGCGCGAAGGGAATGGTCGCGGCGACGATCACCGCGCTCCTGAGATTGCCGAGGAAGACCCACTGGAGCGCGAAGATCAGCAGGATGCCGACCACCATGTTCTCCAGCACGGTGTGGATCGTCAGGTTGATCAGGTCGGAGCGGTCGTAGATCCGTTGCAGCTGCACGCCGGGCGGCAGGATACCGGACGCGTTGATGTCGGCGACTTCCTTCTGCACCGCCTTGATCGTCGGCATCGACTGGGCGCCGCGCTGCATCAGCACGATCCCCTGCACGATGTCGTCCTGGTCGTTGTAGCCCGCGATGCCCAGCCGCGGCGCGTTGCCGATCGTCACATGCGCGACGTCCTTCAGAAGGATGGGCTGGCCATTGGCCGTGCCGACGAGCACGTTCTCGATCCCGCCGACCGACTGAATCAGGCCCACGCCGCGCACGATCGCCGCCTGGCTGCCGAAGTTGATCGTCTGGCCGCCGACGTTGCCGTCGCTCTTTGACAGCGCCGTCAGCACCGCCGGGATCGAGACGTTGTGCGCGACCAGCCGGTCGTTGTCGATGACGACGTCATAGGTGCGCAGCTTGCCGCCCCAGCCGGTCACATCGATCACGCCCGGAATACGCTTGAACCGGCGGTCGAGGATCCAGTCCTGGATCGTCTTCAGGTCCATCACCGAATAACCCGGCGGCGCGGTCAGCTTGTATCGAAAGATCTCGCCCACCGGACTGGTCGGCGAAATCGACGGCTGTGCACCCCCGGAAAGTGGCGGCAACTGTGACAGGCGATTGATGACTTGCTGTTTCGCCTGTTCGTTGGTGTAGTCGTAGGTGAACTGGATCTTGATGTCGGACAGGCCGAACAGGCTGATCGCGCGGATCGCCGTCATATGGGGGATGCCCGCCATGCCGACCTCGATCGGAATAGTGACGTTGCGCTCCATCTCCTCCGCGGACAGCCCCTTGGTCTGGGTGATCACCTCGACCATCGGCGGGACCGGATCGGGATAGGCCTCGATGTTCAGATTGGCGAAGCCGATCACGCCCGCGACCAGCATCGCGACGAACACGCCGACGATCAGCAGCCGCTGGCGCAGCGCGAAGGAGACGATGCGGTTCATTCGCCCAGGCCCGCTTCGTTCACGAACAGCGCGCCCGCGGTGACGATCCGCTCGCCTGGCTTCAGGCCGTCGGTAATCGACACCTGTCCGTCGGTCGAATCACCCGTGCGCACGCTGCGCGCGGCGAGCAGCCCGTCGGGCCTAACCACCCAGACGCGCGCCGCGTCGCCCTCGTGGATCACCGCCGCGGCGGGAACGCGGATCGCCTCCGCCTGTTGGCGGCTGCGGATCGCGAAGCTGGCGAACATCTGCGGCTTCAGCGCGCCATCGGGGTTGGCGATGGTGGCACGGACCGGCAGGCGATGCGTCTGCGGATCGAGGGCCGCGCCGACCAGGTCGATCGTCGCGTAGAAGGTCCGCCCCGGCAGCGCCGGCGTCGTCACGGTCACCGTATCGCCGAGGTGGACGTCGCTCGCGTCGCTCTCCGCGACCTGCGCGACCAGCCAGACGCGCGACGGGTCGGTGATCGTCATCACCGGCTTGTCCCCGCCCTGCGACACATATTGTCCCGCGGCCACGTCGCGCGATGCGATCAGGCCGCCGATCGGGGCGTGCAGCGTCGTGACGTCGTGGATGCCCGACACCTCGCCGACGCTTTCCAGCCGCGCGATCTCGGCCTGCGACTTGCCCAGGATCGACAATTTGTCGCGCGCCGCGCCCAGCGACGCCGCCGCGGTGCGTGCGCTCGCCTGCGCCGCGACCAGATCGGCGCGCGCCTGCTGATAATCCTTCAGCGCGCCGCCCGCGGTCTGGTAGATCTGCTGCTGGCGGTCCGCGGTACGCTGCGCCGCGCCGAGTTGCGCCTGTGCGTTCTGATAGGCCGCGCGCGCGGCGAACAGCCCGCTGCGCGCGTCGACGAAGTCGCTCGTCTTGATCAGCAGCAGCGGCTGGCCCTGCTTCACGCGCTGGCCCGCATCGGCAAGCACCCGCACGACCTGACCCGAATAGGGCATCAGCACCGGCGTCGACCGGTTGCCGTCGACGGTGATCGCGCCGGTCGCCAGCGTCCGCTCGCCCGTCGCCGCCACGCCGACCCGCATCGTCGTCAACGACGCCATCTGCTGCGGCGTCAGACGCAGCGTGCCCGGCGGCGTGGTCGGGGCGGGTGCGGGCTCATGGTGCGTCAGCTTGCCGACGATCAGTACGAGCAGGGCGATCCCGACGAGCACCGCCGCGACGATCCCCAGCCAGCGGACTTGCTGCGGACGCGACAGCGTCCGGGTGGGGGGCAACGGTTCGGCGGGGGTAGAAGCGTGCATTCGGCGGTCCTGACGATATCCGACTGGCCCCGATACGGTCGCTTCCTTACAAGCGGCTTACGGATGCTGCGCTGCGGGAATGGGAGAGCCGGGTTTTGCGGATTTTGCTGGTCGAGGACGACCCCGACCTTGCGCGCGAACTTGCCGATGCCCTGGAACGGCGTGGCATGGCGGTCGACCGCGCCCGCGACGTGGAGGAGGGGGAAGCCTTCCTGCGCGCCGGCGCACACGACGCGGTGCTGCTCGACCTGGGGCTGCCCGATGGCGACGGGCTTGCGCTGCTGCGCGGGCTGCGCGCCCGTGGCGTGACGCGGCCGGTGCTGCTGCTCACGGCCCGCGGCGCGGTGGAAGCGCGGATCGCGGGGCTCAACGCGGGAGCGGACGATTATCTGGTCAAGCCGTTCGACACCGACGAGCTGCACGCCCGCATCCTCGCCGTCCTGCGTCGCCAGGGCGGCTATATCGGCGAAACGCTCGGCTGCGGGGCGCTCACCTTCGACATCGCCGCGCGGCGCGCGCGCATCGGCGAGACGGTGCTGACGCTGTCCGCGCGCGAGACCGAACTGCTCGAGCTGTTGCTCCGCCGGCAGGGCAGCGTCGTGCCCAAGCGACTGGCGGAAGACCATCTGTTCGGCGTCGGCGGCGATCTGGGCTCGAACGCGATCGAAGTCTATGTGCACCGCCTGCGCAAGCGCCTGGGCGACGCCGGGGGCGGCGTGCGGATCGAGACGGTGCGCGGCGTCGGCTACATGATCGCGCCCGACCGGACCGGCGCGCCGGCATGACGCACGGACGGTTCGCGGCCCGGCTGCGGCGCCTCTGGCCACGGTCGCTGTTCGGCCAGTTCATCGCGTTGCACGTCATCCTCGGCATCGTCGCCGCGGCGGTGCTGTCGCTCGGTGTTTCCGTACTGCTCAACCGCACCGCGCGCCATTATCAGCGCGACCTGCTCGTGCAGCAGGCGACGGCGGCGGAACATGTGCTGGCGCGCCGCCCCGATGCGACGATCGTCGCCGCGACCGACCTGCCGGTCAGCGGCCTGTCGATCGCGGTGCTCGACGCGCGCCGCCGCGCGCGGATCGTCCACGGCCCGGCCCGCCGCGCGATCATCGCCGCGGCGCCGCTGACGCGCGAGACGGTGTTCTTCCATCGCGGCAGCGTGCGGGCGCTCAGCCGGCCGTTCCGGGCCGGATGGATCGTCGTCGCGCAGGATTCGGACGCGCCCCAGGTCGTCACCGACGATATCGTGCGCGTCTTCCTCACGCGGTTCGCGCTGCTGCTGCTGCCATTCGCGGCGTTGCTGCCGCTGATCGGTGCGCTGCTCACCCGGCGGCTCACCCGGCGGATGCGGACCGTGTCCGCGATCGCCGCGGGGATCGGGCCGCGCGCGATCGACCAGCGCCTGCCGCGCGGCACGCTGCCGCTGGAGGTGGAGCCGCTCGCCGTGGCGACCAACGCCGCGCTCGACCGGCTCGAAAAGGGGTTCCGCGCCCAGGCCGCCTTCGCGGCCGACATCGCGCACGAACTGCGCACGCCGCTGGCCATCGTGCGCCTGCGCGCCGAAAAGGTCGCGGACGAGGAGCAACGGCGCGCGTTGCTCGACAGCCTCGACCGCAGCTCGCGTGTGGTCGGCCAATTGCTCGGCCTCGCGGATCTCGAACGCCGGGTCGAGGACGCGGGCACGCGTATCGATCTCGCCGCGCTCGCCGAAGAGGTCGTCGCGTCCCGCGCCCCCGCGATCCTCGCCGGCGGTCGCACCATCGCGCTCGACGATCGCGGCGCGATGCCGCTCCACGGCTTTGCCGGCCCGCTGACGCTGGCGCTGGAGAATCTGGTCGACAATGCGGTCCGCCACACGCCGCAGGGAACGCATATCACCGTCATCGTCGGCCCCGGCACCCGGCTGACCGTCAGCGACGACGGCGATGGCGTGCCCGCCGAACAGCGCGCGCGGCTGTCCGAACGGTTCTTCCGCGGCGATGCGCCGCGCACGGAGGGGCATGGCATCGGCCTGTCGATCGTCCAGCGCGTCGCGGAGGCGCATCACGGCACGCTCGCCATCGCCCCGGGCGAGGATGGTCGCGGCATCGCCTTCACGCTGCGTTTCCGCGGCGCCTGACCGCGCCTATATCGCCGTCATGCATCGCGTCGCCGAAGCCCTGGTCCTCGCCGTTCGCGCACATGGCGAGCATGGCGCGGTGGTGCGTGCGCTGACCCGCGACGACGGGGTACAGCCGGGCTATGTGCGCGGCGGCCGCTCGCGCGCGCTGCGTCCCATCCTGCAACCGGCGAACGCGATCCGCGGCGAATGGCGCGCGCGCACGGGCGAACAGCTCGCGGCGCTGACCGTCGAACCGCTGCACAGCCGCGCCGCGCTGCACGGCGAGCCGCTGCCCGCCGCCGCGCTCGCCTGGATCGCCGCGCTCACCGCCGCCGCCCTGCCCGAGGCGCAGCCCTATCCACGGGTCTATGACGGCCTCGCCGGCCTGCTCGACGCGATCGAGGCGGCACCGAGCGCACGCGGCTGGGCGGCGGCGCTCGCGCGCTACGAGCTGCTGCTGCTCGCCGAACTCGGCTTCGGCCTGGACCTCAGCGCGTGCATCGTCACCGGCGCCACGGCCGACCTTGGCTTCGTCAGCCCCAAGAGCGGCGCCGCCGTCAGCGGCGCGGCGGCCGCGGGCTATGAAAGCCGGCTGTTCCCGCTGCCCCCGTTCCTGCGCGACGGCGGCGTCGCGGACTGGCCGGCGGTGTTCGAGGCGCTCCGCATCACCGGCCATTTCCTCGCGCGGGACCTGCTCACCGACCGCCGCGCCGACACCATCGCCGCGCGCGCGCGGCTCGTCGACCTGATGCAAAGGGCGGTTGCCTGATCGGCCGCCCGTCGCCATGAAGCCGCGTCGGCACCAACCGCATGACTGGAAAGGCGTTCATGGCCCTCGTAGCAATCCTCGCCGGCGACGGCATCGGTCCGGAGGTGACGGCGGAGGCGCGGCGCGTGCTCGAGGCGCTCGACCTCGACCTGTCGTTCGAGGAGGCGCCCGTCGGCGGTGCCGGCTATGAAGCTGCCGGCCATCCGCTGCCGCCGGAGACGCTGGCGCTCGCCCGCCGCGCCGATGCCATTTTGTTCGGCGCGATCGGCGACCCGCGCTACGAAAGGCTCGACCGGCACCTGCGCCCCGAGGCCGCGCTGCTCGGCCTGCGCAGTCGACTAGGCCTGTTCGCCAACATTCGCCCGGCGACGATCTTCCCTGCCCTGACCCATGCGTCGTCGCTCAGGCCAGAGGTGGTCGAGGGCCTGGACATCGTCATCGTCCGCGAACTGACGGGCGACGTCTACTTCGGCGACAAGGGGCAACGCACCACCGAGGCGGGCAAGCGCGAGGGCTACGACCTGATGCGCTACGACGAGGACGAGGTGCGCCGCATCGCCACCGTCGGCTTCGAGATGGCCAAGCGTCGCAAGCGCAAGCTCTGTTCGGTCGACAAGGCGAACGTGCTGGAAACGTCGCAGGTCTGGCGCGACGTCGTGATCGAGCTGTCCGCCGCCTATCCGGAGGTCGCGCTGACGCACATGTACGTCGACAATGCCGCGATGCAGCTGGTGCGCGCGCCGACGCAGTTCGACGTCATCGTCACCGGCAATCTGTTCGGCGATATCCTGTCGGACCAGGCGAGCATGTGCGCCGGCTCGATCGGCATGCTGCCCAGCGCCTCGCTGCGCGCCTGGAGCGGCGACACCGGCATGTACGAGCCGATCCACGGCTCCGCGCCCGATATCGCCGGGCAAGGCAAGGCCAATCCCTGCGCGGCGATCCTGTCCGCCGCGATGCTGCTGCGCCATTCGCTGGACGACGAGGCGTCGGCGCAGCGGATCGAGACGGCCGTGGCCCGGGCGCTGGACGGCGGTGCGCGCACCGCCGACCTTGGCGGCACGCTGTCGACGCGGGCGATGGCGGACGCGATCCTCGCCGCGCTATGAGCGACCTGCTCGAGATCGCCGTCGTCATCCCGACGTTCAACGAGCGTGCGAACGTCCCGACCCTCGTGGCAAAGCTGGACCAGGCGCTCGTCGGGCGGCAGTGGGAGGCGATCTTCGTCGACGACGACAGTCCCGACGGCACAGCCGATGCCGCGCGCGAGATCGCCCGGCTCGACCGCCGCGTCCGCGTGATCCAGCGAATCGGCCGGCGCGGCCTGTCGTCCGCCTGCATCGAGGGGATGTGCGCGACCGCCGCGCCCGTGGTCGCGGTGATCGACGGCGATCTGCAGCATGACGAGACGCTGCTGCCCGCGATGCTCGACCTGCTGCAACGCGACACGGAGCTCGACGTCGTCGTCGGCTCGCGCTTCGTCGCGGGCGGCGGCACGGGCGACTGGGATCGCGACCGCGTCGCCAAATCGGCCTTCGCGACCAAATTGTCGCGCCGCGTGCTGAAGGGCGACCTGTCCGACCCGATGAGCGGCTTCTTCGCGATCCGCACCGACCACGTCCGCCGCCTCGCGCCCGACCTGTCGGCGATCGGGTTCAAGATCCTGCTCGACCTGATGACGACGTCGCCGGAGCCGCTGCGCTTCGCCGAGCTGCCCTATACCTTCCGCCTGCGGACGGAGGGGGAGAGCAAGCTCGACCACGTCGTCGCGATGGAATATCTGATCGCGCTCTACGACCGGATGTTCGGCCATGTCGTGCCGGTCCGCTTCGCGATGTTCTCCGGCATCGGCGTGCTGGGCGTCGGCGTCCACATGGGCGTGCTCGGCGCCGCCTTGTCGCTCGGCGCGGATTTCCTGCTCGCACAGATCCTCGGCGCGATGAGCGCGATGACCTTCAACTTCTTCCTCAACAACACCCTCACCTATCGCGAACGGCGCCTGAAGGGGTTCCGCAAGCTGTTCGACGGCTGGGTATCGTTCTGTATCGTCTGCTCGGTCGGACTGATCGCCAATATCGGCATCGCCGCCTTCCTGCACGACTTCCGCGACGGCAGCGCGGCCGGCTCCGCACTGGCCGGGATCCTGGTGGGCGCGGTGTGGAACTACGCGCTGTCGTCCAAATTCACCTGGGGGCGGTATTAGGGCCTGGTCCGGCACGGCTGGATCGGCGCGGTACCGGCCCGCACGCGTCTGCGCGCCTCAATCTCGCTCCGCCGCCCAGATGCTCAACAGCGTGTGCGCAATCGCATAGGGCGGCGGCGGCAAAAACGCGCCCGCCTCGCCCGCCAGCACCCGGCGTACCGCGTCGCGCGGCACCCAGATCGCATCCTCCAACTCGTTGCGGTCGAGCGTCAGCGCATCGTCGTCGGCGACCGCGACGCAGGCGATCATCAGCGACGAGGGGAAGGGCCAGGGCTGGCTGGCGACATAGCGGACGTCGCGGACGCGGACGCCGGCCTCCTCCGCGATCTCGCGCGCCACCGCCTCTTCAATCGATTCGCCCGGCTCCAGGAACCCCGCGAGCGCGGAATAGCGGCCCGGCGGAAAGCTCGGCTGACGGCCGAGCAGTGCGCGCCCGTCATGTTCCGCAATCATGATGACCACCGGGTCGACGCGCGGAAAGTGTTCGGTGCCGTCGGCGTCGCACCTGCGCCCCCAGCCGGCGCGGAAGACGTGCGTCGTCGCGCCGCAGCGCGGGCAGAAACGATGCCGCGCGTGCCAGTCGAGCAGGCTGCGCGCCGCTGCATAGACCGCCGCCTCGCCCGGCGCGAGCGCGCCAAGGATCGCCATCAGCTGCGGATTGCGCATCGCCGGCGCCGTGCCTTCCGCGCCGGCCGGGGGGATTGCGGCAAGGTGTGCGCGTCCGTCGCCGTCGAGGCCGAGCAGGGCGAAATCCGCGCCATCGGGAGCTTCGGCGATGCTGCCCCAGCACAGGTGGTCGCCGTCGACCGCAGGCATCAGCCCGTCGAGGCGGAGCAGCCGCGCCGCGGGGGTCAGCAGCGCCGCGAAGGCATCGGGATCGTGGCGGATAGCGTCGGCGCGGTCCAGCATGCCGCCGGTGAAGCCCGGCGTCGGGCGCTCCCGGGTCGACGTGCTCACGGGCGCAGACGCGTCAGGTCGCCGGCGAAGGCGGCGACGGTCTGTTCGCGGACCGGCCAGCGATCGGCGGGGAAGTAATTGACCATGATCGTGCCGCGGATGCGCTTGACCGGATCGACGAACGCGACCGTCCCGGCCGCGCCTCCCCAGCCGTAGGTGCCCTTGGACGGGACGCCGGCCGGGCCGTCGGCAAGATACACCGATCCGCCCGCGCCGAACCCCATCGGCGTCGCCGCGCGCGTGCCGCCGGTATTGCCCGCGACGCCGCCGAAGGTGACGCCGGCGGGCAGCAGGTTCGACATGGCGAGGCGGACCGTCTCCGGCTTCATGATCCGCACCCCGTCCAGCGTGCCCTGATCGGCGAGCATGTGCAGGAAGCGATCATAGTCGCGCGCCGACATGACGAGTCCCGCGCCCCCGTAGGGGAAACTGGGCGGCTTCAGCCACACAGAGGTCGCGCCCGGGTCCAGCGGCGTCAGCTGGTCGCCGACGAAGGCGTAATTGGTGGCGAGCCGCGCAGCGTCCTGCGGCGGCACCGTCCAGAAACTCGACGTCATCGCGAGCGGGTCGAAGATGCGCTGCTGGACGAAGCGGTCGAACGGCTTGCCGGACGCGATCTCGATCACCCGGCCCATGATGTCGAGGCCGATCGAATAATGCCAGCGCGTGCCCGGCTGGTAGACCAGCGGCAGCGTCGCGACGCGGTCGGCGAAGGCGGCGAGCGTCGCGGGTCGCGTGCGGCGGGCGAGCGCCTCGACCGGCGTGTTGACCGCCGCCGGCACGATTCCCTGCGCCTCGTAGAGCTTGAGCAGCGGCCCCTGCGCATTGATGTTGTAGCCGAGGCCGGAGGTGTGGGTCAGCAGTTCGCGGATCGTGATCTGGCTCTTCGCCGGCTCGCTGTCGAGGCTGGTATCGGGGCTGGTCAGGACGCGCATCTTCGCGAAGGCGGGGATATATTTGGACAGGGGATCGTCGAGCCCGATCTTCCCCTCCTCGATCAGGATCATCGCCGCCATCGCCGTGACCGGCTTCGTCATGGAATAGACGCGCCACAGGCTGTCGGGCGTGACCGCGGCGGCACCGGCGTCGGTGGCGATCCGGCCGGCCGCGATGAATTGCGTCGGACGGTCCCCGATGCCGAAGGCGGCGACGATGCCGGGCATCTTGCCGTCGCGGACATAGCCGTCGAACAGCGCCTGCGTCCCCGGGAAGGCGGCATTCGCCCGCGCCGGCACGGCGTCGGGCGCGGGCACGCGGGCCGGCAGCGGCCGCGCCTCCTGCCGCAGCGCCTGCGCTCCGAGCGTGGCGGTGCCCGCGAGCGCGACAAGCGCCGCGCCGATCATCACTGGAACGCGCATCAGTCTTCCCTCCTCATGATCGCGGCCGCAGCCTTGGCGAAGACGGTCGGCAGCCCCGCCGCCCCCAGGTCGGCGATCGGCCACCATTCGCCGTCCGCCGCGTGATGCGCGTCCGCCGACGCGACGGCAAGCGCCAGTTGCAGGTCGAAATGCGTAAAGCCGTGGTCGACCACGATGTTGCGCATCTGCCAAGCGGCATCCGCCGGAGCGTCCGCGAGGCCGGGCGGCTCATCCTGCCAGGGTCCCGTCGGCAGCGCGCGCATGCCGCCGAGCAGCCCCTTGTCGGGCCGACGGACCAGCAGCACGCGGCCGTCCCGTTCCAGCCAGAAGATCGTGCCATGCCGCTGCGGCTTTGCCTTCTTCGCGGCCTTGGCGGGCAGTGCCGCCGCCACCCCCTCGATCTGCGCCCGGCAGTGCGATTGCAGGGGACAGAGCAGGCACTTGGGCGCCCTCGCCGTGCAGATCGCGGAGCCGAGATCCATCATCGCCTGCGCGAAGTCGCCCGCGCGCCGGGCCGGCGTGATCGTGTCGGCCGCCGTGCGGATCGCCGGACGCGCGGCGGGCAACGTCGTGCGGATCGCGAACAGCCGCGCGACCACCCGCTCTACATTGGCGTCGACCACCACCGCCCGCTCGCCGAAGGCGATCGCCGCCACCGCCGCCGCCGTATAGGCGCCCAGGCCCGGCAGCGTGCGCAATTGCGCCTCCGTCCGTGGGAACGCCCCGCCATGGTCCGCGACCACGGCACGTGCCGCCTTCACCAGGTTGCGCGCGCGGGCGTAATAGCCCAGCCCTGCCCAGGCGGCCATGACGTCCGCCTCCGCCGCCGCGGCGAGGCTGGTGAAGTCGGGCCAGCGCTGCGTCCAGGCGAGGAAACGGGGCGTCACCGCGGCGACCGTCGTCTGCTGCAGCATCACCTCCGACAGCCAGACGCGATACGGGTCGGGCGTCTCTCCCGGCCTGGCGCGCCACGGCAGGTCGCGGCGATGGCGGTCGTACCAGGCGAGGAGCAGCGGCGCGATATCGCCGGGGGCGGCCGTATCCGCTGGGTAAAGGCATGTAGCGTCCACGCTTTCGCTATGGCATGGAGCGGCGGATGAGCAAGCGCGGCCGCGCCCCCGAAATGGAATCCCCCCGGCAGAACCGCGCCCGCGCGGTCAGCGAGCTGCTGCCCGCGGTCGGCGGCGCCGCCTTCCGCCGCTTCGGCTTCGTCCAGAGCGCGCTCGTCAGCCACTGGCCCGAGATCGTTGGGGAGCGCTGGGCGGGGGCGTCCGCGCCCGAATCGCTGCGCTTCCCGCCGGGCAAGAAGGCGGACGGGACGCTCACGGTGACGGTGCGCGGCAGCCATGCGCCGATGATGCAGCATATCGCGCCGGAGATCGTCGAGCGGGTGAACCGCTTCTTCGGCTATGCCGCGGTCGCGCGCCTGACGCTGCGGCAGGGCGAGGTCGCGAAGCCCGTGCGCCGCGCGCCCGCCGCCGGGGCGACCCTGCGCCCGGTGCCCGCCGATCTGGGCGAGGGATTGAAGACGATCGCCGATCCCGAATTGCGCGCCGTGCTCGAATCGCTTGCCGCGGGCGTCGCCGCCACGCCGCGCGGCCTGCCGAAGATAGGATAGGTTCTCATGCGTCCCCTCGCCGCCGGTCTCGCCGTCTTCCTCGCCGCCGCCGCGACGGCCGGCGCACTGGTCGCGGCCGCGCCCGCGACGGACTGGGCCGGCCACGCGACGCAGACCGCCAAGGGCGCGTTCGTGCTCGGCAATCCCGCCGCCCCGATCAAGCTGGTCGAATATGGCAGCTACACCTGCTCCCATTGCGCCGAATTCTCGAAGTCGAGCGAGGCGGCGCTCAAGGGCCAGATGGTGCGATCGGGCAAGGTCAGTCTCGAATACCGGCACCTGATCCGCGATCCCGCCGATCTCGGCGCGGCGATCCTGGCGCGCTGCACGGGCACCAGGGGCTTCTTCCCGACCAGCGCGATGATCTTCGCGACGCAGGAGACGTGGCTGCCCAAGCTCGCCAGCTACGCCCAGGCGCATCCGGAGCTCGATGCCAAGCCGGGGATCGCGCAGGCGCGCGCGCTCGTCGACGCTGCCGGGCTGACGCAGGCAGTCCGCGCGCGCGGACTGACCCCGGCGCAGATCAACGCCTGCTTCGCGGACAAGGCCGGGGTCGACCGGATCACGGCGATGACCGGCGACGCGCCGATCGAGGTCCAGTCGACGCCGACCTTCTACATCAACAATCAGCTGCAACCGCCGATGGCGTGGGAGCAGCTCGCCGCCGCCTTGCGCGCCAAGGGCGCGCCGGCGGGCAAGTAATCGTCCAGTCCCCTTCGTGGAGCGTTAGTCCGATATGAAGTTCCTCGCCCTCCTCCTTGCGCCGCTGGCGCTCGTCGCCTGTTCGAAGGGCGGCGACGCCGGCACCGCCAACGGCGGCACGCCCGCCGCGCCCGTGGCGGCGAAGGCCCCGCCCGCCGGCCAGCATTGGACCGACGTGGTCGCGCAGACCAAGGAGGGCTATGTGATGGGCAATCCCGACGCGCCGCTGAAGCTCGTCGAATATGGCTCGCGCCTGTGCCCGACCTGCGGCGCGCTCGCGCGTGAGGGCTATGCGCCGCTCACCTCCAAATACGTCGATTCGGGCAAGGTGAGCCTCGAGTTCCGCGAGTTCCTCGTCCACGGCGCGATCGACATGCCGCCGACGCTGCTCGGCAATTGCACGGGCAAGGACGCCTTCTTCCCGCTGCTCGAGCAGATGTACGCCAACCAGCAGAGCTTCCTCGACAAGATGCAGTCCGCGTCGCCCGCGGTGCAGCAGCAGATCCAGTCGGCCAAGCCCGTCGACGCCTTCCGCATGATGGCGCAGCAGATGGGCCTGATCGACTTCGTCAAGCAGCGCGGCATTCCCGAGGCGAAGGCGATGCAGTGCCTCGCCGACCAGGGCCAGATCGACCGCTGGACCAAGCAGACCGCCGACAAGGGCGCCGACGGCACCGTGCAGGGCACCCCGACGCTGATCCTGAACGGCCAGAAGCTCGACGCGATCACCTGGGGCCAGCTCGAGCCGCTGCTCAAGGCTGCGGGCGCGTAACGGCCATTCAACCGGCCGACCGGAACGGCCGGTGTCTGCAAGTACCGGGCGAGGCGGCCGTGCCCCTCGCCCGCGAGACGTGACGGCGGCAGGCCCGCGCATCTGGCGCCCTTCGCCCCGGATTGCCGCACCGTCGGGTTCGACACAAACCTGCCGCAATGTTCCCGGAGTTTGCGCCCGGGCGGCCGCTCCCAGCCTCGCGTGGCGGCCCCTGCGTCGATCACGTTGCCAAAGGACCCTCATGTCGCCCTGTCAGCTGCGCCGCCTGGCTGCGATAT
Source organism: Sphingomonas beigongshangi (assembly GCF_016820445.1). Lineage (GTDB taxonomy): Bacteria > Pseudomonadota > Alphaproteobacteria > Sphingomonadales > Sphingomonadaceae > Sphingomonas > Sphingomonas beigongshangi. The sequence continues at coordinate 333,640 of NZ_JADHDT010000001.1, forward strand.
CCTGCCTGCTCCTCTCGGTCGAAGCCAGGGCGGACGAGCTGCAGAACAGCCTGGTCCAGGCCATGCGCGCCACCCAGCCGGATGCCTATGCGTTCCAGCGCACCATGGCCTTCGAGCGGACCGGCGCATCCCGCAAGGTTTTCGTCGAGCGCTTCGATCCGCGGCGGCCTGCGGATCAGCGTTGGTCGCTCGTCAGCGTGGACGGGCACGCGCCCAGCGACAAGGAGATCGACCAGTCGCGCAAGACCAAAAGGGGGCCCACGCCGTCCTATCATGAGCTGGCGGAATGGTTCGGCGCTCCCGCCACGCGCAGCGACTCCGCTCCCGGTTACGCGACCTATCGCTTCAGCCGATTGCCCGCCGGCGTCGTCAAGATCGGATCGCACGATGCATCCGCCGACACGCAGGCCGAAGCCGTCGTGAACATGAAGGGCAAGACCCCGTTCGTCGAGCGGGTGCGGTTCCTGTCGAACAAATCGTTCAGGATGATGCTGGTCGCGTCCGTGCAGAGCATGGATGTCAGCGCCCGATATGCACCGCTGCCGAACGGCGCGATCATTCCCGCCGGATCGTCGAGCGTGATGAAGGGCTCGATGCTGGGCAAATCGGGGCAGATCACCACGCTCGTGACCTTCTCCGGATTCGAGAGCGTCCGCTAGAACCCGATACACCGACGTGGGAGCGGCGCCTCCCCGACACCCTTCCCCCATGCCGCAACACGTGTAGGATGGCGCGAGCCCGCCACCATGCCTCACCCCCTCCCCTGACATGCAGATCAAGCGGCTGCGCATCGCCGGCTTCAAGAGCTTCGTGGACCCGGCCGATCTCGTCATCGCGCCGGGGCTGACCGGCGTCGTCGGCCCCAATGGCTGCGGCAAGTCGAACCTGCTCGAGGCGCTGCGCTGGACCATGGGCGAGAATAGCGCGAAGTCGCTGCGCGGCACGGGCATGGAGGACGTTATCTTCGCCGGGACGGCGACGCGCCCGCCGCGCGACTTCGCCGAAGTTTCCATCCTGCTCGACGGCGCCGACGGCGAGGAGCGCGAGGTGGTGCGCCGGATCGAGCGGGGCGCGGGCAGCGCCTATCGCATCGATGGGCGCGACGTGCGGGCGAAGGACGTGGCCCTGCTCTTCGCCGATGCCGCGACAGGCGCGCACAGCCCGGCGCTGGTCAGCCAGAACAGGATCGGCGCGGTAATCGCCGCCAAGCCGACGGAACGGCGCGCGATGCTGGAGGAAGCGGCCGGCATCGCCGGACTGCACGTGCGACGCCGCGATGCCGAGGCGAGATTGCGGGCGACCGAGGCGAACCTCGCGCGGCTGGACGAACTGATCGCCGACCAGGATGTCCGTGCGGCGGCGCTGCGCCGGCAGGCGCGACAGGCGGAGCGGTACCGCACGCTCTCCGAACAGATCCGCGTCGCCGAAGCGCGGATGATCTTCGCGCGCTGGCGAGAGGCCGTGGCGGCAGCGGACGCGGCCCGCGCGGACGCAACGGCGGCGGAGGCGCGGGTGACGGCGGCGGGCGAGGCGGAACAGGCCGCCGCCGCGGCACAGCATGCGGCGGTGGCGGCACTTGCCGATGCGCGCGGCGCGGCACTGGCCGCACGCGAGGCGGCGAGCGAGGCGGGACACCGGCTGGCGGCGCTGAAGACGGAGCGGGAGGCGGCGGCGCGGCGGGTGGCCGATCTCGCCGACCAGCGGCGGCGGATCGCCGAGGACCGCGCCCGCGAGGGCACGCTGGCGGCCGACGCGGCCGAAGCACTGGCGCGTCTGGCCGACGAGGCGAAGGCGCTCGATCGCGCGCTCGCCGCGTCCGCCGCCGACGTCCCGGCGCTCGACGCCGCGCTGGCGCAGGCGGAACGGCAGGCGCGCGACGCGGAGGTGGCGCTGGCGCAGGGCCTGGCGGCGCAGGCGCGCGAGGCGGCGGAGGTTCGCGTCGCAGAGGCGGCCCTGGCGGCGGCTGCGGCGCGCCAGTCGCGCGCGGCGCGGGCGGCGGCGGAGGTCGCCGCGCAGATGGCGGCGCTGGGGGCGGATTCCCCGCTTGCCGCCGCGCGCGATGCCGCGGCCGCCCGACGTCACGCCGCTGCCTCCGACGCCGAAGCGGCGCGTGCCGGCCTGGCGGCGGCGGAAAACGAGGAGCGCGAGGCTGCCGGCGCCCGCGACGCCGCCGAGGCGGCGAGAGCCGCCGCGCGCGCCGAACTTGCGGCGATCGATAGCGAGGCGGCGGCGCTGACCCGGACGACGCAGCGCACTGGCCGCGATCGGCTGCTCGACCATGTCCGGCCCGCGGCGGGCTATGAGCGCGCCCTGGCGGCGGCGCTGGGCGACGATCTGGAGGCGGGGCTGGCGGCCTGGCCGGGCGCTGCGCCGCTGCCGGACGATCCGGCACCGCCCGGTGATGCCGAGCCGCTGACGACGCATGTCGCCGGCCCGGCGACGCTGGCGCGGCGGCTGGCGCAGCTGTTCGTCGTCGCGGCGGACGACGGCCGCCCCCTCGCGGTCGGTCAGCGACTGGTGACGCGGGACGGCCGGCTGCGGCGGTGGGATGGCTTCGTCGCCGACGGAACGGGCGCGGCGGCGGCGGAGCGGCTGGAACGGATCAATCGGTTGGCGGCTCTGGCGGAGGCGCGCCCTGCGGCGCTGGAGGCGGCGGAACGCGCCGATGCCGCCTGCGCGACCGTCGAGGCGCGGATCGGCGCGGCCCGCCGCGCCGCGCAGGCGGCGCGTGGCGCGATCGCGGCAGCGGACGCCACGCTGCGCGAGGCGACCCGCGACGAGGATCGCGCCGTGGCCGCGCTGGAGCGGCTGGGGGTGCAACGGGCCGATCTGGTCGTGCGCGAAGCGAGGGTCGGAGCCGAAGCCGCCGAGGCCGCCGACGAGCTGGCGGCGGCGCAGGCGGCACGCGCCGCACTCCCCGACGGCGGCGACAGCGCCGCGACGGTCGCCGCGCTGAGCCGCGATGCGGAGGATCGCCGCACCGACGTCGCGGCGGCGCGCGCGGCCCGGGCCACCGCCGAGCGTACAGCCCAGGCCCAGCGGGAGCGACTGGCGGCGGCCCAGGCCGAGAGCCGCGGCTGGCGGGCCCGCGCGGGCGAGGCCGCACGGCGGATCGCCGAGATGGACAAGCGTGCCGCCGCGCTCGCCGAAGAGGCGACGGCGATCGATACGCGACCGGTCGTCCTCGACGCGGCGATTGCCGACGAATCGGCGGCGCATGCCCTGGCGCGCGACGAAGCGACCCGCCTGGCGGCGGCGGAGGCCGCCACGGAACAGGCGGTACGGCGCACCGAGGAGGCGCATCGCAGGGCGAACGCGACACTGGCCGAGGCGCGCGAGGGGAGGGCGGGTGCCGCGGCCCGGTTGGAGAATCAGGAGCTGCGTCGGGTGGAGATGGGGCGGCTGTCCGGCGAGCGCTTCTCTTGCCCGGCACCGGTGCTGCCCGAACGCCTCGGCTTCGCGAGCGAAAGCATCCGCGCGCCGGCTGCGGAAAGCGCGCTGCACGAGAAGCTGGTGCTCGACCGCGAGCGGATCGGTCCCGTCAATCTGGTCGCCGAACGCGAGCTGGCGGAGCTGGAGGCCATGGGCCGCAGCACCGCGGCCGAGCGCGAGGAGTTGGGACAGGCGGTCCATCGGCTGCGGGGTTCCATCGGCACGCTCAATCGCGAGGGGCGACAGCGGCTGCTCGCGGCGTTCGAGGCGGTGGACGCGCATTTCCGCCGGCTGTTCACCACGCTGTTCGATGGCGGGCAGGCGCATCTCGCGCTCGTCGAATCGGACGATCCGCTGGAGGCCGGGCTGGAGATCATGGCCCAGCCGCCCGGCAAGCGGCTGCAATCGCTGACGTTGCTGTCGGGCGGCGAGCAGGCGTTGACTGCCGTGGCGCTGATCTTCGCGCTGTTCCTGACCAATCCCGCGCCGATCTGCGTCCTCGACGAGGTCGATGCGCCGCTCGACGACGCCAATATCGAACGGTTCTGCAACCTGCTCGACCGGATGAGCCGCGAGACGCAGACGCGCTATCTCATCGTCACGCACAATGCCGTGACGATGAGCCGCATGCACCGCCTGTTCGGCGTGACGATGGTCGAGCGCGGCGTGAGCCGGCTCGTCTCGGTCGACCTGGGCGGCGCGGCGACCCTGCTGGCGGCGGAATAGGCGAAGGCGGCCGGGTCATCGGCCGTGGCTTCACGCCTGATCCTCGTCGCGCAGCGTGCGGCCGGCCAGCGTGATTTCGACGACGAAGCACGCCAGCCCCAGGACGGCGCAGAGCAGGCCGCCGCCGAAGAACACGAACAGGAAGGCGGCATGACCCGAATCGCGCAGCACGCCGAAGAACAGGGTGATGGCGGAGCAGCATGTCATCGCGCCCGCCGCCGCCGCGAGCGTGACCGCGATGTCGAGGATGCGCGACCGCTTTCGCAGGCGGGCCATCTCGTGCTGATTGACGCGCGCCTCTTTCTTCAGCGCATGGATTCGGTCGCTGATCCGCCCGAGCCGGGTCGCAAAGACGTTGAGCAGCGAAGCGACCGCGGTCAGCAGGAAGATGGGCGTCAGCGCCAGCTGGATGACATGCGCCGCGGCGCTGAGAGGTTCGTGCATGCGTGTCGTCTTACCCTTCGCCGCGCACATCGACGCAGACCGGCGAAGGTTCCCTGGCCACCGCTGCCGCGCGTCGCGGCGGCCGGCGTCCCGGCAGCCGCGACGTCGCCATCAATGGCGGCTTCGCACCAGCCGCGCCAGCGCCTGACCGACGTAGAGCAGGCAGAGTTCCTGATGCACCACCGCCGCGGCGGGATGGGTGGCGTGGATCGAACGCACAGCTTCCTGGCGGGAGCGTTCGAGGAGGTAGGTCGTATCGGGCATGGGCATACTCCCTTTCGTCCCCTGCCCCGCCCTTATCCACCCGCCACCTTGCACCAGGATGACTGGCGGCGCGGCGAATGCGTCCCTTGCGACATGCGTCCCGAGAACGTAAATGGAACACATGGCGCAGCTCGATACCCGCGAGAAGCTGGCGATCCTGGCGGACGCGGCGAAATACGATGCCTCCTGTGCATCGTCCGGCACCGCCAAGCGCGACAGCCGCGACGGCAAGGGGATCGGCTCGACCGAGGGCATGGGCATCTGCCACGCCTATGCGCCCGACGGTCGCTGCATCAGCCTGCTCAAGATCCTGCTGACCAACAGCTGCATCTTCGACTGCCATTATTGCATCAACCGCAAGTCGTCGAACGTGCGCCGCGCGCGCTTCACGGCGCAGGAGGTCGTGAACCTCACGCTGTCCTTCTACCGGCGCAACTATATCGAGGGGCTCTTCCTGTCCTCGGGGATCATCCGGTCGTCCGACTATACGATGGAGCAGCTGGTCGAAGTAGCGCGCAGCCTGCGCGAGGACCATCAGTTCCGCGGCTACATCCACCTCAAGACGATCCCGGACGCGGATCCCGAACTGGTGCATCAGGCGGGTCTCTATGCCGATCGCGTGTCGATCAACGTCGAGCTGCCCACCGCGGGCGGGCTGAAGCGGCTGGCGCCCGAAAAGGACGGCGCACGGATCGAGGGCGCGATGCGCGACGTGAAGGGCGCGATCCTGGATTCGGGCGACGCGCGCAAGAAGTACAAGTCCGCGCCCCGCTTCGCCCCCGCCGGCCAGTCGACCCAGATGATCGTCGGCGCGGATGCGGCGACCGATGGCGACATCGTCACGCGCGCTTCGTCGCTGTACGATCGGTTCGGCCTGCGCCGCGTCTATTATTCCGCGTTCAGCCCGATACCCGACGCCAGCGCCGTGTTGCCGCTGCAGCGCCCGCCGCTGATGCGCGAGCATCGCTTGTACCAGTCCGACTGGCTGATGCGCTTCTACGATTATGCGCCGCACGAGGTCGTAGCGGCGGCGGACGAGGGCACGGGCATGCTGCCGCTCGACATCGATCCGAAGCTGGCCTGGGCGCTCAAGTTCCGCGACCGCTTTCCGGTCGACGTCAACCGAAGCCCGCGCGAGATGCTGCTGCGCGTACCGGGGCTCGGCGTGAAGGCGGTCGACCGCATTCTCGCCAGCCGCCGCTGGCGGCGACTGCGTCTGGACGACGTCGCGCGGCTGACGGTGTCGGTGGCGAAGGTCCGTCCGTTCATCATCGCCGAGGATTGGCGCCCGGTGATCCTCGCCGACCGGGCGGACCTGCGCCCGATGGTCGCGCCGAAGCGCGAGCAGCTGGAACTGTTCGCCGCCTGACCGGGCGCGCCGCGCCGGGTGAGAGTGATTCGCGGGTGAAACAGCTGGGCGGCTCGCCGGTTGAGCCGCGCGAAGGAGACACACGATGGCGACCGCCCAGATCTACGCCGACCTCAAGCGCGACCACGACAAGCAGCGTGAGATGCTCAAGCAGCTCGGCGAACTGAAGGGCGACACGGCCAAGCGCCAGAAGCTGTTCGAGGCCTTTCGCCTGGAACTGCAGAGCCATGCCGCCGCCGAGGAGGAATCGCTGTACGCCGAGATGCTGGGCAAGCCCGACCTGCGCGACGACGCCCGCCACTCGGTCGCCGAGCACAAGGAGGTCGACGATTTGCTGGGCGAGATGGCGGACCTCGATTTCGGGTCGGACGAGTGGGAATCGAAGTTCTTCCACATGCGCCACCGCTACGAACATCATATCGACGAGGAAGAGGAAGAGATGTTCCCGGCCGCCGAGAAGGGGCTCGACGACGCGACGGAGGAGCGGCTCGCCGACGTCTATGAGGAGCGCAAGCCCGAGGAGTTGAAGCTCGCCAAGGCGAATCCGCCGGGCGGCGACGACCGCGACTGATCGCCTTGCGGATCGTCACGCTTCCCGCCCCCGACGATTTCGAGGCATGGCGCGACGCCGCGCGCGCGCTGGCCGCGGCGGAGGTGGCCCCCGATGACGTGGTCTGGCAGGTCGGCGACACGCCCGCCGATCTGTTCGCCGTCGCCGCGGGCGGGCAAGCGGCGGCTAAGACCGCGCCAGGCGCGACATTCTCCGTCCCGCGCGGCTTCGTCGATCTCGCCCGCAGCGTCGTCCTCGCCGACGATCCCGAGCGGTTCGCGCTGCTCTATGCCCTGCTGGTGCGGCTGCGGCGCCAATCGGGGATTCTCGCCGATCAGGCGGACCCGCTGGTGCGCCGGCTGGAGGGCCTGGCCAAGGCGGTCCGCCGCGACATTCACAAGATGCGCGCCTTCCTCCGCTTCCGCGAGGTGGCGACGGACGAGGACGACAGCCGCTATGTCGCCTGGTTCGAGCCGGACCATCATATCGTCCGCGCGAACGCGGCCTTCTTCGTCAACCGCTTCGCGTCGATGCGCTGGTCGATCCTGACGCCGGAGGTCTCGTTGCACTGGGACGGCAAGGCGCTGAGCGAGGGCCCCGGCGCGAGCCGCGCGGATGCGCCGGAGGGCGATCCGGTCGAGGAGGTGTGGAAGACCTATTATGCCAGCATCTTCAACCCCGCCCGCCTGAAGGTGGGCGCGATGCTGAAGGAGATGCCGCGCAAATACTGGAAAAACATGCCGGAAACCGCGTTGGTCGGCGAACTGATCGCAGGCGCGCAAGCGAGGGAGAGCGGCATGATCGAACAGGCGCGCGCCGTGTCGGGCGACAACAGCGTGGCGGCGTGGCAGGCGCTGCGCGAAGAGGCGATGGGCTGCACGCGGTGCCCGCTCTACAAGCCGGCGACGCAGACGGTGTTCGGCGAAGGCCCGGTCGACGCGGCGATGATGGTCGTCGGCGAGCAGCCGGGCGACCAGGAGGATCTGGCGGGGCGGCCGTTCGTCGGCCCGGCTGGCCAGGTGTTCGATCGTGCGATCGCCGCGGCGGAGATCGATCGCGCGCGCCTCTACGTCACCAATGCGGTCAAGCATTTCAAATACGAGCAACGCGGCAAGCGGCGCATCCATGCCAAGCCGGGGACGGGCGAGATCGAGGCATGCCGGTGGTGGATCGAGCAGGAAAGGCTGCTCGTACGGCCGCAGATGACGGTGGCGCTGGGCGCGACCGCCGCGCGGTCGCTGCTGGGACGGACGGTCACGATCTCGCGCGAGCGTGGGCGGACGATCGCGCTGCCTGATGGCGGCGCGGCATGGATCACGGTCCATCCCAGCTATCTGCTCCGCCTGCCAGACCCGGCGCAGAAGGAAGACGAGTTCGCGCGGTTCGTCGAGGATCTGCGCGGCGCGAAGGCGGCGCTGGGCTGACGCCGTTGCCGGTCGAGGCAGGGTCCGCCATCCGGTGGCGAGGCTCTCGAGAGGAGTCGCGCTCGTCGGTCGGCGAGCTGTCGGCTTCCCCGACCGTCACCAAGGGGCATAGCGCCCTTCAGTCAATCGGCCCGATGGGCTTGCGCAGGAGCGTTCAGCGCTCCCGCGGCCGCGCGAGCGTGGTGAGCACGCCGCGCAGCGTGCGGACCTCCTGACTCGACCAGCCGGGTTTGGTCAGTAGCGTGCGCAGCGTGCGCTTGGTGGTCGGCGTGCGATCCGGCGGGAAGAAATAGCCGGCGCCTTCCAGCATTCCCTCCAGCTGGCCGATCATGCCGTCGAGCTCGGCTTGCGGCGCGACGTCGGGCAGGTCGACCTGCGGCGGCTGCGCGAGCCCCTGCCCCTTCGACCATTCATAGGCACAGAGGATCACCGCCTGCGCCAGATTGAGGCTGCCGAATTCGGGATTGATCGGCACGGTGAGAATGGTGCGCGCGACCGCGACGTCGTCCGTCTCCAGCCCGGATCGTTCCGGGCCAAACAGCAGCGCGGATCGCCCGGCTTCGGCATGGATCGCGCGCGCCGCCTCTTCCGGCGTCACCACCGGCTTGGTGATGCCGCGCTTGCGCACGGTGGTCGCATAGACATGGACGCAATCGGCCACCGCGTCCGCGACGGTATCGAACACCTGCGCGCGTTCCAGCACGATGTCGGCCCCGCTCGCGGCGGGACCTGCCTGCGGATTGGGCCAGCCGTCGCGCGGGGCGACCAGACGCATCTCGGTCAACCCGAAGTTGAGCATCGCGCGTGCGGCCTTGCCGATATTCTCGCCCAGCTGCGGGCGAACGAGGATGATGACGGGCGGCGGGGCTGAAATGCTGTTGGGGATGGCCATGTCCTTGTTTCGTCTGCTCTTGCGCGGCGGACCCTATCCTTCTCGCCCCGCCTCCTCCACCGTCCCGGCGAATTCCTCGAAATCGCGTGCCTCGCTGAAGTCGCGATAGACGCTGGCGAAGCGGATATAGGCGACGGAATCGAGCCCGCGCAGCCCGTCCATTACCATTTCGCCGATCCGCTTCGACGAGACTTCACCGTCGCCCGCGGTTTCAAGCTGGCGCTGGATGCCGCTGACCAGCTTCTCGATGCGCACCGGGTCGATCGGCCGCTTGCGCGTCGCGATGGCGACCGAGCGCAGCAGTTTCTCGCGATCAAACGGCTCGCGTCGGCTTTCGCTCTTGAGCACCCACAATTCGCGCAGCTGGATGCGTTCGAAAGTGGTGAAGCGTGCGGCGCAGCCCTCGCACTGGCGCCGGCGACGGATAGCCGCCCCGTCTTCGGTGGGGCGGCTATCCTTTACCTGGCTGTCTTCATGGCCGCAAAACGGGCATCGCATGTCGGTCCGTCAGGGCCTTTCAGATCTTGTTGCGGCGCGCATAGGCGACGCCGGCACCGACCAGCGCGCCGAACACCGGGCCGACGAACGGCACGGGAATCGCCAGCACCGCGCCGACGGCACCGTATTTCGCCATCTTCTTGCCCAGGCCCGGCGTCGACTTGACGGTGTCCTGGACCTCTTCGATCTTCGACATGGCTTATCCTTCGTAGATGGGGAAGCGTGCGCAGAGCGCGCGCACGCGGTCCCGAACGTTCGCCTCGACCTCCGGGTCCCCCGCCTCGCCCTTGCTGGCGAGCCCGTCGAGCACGTCGGCGACCATGTGGCCGATTTCCCGGAATTCCGCCGGGCCGAAGCCACGGGTCGTCCCCGCGGGCGAACCGACGCGAATGCCGCTGGTCTTCATCGGCGGCAGGGGGTCGTTGGGAATGCCGTTCTTGTTGCAGGTGATGCCGGCGCGCTCCAGCGCCTCATCGGCATCCTTGCCGGTGATGCCGAGCGGACGGAGGTCGATAAGCGCCAGGTGCGTGTCGGTACCCCCCGCGATCACGTCCGCGCCGCGCTCCTTGAGCGTCGCGGCGAGTACCTTCGCATTTTCCACCACGGCGGCGATATACGTCTTGTACTCGGGCTGCAGCGCCTCGCCGAACGCCACCGCCTTCGCCGCCACGACGTGCATGAGCGGGCCGCCCTGCAGGCCGGGGAAGACCGCCGAGTTGATCTTCTTCGCGATCGCCTCGTCGTCGGTCATGATCATGCCGCCGCGCGGGCCGCGCAGCGTCTTGTGCGTCGTGGTCGTGACGACATGCGCATGGCCGAACGGCGTCGGATGCAGTCCGGCGGCGACGATGCCGGCGAAGTGCGCCATGTCCACCATGAAATAGGCGCCGACCTTGTCCGCGATCTCGCGGAAGCGCGCGAAGTCGATGACGCGCGGATAGGCGCTGCCGCCCGCGATGATCAGCTTCGGCTGGTGCTCGACCGCGAGCGCCTCGACCGCGTCGTAATCGATCAGGTGCGTATCGGGGTCGACGCCATATTGCACCGCGTTGAACCACTTGCCGCTCATCGCCGCCTTGGCGCCGTGCGTCAGGTGGCCGCCGGCATCCAGGCTCATGCCCAGGATCGTCTCGCCCGGCTTGACCAGCGCGAGCATGACCGCCCCGTTCGCCTGCGCGCCCGAGTGCGGCTGGACGTTGACGAAACCGCAGCCGAAGATCTGCTTGGCGCGCTCGATCGCCAGCGTCTCCACCTCGTCCGAGGGCGCGCAGCCCTGGTAATAGCGCTTGCCCGGATAGCCCTCGGCATATTTGTTGGTGAAGACGGAGCCCTGCGCCTCCAGCACAGCCCTGGACACGATGTTCTCCGACGCGATCAGTTCGATCTGCGTCTGCTCGCGCGTCAGTTCGTGCGAGATCCCGGCGAAGACGGCGGGATCGGCCGCCGCCAGGCCGCGGGTGAAGAAGCCGTCCGCGCGGACGTCGTTCGCGGGATTGGGTTGCGTGCTCATCGGTTCATCCTTCCTGCGACAATTTGTCGACACGATGCTGGTGGCGACCGCCGGCGAACGCGCCGGCGAGGAATGCGTCGACGCAGGCCTTGGCCATCTCCTCGCCGATCAGGCGGGCGCCCATCGCGATGGCATTGGCGTCGTTGTGCATGCGCGCCAGCGTCGCGGACAGGGGCTCCGAGACGAGCGCGCAACGGCAGGCCGGATTGCGGTTGGCGGCGATCGAGATGCCGATGCCCGATCCGCACAGCGCGATGCCGCGATCCGCGCGGCCGTCGGCCAGCGCGGCGGCGATTGCATAGCCGTAATCGGGGTAATCCACGCTATCGGTCGAGTCGGTGCCGAGGTCGATCAGATCGTGCCCGGCCGCGCGGACATGATCGGACAGCGCGCGCTTCAACGCGACGGCGGCATGGTCGGAGGCGATGGCGATGCGCAAGGCGGTCGTGACCCCGAAAAAAGTTGGCGTGTAACGTCCGCGCGCCTTAGCCGCGTGGCGCGACGATTGCCACCGTCCGCATGGTCTTCCATCGCGACCGCGCACATTTTCGCCGGCCTGCCGGGGGAACGTATCCCTGTTGCGCAGTGTTGCTACGACCATGAACGCTGATCTGCATCATATGGCCGAGACGCGTCATGGCGCTGCGGCGCCCGGCCGCCGCCAGGTGGGCGAGGCGGCGATGATCCTCGGTTATGCCGGGCTGTTGCCGCAGATCGCGGCGGTGGCGATCGCCACCTTCGACCCGCGGCTCGGCCTCGGGGCGATGTTCGCCTTCGGCTATGCGGCGCTGATCCTCAGCTTCCTCGGCGGCATCTGGTGGGGATTCGCGATGCGCGCCACGGCCGATCCGATGGCGGATCGCGGCCAGGGGACGATCGCCGGGCTGGCGGTCGTGCCGCCCCTGATCGCCGCCGCGCTGATCCTGCTGCTGATCTGCCGGCTGATGCCCATGTCCTGGGCGCTGGTGCTGCTCGGATCGACGGTCCTGCTGACGTTGCTCGTCGACCGGCGGCTGGCCGAGGAGAGGGTCGCGCCGGCAGGCTGGATGGCGATGCGCGTGCCGCTTTCGATCGGGCTGGGCGTGCTGACGATCGCCTGCGGAACGCTCGCCTGACCGCACCGGCGGCTTACGCCGCCTTGCGCAGGTCGAGCCGGCCCCAGATCTCCACCAGCGCATCGGTCAGTTCCCGCATCATCGCCTCGTCATGGCTCGGCCCGGGCGTGAAGCGCAGGCGCTCGGTACCGCGCGGCACGGTGGGATAGTTGATGGGCTGAACGTAGACGCCATATTCGGCCAGCAGGATGTCGCTGATCGTCTTTGCCTTCACCGGATCGCCGACCAGCACCGGGACGATATGCGTCTCGCCCAGCATCACCGGCAGACCGGCGTCGCGCAGCATCGCCTTCAGCGTCGCCGCCGCCACCTGCTGTCCCTCGCGCTCGACGCTCGAGGCCTTCAGGTGGCGGACGCTGGCGAGCACGCCGGCGACCAGCACCGGCGAAAGCGATGTCGTGAAGATGAACCCCGGCGCATAGGAGCGGATGACGTCGACGATCGTGCGGTCCGCGGCGATATAGCCGCCCATCACGCCGAACGCCTTGCCCAGCGTCCCCTCGATGATCGTCAGCCGCTGGGCGACGCCGTCGCGTTCGGAAATGCCGCCGCCGCGCGCGCCGTACATGCCGACCGCATGGACCTCGTCGAGGTAGGTCAGCGCATTGTATTTGTCGGCAAGGTCGCAGATCGCCGCGATCGGCGCGACGTCCGCCTCCATCGAATAGACGCTTTCGAACGCGATCAGCTTCGGCACCGACGGGTCCTCGGCGGCGAGCAGCTCCTCGAGATGCGCGAGATCGTTGTGGCGGAAGATGCGCTTTTCGCAGCCGGCGTTGCGGATGCCCGCGATCATCGAGGCATGGTTGAGCTCGTCGGAGAAAATGACGCAGCCGGGCAGGATCTTCGCCATGGTCGACAGCGTCGCCTCGTTCGAGACATAGCCGCTGGTGAACAGTAGCGCGGCTTCCTTGCCGTGCAGATCGGCGAGTTCCGCCTCAAGGTCGACGTGATAATGGGTGTTGCCGCCGATGTTGCGCGTACCGCCGGATCCCGCGCCGACATCGTGCAGCGCCTCCTCCATCGCGGCGATCACCTTGGGGTGCTGGCCCATCGCGAGATAGTCGTTCGAGCACCACACCGTGATCGGCTTGGGTCCGTTATGGCCCGCGAAACAGCGCGCATTGGGAAACATGCCCTTGTTGCGCAGGATGTCGATGAAGACGCGGTACCGCCCTTCGGCATGCAGTCGGTCGATCGCCTGGGTGAAGACACGGGAATAATCCACGCGTGCCTCTGTCACGTCGCTGTCCATGGGGAGCCCATGTAGACCGCCGGACAGGGGCTTGCCAGCGGAGAATGACGCTCAGGGTGATCGATCCCTTGGGCATTTTGTCCCAGGTCGGCCGCCGCTCCCCTTCCTTGCAGCAGGCGATGCTAAAGGGCTTCGGCGGTATCGAAGCCCTGCGCCGCGAGGCCGGCGGCGATGGCACGCTCCCGCGCGCCGAGATGCGTGAAGACGAGGCGGTGAGGCGCGGGCCCCTGGGGCCAGTCCTGTCCTTCGGTCAGCGCGGCGATCCGGCGGGCGATGCCGGGGCCGCCGTCGACGAACCGCACGGTCGGCGCCGCGGCTGCGAGTTCCTGCGCGAGCAGCGGGAAATGCGTGCAGGCATTGACGACGACGTCGATCTCCGCGCCGCCCGGTTGCCCCGTCAGGCCGGCAAGTTCCGCCGCGACCGCCTCCGCCGGCACCGGCTCGCCGCCAAGCTTCGCCTCCGCCAGCGCGACCAGCCGCGCCGACCCGTGCCGCAATACGCGGCAATCGGCGGCGAAGCGGGCCGCGAGGTCGTCGACATAGGGCTGCCGCACCGTGGCCTCCGTGCCGAGGACGCCGATCGTGCGCGTCACGCTCATCGCCGCAGCTGGCTTGATCGCGGGCACCGTGCCCACAACGGGAAGGTCCAGCGCGGCGCGCACCGCCGGCAGCGCGATCGTCGACGCGGTGTTGCACGCGATCACCACCAGCCGCGGGCGATAGCGTTCGACGAGGCGGCCGAGCAGCGCGGGCACGCGGGCCGCGATCTCCCCCTCGCTCTTGATGCCGTAGGGGAAGCCCGCCGAATCCGCGGCATAGACGATCGGCGCGCGCGGTAGCAGCGCCCGCGTCGGCCCGACGACGGAAAGGCCGCCGACACCGGAATCGAAAAACAGGATAGGCCGCGCGTCCATGGCCTTGCGCCATAGGTCGGCCCCGCGCCGCTCGTCCAGCCGTGCCGGCAACGAAGCCCACCGTCCGCCGCCGGACGGAAGCGCACGTTCACCGATCGATATTGTGGCCAAGGACGCCGTACGCCGCTATGAGGCATCGACGGAAAGGGGGCCGTTTGCAGACCGAAATTCTCTGGATCGCGCCGACCTGCGCACTGCTGCTCGGCTATCTGCTGGGCTCGATCCCGTTCGGAGTCATTCTGACGCGGATGGGCGGTGCCGGTGACCTGCGCCAGATCGGGTCCGGCAATATCGGCGCGACCAACGTCCTGCGCACCGGGCGCAAGGGCCTGGCCGCGGCGACCTTGCTGCTCGACCTGCTCAAGGGGGCGGCGGCAGTCTGGCTGGTCGCCTGGCTGTTTCCCGGCGACGAGATGATCGCCGCGGCTGCCGCGTTCATCGGCCATTGCTACCCCGTCTGGCTGCGCTTTCGCGGCGGCAAGGGTGTCGCCACGCTGATGGGCATCGTCCTCGCGCTGCACTGGCCGATGGGACTCGTCTATGCGGCGGTCTGGCTGGGGCTTCTGGCCGGCATCCGCATTTCGTCGGTCGCGGGCATGGCCGCTGCGGTGAGCGCGCCGGTGAGCGGTGCGGCATTCGGCCGCTTCGACCTCGTCATGCTGCTGCTGGGCCTCGCGGCGATCGTCCTGTGGAAGCACCGCGAGAACATCGAGCGGCTCGCGGCGGGCGATGAGCCGCGCATCGGCGGCGCAAAGGATCGCTAGCGCGTGGAGGACGGCGCCGCCCGCCTCCGCCTGATCCGTACGCCGGGCGTCGGACCCGTTACCTACCGCCAGCTGCTGGCCCGCTTCGGCAGCGCCGGCGCGGCGATCGAGGCGCTGCCGACGCTCGCGCGACGCGGTGGCGGCAGGCCACCCGCGGTGCCGGACGAGCGTGCCGCCCTGCGCGAGATCGCCGCCGTCGACGCGCTGGGCGCCCGTCATGTCTTCCTCGACGCGCCCGACTATCCGCCGCTCCTCGCCGCCATCGACACGGCGCCGCCGGCGGTGATCGTCCGCGGCGACCTGGCACTCGCCAACGCCGCGCCCTGCGTCGCCCTGGTCGGCGCGCGCAACGCCTCGGCCGCCGCCTGTCGCTTCGCGCGCGGGCTGGCGCACGATCTCGCGGAGGCCGGCGTCGTGGTCGTCTCGGGCCTCGCGCGCGGGATCGACACGGCCGCCCATGCGGGCGCATTGCCGCGCACGATCGGCGTGATCGCCAGCGGGATCGACATCGCCTTCCCGCCGGAGAATGCCGCCTTGCAGGAACAGGTCGCCTGTGTCGGCCTGATCGTCGCCGAACAGCCGCCCGGCACGCAGCCGCTGGCACGGCATTTCCCGTCCCGCAACCGCATCATCGCGGGTCTGGCGAGCGGGACGGTCGTAGTCGAGGCCGCGCCCCGCTCCGGCTCGCTCATCACCGCCCGTCTGGCGACCGAGGCGGGGCGCGAGGTGATGGCCGTGCCCGGCAGCCCCCTCGATCCGCGCGCGCAGGGTTGCAACTTGCTGATCCGCGAGGGCGCGACGCTGATCCAGAACGCTGCGGACGTGCTGGAACAGATACGTCCGATCGATCCGCGCGGCGTGCGTGCGCCTGCGACGCCGTTCGGCATGGCGCCCGCCCGCGACGCGTCCGACCGGGACCGCGGCGCCGTGGTAGGGCTGCTGGGCCCGGTTCCGGTGACGATCGACGAGCTGGTCCGCCAGAGCGGCCTGGCGCCGGCCGTGGTGCTGACCGTCCTGCTCGAACTGGAGATGGCGGGGCGGCTGGAACGTCACGCCGGCGGGCGCGTGAGCCTGTGACGCAATGGCGGCTCCCGTGCGCATCCTTCCATCCGCATGAGAGACGCGATCGACTTCCACGCGGGCAGCGCAGGCCGTAGGGGGGTGCCATCATCGCGCCCTCGACCACGGCGGGCGCATCGAAAGGGACAGGGAGACCATGGAAAACCGGCCGATCGTCCGACGCGTGATCGTGGTCGCGCTCGTCTGCCTCTTCGTCGCCATGGCGGGCGTGCTGTTTCTCGGCGTGGCCCTGCTGCGGACCTGAGCGCCAGCGACACGGCGCGCGCGATCCGCCGTACCGCCGCGCATGATCAGGGCGCCGGCGGATCGCCCCCTTCCGCCACCGGAACGGCGTCCGCGGTCAGCAGGTGCCACCCCTCGGGCAGGTAATCCGTGGACATGTAGAAATAGAAGGCGCAGCTGCCGTTCGACCGGTAGCTGCCGCCCTTCAGGATGCCATAAGCGGTGGTGCCCAGGAACACCGGGCTGCCGCTGTCGCCGCCCTTGCAGGTCGGCCCCGCCACGGTTGTCCAGGTCGGCAGGCAGGCGCCGCCGCACAGGTCGCCCGCCGGGGCGAAGTCGGTCAGTTCCACCTCGGCACAGCTGTAGCCCGTCCGCTCGCCGCGGTGACAGACGACGTCGCCGGCCCGCATCCCCGCGCGCGGGCGGGCCCCTGTGACGGGGCGGCTGACGGTTCGCGCGCTGTCGGCGAAGAAGACGGGCGCGAGCGCCGTCGGGCTGGCGTTGATCTGCACGTCCTGATTGCCCCAGCCCCATTGCCCGACGAACGGCAGCTCGGTCTCGACGCCGTCCGCGTCGCGCGTGCTGAGCGCATCGGGGCAATGGGCGGCCGTGGCGAGGCCGGTACGCTGACCGTCGCTGACCACGAAGCCCGCCGTGCACATATAGAGATGCGGGTCGCCCGGCACGGTGCCGACGACCCGCGCGCCGCCCGCGATCGTCCCGCCCATGTCGAGCGCAGGCGTGTCGACGACGCGCAGCCGCACCGGCACATGCGTCATCGCCGCCAGTCGGTCGCGAAGGGCAGCCGCGCCTTCGCGCGCGACGTCGCGCGTCGACACGACCGCGACGACCTCGCCCGATCGGGGGTCGACGCCGAGGCCCGGTGGCGCCAGCAGGCTGGCGCGGATCGCCGCCTGGTAGGTGGCGATCGCCTGGACGAGCTCGACGTGCCGCGCCCGCGCACCGGTGGCGAAGACGACGGGGACAGCCTCTTCGTCTACGAGCACGGTCTCATCGGGCACCGGTTCGTCGCCGGTAAGGAGCACGACGATGCCGAACTGCGGCTGATGGCGGATCGCGATGCCCGCGAGCCGGCCGGCAAAGCGCGTCGCGAGGGCGTCGCTCGCGGCGACGCTGTCCTCCTGCAATCGCAGCTGGTGCGCCGCGACGTCGGCCGGAATGCCGAGGTGATTGGCGATCGTCGCCCCATCCTGCGCGAGCGCCGCCTGGCGCGCCGCCGCCATCGGCGCCGCGGCGGGGGTATAATCCTGCGCCGCTGCCGGAACGCCTCCGAGCAACGCCGCCACCGCGCCGATTCTGACCCAAAATGCCCACCCCACGATAGGAAGATTACATGTGCCGACGTGTCTCGCAACTGAACATTGCGGCGCCACCGGCCTGGGCGGGCCGGCGTCCGCGACGCCGGACTGGCATTCGGCCGCCGCAGCGTGCAGCGAAGGGCGGATGGAAACCTTATCCCCCGCCTTCTTCGATCGCGACGTCGAAACCGTCGCGCGCGCGCTGGTCGGCGTGACGTTGCTGGTCGACGGCACGGGCGGTCCGATCGTCGAGACCGAAGCCTATGCCCCGGACGATCCGGCCGCGCACAGCTTCCGCGGACCGACGCCGCGCAACGCGGCGATGTTCGGCCCGCCGGGCCATGCCTATGTCTATCGCAGCTATGGGCTGCACTGGTGTCTGAACGTCGTCTGTCGGCCGGGCAGCGCGGTGCTGATCCGTGCGATCGAACCGCTGGAGGGGGTGGCGCGCATGGTGCAACGCCGCGGTCTTTCCGACCTGCGGCTGCTGTGCGCCGGCCCGGGGCGACTGTGCCAGGCGCTGGGCGTCGACAAATCGCTGGACGGTGCGCCGCTGCACCGGCCGCCCTTTGCCCTGATCGACGCCGGTGCAGCGCCGCCTCTCCTTGCCGGTCCGCGCATCGGCATCAGCGTCGGCGTCGACACGCCCTGGCGATTCTGTGCGGCAGGCTCCCGCTACCTCAGCAAGCCACCGCGCTAGAATTCCGCAATCTCGGCGGCCGGCGCCATGGATTGGCAGATCGCGCCAGGCCGCCTCGCGGCAACCGGCTGATCTTCCTCGAGAAGGTGTTTGGCATGCATAATGCACTAACACACGTGCAGCCGCTTCGGCTGCGTTGTTCGAGGAGATCGCTCATGCTCGTCACCGTCGCAGCCATGCTCTTGTCCGTCGCCGGCCCTATCGACACCGCCGCTTCCAAGTCTCCCGTCGCGACACCCGCGCCGGCGATCGCCGCATCTGCGGACAAGGGCGCGAAACCGCGCGCCTACAATCCGCGCGTCTGTGTCGTCGATACCGTCACCGGATCGCGGGTCCCCATGCGGGAATGCCGCCTGCTCGGCCAATGGCGTACGCTGGGGATCGACCCGCTGCCCGGACGGTGATCGCAGACCGGCGCCGGCACCGGGTCGTCGGGCGCGCAACCATGGCGGACCTTTCCATGCTGCATCTGCGTTGCGCGCAGGTCAGATCAAGGGGGACACCATCTTGCACAGCCTGCCCGACCGGCTCGATGCCGGCTCGCCCTACCCGCTCGGCGCGACGTTCGACGGCCTGGGCGTGAATTTCGCGGTCTTTTCCGCCAACGCCGACCGGATCGACCTGTGCCTGTTCGATCCTTCGGGGAAACGCGAGATCGGGCGCATCGCGCTGCCCGAATGTACCGACGAGGTGTTCCACGGCTACCTGCCGGATGCGGAGCCTGGCCTGCTCTACGGCTATCGCGCACACGGCCGCTACGCGCCGGAGGAAGGGCATCGGTTCAACCCGAACAAGCTGCTGCTCGACCCCTATGCGCGCAAGCTGGCCGGGCAGATCAAATGGACCGATGCCTTGCACGGGTACAAGGTCGGCCACGCCAGGGAGGATTTGTCCTTCGACAAGCGCGACAGCGCACCGGCGATGCCGAAGGCGGTGGTCGTCGACGATCACTGGGACTGGTCGCGCGACAGGCGCCCCAACACGCCTTGGTCCGAAACCGTCATCTACGAGGCGCACGTCAAGGGCCTCACCAAGCTGATGGAACTCGTGCCGGCGCGCGAGCGGGGCACCTATGCCGCGCTCGGCCATCCGGCCGTGATCGCGCACCTGAAGCGGATCGGCGTCACCGCGCTCGAACTGCTGCCGATCCATGCCTTCACGCAGGACCGGTTCCTGCAGGAAAAGGGGCTGAAGAACTACTGGGGCTATAACACGCTCGGCTTCTTCGCCCCCGAACAGGCCTATATGGCCTCCGACCATCAGGACGAACTCCGGCGCGCGGTGCACCGGCTGCACAAGGCGGGGATCGAGGTGATCCTGGACGTCGTCTACAACCACACGTGCGAGGGATCGGAAAAGGGGCCGACGCTGTCGTGGCGCGGGCTCGACAACGCCAGCTACTATCGCCTCGTCAAGGATCAGCCGCGCTATTCGATCAACGACACCGGCACCGGCAATACGCTGAACCTGTCGAAGGCGCGCGTCATCCAGATGGTGGCGGATTCGCTCCGCTACTGGGCGACCAGCTTCGGCATCGACGGCTTTCGGTTCGACCTCGGCCTGACGCTCGGCCGCGAGGACGACGGCTTCGATCCCGGCGCAGCCTTCTTCGACGTGCTGCGGCAGGACCCGGTGCTCGGCCGTCTGAAGCTGATGGGCGAGCCCTGGGACGTGGGGCCGGGCGGCTACCAGCTTGGCAACTTCCCGCCCGGCTTCGCCGAATGGAACGACAAGTATCGCGACACGGTCCGTCGTTTCTGGCGCGGCGACGCGGGCCAGCGCGGCGAACTGGCCGCGCGTCTGGCCGGCTCCGGCGATCTGTTCGACCGGCGCGCGCGCCGGCCGTGGGCGAGCATCAACCTGATCTCCGCCCACGACGGCTTCACGCTCGCCGACACGGTGATGTACGAGGAACGCCACAACGAGGCCAACAAGGAAGACAATCGCGACGGCCATTCGGAGAATTACGCGCGCAACTGGGGGGCGGAAGGGCCGACCGACGATGCCGCGATCAACGACGCGCGCGGCCGCGTGATGCGATCGATGCTGACGACGCTGCTTGCTTCGCTCGGCACGCCGATGCTGGTCGCGGGCGATGAATTCGGCCGGACGCAGCAGGGCAACAACAACGCCTATTGCCAGGACAATGCGATCAGTTGGCTCGACTGGAACGCCGCCGCCTCGGAAGACGGACAGCGCCAGATCGACTATGTCGCGCGCCTCGCCGACCTGCGCCGCCGCTACCCCGTCCTGCGCGCCGCGACGTTCCTCTACGGGCAGGATTCGCCCGGCCAGGGCATCAACGACATCGAATGGTGGGACGAGCGCGGCCAGCAGCTGAGCGCGGCGGATTGGGACAATCCGGAAGGGCGCGCCCTGATGATGCGCCGCGCGACGCGCAACGAGGCGGGCGAACTCGAGGCGGTGTCGCTGCTGCTCAACGCCTCGAGCGAGCCGATCACCTTCCACCTGCCGCCGCCCCACACCGCGCGCATCGTGCTGATCGACAGCGCGAAGCCCGATCAGGGCGAGACGCGCATCGATGACAGCTACGAGGTCGCGCCGCAGGGTGCGGTGCTGCTGACCTGGACGGGAGAGCTCGAGGCATGACCTGGGGTGCGCATCCGCTTGAAGGAGGTCGGGTGCGCTTCCGGCTCTGGGCACCCGATCGCGACGCGGTGACGCTGGAGATTGACGGCGCCGATCCGGTGGCGATGACCGCGGCCGAGGACGGCTGGTTCGTCGCGGAGGCATTCGCGCCCGCGGGGAGCCGCTATCGCTTTCGCCTCGACGCCGAGACGGCGGTGCCCGACCCCGCGTCGCGCCTGCAGGCGGACGGCGTCCACGGCTGGAGCGTCGTCGTCGATCCGGGCTTCGCATGGCAGCAGGCCGACTGGCGCGGGCGGCCCTGGGAAGAGACGGTCGTGCTGGAGGTGCATGCGGGAACGCTCGGCGGCTTCGCCGGCGTCGCCGACCATCTGGCGGACTGGGCGGCGCTCGGCATCACCGCGATCGAACTGATGCCGGTCAACGCCTTCGGGGGACGGCGCAACTGGGGCTATGACGGCGTGCTGCCCTATGCCGTCGCCGAAAGCTATGGCACCCCCGACGACCTTCGCGCACTGGTCGACGCCGCGCATGGCCACGGCCTGTCGGTCTTCCTCGACGTGGTCTACAATCATTTCGGGCCGGACGGAAACTACCTCAACGCTTATGCCAAGGGGTTCTTCCATCCGGAGGTGCATACGCCCTGGGGCGGCGCGGTGGCGGTCGACCAGCCGGCGGTGCATCGCTACTTCGTCGACAATGCGCTGATGTGGCTGACCGACTATCGCATCGACGGGCTTCGCTTCGACGCCGTCCATGCGATCGCCGACGACGCCTTCCTCGATGCCATGGCGCGGGAGATCCGTGCCGCGCTGCCCGACCGGCACGTCCATCTCGTGCTGGAGAACGAGCGCAACGATGCGGCGCGCCTGACGTCCGCGACCTTCGACGCGCAATGGAACGACGATTTCCACAACGTCCTCCACGTGCTGCTGACCGGAGAGACCAGCGCCTATTATGGCGACTTCGGGGACCGGCCGGCGGAGCGGCTGGCGCGCTGTCTGGCGGAAGGATTCGTCTATCAGGGCGAGGGATCGGGCAATCACGACGGCAGGCCGCGCGGCACGCCGAGCGCACATCTGCCGCCGACCCGCTTCGTCTCCTTCCTCCAGAACCACGACCAGGTCGGCAACCGCGCGTTCGGCGAACGGCTGACCGTGCTGGCCGATGCCGATCGTCTGCGCGCCGCGACCGCGCTTTTGCTGCTCTGCCCGCAGATTCCCCTACTCTTCATGGGCGATCCCGAAGGCAGCAAGACGCCGTTTCTCTTTTTCACCGATTTCCACGACGCGCTCGCCGATGCGGTGCGCGAGGGACGCCGCAAGGAATTCGCCAAGTTCGACGCTTTCGCGGATGCCGAGGCCCGTGCGCGCATCCCCGATCCCAATGCGCTGTCGACGTTCGAGGCGAGCCGGCCACGGCCGGGACCGGACGCCGAGTGCTGGACAGCGCTGTACCGTGACCTTCTCGCCCTGCGCGCAAACCAGGTCGCGCCATACCTCGACGGCGCGACGGCCCTCGGCGCGGTCGCCACGGGAGAGGCGGCGGTGACCGCACGCTGGCGATTGAACGACGGCAGCGTGCTGACGATCGCGATCGATCTCGGTGATACCCCGGCTTCGCTGCCCGCGGGTGGCGGAGCGCTGCTCCACGCCGACGGCGATCGTTTCGCCGCGTGGATCGCGCGGTGACGACGGGGATCGCGGCATGACCGACCTTGCTGCCCGCGCCGCCGCCGTCGGGCTGAATCGCGTCTGGCAAGATGCCGACGGCCGGCAGCATGTCGTCGCCGATGCGGTGCTGGACGCCATCCTGGCGACGCTCGATACAGAGACAGGCGAGCGCACCTTCGTCAGCGCGGATGTCGGCGCGCCGATCGTGCTGCCGGATACGCCGGATGGCGCCGCGGAGCTCGAACTGGAAGACGGCACGCGCCGCGTACTGCAGCTGACCGCCGGCCGGCTGGAGCCGATCGCCGCACCTGGCTATCACCGGCTGTCGATCGACGGTCGCGGCATCGACATCGCAATCGCCCCGCCGCGGTGCATCTCGCTGCCCCCGGGCCGCTTCTGGGGCCCGGCGGTGCAGATACCCGCGCTGCGCGACGCGCGCGGGACGGACTTCGGCGATCTCGGCACGCTCGCCGATGCGGCGCGCGCCTTCGCCGCCGCCGGTGCGGATGCGCTGGCGATCAGCCCGACCCACGCGCTGTTCCCCGCCGATGCCTCGCGGTTCAGCCCCTATGCGCCATCCTCGCGCCTCTTCCATCATGCCTTGCTGGCCGATCCGACGCTGGCGGGCGTCTCTCCGGAAGCCGGGACGTCCCCGGCGCTGATCGACTGGACTCATGCCCTGCCCTCGCGGCTTGCGCTTTTGCGTCAGGCGTTCGACGCCGCTATGCCCGACGTGCGCCAGCAAATCGCGGGCCTGCGCAGGGAACGGCCTGCGCTCGAGGCGCAGGCTCGCTTCGATGCGCTGCACGCCCATTTCTTCGCACGCGGCGGCGCCCGAGGCTGGCAGGACTGGCCCACCCCCTATCACGATCCCGCCGGCCCCTCCGTCGCCCGCTTCGCGGCCGAGCATGACGCGGACGTCGCCTTCTACGCCTTCCTGCAATGGCTGGCAGAGGACAGCCTTGCCGCCGCGCAAGGCGCCGCGCGCGATGCCGGCATGCGAATCGGCCTGATTGCCGATCTCGCCGTCGGCATGGACGCAGGTGGCGCCCAGGCGTGGAGCAGGCGCGACGACGTCCTGACCGGTCTGTCGATCGGCGCGCCGCCCGACCCGCTCGGGCCGCAAGGGCAGAATTGGGGGATCACCGCTTTGTCGCCCTTCGCGATGCGGCGGACGGGGTTCGACGCCTTCATCCGCACCGTGCGCGCGACCCTGTGTCACGCGGGAGGCATCCGTATCGATCACGCGCTCGGCCTGAAGCGCCTGTGGGTGATCCCGGACGGCGGCAACGCGGCCGACGGCGCCTATCTATCAATGCCGTTCGACGATCTGCTGCACATCCTCGCGATCGAATCGCATCGCGCCGGCGCGGTGGTGATCGGCGAGGACCTCGGCACCGTGCCGCCGGGCTTCCGCGATACGATGAAAGCGCGCAATATCCACGGCATGCGCGTCCTGCCGTTCGAGCGCGACGACACGGGCGGGTTCACCGATCCCGCCGGATGGGACCGCTGCGCCGTGGCGATGACGGGCACGCATGACACGGCGACGCTCGCGGGCTGGTGGGCGGGGCGTGACATCACTTGGGCGCACAAGCTGAAGCGCAGTGACGGCGACGAGGGGGCGGAACGCGTCCGCCGTATCGGCGAGCGCAAGAAGCTGTGGATCGCGGCGACCGAGGCAGGCGTGGCGAGCGGGCCGATGCCCAACGATCCCGCCCCGGCGGTCGATGCCGCGCTCGCGCTGACCGCCACCGCCGCCTGTCCCCTGGTGATCGTGCCGGCAGAGGATCTGATCGGGCTTGAAGAGCAACCGAATCTGCCCGGGACGACCGACGAACATCCCAACTGGCGCCGCCGCCTTCCCGATACGACGGCGGCGCTGCTCGCCCGGCCGGAGGTTGCGCGACGTACCGCCCTGCTTGCCGAAAGCCGATCCGCATGACGCCGCGCGCCACCTATCGCTTCCAGTTTCACAAGAATTTCGGCTTCGCCGACGCGGAGGCGCTGCTTCCCTATCTCGACGCGTTCGGGATCAGCCATGTTTATGCGTCCCCCGTGACCGTGGCGGCGGCGGGATCGATGCACGGCTATGACGTCGTCGATCCAACGCGGATCAATCCCGAACTGGGTGGCGAGTCGGCGTTCCGGGCGCTCGCCGCGGCGGCGAAGGCGCGCGGAATGGGCATCGTCATCGACATCGTGCCCAATCACATGGGGGTCGCCGGCGGCGGCAACGCGTGGTGGAACGATGTGCTGGCCAAGGGGCAGGCGAGCGAGCATGCCCGCGTCTTCGACATCGATTGGACGCGCGATCCCGACGGCAAGCTGGTCCTGCCCGTGCTCGGCGCACCGCTGTCCGAGGTTCTTGCCGCAGGCGACCTGGCGATCGAGCGTGACGCCGATCGGTGGACGCTGGTCGCCTATGGCGAGCACCGCTTCCCCATCCGCGATCAGGATCAGGCGAAGGCCGACACCCTGCCGCTCGCCGCGCTGGTCGATCGCCAGCATTATCGGCTCGCAAGCTGGCGCGTCGCGAACGACGAACTCAACTGGCGGCGGTTCTTCACGGTCAACGATCTCGCCGGCGTGCGGATCGAGGATCCGGCGGTGTTCGAGGCGACCCACGCGCTCTATTTCCGGCTGTACGATGAAGGACTGATCGACGGCGTGCGCGTCGACCATGTCGACGGGCTGACCGATCCGATCGGCTATTGCCGCAAGCTGCGCGAGCGGCTCGGGCCGGGCGCCTGGATCGTCGTCGAGAAGATCCTGGGGACGGCGGAGACTCAGCCGGTCGGCTGGGGCGTCGACGGCACGAGCGGCTATGATTTCATGGAACAGGTGAGCACGCTGATCCACGATCCGGCGGGATCGGAGCCGCTCGCCGGCATGTGGGACGCCATCAGTCGCCGCGGCGAATTTTTCGAGGTCGAGGAATTCGAAGCGCGGCAAGACCTTCTGTCCTGGCAGTTTGCCGGCCAGTTTGACGCCTGCGTCGCCGCCTTTGCCGCGCTCGCGGCATCGTCACCACAGGGCGACGGCATCACGCGCGCGATGTTGCGTCGCGCGATCGAACGGCTGCTCTGGGTCTTTCCCGTCTATCGCACCTATGGCACCGGCACTGCCGCTCCCACCTCCGACGCCCGCATCCGCGCGCTCGTGCGCGAGAAGGTCGCCGCCCTCATCCCGCCCGGGGAGGACGCGGTGACGGACATGGTCCTTGCGTGGCTGGCGGGCGAAGGGCCCGGCGATATGGCGCTGGCGGCGGATGCGGTGCGTCGTTTCCAGCAATTGTCCGCACCGATCGCGGCCAAGGCGGTCGAGGATACCGCCTTCTACCGCCATGGCCGGTTGATCAGCCGCAACGACGTCGGTGCGGACGCGGAGACGCTCGGCATTTCCGTCGCGGCGTTTCACGACGCCATGGCGGAGCGCGCGCGCGACGTACCGCATGCGATGCTCACTACGGCGACGCACGACCACAAGCGCGGCGAGGACGTGCGCGCCCGGCTCGCGGTGCTGAGCAACCGGCCGGACGACTGGCGCGTGCGGGTCGAGCGCTGGATGCGGCTGTACGAGGCGCGCGGAGTCGCTCCCGACGACCGCTACATGCTGCTGCAGACGTTGGTCGGCGCCTGGCCGGCAGACGGCGCGCGGCATGACCTCGCCGATCGCGTCAAGGCGTGGCAGCAGAAGGCGTTACGGGAAGGAAAGCTGCGGTCCTCCTGGGAAGCGCCGGACGAGGCCTATGAAGCGGAGGCTGCGGGTCTGGTCGACGACCTGCTCGGCGATGCCGCCTTCGTCCGCGACCTGGCCGACTATGTCGCCACGCTAGCTCCCGCGGCGGAGGCGAATTCCCTGGTCCAGACGCTGCTGCGCTATACCGTGCCCGGCGTCCCGGATCTCTATCAGGGGACCGAACTTGACGACCTGAGCCTTGTCGACCCCGACAACCGGCGACCGGTGGATTATGCGCTGCGACAGCGGCTGATCGCGGACGGCATGCGGGCGAAGATGCGGCTGATCGCCGATCTGCTGGCGCTGCGGCGCGCGGAGCCGGCCCTGTTCGCGGACGGCGACTACCGGCCCGTGGCGGTCAGCGGTAGCGACAGGATCGTCGCGTTCGAGCGATCCGCGGCGGGCAAGACGCTCAAGGTCGCCGCGCTGATCCGGGGAATCGACGTGCCGGCGGCGACCGTCCGCTTCGGCGACGGCCCTGTTCCGGCAGCGACGCTGTTCGCCGCGGGGCCGGTGTGGTTCACGCTATAGGCTAAACCTGCGGCGGTTGCTCACACGCTGACCGTCGCCGCCTCACGCCCGGCGTTCCCGAAAATCCTCAAATAGCGGGCGATCTCGGCCGGATCGCCGGTCGCCTTCGCCGGATTGTCGGAAAGCTTCACCGCGGGATGACCGTCCGCGCTGACGACCTTTGCGACGAGGGAGATCGGCTCCAGCCCCGGCAGCCCGTCGGGATCGCAGCCGCGAAAATCGTTGGTCAGGTTGGTTCCCCAGCCGAAGCTCATCCGCACCCGACCATGGAAATGGCGATAGACGCGCTCGATACTGTCGACGTCCATCCCGTCGGAAAAGATCAGCAGCTTGGTGCGGGGATCCTGGCCATGGTCCTGCCACCAGCGGATGATGCGCTCGCCCGCCTCGATCGGCGGCGCGCTGTCCGGGCGGAACCCGGTCCATTCCGCAACCCAGGCAGGCGCATTCCGCAGGAATGCCTCGGTGCCGAAGGCATCGGGCAGCACGACCAGCAGGTTTCCCGCATAATGCGCCTGCCATTCCTGCAGCACGCGATAGGGCGCCGCCGCGATCCCGGCGTCGTCCGGCGCGAGGGCGGCGAGCACCATCGGCAGCTCGTGCGCATTGGTGCCGATCGCTTCCAGGTCGTTGTCCATCGCCAGCAGCACGTTGGACGTGCCGACCATCCGCTCTCCCAGGCCCTCCTTCAACGCCTCGACGCACCAGCGCTGCCACAGGAATCCGTGCCGCCGCCGCGTGCCGAAATCGGAGAGGACGAGGTCGGGAAGGTCGCGCAGCCGCTCCACCTTGTCCCACAGCTTCGCCTTGGCGCGGGCGTACAGCACGTCGAGCGCGAACCGCCCCTTGTCGCGCAGCGCCGCCCGCGCGCGCAATTCGTTGACGATGGCGAGCGCGGGTATCTCCCACATCGTGGTATGCGTCCACGGCCCCGCGAAGGTCAGTTCGAACTGGCCGTCGACCACGTGCAGTTCGTAGGGCGGCAGCCGGAAATCGGCCAGCCAGGCCAGGAAATCCGCCGAAAACATCTGCGAGCGCCCGTAGAAGCTGTTACCCGCCAGCCAGATCAGCTCCTTTTTCGAAAAACGCAGTGTCCTTACATGATCCAGCTGCGCGCGCAGGTCGGCCTCGTCGATCACCGCTGCCAGCCGCACTGACGTCGTCCGGTTGATCAGCCGGAAGGTCGCCTGGGTCTCGCCGTGCAGATGCCGGATCATCTGCAGCATCAGCAATTTGTAGAAATCCGTGTCGAGCAGGCTGCGAACGATCGGGTCGAGCCGCCAGTTGTGATCCCAGGTGCGCGTGGCGATATCGGTGACGGCCATAGCCGCCGGCTTGCCTGACACCATCGGAAGCGGCAAGCGTTAGGGGGCGATGACCGATACCCTTCCCCCGGCGCTGGCAGACTGGCGCGAGGCGCCGCGCGTGCGTGCGATGAACGGCTGCGAACCCCCGGCCAAGGCGGACTACGTCCTGTGCTGGCTGCAACAGGCCTTGCGCGCGCACGACAATCCGGTGATCGACGCGGCCGTGCGGCTGGGCAATGCGCTGGGCCTGCCGGTGCTGGTCTATCACGGCCTGCGCGAGGATTATCCCTACGCCTCCGACCGGCTGCACCGCTTCATCCTCGGTGCGTCGCGCGATTTGGGCAAAGGGTGCCGAGAGCGCGGCCTTGCCTGCGTCCATTTCGTCGACCGCGAAGACAAGCGCGAGAAGGGCCTCGTCTATCGCCTTGCCCAGCAGGCCGCGGCGGTGGTGCTGGAGGATCAGCCGGCCTTCGTCGCGCAATGGCAGGCCGAACGGGTGGCTGGCAGGGTCGAGCGGCCCGTCTATGCGGTGAATGCCGCCTGCACGGTGCCGCCCTCGGCGCTCGACCAGGATATTCGCGCGACCAGCGCCTTCCGTCGCCGGCACGAAGCGATCCGCGAGGACTGGTACGACAGCCACGACGAGGAGCCGGAGCGCCCCCCCTATGACGGCCCCCTGCCTTATGCGCCGGACGACGTCGCGGGCATGGACGATGCCCAGATCGACGCTTTGGTCGCCGGCCTCGCGATCGACCACGATCTGCCGCCGGTCGCGCGTTTCCCGGCGACGCGCGAGGCGGTGACCGAGCGGCTGCAGCGGCTGGCAGAAGACGTGCTGCCCCGCTACGCCGAGGCACGCGGCGATGCCTCGCGCGATGACGGCGCCAGCGAACTGTCGCCCTATCTTCATTTCGGGATGGTCGGCCCGCGCGAGATCGTCGCGGCGGTACGAGGGGCGGACGTGTCGGCGGAAAAGCGCGGCAAGTATCTGGACGAGTTGCTCACCTGGCGCGAATGGTTCCACTACAAGGCGCGGCGCATGCGCGTTCCCGAAAGCTTTGCGCGCCTGCCCGACTGGGCACGACGGGAACTCGGGGAACACGCCGGGGACGAACGACCGCATCGTGAGACGCTGCATGCGCTCGTTCATGGTGAGACCGAGAACGAGAGCTGGAACGCCGCCCAGAAGCAATTCCTGCTCGATGGCTGGATGCACAACAACCTGCGCATGTTCTGGGCGAAATGGCTGATCCAGATGACCCCGAGCCCGGAAGAAGGCTGGGCGACCGCCTGTTATCTCAACGACCGATTCAGCCTCGATGGCCGCGATCCGTCGACCTATGGCAACATCGCCTGGGCCTTCGGCGATTCAGCGCCAGGCTATGGCCGACGACCGATCTATGGGCTGGTCGCCTATCGGACCGACGCTTCGATCCGCAAGCAGAAGAACGGCCCTGCGTGGCTGGCGGAACAGGCCGCCCGCCCCGCCATCAAGGTCCACGTACCGCGCAAGCCGC
The DNA here is from genome assembly GCF_016820445.1 of Sphingomonas beigongshangi. Taxonomy (GTDB): domain Bacteria; phylum Pseudomonadota; class Alphaproteobacteria; order Sphingomonadales; family Sphingomonadaceae; genus Sphingomonas; species Sphingomonas beigongshangi. The sequence continues at coordinate 363,494 of NZ_JADHDT010000001.1, forward strand.
CGAAGGACCCGTATCTCAGCGAGAAGATACCGATCTGAGCGATCAAGCCGCGCCGGCAGCCAGACGCTCGGATCTTATAACCCCGCCGCCTCACCGATTGCCGCATAGACCTCATCGAGGTCGCCGTCGTCGATGCAATAGGGCGGCATCACGTAGACGGTCGTACCGAGCGGCCTCAGCAGCAGGTCGCGCTCGCGGAAGAAGGCGAGCAGGCGTGGCGATCGATCCGAAAGATAGCCGACTTCGCCCCCCGGCAGGTCGACGGCCGCGATCGTGCCGATTTGCCGCGCGTTCGCCACGCCGGGAACGTTCGCAAGTGCGGACAGGCGCACGCGCTGCCGCTCGACCAGGGTCTTGATCCGCCCCATCACCGGCTCCTCGCGCCAGATCGCAAGGTTCGCCGCCGCCGCCGCGCACGCGATCGGGTTGGCGGTGTAGCTGGACGAGTGGAAGAACATCCGCGCGCGGTCGGCGGCATAGTGCGCCTGATAGATGGGTTCGCTCGCCATCGTCACCGCGAGCGGCACCGCGCCGCCGGTCAGCCCCTTCGACAGGCACAGGATATCGGGGACGACACCCGCCTGCTCGCAAGCCAACAGCGTACCCGTGCGTCCCCACCCGGTCATCACCTCGTCCGCGATGAACAGCACGCCCGCGTCGGCGCACATCCGTCGCATCGTGGCGAGCACGTGCGGCGGGTAGGTCAGCATGCCGCCCGCGCCGACGATCAACGGCTCAATGATCAGCGCCGCGGGATCGTCCGCCAGCGCCGCCGCCAGCGCGTCGAGCGTTACCTGCTCCGCGCCCTCCGCAGGAAAGGGGATGGTCGCAACGTCGAACAGCAGGGGCTCGTAGGCGCGATTGAACGCGCCCCGCGCGCCGATCGACATCGCGCCGATCGTATCGCCGTGATAGCCATGTTCGAGGACGAGGATACGGTGGCGCGGCGTGCCGCGATGCAGCCAGTATCCGAGCGCCATCTTGAGCGCGACCTCGACCGCGGTGGACCCTGAATCGGAGAAGAAGACGCGCGTCAGCGCCGGCGGCATGATCGCGCGCAGCCCCTCGGCCACGTCGAGCGCCGGCTGATGCGTCCACCCGGCGAAGATGATCTGGTCGAGCCGCGCCGCCTGGTCCGCGATGGCGGCGGCGATGCGCGGATGCGCGTGACCGTGCGTCGTCACCCACCAGGAGGAGATCGCATCGACGATACGACGGCCATCCGCCGTGTACAGCGCGGCGCCCGAGGCATGGGTGACCAAGGGGATCGGCTCGCCCAGGCCGTGCTGGGTGAACGGATGCCAGATCGGCGAGTCGCTCATCGGAACGCCGCCAGATCGAAGTTGGCGGCAAAGGCGTCGGCGAGCGCTTCGGGCGTCAGCGGGTCCAGTAGCGGCAGGCGGCCGAGGCGGCGGACGCCCCCGATGCGCGCGATCGTCGCCTCGCTGTCCTCGACGGCGTCGCCGACGAAGGCGATGCCCAGTATCGGCACCCCGCGCGAGCGGAGCGCCTCGATCGACAGCAGGCTGTGGTTGATCGTGCCGAGCGAAGTGCGCGCGACAAGCACGACGGGTGCCTGCCAGCGCGCGAAAAGGTCCGCGAAGAGGAGGCCGTCGGTCACCGGCACCAGCACGCCGCCAGCTCCCTCCACCACCAGACTGCCGTCCAGGGCCGGCAAGACCAGTCGCGCCGCGTCGATCGTCACGCCGTCGATCGCCGCGGCGCGGTGCGGCGAACAGGGCGTGCGCAGGCGATATGCCTCCGGCAGGATCGCCCCCTCAGGCAGGCGGGCAAGACGGCGGACCCGCTCACGGTCGGTCCCGTCATCATCGCCTGCCTGGACGGGCTTCCAATACCGCGCGCCGATCGCGGCAGCGAGCGCAGCGGCGAAGACGGTCTTGCCGACGTCGGTGTCGGTGCCGGTGACGACGATCGGGTTCATGCCATCTCCAGTTCCGCGGCAAGTGTCCGCGTCAGTTCGTCGATCGCGTTCGCGTCGACGTTGAGGGTGATCGACAGGCGCAGCCGCGCTGTCCCAGGCGCGACCGTCGGCGGCCGGATCGCCCGCACGTCGAACCCCGCCGCCTGCAATGCCGCCGCGCGCGAGACCGCGAGTCCATCCGCACCCAGGATGACGGGGATGATCTGCGTGCCCGTCGTCGCCGCGCCTATGCCGGCCAGGCGGACACCCGCATGGTCGACGAGTGCGGCAAGGGCTGCCTGTCGCTGCGGTTCGTCGACAAGGATGCGCAACGCTTCGCGGACCGCCGCGGCGATCAGCGGCGATGGCGCGGTCGAAAAGACGAAGCCGCGACCGCGGTTGATCAGGAAGTCGCGCAGGTGCGCGGGCAGGCACAACAGCCCCCCCTCCACGCCCAGCGCCTTGCCGCAGGTATGCAGGGTCACGACGTCCTTACGGCCATGGAGATGGTGGGCGAGGCCGCGCCCCTGCGGGCCGAAGACGCCCGTCGCATGCGCCTCGTCGATCAGCAGCATCGCCTCGTGCCGCCGGGCGATCTCCGCCAGATCGTCGAGTGGCGCGATATCGCCGTCCATCGAATAAAGGCTTTCCACCGCGATCCAGGGCGTGCCGGTGCCTCCCTCGAGCCGCCAGCGGCGTACCGCCGTCTCCATCGCATCGGCGTCATTGTGGGCCACGGCGATATGCGGCGCGCGGCCCAGACGCATGCCGTCATGCGCGCTGGCGTGGATGCGGGCATCGTGGACGACGAGGTCCTGCGGCTGCGGCAAGGTCGCGAACAGGGCCTGATTGGCGGCGAAGCCTGTCGCGAAGAACATGGCGGACTCGCTGCCGAAATGCCGCGCCGCCTCCGCTTCCAGCGCCTCATGCTCCGGATCGTTGCCGCGCAGCAGCCGCGACCCGCCAGAGCCGACCGCGACGCCGCGCGCCAGCGCATCCGCCACCGCCGCGCGCAGACGCGGCGCATCGGCAAGGCCGAGATAATCGTTCGACGCGAAGTCGTGTCCCATCCGCGGCCGCAGCGACCGGAAGCGGTCGGCTGCGCGAAGCTTGGCCAGATCGTCATGATGAAACTGCGGCATTGTCGTCGCGGCTGATAGCGCGCGATTGCGGGTGCGTCATGTCCCTACACCGGTTGTGGCGGCGCCGCCTTGTCTGGCAAGAGGCATGGATGATCCGCCTGCTTCCCGCGCTGCTCCTCGCCCTGATACCGTCCGCTGTGCAAGCTCGCACAAGTCAGCGCGTCTCGCCACCGCCGACCGCGCCGACCCAGCGCTCGATCCTGTTCATCGGCAATAGCTTCACGCAGGGCGCGCATTCGGCGGTGCGCAATTGGCATGCGGATCGGGTCGTCGATCTCACCGGCCAACGCTATGGCGGCGTCCCGGCGCTGTTCAAGGAGTTCACCGAAGAAGCGGGGCTGCGCTACGCGGTCAGCCTGGAGACGCAGGGCGGGCGCAGTCTTGCGTTCCACTATGACGAGCGACGGCAATTGTTCGACCGCGCATGGGATGTCGTCGTGCTGCAGGAATATAGCACGCTCGACGCGGAGCGACCTGGCGATTCCGGCAGATATCTGTCGGCCGTGGAACGGCTGACCCGGCTGTTCCGGGCGCGCAATCCCGGCGCCCGGATCGAGCTTACCGCGACATGGAGCCGAGCGGACCAGACCTACCGCCCCGGCGGCCATTGGTACGGGCGGGGCATCGCGGCCATGGCCGACGACCTCGCCGCGGCCGCCGAACGCGCGCGGCGCGCGAGCGGCGCGACGGGCGTCATCAGCGTGGGCCAAGCCTGGACCCGCGCGATGGCGCAGCATGTCGCCGATCCGGATCCGTATGACGGCATCACCTTCGGCCAGGTCAATCTATGGTCCTACGACCAATATCATGCCAGCATCGCCGGCTATTACCTGGAAGCGCTCATGGTGTTCGGCAGGGTCACAGGCCTCGATCCGCGCATGCTCGGCGCGAACGAACGCGCCGCCGACGAACTGGGCCTGTCGCCCGACCTTGCGCTTTCGCTGCAACGCGTCGCGGCAGAGCAACTCGCCGCGGTTCGTGGGCGCGGCTGATACGGCGCGGACGAGCGAACGCCTTTGTGTGCGATCCAGCAAAGCCGGATCGGCGCGGTACCGGCCCTTACCCCACCCGGCCGCCCATCCGGGATATGCTGAGCGGGCGACCGGGTGGGGGTGATTGCCGGTACCGCTTCCATGCATGCGGATCTAGTTCTAGCGACCCGCCTCAGCCGATCTGCTGCCCCCGCAACGTCGCGCGTAGCGCGCTCGACAACTGCTCGGCGGAATAGGGCTTGTTCAGCAACGGGAAGCCATGCTCGGCATCGTCGACCAGTACATGGCTGTATCCCGATGCGAGGATCACCGGCAGATGGGGCAAACGCGCGCGGATGGTATGCGCCAGCTCGACGCCGCCCATCCCGGGCATCACCACATCGGAAAAGACGATGTCGAACCCGCCGCCGTCGCGCCCCAGCTTGGCGAGCGCCGCATCGGCGTTGGTCACCCAATGGGGGTGATAGCCGAGGTCCTCCAGGATCTGCGACGCGAAACCACCGACCTCGACGTTGTCCTCCACGACCAGCACGTGGCTGCCGTGACCGCGCGGAGCGACCGTCACGTTCACGCTTTTTGCCCCCTGCGCAGGTTCGGACACTTGCGGCAGGTATAAGGTGAAGGTGCTGCCCTGCCCCGGCGTGCTCTCGACCTCGACGTCGCCGCCGGACTGTTTGGCGAAGCCGAACACCTGGCTGAGGCCGAGCCCGGTCCCCTTCCCAACGCCCTTGGTGGTGAAGAAGGGCTCGAAGATCGCGGCCAGATGCTGGGGCGCGATCCCCTCGCCATGGTCGACGACGCTGACCGCGACGAACGGGCCCGGCGATCCGGCATGGCCGCGGATCGCGGGAAGCGTGCGATGCGCGGTCACGCGCAGCGTGATCGTGCCGGTTCCGTCCATCGCATCGCGGGCGTTCACCGCCATGTTGACGAGCGCCGTCTCGAACTGGCTGAGGTCCGCATCGATGAAGCACGGCTGCTCGGGCAGTTGCAGCGCAATATCCACCCGTGCGCCGGTCAGCGTATCGAGCATGTCGACCACCTCGGAAAGCTTGCAGCAGACGTCGAACGTTTCGGGCTTCAGCGTCTGACGCCGGGCAAAGGCGAGCAATTGCCGCGTCAGGCGGGCTGCGCGATCGACGGTATCGGATACCGCATCGAGATACCGGCGGCGGCGGTCGTCGGGCAGGTCAGGACGGCGAAGCAGGTCGACCGACGATCGAATGATGGTCAGCAGATTATTGAAGTCGTGGGCGACGCCGCCGGTCAGCTGCCCGACCGCCTCCATCTTCTGCGACTGACGCATCGCCTCTTCGACCTGCTCGCGTTCTGCGATCGCGGCGGCCACGCGCTGCTCGAGCATGGTGTTGAGTGCCAGCCTTTCCTCCTCGGCCTGCTTGCGCTCGGTGATGTCGAGCGAAGACCCGACCAGACCGATCACCTCGCCCGCGGCATCGAACAGCGGCGCCTTGGTGGACAGCCAGACGGCGCGCGTGCCGTCGGGCAGGCTCACCTCCTCCTCGATCTGCTCGGCCTCCTGCGTCTCCATGATGCGACGGTCGTTCGCCATCACCCGCAGCGCCTGATCGCGATCGCGCAGCACCTCCAGGTCGGTGCGGCCGATATAGTCTTCGGGCGGCAGGCCGATCAGCGCCGTCGTGCCGGCATTGCCCAGGATCAGCCGACCCTGGCGATCCTTGGCGAAGACGACCCCGGGCACGGCCTCGATGATCGAGGCGGCGAGCGCAAGCTGCGCGCGCGCGGCATCCGTGGACGCTCCAGCGTCGGCGCCGTGCCCCCACGGCTGACCCGATCGATCGTCTCCCATGCGGTCAGCATACGGTAATCCGGCGCGCGCACAACAGGCGGATCGCCGCCCGGTACGGAACCGGACGGCGACCACGAGCGTCGATCAAGTCACTGAGTAAACACAACTTAATATTAGCCTTTCGGCACCGCGGTAGGAGCCTGGGGCGGCACTGCCGGCGCCGCGCCAGGCTGGCCACCGGGCATCGTGCCCGCGCCCGGCATCGGCGGCTGGCCGGCAGGTCCCGGCGGCGGGGGCGGCGGCGGTCCCGCATCCCCCGGGCCGCGGCCGCCATGCGGCGGGGGGCCGTCGGGGCGCGGTCCACCGGGACCGTCCGGACCGCCCGGATGCGGCCCATGCGGCGGGCGACCCGTCGCGTAGGTGCGCCCATCGGCGCCGATCAGATACATGGCGTGGATCGAACCGTCGCCATACCGTCCCTGCGCCGTGATCGTCTGGCCGATGGCGAGCGTGGGCCCGTCGCGGCCCGGCCCCGTGTCGACCAGCACGCGACCGCTGCCGTCGTCGAGCACCACGCGATTGCCGAACTGTTCGGCGATGCGGCCACGCACGGTCGCGATCGGGTCGCCCAGGATCGGCGCCTGCATCGTGGCGAGCGAACCGATGCGCACCGGCGGCGCCGCGGCCATCACCCGCTCTGGCGCCACCGCATGGGTGATCGCCGACCCGATCCCGCCGCCCGCGAGCAGCAAAGCGGCGCCGGCCATGGCGATACGCGCCTTGGGAGTAGCAAAAACCATTTTCAAAACCTCCTCTTCGTCAGATGACATCCGGGGATTTACGCGCATCGGGTAGCGGCCAGACTGAACCGGATCGTTCAGTTTCGGTTTGGCTTTCTTGCCTAGACGGCGTTCCTGTCCGCATTCGGTCCATCGTGGCCGAGCCCGGGCGCGATCGGCGCGGCGGGTCAGGGAGACGAAGACGGTGCGCATCCTGCTGGTCGAGGACGACGAGGATCTGGGCAGCGAGATCGCCCGCGCGCTGCGGGCCGAGAATTTCGCCGTCGACCTCGCGCGGAACGGCGAGGACGGGCTGCACCTCGGCGACACCGAACGGTATGACGCCGCCGTCCTCGACCTCGGATTGCCGGTGATCGACGGACTGTCCGTGCTGGCGGCGTGGCGCAAGGCGGGGCGCGACCTGCCCGTGCTGATCCTGACCGCGCGCGATGCCTGGTCGGAAAAGGTCGCGGGCTTCAAGGCCGGCGCCGACGACTATCTGACCAAGCCGTTCCGGATCGAGGAGGTGGTGATGCGGCTGCGCGCGCTCGTCCGGCGTGCGGCGGGCCATGCCGCCGCGCGGGTAACATGCGGGCGGCTCGGCTATGATACGCAGGTCGGGCATTTCGATCTCGATGGCCTGCCGCTCAAGCTGACCGCGTTCGAATGGCGCGTCCTGTCCGCCCTGATGCTGCGCCGGGAAATGGTGGTCGATCGCGGCGAGTTGCTCGAACGGGTCTACGAATATGATGCGGAGGGCGACTCGAATTCGCTCGAGGTGATCGTCGCGCGGCTGCGTCGAAAGATCGGCGCGGACATGATCGAGACGGTACGCGGTCGCGGCTATCGCCTCACCGCGGGCAACGCGGTGGCGACGTGAGCCGGCTGTCGCTCCACGCACGCCTGCTGCTCGTGGCCGGGGTCAGCGGTCTGGCCGCGCTCGCCTTCGCGGCGTTCGCGATCGGCGGCGTGCTGGAGCGTTTCGTCATGCAGGGGCTCGACGAACGGCTGGACGCACAGGTGACCGTCCTTGCCCGCGCGATCGACGCGCAGGGGCGTCTGGATCCTGCACGGGTCGTCGATCTGCCCGGCTTCTCCCGAACGGGATCCGGCTGGGGATGGCGGGTACGGACCCCGGCGGGCGAATGGCGGCTTGGTGCGCGCATCGGCGACGTGGCGGACGCGGATCGCCCGCCTCCCCGTGATCGCCATCCGCCGCTACCCGGTCCCCCGCCCCCTTCCGAGGCATCGCCCGTCGCGGCGCCCCCGCCGCCGGCGCCGATCATGCCCGGCGATGTCCGCGGCGCCGATGGCGAGCCGATCCACCTGCGGCGGCTGACCATGCCCGTCGCGGGCGGCACCGCAGAGGTGGTCGCCGCGGCCCCGCGCGCACTCGTACGCCGACCGATCCGGGCGGCGATCGGCACGCTGTCGGGCGCCCTCGCGCTGCTCGGCCTGGGTCTCGCCGCAGCGACCTGGGTACAGTTGCGCGTCGGGCTTCGCCCCATCCGCCGCCTGCAGGACGCGGTCGCCCGCGTCCGTGCGGGTGACGACAACGCGCTGCCCATCGATCAGCCGCGCGAGCTGGTGCCGCTGGCGGCGGAGATCAACGCCCTGATCGCTCAGAATGCAGCCGGCCTCGCCAATGCGCGGCACCACGTCGCCAATCTGGCCCATGGGTTGAAGACGCCATTGGCGACATTGGCGCTGCGTCTGGACCGCGAGCAGGCGTCCGCGGAGGCGCGCGGCCTCGTCGCGGAACTCGGCGAGCGCATCGCGCATCACCTGCGCCGCGCCCGCAGCGCCGCACCGTCCGCCGGGACACGTGCGCGGACCGAATTGGCCAGCGTGACCCGCGACGTCGCCGGCGCGCTGCGGCACATCCACGCCGAGCGGGAGATCGCAATCCGATCGACGATACCGGCACAAGCCGCCGTCGCGGTCGAGCGTCAGGACCTGGAGGAGATGCTGGGCAACCTCATCGACAATGCCTGTCGCCATGCTTCGGCGATCGTGGAGATCAATGCCACGCCCGGCGACGCGATCTGGGCGATCGACATTGCCGATGACGGGCCAGGCCTCTCGCCGGCGGCGCGCGCGCAGGCGCTGCAGCCAGGCGTGCGGCTGGACGAGCGTCAGCCGGGCTATGGCTTCGGGCTCGCGATCGTCGCGGAACTGGCGGAACTCTATGGCGGCACGCTGACGCTCGGCGCCGCAGACATGGGCGGATTGCGCGCGCGACTGACGCTGCCGCGCCTATCCTGAGGGTCCGATCCGGACGACGCGATCGAGCGGAACGCCGGCCCGCGTCAGCCGATCGCCCGGCGCGGGATCAGATCGCGACCACCAGAATGTGCGCGACGTCCGGCACCGGCCAGGCGATCATCCGCGCGGCGCCCGCCAGTGCCGCCTCGTCCACCCGCGAGCGATCGGCGACGCGCACGCGATAGCGCCCCGCATGCGCGGAGGCGGCTGCGACATTGGCCTGTCCGCCGAGGGCCGCGAGCAGCCCGTCCGGTAGCACCACCGGTGCCGCCGGTGCGACGTCAAGCGCGGCCGGCGGCACCGGATCGGCGTCGAGCGCCGCGCGCATGTCCATCGCGAGACCATCGGCGATACCACCGACGATCACCTGCACCGCCGTCGGCGACGGGCGCAGCACGCCACGCGCCCCCAGCGCCTTCAGGCGCGGCTCGTCGATTACCTGGGCGTCGGCGACGGTCAGCCGCAGCCGCGTCGTACAGGCATCGATGGCGCGCAGGTTGCTCGCGCCGCCCAGCGCGGCCACGAACGCGGCGGCCTTCGCATCGGCGGTCGCGGGGGCGGGCATCGACGTCGCCGCTGCCTCCAGCGGCTCGCGTCCTGGCGTCTTCAGGTCGAACCGCACGATCGCCCATCGGAACAGGCCATAGTACAGCCCGGCGTAAAGCAGGCCGACCGGCAGCAGCAGCAGCGGCTTCGTCGCCTTGCCGAAGTTCAGGAGATAGTCGAACAGCCCGGCCGAAAAACCATAGCCCATCCGGACGCCCAGCGCGTTCATCAGCGCCTCCGCCGCCCCGGTCAGCAGCGCATGGATCGCATAGAGCACGGGCGCGAGGAACATGAAGCTGAACTCGATCGGCTCGGTGACGCCGGTCAGGAACGAGGTCAGCGCTAGGCTGAGCAGCATGCCGCCGACCGCCTTGCGCCGCTCGGGCAGCGCAGTCCGGTACATCGCAAGGCAGGCGGCGGGCAGGCCGAACATCATGACCGGAAAGAACCCGCTCATGAAACCGCCCGCGGTCGGATCGCCGGCGAAGAAGCGCGTCAGGTCGCCCGTCTTGCCGTGATAATCGCCGACGACGAAATAGGCGACGTTGTTCAGGATGTGGTGCAGCCCGGTGACGATGAGCAGCCGATTGAGCACGCCGAACGCGAACAGGCCCCAGCCACCGGCCGCGACGACGCCGCGGCTGAGGCCGTCCACGCCCGCGCTGATCGCGCCATAGCTCGGCCCCAGCAGACCGCCGATGACGAGACCCGCGATTCCCGCCAGGATCGGCACCAGCCGTCGCCCGCCGAAGAATGCGAGATAGTCGGGCAGCTTCACCGTCGCGAACCGATTGTAGAAGCCGCCGCCGACCAGTCCGGCGATGATGCCGATCGGCACCTGCAGCTTGTCGATCGCCGCCGCCTTCCACGCCGCGGTCAGCGTCGCGGAAAGCTTGTCCTCCAATCCCGCAGGCACGGCGCCCGGGGGCACGGCAAAGAACAATTGCGCGCAATTGCCGACGACGAGGTAGCAGACCACGCCCGCCATCGCCGCCGCGCCGTTGCCGTCACGCGCGAACCCCGTCGCGACGCCGACCGCGAAGAGCAGGCCGAGATGCGCGAAGATCGCGTCGCCGGCGGCGCTGACGAACGCGATGTTCAGCATATCGGGCTGACCGACGCGCAGCAGCAGGCCGGCGACGGGTAGCACCGCGATCGGCAGCATCAGCGCGCGGCCGAGCGGCTGGAGGAACGCCATCGGATTGAAACGTCCGCGCGACATCAGCGCATCTCCTCGGCAAAGGCACGCGCCAGCGCGCGGACGGCGGATGCGGATGGCGTATCGAGCGCGGCCCGCGCATGCGCCTCCGCCGCGCCGAGATCGAGACGGGCGATCAGCGCCTTGATCGCGGGCACGCGCGCCGGCGGCACCGACAGGGTGCGCACGCCAAGACCCACCAGGATCGGCGCGGCGAGAGGGTCGGCGGCCAGGCCGCCGCAGACGCTCACCGGCGTCGCCGTGGTCGCGGCCCGTGCGCATGTCTGGCCGATCAGCCGCAGCACCGCCGGATGCAGGCCGTCGATACCGCCAGCCAGCGCGGAATTGCCGCGATCCATCGCCAGCACATATTGGGTGAGGTCGTTGCTGCCGATCGATAGGAAATCGGCATGTGCGGCGATCAGGTCCGCGGTCACTGCCGCGGCGGGCGTCTCGACCATCGCGCCGAGCTGAACCGGCGCGCCGCCGATCTCGTCATGCAGCCGGTCGAGCATCGCGCGCACCTGCGCCATCTCGTCGCCGCTCGCCACCATCGGCACCATGATCCGACAGGCGGCGCGGTCTGGCACCGCGAGGATGGCGCGCAGTTGCGTCTCCAGCACCGCAGGCTGCGCCAGCCCGACACGAATGCCGCGTACGCCCAACGCCGGATTCTCCTCCGCAGGAAGGTCGAGGTAGGGCGCCGGCTTGTCACCGCCGACGTCGAGCAGGCGGATCACCACCGGCTTGCCGGCGAGCGCGGCGACGACACCGGCATAGTCCGCGCTCTGTTCGTCGAGCGTCGGCGGCGTCGCGCGGTCGAGGAACAGGAATTCGGTCCGCAACAGGCCGCAGCCTTCCGCGCCCGTCGCCGCCGCGGCCCGCGCGTCCTCGACGGAGCCGAGATTGGCGAAGACGGACACGGCCGTGCCGTCGCGCGTCCTCGCGGGCCGATCACCCGCCGCGCGCGCGGCCGCTTCCGCCGCCGCCCGTTCGGCGATCGTCGTCGTCGCGGCCGCGAGGCGATCCGTCGTCGGCGCGGCAACGAGCGTACCGGCATCGCCATCGAGGATCACGGTCGCGCCGTCCGCCGCGCCGTCGATCGCGGCACCGAGCGCTACGACCATCGGGACGCCCAGTCCGGCAGCGAGGATGGCGACATGCGACGTCGGGCCGCCGCCGGCCAGTGCGATCCCCGCCAGTCGCCGCGCGTCCAGTGCCGCGAGTTGTGATGGCAGCAGGTCGTGCGCCACCAGGATCGCGCGATGCGGGAGGACCGGGGCCTCCGCGGTCGTGCCCAGCAGTGCGTGGACGACGCGCAGCGCGACATCATGGATATCGTCGGCGCGTTCCGCGACCCGGGCGTTGCCAGACGCGCGCAGCCGCGCGCCCTGTGCGGCCGCGGCGGCAAGGATCGCCGCGGCAGCGGACGCGCCCGCGTCGATCGCCCGTCGGGCGGCGGCGATCAGGTCGGGATCGTCGAGGATCGCGCGATGCGCCGCCATCACCGACGCAAGCTGCGCGCCATGACCGCCCGCGTCTAGCGCGGCGCCGACCGCGCCGATCGCAGTGGTCAGCCTCGCCTGCTCGGCCGCCGGATCGTCGCAGGTCGCGGCTATGTCGGGCACCACCGGGCGCAGCCAGCACGCGGTGCCGATCGCCAGACCGGGCGCCGCTGCGACGCCGACCGCGGCGTCGGGATCGACCGTCGCAGGGATCGTCGGCGCAGAATGCGGGCGCGCGGTCGGCGTAGCGTCGACCTCCGCTGTCAGCAGCGGCACGATCGCGGCGATCGCCGCCGCGGCCCCCGCGCCCCGCGCTTCGATCGTCACCGCGTCGCCCTGCGCAAGGCCGAGCGACAGCAGCGATACGGGACTCGTCGCCGCGCCCTGGCGATCGCCCCTGACCAGCGTCACCGCCGCGCCCGTCTCTCGCGCCGCCGCAACGACACGCGCGGCCGGACGCGCATGCAGTCCGTGCGGCAGCCCGACGGTCATGGCGTGACGCAGCGTCTCGCCGGTCTGTGCGGTCGCCTCCGCACCCTTATCGCCCATCGTCACGACATATAGCGGGTCGCCGACGGCGATCGGCCCCTCTTCGGCGCGCGCGGAAATGGTCGCGCCTTCAGGCTCGACGACCAGGATCGGCGTCGCTGCCGCGGTCGCTCCCTGGACGACCGCGTCGAGATCGAAGCGCAGCAAGGGATCGCCTGCCCGCACGGTCTCGCCCGCCGCGACGCAGGCGGAAAACGGCGCGCCGGCCAGCGTCACCGTGTCGATCCCGACATGTACCAGCAGCCGAAGGCCTTCCCCCGCATCCAGCGTGACGGCATGACCCGCCGCGTGGATCGACACGACGCGTGCGTCGCAGGGTGCGTAGAGCGTGTCGCCGACCGGGTCGATCGCCATGCCATCGCCCATCATGCCACGCGCGAACACCGGATCGGGCACCGTCGCGAGCGGCATCGCCCAGCCTTGCAGCGGCGCCGCCAATTTCACCTCAACCATCTGCACGTCCCCGACCCATTCGACTATCGTATCCTAAGCGGGCCGGCTGACAATACCTATTAAAGACCATTTTGTTACGATTGTGTGGCGCGGTCATGAGACGGATCGGTCCGCCAAGCGGCGTGATCGCCCACTCTGCCGCCAGCGCGCCGAAAACCAACCAGAGTGGCGCCGCTCGCTGGCCGCTCGTTCGGGGAAGAGGGTCTGGCGTGCGATCGAGCAAGGCTGGATGGGCCTGGCACACGCTGACCAGACTAGGGCGCGTCGCGACAAGAGCGCGATGTCGTTGCCTGTAAAGCCTAGAGCCGTGGCAGTCCGACGATCGTCAGGGCGCGACCGTTGCGGAGCCGCCGACGCCGGACACCGCCCCCGCCTGCGATTGCACGATCAGCACGACGGTCCGCTCGCCCTGCCCCGCCGGAACAGGCGCCGTCAGCGGCGCGGGGCGCGGATCCGCCTTGCGCGCGATCTGCCTCCCGTCGATCCACACTTCCGCTTTTCCCGACACGTTATCCAGCGTCAGCGTGCCGCCGTCCCGCATGACGCGGCGCGGCGGCGTCAGCTTGGCGCGATACAGCCGCCAGGCAGGGCTCGCGTCCGGTGGCGTCGCGACGCCACTACGCTGGAAGGCCCAGCTGTTGTTGTCGCCATCCGCCGGCGCGAAGGCAGGATCGGGTTTCGCGGCAAGCGGCGGAGAGACGCGCCAGCCCTCGATACGCGTCGCGGACGCCAGCGGCGGCACCTGCGCCGGTGTCGCCACCGCAAGCCGGTCGACGCGAACGCTTGCGGGCCGCAATCCCGGCGCGGTGGCCCGCAGCGTCAGGGGGCCGCGCCCGCCACCGGCCTGCACGATCACCTGCGCCAGGCCGTTGAACAACGACCGTGCGTCGCCCTTTTCCGATTCGTGGCTGTTGGGATCGCCATTGCCCAGCCCGATGATCGTCCCGCCTTCGACCGCGAAGCGCACGGGGAGATTGGCGGTGGGCACGTGGCGCCCGGCGGCGTCGACCGCATCGACGGTGAAAGGCTGTACGTCGACGCCATCGCCCGCCATCACTCGCCGCGCCGGCGTCAACCGCAGCGCGACCGGCGCGCCGACGGTGGCATGCGCCGCGCGCGCGACGAGGCGACCACCGTTATAGCCCAGCGCTTCCAGCGTCCCCGGTGCATAGGGGACGGTGAAGCTGTTACCCATGATGCGATCGCCCTTAGCCTCCCCGACCACGCGGCCGTCGAGCTTGAGCACGACCCGCTCCGTGTTGGAGAGCACCAGCACGTCGATCGACTGCCCCTCGCGGCCCGGCCAGGTCCAGTGCGGCGCGAGGCCGATCACCGGGGCATCGTCGATCCATTGCGCGCGATGGATGTCATAGGCCGTCTTGGGAAAGCCGCACAGGTCGAGGATGCCGAAGAAGCTGGCGATCGTTGGCCAGGCATAGGGTGTCGGCTCGCCATGATAGTCGAACCCGGTCCACACGAAGCCGCCCGCGACGAACGGCCGCTCCGCGATCCGCCGCCAGGTTTCACGATGCGTCCCGCCCCATGAAGCGGCCTCCGTGTCCATCGACGTGATGACATGCGCCGCCGGATCGTTGGCATAGGCGCCACGCGTCATGAACGCGCTGGTATCCTCGGAACTGGTCGTCGGCTTGCGCGGGTTAAGCGCGTGGAATCGATCATAGTCGGACTGGTAGTAGTTGAAGCCCATCACCTCGACGACGGTGGACACGTTGACCGGCTCGAAGAAGGACCCGTTCATCGCCGCGGTGACCGGGCGACTGCCGTCCAGCCGGTGGACCGCTGCGGCCATGCGGCGGACCATCTCGACGCCCGCGGGCGTACCCTGCATCGGCTCCTCGTTGAACACCGACCACAGGATGACGCTGGGATGATTGCGGTCACGCCGCACCATCCATTCCAGTTGCGCCATATAGTCGGGCGCCGGATCGAAATTGCGGTTCTCGTCCATGACGACGAAACCCATGCGATCGGTCAGATGCAGGAAAGCCGACGAGGGCGCATTGTGCGAACAGCGGATGGCGTTGCAGCCCATGTCCTTCAGCCGCGACAGCCGCCACGCGAGCAGCGCATCCGGCACCGCCACGCCGACCCCGGCATGGTCCTGATGCAGGCACACGCCCTTCATCTTGACCGGCCGTTCGTTGACGAACAGGCCGCGATCGGCGTCGAAGCGGATCGTGCGGAAGCCGACCGGGATGCGGCGGATATCCAGCGTCGCGCCGTCGCGCTCCAGCGTCACCTCGACCGCGTAGAGCACAGGCGTCTCGATCGACCAGAGCCGCGGCGCCGGAACCGCGAGGTCCAGCGTCAGATCGGCGGTGTCGAGCGTCGACACCGCGACGGGCTGCGACCGCGCCTCCGCCACCATTCGGCCGTCCGGGTCGAGCAGGCGCGCGCGCGTGGTGACGGTCGCCGTCGCCGCCTCGACCGTGCGCGCTGTCACCGTGACGGGAACGTGCCAGCCCGAATCGCCCCTGCGCGGATCGCAATGCACGCCGTCGGTGACGATCGACACCGGTGCCCGCCGGGCCAGCCAAGCGTGGCGGTAGAGGCCCGCGCCTTCATACCACCATCCTTCCATCGCCTCCGCATCGACACGGATCGCGACGACGTTGGGCTCGTCGCCGAACCGCGCGAACGGCGTGATGTCGATGTAGACGCTGTTGTAGCCCGACCAATTGTGCGCGGCGACGCTGCCGTTGACCCAGATCGTCGCATGGGTCGCGATCGCGTCGAACTGCAGTTCCAAGTACTTGCCGCGATCGGCGGGATCGAGCCGGAAGGTGCGCCGATACCAGCCGATGCCGCGCGGCCGATAGCCCTGGCTGACGTTGGCGCTCTCGACGAAGGGCTGGAAACTCGCCCAGTCGTGCGGCAGCGTCACCGCCTGCCAGTCGCTGTCGTCATAGGTCATCGCCGCCGCGCCGACCGCATGACCGGCCTTGGCGCGCAGATAGGTCTGCTCGTGGTCGGTCGCGGGCGGCACCGGAATATCGCCCGCATGGAACAGCCATCCCTCGTCGAAGCCGATCCGGGACGGGTCCGTGACGGGCAGCGGCGCGGGCAGCGTATCGCCGACGGGCGGCATCGGCAGCGCCCCCGCCTCGCCGGCGCCTGGCGCAGGCGCGGCGATCAGGCGGCCGGCGGGCAAGGTTAGCGACAGACCGACGCCGGTGGATCCCATCAACACCCGGCGCCGGTCGATCGTCATGCGGCGTGCCCGCCGATCACCGTCGCGACCGGCGCCATCGCGGTCGACAATTGCACCCAGTCCGCCCGCTGGCCGGCGGCGAGCGCCCCTCTTTCGTGATTCAAGCCCAGGAAGGCGGCGGGATTGGCGGCAGCCAGCCGCGCGACCGTCACCGGGTCCAGCCCCAGCATCGCCATCGCGTTCGCCACCGCCTGTGCCATGTCGAGGTCCGATCCGGCGAGCGTCCCGTCCTCGTACGAACAGATGCCGTCGGCGACGCGGATCGTGCGGCCCTGCAGCACGAAATCCTTGTCGGTCGCGCCCACCGACGACATGGCGTCGGTGACCAGCATCATCCGCTCCGTGCCGCGCGCGCGCAACGCGATGCGCAGCACCGCCGGCGCGACATGGACGCCGTCGACGATCAACCCGCACCAGGGCCGCGGATCGTCGAGTGCCGCGCCGACCAGCCCCGGCGTGCGCTGCACCATCGGCGGCATCGCATTGTACAGATGCGTCACGCCCGTCAGTCCGGCATCGAACGCCGCGAGCATCGTCTCGTACGGCGCTTCGCTATGCCCGGCACTGACCCGCACCCCGGCCCTGGCGAGCGTCGCGATCTGTTCCATCTCCGCCAGTTCGGGCGCGAGGGTCACCACCACCCGCCCGCGACGCGGCCTGGTCAGCAACGCGACAATCGCATCGTCGAGCAGGCGGAAGCGCGCCGCATCGTGGATGCCCTTGCGCGCGACGTTGAGGAACGGCCCCTCGATGTGGACGCCGACCACGCCGGGCACGCCGGCCTCGATCGCGTCGTCCACCGCATCGAGCGCGAGCGCGATACGATCGGGCGTGTCGCTGATCAGCGTCGGGAGAAAGGCGGTGGTGCCGTAGCGCGCGTGCGCCGCGCCGATCGCGGCGATGCCATCGACGCTCGTCTCGTCGTTGAACAGCACGCCGCCGCCACCGT
Source organism: Sphingomonas beigongshangi (assembly GCF_016820445.1). Classification (GTDB taxonomy): domain Bacteria; phylum Pseudomonadota; class Alphaproteobacteria; order Sphingomonadales; family Sphingomonadaceae; genus Sphingomonas; species Sphingomonas beigongshangi. Next base: position 380,793 of record NZ_JADHDT010000001.1, read on the forward strand.
TCACCTGCGTGTCGATGAAGCCGGGCATCAACCAGCCCCCCTCGAGATCTACGGCGTCGGCGGCATCCGCGGCGAGCGGACGGATGGCGAAGATCCGGTCGCCCGTCACCGCGATCTCGGCACCCGGCCAGCAGGCATCGCCGACCACGACCTGGCCGTTGGCGTAACGATGAAGCAGGGTCATAGCGTCCGGGTGACCTTGGCGAGATGCGGCGGCTGATCGGGGTCGAGCCCCCGCCGCCGCGAAAGCTGCTCCACCAGGCCATAGAAGCTGGCGAGCATCAGGATCGGTTCGATCGCGGGATGCGCGGCGGCCGCCGGCAAGGCCCCGGTCAACTCGCCAGCATGTGCCGCCAGCACCACGGCGTCGCGTTCCGCGAAGGCGCGGGCCACGCTCATAACGTCGTCGCCCGCAGCATCGGACGTGGCGAGCGCGAGCACGGGAAAGCCTTCTCCGACGATCGCCATCGGACCGTGGCGGACTTCCGCCGCGCTGAACGGCTCCGCCTGCAGCTGACAGGTCTCCTTCAGCTTCAACGCGCATTCCTGGGCGATACCGAAGCCATAGCCACGGCCGATCACGAACATCTGGCGCGCGTCGGCCAGCGGCGCGACCGCCGCGCCCCAATCGCGCGCCACCGCGTCGTCAAGCGCCTGCGGCAGCGTGGCGACCGCGGCGGACAGTGCGGCATCCTGCGACCAGGCGGCGACCAGTGCGGCGAGCGCGGCCATCGCCGCGATACAGGACTTGGTCGCCGCCACCGACCGCTCGGGACCGGCGCACAGCGCCAGCAGCGTGTCCGCGCCGGTGGCGAGGGGCGATTGCTCGTCATTGACCAGCGCCACGACCTGCGCGCCGCCACGGCGATGCGCATCCACCGTGGCGAGCAGGTCGGGACTCCGGCCGGACTGCGATATGGCGAGGCACAGCGCGCGACGCGTCGTTACCGGCGCGTCGAAGAGCGACACCACAGACGGCGCGGCGGAGGCGACCGGCACGCCGACCATCGTCTCGATCAAATATTTGCCGTAGGTCGCCGCATGGTCCGACGAGCCGCGCGCGCAGGTGACGACCACGTCGGGCGTCGCGTTACGGAGCCGGGCGCCGAGCGCGGCGAGCCCCTCGCCGTTGCGCGCGAGCAACCGCGCGACGGCGGCGCCCGCCTCATGGGTTTCCGCGCGCATCAGCGTCGTCGCGGTGGCAGTGGTCACGTCGGGTCCCCCAGGTCGTGCAGGTCAGGCGTCGGCGAGTTCGGCCACGAAGTCGTAGCTGTCGCCGCGATAATAGGATCGTGTGAATTCGACCGCGCGGCCGTCGCGCAGGAAGCCGCGCCGCTCGATCAGCAGTCCGGGCGACCCAGGATCGACACCGAGCATGCGGGCGTGATCGCCGCCGAACGGCACCGCGCGCAGGCGCTGCAACGCCCGCACCGGTCGGTGTCCGGCGGCGGTCAGCGCCTCGTACAGCGATGCATCGACCGCATCGACGCCCGGCAGGCAGAAGCCCGCGATCGTCGACAGCTCCAGCGCCATCGGGACCTCGTCGGCGAAGCGCAGCCGCTGGAACCGCATCACCGGCTCGCCCGGCGACAGCGCCAGCGCCATCGATTCCTCCGGACTGACGATGCCGCTGCTGCGCGAAATCCAGGCGCTGCTCGGCACGCGACCGCGCGCGATCATGTCCTCCGTGAAGGACGACAATTTGGAAAAATTCTTTTCGACGCGCCCGGCGACGAACGTTCCGGCGCCGCGTCGGCGGGTCAGCAGGCCCTCTTCGACCAGGCCCTCGATCGCCTTACGCACGGTGATGCGCGACACGCCATATTCCGTCGCGAGGTCGCGCTCGGCGGGGATCGCCTCGCCACGCGCGATCAGTTCGCCCGCGATGGCGTCCCGGATGAGCTGTTGCAGCTGCAGGTAGAGCGGCGACGGATTGTCCGTGCGAAACGTCCCGATCTTGCTGATGAAGGTCATTGGCGGCTCCTTGCCCGCGCATGTGCGGTGACAGGACTGGGAAGTAACGCACGCGGGATCGCGGCCCGCATTACATTTGTCCTAGATTGGATATGTCGTCAATCGCAGCGCGCAATTCGGCGACGACGTCGGATGACGTCACGCGGGGCCGCGCGCCGAAAGCGAGACGCAGTGCCGCCGGATCGTCGGCGCGGTCCGCCGTGCTGGCGGATGCATGGACATCGCGAACCCCCGTCGCCGCGATCAGCGCCACGACACCGTCCGGTCGCACGCCGGCGCCCGCGACGATCCTGATCCGCCCCCCTGCCTGCCGCGCCATCGCCCCGATCGTGGCCGCCCCTTCGAAGGCTGTTGTGGCGCCGCCCGACGTCAGGATCCGGTCGAACCCCAGCGCGATCGCCTGATCGACGGCAGACACCGGGTCGTCGAGCAGATCGACGGCGCGATGCAGCGTGAGGCCCGGCGGCGCGAACGGCCGTGCGAGGCCGGCCGCCCATGTCCGCAACGCCTCGCAATCCAGCGCCCCGCCACGCGCCGCGCCGAACACCAGCCCCTCCACGCCCTGCGCGAGCAAGGCCGCGGCCTCCGTCTGCGCCAGCGCGAGCATGTCCGCATCATAAGCGAAATCGCCCGCGCGTGGGCGCACCATCGCCCGCACGGGTATGCCAGCCGCGCTCGCCACCGGCATTACGGCGGCCACCAGGCCCTGCGACGGTGTCAGGCCGCCCAGCGCGAGTGCCGAGCACAATTCGAGACGATCCGCCCCGCCAGCGATCGCCGCCCGCGCACCGGCGACCGATTCGACGCAGACTTCGAGATTGATCCTGGCCCCTGATCCTTCGCGTGTCACGCCTGCCCCTTCCCGACCGCGTCGTGTCCGCGTCGCCTTATCAGACCGCGTCCGCCGATGCAGCGACATGTTCGTTTGTAAGGCCAATGTAGCCGCTGAAACAATAATGCAATTTTTATGGTAGCGTTCTGGACTTCAATTGGTATATGGCCGTATACGGTTAAGGGCCGAAACGATCCTATAGAGCACGGGTCGGCGGCTCGCATCCGCCGGCCCGGTCCGGCTGCAGCAACGACGATCCACGCCGATCGGGTCGGGATCGTTTTAGAGGGGGGAATTTTGATTATGCGCCTGCGCCACGTTATCCTCGTGACCACCGCACTCGCCGGCCTCGCCGGTTCCGCTCACGCCCAGACTCAGGTCGACCCGCCCGCTTCGACGCAGGACGAGGGTGCCCCCAGTCGCGACAACGACATCGTGGTTCGCGGCATCCGCAAGAGTCTGCAGGATGCTATCGAGACCAAGCGCGAAGCGAATTCCATTGTTGACGTGATCAGCGCCGAGGACGTCGGCAAGCTGGCGGACAACAATGTCGCCGAATCCCTGTCCCGTCTGCCGGGTGTCACCGTCGATCACCAGTTCGGCGAGGGCGAGCAATTGTCGATTGCCGGCGTTGAACCGGCCCTCAACCGCCTGACCATCGACGGCCATTCCGTCGCTTCGGCTGACTGGGGTGGCAATCCATCGGACCGGTCGAGCCGGACGTTCAACTATTCGCTGCTATCGCCGGCGATCATCAGCCAAGCGATCGTCTACAAGACGCCGGAGGCGCGCTTGCAGGAAGGCGCCATCGGCGCGAGCGTGGACATCGTCACCCGCCGTCCGCTCGACCTGAAGCCGAACACCCTGTCGCTGACCGTGGGCGGCGAATACAACGACCGCGCCAAGCGCGGCAGCTTCCGCGGCAATGCGCTCTATAGCTGGCACAACGACGACGATACCTTCGGCATCCTCGGCGCGATCAACTACGACAAGGAACAGCTCAGCCGCGCCGGCACAGCCGTCTATTGGTATCGGACCGGCGCTGCGTTGCTGGAAAGCTATCCGAAGGATGCCAACGGCAACATCGTCTACAACGGCCCGAACGGTACCGTTGCCAGCGGCGCAACGATCAACGGATCGCTCCCCAACAAGGCGACGATCGACGCGTTCAGTCAGGCCCGCTATGCGTCGTTCCTCGCGCACGAATTCTTCAAGCAGGAACGGCAGCGAATTGGCGGCTCCCTCGCCATTCAGGCGAAGCCGACCGACAATCTCACGATCACCGGCACCGCGCTGATCATCCGCGGCAACTACGACAACCTTTCCAATTCGGAATATACCTACGGGTACGAGGGGTCGCGGATGACGGCGGCAACCTACATCCCCGCCTCCGGCGCGTCGCCCGGCATCGTGAACTCCGCCACCTTCTCCGGCATTCCCGCCGGACAGACGGGCGCGACCGGCCAGCTCGACACGTTATTCCGCCGTACCCGCATCAAGAACGATACGGTCTCGATGCTGATCGACTGGCGGCCGCAGGGCTGGGAAATCACCGGCAACGTCGGTGCGACGCGCGCGTCGGGCGGCAAGAATCCCGAATATCTGCTGGATTTCCGTACGCAACAGGGCTTCACGGCGGGCGCAAACGGCCGCAACACTTATGTGAACTGGACCTCGCCCGCGAGCGACGCGACCAAGTGGCTGAGCAATTACTCGGCGCTTGGCGGCGAGAACGTCAAGGATAGCGGACAGAACTTCTTCGCCCGGCAGATCGGCGGCATCCCGCTCCAGGTCGGCTTCACCGTCGACAAAGAGACGTTCGGCGAAGTGAACTTCAAGCACGATGTCGACCTCGGGCCGCTGAAGACGATCCTGTTCGGCGCACGCTATGCGGATCACGCCAACAGCAACACCGAAAGCAGCAACGCGATCTACACCAATCAGAATTTCACGTTGGCGAACCTGCCGTTCGTGGTGCGTGCGGACGATTTGTATGACGGCCTGTCCACGGGCGGCAACGGCACGCCCTATGCGACTCTGGACAAGGACGGCATCATCTCCACGCTGCAGAAGTACGGCAACTTCAACGTTGACCGCGGCTTTTCCCCCAGCAGCTACTGGCTTGTGAAGGAACGGATCGCCGCTGGTTACGTCCAGGCGAACTTCGAGAGTGGCAAGTTCCGCGGCAACATCGGTGGCCGCTACGTCCATACGCAGGACGTTTCGAACTTCTTCACGCAGAGTAACAACCTCTTCGCGCCGACGCGCGTATCGACCGACGACAATCGCTTCCTGCCTGCCGCAAACCTCATTTTCCAGGCGGGCGACAGCGTTGTGATCCGCGGCTCGGCGGCAAAGGTCATCGCTCGCCCCCGTTACAGCGACCTTGCCGGTTCGCTATCGCTGGACGATACGACGCGTAGTGGCAGTGGCGGCAACCCGAACCTGAAGCCCTATGCGGCAACCAACTTCGGCCTGTCGACCGAATGGTACTTCGCGCCAGCAAGCTACATCTCGGGTGAGATCTTCTATCGAGACATCTCGAATTATATTGGCAATCAGACCATCGACGGCGTCACCATTACCAATACGGTCACGGGCCGAACGCTGACATACTCGATCAGCAGGCCGGTCAATGGCGGCAAGGCAACGGTCACCGGCTTCTCGCTGACCGGCAACGCCAACCTGCTCTGGGGGTTCGGGATCCAGGCGAACTACACCTTCACCGACGCCGATACGGGACTGCCGACCGGCCTGCCCTATCTGTCGCGCAACGTCGTCACGATCGTGCCCTATTATGAAAAGGGGCCGTTCCAGGCGCGGCTCAGCTACAACCGACGCTCGAAGTACTTCTATCGGTTCGGCCGTCAGCAGAGCCAGGATTATACCGATGCATATCGTCAGTTGGACGCGTCGATTTCCTATGCGATCACCGACAATGTCCAACTGAGTGCCGCGGCCCAGAACCTGCTGGACGAAACCTACTACCAGTATAGCAGCACGCCGGATGCGCCGACCTCCGTCTACAAGAACGGCCGCGTCTTCTCGCTGATGGCGACCGCGCGCTTCTGACACGTCATCCCCGGGAGGCGGGGCTTGCACCCGCCCCTCCCTCGGCCCCGGCAGCGATGCCGGGGCCTTTTTTGTGAGGGGCATGGACGACAGGCTTTCGCTCGGTCATGATACCTGACCATACCAAAACGGAACCAGGGAGCCGGTCATGATCCGCAGCGCGTCGCTTCTTCTCGCAACGACGTTGATCGCCGCCGGCGCGCCTGCTTCCGCGGGTTCCGCGTCCCCCTCCGCCACCCGATCCGCCCCGTTGCCGCTCGTGCCGATGCCGCAAAGCGTGACCCGCGGTGCCGGGCGCTTCCTGCTGACCGACGGCGCCGCGATCGGGACCGCGCCGGGCGATGCCGGCGCTGCCGCGGCGGCGCGCCTGCTGTCCGCGCAGGTCAAGGCAGCCCGCGGCCTGGTGCTGCGGCCCACGATCGGTCAAGGGGCTGTCCGCTTCGTCCGCGACCCCTCGGTCGCAGGCGACGAAGCCTATCGTCTGGATGTCACGCCGCGCGGCATCGTCATCGCCGCATCGGGCGACCGGGGATTTGTGCATGGTGCGGCGACCCTGGCGCAGCTTGCGAGTCCCGACGGCATGATGGGCCACCCCGCCGCCATTCCGGCGGTGTCGATCGCCGACGCGCCGCGCTTTTCCTGGCGCGGGCTGATGATCGACCCGTCGCGTCATTTCCAGCCGATCGAATTTCTCTATCGCACCGTCGACCGCATGGCCGCCGTCAAGCTCAACACGCTGCACCTGCATCTATCGGACGACCAGGGCTGGCGGTTCGAGGTCAAGCGGTATCCGCGACTGACGGAGATCGGAGCCTGGCGGACGCCGCCTTCGACCGGCGGGTCACCGGCCGCGAAGGTTGGCGGCTTCTACACGCAGGAACAGCTCAAGGCGCTCGTCGCTTATGCTGCCGAACGCGGCATCACGATCGTGCCGGAGATCGACCTGCCTGGCCACGCGCAGGCACTGGTCGCCGCCTATCCCGAACATGGCGTGTTCGGCGACCGGCCGGACGTGGGTCACGACTGGGGCGTCAACCCCTATCTCCTCAACCCCGATGCGAAGACGGTGCGCTTCGTGGAGGACATTCTCGACGAGGTGATGGCGGTCTTTCCCGGCACCTATATCCATCTGGGCGGCGACGAGGCGGTCAAGGATCAATGGCAACGCAGCCCGGCGGTGCAGGCGCAGATGGCCGCCGTGGGCGCGAAGACCGAAAACGAGATGCAGAGCTGGCTGATCGACCAGTTCGGCGCCTATCTGGCGAGCAAGGGCCGCCGCCTGATCGGCTGGGACGAGATCCTGGAGGGCGGCGTACCGCCATCGGCGAGCGTGATGTCATGGCGCGGCGACAAGGGTGCGGTCGACGCCGCCAATAAGGGCCACGACGTCGTCCTTTCACCCGCCCCGAACCTCTATCTGGACAATCTGCAGAGCGACCTGCCCGACGAGCCCAATGGCCGGATCGGCATTCAGACGCTGGAAGCCGTCTACGGCTACGACCCGATGCCGGCCGGGATCGATGCCGACAAGGCGCGGCACGTCCTGGGCGCGCAGGCAAATGCATGGAGCGAATATCTCGTCACGCCGTATCAGGTGGACCACAACATCTATCCGCGGCTCGGCGCGCTGGCGGAGGTGACCTGGTCGCCCAAGAGCGTGCGCGATTTTTCCAGCTTCGCGCGCCGTATCGTACCGCAGATGGCGCGCTGGCGCCGCGATGGCGGAGAGGTCGCCGACAGCGCCTTCGCCGTTGCCTATGCGCTGCAGGGCAGCCGCGGCGCCGCGCTGCGTTCCGGCCGGTTGACGGTTGCGCTGAAAACCCAGGTGCCGCTCGGGACCATCCGCTACACGACCGACGGCAGCCCTCCGACGCCCCGCTCCCGCGTCTATAGCGCGCCGATCGGCGTCGCCTCCGGCACGCCGATCCGCGCTGCCGCCTTCCTGGAGGGCGACATGCTGGCCGCGCCACGGCCGTTCGAGACGAGCCGCGCCAGCCTGCTTTCCGCGACGCCGAGCGACCTCGTCGCCTGTCCGATGGGCGCGCTCGGCCTGCGCGTGCCGCTAACTTCCGAAGCCACGGCCAATGCCCCGGTGTTCAACGTCAACCTGTTCGACACCTGCACCGCCTGGAAGGGCGCGCCCCTCGCCAACGCGCGATCGATCGCGGTGGCCGTCGCGCGCCTGCCGCGCAATTACGGCCTCGCGCACGACTTCACGGCGTTGCGCGGCCATTTCAACGTCACGCCTTATGGCGAACTGGTGGTCACCGCCGGCTGCCCGGTAAAGGACGGGCCGAAGACCCCGGTCATCGCGACCTTCCCCCTGCCCGACCCGGCAAAGGCCCCGACGCAGTTCCGCTTCGATGCGCCAATTCCGGCCGGGATGACTGACGCGGACCTCTGCTTCCAGTTCACCTCGCCGCTCAGCGATCCCTTCTACGCGGTCGAGCGCGTGCAATTGTCGGAAGGCGTACGATGATCCGCGGTGTCGCGCTTGCCCTTCTCCTCGCAAGCATTGCGGCCCCCGCCCTGGCCGGCCCGCGCGACACGGTGACGCTCGATGGCGCGTGGCAGGTGCGGATCGATCCCGCCGACGGCGCAGCGGCAAAGGCGCATCCGCAGGAGGCGCGCTGGCTGCCCGCACGCGTACCGGGCAGCGTGCAGGAGGACCTGATCCGCGCGCACCGGGTCCCCGATCCGTTCCTCGGCATCAACGAAGGCGCGATACAATGGGTCGGCCTGACCGACTGGCAGTTCCGCCGCACGCTCGCCGTGACCCCGGCAATGCTGGCACACGGACATCTCGACCTCGTGTTCGACGGGCTCGATACCTTCGCCAGTGTCTGGGTGAACGGCACGCGGCTGCTGTCCGCCGACAACGCGCATCGACGCTGGCGCGCCGATGCCAAGGCGCTGCTGCATGCGGGCGACAACGAGATCCTGGTGCGCATCGCCTCGCCGATCCGCACGCTCCAGCCGATGGTGCTGGCCGAGAAGAACGCGTTGCCGGGGGAGTATGACAGCGCGTTCGGCGACGAGCCGAAAGGCAGGCAGACGTCGCCCTATATCCGCAAGCCCAAATATCAGTACGGCTGGGATTGGGGCCCGCGCCTCGTTGCCATGGGCATCTGGCGCCCCGCCCGGCTGGAGGCATGGGACACCGCGCGGATCGAGCGCCTGCAGGTCGCGCAGGACGATCTCAATGACGCGGAAGCGCGGCTGACCGCGCGAATGACGCTGGTCGCGGACCGCGCCGCAACGCAGACGGTCCGCGTCGCACTGAGCGGTCCGAACGGCGAGCGCCAGAGCGTCGAGCGACAGGTCGCGCTGGCCGCCGGTGCCAACGCGATCACCATCCCCCTGACGGTGGCGCGGCCGCAGCGGTGGCAGCCGGTCGGCTACGGCGCCCAGCCGCTCTACACCGTCACCGGTGCCTTGGTGGACGGCGGCACGATGCGCGACAGCGCGACCCGGACGATAGGCCTGCGGACCGTCACGCTCGATCGCACCGGTGGCGCCTTCGCCCTGTCGATCAATGGTGTGCCGATCTTCGCCAAGGGCGCGAACCTGATCCCGTTCGACAGCTTCCCTGCGCGTGTCGAACAGAGCGAGATGGCGCATCTGCTCACCAGCGCGCGCGACGCCAACATGAACATGGTACGCGTCTGGGGCGGCGGCTATTATCTGGACGACGCCTTCTACGACCTCGCCGACCGCATGGGCCTGATGGTGTGGCAGGACTTCATGTTCGGCGGGTCGGTGACGCCGCCCGACCTCGCCTATCGCCGGAATGTCGCGATCGAGGCGGACGAGCAGACCGCGCGGCTGGGCGACCATCCCTCGATCGTCATCTGGACCGGCAACAACGAAGTTCTGTCGGGCTGGGAGAATTGGAGCGATCGCAAGGCGTTCAAGACCGCGATCGGCCCCGATGCGCAGGAGAGGATCGGCACCGGCATGGCGGTGCTGTTCGACCGCGTGCTGCGCGACGCGGTGACGCGCAACAGCCCGGGGACGCCCTATATGCCGGGCTCGCCGTCGACCGACTATGACGGGCCCGTCGACACGGACGCGAACGGCGACCGCCACTTCTGGGACGTCTGGTCCGGGTCGAAGCCGGTCGAACGCTATCTGGACGGCTGCCCCCGCTTCATGAGCGAATATGGCTTCCAGTCCATGCCGACGCTGGAGACGATCAGGAATTTCGCCGGCTCGCTGAAAGGGCTGACGCCCGACAGCCCGGTGATGAAGGCGCACCAGAAGTTCCTGGCGGGCGAGGGCAATGCGCGCCTGCAGCTCTACCTCGACCAGCGCCTGCGCCCCGCGAAGGATTTCGCCGACTTCGTCTATCTGACGCAGGTCAACCAGGCACAGGCGATCGGCATGGCGGCGCGTCATCATCGCGCCTGCCGCCCGGTGACGATGGGCTCGCTGTTCTGGCAGCTCAACGACGTCTGGCCGGCGGTATCCTGGGCGAGCATCGATCATCTCGGCCGCTGGAAGCTGCTGCAATATGAGGCGCGGCGCATGTACGCGCCCCAGGCGATTGTCGCCGAGCACAAGGACGGCGCGACGCGGATCGCGCTGGTTTCCGACGCGCAGCAAGCCATGCCGGCCACATGGCGCGTGACGGTACGCGACATGACGGGCGCTACGCTGGCGACGCGGGAAGGCGCGACCAGCCTCGCCCCGCTGTCCTCCACCGATGTCGCGCGCTTTGCGGACACGGACCTGTTCGGGGCCGCCGATCCCGCGCGAAGCTATGCCGTCGCGGAGTTGCTGGTCGGCGGCACGGTGGTGAGCCGCGAACTTGTCGAGCGAGGCGCGCCAAAGGATATGGCCTATCCCGACCCGGGTCTGACCTTGCGTCGCAAGGGCGATACGCTGACGATCACGGCGCGTAACCTCGCCCGTGCGGTGATGCTCGACTTCGGCGCGGCGGGCGGCACCGCGTCCGACAACGGCTTCGACCTCTTGCCGGGCGAGAGCCGCACCGTCACCATCACCGGCCCCATGCCGACGCCAAGGACGCTCGCACGATGATCCTCGCCCTGTTGCTCGCGGCGCAGGCCGCCGACCCGGTCGCGGCTGCCGTTGCGAAGATGACCCCGGAGCAGAAGGCCGCGCAATTGCAGAACACCGCGCCCGCCGATCCGGCGGTGGGCCTGCCCGCCTATGACTGGTGGAACGAGGGGCTGCACGGCCTTGCGCGCAACGGCGTGGCCACCGTCTTTCCGCAGGCGATCGGCATGGCCGCCACCTGGGACGCGCCGTTGCTCGAGGCTGCAGGTACCGTCGTGTCGACGGAGGCGCGCGCGCGCTTCAATGCCCGCCCGGTCGGAGCGGACCGGCGCATCTACCAGGGGCTGACGATATGGTCGCCCAACATCAACATCTTCCGCGATCCGCGCTGGGGCCGGGGCCAGGAGACCTATGGCGAGGACCCGTATCTGACCGGTACGCTCGGCACCGCATTCGTGCGCGGGCTGCAAGGGCCGGACCCGGCGCACCCACGGGTCGTCGGCACGCCGAAGCATTTCGCCGTGCACAGCGGACCGGAGGCGGGGCGCGACGGCTTCGACGTTGACCCCTCCCCCCGCGACCTGGAAGCGACCTATTTTCCCGCCTTCCGGCGCGTCGTGACGGAGGGCAAGGCGCAGTCGCTGATGTGCGCCTACAACGCCATCCACGGCACGCCGGCATGCGCGGCGTCATGGCTGATGAACGACCGGCTGCGCCGGGATTGGGGCTTCGCCGGCTTCACCGTGTCGGACTGCGATGCGGTGGCGAACATCTCCCTGTTTCATCACTATAAACTGGACGCCGCGGCCGGCGCGGCGGCGGCGGTGCGCGGCGGCACGGACCTCAATTGCGGCGGCGCCTATGCCGCGCTGCCCGAGGCGCTGCGGCGCGGCCTCGTCACGCAGGGTGAGGTCGACACCGCACTGGCGCGTGCGTTGCGCGCTCGGCAGGCACTCGGCATCGCCTTCGGCGCGACCAGCCCCTATGCGCGGATCAGGCCGAGCGAGGTCGACACGCCAGCGCACCGAGCGCTTGCGCTGACGGCCGCGCGCAAGGCGATCGTGCTGCTCCAGAACGCCAACGACCTGCTGCCGCTCAAACCCGGGACCCGGATTGCGGTGATCGGCGCGGACGCCGATGACCTTGGCGTGCTGCAGGGCAATTATCACGGCACCGCCGCGGCACCGGTGACTCCCTTGGAGGGGCTGCGCACCGCCTTCGGCGCGGGCAACGTCCGCTATGCGCAGGGATCGCTGCTGGCCGAAGGCGCAGCCGTCGTGCTGCCGGAAACCGCGCTGCGCAGTGGTGGCCGGCCCGGCCTGGCGGTCGAATATCACACCGGCGACCACGTCGTGACCGACCATGTCCGGCGCATCGACCTCGACCTCAATCGCGCCCCGCCCGCCGTTGGCGTGCCGGCGACGGGCTATATCGCGCATTGGACCGGCGACTTTGTACCGCCCGCGCCGGGCCGCTACCGGCTGATCCTCGATCAGGCGCAATGCTGGAAGGATTGCACGACGCATGACAGCGTACGTGTCGCGATCGGCGGCAAGGTCCTGCACGACGGGCCGCTGGCCAGGGGGCGCGTCGAGCTGACGATCGACAGCGACGGCAGCGCGCAGCCGCTCGACATCCTGCTCGATCACAAGAGCGAGGACGAGAGCTTCCGCCTGTCCTGGATGCCGCCCGCCGCGCCGCTGCTGGCCGAGGCGGTGGCGGCGGCACAGGCGTCGGACGTCGCAGTCGTCGTCGCCGGCCTGTCGCCCGATCTGGAGGGCGAGGCGCTGTCGGTGTCCGTCCCCGGCTTTGTCGGCGGCGATCGTACCGATATCGCGCTGCCCGCGCCGCAACGCGCGCTGATCGAAGCACTCCGGGTGACCGGCAAGCCGACCGTCCTGGTCCTGACCAGCGGCAGCGCGGTCGCCGTCGATCCTTCGGACGCCCACGCGATCCTTGCCGCCTGGTATCCCGGCGAGGCGGGCGGCACGGCGATCGCGGATACGCTCGCCGGCCGCAACAACCCGGCGGGCCGCCTGCCCGTCACCTTCTACAAGGCGACGAGCGATCTGCCCGCCTTCGTCGATTATGCGATGAAGGAACGCACCTACCGCTATTTCACCGGTACGCCGCTGTGGGGCTTCGGCCACGGCCTCAGCTATACGCGCTTCGCCTACGATCCCGTCGCGGCGCCCGTCACCGTCGCGGCGGGCGCGACGCTTGCCGTGACCGCCACCGTCCGAAACACCGGCGCGCGCGATGGCGAGGAGGTGGTTCAGGCCTATCTCGTCCCCCCCGCCCCGTCCGAAAAGCCGACCATGACCGAGGCGGTGCTGCAGCGCCAGCTCGTCGGCTATGCGCGCGTCTCGGTGAAGCGCGGCGGCAGCGGCCGGGTCAGCTTCGCGATCGATCCGCGCGCCATGAGCATCGTCGACCGAGACGGCCGCCGCCACGTCGCCCCTGGGGCCTATCGCCTCTACGTCGGCGGCGGCCAGCCGGGCGACGGCACAGGCGTCTGGCACGACTTCATGGTGACGGGCGCAGACACGGAGCTGCCGAAATGAGTATCGACCGTCGCACCTTCGTCACCGGTAGCGTGGCGATCGCCTCCACCCCAGCCTTCGCCGCCGCCGCGCCCTATGCCAGCAAGCGCCCCGCGCCCGCCGACCGCCGCTTCACCAGCCGCGCGGTCGAGCGCGAGATCGTCCGTATCCAGAAGCAGATCGCCGATCCGAAGCTCGCCTGGATGTTCGGCAATTGCTATCCGAACACGCTCGATACCACCGTCAGGATGGGCATGGTGGGCGGCCAGCCCGACGCCTTCGTCATCACCGGCGATATCCCCTGCCTGTGGCTGCGGGACTCGTCAGCACAGCTGAAGCCGTATCTGCACCTGGTTAAGGAGGACGCCCGGCTCGCCGAGCTGTTTCGCGGCCTGATCGCGCGGCAGGCGCGCTCGATCCTCCTCGATCCTTACGCCAATGCCTTCATGGAAGACCCGACGGCGACCACCAACCTGCCCTGGGCACTGAAGGACGAGACGGCGATGAAGCCGGGCGTCGCCGAGCGGAAATGGGAAGTGGATTCGCTCTGCTATCCGATCCGGTTGGCGCACCAATATTGGCGCGCAACGGGCGACACGCGCCCCTTCGACGCGACGTGGCGCGAAGCGGCGCGCACGACGCTGCGCACCTTCCGCGAGCAGCAGCGCAAGCAGGGTGACGGCCCCTACAGCTTCCGCCGCAGCGCGCCGCAGCCGACCGAGACTTTGCTGTGGGGCCATGGCAATCCGGTGAAGCCGGTCGGGCTGATCGCATCGGGCTTCCGCCCCTCCGACGATGCCTGCCTCTACCCCTTCTTGATCCCGTCGAACCTGTTCGCGGCGACGGCGCTGCGCGAGCTCGCACAGCTCGCGCAGGCGGTCGGCGACGTCGCACTCGCCGGTGATGCCGCCGCTCTTGCCGACGAAGTGGCCGCAGCGTTGCGGCAGCATGGCACGATGCGCCTGCCGGACGGACGCGAGGTCTGGGCCTATGAGGTCGACGGCTATGGCAACCGGTTGTTCATGGACGATGCCAATGTCCCGTCCCTGTCCGGCCTCGCCTATCTCGGCTGCGTGACGCCGGACGATCGCCTGTGGCGCACGACCGAAGCGGCGGCGTGGAGCGAGGCAAACCCCTGGTTCTTCCGCGGTCGCGCGGGCGAGGGCATCGGCGGCCCCCATGTCGGCCCCGGCCAGATCTGGCCGATGTCGCTGATCGTCCGCGCGCTGTCGACCAGCGACGCCGCGACGATCCGCGCCTGCCTGAGGACGATCCGCGACAGCGACGCGGGCACCGGCTTCATTCACGAGACCTTCGATCGCGACGATCCCGCCAAATTCACGCGCGACTGGTTCGCCTGGGCGAACGGCCTGTTCGGCGAGCTGATCGTGACGCTGGCACGGACGCAGCCGGCGATCCTGCAGGAGACGTTCCGATGACACCCACGCCCTCCCGCGGTCTCGCCGCTTCCTTCCTCTCCCACTGTGGGAGGAAAGGCGCCCGCTCGCTGCAGACGGGTGGGACGGGTGAGGGTTCGCACGTCACTCGCCGCGCGCTGCTGGCCTCCACCGCTGCCGCGGCGCTACCGCTGCCCGCCTTCGCCGCGGCCCCTGAGCCGACTCCGCCTAATTTGTTCGTCGGCACCGGCGGCCACGGCCATACCTACCCCGGCCCAAGCCTGCCCTTCGGCATGGTACAGCTGGGTCCCGACACCGATGTCGAACGCTGGGACGCCTGTTCCGGCTACCACAGCGGCGACGGGTCGATCATGGGATTCAGTCACACCCATCTGTCGGGCACGGGCATCGGCGACATGCTGGACGTGCTGCTGGTCCCGACGCGCGGCCCCGTACAGCTGCTCCCCGGCCCGCTCGACGATCCGGACAAGGGCTATCGTCAGCGCTTCCGGGACGAGCATGCCGAGCCCGGCTATTACCGTGTCACGCTGGAGAGCGGCGTCGTCGCCGAGCTGACCGTGACCGAGCGGACCGGCTGGCACCGTTATACGTTTCCCGCCGGGCCCGGTCATATCCTGGTGGACCTGTCGCACCTGATCCTCGACTCAAGCGACCAGCCCCCGCTGATCACCGACGCGACGCTGGGGGTCGACGACGCGGGCACGATCACGGGCGCACGCACCGTCAACCGCTGGGCCAAGGGGCGGCGCATCCATTTCGCGCTGCAGCTGTCGCGCAAGCCCGATCGCATCACCTTCTACGGCGACGGTGACAGGGAGCAGCCGGCGGGATCGCGCGCCATCGCGGGTATGCGGCTGAAGGCGGTGCTGCATTACGACGACGCGGGCGCCGCGCCGGTCGTCGCCAGCTGCGGCCTGTCCGCCGTCGATGTCGCGGGCGCGCGTGCCAACCTCGCGGCGGAGGCTCCGCACTGGGATTTCGACCGCATCCGCCGCGCCGCGCGGGCGCGCTGGGCGGAAGCGCTCGACACGATCACGGTCGAGGGTGGCACCGCCGACCAGCGCACGATCATGGCCTCGGCGCTCTATCATGCGCAGCTCGCGCCGACGCTCTTCTCCGATGTCGACGGTCGCTACGTCGGGATGGATCGCAAGGTGCACCGCCTGCCGAAGGGGCAGGCCGCCTACAGCACCTTCTCGCTGTGGGATACGTACCGGGCGCTCCACCCGTTGCTCACCATCGTCGCGCCGGAGCGGGTCGAGAGCCTGGTCGCGGATATGATCCGCCAGACGCAGCAGAGCCCCTATGGACCGCCCGTCTGGCCGCTGCAGGGCGTCGAGACGGGCTGCATGATCGGCTGGCACGGCGTCTCGGTCCTCGCGGAGGCGCAGGCCAAGGGCATTCCGGGCGACTATGCCGCCGCCTGGCCGGGCATTGCCCGGCGGTCCTTCGACTTTGCCGCGCCCGATATGGACAACAGCAAGGGCCGCGACCTCTACGATGCCAAGGGCTACGTCCCCGCCGACACCTGGTGGGAAAGCGTCAGCCGAACGCAGGAATATGCCTATGACGACTGGGCATCGTCGCACATCGCGCGCGCCATCGGCAGACCGGCCGAGGCCGACCGCCTGCTCCGGCGTTCGCGCAACTGGCGCAACGTCATCGACGGCGGCATCGGCTTCGCCCGCCCTCGCTTCGCCGATGGCAGCTGGTGGAGCCCCTACGATCCCGTCCAGCTCGGGCACATGCCGAAGCCTTGGTGGCGCGACTATACGGAAGCGAACGGCTGGCAGGCGACGTTCCTCAACCAGCAAGACGTCTATGGCCTGATCGACCATATGGGCGGCGAGGCGAAGTTCGAGGCGAAGCTCGATGCGCTGTTCACCGCTCCGTCGACGCTCCCCGCCAATGCGCCGCCGGACATATCCGGCCTCGTCGGGCAATATGCGCACGGCAACGAGCCCGACCATCACGTCGCCTATCTCTACGCCTATAGCGGTTCGCCCTGGAAGACGCAGGCCATGGTGCGCCGCCTCTGCACGGACATGTACAGGAACGATCCGGACGGCGTCATCGGCAACGACGATTGCGGCCAGATGAGCGCCTGGTTCGTGCTGTCCGCGCTCGGTTTCTATCCCGTCGACCCGGTCGAGGCGGTCTATGTCTTCGGATCGCCGCTGTTCGAGCGTGCGACGCTGCGCCTGCCCGGTGGCAAGCGGCTGGTGATAGAGGCACCGGGCAACCGCGCGGACACGCCCTATGTCACCGCCGTCCGGTGGAACGGCCGCCCCTGGACCAGGACCTGGATCCGCCACGCCGATCTGGTGAAGGGCGGCACGCTCAGCTTCACGATGAGCGCGACGCCAGACACGCGCTTCGGCCGCGCGCCGGCCGCCCGTCCGCCGTCGAACGGCCGTCTGCGCGCATGATGCTGGCGGCGGCGCTCGCCGCATCCTGCGTGACGACCGGAGCGGGCGGCGAGGTCGCCGCCGCCCTGCTGCGGAGCCGCATCGCAGAACGGGCAGCGACGTGCGGAACACTGCGACTGGTCATCGCGCCGGTCGAAGTGGTCGCCGCTGCCCTGCCGGCCCCGGACCAGCGGCGGTGGCGCCCTCCGGCGTCCCTACCGCGCGAAGGGTTCGCGATCCGCCGCGTCGGCGCCACGACGGTGGTGACCGCGCACGGCACCCGCGGGCTCGTCTACGGTGCAGGCTGGGTGCTCCGGCATCTCGAGGTCGCCGGCGGAACGGTCCGGCTCCGCCTGCCCCGCCCCGTCGACGAGGCACCGGCACAACCGACACGGCTGACGCAGATAGGCTACCGGCCGAAGAACAACAGCTACGACGCGTGGACGCTGCCGATGTTCGCGCGGCGGATCGAGGATTTCGCCTTGTGGGGCGCGAGCGGCGTCCAGCTGATCGCGCCCGTGTCCGACGATGAGGCGACCGGCCCGCTGTTTCCCGCGCCGCCGCGCGAAACGCTGGCCGGGATCGCGACGATCGCGCACCGGCTCGGCCTCGACGTCGCGCTCTATTATCCCGAGCTCGGGGATTACGCGAAGCCCGGGGCGGTCGCTGCGGAGATGGCGACCTTTCGTCGTACGCTCGCCGACCTCCCTTTCGTCGACGCGCTCTATGTACCGGGCGGCGACCCCGGCCACACCGCGCCCGACAGGCTGTTCCCACTCGTCGCCGCGCAGGTAGCGCTGTTGCGCGCACGGGCACCGGGCGCGCCCGTCTATATTTCGTCCCAGGGGTTCGACGCCGCCGGGTTCGATGCCTTCTACCACGAACTCGACAAGTGCCCCGCATGGCTGACGGGCATCTTCGTCGGCCCGCAGACGCGCGATCCGCTGGCCGTGCAGCGGGCGCGCATCCCCGCACGCTATCCGCTGATCCTCTATCCCGACATCGCGCATACGATGCACGCGCAGTTTCCGGTGGATCGCTGGTGGCCCGAATTCGCGCTGACCGAGGGTCGTGAGCCGATCAATCCCCGTCCCGCCGCCTATGCCCGCATCTTCGCTCATCTCGCACCGCAGACCGTCGGCTTCGTCACCTATTCCGAAGGGGTAAACGACGATTTCAACCAGTTCCTGTGGTTCCGCTTGGGCTGGGACCCGCACACCGGTCTCGACAGCGTGGCGGCGGACTACGCCCGCATCTTCATCGGTGATGCCGCCGCCGCGCCCTTACCCGCCGCGCTGGAAGCGAATTGGATCGGAGACCCGGCGACCAACGCCGGCATCGATGCCACGCTGGCGCGTGCCGATGCGATCCGCCCCGCCGCCTTCGCTGACTGGCGGATCGACGCGCTGCGCTATCGCGCGGTTTATGACGCGCTCGTGCACCATCGGACGATTTCGGCGCGCGCACGGCGCAGGGCGGCGCTGGCCGCTCCCGACCCCGTGACGGCGCGCGCCATCCTCGCCCGACCGGATGACGCCGTCGTCGATGCCCTGCTCGCGCGCCTGAACGCGCTGGCGGAGCGACTGTGGCAGGGGGCACGGCTGCAGCTCAGCGTCACGCGCTACGGCGCATCGAACGTCGAGCGGGGCGCCAATCTGGACCGCGCCGACACCGACCTCGCGGGGCGCGCCTGGATCGAGGCCGAGATGGAGAAGCGCTGGCCAATCCCGGATCGCAGCCGCCGGGCGGAAGGGGCGTTGTACGATGATCTGGGCCGCCCCGATGCCGAACCGCATCTGGTCCGCGGCCTCGGCCTGTCGCGCGATCCTCAGGGGTTCGCCACCGCGATCGACGGCATCGCCGACCGTACGCTCGCCGACGGCTGGGCGCCATCCGCGCTCGACTATGCCGAGACGCTCTACGATACACCTCTGCGGCTGCATTATGCCGAGCTCGACCCGCGCCGGCACTATCGGCTGACGATCACCTATGCGGGCGAGGACTATACGCTGCCGATCCGGCTCGTCGCCAACGGCCGGTACGTCCTCCAGGACGCCTTCCGCCGCACCGACAATCCGATGCAGGTCACGCTCGACGTGCCCAGGGCCGCGACGGCGCGCGGCACGCTCGACCTCGCCTGGACCCGACCGCCCGGCATGGGTGGCAGCGGCCGCGGCAAGCAGGTCGCCGAGACCTGGCTGATTCCCGACCCCCTTTCCACCGGAGCCACGCGTCCATGAACGATCTTTCCCGCCGCACGCTCGTCGCCGCCGCCGGCCTCGCCGCAGGCACCGCTCCTGCCTTTGCCGCCAAGGCGCGCCTCACCAGCGTCGCCGCGCCCAAGCCATGGGGAGCGCTGCCGTCCGCAAGGCAGCTCGCCTGGCACCGGCGCGAGCGCTACGCCTTCGTCCACTTCTCGATCAACACCTTCACCGATCGCGAATGGGGCTATGGCGATGAGAGCCCGACGCTGTTCAACCCGACCGACTTCCGGCCCGACCAGATCGTCGCCGCTGCCAAGGCGGGGGGCATGACCGGCATCATCCTCACCGCCAAACATCACGACGGCTTTTGCCTCTGGCCGACGATGCTGACCGAACATTGCATCCGCAACAGCCCGTACAAGAACGGCAGGGGCGACATCGTCCGCGAGATGGAACAGGCGACGCGCCGCGCCGGCCTGTCTTTCGGCCTGTATCTGTCGCCCTGGGATCGCAACCACGCGGACTATGGCCGACCGGCCTATATCGACTATTACCGCAAGCAGGTCGTCGAGCTCTGCACCCGCTACGGCGAGCTTTTCGAATTCTGGTTCGACGGCGCCAATGGCGGCGACGGCTATTACGGCGGCGCGCGCGAGACGCGGAAGATCGACGCGCCGAAATATTACAACTGGCCCTCGATCATCGCGCTGGTGCACCAGCATCAGCCGATGGCCTGTACCTTCGATCCGCTGGGCGCCGATATCCGCTGGGTGGGGAATGAGGACGGCGTCGCGGGCGATCCGTGCTGGCCGACGATGCCCGACCACCCCTATGTCCAGGAGGAAGGCAATAGCGGCGTGCGGGGCGCCCCCCTGTGGTGGCCGGCGGAAACGGACGTGTCGATCCGACCCGGCTGGTTCTACCACGCCGACGAGGATGCGAAGGTGAAGAGCCCGGCGCGGCTCGTCCGCCTGCTGGACGAATCGGTGGGTCGCGGCACCAACCTCAATCTCAACCTTCCGCCCGACCGGCGCGGGCAGATCCCGGCGCATGACGTCGCGGTGCTGAAGAGCTTCGGCGACGCGATGCGCGCGACCTTTGCCACCGATCTCGCGCAAGGCGCAGTAGCGCAAGCCAGCGCGATCCGGGGCCCGGCGTTCGGCGCCGCAAAGGTGCTGGACGGCAACCGCGACACCTATTGGTCTACGCCCGATGGCGTGACGACGCCGACGCTGACGCTGGACCTGCCGCCCGGCCGCGCGTTCGACCTGATCCGGCTGCGTGAACACCTGCCGCTCGGCGTGCGGGTGACGCGGTTCGCGGTGGAGGCGGACGTCGATGGCACGTGGCGGCGGCTGGCGACCCACGCCTGCATCGGCGCGCAGCGGCTGATCCGCCTGCCCTCCCCGATCGCTGCGCGCCGGGTGCGGCTCGTGATCCTCGAGGCGCCCGTCTGCCCGGCGATCAGCGAGATCGCCCTCTTCCGCAGCGTCGCGCCCGCCGACGTCGCGCCGCCGCAATCGAATGATCCGACGACCCTCTCGACGCGCGGCTGGAAGGTCGTCGCGGCGACCGCCCCGGGCGCGGAGGCACTGCTCGACGGCGACGGATCGACGGTCTGGACGCAACCCGCGCCCACCGCCACGACGCCGGCCGGCGTCACGCTCGACATCGGCGGGGTACAGACGATCGCCGGCTTCAGCCTGACGCCATGGCGCCACCCCGATCCCGACAGCGCGCCGCCGCGTGGCTATCGCGTCGAAACGAGCCGCGACGGCACGTCCTGGGCTCCGGCGGGCGACGGCGAGTTTCCGAACATCGCCTATGCCCTCTCGACTCAGCGTATCGCCTTCGCCGCACCGGTCCGCGCGCGCTATCTGCGCCTGGCCTTCCCCGCCGCCGCGAAGCCGGTAGGCCATCTCGCCATCGCCGATATCGGCGCGTTCACCCGCTGATCACGGCAGGCGCGCGCCGAGGCCGGCCTCGAGCACGGCATACCATTCGGCGCGCGTCCAGCCGACCGTATAGGCATCGGCGGCGGCGCGGATGCGCGCGGGCGCCTGCGATCCGACGATGGGGATGATCTGCGCCGGATGCGCCATCACCCAGGCGAGTGCGGCCGTGGCCGCGTCGACGCCGTGCCGCGCGCCATGCGCCGCCAGCGCCGCCGCGGCGGGATGGTCGCCCGTGGCCAGGCGGCCGCCGCCCAGCGGGGACCAGGCGAGCACGCCCACCCCGAGCCGCATCGCCTGGTCGAGCGTGCCATCGAACAGCGGCGCGCTGTGCAAAGCCGAGAATTCGGGCTGCGTACTGACGATCGGCTGGTCGAGGAACGCCTGCAGCGCCTCGAATTCCGCCGGGCTGTAATTGGAGACGCCAACGGCGCGGACCTTGCCGCTTTCGACCATCCGCGTCAGCGCCCCCGCCACCTCCTGCGGATGGGTCAGCAGGTCGCGGCGGTGGATCTGGTAGAGGTCGACCCGCTCCACCCGCATCCGCGTCAGCGAGGCGTCGAGCGCATCCGCCAGATAGGCCGCGCTCGAATTGTACGGGATGCCGGGACGGATGCCGCCCTTGGTCGCGATCACCATCCGCTCGCGCAGGTCGGGCGCTTCCGCGAGCGCATCGCCGAACAGCAGTTCCGCCGATCCGAAGCCGGCGGGCTGGTCCGCGCCATAGATGTCCGCGGTATCGAACAACGTGATCCCCGCCTCCAGCGCCGCGTCGATCGACGCGCGCGCGCCCGCTACCGAACCCGCCAGCCGCCACATGCCCCAGGCAATCGGCGAGACCAGGATATCGCTGCGCCCCAACGGACGTGGTGCGGCGGACAGGTGGATGGTGGTCATGCCGCCGCCTTCGCACAACGCCGGACGGACGAGTAGTCCCCTATTCGTAGCGCAAGGCGCGCGCGGGCTCCGCGCGGGCGACGCGCCATGACTGGGCGAGGACCGTCGCCGCCGCGATCACGAGCGCCGCCGCGCCGGCACCGAGGAAATAGAGCGGCGACAGCGCGATCCGATCGGCGAAGGCGGCGAGCCATTGGCGCATCGCGTAAAAGGCGATCGGCCAGGCCAGCACGGTGGCGACGACCACCGGACGCAGGAACTGGCCGACCAGCATGCGCAGCATCTCCGTCGTCGAGGCGCCCAGCGTCTTGCGGATGCCGATCTCCCGCACTCGGCGCGCGGTGTCGAACGCGGCAAGACCGTAGAGCCCGATGCACGCGATCATCAGCGCAAGCATCGCGCCGATGGTGAAGAGGCGCATCGCCCGGGTGTCCACCTCATAAAGGCTGGCGATGCGTGCATCGACAGTGTCGCCGCGAAACGGCACCTGCGGCGCCTCCCGCCGCCACACGCTGGCGATCCGGTCCAACATCGCCCGTGGATCGCCCCGGAAACGCACGGCGGCAACTGGCTGCGGCGGTTGATCGGGATAAAAGATGTAGTAGCTGCCGCCGTCAGGCTGATGCGTAGAAAGGAAGCGCATATCCTCTATCACGCCGACGATGGTACGCGGACGGGGATAGCCGACCGTTCGGCCGATCGCGTCTCCAGGTGTGGCAAAGCCCAAAGTCTGCGCAGCCTGGCGGCTCAACACGATCATGCGCCCCGCATTCCACCTCTTCCAGTTGCTCGAATCGTCCCCCGGATGCCGACCGTCGAACACGCGCCCGGCAAGCAAGCGGGCGCCATAGGTGTCGAAGAATCCGGGCCCGACGCTGACAAGTTGCAAGATTGGCCCGCCATTGGCCTGACCGGGGGTCTCGATGGCATCCGCGATGCTGCTGCCGTCCCCGCCCGGGCCGGCCGTAGCGAGGCCTATCGAGTTCACACCGGGCAGGCGGCGGATCGCGCTGACGACGCTTCGCACCTGATCCGGTGCAAGCCCTTTATCGGCGAGTGATGCGACGGTGATTAGCCCGCGCCGCTGAAAGCCGAGATCGCTGCCGCGTAGATGCGCGACCTCAAGCATCATCACCAACGTTCCGATGGCGAAGATGATTGCTAGCGTGAACTGGAGGACGATCAATGCCTCACGCAGGCGGCGCTTTCCGCGACCGCCTGCCGGTGCAGGAGCGGCGGATAAAGCCGCAGCGGCGGGGTAGGTTGACTGAACGATGGCTGGATAGAAGCCTGCGAGGAAACCGACCACGCCCGTCAGCAAAACCAGTAGCGGCAAGGCCCAGCCATAAGGGACCGTCAGCGAGGTTCCGGCCGCGGCATTGACGAACGGCAACCCGACCTCCGCCAGCGCCAACCCGACGAGCGCCGCCAAGCCGACCATCAGGACCGCCTCACCGACGAACTGGCGGATCAACGTCGCGCGCGTGGCGCCCGTCACCTTGCGCAGCGCCACCTCCCGTGCGCGCAAGATGCCTCGCGCGGTCGCGAGGTTCACGTGGTTGAACACGGCAATCGCCAAAGTCATCAGGCCTATGGCGCCCAACACCGCGACCATCATCCTCCGGCTGGCGCTTTCCGCACCGACCGGATGCAGATGCACGTCCCTCAGCGGCATCAGCGGCAGCGAGAGCCATTTCGACGCTCCCGGCCCAACATCCGGCCGCGCTCGGGCGTCGACAAACGGAGGCAGCTTGGCTGCGAACGCCGCCGCCGCCGCTGGAGTGGGGAAGCGCAGGTAGGTTGTTAGCGACGCCGTGCCCCATTTATTCCATGCCCATTCGCCTGGTGGCGGCAATGACGGCATGGGTATCAGCAGACCAGCCTTAAGATCGCTATTGGCGGGAATGTCCTCGAATACGCCAGCAACGTGATAGCGGACCGGCGCATCTAACGCGATCGTCAGCGTCTGGCCGATCGGATCATCATGGCCGAAATAACGTGCGGCCACCGCCCGGCTGATCAGCACCGCTGCGGGGTCACGCAACGCGCCAGCGCCCTGCCCCGCGACCATCGGCAGGGCGAAGACATCGAAAAAGGACGCATCGACCTGCGTCACATCCTCCTTTGTCGTCACGCCATCGCGTACCACGCCGCCGCCTGTCCCGCCCCGCATGCGTGTACCGGTGAGGCCCGGAAACGCCGCCTGCATCTGCTCGAGCAGGCCGCCCATCGTCGCGGGATAGACGCCGTTGATCACGCTGCCCGGCAAGTGGACCTCGGTACCGACGACGTAGATCTGCTCATGATGCGGCAGCCATCGCTCGAAACTCGTCTCGAACCGTACGTACAGCGCGAGCGTGAGGAACACGGCAATACCAAGTGCAAGACCGCCGATATCGAGCGCGGTATGCAACTTATGCCGGACAACTGTGCGGTAGAAGGAAACCAGCGCCGAATGCATGGGACCCCCTCCTATTCGTAGCGCAAGGCGCGCGCGGGCTCCGCGCGGGCGACGCGCCACGCCTGGGCGAAGACCGTCGCCGCCGCGATTGCGGCGGCGACCAACGCCACCGCGACGAAGAACAGCGGCGACAGCGCGATGCGATCGTCGAAGCCGCCGAGCCAGCGCCGCATCGCGACGAAGGCGACGGGCCAGGCGACGATGTTGGCGAGGACCACCGGTCGCATGAACTGTCCGATCAGCAGCCTGAGCACATCCTGGGTCGACGCACCCAAGGTCTTGCGGATGCCGATCTCCTTGATCCGCCGCGCGGTGTCGAAGGCGGCAAGCCCGTAGAGACCGATGCAGCCGATCAGCACCGCCAGCACCGCACCGATGGTGAACAGGTTGGCGCGTTGCTTGTCCGTCTTGTAGTACCGCTGGTACAGATTTTCCTCGACCGTGCGCCCCGCGAAGGGGACCGCGGGCGCGACCCGCTTCCACGTCGCCTCGGCGATGTCGCGGAAGGCGGCGGGATCGCCCGTGTAGCGGACCATGCCGTAGGGGCTGCCGAACGGCTTGCTGGAATAGCGGTACTCGACGCTGGCGACTGGCTCGCGCGGGCCGCGGAAACGCAAGTCGTCGACGACGCCGATGATCGTCATCGTTCCGTTGCCGGCGAGCGACTGACCGATGGCCGCCGCCGGGCTCGCGAAACCCAAGTTAGCTGCGGCGGTGCGATTGATGACGACGTTATACGGTGCCTTGCTACCCTTCTGCCGCAAGGCCGTGTCGTCGGCGGGATGGGCCGTGTCGAACAGCCGGCCGGCGATAAGGCGCGCGCCCACCGTCGGAAAATATGCGTCGCCGACGACGACATCCATGGTCGAACGCCCGCGGCTTTCGTCGAGCCCTGCGCGGTAGATGTTCGACGTGTTGGTCATCATCTGGTCGCCGGGCGCGTTCTGCGCGGACGTCACCGCCGTGACGCCGGGCAGCGCCGCATAAGCGCGCAGCACGCCTGGTTGCTGATCCTCGTCCACCCACGCGTATTTGGACAGGATGAACAGGCCGTCGCGCCGGAAGCCGAGATCGGCGGCACGAACGTGCGCGGCCTGCGCCAGCATCGTCACCGTGCTGATGCCGAAGGCGATGGCGATGGCGAACTGGCCGACGACGAGGGCAGCGCGCAGTCGGGCACCCGCCCGTCCGCCGCCAGGCGCCCTTGCCGAGGCGAGCACCGCCGCCGGCCGGAAGCGAGTCAGGACCAGTGCCGGGTAGATGCCCGCCACGCCACCGACGACGACGACCATGAGTACCAGCGGCCACAGGATCGATTCGGGGCCGGCATAGCGGATCGCCAGCGACATGCCGCCGGCCGCGTTGACCAGCGGCAATGCGAGTTCGGCGATTGCCAGTCCGATCAGCGCGGCGAGCGCAACGGTCGCCGTCGCTTCCAGCATGAACTGGCGCAGCAGCGCGGTGCGCGTGCCGCCCAGCACCTTGCGAATCGCGACCTCGCGCGCGCGCAGGCCCGCCCGCGCGGTCGCCAAATTGACGTAATTGACGATGGCGATCAGCAAGGTGAGCAGCCCGACGATGCCGAGCGTCGTCACCGCACTACGGTCGGCGGGGTCGTAGAGATGATTGTCGACCAGGGGGCGAAGCGACTGCTGCCATTGCCCCTTCTTGATATTGCCGTCCGGGAAGACGTGACGCTCGGCGAAGCGCGCCAGTTCGCCTTCGAAGGCCTTGGCCGCCGCCGCATCCGGAAAAAGGAGAAACGTCGCGAGCGAGGTGCTGCCCCAGTGATCAAACCACTCGTTGGCAAAGCGCGCGCGAACCAGCGGAATGAAGATGTCGGCCGAGAAACTGAAATCGTCCGGCAAGTCCGCAATCACCGCGCCCACGCGATAGGTGAAGGTCTTGCCATCGATCGTGATCGTCAGCGTGCGGCCGATCGCCGGCACGGTCCCGAAATATTTCCGCGCGATCCGCTCCGTCACGACGGCCGTGTCCGGATCCCCCAGCACCTTCGTCGGATCGCCGCTGATCGCCGGGAGGCGGAACAACGTAAAGAAATTGGGATCGACGACGGTCAGATGCTCGTCGGTGACGTTGCTGCCCTGGTGGATGGTCGCGTTCTGCTCCCAATAGCGGGTACCCTTCACGTCCGGGTAGTCGCCATGCAGGTGATCGAGGAAGGCACCCATCGTGTAGGGGTTCGCCTCCTTCCGATACCCCGGGGTAAAATAGCGTTCCTGGACGATGTAGAGCTTGTCCGCATCCGGCAGGAAACGGTCATAGCCCGTCTCGAACCGCACGTAGAGGAACAGCAGCAGGAACACCGCGATACCGAGCGCGAGGCCGCCGATGTTGAGCAGGGCGAACAGGCGGTGGCGGGTCAGCGCGCGGTAGAAGCTGACGAGGGCGGAGGCCGAGGAGGACATGGCGATCACCTTCAGGCGACGGGCTTGGTCTGCGACGCGATGCGCAGCACGAGCAGCAGGACGAGGACGAGCAGCACGACGATGACACCGTTGCCGCGCGTGCGAGGGGCGCGGCGCAGCATCACGCCGCCAGCCGCGCGGAGGCGAGGATACGGCCGTCCAGCATATGGACGGTGCGCTTCGCGATGTCGGCATGCGCGGGGCTGTGCGTGACCATCACGATCGTCGCGCCCTCCGCGTTCAGCTGCTGCAGGATCTCCATCACCTGTGCGCCATTGGCGGTGTCCAGGTTGCCGGTCGGCTCGTCCGCCAGGATCAGCCGCGGCTCGCCGACGATCGCGCGCGCGATGGCGGCACGCTGCTGCTGACCGCCCGACAGTTGATGCGGATGGTGCCGCTGGCGGTGGGCGATGCCGACGCGGTCCATCGCCGCGGCGATCCGATCCTTCTTTTCGCGCGCGGGCATCGACCGATAGGCGAGGCCAAGCGCGACATTCTCCGCGATCGTCAGTTCGTCGATCAGGTTGAAGCTCTGGAACACGAAGCCCAGCCTGTCGCGGCGCAGCTTCGCCAGTTCCGCCTCCGGCGCGCGGGCGATGTCCTCTCCCTCGAACACATACCGTCCGCCGCTCGGCCGGTCGATCGTGCCCAGGATGTTGAGAAGCGTGGACTTGCCGCACCCCGAGGGGCCCATGATGGCGACGAATTCGCCACCCTCGACGTGAAGGTCGATGCCGCCCAAGGCCGTGGTTTCGACCTCGTCGGAAGCATAGGTGCGGCTGACGTCCTGAAGCTGGATCATGGCAAGTCCTATCGGATGAGGAGGGTCTGGTATTGGGCGTAGGTCGAAAGCGGCGTCGTCACGATGCGCTCGCCGGGGGACAGGCCGCTCGTCACCTCGACCTGGTCGGGATTGCGGCGACCGGTCTGGATCGCCCGCCGCACCGCCCGCTTGTCGCCGTCCATGACGAAGGCCGTGGTGCCGCCCGCATCGAGCCAGCCGCCCGTCGGTACGACCGTCGCGGGCCGGTCCGCGCCGAGCACGAGGCGCACGTCGAGCGTCTGGCCACGGTTGAGCCCGGTCGGAACCCGATCGTCGAAGCCCAATTCGACGCGGAACCGCCCTTCCGTCACCTGCGGCAGGATACGGATGACGTGGAGCGCATAGGTCCCTCCGTCGAGGTCGGCGGTCGCCGGCAGCCCGGTCCGCACGCGGCCGAGGTAGAATTGGTCGACATCGGCGACGAGTTTCCACTGTCCTTCCGAATCGATCTGGCCGACCGGGTCGCCAGCCTTGAGGATCTGTCCGGGCTGGATGGTGAAGGCGGTGAGCCGTCCCGCGACCGGCGCGCGGACGGTGAGCGCCGCGAGACTCGCCCGCACCATCGCCAGGCTTTCGCGCAGTTCGCGCGCCGTCGCGGCGATGCCGGTGGACTGATCGGCAAGGGTGCCGTTGGCCTGTGCCTGACCCGCGGTGAGCGCGGCCACGCGATTGGACTGGTAGGCGACTTCCTCGCGCAGCGGATCGATCGCGGCGGCGGTGACGAAACCCTTGTCGAACAGCACCTGCTTTTGGCGCAGCGCGGTCTGCGCCTTGGACAGGGCGTTGCGTGCGTCGGCGACGTCGCGGGCACTGTCCTGGCGCGTGCGCTGCACGGAAAGCCGCTCGCCGCTGTTGGCACTGAGCTGGCCGACGATCGTCGCGGAGCGGCTGGCGACGTCGAGTTCGAGACCGGGGTTGGACAGGCGCGCGAGCGGCGCGCCGGCCGCGACCATCGTGCCGTCCGCGGCGATCACCTGCGCCACCGAGCCGCCCTGTACCGCGGCGACATAGACGGTGCGCAGCGGCGCGACCTCGGTCCGCAGCGGCACGAAGTCGCGGAACGCCTCGCGCGTCACCGCGCCCGTGCGGATGGACTGCGCGTCCACCGCAAGGCTGTTGCCGCCCGGCATCAGCCACCACAGCACGGCGGCGGCGCAGGCGATCGCCAAACCGATTGCGATGCGGATCAGCCGCTTGCGACGTTTGGCGGATGGCCGCTCGATACGGCGATCCATGCCTGCGCCGCTGATCGGGGTCGAAGAAGGCGTGTCCAACATGCCGGACAGTGTAGACCGGACACCCGGCGCACGCCTAAAGCGCTGTTTTAGCTATCTATTTCTCGAACCTCTAGCCAAGGGGCCGTACGTACCTGTAGCCAGTGTCCGTTTCCGGACAGTGCAGGCGTGATGTCAACCGAATCACCGACCATTCTCGTCGTCGACGACGATCCCGATATCGCGCGAGCCGCGCAGCTGCTGCTCGAGCGCCACGGCATGGCCGTCGCCTGCGCCGCGGATCCGGATGCCGCCTGGGTCAGCCTGGCACAGCGCCCCGCCGACGTGATCCTGCTCGACCTCAATTTCGCGCGCGGCCGGACCAGCGGCGAGGAGGGTTTCGCCCTGCTCGACCGGCTGATGGCTGCCGATCGCCATGCGGTCGTCATCGTCGTCACCGGGCATAGCGGCATCCAGGTGGCGGTGCAGGCGATGCGCGGCGGTGCGGCGGATTTCGTCATCAAGCCATGGAGCAACGCCCGCCTGCTCGCGACCGTCGAACGCGGCGTCGCGCTGCGGCGCGCCAAGCTCGACGCCGCGCCGGCACCCGCGCCCGATGCGGCACCGGCCTTGCTCGGGGAGAGCGCTGCGATCGCCGCGGTCCGCGGGCTGATCGCGCGGATCGCGCCCACCGACGCGCCGGTGTTGCTGAGCGGCGGCCCCGGCAGCGGCAAGACGCTGGCCGCGACGCTGATTCACCGAGGTTCGCCACGGAGCGATCGGCCGCTGGTGACACTGGATGCCGCGGCGGCGGATGCCGCCGTTCTCGACGCGACGCTGGCCGAGGCCGCCGGCGCGACGCTGGTCATCGACCAGATCGATCGACTTGCCCCGGTGCTGCACGCGACGCTGGCGCGGGCGCTCGGCCGGGACCGCGTGATCGCGACCAGCCGCCTCGATCGCGCGACGCTGCGTAGCGCGCTGCACGAGGACCTGCTCGACCGCGTCGCGACGATCGAGATCGACCTGCCCCCGCTCGCCGCGCGCGACGATGACGCGCTGTTGCTGGCGCAGCATTTCCTTGGCGTCTTCGCGGGGCGGTACGGCAAGCCGGCGCGCCCGCTGACACCCGAAGCCGCACGCGCCATCGCGGCGGACCCATGGCCGGACAATGTCCGCGGCCTGCGTCGCGCAACCGAGCGCGCGGTGCTGCTCGGCACCGCCCCGGCGCATGATGTCGCCGATCTCGCGCTGGCGCTGCCACCCGACGATCTCGCGCCGCGCGCGCTTGCCGCCGATCTCAATCTCGCGCGCAGCGAAGCGGCGCTCGTCGCCGCGGCGCTCCAACGGCACGCATTCAACGTCAGTCGCGCCGCCGCCGAACTGGGCCTGACGCGCGCCGCGCTCTACCGGCGGATGGCCCGCTATGGTCTCTGATCGGCTCGCAGCCGGTATCCGCGTCGCGGTCGGCACCTTCGCGGGAGGCGCGGCAGCGTGGAGCGCCGCCTCAGGCCTCTATGCTACGACCGTGCTCGCGCTGCTCGTCGCCGGTTGGACCGCCGCCGCCGCCGTGATCGCCACCCGCCCGCCCCTGCCGCTGCCGCCCCCCGCGGCCATGCGGGGCGAGGACGATCATCGCCGGCTGACCGCCTATCTCGACCTGTCGCCTGCGCCGCTCGTCGTGCTGGAGGCCGGTGTGCTGCGCGCGGTCAACCGCGCCGCGCGCCGGCTTTTCGGCGCGGACGACGTGCTTCCCGCGCCGCCAGCCGCATTGCTCGACGCGCTGGCACGCACGCAGCCGGGCCGCACCGCCACCGTCACGCTCGAGCTTGCCGGCATGCCGCGCCCCTTTGCCCTCGCGGCCGGCGAACTTCTGCTCGGAGGGCGGGTGGCGCAGGTCGGCGCGCTGATCGATATCGACGCCGAGTTGAAGGCCGCGGAGGCGACCGCCCTGCGCGAACTCGTCCAGATCCTCAGCCACGAGATCGTCAACGCGCTGACGCCGATCGCATCGCTTGCCGACACCGTCGCCGCGATGCTGCACGATCTGCCGCTGGATCTGGAGGCGGTACGCGAGGCGGCGGAGACCATCGCGCGTCGCGCCGGCGGGCTTCAGCGATTCGGTGACGCCTATCGCAGTCTGGCCCGCCTTCCCGCGCCCAAGCGGACCCGGATCGCGACCGCCGACCTCGTGGCCGACCTCGCCCGGCTGTTCGCGGTCCGCTGGCCCGCGATACCGCTTGCGGTCGATATGCAGCACGCGCCGCCGAGCGTCATCGCGGATGCCGACCAGCTCACTGCGGCGCTGTGGGCGATATTGCAGAATGCGGCGGAGGCGACGGAGCGCGATCGTCCCGGCGCCGTGACGCTGACGGCGTCGCGCGATGCCGATGGCGCCGTCGTGACGATCGGCAATGACGGCCCTGCCGTTCCCGCCGACCTGACCGACTCGATCTTTCACCCATTCATGACGACCAAGCCGTCGGGCAGCGGGGTCGGGCTGGCGCTCGCCCGTCAGATCGTGCGCGGTCATGGCGGCGACGTCCGCCTCCTGCCGCGCATCGACGATCATACCCGTTTCGAGGCGAGGCTGCCGCTACCGCGGGGGTTCTGACTCACGCCGGCCGCAGAGATCGCGTGCCGGCCCGGGCAAGAACCGCCGCCTCCCCGAATCGAAACCGGCCCGCCTTTGCACCCGGTACGAACCGGGGAAAGGCGGGCCGGCATGCGGCGCCAGGGCGCGCGGATCAGTATTTCTGCTGGCGCTCGTACAGCGATTTGTAATGCTGGATGCGCGTCACGCGCAGTCCGGGCATGCCCGACCGGTCGATCGCGCGCTGCCATCCCGCGAATTCCTCGACCGTCAGGCCGTACCGTTCGCAGACCTCGTCCACCGACAGGAGGCCGCCGTTGACCGCGGCGACCACTTCCGCCTTGCGACGGACCACCCACCGCGTCGTCGACGGGGGCGGCAGCGAATCCAGGGTCAGCGACTCTCCGAGCGGGCCGATGACCTTGGCGGGACGGATTTTCTGGTTCTCGATCATTACTCAACCTCGACCGGGGCCAGCAGGCCTACGTTCAACATTCGATACGCTTCCCTAACGACGACGCTTGAAGATCACCTGAAGCGCCTCGGTAAATATCGCGTTCACCCCTCGCCCCACCGCATAAGCGCCGCCGCCATCGGGCCGTTGAACGCGCCGTCGAGCGGCTGGAGCAGCCGCCCGATGTTGCGAACCCGGCCGAATTGCGCCTGCGCCGCCGCAGTCGCGCTGGCATTCTGGCGCGCCGCGATACCGACCATGAGCACGGCGAGGTCGCCCGGCAGCCGGGTAACCTCCGCATCCTTGTCGAAACCGGGAAAGCTCAGATCCAAAAGCGTACGCCCACATCGTCGTTCGGGACGGACGGTTTAGGCCACACAGGATGAAGGGTCCGTAAAAGCGCCGCACAATGCCTCGTGATCCTTCGCGAACTTTGCCGCCGGACCGGAAAGGGCGTATGGGACGCGCCATCATGGACGATGTGGATTTCCAGTTGGCCGGGCCCGTAGGGTCGCGGCGTATCGTGGTCGCGATGTCGGGGGGCGTCGACAGCTCGGTGGTCGCCGCGCTCGCCGCGCGCACCGGTGCGGAAACGATCGGCGTGACGCTGCAGCTCTACGATCACGGCGAGGCGATCGGTCGCGCCGGCGCCTGCTGCGCCGGCCGCGACATCCGCGACGCGCGCGCGGTGTGCGACCGGCTTGGCATCGCGCACTACGTATTCGATCACGAAAGCCGCTTTCGCGAGACGGTGGTCGACCGCTTCGCCGACGAATATCTCGCCGGTCGCACGCCCATTCCCTGCGTCCAATGCAACACCGGGCCGAAGTTCACCGACCTCCTCCAAATGGCTCGCGAGCTTGGCGCGGACTGCCTCGCCACCGGCCACTACGTGCGGCGTGTCGTCGGTCCGCAGGGAGCCGAGTTGCACCGCGGTGCCGATCCCGCACGCGACCAGAGCTATTTCCTGTTCGGCACGACGCAGGAACAGCTGGACTTCCTGCGCTTTCCGCTGGGGCCCCTACCCAAGGCGCGGGTGCGCGAACTGGCCGCCGACATGGGTCTTGCCGTCGCGGGCAAGCCGGACAGCCAGGACATCTGCTTCGTACCCGACGGCGACTATGCCGGACTGGTCAAGAAGCTGCGCCCGGACGCCGATACCGCCGGCGACATCGTCGATCTCGGCGGCCGAAAGCTGGGCGAGCACCGCGGCATCATCCATTTCACCGTCGGCCAGCGACGCGGGCTGGAGATCGGCGGCACCGCCGAACCGCTCTATGTCGTGCGGCTGGACGCCGAGACGAAGCGTGTCGTCGTCGGTCCTCGCGCCGCGCTCGCCGTCGCGGCGGCACGGCTTACCGATCTCAACCGTCTGGGTCCGCTCGACGGCCCGCTGACCGCCAAGGTCCGCTCGATGGCCAAGCCCGTGCCGGCGCGCATGATCGGCGAGCGCCTGGTGTTCGACATGCCCGAATATGGCGTGGCGCCGGGCCAGGCGGCGGTGCTCTATGCAGGTGACCGGGTGCTCGGTGGCGGCTGGATCGCGGAAACCGAAGCCGCCCTCGCGGCCGCGTAACGAATCCTCCCCCGACGGGGAGGGGTGAGGGCCGGTATCGCGCCGATCCAGCTTTGCTGGATCGCACACCAAGAGGTCACGGCAGCAGGAACGTACCCTCGATCACCGTGATGCACTGTCCGCCGAGGACGGAACGATCGCCGTCCAGACGGCAGGTCAAGCGCCCGCCCCGTCCGCTCGCCTGATAGGCGGTGAAGGTGTCTCGGCCCAGCGCCTCCGCCCAATAGGGCACGATCACCGCATGCGCCGATCCGGTCACCGGATCCTCGTCGATGCCGAAGGCGGGAACGAAGACGCGGCTGACGACATCGGCCGTGTCGCCGCGGGCGGTGACGATCGCCTGATGCTCTCCGGTCGCTGCAAGCGCCCTGAAATCGGGCTGCACCGCGCGCACCGCCGCCTCGGACGACAGAACGACCACGCCATAGCCGCCCTCGCGCCACAAGGTTTCGACGACATCCCCGACACCCAGCGCCGCCACCACGTCCGGCAAGGACTTGGATTCCGGCTTCCAGGCGGGCAGCGCCAGCTCGTAGCCGGCGCCGACCCGGGCCACCGTCAGGATGCCCGCCTGCCGCGTCCGGAACCGCACCGCATCACGCGGCTCTCCCGAAGAGAGCACGAAATGCCCGCTCGCCAGCGTCGCATGGCCGCACAGGCGCACCTCTGATGCCGGGGTGAACCAACGCAGCTCGAAATCCGCCTGTCCGCTCGCGTCGGGTACGAGGAAGGCGGTTTCCGAGAGGTTGTTCTCGGCCGCGATCGCCTGCAGCGTCGCATCTTCGAGCCACGTCGACAGCGGCATCACCGCCGCCGGATTGCCGGCGAAAGGCGCATCGGCAAAGGCGTCGATCTGGCTGAACGGAATGCGCATGTTCGGGACTTCCTCAATAGCCGACGCGTTTGCCGAACCAGTGCGGCGTCACGTCCGCCTCGACCAGCGGGTTGTCGGTATCGACATGGCCCTCCGGATCGAGATGGATCAGCACCTCGACCTTAGGAAAGGCGCTGCGCAGGCTCTTCTCGACATTCTCGACGATATCATGCGCCGCGCCGACCGTCAGGTGCCGGTCGACCTCCATGTGGAATTGCGCGAAATCGTGGCTGCCCGAACGGCGCGTACGGAAATCGTGAATACCCTTCAGCCCCGGCTGGCGTGCCGCGACGTCGAGGAAGGCGGCACGCTGGTCTTCCGGCCATTCCTTGTCCATCAGCTGATCGATCGCGGTCGACGAAGCCTGGAAGGCGCCCCAGGCCAGCCAGATCGCGATAGCGATGCCGAACAGCGGATCGGCTTTGTGGAAGCCCAGATACTGGTCGACGATCAGCGCGACCATCACCGATCCGTTGAGCAGCACGTCCGACTGATAATGGACATTGTCCGCCATGATGGCGACCGACCCGGTCTGGCGGATGATGCGGCGCTGGTACCATAGCAGGACCATGGTCGCGACGATCGCGATGATGGAGACGCCGATGCCGAATTCGGCGTCGCCGGTCGCGGTGTCCGCGCCCAGCGCCTGGATGGCGCGCCAGGCGATCCCGCCCGCCGACGCGGTGATCAGCGCGACCTGGAACAGCGCCGCCAGCGCCTCCGCCTTGCCGTGGCCGAAGCGATGGTCATGGTCGGCGGGTGTCGCCGCCAGCCGCACGCCATACAGCGTCACGAGGCTGGCGAGCAGGTCGAGCGCGGTATCGGCAAGGCTGCCGAGCATCGCGATCGATCCGGTCTGCCACGCCGCGTAGCTTTTGAGCGCCAGCAGGAAACACGCCATGGCGACGCTGGCGAGCGCCGCACGCGTCGCAAGGGGTATGATCCTGCGTCGTTCGTCCTGGGTCATGGATACAGCAGTCCTTCGGTCCAGCCGTCGCCGTCGCGGGTGAAGAGCCTGCGTTCGTGCAGGCGATGCGCACGGTCCTGCCAGAACTCGATCCGATCGGGAACCACGCGATAGCCGCCCCAATGCGGCGGCCTGGGCACGTCCTGCCCTTCGAAGCGCACCTGCATCGCCGCGAACCGCGCCTCGAACGTCTCGCGCGTGTCGAGCGGGCGCGACTGGTCGGAGGCCCAGGCGCCAAGTCGCGAGTCGCGCCCGCGGGTGACGAAATAGGCGTCCGATTCCGCATCGCCGACGCGCTCGACGGTTCCGTCGATCCGGATCTGGCGGCGGAGCGACTTCCAATGGAACAGCAGGCCCGCCTTGGGCACCGCAGCAAGAGCGGCCGCCTTGCGGCTTTCACGATTGGTGTAGAAGACGAATCCGTCGGGGCCATGCCCCTTCAGCAGCACCATCCGGACGGACGGCTGACCGGAGGCGTCGACCGTCGCGAGCGCCATGGCATTGGGGTCGTTGGGTTCGCCCGCCTCGGCCTCTTGCAGCCAGGCGTCGAACAGCGCGAAGGGATCGTCAGCCATGCGCGCGCCCTAACCGAAAATGCCGCCGCTGTCACAGCCCGATCCAGATCACCGCGGAACCCGTCATCCGCCGGCGAATTGAATCGCTTCCGCAACGTCAAGGCTCTGTCCCATGCCCGCACGCGCCTATTGGCAAGGCCAGATCCGCCTCGCCCTCGTCTCGATCCCGGTAGAAATCTATTCGGCGACGCGCAGCGGCGCGACCGTTTCGTTCAAGCAGATCCACGAACCCAGCGGCAAACCGATCCATTACGAGAAGGTCGTCACCGGCATCGGCCCCGTCGATACCGACGAGATCATGAAGGGCTATGAGGTGTCGAAGGGCGAATTCGTGCTGCTCGAGCAGGACGAGATCGATGCGGTGAAGCTCGAATCCAAGAAAACGCTGGAGCTGACGCAATTCGTCGACGCCAGCGAGATCGACGTCATTTACTACGAAAAGCCCTATTTCGTCGTTCCGGCGGACGATCTGGCCGAGGAGGCCTTCATCGTTCTGCGCGAGGCGTTGAAGCGGTCGAAGAAGGTCGGCCTGGGCCAGCTCGCGCTGAGGGGGCGTGAATATGTCGTCAGCCTGAAGCCGTGCGGGCGCGGCATGGTACTGGAAACGCTGCGCTATGCCGACGAGGTCAACAAGGCGCAGAGCTATTTCCGCGAGATTCCCGACGACAAGCCGGATCCCGACCTTCTCGATCTGGCGCAGGCGTTGATCGACAAGAAGACGGGCGCCTTCGATCCGCAGGAGTTCCACGACCGCTATGTCGACGCGCTGAAAGACCTGATCGAACGCAAGCGAAAGGCGAAGGGTCGCAAGATCATCGAGGAGAAGGACGAGGGCGGCGGGCGTTCAGGCAGCAACGTCGTCGACCTGATGGCGGCGCTCAAGAAATCGATGGAAGGCGGCAAGGCGGACGCGGCACCCGCGAAGACGGCCCCGTCCCGCAAGCCGGCGGCGAAGACGCCAGCCAAGAAGCCGGCCACCAAGGCCGCGGCGAAGAAACGTGCCTGACCGCCCCCTCCACCGTCATTTCGGCGCACGCCGATGACCGATCCGCTCGCCGCGTACAACGCCAAGCGCGACTTCGCGAAGACCGCCGAGCCAGCCGGCACGCTCGCCCCCGGCCACGGCAACAGCTTCATGGTGCAGAAGCACGACGCGACCCGGCTGCACTGGGACTTCCGGCTCGAGATCGACGGCGTGCTGAAGAGCTGGGCGGTGACGCGCGGCCCGAGCCTCGACCCGGACGAAAAGCGTCTCGCGGTACGCACCGAAGATCATCCTTTGTCCTATGCGACGTTCGAGGGCGCGATCCCCGCAGGGGAATATGGCGGCGGCACCGTCATGCTATGGGATCGCGGCACCTGGTCGCCCGTCGCCGGTAAATCGGCGAAGGACCTGGAAAAGGGCCATCTCCACTTCGTGCTGGACGGCGAGCGGATGAAGGGCGAATGGCTGCTGATCCGCCTGAAGCCACGCGGCAAGGAGCGGCGCGAGAACTGGCTGCTGCGCAAGATCGACGACGCCTTCGCCGCAGGGACGGACACGCTGACCGAGGAGGCGCTGACCAGCGTCGCGACCGGCCGCACGATGCAGGAGATCGCTGAAGGGAAGACGCCGTCCCGCCGCGGCAAGGCGGCGCCGGGGCGCACCACCGGCGGAAGCGCCGGATCACCCGCAAAGAGCGCGGCGACACCGGGCACGAGCCGGCGTAGACGACGGGCGTCCCCCGCTTCTGCCGAAGCGAAAGCCCCGGCTTTCATCGAACCGCAATTGTGCACGTTGGTGGAAGCGGTGCCGGCGGGCAGCGGATGGATGCACGAGGTGAAGTATGACGGCTATCGTGCGCTCGTCGCGGTCGCGGGAGGCCAGGCGACGGTCTTCACGCGCAACGGCCTGGATTGGACGGACAAGTTCGCGGCGATCGCACAGGCCGCCGCCGCCATCCCGGGCAGCGCGCTGATCGATGGAGAGATCGTCGCGTTCAAGGACGGGCGTCCCGATTTCTCCACGCTCAAGGATGCGATCGCCGGCGGCGGCGCGATGACGCTGTTCGCGTTCGATTGTCTCGAGCACGACGGCGAGGATCTGCGCGCCTTGCCCAATCTGGCGCGCAAGGAGCGGCTGCGCGCGCTGCTGCCGGCCGGCGAACGGCTGCAGTTCGCCGAACATGTGCTGGGCGCGGGCGAGCCCCTGTTCGAGACGATGTGCCGCGAGGGACTGGAAGGCGTGGTCTCCAAGCGCGCCGACGCGCCCTATCGGTCGGGCCGCACGCGCGCCTGGCTCAAGGCGAAATGCACCCGTCGGCAGGAATTCGTCATCGTCGGCTGGCTGCCGTCGGACAAGAAGCGCGGCTTTCGCTCGCTGCTGCTGGGCGTGCACGAGAACGGCCGGCTGCGGTACGCGGGAAAGGTCGGCACCGGCTTCGACGCCAGCCGCATGGACGCGATCGCCGCACAATTGTCCCGGCTCGCACGCAAGACGCCGACGGTCGAGGCGCCGCGCGCCATGGTCCGCGGGGCGCAGTGGGTCAGTCCGAAGCTCGTCGCGGAAATCGCCTTCACCGAGGTGACGCCGGACGGCCTGCTACGCCACCCGAGCTTCATCGGATTGCGAGGCGACAAGCGAGCGCAGGACGTGGTCGTCGAGACGCCGGAACCGGCACCCGCACAAGGCGCACCGCCCGTGACGGTCAAGGTATCAAGCCGCGATCGCGTGATCTTTCCCGACAGCCAGGTCACCAAGGGCGACCTTGCCGATTATTATGCGGCGCTCGCGCCCGTCGTGCTGCCCTGGACGGGGCGACGGCCGGTCAGTCTTGTCCGTTGCCCGCAAGGCCGCGCCAAGGCGTGCTTCTTCCAGAAACATGACGCGGGCAGCTTCGGCGATCATGTCCACCACGTCGACATCACCGAAAAGGACGGCAGCACCGAACCCTATCTGTGGGTCGACGACGCGGACGGGCTGGTCGCCTGCGTGCAGATGGGGACGATCGAATTCCACGGCTGGGGATCGACGATCGATGCACTGGAAACGCCTGACCGCATGGTCTTCGACCTGGATCCCGACGAGGCGCTGGACTTCGCGGAAACGCGGAAGGCCGCGCAATATGTCGCCGACCAGCTCGCCGAGATCGGCCTGACCAGCTTTCCGTTGCTGTCGGGCGGAAAGGGCGTCCATGTCGTCGTGCCGCTGATGCCAGGGGCCGAATGGCCAATTGTCCGTGACTTCGCCGAGCGCTTCGCCAAGGCACTCGCCGCGGCCGATCCGGATCGCTTCGTTGCGGTCATGACCAAGGCGAAGCGCAAGGGGCGAATCTTCATCGACTATTTGCGCAACCAGCGCGGCAGCACCGCCATCATGCCCTATGCGGCCCGCGCGCGTGCCGGCGCCCCGGTTGCAGCCCCGGTATCGTGGAGCGAGTTGCGCGACCTCGATAGCGCGGCGCGCTGGTCGGTCGCCGATCGCGACGCGCTGCTTGCCCGTGCGACGTCGCGCGCCTTGCAGGGCTGGGGTATCGCGGACCAGCTGTTGCCGGATATCTGAGACCGGGAGGGCACCGACTATGGCACGCCCTCCTGCCGGCCCGCTTCTCGACAGCGGAAATGCCAAGCTATTCCTTTGTCACCGCATTGTCGTTGCCGACGGTATCGTCGGTATCCTTGTCGCCCGTGCCCGAATAGTCGATCTCCGACTGGCCGCCATGTTCCATGAAGCCGCCGCCGGCATCGCCCCCGCCCTTGGCTGTATGCGGGTTGGGATAGGCGCCGCCGCCACTTTCGCCGCCGCCCGCGCGCTTGCCCGGTGCGTCGCCGACGCCGTCGTGCGCGCCTTCATGGTCGGTATCCATCGCCTGCGTTGGCTGCTTGTCGCTCATCGTCCGTCTCCTTGCGGCCTTCAACGAGCGTCGAGCCGATTGCGTTGCGCCTCGCCCTCCCCCACATAGGTCGGTAATACACCAACGGGGACCCAATGGCCGATCCTTACAAGACCCTGGGCGTCGCGCGCGATGCGTCCGAGGCGGACATCAAGAAGGCGTATCGCAAGCTCGCCAAGGAACTGCATCCCGATCGGAACAAGGACAATCCCAAGGCGGCCGAGCGGTTCAGCCAGGTGACGTCCGCCTACGACCTGCTGACCGACAAGGACAAGCGCGCCCGCTTCGACCGGGGCGAGATCGACGGCGACGGCAATCCCGCCTCCCCCTTCGGCTATGGCGGCGCTCGGCCGGGCGGCGGCGGTACCTATGCCCGGCCCGGCGCCGGCGGCGGCTTCAGCAGCGCCGGTTTCGAATTCGGCGGCGATGCCGGCGACATGGGGGACATATTCGAGGGCCTGTTCGGCGGCGGTGGCGCGCGTGGCGGCGGCTTCGCCAGCGGTTTCGGCCGTCGACCGCAGCCGAAGGGTGCGAATGTCGCCTATTCGCTGCGCGTGCCCTTCGTCGATGCCGCGACGCTCAGCCCGCAGCGCGTGACGCTGGGCGACGGCAAGACGATCGACCTCAAGCTGCCCGCCGGCGTCGAGGATGGCACGCAGATGCGGCTGGGCGGCAAGGGCGAGCAGGGTCCGGGGGGCGCCGGCGACGCGATCGTGACGATCGAGATACAGCCGCACCGCTTCTTCACCCGCGACGGCGACGATGTCCGCCTCGATCTGCCCTTGTCGCTGCGCGAGGCGGTGCTTGGCGGACAGGTGCGCGTGCCGACCGTCGACAAGGCGGTGATGCTGACGGTGCCCAAGGGCACGACGTCGGGAAAGACGCTGCGCCTCAAGGGCAAGGGGTTCCACCGGAAGGACGGAACGCGCGGCGACCAGCTCGTCACGCTGATGATCGACGTGCCGGCGGATGATGCAGCGCTGCAACAGTTCGTCGAAGGATGGTCCGACGGGCGGAACCCGCGCGCGGCGATGGGCGTCTGACGCCATGACGTGACAGATACCATAGCCTATACCCCCGAAGATCGCGCGCATCAGCATCGCGGCGCCCGCCAGCGTCTCGCGAAGCTGCGGCCGCCCGCCGCGGCCTGGGAAGTGACCAAGCGCGCCGCGATCGGCGTGTTCAACGATGGCTTCATCCACGCCGGCAATCTGGCCTATCTGGCGCTGATGACGGTGTTTCCATTCTTCATCACGGCGGCGGCGGTGCTGTCGCTGCTGGGCCAGAGCGCCGAGACGCAGCGCGCCGTCGCCTCCTTCCTCCACGTCCTTCCGCCTGACGTCGCCGAAATCCTGCGCAAACCGATCGCCGACGTGCTCGTCGCGCGGACGGGATCGCTTCTATGGCTCGGCGGCCTCGTCGGATTGTGGACCGTCGGGGGGTTCATCGAAACCATCCGCGACATGTTCCATCGCGCTTATGGGACCAAGGCGAGCGTGCCCTTCTGGCGATCCCGCCTGTCGTCGTCGGGTGTCATCATCCTGTCGGTGGTGATCGCGCTGATGAGCTTCCTCATCCAGGGTATCCTGACCGCCGCCGAACAGTTCATCTACCGCCTGCTCCCGTTCGCCCGCGACGCCGCCGGCTGGGTTGGCCTGTCGCGCGTGATCCCCGGCATCGTGATGTACGGCGCGCTCTACCTGCTGTTCTACTCGGTGACGCCCGGCAAATACCGCCATTCCGACTGCCCGAAATGGCCCGGCGCGCTGTTCACGGCGGGCTGGTGGGTGTCGATGACGGCGTTGCTGCCCTTGGTGCTCAGCCATCTCGGCGGCTATGACCTCACCTACGGCAGCCTGGCGGGCGTGGTCGTCATGCTGCTGTTCTTCTACCTGATCGGCCTCGGCCTCGTGTTCGGCGCGCATCTCAACGCGGCACTGGCGGAACCACCCGAACCGGCGCTAGAGGAAGGCGCGACGCACAAGGTGGAGGCACAGGCGGCGTGACGACGGGGTTGATGGCGGGCAAGCGCGGGCTGATCATGGGACTGGCGAACGACAAGTCGCTGGCCTGGGGAATCGCCAAGCAATTGTCCGAAGCGGGGGCGGAGCTGGCCTTTTCCTATCAGGGCGCGGCGATGGAGAAGCGCGTGCGCCCGCTCGCGGAGCAGCTCGGCGTCGCGCGGCTGTTCGACTGCGACGTGTCCGACATGGCCGCGCTGGACGCGACGTTCGCGGCGCTGAAGGCGGAATGGCCGACGATCGATTTCGTCGTCCACGCGATCGGGTTCTCCGACAAGTCGCAGCTGCGCGGGCGCTATTACGACACGACGCTCGACAATTTCCTGATGACGATGAACATCTCCGCCTATTCGCTGGTCGCGGTGGCGCAGCGCGCGCGCGCGATGATGCCGAACGGCGGCGCGATCCTGACGCTGACCTATTATGGCGCCGAAAAGGTCATTCCGCATTACAACGTCATGGGCGTGGCGAAGGCCGCGCTGGAGACCAGCGTCAAATATCTCGCGGTCGACCTTGGGCCGGAAAACATCCGCGTCAACGCCATCTCCGCCGGGCCGATCCAGACGCTGGCGGCGCGGGGCATCGGCGACTTCAACTATATCCTCAAGTGGAACGAGCTGAACGCGCCGTTGCGCCGCACCGTCACGATCGAGGATGTCGGCGGTGCCGGCCTGTACATGCTGTCCGATCTGTCGGCGGGCGTGACCGGAGAGATCCATCATGTCGACGCAGGTTATAACGTCATCGGCATGAAGGCCGAGGATGCGCCGGACATCGCGCTCGCCTGAAGACTCGACGATGACGCTATCCGCCGCTCTCGCGCTGATCGCCATGCTCGCCGGATATTACGGCTGGCAACGCGGCCGGTACGAACGGGCCGTAACGCCGCGTGAGGCGCATGCGCGGGCGGTCGGCGACACGTTGGCATTGGCGCTGATCATCGCCGGCGTGTGGATCGGCGGCTGGATCGCGCCCCAATGGGGATGGATATCGGGGGCGGGCAGCGCGGGCGCGAGCATCGGCGTATTGCTGGCCGTCCTGATCGCCGGTCCCGCCCGGCGCGCGCTTCTCCGCGCCTTCCGCATCGATCCCGGCCCGCAGCGCTGAACGCAAGCGCGGCAAGCGCTTCGCGGCGGACCGGCGATTGCATCGCAATAGCGACGGGGTTTGCCTGCCCCGCCAGGAAGAACCGGCCCGATCCGTCCCTCGATCACCGGGCCTCATGCTCAGCATCACGCGGTTCACCGCGATCGCGGATCAGGCCGCCGGCTTCTTCTCCTCGTAATAGAGCGGGCCCAAGGCATCGATCACCGCCGTGGCATCGATCGCGTGCGTCGTATCTGCCCCGGGGTCGAGCGGGCGGATCGTCAACTCGCTCTTGAAGCCGGTCGGGGTGCGACTGATTTCGCGGCCATATTGCGACTGGACCAGCTGCCGCGAATAATCGGCCCGCGTCGTGATCGCGAAGGCAGCTTTGCCGGCGCCGCGCGTCACCTCGGCCGCGCGCAGCAGCGTCATTTCCTGGATCACCGCCGGCGAACTCGAATTGCCGATGAACTCGACTTTTTGGGTACCGTCGGGATTCAGCGTCGATCGGAAGCCGTCGGTGCGCTTGATGCCGCCGAGCAGGCTGGTGCCCATCGACAAGGCGCCGCCCACCAGCGCCCCGAGGATGTTCGGGCG
Organism: Sphingomonas beigongshangi; assembly: GCF_016820445.1. GTDB lineage: Bacteria > Pseudomonadota > Alphaproteobacteria > Sphingomonadales > Sphingomonadaceae > Sphingomonas > Sphingomonas beigongshangi. Next base: position 424,657 of record NZ_JADHDT010000001.1, read on the forward strand.
CGCGCGGTTGTAATCGATGACGGCACGCGGCGTTTCCGGCACGATCATCGCCAGGGGAATCGCTGCGACCAGGGCGTCGCCGCGCGCCTTCGCCAGTTGCGCGACGATCGACGTGGTATCGGGAAGCGACTGCGCCTGATCGGCGGTCAGCATCGGGCGAAGCTTCGTCGTCACGTCGAGCAACGGTCCGCTGTACGGCATTGTCACGCCAGGCCTGATCGTCACCGGGCCGATCGCGGCGAGCGCTTCGGCCGGGCGCTTCTGGTCGATCGCGATCCGTGCCTCGACCAGCCGGCCATAGTCTCCCGCGAATTTGCGCACGTTCTCGTTGAGCATCCCGACGAATGCCGCGCCCTGCACGCTCCCCGCCCCGGCCTTTGGATCGGCGCTGGCCACCGGCAGCAGCGCATCGAGATGCGTCATTGCATTGGCGACGTCGCGCCGTGCGCCGGCCGCATCACCTGTCGCGGCGCGGGCATAAGCGGTGTGCAGCGTCAGCGTAAGCGCGCGCAACAGCGCCTTGCCATCGGGCGCTTGCACCGCCAGCGCCATGGGCGCGAGGCGCGCCACAGGCCAGGCGGCATCGGTGCGGGGCGCCAGTTCGAGCACCCTGGCATGATGTCCTGCCGCGGTTTCGAGCAGGATCAGCTTGGTGGACAGATCGGGATCGAGCCGGACGACGCTGTCCATCGCCGCGACCCCGCCATCGGACAGCTGCTCGAGCACGCTTTCCCCCGCGAGCTGGACATGCAGCGCATAGGGGCGCGCCGCCATCGCCGCGCGCGCCAGCGGGCCCGCCGCCGCGACATCGCCCTGCCGGGCGAGCGCGATCGCCCGTAGCAGCGACAGCGAAACGCCCATGCTTCGCTTGTAGAAGGGGGCGCCGGCCAGCGGCGCACCCGCCGCCTCGGCTGCCTCCAAGTCGGCGATGGCGGCGGGGATCGCGTCGCTGGCCATGTTCGCGGCTGCACGGGCGCGCAGCAGGTGGACACGCCGCAGCGTCTGCGTCGGCAGCAAGCGCGGACTGGCGAGCGCACGGGTACAGGCGGCGATCGCCGCGCCGTTGCGATCCCCCGCCATTCTCCAGGATGAGACGGACGACGGCGGACGCATGCCATCCGCCTGCTTGCCGGGCGCCTGCAGTCCGTCGCAGGTCTCGAAATCGACCTTGTCGGCTTCCGCCAGTGCCGGCGTCGCGCTCGCGAGCGCCGCAGCGACGATCGCACATCCCCCCAATCGCATCCCAATCCCCCAATCAGGCCTTCGAATCGGCGCATCCCGCCGTCGTCGCGACGCTAGGATATCGCGCGACGATCTGCCATGGCTGGCCGCATGCCCGCCCGCCCCCACCACCGCGTCGTTCCCGCTATCCTGGCCCCGCGCACGAGGGCGCGCGCATGAGCGTCAACAGCTTCGGTCATCTGTTCCGCTTCACCACCTGGGGCGAGAGCCACGGCCCGGCGATCGGGGCGGTGGTCGACGGCTGCCCGCCGGGAATCGCGCTCGACGCGGCCGATATCCAGCCCTGGCTCGACAAGCGGCGGCCGGGGACCAGTCGCTTCACGACCCAGCGGCGCGAACCCGATCAGGTCCGCATCCTGTCCGGAGTCTTCGAAGGGCGCACCACCGGTACGCCGATCAGCCTGATGATCGAGAACGTCGACCAACGGTCGAAGGACTATTCGGATGTCGCCAAGGCCTATCGTCCCGGCCACGCCGACTATGCCTATGACGCCAAGTACGGCTATCGCGATTATCGTGGTGGCGGACGCTCCTCCGCGCGCGAGACGGCGAGCCGCGTCGCTGCCGGCGCGGTCGCGCGGCTGGTCGTGCCGGGGGTCCGCATCCGTGCCTGGGTGGAGGCGATCGGCGGCGATCCGATCGATTATGGCGCGTTCGACGATGCCGCGATCGACGACAACCCGTTCTTCTGCCCGGATCCTGCCGCCGCGGCACGGTGGGAAGCGATGGTGGATGCCGCGCGCAAGGACGGATCGTCGCTGGGCGCGGTCGTGGCGTGCGAGGCGACGGGCGTCCCCGCCGGCTGGGGCGCGCCGCTCTATGCCAAGCTCGACGCGGAACTGGCGCATGCTTGCATGGGGATCAATGCGGTCAAGGGCGTGGAGATCGGCGACGGCTTTGCCGCGGCCGCGCTGCGGGGCGAGCAGAATGCCGATCCGATGCGCCCGGGCCCATCCGGCCCGACGTTCCTGGCCAATCATGCCGGTGGCATCGCGGGTGGCATCGCGACGGGCCAGCCGATCCGGCTGCGCGTCGCGTTCAAGCCGACCAGCTCCATCCTGATCCCGGTCGAGACCGTCGACCGGTCCGGCGCGTCCGCCGAAATCCTGACCAAGGGGCGTCATGATCCATGTGTGGGCATCCGCGGCGTCCCCGTCGTGGAGGCGATGGTCGCGCTCGTTTTAGCCGATCAGGCGTTGCTTCACCGGGGTCAATGCGGCGGATAAAGGGAACGCTCCTGCACCCGACCCGTTGAGGGCGGACAGATTTTTGCAGGAGAGAACAATGCGTAAGGTCCTTCCGATCATGGCAGCTGCCATGCTGATCAGCCCAGCCGCGTTCGCGCAGACCACCACCACCGGCGGTTCTACGACGGGCTCGATGAGCGGCCAGACCACCACGTCGCCGACCGACCAGACGACCACGTCGGGCAGCATGTCGACGCAGTCGCGCGGCAAGATGAACAAGCGTGGACGGAGCAGCCGCGCCGGAACCAACGGCAGCACGACGGGCGTCGACAATTCGACGGGCACGTCGACCACGGGCAGCATGGGCGGCACGACCGGCACCACCGATACGATGGGCGGCACGACCGGCACCGGCACGGGCACGACCACCGGCACGATGGGTGGCGGCACGACCGGCACGATGGGCGGCACTTCGACCACCGGCACGATGGGCGGCACCGCCGGCACGACCACCGGCACGCCGACGCCGCAATAACGGCCTCGCCTTACGAGGCTAGCGAAGGGCCGGCTGACGTCATGTCAGCCGGCCTTTTCGCGTGTCCGGATCAGTCGGCGAACGGATCGCGGACCAGGATCGTGTCCTCGCGTTCCGGGCTGGTCGACACCAGCGCGACGGGGCAGCGGATCAGTTCCTCGACGCGCCGGATGTACTTGATCGCCTGCGCCGGCAGGTCCGCCCAGCTGCGCGCGCCGGCGGTGGACTGCTGCCAGCCTTCCATTTCCTCGTACACCGGCTCGACCGCCGCCTGATCGGCGGCATGGGCGGGGAAATAGTCGATCGTCTCGCCGTTCAGCCGATAGCCGGTGCAGATCTTCACCGTGTCGAAGCCATCCAGCACGTCGATCTTGGTCAGCGCGATCCCGGTGATCCCGCCGACCGCCGCCGACTGGCGCAGCAGCACCGTGTCGATCCAGCCGCAGCGGCGCTTGCGTCCCGTCACCGTGCCGAACTCGTGGCCGCGCACGCCCAGTCGTTCGCCCGTCTCGTCGTGCAGCTCGGTCGGGAAGGGACCGGAGCCGACACGCGTGGTGTAGGCCTTGGCGATGCCCAGTACGAAACCGACGGCCGCCGGCCCCAGCCCCGACCCGCCCGCCGCCGTGCCAGCGATCGTGTTGGAGGACGTGACGAACGGATAGGTGCCGTGGTCGACGTCCAGCAGCACGCCCTGCGCGCCCTCGAACAGGATCCGCTTGCCGCGTCCCTTCGCCTCGTTGAGATCGCGCCACACGGGCTTGGCGAAGGGCAGGACGAAGCCCGCGATGTCGCTTAGCTCCGCGATCAGTCCCTCGCGATCGATCGGCACGGCGCCGAACCCCGCGCGCAGGGCATCGTGATGCGCGAGCAGCCGGTCGAGCTGCGGCCCGAGGTCGTTGAGATGCGCAAGGTCGCAGACGCGGATCGCACGGCGGCCGACCTTGTCCTCATAGGCCGGGCCGATACCGCGGCGCGTCGTGCCGATCTTGCCCGCGCCGCTCGCATCCTCGCGCAAGCCGTCGAGATCGCGGTGCAGCGGCAGGATCAGTGCGCAACTGTCGGCGATCCGCAGCGTATCGGGGGTCGCGACGACGCCCTGATCGGCAAGCCGCTCGATCTCCGCCTTGAGCGCCCAGGGATCGAGCACCACGCCATTGCCGATCACCGAGGGCGTGCCGCGCACGATGCCCGACGGCAGCAGCGACAGCTTGTAGACATTCTCGCCGACGACGAGCGTGTGGCCGGCATTGTGCCCGCCCTGGAATCGCACGACGATGTCGGCGCGCTCCGCCAGCCAGTCGACGATCTTGCCCTTGCCCTCGTCGCCCCATTGGGCGCCGATCACCGCGACGTTCGCCATGTACAGGTCTCCACCTGCCGGCCAGACCCGGCGCGCCCTTCGACAGGACTCGGCGCGGCGGGATTTCCATCAAGTGCGGGCGGGCGGTTAGCGGCGCGCGCCCGCGGGGTCAACCGTGGAGGTACGTTATTGCCGGTTCCGCCCGGTCGGCGCCAGGGACGCTCGCCGATCGGTCTCAGACCGGCTGTGCCACGCCGTCCTTCCATAGGTGGGTGCACAATTGCGCCTGCGGCGTATCGTCCGCTTCCAGCGCCGCCACCGTGACCCAGCCGGCGGCGCGCATCGCCGCACCGTCGGCCACCGGCGTGCCGAGCGGCAGGAACAGCCGGCGACGCTCGACCGCACCGGCGGTCGCGACGATCGCATCGGCATAGAGCGAAAAGCCCGTCGCGGGTTCCTCGCCCTCCGCCCCCACGATCATATAGGTGCCGCCGCGCCCGACCTCCCGACTCGCGCCGGCGACGAACAGCGAGAAGCCGAGCCACGACTGATATTCGAAGCCATGTCGCTCGGTCGGGTCCAGGGTCAGCGCCACGCGGTCTCCCAAGGATACGGCGATCGCCGACAGCGCATCGAGACGGCTCGCCAGGACGCCCTTCGCGTCGAACGCGCGCAGCCGCGCGACCGCGGCGTCGAACGGCCCCGCCGCCTCGACCAGCGGCAGATAGGCGGGGGCCAGCGTCGCGACCGCACCGGCGTCCTTGGCGTCGAGCGCGCTGCGCAGCGGCTCGATCTGGTCCGCTGCCACCGGCAGGGGGCCGGCGGCGAGCGTCGCCACCAGATCGGGCAATGTGAAATCGATCGACAGGCCGCTCGCACCGGCCGCGCTCAGCGACTCGACCGCGACCCCGACGACTTCCGCCGCCGCCGCGACCGAATCGCGGCCGATGAGTTCGCAGCCGATCTGACGCCATTCGCGCGCCGGTGCGAGCTGGTCCGCGCGCAATCTGAGGACGGGACCGGCATAGGACAGGCGTACCGGACGCGGATGATGGCCCATGCGGGTCGCGGCGATCCGAGCGATCTGCGCGGTCATGTCGGGACGGATCGCCAGCGTGCGCTGCGACACCGGATCGACGAAGCGCACCGCGTCCGTCAGGGCGCCATCCTTCAGCCGCGAGGACAGGCCATCGGCATGTTCCGCGAGGGGCGGATCGACCCGCTCATAGCCGTGCAGACGCGCCGCCTCCAGCACGCGTGCCTCGACCGCGGCGGCGGCATCGGCGTGCGGCGGCAGGCGGTCGTGGAATCCTTCGGGAAGCAGGCCGGTCGTCATCATGGCTCGCCCGATAGCCCGCTTGCGCGCGCCGCGCCACTGGCGGTTCCGGCGCTGCCCCTCACCCTATTGGCCGGCATCGCCGTCTCTTCCCGCTCCCGGCGGGAGAAGGAAGAGACGCCCGGACGGCGGGGATCGGGACAGGTCCGGCGGTTTAGAAGGACAGCCCCATCGCCGTCTTCACGCCCGGCAGCGCCTTGACGCGGGCGAGCAGGTCCCCGCTGACCGGCTCGTCGACCGAGAGCAGCAGCACCGCCTCGCCACCCGCCGAGCGGCGGCCGAGGTGGAAGGTGCCGATGTTGACCCCAGCCTCGCCCAGCGTCGTGCCGAGCCGGCCGATGAAGCCCGGCGCGTCCTCGTTGACGACATAGAGCATCTGGCCGGCCAGATCGGCCTCGACCTTGATCCCGAACAGCTCGACGAGACGCGCTGCCTGGTCGCCGAACAACGTGCCCGCGACGGAACGCTCGCCGTCCGCCGTCTTCACCGACACGCGCAGCAGCGTGTGGTAATCGCCCTCGCGCTCGGTACGCACCTCGCGCACCTCCATGCCGCGATCCTTCGCCAGGAAGGGTGCGTTGACCATGTTCACCGTGTCGGTCTGATTGCGCAGGAAGCCCGCCAAGACCGCGCTGGTGATCGGCTTGGGGTTGAGTTCCGCCGCCGCGCCCTCGGTATGGATCGAGATGCGTGCGATCGCGCCCGTGGTCAGCTGGCCGACGAGGCTGCCGAGCTTCTCGGCCAGTGCCATATAGGGCTTCAGCTTCGGCGCTTCCTCCGCCGACAGGCTCGGTACGTTCAGCGCGTTGGTCACGCCGCCCGATACCAGATAGTCCGCCATCTGCTCGGCGACCTGGATGGCGACGTTGACCTGGGCTTCGGTCGTCGAGGCGCCGAGGTGCGGCGTCGAGACGAAATTGGGCGTGCCGAACAGCGGCGAGGCCTTGGCCGGCTCCTCGACGAACACGTCGAGCGCGGCGCCGGCGATATGGCCGCTGTCGAGCCCTTCCTTCAACGCCGCCTCGTCGATCAGGCCGCCGCGCGCGCAGTTGATGATGCGCACGCCCTTCTTCGTCTTCGCCAGATTCTCCGCCGACAGGATGTTGCGCGTCTGGTCGGTCAGCGGCGTGTGCAGGGTAATGAAGTCGGCACGGGCGAGCAGGTCGTCCAGCGTCACCTTCTCGACGCCCATCTCCACCGCGCGCTCGGGCGTCAGGAACGGGTCGAAGGCGACGACCTTCATCTTCAGCCCCCGCGCACGGTCGGCGACGATCGAGCCGATATTGCCCGCACCGATGAGGCCGAGCGTCTTGGCGGTCAGCTCGACCCCCATGAAGCGGTTCTTTTCCCACTTGCCCGCCTGGGTCGAGGCGTCCGCCTCCGGCAGCTGGCGTGCGAGGGCGAACATCAGCGCGATTGCATGTTCGGCGGTGGTGATCGAATTGCCGAACGGCGTGTTCATCACGACGACGCCCTTCGCTGATGCGGCGGGGATATCGACATTGTCGACACCGATGCCGGCGCGCCCGACGACCTTCAGATTGGTCGCATGGTCCAGAATATCCCTGGTCACCTTGGTCGACGACCGGATGGCGAGCCCGTCATACTGGCCGATGATGGCCTTCAATTCGTCCGGCGTCTTGCCGGTGATCTCGTCGACCTCGACGCCGCGCTCGCGAAAGATCTGCGCGGCCTTGGGATCCATTTTATCGCTGATGAGGACTTTGGGCATGAAATGGCCTTTCTGGAAAGACGGGATCGCGGCCCTCCGCTCGTCACCCCGGCGAAAGCCGGGGCCCATGAATACGGAACGCTTGAAGTCGCAGCCGTATCGCGTCCGTGGGTCCCGGCTTTCGCCGGGATGACGATGGGGGTCGGGAGAAAGTTAGGCCGCCGCCTTGGCGGTGGCGTAGGCCCAGTCGAGCCACGGCCCGAGCGCTTCGATATCCGCCGTGTCGACCGTGGCGCCGCACCAGATGCGCAGGCCCGGCGGTGCGTCGCGATAGCCGCCGATGTCATAGGCGGCGTCCTCCGCCTCGAGCAGCGAGACCATTTTCTTGATGACGGCCTCGTCCGCGTCGACCGTCAGGCAGACGCTGGTCCTCGACCGCGACGCCGGGTCCTCCGCGAGGTGACCGAGCCAGTCGCGCGCCTCGACGATCCGGTCGAGCGCGGCGGCGTTCGCGTCGGACCGCGCGATCAGCCCCCCCTGTCCCAGCGACTTCGCCCATTCGAGGCTGAAGATCGCATCCTCGACGGCAAGCATCGACGGCGTGTTGATCGTCTCGCCCTTGAAGATGCCCTCGGTCAGCTTGCCCTTCGACACCAGGCGGAACACCTTGGGCAGCGGCCAGGCGGGCGTGTAGCTCTCGAGCCGTTCGACGGCGCGCGGGCCGAGGATCAGTACGCCATGCGCGCCCTCGCCGCCCAGCACCTTCTGCCAGCTGAAGGTCGCGACGTCGATCTTGTCCCAGGGCAGGTCATAGGCGAAGACGCCGCTGGTCGCGTCGGCGAAGCTCAGCCCCTCGCGGTTCTCGGCGATCCAGTCGCCGTTCGGCACGCGCACGCCGCTGGTGGTGCCGTTCCAGGTGAACAGCACGTCGGTCGCCCAGTCGACCTGCGTGAGGTCGGGTAGCTGGCCGTAGTCGGCACGGATCACCTTGGGGTCGATCTTCAGCTGCTTGACCGCATCGGTCACCCAACCTTCGCCGAAGCTTTCCCAGGCGAGCGCGGTAACCGGGCGGGCGCCGAGCATCGTCCACATCGCCATTTCGAAGGCGCCGGTGTCGGAGCCAGGGACGATGCCGATGCGATGCGTGTCGGGCAGGCCGAGCAGCTCGCGCATCAGGTCGATGCAATATTGCAGGCGCTGCTTGCCGAGCTTCGAGCGGTGAGAGCGGCCGAGGACGGCGGTCGCGAGCTTGGCGGGATCGTAGCCGGGTGGCTTGGCGCAGGGGCCGGACGAGAATTGGGGGCGCGCCGGCTTGGCGGCGGGTTTCGCGGGCGCAATGGTAGCGTCGGCGAGCGTCGTATCAGTCATGTAGACTCTCCTCACAGAGAGCACGCGCGGCGTTGGGACCGCGTGGCCCGTCGACGGCCCTAGGGATACGGACGTGACGTGGCAAGCGGGAAAGTTCGGATCGATCGCCTCTGTGGGCCGCTGCACAATTTTCGATCGGAGCCGGGCGACACCACGGACTTTCCTGACTGCGCGAACGACGTGGACAGTCCTTGGGCCGGCCGTCACGGTAACATCGTGCCCGATACCCGCGTCCGCCCAGCCCTGACGGTGAACGGCTTTCGGGTCGTCTCTCCGGCGGATCGGTCCGACACCAATCGGCCCCCATCCGTCGGTCCACCGCCGTTTCCGCGCGGGTCGTCACGCAAAGCCGCTTTCGGGCGGCCGCCGTCTTCCGCCGGCCGATCCGCGCGATAGGAAGTGGAGATGCGTCGCCTCCTTGCCTGCTCGGTGCTGCTCGTCCTTCTTGCCGGTTGCGGCAGCCGCGAACGCGCCGCACCGCAGCGATCATCGATCGCCCTCGCCTCGCCTCGCGCCACCGCGCAGTGTCTGGCCGACCTGCGTGCGGACCATGTCGCCTACAGGGTCCTGCCCGATCGCGATTTCGGCAATGGCTGCGGCCTGTCCGGGGCGGTGCAGCTGGTCGAGATCGGCGTACCCGTCACCGGCGTCACCGCGATGCGGTGCGGCGAAGCGCGCGCCTTTTCCGCCTGGGTGCGCAATGCCGTCGGCCCCGCCGCCTATCAGATCCTCGGCAGCGAGCTCGCCAGCGTCCAGGGCATGGGCAGCTACGTATGCCGCAACGTCGTCGGTACGGCGGGGTCAGGCGACCGCCGCTCGGGCCACGCCATCGCCAATGCGGTCGACGTCGGCGGCGTGACGCTGAAGGACGGGCGGCGGATCAGCATCCTGAACGACTGGACCTCGCCCGACCCGCAGGTCCAGTCGTTCCTGTCGACGATCCACCGCTCCGCCTGCCGGCGCTTCGGCACCGTGCTGTCGCCCGCCTATAATGCGGCGCATCGCAATCACCTGCACCTGGAGGACGATGACGCGCATTTCTGCCGTTGAGCGCCTGTCGGCTTTGCTCTAACCCGGCGAAAATGACCGATACACGAGTACCCGCGCGCGTCTTCCCGCATGCCAAGCAGGACGCAGAAAGCGCCAAGGCGGCGATTTCCACGCCGCAGACCGAGCATCCCGCCTACAAACTCGCCTTTCAGGACATGGACTTCCTGCTCCGCGAGGATCTGCGCCCCGTCCGTTTCCAGCTCGAGCTGCTGAAGCCCGAATTGCTGCTGGAAGAGGCGAAGATCGCGTCGACCTTCGTCATGTACGGCTCGGCGCGCATTCCCGAGCCGGCGAAGGCCAAGGCGCTGCTCGACATGGCGAGCGACGATACCGCCCGCGCGATCGCCGAGAAGCTGGTCGCCAAGAGCCGCTATTACGAGGTCGCGCGCGAGCTGGCGCAGATCGCCAGCCGCGTTCCGCGCGACCAGAACGGCATGCGCCAGTTCGTCGTCTGCTCGGGCGGCGGCCCCTCGATCATGGAAGCCGCGAACCGCGGCGCGACCGACGTCGGCGCGGAATCGATCGGGCTCAACATCGTCCTGCCGCACGAACAGGCGCCCAATCCCTATGTCACGCCCTCGCTAAGCTTCCAGTTCCATTATTTCGCCCTGCGCAAGATGCACTTCCTCCTGCGCGCCCGGGCCCTGGCAGCGTTTCCGGGAGGGTTCGGAACGTTCGACGAACTGTTCGAGCTGCTCACGCTGATCCAGACGGGCAAGATCAAGCCCATTCCCGTCCTGCTCTTCGGTCGCGAATTCTGGGACAAGGTCGTGAACTTCCAGGCGCTCGTTGACGAAGGCGTCGTCAGTCAGCGCGATCTCGGGATTTTCACCTACGTCGAAACGGCCGAGGAGGCCTGGGACGTGGTGCGCGAATTCTACGAGGAACAGGCGCGCAAGGAAGGCTGAGCCTTCCTCCCCTCTTCCAGGGCGGAAGAGGGGAGAGACGTTACGGGGGATCGGCCAGTGCCTGGTCCATATGCGTGGCAGTAGCGCCGGCCCGTTCCGGCCCTGCCGGATCGCACATCAGCGTGGCGCAATGGGCAAGGCCCCCTGCGCGGATCATGCCATCGACTTTCCTTGAGAGCCGATGACGGCAACACACCTCCCCGGACGAGGGGGAGGGTCACGCGGCTTACTTGCCGGCCTTCGCGCCCTCCTTGGCCGCATTCGGATCGACCGAGGGGGCACCCGACGCCGGGGTGCCGGTATTGCCGAGATTGTTCGCGGCATCCGTATTGGTGATCGAATCCTTCGCGGCATTGGTCGCCGGCTTGGCGTCCGGCTTGCCGGCGGGCGCCGCACCGGCGGCAGGCGCGGCGGGCAGCGGCAGGTTCGAGCCCTGGCTATTGATATAGGCGATGACGTTCGCGCGATCCTGGGCGTTGCCGAGGCCCGCGAAGGTCATCTTGGTACCGGGCGCGAACTTGCGCGGGCTGGTGAGCCACGCGTTCATCTTGTCGAAGTCCCAATTGCCGCCGACGCCCTTGAGCGCGTCGGAGAAGGCGAACCCGCCCTTGCCCTGACCGATCGGCTCGCCCAGCGTGCCATAGAGGTTGGGGCCGATCCCGTTCGCACCGCCCTGATTGATCGTGTGGCAGGCCGCGCACTTCTTGAACACCTCCGCGCCCTTCGCGGGATCTGCGGTGGGCAGCAGCGTCGCGATCGGAACCGCCGCGGCCTCGCCGCCGCCGCCGGCTTCCTCGACGCCCTCGATCGCGTAACCCATCTTTTCCGGACGGCCGCCATGGAAGACCATGCCGCCGGCGATCGACAGGCCGAGCGCAACGCCGCAGGCCGCCAGCGCCCAGCCGGCAATCGTATTGGTGCGGTTATCCATCAGCCGGCCTTGCCCCTCTTATCCTCGCCTCTTGGGCCAACCCATAGGAAAGCCCGTGCGTGCCCGCAAGCGCGCGCTTGCAGGGGGCGGGCGGGCGCCGTACGCGCGCACCGATCATGCAAAGCTATGCCGCACCCGCCCGCCCGATCGTCGCCGCAATGACCGCCGCCGCCGCCGCCGAGCCGGACCGCGCGGTCGCCTTCCAGGGCGCGCCGGGGGCGAACAGCCACGTCGCCGCGCTGGAGGCCTTTCCGGACGGCCTTCCCCTCCCCTGCTTCGCCTTCGACGATGCGATCGACGCGGTGCGCGAAGGCCGGGCGGACTGCGCGGTCATTCCCATCGAGAATTCGCTGCACGGTCGCGTCGCCGACATCCACTTCCTGCTACCCGAATCCGGCCTCGTCATAACCGGCGAGCACTTCCTGCCGATCCGCCATGCGCTGATCGGCATCGGTCCGCGCGACGGCGTGCGCGAGGCGATGAGCCATCCCCAGGCGCTGGGCCAGTGCCGCCACTGGCTGAAGGCGCATGGCATCCGGCAGGTTCCCTATCCGGACACTGCCGGGGCAGCCGCTCATGTCGCCGAGCTCGCCGAACCATCGGTGGCGGCGCTTGCCCCGCCCGGGGCGGCGGCGATCTATGGACTGGACCTGCTGGCCGTCGACATCGCCGATGCCGACCACAATACGACGCGCTTCGTCGTGCTGGCGCGCGGCGGCAAGCCGGCGGCCGGCGAAGGCCCATGGATGACAACGCTCATCTTCGAGGTGAAGAACGTTCCCGCCGCGCTGTACAAGGCGATGGGCGGTTTCGCGACCAACGGCGTCAACATGACCAAGCTCGAAAGCTACCAGCGGGGGGGAAGCTTCGCCGCGACCGAATTCTACGCGGATATCGAGGGAAAGCCCGGGGATGCCGCGGTCGATCGCGCGTTGGACGAACTGGGCTTCCATTCCAAATGGGTCCGCGTGCTGGGCACCTATCGCCGTGCGCGCGAGCGGGGCTGAGGACGCGCTCCGTCAGTCGCCCCCGTCGCCGCCCTTGTCGACGATGTCATAGTGGATTCGCACCCAGGTCCCGATCTGCTGCTTGCCGTTGATGCGCGGCGGCATGACGCGAAACTGCCACGCAGCTTCCCTCATCGCGCGGGACACGCCCAGGCCGGGGCGCGAATCGGCGATCTGGACGCAATCCTCGACGCGGTAGTTGGGCGCGGTTCTGCAGGCGATCTCGCCCCAGGAACCGGCAGGGACGTCGTGCTGGGGCATATAGGGGTTCAGCGCCGTCCGCGGCGGACGCACGTACCAGTCGGCAGCGTAGAGGCGCTGCCCGCCCGGCCCCATGCCCGCGCCCGGCGTGTCGTTGCCACCCCCCGCATCGCCACTATCGCCGTTCGCATCACCCGCCGCGGCGAGCGCGCGCGCGCTCTTCCTGCCCTTGATCTTGCCGACGTCGGTCGCCGCGAACGACGCGCGATCCATGATCAGCATGTTGTTCTGCACCACCTCGGGCGGGGGCGGCGGGACCGGCTGGTCCTGCGGCGGCGTGGGCTCGGGCCGAACCTCCGGGGCGCCCCCGCGCGGCGCGGCGGCCGCCTGTTTCTTCGCCTGCGCCTTGCTGGGCGAGGGGCTGCCGGAATCGGAAACGTCGAACGTCGTCAGCGCGGAACTCGGCCCCATGCGCGTCAGCGGCGAATTGGGCAGCAGGAGCAGTAGCAGCGCGATCAGGATGTGCGCGGCGATCGTCAGCGCGAGGCTGATCGCCCTGCGGCGGCGGTCCGGTGGTGATCGATAGGACGCCGCGTACATGCGGCGGCTGGCATTAAAGCGTGCGGGCCCGGCGGGCAATCGTCCGGTTCGGGCGTTCGTCGCATGTGTCCGCCATATTTCTATCCGGCCCGCGCGAACGCCTCCGCTTCCACTATCTGCGCATCCGTCGGGCGGACGCCGGTGTAGAGCACGAACTGGTCGAGCGCCTGAAGCGTCGCGACAGCGGTGCCCGTGATGCAGCGTTTGCCCGCACCCCGGGCCGCGCGCAGGAAGGGCGTCTCCGGTGGCAATGCGACGACGTCGAACGCAACCGTTGCCGCATCGATCGCCGCCATCGGAAAGGCGAGCATCTCCGCGGCGTCGCCCGTCATGCCGATCGGCGTCACGTTGATCAGCAGCGGCGCGGACAGGTCGCCAAGGTCCGCCTTCCAGGCGAAGCCGTAGAGCGCCGCGAGCGCGCCACCCGCGTCGGCATTGCGCGCGACGATCGTGCCGTGGCGATGGCCGCGGTCGCGCAGCGCCGCGGCGACCGCCTTTGCCATCCCACCCGACCCGCGCAGCACGAACGGCATCGCCGGATCGACAGCCGCCGCGTCGAGCAGCGTCCGCACGGCGCCATAGTCCGTGTTATGCCCGGTCAATAGACCGTCGTCGTTGACGATCGTGTTGACGCTGTCGATCGCCGCCGCGGTCGGGGCGAGGGCGTCGAGCAACGGGATCACCGCTTCCTTGAAGGGCATGGAGATCGCCGAGCCTCGAATGCCGAGCGCCCGGATTCCGCCGACCGCCGCCGCCAGATCCCGCGTCGAGAACGCCTTGTAGACGTAGTCGAGGCCGGTCAGCTCGTAGAGCCGGTTGTGGAAGCGCGATCCGAAGTTGCCGGGACGGGCGGCGAGCGACATGCACAGTCGCGTGTCGCGACCGATCGGAGGCTTGGTGGTCATCGCCGTTCCTTGCCACATGCACGCCGGCCATGGCGAGGGGGCGCCGCGGCCGCAGGATCAGACGGTGGAAGTCTCCGCCGGCCTGTGCCACCGCATGGTCACCTTTCGGGAGAGGCACATGGCACGTTTTCTTTCACGTCTTGCAGCCGGCGCCGCGCTCGCCACCATCCCGGCGATGACGGGGGCGATGCAGGCATCCCCCACTGCCGAAGCGCGCGCGCCCTCTCCCGCCGACCTGTTCGGTCCGCTGTTCGTCGAGGTGCAGACGCAAAAGATCTTCCCGGACGGCAAGACGTTCGTCGACGCCGTGCCGAAACGCGATCCGGCCGCGATCATGGCGGATTTCGATCGCGCGCGGATCGGCGACCTGAAGGCGTTCGTGCTTGCCAATTTCACCGTACCCGGCGTCAACGATCACGACGCCACCGATGTCCGCGCGCATGTCCGGTCGCTGTGGCCGATGCTGGTCCGCCAGCCCGAGGCCGCCAGGCCCGGAAGCTCCGCGCTGCCGCTGCCCGAACCCTATGTCGTACCCGGCGGCCGGTTCCGCGAGATGTATTATTGGGACAGCTATTTCACGATGCTCGGCCTCGTCGCCGACGGGCAGCAGCCGCTGGTCGAATCGATGCTGGCGGACTTTACCGACGTGATCGAGCGCTATGGCCATATCCCCAACGGCATGCGCAGCTATTATCTCAGCCGGTCGCAGCCCCCCTTCTTCGCGCTGATGCTGGACCTGTCGCGCGACGCCGACCCGGCGCTCGCCGCCCGGCGGCTGACGGCGCTGCGCCGCGAATATGCCTATTGGATGCAGGGCACCGCCTGCGTCGCCAGGACTGGCGCCTGTGCGCGTGTCGTGCGCATGCCCGACGGCAGCCTGCTCAATCGCTATTGGGACGACCGTGACACGCCGCGCGACGAATCCTATGCGGAGGACGTCGCCACGGGGGCGGAGGCGGCGAAGGCCGGCCGCGACACCGCGACCGTGTACCGCGACCTGCGTGCCGCGGCCGAAAGCGGCTGGGACTTTTCCAGCCGCTGGCTTGCCGACGGCCGGACGCTGGCGACGATCCGGACGACGCAGATCGTACCCGTCGACCTCAACAGCCTGATGCTCGCGATGGAGGAGCGGATCGCGACGCGTTGCGCGGCGGCAGGCGACCGGGCCTGCACGGACGACTTCCGCCGGCGCGCCGTCGCGCGCCGCGGGGCGATCGCGCGCTACCTCTGGGTGGCTGGCGAACGGCGCTTCGCCGACTGGGACCTGGGGGCAAGGCGGCCGACCGCCGCGATCAGCGCCGCGATGCTGTTCCCGCTGTTCGTCGGCGCCGCCTCGCCGGCGCAGGCACGCGCCACCGCCTCGCTGGTGCGTGCCCGCCTGCTCGGCGAGGGCGGATTGCGCACCACCACGCAGCGCACCGGGCTGCAGTGGGACGAGCCGAACGGCTGGGCCCCGCTGCAATGGGTGGCGATCGATGGCCTCGCCCGCAGCGGCGAGCAGGCGCTGGCGAAGGACATCGCCCGCCGCTGGATGGGCACCGTGTCCCGGACCTATGCGGAAACGGGCAAGATGCTGGAGAAATACGACGTTGAGGAGCGCAAGCCCGGCGGCGGCGGCGAGTATCCCAACCAGGACGGCTTCGGCTGGACCAACGGCGTCGCCAGTGCGATCGACGCGCGCTGGCCCGGCCTGATCGCGGACCCGCGCCGATAGGCTGCACGCTGCACGCGGGAGGGGTGGGACGACCTACCCCGCCAGCCCGAGCCATCGCCGCGCGGCTGGGAGGCGCGTGAGCACCAGCCGCTCGACGAGCAGCACCGCGACCAGCGACACCCCGAACAACGGCAGCAGGACCCCGAGCAGCACGATCACCGCGACCAGGCCGACCGCCAGTGCCGGCCGTGGGCGGGCATGCGGCGCACCGAGCACACCGTCCGGCCGGCGCCGCCACCACAAGACCACGCTGCTGATCGCCAGCAGCATCAGGCCGAGCGCGGTCAGCAGATTCACCAGCTGGTTGAGCCAGCCGTAAAGCGCGCCTTCGTGCAACGCGACGCCATAGCCGACGATGCGGTCGACCAGCCGGCGCTGCGCGAAACCCTTGCGCGACACGATGCGGCCGGTGGCGTCGAGCTCCAGATCGGTGCGCAGCGGCCGGTCAGCGGAATCCGATTTGGCGGTCCAGGGCTGACCCATGCCGGCCGGCGGAGCGATCAGCACGGGCGGCGCGAGGTCGAGCGGTTTCACGGTCGCCACCATCCGGTCGAGCGGACCATAGGACTGGCGCGGGTGATCCATCGTCATGCCGCCGTGCTCGGCATGGGCGCCCTCCATCGCGCGCGTGCCGCCCGCACCGGCGCCGATCGTCCAGTCCTGCCGGACCGGGCTGCCCTCGACCATGGTTCTCGCCGTCTTGAGATACGTGCCCCAGCTCTTCGCCCAGGGCAGGCCGGAGACGAGCAGCAGCAGCGTCATCGCGGAAACCCAGAAGCCGGTGACGCCGTGCAGGTCGCGCCAGAAGCGCCTGCCGCCGGCGTGCAGCCGCGGATAGACCACGCCAGCGAGCGCCCCACTGCGCGGCCACCAGAGGAACAGGCCGCTCAGCACCATGACGATCGTCCATGATGCTGCCAGTTCGACGACATAGGATCCGACGTCTCCGGCCAGCAACTCGCCGTGCAGCCGGAAGACGACGCGCATCAGCCGGTCCTGCTCGCCGACCGTCTTGAGCACGGCGAGCGTCTGCGGATGGACGTAGACGCGCGTCTCGCGGCCGTGGACGCCGACGATCACCTGCACCGCCTGCTCCGGCGTGTCGGGCATCTGGTAGCGGTGCAGGACCGCACCCGGTACGGCGCGAAGCGCGGCGTCGACCTGCGCGGCGGCGGACGCGCGCGGCCCGGCACCGGCGACATGGGCATAGGGCCGGTCGATCAGCGCCTCGACCTGCGGACGGAACAGATAGGCCGCACCGGTCAGCGCCAGCCACAGGACGAACGGGATGCACAGCAGCCCCGCATAGAAGTGCCAGCGCCAGATGGCGACATATCCGGGCCAGCGACGGGTGGACTGGGTCGCCATCGTCAGAACCTCGTCTTCATGCCGGCATAGACCGTGCGCGGCTGGCCAGCGTAGAAGGAGCCCGTCACTCCGCGCAAGACGCTCGCCGGATTCTGCACGCCGGTGGTGGCGTTGATGCCATCGGCGATGACCGAGGCCGATCCGACATAGGTCGTGTCGAACAGGTTCTGGACGCTCGCGAACAGGCTGACGCGCCGCCACCAATCGTCGCCCGCAGGCGGATCGTAGTGCAGGTTCAGATTGACCAGCGTGTATCCCGGCACGTTCAGCAGCGTGCCGTTGTCGATCGGATAGCGGTCACGCCAGCCCAGCTCGGCAAAGCCGCCCAATCCCCGCAAGGCGCCGTGCGGCTGGTCGTAGCCCAGTCGCACATTCGCCATGTTGGGCACCACGCCGGGGATCGGATTGCCCGCGCGATCGATCACCACCGATGTCGAGCCCGCCGTCAGCCGCTCCGCGAAGTCGGTATAATATTGGTCGTTGTAGCTGCAGCTCGCCAGCAGGGCGACGCCCGCCAGCGGCTTCCAGTCGAGGCCGACCTCGACACCGCGGTGCACCGATCTGGGCGCGTTGGCGGTATAGGCGAGCAGGTTCACGCCCGCCGACTGCGTCACCAACTCGTTGCGGAACCATTCGTAATAGCCGGTCAGCTCCGCGCTCAGCCGGTTCCCCAGCGCGATCTGCGCGCCGATATCGATCCCGGTATTCCGCTGCGCCTTCAGCGCGACATTGTTGCCCGGCACGCCGGCGCTGGTGACGAACAGGCTGCCCGCCTGCGGAATGCCATAGCCGGTGCCAAGGCGCGCGTGCAGCCGTATCGCGTCGACCGCCTGCCAGACCAGCGAGGCTTCGGGCGCGACGTTCCAGAACCGCCGGTCGGCGGGGATGGTCGCCAGTACCGGCGACGCGGCGAGCGGGTAGCTGTAGGCGATCTGCCGCACGCGGATGTCGGAGCGTTCGCCCCCGATCCCGGCGACGAAGCGCAGCCGATCGGTCAGCGCCAGCTCCTCCCGCGCCCGCGCGCCCAGGTTGCGCACGTCGCCGAGCACCGTCTGCGTGGGCGCGCCCAGCCCGTTTCGTCCCGCCGGCGTCTTGTTGAAACTGTAGCTCTGGTTGTCGAGGTAATTGTAGAAGACGCCGACGAAACTCGTCGCATCCATGCCGAACAGACGATGACGATCGGTCAGGTCGCTCGACAGATTGTAGCTGTCCAGCGTGCCGCGGAACGGCGTCGCACCCGTCGGCTGGTTGACGACGCGGCTGTCGAACGTCGCTTGTGTACGCAGCGTCGTGTCGCCGTCGAGATCATGCTCCCACCGCAGGCCCGCGATCGTGCGGCGATCGTTGCGCGCAAGGTCGCCCTCCGCCGCGGTCTGTGCGATCCGCGCGCCGTTGACGCCGTTGACCAGCACGGAAATGGTGCCGCAGCCCGGCGCAGCGGTCGCCGCCCGCGCACATCCCTGCTGGTAGGGATTGGCCAGATACTGGTTGTAGGACAGTCGGGTCGAAAGCCGGAACAGGCCCTCGTTGTAGATGAGCTTGCCGGTCAGGCGGTCGCGATCGCCGAGCCCGACGGTGACGAGGCCGTTGAGCGTTCCGGTCTGGTAGCCGGTATGCCCCGTCGCGCCATCGCCTCCGACGAGGCTGGCGAACAGACTATAGTCGTAGCGCGATCCGGCATTGCCGATCGTCGCATAGACGTTGGCATAGCCATCGCCGCCGACATCCGTGCCCACGTCGGCGCCGCGAATGTCGCGGCCGCGCCGGGTGCGGAAATTGATCGCACCGCCCAGGGCATAATTGCCGTAGCGCGCGGAGGAAGGGCCGCGCACCACATCGACTGCGCCATAAGCGTGAGGATCGGTGAGATCGAAGCGGGCGAGCCCGTCGGGTTGGGTGACCGGGAAATCGTCCTCGAACACCTGGAGGTTGCGCGCACCGAAGCTGTTGCGCGCGTTCGAGCCGCGCACCGACACGCCGACGTCGCGGGGGCCGTTGCCCTGGATGACGACGACACCCGGCGACAGGCGCACGATGTCGGCGATCGTCGTCGCCGGCGTGTTGCGGAAGGCGGCGGCATCGACGGTCGTGACGGTCTGTCCCCGGACGTCGGTGGTCAGCGACAAGGCGTGGCCGGTGACGACGATATCGTCGACGGCGCGCGGTTGATCCCGGCGCTCCGGGGCGGCAGGCGGGCCGGCGCCCTGACGGTCGAGCGCCTGCAGTTCGGCATCGATGGCGGCGCGCTGTCGCAGCAATTCGGCACGGCGGTCCGCGGCGGGATCGCCCTGCCCCGCCGCCAGCGTGGCGGCAAGAACGAGGAGAATGGACATGGATTGTTCCTGGTCGGGATCGGTCGACCTCGCGCGTCGCAGCGCGAGCGGCTGATGCCGGATCGACCCGTCCGCACCCCGCACGCGATCGGGGTCGAGGATCAGCGGTTCGACCGGCTCACCACGATGTGCGATCCGGCAACGCCGGATCGGGGCAGTGCCGCCCCTACCCCCGCCCGGCCGCCCATCCGGGACAGGCTATGGGGGCGACCGTTAGGGAGGAGGACTGGCACCGCCTTTCACGCTCGTGGATCAGACGCGCGCGGGCGGACCTCTGAGCGGCGGGCGCAGGAACAATGCTATGGGTGGCGTGGGCGCGATCCGCCCGAACGCGGCCAGCACCATGGCGAACAGGATCGCCGCCGCGAGCAGCACCGGATCGACCGGCAGGAGCGAGGCGAGGGCGAGGCCGCCGAAAGCGCAGGGTGCGTCCTGCGGCGCGGATTGATGCCCGTGTTCGCGATGATCCTGTCGCGTCATGACGTGCTTGGCCGGTCCGGCCGCCGTCAGCGCATCGATCGGCGAGGCCGCCGGGCACAGGATCAGGCGCAGGTTCCCGGCGGCGCTGTCGGGCATGAAGCCGGCGGGAACGAGCAGGCGCATCGCCAGCGCCGCGGCGAGCATGATGCCCGCCACGGTGCGTCGACGCAGGATCAGGCGGCGCAGCGCATCCACCAGCTTGCGTTACCTCGACGCGCGTCGCCTGTCATCCACCTGGATCGGATCGGTCCGCGCCCGGTCATCCCCGGCCGGCGAGCCGTGCCATGCGCGGCGGCAAAGCGGCGAGGATGGCACGGCGCTCCGCGGCAGGCTTGGCGCTCCAGTTGGAAATCTCCGCGATCGATCGGCCGCAGCCACGACACCAGCCCGTCGCCGGGTCGAGCGTGCAGACATTGACGCACGGCGACGCGAGGCTCGCCGGTTCGGCCGGCACGATCTCGATCATCGCGCGCGCCGTCTCAGGCGTCGACGGGATCGTCGACGTTGAGCGAGACCGACAGGAATTCCGGAATCGGTCCGTTCCAGCCGACATCGGGCCCGTCGTCGTAGCTGTCGCGCCGCGGACGGCGATCACTGCTGCCTGCACGATCCTGATGCGTGCGCTCCGCGCGAGCCGCGTCCGGCAGGTTCCCGGCGTCGCGGCGGTCGCGGCGTCCGCCCCGATCACCGCGTTCCTCGCCACGGCCGTCGGTGCGCTCCTCACGCCGCGGCGCGCTGCGCTCGCCACCACGGCCATGCCGCTCGCGGCGGGCTGGACGGGCTTCCTCAGCGGGCTCGGGAGCGTCTTCGATCGTGAGCCGATCGATCTTCTGACCCGTCAGTTTCTCGATATTGTCGATGTTCTCGGCATCGTCCGCGGTCATCAGCGTATAGGCCACGCCCGTCGCCCCGCCCCGGCCGGTACGGCCGATACGGTGGACGTAATCGTCCGGATGCCAGGGCGCGTCGAAGTTGAAGACGTGACTGACACCCTTGATGTCCAGCCCGCGTGCGGCGACGTCGGACGCGACCAGGATGTTGATGTCGCCCTTCTTGAACAGGTCGAGTTCGGCTAGCCGCTGCGGCTGTTCCATGTCGCCATGGATTTCGCCGGACCGGAAACCGTGCTTCTTCAGGCTCTTGTTGAGCTCGCGGACCGTCGTCTTGCGATTGCAGAAGATGATCGCGGTGGTGACGTCGTCCTGCCGGAGCAGCTGGCGGAGGGCGCTGCGCTTCTTGAACGCGGTTCCCGAGACGGGCACCAGCCACTGCTTGATGTTGACGTTGGTCGAAGCGGGCCGCGCGACCTCGATCGTCTTCGGATTGTCGAGGAACTTGTCGGCCAGCTTCTTGATCGGCGGCGGCATCGTCGCCGAGAACAGCAGCGTCTGGCGCTGCTTGGGCAGCTTGGTGCAGATTTCCTCGATATCCGGGATGAACCCCATGTCGAGCATGCGGTCCGCCTCGTCGATGACCAGCATCGAGCAGCCGGTCAGCAGGATGTTGCCGCGGCTGAACAGGTCCATCAGCCGGCCGGGGGTCGCGATCAGCACGTCGACGCCCTTTTCCAGCGCCTTGATCTGATCGCCCATCGACACGCCGCCGATCAGCAACGCCATCGAAAGTTTGTGGCCCGATCCGTATTTCTCGAAATTCTCCGCGACCTGCGCGGCGAGTTCGCGCGTCGGCTCCAGGATCAGGCTGCGCGGCATGCGGGCGCGGCTGCGGCCGTGCGCCAGGATGTCGATCATCGGCAGCACGAAGGCCGCGGTCTTGCCCGTCCCCGTCTGCGCGATGCCGATCAGGTCGCGCATCATCAGGACCGAGGGGATGGCGCTCGCCTGGATCGGCGTCGGCTCGGAATAGCCGGCGTCGGTCACCGCCTTCAGGAGTTCGTCGGAAAGGCCGAGATCGGCAAAGCTCATGCAGAGGTCCGGGAAATCGATCGCGGCGATGGCCTGCGACATCGCTTCGCGCGCTTGCGGATTTACGCGCGAAAGTCAAGATTTACGCGCAATCGCGGCCTATTTCTGCGCGACCAGCGTCCTGAAACCCTTGATTTCACAAGACAGACCGGAACGCATGCTCAATACGTCGCGGTTCGCGCAGACGCGCCCGTCGGCGGCGGGCTTCAGGTAGAAGCGCGAGTAGAAATCCATCGGGCGGCATTCGCCCCCCAGCTTGGCGCGGATACGGCGATTGCCCGTGAGCGCGAGGTCGATCGCGCCATCGCCGCTGACCAGGGCACCGCCCAGATCGGCGACGGCGATGCATTTCGGCCCCTTCTTCTCCTTCCAGCGGATCGGCTGCGGCGCCATGACGCGCGCCGCGCTGGCGGGTGCGGACGTGACCCGGATCACCACGCGCTGGTGGATCGTGACCTGCGCGAACTGCATGTCGGCAAAATCGTCCCACGCGCCCGCGGTGACGGGCGCGAGCAGCGCGAACAGCGACAGGGGCAAACCCGGATGGATCATGAACGGTGGGTCATGGTCGATGCAGCGCCCTTAGCGACAATCGTTGAACGCTGCATGAACTTGGCGTAGCCGCGCGGCCATGACCCCGAGCCAATCCGCGCTGCTGGCGGCTCTCGCCCCCCATCTCGACGCCAAGGCGATCGTCACGGACCGCGACGCGATCACCCCTTGGGAAACGGATTGGCGTCGCCGCTTCCACGGGCATGCGCCGGCCATCCTGGCCCCGGCGGACACCGCCCAGGTGGCCACGATCGTCGCCGCCGCAGCGGCGCACCGCGTGCCGCTGGTGCCACAGGGCGGCAACAGCTCGATGGTCGGTGGCGCCACCCCGCCGACCGACGGATCGGCGCTGATCCTCTCGCTGCGCCGGATGAACCGCATCCGCCATGTCGACGCGGACGCGGGCCTCGCGATCGCGGAGGCGGGCGTGATCCTGTCCGACCTCCACGAGGCCGCGCTCGCCGTCGATCGCCGCTTTCCGCTGACCCTCGGGGCAAAGGGCAATGCGACGGTCGGCGGGCTCGTCTCGACCAATGCCGGCGGCACGCAGGTGCTGCGCTTCGGCTCGATGCGCGGTCTGGTCGCGGGGATGGAGGCGGTGCTGGCCGACGGCTCGGTGCATGACGGTCTCGCCGTGCTCAAGAAGGACAATCGCGGCTACGACCTGACACAGCTGCTCGTCGGAAGCGAGGGAACGCTCGCGATCGTCACCGCCGCCTCGCTGCGGATCGTGCCGTTGCCGATGACGCGGGCAACCGCCTGGGCGGCGACGCCCGATCCCGAGTCGGCGCTGACGCTGCTGCGCCGTTTCCAGCAGGCCAGCGACGCGGTCGAGAGTTTCGAGATTTTGCCCGGGGAATCGCTGGCGGCGGTGCTGGCGCACGTGCCGTCCGCCCGGGCCCCGCTGGCGGGCGAGCATGGCTGGCACCTGCTGATTGAGATCACCGACCCGCGCGGTGCGCCCCTGCTGGAGCGCCTGCTCGGCGAGGCCCTGGCCGACGGGCTGATCGCCGACGCCGTGATCGCACAGAGCGAGGCCCAGGCCGCCGGCTTCTGGCTGATCCGCGAATCGATCTCCGACTCCGAGCGAGCGCTCGGCCCGGCTTCGCAGCACGATATCTCGGTTCCCGTCGCAGCGATGCCGCGGTTCATGAT
The DNA here is from genome assembly GCF_016820445.1 of Sphingomonas beigongshangi. Lineage (GTDB taxonomy): Bacteria > Pseudomonadota > Alphaproteobacteria > Sphingomonadales > Sphingomonadaceae > Sphingomonas > Sphingomonas beigongshangi. The sequence goes on from NZ_JADHDT010000001.1 coordinate 448,426, forward strand.
AGAGGCCGCGGAGGCATGCGAGGCGCGCTTCCCGGGCACGCACGCCAGCGGCTTCGGCCATCTGGGCGACGGCAATATCCATTTCCATGTCCGCGCTGCCCCCGGCGCCGACCCCGCGCGCTGGTATGCGGAGGATGTTCCGGTGGTTACGCGCTTCGTCGACGACCTCGTCGTCGCGGCGGGCGGATCGATCGCGGCGGAGCACGGCATCGGCCAGATGAAGACAGACGAGCTCGCCCGCCTCTCGACGCCGGCCCGGCTGACCATGCTTCGGGCGGTCAAGACGGCGATGGACCCGCTGGGGATTCTCAACCCCGGAAAGCTCGTCCCGCTTGCGCGCCCTGCCGCCGCACAATAGAGCGTCGGCCGGTTTGTCGGCGCGCGGACGCGCCAAAACTCACGGATACGGAGAGAGTTCCCATGGCCAGTGCGCCGCTTCCCCTGTTCTACAATGGCCTGGAGCCGCTCTCGAGCGAGACGCATGCGACCTGGCGCGTCCGGCCGCAGGACAGCGCGCCCTTCCTCGCCGGCCAGCACGCCATCCCGATCACCACGGACGAATTCCCGCTGGTGCAGCGTTTCATGCCGATCGTCTTCTCCAGCGGCGACGATGCGATCCCACTCGCGCTGATGGGCCTCAACGAGGGCGTCAACGTCTTCGTCGGTGACGACGGCAAGCTGACCGAAACCAATTTCTACGTCCCCGCCTATATCCGCCGCTATCCCTATATGCTGGCGCGCCTCCGCCCGGACAGCGAGGAGCTGTCGCTCTGCTTCGATCCGACGTCGGAGACGATCGGCGATTTCGAGGACGGAGAGGCGCTGTTCGAGGGCGGCCAGCCCACCGAGTTCACGAAGAGCGTGCTGGGCTTCGCCGAGCAGTTCGAGCAGGCCGGTGCCCGCACGCAGAATTTCATGAACGAGCTGCGCGAGATGGAATTGCTGATGGAGGGCGAGGTCACCATCCAGGTCGACCAGAACCAGCAGCCGTTCGTCTATCGCGGCTTCCAGATGATCAACGAAGAGAAGCTGGCGAACCTGCGCGGCGACCAGCTGCGCAAGATGAGCCAGTCGGGCATGCTGCCGCTGCTCTATGCGCATCTCTTCTCCCTGTCGCTGATGCGCGAGGTGTTCGCGCGCCAGATGGACCAGGGCAAGCAGCCGCAGCCGCAGATCGGCTGACAACGCGCTTTTGACTGACGATGAAAAGGGGCGGTGCCGGCATTCTGGCGCCGCCCCTTTCCGCATGCGCGCTTGACCGTTCTGCCAGCGCGCGCGAAGCTCAATATCTCTCTATCCCAACATAGGATGCTGCCGATGAGCCGCCTGCCGCGCGACGAGCGCTATTCGACCGTCGCGATCTGGTTTCACTGGATCATCGCGCTGCTCATCATCGCGAACCTGATCATCGGTATCGGCCATGACGGCGTCCCTGCGTTGCGGGCGCTGATGGGCGCGCATTTCGCGATCGGCCTGACCGTGCTGGCGCTGACCGTGCTCAGGCTCGGCTGGCGGCTTGGCCATCGTGCGCCATCCTACCCCAATTCGATGGCGGGCTGGGAAAAAGGGATGGCCCACGCCAATCAGTGGCTGCTCTACGTCCTGATGCTGGCGTTGCCGCTGACCGGCTGGCTGATGATGTCGGGCCCCGGGCCGCACCGGCCGATGACCTGGTTCGGCCTGTTCAACATGCCGTTTCTGCCAGCGAGCAAGGGCGCGGCGGGTTTCGGCCATGAAGCGCACGGCGTCCTCGGCTGGGCCATGCTCGCGCTGGTGGTGCTGCATGTCGCCGCGGCATTGCGGCACCATTTCATCCGCCGCGACCGGATCCTGGTCCGCATGGCGCCCGTGCTCGATCGCGGCTGACCGACAAAATCACCGCGTTCGACGCCGGGGGGTTGAACCAAATCGACGCCTGCCTATTTTATCAATCGTACGGTGCCGTGTCCCCCCTTTCGCGACACCGTATGGCACGCCTTCGGGTGTGTCTCCTCCCTGAACCTTGGCCACCTCGTGCGCTGCACGAGGTGGTTTTTTTATGCGCTCATTCCGCCGCGAGCGTGCGGCCGCCCGCCAGCGCCTCGTCCTCGACCGCGGCGATCATGTGACGGAGCAGCGCGACACTGGCGCCCATCCCCTGCCCCGGCCGGTCGAGGGCGCTGTCGAGATACAGCGATCGATCGAGTTCGATCTGAACCGCGTGGATGCCCGCGGCGGGCGCCGCATGGCGCGCCAGGATATGGCCGCCCGCATAGGGTGCGTTCACGGCACAGCCCATGCCCATCTCTGCCGTGGCCGCCTTGAGCCGCGCGACGAACCGTGGGCTGGCGCTCTTGCCGAACCGGTCGCCCAGGACCACGCGCGTCCTTCCGTCCAGCGGCGGCATCGAATGGACGTCGAGCAGGACGGCGACTCCGAATCGTGCGCGCGCCGCGATCAGCGCGTCCGCCAGGGCGGCATGATAGGGGCGATGATCCGTGATGATGCGCGCCTCCACCTCAAACGCGGTAAAACGCCGCTGCCACAGATCGCCCGCGGGTCCGCCGCGACGCGGGATCAGCCCTAGGCCACTGCGCAATTTGACGGAGGCCTGCGCCTGCGCAGTCGGTCGCGCGCCTTCGTCGATCCGGGCATCGCGCTCGTCCTCGCCGCGGTTGAGGTCGATCCATGCGCGCGCACGGCGTTGCACGATCATCGTCTCGACGCCGCGCGCACCCTGCGCCACCGCATCGACATAGCGGTCCTCCAGAATCATCAGCGCGGAGGCCGGGACGCGCCGGGCGGCGTCGAGCGCCGCCGGATAGTCGCGCCCGGCGTGCGGCACCGACAGGATGACCGGGCTGGCAGGCGGCGTTGCGCCGATCAGGTCGAACGAACCGTCCATCAATGGCACGCCATAGCCTGCCCGCGCGTTGCGTGCGCTGGAAATATTAAGGTGCCGCGATCATAATCGCCGCCGAACAGGGACGAAGACACGAGTCATGATCCGGATTCTGCTGGCGGAAGACGACCAGGTGATGCGCGAATATCTCACCCGCGCGCTCGAACGGGCGGGATATGCGGTGACGGCGGTCGATCGCGGCACCGCCGCGATCCCGCTGCTGCAGGCGGAACGGTTCGACCTTCTGCTGACCGATATCGTGATGCCGGAGATGGACGGCATCGAACTGGCCCGTCGCGCGAGCGAGATGGTCCAGGGTCTGCGGGTCATGTTCATCACGGGCTTTGCCGCGGTGACGCTGAAGGCGGGGCGCGAGATGCCGAACGCCCGCGTGCTGTCCAAGCCGTTCCACCTGCGCGACCTGGTCGCGGAGGTCGATCGCGTCTTCGAGACGGGAAATGCGAGCGGCATCAATTGACGCTTGCATCCCCCGAACGGCGCGGCTAACAGCGCCACTCCCGGCGGGCGTGTAGCTCAGTGGTAGAGCACTGTGTTGACATCGCAGGGGTCGCAAGTTCAATCCTTGCCACGCCCACCACTTAAAAACCCCGCTAGGCCACCGGCTTAGCGGGGTTTTTAGTCTCAGGATCCTCAGCGGTCCCGCCACGATCACGGCAAGGGACCGCCCCCTAAAATCTGATCCGTTTTTGCGGAAGCGGTGCCGCCACGATCCAGCCTCGCTGGACCGCAACTGGGGTCAGCGGGACGTGCGAGTGGGGCAAGCGCCGACGATGGGGAGCGGTGGCCATGCACCAACGGCGCGGCACCCCCCGCTACCGATGCACGAGCCTCAGCCGGGCTGCTTGGCGATCAGCGCGTCGTCGATCTCGCCCGCCCGCCGATAGGCTGCCCGTTCCGCCAGACGCGCGACATAGGCCATGATCCCCTCCGTCTTGGGCAACAGGCCGAATTGCGTGTACCACATCGCCGCCGAGCCGACGAAGACATCGGCCGCGGTAAAGCGATCGCCGGCGATGTACGGATGACGCGTCACCGCCTGCTCGAAAACACCGGCGACGAGGTCGAAATTGCCGTAGCCCGCCATGCGCTGCTGGTCGATATTCGGCTCCACACCCATCGAGCGGTTGGTGATCGCTGCCTCCAGCGGTCCGGCCGCGAAGAACAGCCAGCGATAATAGTCCGCCCTCTCCGCGGCCGTCGGCGCCAGTTCGGCTTCCGGAAAGGCGTCGGCGAGATAGGCGCAGATGGCAGCCCCTTCCGTGACGACCTGGTCGCCATGGCGGATCGCGGGGACCTTCATCATCGGATTGATCGCACGATAGGCCTCGCCCTTCATGTCGCTCGCATAATCGAGCACCACGGTCTGATAGGGCTGGCCGGTTTCCTCGATCATCCAGCGCGCGATCCGGCCACGCGACATCGGATTGGTATACAGCGTCAGGTCGGCCACGTGTCGCTCCCCGACAGGATCACAGAGTCCGCTTAAACAGGTCGAGCATCCCGCCCCATGCGCGCTCGGCCTGCTGGGCGTTGTAGACCCGACTGTCGATGACGCACCAGCCGTGCATCGCACCCGGATAGACCGCGATCGCCGCGGGCAGCTTCGCCGCCGCGAACGCGGCACGCAGCGCGTCCTTGTCACCGGGGCTTCGCGCATCGTCATTCTCGGCGATCGCGATCAGATAGGCACCCCGCAGCTTCGACGCGAGCAGATGCGGACTGTCGGCATCCTTGGTGACGAGCGCCGCACCGTGGAACGATGCCCCGGCATGGACGCGGGCGGGATCGACGGCCGCCGTGCGCAGGACGAACGGGCCACCCATGCAATAGCCGGCCGTTCCGAGCGGGCGGCGGGTATCCACCTGCGGCTGCTTGTCGAGGAAGGCGATGAAGGTTCGTGCGTCGCTGTCCGTCGCGGCCGGCGTCAGCTTTTCGCGCCAGGGCATGATCCGGTCCCGCACGGCGGGCTGGTCGAAGGATTCGCCCGGCTTGAGGAACGGCGCCTTGGTCGAGCGGTAAAATTGGTTGACGACCAGCACGGCATAGCCGCTCTGCGCCAGCCGGTCCGCCATCTGGCGAAACGCCGGGCGCAGGCCCATGATGTCCGGCCACATCAGCACGCCCGGGTGCCGCCCGCCCGCGGGTGCGACGAAATAGGCGTCGCAGTGTCCGTCCGGCGTCGCGATCGTCACGTCGCGACCCTTGACGGGCATCGCGTCCGCGGCGACCGGCAGCATCATCGCGATGCCCGCTGCCCCTGCCGCCGCCCCGAAGGCGCGGCGGGACAGGTGGTGTTCGTTATCCTCGGCGGTCCATTCGTCGCACATCGCGCCTCTCCCGTTCCGACATCCGGGCGCGACGCTAGCTCACGAATAGGCGAACCGCCAGTATGTTGACGCAAGGCGCGTCGCGCATCCACCGCCCCGGAACCGCCGGGGGCGATGGGTCCGTCCCGTCGGATCAGCGGTCGCCGAACAGGGCGCGCGCTTCGGCCTGGGCGTCGGTTTCGCCCTCCTCGACTCCGCGCGCGGCGGCTTCGCGCTCCGCCCTCAGCGACGCGATGAGCGCCTCGCGGTCGCCCTCGAGACGCGTATCCTGCGGCGCCGGCTCGGCACCCGTCGCCTTCGCGGCCTTCGACACGGCGGCGTCCAGCTCGCGCTGCGTCGTCAGGCCGAGGGTCACGGGATCCTTGGGCGTGATGTTGGCGATGTTCCAATGGCTGCGGTCGCGGATCGCGGCGATCGTCGTGCGCGTCGTGCCGATCAGGTTGCTGATCGCGCCGTCGCTGATCTCCGGGTGGTTGCGGATGATCCAGGCGATGCCGTCCGGCTTGTCCTGACGCTTCGAGACGGGCGTATATCGCGGCCCCTTGGTGCGACGGACCTGCTCGGGGCCCTTGGTCATCTTGAGCCGATAGGCGGGATCGGCCTGGCCCTTCTCGATTTCCTCCTGCGTCACCTCGTGCGCACGCACGGGATCGCGCCCGGTCAGCTTGGTGCCGGCGGTATCGTCGGCGATCGCCTGCACCTCGAGGATGTGCAGCCCGCAGAAGTCGGCGATCTGGTCGAAGGACAGCGAGGTGTTGTCGACCAGCCAGGAAGCGGTCGCATGGGGCATAAGCGGCTGGGACACGGGTCTTACTCCGTAGAAATAAATAGGGCCGCCCCATCACGGAGCGGCCGTCGTACCACGACGATGTACTGCGCGTGTGGCCGAAGGGCAACCCGTCAGGCATTTTGTGGCACTCGCGTTGACCGAACTGTCACATTTCCCGACTATGGCGCCGCATCGTCAAACAGAAGATCTTCAGGGAGTTCGGGAAACATGACCATTTTCAAGAGCCTGTCGCTCATCGTCGCGGGCACCGCGCTGGCCGCCGCGCCCGTCGCGGCCTCCGCCGCGCCGGCGACCGCCAATCCGGCGGCCAGCCTTTCCATTGCGCGCGCCGCCGCCCCGGCAGCGGGCAAGAGCAAGATCGGCGCGTCGGTCTCGACCGCGACGCTGATCAGCATCGGCATCCTCGGTGCGCTGACCGCCATCGTCCTCGTCGCGACGGACAAGTCGGACAGCAACTGATCGCAACGCGCACCGGCTTCGGTCGTGCGCTTCGAGGCCCCATGGCTGGCGCCGTGGGGCCTTTTGCATGCCCGGTCCGCCCGACGTGGCGGCCGATCCCTGACGCGGCCAGTCCCTGAGCCGGTCAGTCCTTGCGCAGGCGGCCAAAAGGCAGCAGCTCCGCGGCGAGCTGCTTGACCTCGTCGCTGCGCCCGGCGCGCAGGGGTATCAGCACCGCCGACACCGCGCGCTGGATGATCCGGTCGATCGCGGTCTGCGTACCCGCCTTGACCGCCACTTCGGCCAGCTGGCGCGCGCGGGCATCGCCGGGATCGAGCTCCAGCCGCAACAGCGCGCTGAGGCCGGGGAAGAGCGCCCGATCCCCGCCGAGCGCGACCGCCTTGTCGAGGGCTGCATAGGCCAACGGCTTCTGCGCACCGAGGATCGCGCGGCCACCCAACCGGCCGAGCCGGAACACCGCGCCGACATGCCAGGCACCGAGCGCAAGCTGCGCTTCCGGGTTGCGCGGATCGCGCGCGACGAGTGCCTCGAACAGCTTACGGGCCGCGATCGCCTCCGTGCGACTCCCGTCGAGCCGGGCCCGGTACCCCAGCGCGGTCGCCTGCATCAGCTGCGCCTCGCGATCGTCCGGGTTGCGCTTGAGCGCGGACGCGGCGAGCGCTTGAGCGATGCCGATGCGCTTCAATGCGTCGTTCGGATCACGATCGTTGAACGAAGCCTGGGTCAGGACGTCGCGGGCGGTTTCTGCGGCGCAGGGACAGCTGATCACCGTCGCGGCCATCATGGCACCGCCCAACCAAAACCGCATCCGCCGATCCTCGCCCGTTATGCCCGTTCAACGTTGGCCCGGCAGGTTCGATCCGGCCGTGTCAGATCGCGCCCGCATCAGCCGACGGTCAGGACGATCTTGCCGACATGATCGCCCGCCTCCATCCGCGCATGCGCGGCGGCCGCCTCGCCGAGCGGATAGATCTGGTCGATGACCGGGCGCAATCGTCCCGCCTCGACGTGCGGCCAGACGTGGCGCGCGATCTCGTCGGCCACGAGCGACTTGAACACGGCGTCGCGCGGCCGGAGCGTCGAACCGGTCAGGGTCAGGCGGCGTCGCATGATATCGAACAGCGGCACGGTCGCCTCCATGCCGCGCTGGACGGCGATGGAGACGTGCCGCCCGTCCTCGGCAAGGCATTGCAGGTTGCGGGGGACATAATCGCCGCCCACCATGTCGAGCACCGCCGCAACGCCCGTGCCGTTGGTGATCGCGCGGACCCTCTCGACGAAATCCTCCTCGCGATAGTTGATGGCGTGCGCGGCGCCGAGTTCGAGGGCGCGCTGGCACTTGGCGGCGCTGCCGCAGGTGACGATCACGGTCAGGCCGAACAACGTCCCCAGCGCGATCGCGGTGGTACCGATCCCGCTGGTGCCGCCATGGACCAGCACCGTGTCGCCCTGCGCGGCGAAGGCCCGCTCGAACAGGTTGGTCCACACCGTGAAGACCGTCTCGGGCAGCGCCGCGGCCTCGAACATCTCGAGTCCGTCCGGCACGGGCAGACACTGCCCCGCCGCGACCGTGGCATATTCGGCATAGCCGCCGCCGCCGAGCAACGCGCACACCCGCTGGCCAAGCAGCGCCTGGTCGACGCCGGCGCCGAGGGCGACGACACTGCCCGCAATCTCGAGCCCGGGGATCGACGGCGCCCCCGGCGGTGGCGGATAACCTCCCTTGCGCTGGAGCACATCGGGTCGATTGACCCCCGCCGCCGCCACGCGGATCAGCACCTCGCCCTCGCCGGGCTGGGGGACGGGCCGAGATACGAGCCGCAACACCTCCGGCCCGCCTGCCCCTTCCGGGTCGATCGCCTGCATCGTTTCGGGGATATCGCTCATCCGGTCGCATCCTCGTTCATGGCGCGGTCCGTCGCTTATTGACATCGCTTCGCCACGGGTCAACGTTGAGCCACGTTATGGACCCGGACGATTTTCCCTCTCGTCCCGACGATGCGCTCGCCGCGCTGCGCCGGCAGGACCTCGACCCGCTTTCCGTGGCCGAACTGGACGCGCGCGTCGCGGCGCTGGAAGCGGAGATCGCCCGCATTCGCGCCCATCGCGAACGCGCCGTTAACCATCGGGCAAGCGCCGACGCGCTATTTCGCCGATGACCGGACCGGGCACCGTCCCCGCGCGTTCGATACGCGCCGGTACGATGCCCGACCGGTTGATGGACGGCCCCGCGATACCGACATTGGTGGAAAGGGTCGCGTCATTGTCCGCGGCCCGAGTGGAGTAAGTTTCTCATGCCATCCTTCGCCCCCGCGCTCGAGACCACGCTGCACAAGGCGCTCGAGGCCGCGTCGTCCCGCCGCCACGAATATGCGACGCTGGAGCATTTGCTCCTCGCGCTGATCGGCGACGAGCATGCGTCGAAGGTGATGGAGGCCTGCAACGTCGATCTCGGCGATCTGAAGACCACCGTCGCCCATTATCTGGATACCGAACTCGACGCGCTAAAGGTCGATGCCGTCACCGATCCGTCGCCGACCAGCGGGTTCCAGCGCGTCGTGCAGCGCGCGATCCTGCACGTCCAGTCGTCCGGCCGCGACGAGGTGACCGGCGCCAACGTCCTTGTCGCGCTGTTCAGCGAGCGCGAAAGCTATGCCGTCTACTTCCTGCAGCAGCAGGACATGAGCCGTCTCGACGCGGTCAGCTTCATCAGCCATGGCGTCGGCAAGGGCGGCCAGGCGGCGGAGGCCGCACCGCCCAAGGGCGCGGAGGAGGAAAAGCCGAAAGCCGCGGCCGACAAGGGCAAGGGCGAGAGCGCGCTCAAGCAGTTCACCGTCGACCTCAACGAAAAGGCCAAGAACGGCAAGGTCGATCCGCTGATCGGCCGTGGGCCGGAGGTGGATCGCACGATCCAGATCCTGTGCCGCCGCAGCAAGAACAACCCGCTCTATGTCGGTGATCCCGGCGTCGGCAAGACCGCGATCGCGGAGGGTCTTGCGCGCAAGATCGTCGAGGGCGAGGTGCCCGACGTCCTGAAGGAGGCGGTGATCTACAGCCTCGACATGGGCGCGCTGCTGGCCGGCACGCGCTACCGAGGCGATTTCGAGGAGCGGCTGAAGGCGGTCGTCTCCGAGCTCGAGAAGATGCCGCACGCGGTGCTGTTCATCGACGAGATCCATACCGTGATCGGCGCCGGCGCGACCAGCGGCGGTGCGATGGACGCCTCGAACCTCCTCAAGCCGGCCTTGTCGGGCGGGACGATCCGCTGCATCGGCTCGACCACCTACAAGGAATTCCGCAACCACTTCGAGAAGGACCGCGCGTTGCTGCGCCGGTTCCAGAAGATCGACGTCAACGAACCGACGGTGGAGGACACGATCAAGATCCTCGCCGGTCTGCGGTCCGCCTTCGAGGAACATCATTCGGTCCGGTACACGCCCGACGCGATCAAGTCGGCGGTCGAGTTGTCGGCACGCTACATCAACGACCGCAAGCTTCCCGACAAGGCGATCGACGTGATCGACGAGGTCGGGGCGATGCAGATGCTGGTGCCTGCCAACAAGCGCAAGAAGACGATCACCGCGCGCGAGATCGAGGCGGTGATCGCGACGATGGCGCGCATCCCGCCCAAGTCGGTCAGTTCCGACGACAAGAAGGTGCTGGAGACGCTGGAGACGGACCTCAAGCGCGTGGTGTTCGGCCAGAACGGCGCGATCGAGAAGCTCAGTGCGGCGATCAAGCTCAGCCGCGCCGGCCTGCGTGATCCCGAAAAGCCGATCGGCAACTATCTGTTCACCGGGCCCACGGGCGTCGGCAAGACGGAGGTCGCCAAGCAGCTCGCCGCGATCCTGGGCATTCCGCTGCAGCGCTTCGACATGTCCGAATATATGGAACGCCATTCGGTCAGCCGGCTGATCGGCGCGCCTCCGGGCTATGTCGGCTTCGACCAGGGCGGGCTGCTGACCGATGCGGTGGATCAGAACCCGCATTGCGTACTGCTGCTCGACGAGATCGAGAAGGCGCACCCGGACCTGTACAACATCCTGTTGCAGGTGATGGACAACGGCCGCCTGACCGACCAGCACGGCAAGACCGTCGACTTCCGCAACGTCATCCTCATCATGACGACCAATGCCGGCGCCGCCGACATGGCGCGCGAGACGGTTGGCTTCGGCAACCTGACCCGCGAGGGTGAGGACGAGCAGGCGGTCCAGCGGATGTTCTCGCCCGAGTTCCGCAATCGCCTGGATGCGATCGTGCCGTTCGGCTACCTGCCGACCGAAGTCGTGGCGCGTGTGGTGGACAAGTTCATCCTCCAGCTCGAACTGCAGTTGGCGGATCGGCAGGTCCATATCAATCTGGACGAAGCCGCGAAGACGTGGCTCACGGAAAAGGGCTATGACCGCCTGTATGGCGCGCGTCCCATGGGTCGCCTCATCCAGGAGAAGATCAAGCAGCCCCTCGCCGAAGAGCTGCTGTTCGGCAAGCTGGTACATGGCGGCGAGGTGACCGTGCGGCTGAAGGACGGCCAGCTGTCGTTCGGCATCGAGCCCGCGGCCCCGAAGAAGCCCAAGAAGAAGGGAAAGGCGGAGCCGATCGACGCCGATTGAGCCTTCGCCCTTTTTGATCCGAAACGGAGCGGTCTCGGCGAGATTCGCTCCGTTTTCGCCGTATCTTCGTTTGCATGAACACCGACGGACATGACCCGGGCTGCCCGGACGACGATGATGCATCGCTCGACGATCACGCCTTGTTCGACAATCCAGCGGCGATCCGTCGCCTCGACATGCGCGGTTATCGCGACATTACCGCGGGGCGACTGCTCGGAAATGAGGCGGTGACCGTGTGGCTTGGCATGTGGAGCCAGACGGGCGACGAGGCGCCGCGATGTCGCTGATCTGGACGGAAGGGGCCGTCACCGATCTGGAACACGTTCGCCGCTACCTGCGCGCCATCGGGGGCGGCGGCGAACTGCGGCTGGCATGGGCGATCGTGGATACGAGCCGGCGGCTCGACGCAGCGCCGATCCATACCGACGGATGCCATGATGTCCCGCTCCTTGCCCCGTTCGTGCTGCGTGTCCATGGCGAAGGACCCACGGCGTTCGTCCTGGCCGTGAGGCAATGCGGCAGCCCTCTCCGCTGACGCGCCGCGGCGCGCTGCGCTGGACGCCTCCGAAAAGCTCCACAGGCGTTGGGTGCGCCTCGGCCGCACTCCACGCATCAGCTTGTCCTGTTGCCGCGTTAACCATTGCTTGGTGAACCCGCCGTATCGCCAATGCGATGTCGGTGAACATTGCCTTGTCACGACTGTTCGCGCTGCTGGGGGCGCTGACCCTGTTCGCATGCCCGATGCCCGCCATGGCGATGCCGGGCAAGCCGGTCGCGACCTGTGTGACGCGCGCGCGTCCCGGTGACACGCCGGCACGCCTGTTCGCCCATACCGCCCGGTTCGACTGCAAGGGGCCGCAGAATGCGTACGGCTCTGGCGATTTCTGGATATTGTCGCAGAAGCTCGGCCCGCTGCCCAAAGGCGCGGCGACGGTTCGGTTCGCAAGCACGTGGCAGCACGGCGTCGCGCTCTATATCCTGTATGCCGACGGCCATATCCGACGCACCGGCTTCGACAGCCGCACTGCTGGCCGCGCGCTGATGCTGGGCGCGACATTCCAGCTGATCGTTCCGCCGCGGCAGGCGCCCCCCACCCGCTTGCTGTGGCATGTCCGCGGATCGTTGAACCTGCGCGGCATCGTCAATGGCCCGCTCGTCGGCAACTATACCGACAGTGCCCGATACGAACTCGCAATGGCGGCGCTCTACGCGGCGTTCGCGGGCATGTGCATCGCGCTCCTGATCTACAATCTCGCGCTGTGGGCAGCGCTGCGCCAGGCTTTCCAGCCGGCCTATTGCCTGATGGTCCTGTGCCTGCTCGGCTATGCGTTCAGTTCGTCCGGCCTGCTGGGACAGATCACCGCGATCGACAACAACGATCGCATGCGGTTGAATTATCTGCTGCTGGCCGCCGCGGCGACCGCGGCCGTCACCTTTGCGCGCACCTTCTTCGAACGGCGCGTCTTCGATGGCTGGTTGCGCCCGGCCAGCACCGCGGTCGGGCTCGGCGTGCTGGCGACCGCCTCGGCATTCGCGCTGCTCTCCCCGCGTTTTGCCGTCGCGATCAACCTCGCGGTGAACCTGTCCTATCTCCTGCTCATCGGACTTGTCGGGGCCGTGCTCTGGCGCGCGTGGCGGGTGCGCAGCAACCATCTCTGGATCTTCGCGATCGCATGGGGCGCGCCCGTCGCCCTCTGTTCGGTGCGCGTGCTCGCTGCGATGAACGTCATCGGCTGGCATTGGTGGATCGATCAGTCGACGTTGCTGGCGATGGCACTGGAAGCGTCCTTGTCGTCTTTTGGCGTCGCCTACCGCATCCGTCTTCTCAGCGTTGAGCGCGATGTCGCGCGCGAGCAGGAGATCGCCGCTCGCCTGCTGGCCGCAACCGATCCCCTGACGGGACTGCTCAACCGCCGCGCATTCCTCGAACAGGCCATCGGCAGAGAGGGCGACCAGCAGCTCGTCATCGCGGACATCGATCATTTCAAGGCGGTCAACGAGACGATCGGCCACGACGGGGGCGACGAGGTGTTGCGACGCGTCGCGCGGGCTTTGGTAAGCGTGGCACCGCCGGGCGCCCTGGTGGCGCGATTCGGCGGTGAGGAATTCGCGCTGCTCGTGCCCGCCGCGTCCGGCTTCGACGCCGACCGGGCGCTCGACGCGATGCGGGCGGAACGGATGCCTTTCGACCTCACCGTCACCGCAAGCATCGGCACCTGCAACGGCCCCCTGGTACGCGAAACGGACTGGAAAGCCCTTTACCGCTGTGCCGATCGCGCGCTCTTCGAAGCGAAGGCGGCAGGCCGCGACCGGGTTCGCGACGCCGCGCGGCTTTACTCCGCCGCCTAGTGTGCGATCCAGCATAGCTGGATCGTCCACGCACGTGGATCACACTCTAAACTACTGGCCTTAAATTCGCGTCGATGCTAGCGTTCGCAGCCGGGAGACACGCGGATGAGCGACCGGCGGAAGATTGCAATTGGGGTGGGCGTTGCCATCGCGATTCTCGCCGTGCGCCACCCGACCGCGGACATTCGCGTCATCACGCACGACATGGCCGATCCAACGCCCCACCGGATGCAGGCCGCGATCGACTTCGGCCTCGTCGGCGTTTCGATCCTCTACACCTGGACCCAGCGCCTGCGCTGACCGATCAGCCGAAAACCGTCTTCAGGTTCATGAACTCGTGCAGGCCATAGGGCCCGAGTTCCCGACCGTGACCGGAGCGCTTGATCCCGCCGAAGGGCGCTTCGGGTGACGAGGCGAGCATGGCGTTGACCGCGGTCATGCCCGCCGCGATGTCGCGCTCGAACCGTTCCCGCTCTGCGGCGTCGTTCGTCCAGACCGAGGATCCGAGGCCGAAGGGCACGTCGTTGGCAAGGGCGATGGCGGCATCGATATCATCCGCCCTGAACACCATCGCGACGGGGCCGAACAGCTCCTCCTGCGCGGCCGGATGATCGATCGGAACATCGACCAGCACGCCCGCCGACATATAGGCCCCCTTGCCTGGAAGCGCCTCTCCGCCGAACAGCAGCCGGCCGCCCGCCTGCTGGATGGCGGCGAGCTGGTCAAGCGTCGTCTGCCGCTGCTCCTCGCTGGACAAGGGGCCCATGTCCGTGTCGCTCGCCATCGGATCGCCCGCCTTCACCGCGCGCATCGCGGCGGAAAAGCGGTCGAGAAACGCGTCGTAGACATCGGCATGGACGATCATGCGCTTGGCGCAGATGCACGACTGGCCGGTGTTCTGCACGCGCGCCTTGACGGCCTGGGCGACAGCCTTGTCGAGATCGGCGGACGGCATGACGATGAACGGGTCGGAGCCGCCGAGCTCGAGCACCACCTTCTTGAGGTTGCGTCCCGCGGCCTCCGCGACCTTCATGCCCGCGCCCTCGCTGCCGGTCAGCGTGACGGCGACGATCCGCGGGTCGTCGATCAGCGCCTGCACCTTGTCCGAACGGATCGCGAGATTCTGGAACAGTCCGGCGGGTGCGCCGGCCGCGATGATCGTTTCCTCGATGGCGGCGGCACACCCCTGCGTGATCGAGGCGTGTTTGAGCAGCCCGACATTCCCCGCCATGATCGTCGGCGCGACGAAGCGGATGACCTGCCAATAAGGGAAGTTCCACGGCATGACCGCCAGCACCGGCCCCATCGGCAGCCAGCGGGCCGTCGCCGGGCCGGATGCCGTCTCGAACGACTTGGGCGCCAGCATCGACGGCCCTTCCTGCGCATAATGACGGAAGGCGGCGGCACATTTCTCGACTTCGGCGATCGCGGAAGAGAGGGTCTTGCCCATTTCGCGCGTCGCGATCTCCGCGAGCCGCCGCTTGTCCGCCTCGAACGCTTCCGCGATCCGTTCGAGCAGATCGGTACGCTCGTCATAGGAGGACACGCGCCACGTCGCGAACGTCGCCGCGGCGCGCGCGATCCGCGCCTCTACCGCGTCGGCGGTCATTTCTGGAATCGGAGTTCCGGCCTCGCCGGTCGCGGGATTGATGCTGGTGAACATGCGTCGGCGAACGCTTGGAATGCTTGCCCGATCCCGCGCCCTGCCGCATAGCGCGTCCCCATGGATACGCCGATCGAGAGCCTGTCGTTCGAGGAAGCCCTCAAGGAGCTGGAACGCATCGTGTCCAGACTCGAGAGCGGGGAAGCCAGCCTGGACGAATCGATCGCGCTGTACGAACGCGGTGATCGCCTTCGCCAGCGCTGCGCGGAGCGGCTCGACGCCGCCCAGGCCCGGATCGAGGCGATACGCCTCGACGCGGAGGGCAAGGCCGCCGGTACGCGTCCCTTTGCCGCGGGCTGAGCCGATGGCCGCCGCCCCGCTCCACCCCACGCTCGCGACCGCCCTGGCCGAGGTGGCGACGGATATCGACTGGCGTTTCGACCGGCTGCTGGCGGTGCCCGACGACGCGCGCGCCGACCTGTACCGCGCGATGCGCCACGCCGCGATCGGCGGCGGCAAGCGACTGCGCCCGTTGCTCGTCCGCGCCACGGCCGATCTGTTCGGCGTGTCGCGGGCATGTTCGGGAGAGGTCGCGGCAGCGATCGAGGCGATCCACGTCTATTCACTGATCCATGACGATCTGCCCGCGATGGACGACGACGACCTGCGCCGTGGCAAGCCGACGGTGCACAAGGCGTTCGACGAGGCCACCGCCATCCTCGCCGGCGATTGCCTGCACGCGCTGGCGTTCGAGGTGCTGGCGGAGCCGGCGACGCATCCCGACCCCTTCGTCCGCGCGGAACTGGTGATGGCCGTGGCGCACGCCTCGGGCCCATCGGGCATGGCCGGCGGCCAGATGATGGACCTGGTCGCAGAACGCTCGCGCTTCGACCTGGCGACGGTCACCCGGCTGCAGCAGATGAAGACGGGCGCGCTGATCTCCGTCTCGGTCGAGGCGGGGATGATCCTGGGCCGCGTGCCCGTCGACGGTCGTCGCGCACTGCGCGGATATGCCCACGACCTCGGCCTCGCTTTCCAGATCGCCGACGACCTGCTCGACGCGGAAGGCGATGAGGAGGCGGCTGGCAAAAGGCTGCGCAAGGATGCGGACGCGGGCAAGGAAACCTTCCTGACGCTGCTCGGAATCGAGCGCGCGCGCGAGCAATGCGCGATGCTGGTCGACCAGGCGATCGCGCATCTCAAGGGCCATGGCGCCGAGGCCGACGTGCTGCGCGAACTGGCCCGCTACGTCGTCGCGCGCGATCGGTAAGGACGAGCCCCATGACCAGCCGCATCGGCGTCTATCCCGGGACCTTCGACCCCATCACGCTGGGCCATATGGACATCATCCGGCGCGGCGCGAAGCTGGTCGACAAGCTGGTGATCGGCGTGACCACCAACCCGTCCAAGTCGCCGATGTTCACGCTGGACGAGCGGATGGCGATGGTGCGGCGCGAGGTCGAGGATATCGCGGGGGCGATCGAGGTCGTCGCATTCGATTCGCTGCTGATGGATTTCGCAGAGCGCGAGGGCGCCAAGGTGATCGTTCGCGGCCTCCGCGCGGTGGCCGATTTCGAATATGAGTATCAGATGGCCGGCATGAACCAGCAGATCAATCCGCGGGTCGAGACGGTGTTCCTGATGGCGGATGTCGCGCTGCAGCCGATCGCAAGCCGCCTGGTCAAGGAGATCGCGCTGTTCGGGGGCCCGATCGCGCGCTTCGTCACGCCGCAGGTCTGCGAGGAGGTCGTCGCGCGCGTCAAGACCATGGGTCAAAAGGGTAGCTGACCGCCCCTCGTCCAGCGAGAGGCTGCCGCCCCCGCAACGTTCAGTTTGGTGCAACCCGCATTCTGGTCTAAGTCGCCGCCATCACCTGGATAGGATTTCCATGCGCGCGTTCGCCCGTTCCCTTGCGTTGACCACCCTGTGCCTCGCGACCGCGCCGGTCGCGGCGCAGGTCATCGAAGCCAATGTCGCCGGCCGGGAGACTCCGCCGCCGATCACCGACAAGCAGAACCTCTGGCTGCTCGACCTGTCCGACGGCGGTCGGGTCACGATCTGGCTGCGCCCCGACGTCGCGCCCAAGATGGTCGAGCGGATCAAGACGCTGACCCGGCAGCATTTCTATGACGGCCTCGTCTTTCACCGGGTGATCGACGGCTTCATGGCGCAGGGTGGCGACCCGAAGGGTGACGGCACCGGCGGCTCGACGCTGCCCAACGTCCCATCCGAATTTAATTACCTGCCGCACGTCCGCGGGGCCGTGTCGGCGGCACGGGCGGACGACCCGAACAGCGCCAACAGCCAGTTCTTCATCGTCTTCCAGCCCAAGCTGAACCTCGACAAGAAATATACGGTCTTCGGCCGCGTCATCGACGGTATGCAATATGTCGACGGGATCGAGCGCGGCGAGCCGCCCTCGGACCCGACCAAGATCGTCCATGCCTATATCGCCGCGGACGATCCCCCGCCCTACGTCAATGTACCCGCCCCCGCGCCGGTCAGCCTCGGGGCACCGGTGACGCTGCCCGGTTCGGGTGCTCCCGCCGGCAAGTCGGCGCCCAAGAAGGTGGCACCGAAGGCGAAGTGAGGGTCGAACTCTTCGATTTCGCGCTACCGCCGGAGAATATCGCGCTGCGCCCAGCCTCGCCGCGCGACGCGGCGCGGATGCTTGTTCTCGACGGCGACGCGACGCGCGATGCCCATGTCCGCGACCTGCCGGCGCAGCTGCGCGCGGGCGACTGCCTCGTGTTCAACGATACGCGGGTGATCCCGGCGCAGCTGGAGGGTCGGCGCGGCGACGCGAGCATCGGCGCGACGCTGCACAAGCGCGAGGGGCTGCGACGCTGGCGCGCGTTCATCCGCAACGCCAAGCGGCTACGCGAGGGCGACGCGATCGACTTCGGCGCCGGCGTCTCCGCCACCGCCAGCGACCGGGCGGAGGATGGCAGCTTCGCACTCGATTTCGCCGGCGACGAGCCGGTCGAACAGCTGCTGGAGCGTGCGGGGCGCATGCCGTTGCCCCCCTATATCGCCGCCAAGCGGCCGACCGACGCGCGCGACGCGGACGATTATCAGACGATGTTCGCCGCCGAGCCGGGTGCGGTGGCGGCGCCTACGGCCGCGCTGCACTTCACGCCGGACCTGCTCGCGCGCCTCGACGCCGCCGGGATCGGGCACGAGACGCTGACGCTGCACGTCGGGGCGGGCACCTTCCTTCCGGTGAAGGCGGAGGATACGGACGCACACCGGATGCATACCGAATGGGGGCGCATCGATGCGGCGACCGCCGATCGGCTGAATGCGGTGCGCGCGCGCGGCGGCCGCGTGATTGCCGTCGGCACCACGTCGCTGCGCCTGCTCGAAAGCGCCGCCCGCGACGACGACACGATTGCACCGTTCGAGGGCGACACCGCGATCTTCATCACGCCGGGCTACCGGTTCCGCGCGATCGACGGGCTGATGACCAATTTCCATCTGCCCAAGAGCACGCTGTTCATGCTCGTATCGGCGCTGATGGGACTGGAGCGGATGCAGGCGGCCTATGCGCATGCGATCGCGAGCGGCTACCGATTCTACAGCTACGGCGATTCGTCGCTCCTCCTGCCGCCACGGTGACCCCCATGCTGCTCGCGCTGCTGCTCCAGGCCCAGGTTTCGGCCGCGCCCGTCCCGACGCAGCCGCCGACGCAGCCACAGCCGCCCGCGACCTTCGTCGTCGAGCCCGCGGCGATGGCGATCGTCGCCTGGGACGCGGACGGCGACGGCCGCACGACACGCGTGGAAATGCAGGCCGGGGTCCGTCGCAGCTTCGCCGGCGTCGACGGCAGCGCGACCGGTTCCATCGGCTATATCGGCTTCGCAGACTGGGCGACGCGGTGGCTGGGCGATCCCAATGCCCTGCCGAGCCCGTTCGAGGTGGATGCGGACGGCGACAACCGGATCACGCTGCCGGAGCTGGAGGCGGCCTTCGCGCGCATCTTCGATCGGCTCGACAAGGACCGCGACGGCGCAGTGACGCGCAAGGAGGCGCTGACGATCCGCGCCAATGCCGGCATGGCTAACGGGCCGCCGGCGGGACGACGCAAGCGACCCTAGGGGCATTGCGGATCGTCATGCGTCCGCCGTCGCGATGCCGACGCGATCCGGCCTCCATGCCGCCGCGCGCACGACGCACCGCTTGCCACGCCGTCACGCCGCACGGGTCGCGCCATGACGTCGAAAGCCTTGGCCGGCGCGGCATATCCTCGACAGCCGGCGCCGCTTTCGCCAAGAGCCCTGCCCCATGACCGAGCGTTTCGCCTTCACCATCGCGGCCACCGACGGTCGCGCGCGTACCGGCACCATCCGGATGCAGCGCGGCACGATCCGCACCCCCGCCTTCATGCCCGTCGGCACCGCCGCCACCGTCAAGGCAATGAAGCCCGCCGATGTCGAGCGGGCGGGTGCGGACATCATCCTGGGCAACACCTACCACCTGATGCTGCGCCCCGGCGCGGAGCGGGTCGCGAAGCTCGGCGGGCTACACGATTTCATGGGCTGGCAACGCCCTATCCTGACCGACTCGGGTGGGTACCAGGTGATGAGCCTGTCCGACCTGACCAAGAGGTCGGAGGAGGGCGTGGCGTTCAAGTCGCACCTAGACGGCACGCGCCACATGCTGAGCCCCGAACGATCGATCGAGATCCAACGGCTGCTCGGCAGCAACATCGTCATGGCGTTCGACGAGCTCGTGCCGACCACCTCGACGCGCGAGGTGCAGGCGGCGGCGATGGAGCGATCGATGCGCTGGGCGAAGCGCAGCCGCGATGCCTTCGACGGTGGCGGCGACCATGCCGCGAACAACGCCATCTTCGGCATTCAGCAGGGCGCGCTGGACGAGTCGCTGCGCAAGGCGAGCGCGGACGCGCTGATCGATATCGGCTTCGACGGCTATGCCGTCGGCGGGCTGGCCGTGGGGGAGGGACAGGAGGCGATGTTCGGCTGCCTCGACTTCGCGCCGCAACAGCTACCCGCCGACAAGCCGCGCTACCTGATGGGGGTCGGCAAACCCGATGACATCGTCGGGGCGGTCGAGCGCGGCATCGACATGTTCGATTGCGTCATGCCGACGCGATCGGGGCGCACCGGCCAGGCGTTCACGCGCGGCGGCCCGATCAACCTGCGCAACGCGAAATTCGCGGAGGATACGGGTCCGCTCGATCCCGCATGCGGCTGCCCCGTGTGCGCGACTTGGAGCCGG
Organism: Sphingomonas beigongshangi; assembly: GCF_016820445.1. Lineage (GTDB taxonomy): Bacteria > Pseudomonadota > Alphaproteobacteria > Sphingomonadales > Sphingomonadaceae > Sphingomonas > Sphingomonas beigongshangi. The sequence goes on from NZ_JADHDT010000001.1 coordinate 468,707, forward strand.
GCCTATATCCACCATCTGGTTCGCGCCGGCGAGATCCTGGGCGCGATGCTGATGACCGAGCATAACATCGCTTTTTATGAAGGGTTGATGGCGGACCTGCGAAGCGCCATTGCAGATGGCGCGTTGACCGCATTCGCCACGACGTTTCGCGCAACGTATCGGCGCGAAAAGGGAGAGTAAGATGGCCGACCAGCCGGACGAACAGCCCAACGAGATCTTGGAAGCCGCCGCTGCCGCCAAGGCGCGCGGCGCCGCCGCGGAAACGCGCACCGCGGATCCTGCGAAGACCGGACACTGGCCGATGCGGATCATCGGCGTGGGTATCGGGTCGGCCGCGGTGGCCGCGGCGGTGCTGTTCGCCAATTCCGGGCGGAAGAAGGGCAAGACGCGGGGCTGACGGCCGCTCCCCTCCCGCTTGTGGGAGGGGCTGGGGGGTCGGCCTGACCGGGGAAGAAACCACGCCGGATACGTGCGCCGACGCAATACGACGGCCGACATCGGACGTCACGACGCGCCCACCCCCGCCCCCTCCCGCCAGCGGGAGTGGCGTGATCGGATGTCGGTTGCGCAGGCCGGCGACAGACCTGGTCGGCGCCGAGATGGCCGCACGCGATGCGGATGCGTTTCGCCGGCTCCATACCCGAGACGAACACAGTGCAGCTCCGACATCCCGCTCCCCTCCCGCTTGCGGGAGGGGCTGGGGGTGGGCCCGACCGGGGAAGAAACCACGCCGGAAACATGCGCGGACGCGATTCGGCAACCGGGCGAAAGTGGCACCCCTCCGCCGCCGTCGGGCGATGCGAAGCGCCGATTGACACCGCCCGGCCGGACGGGCCACCCTCCGGGGCTCCCGAACCGCCGCTTGCCGGAGCCTATACACATGCGTCTCGTCCGTGCCGCCCTTCTTCTGGGCGCTGCCCTGCTGCCGCTCGCCGCCACCGCCCAGACGGCGGCCACGACCGACGCCGCGGCCGTCAAGCCGATCGCCTTCACCGAGCGTACGCTGGCCAATGGCCTGCGCGTCTACGCCATCCGCGACACGTCGACGCCGAACGTCGCGGTACAGGTCTGGTATGACGTCGGGTCGAAGGACGATCCCAAGGGCCGCTCCGGCTTCGCGCACATGTTCGAGCATCTGATGTTCAAGGCGACGCGCAATCTCGTCTCCGAACAGATGGATCGGCTGACCGAGGACGTCGGCGGCTACAACAACGCCTCGACCAACGACGATTATACCAATTACTATGAGGTGGTGCCGGCCAACCACCTGCAGCGGCTGCTGTTCGCGGAAGCCGACCGGATGGCGAGCCTGGTCGTGGAGCCCAAGAGCTTCGCGTCCGAGCGCGACGTGGTGAAGGAGGAGCTGCGCCAGTCGACGCTCGCGCGGCCCTACGGCAAACTGTTCTCCACCTATCTATCCGCGGCCTCCTATACGCGCCATCCCTATGCCCGCTCGACGATCGGCAGCATCGAGAATCTCGATTCGGCCGGCATCGACGACGTGCGCGCCTTCCACGCCACTTACTACCGGCCCGACAATGCCATCCTGGTCGTCGCCGGCAACTTCGATCCCGCGACGCTGAACCGCTGGGTCGACCAGTATTTCGCGGGCATCGCCAAACCCGCCGGCGCGATCCCGCGCGTGACGGCGACCGAACCCGACCGGACGAAGGCGGTCAGCTACACCGTCTACGAGCCCAATACACCGCTGCCCGCAGTGCTCATGACGTGGCACGTCCCGGCCGACCGCAGCGCCGACGTCCCCGCGCTGACCGTGCTCAACACGATCCTGTCGACCGGCGAGAGCAGCCGGATGTACGAGAACTTGGTCTATCGCGACCAGCTCGCGCAGGATGCCGCGTCGTTCCTCGACACCAAGCAGGGGACGGGCAACCTCGTCGCTTATGCGATCCTGGCGGGCGGCAAGACGGCGGACCAGGGCGCCGCCGCGCTGAAGGCGGAGATCGCGCGCTTCCGTGACGCGCCGGTCAGTGCCGCCGAACTGGCGGAGGCGAAGAACGAGATCCTTACCGCCGCGATCAAGAGCCGCGAGACCGCGGAGGGCAAGGCCCGCATCCTCGCTTCCTCCGTGATCATCGATGGCGATCCGCGCGCCGCCGACCGCCAGCTGGCCGAAATCGCGCGGGTCACCGCCGCCGACGTGCAACGGGTCGCGCGCAAATATCTGAACGACGACCAGTCGGCGACGATCCGCTACCTGCCGGACAGCGCAAAGCCGGCCACTTCCACCGGCGACACGATCCAGGTCGCCGCCACGGTGCAGACCGAGCCGCTGACGCCGCCCGCGAACATCGCCGTCGTGACGCCCGCACCCGAGGGGCAGCGCGTGATGCCGCCCGCGCCGGGTGCGCCGGTCAAGGCCAATCTGCCGCAGCCGGTCGAAACGCGCCTTTCCAACGGACTGCGCGTCATCACGGTGGAGAAGCACGACCTGCCGATCACCACCGCCTATCTGGTCGCCACCGGCGGCGAGGCGCTCGACCCCGCCAATCGCCCCGGCGTCAGCCAGCTTGCCGCGACGTTGATGACCAAGGGCACGGCGACGCGCTCCGCGACCGAGATCGCACGGCAGATGGAAAGCCTGGGCGGATCGATCGGCGCTGACGCGGCCGAAGAGGGCGGCTCCGTTGCCGTCACGGTCAAGTCCGACCAACTTGCGCCGGCGATGACGATCCTGGCGGATGTCGCGCAGCATCCCGCCTTCGCGCCGCAGGAGCTGGAGCGCGCGCGGTCGCAGGCGGTCGATGGCGTCACCGTCGCGTTCAAGAATCCGGCCCAGCTCGCCGCGCTGGTCGCCGATCGCGCGACCTTCGGCGCCTCGCCCTATGGCGCGCCGGGCAACGGTACGCCCGCGTCGCTCAAGGCGATGACCCGCGCCGATGTGACCGCCGCCTATGCGCGTACCTGGCGGCCCGATCAGGCGGCGCTGATCCTGGTCGGCGACGTCACGCCGGCGCGGGCGAAGGTGCTGGCCGAGGCGCAACTGGGCAATTGGCGGGTCGCGGGTCGTGCGACGCCCCTGCCGGCCGCGCCGGCCCTGCCCGCGCCGCGCGTCGTCGCGGTCGACATGCCCGGCGCCGGGCAGGCTGGCGTCGTCGTCGAGCGTCCGGCGATCGCGCGCAACGATCCGCGCTTCTACCCGCTCGCCGTCGCCAACACCGTGCTCGGCGGCGGCTTCTCGTCGCGGATCAACCAGGAGGTGCGGATCAAGCGTGGCCTCGCCTATGGTGCGTCGAGCGGCGTTGACGCGGCGCGGGCGACGGGCAGCTTCGCGGCGCGGACGCAGACCAAGAACCCGACCGCGGCGGAAGTCGTGACGCTGATGACGGCGGAGATGGCCAAGATGGGCGCCGCGCCCGTGCCGGACAGCGAACTCGCGTCGCGCAAGGCGGTGTTGGTCGGCAATTTCGGCCGCGGCATCGAGACCACCGAGGGCGTGGCAGGCATCCTCGGCACCTATGTGCTCGACGGCGTGCCGCTCGACGAGCTGCAGCGCTATACGACGAAGGTCGAGGCGGTGACGCCGGCGGAGGTGCAGAGGGTGTCGGCGACGTTGCTCGATCCCAAGGCGGCGAGCATCGCCGTGGTCGGCGACGCCAAGCAGTTCATCGCGCCGCTCCGCCAGGCCTATCCGACGGTGGAGACGCTGAGCGAGGGACAGCTCAACCTGGACAGCGCGACCTTGAAATAAGCGTCCGGAGGGTGTCGGTGGTGCGTATCGGCGGCAATGCCGTGCATCACCGACGCGAAGGCTGCTGATCGGGAGCCGGATGGCCAGGCCGCCCCACGACCTGTGCCGCTTTGGGCATCGACGGGTGTCCGCAAAGGGGCGCTTTGCACGGCACGATCGGCTATGGGCGGGGCATGCGGGTGCGTGCAGAGACGATGCGGAAGGTGGCGCGCGGCTGGCTGGTCGCGATCGGCCTTGCGCTTGCGGTGCTCGTCGCGCTGGCGATGCGGGCGGCGTGGCTCGCCATCGCAGCGCACCCGGCGGGTAGCGTGCCACCGATGCCCGCAACCGTCGGTTACGAGGCGGAGGCGCATTTCCCCGGCGCGGCGCTGCTTTATGCCGCCGCGGAGGACATGCCCGCCGCCGCCGAACAGGCCGCGCCGGCAGCCGGCGTGACCGGTACGATCGCGCTGCCGCCGCCGCCCGCCGCCGCGGCCCAGCTCTCGGCGGGGCTCCAGGCGGGCGCTGGCGCCGCGCCTTTCTCGATGCGGCTGGGGAGCGCGACCGATCGCGGTCGCGCCGTCGAATGCCTGACCGCGGCGATCTATTTCGAGGCGGCGTCGGAGCCGGACGCGGGTCAGGCGGCGGTGGCACAGGTGGTGCTCAACCGCGTCCGTCACCCCGCCTTCCCCGCCACCGTCTGCGGCGTCGTCTATCAGGGGTCGGAGCGATCGGGTTGCCAGTTCAGCTTCGCCTGCGACGGCGCGATGGCGCGCGTGCCGTCGCGCGGGGGCTGGGCGCGCGCGGCGCGGGCGGCGGCCCGGGCGCTCGGCGGCTATGTCTTCGCACCGGTAGGGCTGGCGACGCATTACCATACCTATGCCGTGACGCCGGCGTGGAACCGGATGCTGGTGCTGACCGACGTGGTCGGCGCGCACCTGTTCCACCGCTGGAAGGGCTATTGGGGCACGGCCGGGGCCTTCACCCGTCCCTATCGCGGCGGCGAGCCGGTGCCGGGGCCGCATGCGCCGCCGCTCGCGCCGCCACCGCCGGCCACGTTGATCGCAACCACCGCCGCGGTGCCGGTCGCGCCCGCGGTCGCCACGGGCGCTCCGATCGTGGGAGCAGGGCAGGCGACCGCCCTGCCCGCCTCCGCGAGCGACGATCACCTGCCGCCCGCCTCCACCGTGCTCGACAAATGGAAGGATTCCGGCAAGCCGCTCAAGTGACGCGTCCCGCCCTCGCCCCATGCCGGGGCGGACGGCATCCGTCCGCCGCGACCGGGGTCAGCGCGCTGCCTTCACATATTTGTCGTACCACGCGATCGCGCGCTGCGTCACGTCGCGCGACTGTTCCGGCGCGGGGACGCAATGGCCGGCGTCCGGATAGATCACCAGGCTGACGGGCACGTTCATGTCCTTCAGCGCGTGCCACCATTCGATCGACTGGGTCGGCGGGACCTCGATGTCGCGCTCGCCGACGTAGATGAAGGTCGGCGTCTTCGCCTTCTTGGCGAAATAGACGGCCGAGACGTCCTGATACGCCTTCATGTCCTCGTACATCGTCTTGCCGAAGAAGGGCAGCATCCACTGGTCGATGCCGTTGGTGCCGTAATAGCTGACCCAGTCCGACAGGCCGGCGCCCGCGACGATCCCCTTGAACCGGTTGGTCTGCGTGTTCGCCCACATCGCCATGAAGCCGCCATAGCTGCACCCGCCGAGGCCCAGCCGGCCATCGTCGACCGGTGCGACCTTCTCCACCGCGTCGATGCCGGCGAGGATGTCGCGCAGGTCGCCGCCGCCGAAGTCGCGCTTGTTCGCGGCGGTGAACGCCTCGCCCTGGCCATAGCTGCCGCGCGGATTGGGCAGGAAGATGTAATAGCCCGCGTTCACCAGCTGCCCGACCATCGTCGTCGGCATGACGAAGCCCGGCGTCGAGGCCGCCGAGGGGCCGCCATGGACCATGGTGATCATCGGCGCCTTGGCGCTGGGCGCGGTGCGCGGGCCGAGCAGCCAGCCCTGCACGTCGAAGCCCTCGTTTTTCCAGCTGACGCTGCGCGCGGCGACGGAGGGCTGGACCGCGTCATTGTCGTGCGTGAGCTGGCGCAGCGCGGCGACGGGGCCGGCATAGATGGCGGGCGCATGCTCGTAATCTTGCATCACCGCCGCGGCGATGCGGCCATCGGCGGAAAAGACGGCGCGCCCGTCGCCCGCGCTCGCGCTCGCCGCCTGGGCGAAGCCGGGAGCGACCGCACGGCCGGGCTCCAGCATGCCCAGCCGGACGCGGTCGCCGACGAGGCTGACGGTGCGCAGCCCGCCCCGCGTCCAGTCGATCGTCGTCACCGTCTCCTTCGCGCCCGCCGTGACGTTGCGCGGCGTGCCGCCGGCGAAGGGCACGGTGAAGACGTCGCCGCCGATCGAGCCGAAGTCGCTCATCAACCCGCCGATATAGGCGATCGTGCGGCCGTCGGGCGAAACGCGTGGCTGGTTGAGCTGCGTCGCGGGCTTGGCGATCTGGCGCACGGCGCCCGTCTGCGCGTCGATCGCGTCCAGCGTCGCGACCCACCAATTGTTGTCGCCGTTGCCGAGCGCGGTGGTCGCGACGAAGCCGCGGCCGTCGGGCGTCCAGTCATATTCATAGACGTAGCGGCCTTGCGGCGAGACCGGCTGCACGTCCGCGACGGTGCTGGCGGCGACGTCGAACACGGCGAGCCGCTGCTCGTCGTTATGCTCGCCGATCTCGCCGATCATGCGCACGCCGGCCTGCGTTGCGCCCGATTCCTTCGCCGCCCCGAGCGTGACGAGCAGCGCGACGCGCCTGCCGTCGGGCGAGACGCGCGGCGTCTGCGCGATGCCGCGCACGGTGGCGAGCGTCCGCACCTTGCCCTTCGCATCGGCATAATCGAGCGCGACCGTGCCGGCCTTGTAATCGCGCGCGAGGAAGACGAGGTCGCCGTTAGGGGCGAAGGTCAGGCCCGAATAGCCGCAGCTGGCGCAGGGATCGAGCGTGCCGATGACTTTGCCGTCAGCCGCGCTGCGCAACGTCACCACGCCACGCCCCGCCTGTGCCTCGATCGTCGCGATCCGGTCGCCGGCGGGACTGAGCGCGAGCGCCCCATATTGATGGATGACGGGCACGGTCTGCGACGCGGCGGGGATCGCGGAGACGAGGATGGCGGCAGAGGCAAAGGCGGCGGATTTCAAGCGCATGACGGCTCCGGACGGGCGGTGGATGCGCGCAGCTTAGCGTGCCTCGACGCGCCCGCAAGGGGAACGGGTCAGCGGCGCTGACCGTTGGCCGCGAATGAGCACAAGTGCCGGACGATGAAGGACGATCTCAAGCCGACGACCGAAACGCGCGACCCCAATCTGTCGACCGAACATCAGCGCCCGGGCGATGCGCGCCGCCCGAGCGAGACGCTCGACAAGGGACAGCCCGAAGCGGAGACGATCTCGCGAAAGTCGTCGCTCACCAAGAACGCCTAGCGCCGCCGGGCCGAGACGACACCGGTCGCGCGCCTCCCGCGGGAGCATTCCCTGTGCGCGGCCCTGCCCCGGTATCGCCGCCGCTGCCCCTCCGCGCCGGGACGGCGTATCGAATATCAACACACGGCGGCGCGATGCCGGGCGGCGATTCCGCCGCTCGATAGACCTCCGTGCGCGCAATGACGGGAAGATCGGTCGCACGCCATCGCCGTGGGCCGTCGCCGCGCCCGTGGCTCCCGCCCCGACCCATCAACGCCGATCGCACCGTGGGCCGGGATTCTGCGTCAGCCGGCCGACGCGGATCGCCGTCCATGCCCTGGCGACCGGACGCGGCCGGCGGCGCCGCGCGTCAGGCGGACGCGGATTCGCGCAGCGGCAGCGCCTTCCCGGTCTGGCGGTCGAGCCCGAGCGCGGTCACCACGTCGAGGGCGGTGACGGCCGCGACGAACGCGAGCGCCGCCTGAACGGCGCGGTTGCCGGGGGCGCGACGGGCGGCGGCGCCGAGCGCGATACTGAAGACGCCGAGACCGATAATAAGCCTCTTATAATCCATGAGATTGTTTCCGGAACACGGAACGGGCCGGCCCAACGGATCGGACCGGCCCGCGCTCCTGCCGGATAAGGCGGATCAGTCCTTCAGTCCGGCCGGTACCGCACCGCCGTTCTGCGACAGTTCGCGCATCACCGCCTGGTGCAGCCAGATGTTCATCTCGGCCGATCCATCCTTGGCACCCGTATAGCCGAGCTCGGTCGCCAGCTGCTTGCGGTTGTCGAGGCTGGAATCGAGGTCGAGCAGCTTCATCAGGTCGACGATCGAATGGCGCCAGTCGAGGTTCGGATTGCCCTTTTCCTGCGCGATGCGGGCGATGGCCGCCTCGGCGTCGACCGGCTGCGCGGCGGGAGCCGCCTGTGCAGGCGCGGCTGGGGTCGGGGCCGGGGCGGGCGCGGCGGCGGGCGCCTGGGGTGCCGGCGCGGCGGGCCGCTCCGGTTCGGCGTCGGTCGTCTGCGGATGCCCGCTCTGCGTGTTGGCGGCATGGCCGGAGAATTGACCACCCAGCGGCCCCTTGTCGCCGAAGATCGCATGGCGGATCGCGCCGAAGATGCTCATCGATATACTCCTGCTACAGATAGACGAATGAGAGGCGTTCAGGCCGCGCCGGCGCCTTCGCTGAAGCCGCTGCCGCGATCGGCGACCAATGTCGGCGCGGGGCCCGTCGCGGGGCGCAGCGCTTCCTTCTCGGCGTCGGTCGGCACGGCGGTGGGATCGGGGCGGAAGGCGTCCGGCGCGCGGCTGTCGGCGCTGGGATGCGCATCGCCCATCAGGTCGGTTGGCACATGCTCGGCGGCGGGATTGCCGGGTCGCTCCTCGAAATGCTTCTCTTCCTCGGCGCGGCCGACCGGCGCGGCGGCCATGGTCGCGGGTCGCGGATGGATCGGCGAGGTGGTGCTATCGCCGGGCACTGCGCCGACGCCTGCGTTCAGCGGATCGGACGCGCCGTCGTTGGCGGCGTCGTCGCGGCGGCCGGGCTTCCTGCCGGGCTGCGGACCGAAAGCGGCAGCGCCCGCGGTCCACGCCGCCGCACCGGCGGCGAACGCGCCGAGGCCGAAGGCGATCTTCTTGTAAACCATGGAGAATGTCCTTTCGCCGGTCGGGGATCGATGGCCCAACGGGTCAAGGTACGGCGGCGTTCCGTCGTGGTGGCGGATGGTGCGGACGAAAGCGGCGCCGCAGCGACGTCACGGATATTGCTGGCGAGCGTGGAGGACGGCGAGGATCTCGATCGCCGCGCCGACACGATAGACGAGGATGTAATTGGGGTGGACGATCGCCTCGCGCGTGCCGGGCACGCGGCCGGGGCGGTGGACATAGGGGTGATCCGGCAGGCGGTCGGCGGTGTGCTGAAGCGCGCCACCGATCTTGGCGGCAGCGGTCGGATTACGATCCGCGATGTAACGGGTGATGTGCTGCAGGTCGTCGCGGGCTTCATCGCTCCATTCGACCGCCAGCGTCATCGGTGCTTGGCGCGCTCGATGATCGCCCACATTTCGGCCATGACCTGATCGTGGGGGATTTTGGGTGCCGTGGAGGCCATCGCCCGTTCCACCTTGGCGCGGAACCATGCGTCATAGGCGGCGGCATCCTCGCTGGTGGCAAACTCAGACTCGATGGGCGTTAGGTCGGCCATACTCATTGGCTAGCCCATAATTGAAAGGCATGGAAGACGTGGGCGAGCCGGATAAACTTTGGTCCACGCCAATTCGGCAATACGGCGGACTTTACGTATTAATTGCCTGTAAGCTGCGACGATACCCTACGAAGCATACAAAATCACCTGGACGTAGAAAGCAAGGTACATCGTCTCATGACGTTGCAATCTACCGTTTCTAGAGCCGCTCGGCGAGCAATCGCGCCTTTTGATATTTGACGCCCAACGACCGCAACGAACCGCTATGCTTCGAAAGGGAACTGACCCAGGCCTAACGCGCCCGCACCTACTCAGCCGCCTCCGCCCGCGCGCCCTTCAACAACGGCGCCAGATACTTCCCCGTATAACTCCGCTTCTCCTTCACCACCTCTTCCGGCGTGCCGGTCGCGACGATCTCGCCGCCCTTGACGCCGCCTTCCGGCCCCAGGTCGATGATCCAGTCGGCGGTCTTGATGACGTCGAGGTTGTGCTCGATCACCACCACGGTGTTGCCCTGCTCGACCAACTGGTGGAGCACCTCGAGCAACTTGCGCACGTCCTCGAAATGGAGCCCGGTGGTGGGCTCGTCCAGAATATAGAGCGTGTTGCCGGTGGCCCGGCGTGACAGTTCCTTGGCGAGCTTGACGCGCTGCGCCTCGCCGCCGGACAGCGTCGTCGCCTGCTGGCCGACCTTGACATAGCCCAGGCCGACCTCGACCAGCATCTCCATCTTGTCGCGGATCGGCGGCACCGCCTTGAAGAACTCCGCGGCATCCTCGACCGTCATGTCGAGCACGTCGGCGATGCTCTTGCCCTTGAACTTCACCTCCAGCGTCTCGCGGTTGTAGCGCGCGCCGTGGCAGACGTCGCAGGTGACGTAGACGTCGGGAAGGAAGTGCATCTCGATCTTGAGCACGCCGTCGCCCTGACATGCCTCGCAGCGGCCGCCCTTGACGTTGAAGCTGAAGCGGCCCGGCTTGTAGCCGCGCGCCTGCGCCTCCGGCAGGCCGGCGAACCAGTCGCGGATCTGCGTAAAGCTGCCGGTATAGGTCGCCGGGTTGGAGCGCGGGGTGCGGCCGATCGGCGACTGGTCGATGTCGATCACCTTATCGAGGTGCTGGAGCCCCGTCACCTTGTCGTGCTTGCCGGCGAGGATGCGCGCACCGTTCAATTGGCGCGCGGCGGCGGCGAAAAGCGTGTCGATCGTGAAGCTCGACTTGCCCGAGCCGCTGACGCCGGTGATGCAGGTGAAGGTGCCGAGCGGGATGCTGGCGGTGACGCCGGTCAAATTGTTCGCGCGGGCATTGTGTACGGTCAGCTTCTTGCCGTTGCCCTTACGGCGGGCTTCCGGCACCGGAACCTCGCGCACGCCGTTCAGGTAATCGGCGGTGACGGACCCGTCGCTGGCGAGCAGTTCGGGCAGCGTGCCCTTCGCGACGACCTGGCCACCGTGGACGCCCGCGCCCGGCCCCATGTCGATCACGTAATCGGCGGTGCGGATCGCATCCTCGTCATGCTCGACGACGAGCACGGTGTTGCCGAGATCGCGCAGCCGCCGGAGCGTCGCGAGCAGCATGTCGTTGTCGCGCTGGTGCAGGCCGATCGACGGCTCGTCGAGCACGTAGAGCACGCCCGACAGGCCGCTGCCGATCTGGCTGGCGAGGCGGATGCGCTGGCTCTCGCCGCCCGACAGCGTGCCGCTGGTCCGGTCGAGGTTGAGATAGTCGAGCCCGACGTTGTTGAGGAAGCCGAGCCGCTCCACGATCTCCTTCAGGATACGCTCGGCGATCGCGCGCTGCTGGTCGGAGAGCGTCTGCGGCATGTCGGTGAAGAAGGCGAGCGCGTCGACCACCGACAGGTGCGTCGCATGCGCGATGTCCTGGCCGGCGATCTTCACCGCCAGCGCCTCGGGCTTCAGCCGTGCGCCGTGGCACACCTCGCACGGCCGGCTCGACTGGTAGCGCGACAGCTCCTCGCGCATCCAGGCGCTCTCCGTCTGGAGCATGCGGCGGTTGAGGTTGCCGATGACCCCCTCGAACGGCTTCTTGACGTCGTAGCTCTTCTTGCCGTCGATGAAGGTCAGCGTCACCGCGGTCTTGCCCGTGCCGAACAGGATCTTGTCCTGGATTTCGGGGTGCAGGTCCTTCCACGGCGTGTCGAGGTCGAACTTGAGCTCGCGCGCGAGGCTGCCGAGCACCTGCATGTAATAGGGGCTGGGCGGGTTGGACTTGGCCCAGGGGACGACGGCGCCCTTCTTGATGCTGAGGTCGTGGTTGGGGACGACGAGGTCCTCGTCGAACAGCAGTTTCTCCCCCAGCCCGTCGCACGCCGGGCAGGCGCCCTGCGGCGCGTTGAACGAGAACAGGCGCGGCTCGATCTCCGGGATGGTGAAACCGGAAATCGGGCAGGCGAACTTCTCGCTGAACACGATCCGTCCCGGCGGGGCGTGATCGCCGAGCACCGCGGACTTGGGTGTGTGCGGTTCGACTGGATCCGCCGGATCGACATAGGCGAGCCCGTCGGCGAGGCCGAGCGCGGTCTCGAAGCTTTCGGCAAGCCGCGTGGCGATATCCTCGCGGATGACGAGGCGATCGACGACGACCTCGATGTCGTGCTTGAACTTCTTGTCGAGCGCGGGCGCCTCGTCGATCTCGTAAATCTCGCCGTCGATGCGGACGCGGGTGAAGCCCGCCTTCTGCCACTCGGCCAACTCCTTGCGATATTCGCCCTTGCGGCCGCGCACGACGGGGGCGAGCAAGTAGAGGCGTGTCCCCTCCGGCAGCGTCATCACGCGATCGACCATCTGGCTGACCGTCTGCGCGGCGATCGGCTCGCCGGTGGCGGGGCTATAGGGGATGCCGACGCGCGCCCAGAGCAGGCGCATGTAATCGTAGATCTCGGTGACGGTCGCCACCGTCGAGCGCGGATTGCGGCTGGTCGTCTTCTGCTCGATCGAGATCGCGGGGCTCAGGCCCTCGATATGGTCGACGTCGGGCTTCTGCATCAGCTCGAGGAACTGGCGCGCATAGGCCGACAGGGATTCGACGTAGCGCCGCTGCCCCTCGGCATAGATGGTGTCGAACGCGAGGCTCGACTTCCCCGAGCCGGACAGGCCGGTGATCACCGTCAGCGTGTCGCGCGGGATGTCGACGTCGACGTCCTTGAGGTTGTGCTCGCGCGCGCCGCGGACGGAAATGGTGGTGAGGCTCATGCTCGCGGTTCTACTTCTGTTCCGGGAAATATGCTAGGTTTGGAGATAGGAACGCGCGAAAGCTGCTGCCAGCACCATTGATCCCTCCCGCATGTGTATTACCTTGGTCAGGCACAGCGACGAGGCGACGATGGCGAAGGACAAGAAGGCTAAGAAGGCCGAGAAGGCCGGGAAAGCGAAGAAGACCAAGCTGCCCAAGGAGGTGATGGGCATCCGCCTGCCGAAGGACGTGCGCGAGATCGGCGGCGCCGTGCTGGAAAAGGCCAACACGCCGCAGGGCCGGGAGATGCTGGCGGCGGGCCTGACCATGGCGGCCGCGGCGGCGAGCGCGGCGGTGGCGAAGGGCCGGGCGAAGCGCGACGCCGCCCCGTCCCAGGCGGCCCAGCCCCAACCCGTCCCGCCGGAGTCGGCCGCGGATGGCGCGGTGCCACCCTCCCCACCGCCGCCCCCCGCCCCGCCTCGGGGTACCGACCGCGATCCCGATCCCGCCGCGATGCTGGCGATGGTGGGCACGGTGGCCGAAACGGTGCTGGGCAAACTGTTCGCGAAGAAGGCATGACATGCTAAAGGTCAGCCGGCATGACCTTTCACTTTCCACGATCGCATGGTCTTTTCCGACGTACGATCGCATGGATCCGAACTGGCCGTGACATCGCCGAGCACATCCGAAACGGGTCTACCCAATTCCTTATGAATCAGGCGCCTTCCTGACCGGCAGTGCATCGCGGCCCCGAATGCGCATCTGCATGACGCGATAAGATGCCATTACGGATACGTCTGGCCTACTCTCCGACTCCCCTGCGATTTACACGACTCCCTGCATTTCGCAGGGGAGCAATGCCGTGGGGAAGACTGCAACGATCAAGGACAAGGAAAAACAGGACGCCGAATTTCGAAGCTTCATGGAAAAGCTCGGCACCGAGTCGAAGGCCGACGAAGACAAGCTTCTTGCCGAAATTCGCACATCGGTCGACGAGCATTACGAAGCGAACGGATGGGATCACGCGCGACTGTTCGGCGAACGACGCAGCGACTATCAGAACTACAGCGACTGGGGACTGGATCGCGTCAATGCGATCATCAAGTCGATCGGCGACGCGCTGGCCGCCGGTGATTACCCGTCCTCCAAGGTGCCCGGGTCTGACGAAGCCAGCAAGAGCACGATCGAAGAAGCGAAGAAGTTCAAGGGCATTTTCGCCGGCGATTATTCGCTGATCGTCGCACGCGTGCAGGCCCTGATTTCCGGCGCGCTCAGCCAGTTTTCGATCAGGTCTGAGGTCACTCACAAGTCGGAACTGCGCGACCTGCCGTTATCGGGCGGCCTTCATCTATTCTTTGCGTCTTCCGGCAAGGTCTACAAGGAAAACCGCTTCTTCAGCAATCAGTTCATCGGTGCGTTCCAGATCGTGTTCGAGGCCTATGTGAGTGCCGACGAAGCGAAATACGTGGGAATCCAGCAGATCCTGGCGACGACCGAACAGGAACTGGCCATCCTCAACGATCTTATCATCACGATCCGGCAGGAACAGGCCGCCAGCCTGAAAGAAATCCTGAAGAACGATATCAAGGATTACCAGTCGACAAAGGCCGCCTACGACCTCGCGCTCGATGACACCAAGGCGGATCGCGACAAGGTGATCGAGCAATACAACAAGTACAAGACCGTCACGGATACGGTCGACCGGCTGTTCGACGAACTGGATCTGACGGAGTTCGGCGTCGCCGCTGCCGCGAGCGAAGCACTCCAGATCGACCACCTCTTCAACCCCTGGGAAGCCGCGCTGGCGCGGCGCCACATCCGGGAAAGGCTTGCCGCCTAAACCGCACCCGGGCGCCCGCCCGGGCGCCGTCGGGTCAGACAGCGAACGAATCCTGCAAGGAGGATCAACCGTGCCTTCGACACCACAAGAAGCGCTTTTCATCTTCAACCACACGTTGGGCTGTCGCTACGGCACGACGATAGACGGCGCCGCATACGGATTCATGGACATCGTCGGCGCAGGGGCGGACGGCGGCGACAGGATCGTGCCGCTGCCGACGCTTCGCGCTTGGCTGACGGATCCGAGCCAGCCGCAGTTCGAACCGCGCTGGCACAATCGACTGTGGAACACCTGCGGCATGATCGTCGGGCTCAGCCCGGCGGGCAACGTGATGCTCGTCACCAAGGCGTCGCCCACAGCGGAGCGTTATCACTTCAACAGCCCCCTCGCCCGCGGTGACGGCTATTCGTTCCGGAAATGCAATCGACTGCCTCCGAATGCCGCCATCCTGGCGAATATCGCTTATGGCGTCGGAGCGAGCGTACCGGAGGCGGAGGACATCACCGCCATCGATAACTTCGACGGTGTCGATGCGCGAACCGTCAAATACCTTTACGACACGATACTGGCGACCATCAAGAAACTGACGGACAAGGCGTTCGCTTAAAGCCTTTCGCCATGCGGTCGGAGGCGGCGGCCGGGCTGCCGCCTCCCGATGTCGCACGACGCGGTCTCGACGGTGAGATCGCGCGAAGAAACCGTGGGCGCGCCAGCCTCATGACGGCGCCCGATCGATCCGAAATACCGGCACCGGTTGCCGCGACCCGCCGGGTCGCCGGCCGTTTCTTTCATGGCAGGACGTCGCCGCCGTGCGATCGCAGGCCCGCCGCCCGCTTGCCGAGCCTCTCGTCACGCCCGCCGGTCGGACAGGCCATGGCGCGTCGCCCCACCCTTGTCCCGACGGAGGTTTCGCAAGCCGGAGGCTGCCGATCGCGCTGTGGCAACCTTGCCGGACACGGGTGCCGTCCGGCCCGAGCACCGTCGACATGGTCGAAAACAAAAGAAGAATGCTCGGTTTTGAACAGCAAATCGGAGCCATCTGTGCTGGAGCTTGGTCGTCCCGCCGCGCCACCCTGCCGACAGGGGGAACGCCATGGCGGACGATGTGGAAACAATACGGATCGACCGGTTCATCGAGCGCTGGCGCCGCAACGAGGGCGGCGCCGAGCGCGCGAATTATGTGCTGTTCCTGACCGAGCTGTGCGATCTTCTCGGGCTCGATCGTCCCGACCCTGCCGAGGCTGACCATGCGCGCAACGATTACGTTTTCGAGCGCGCCGTGACCTTCCACGACGGTGCCGACCGAACCGGGCATGGACGCATCGACCTCTACAAGAAAGGCTGCTTCGTCCTCGAGGCGAAGCAGAGCCGCGAGCCCGGCGGGGCGAAGGAAGTGTCGCTCGGCGGCACGCAGGCGACGCTACCCGGCTTCGAGGCGGCGATGCGGGGAAGACGCAGCGCGCATCGCGGCTGGGACGTGCTGATGCGCAACGCGCGCGAGCAGGCGGAGCAATATGCCCGCGCGCTGCCGGAAAGCCACGGCTGGCCGCCGTTCATCCTGGTCGCAGACGTCGGCCATGCGATCGAGGTGTTCGCGGACTTTTCCGGTCAGGGAAAGAATTACCGGCAGTTCCCGGATCGCGGCGGCTACCGCATCTACCTGGACGACCTGCGCCGTGCCGAGGTGCGCGCGCGGCTGGTCGCCATCTGGACCGATCCGCAGGCGCTCGATCCCGCGCGTCGCGCCGCGACCGTGACGCGCGACATCGCCGGGCGACTGGCGCGCGTCAGCAAGCGGCTGGAGGATCGCGGCCACGACGCCGAGGCCGTCGCCCATTTCCTGATGCGCTGCCTGTTCACGATGTTCGCGGAGGACACCGGCCTGTTGGAACGGGGCTGTTTCACGCGGCTGCTGGCGGAGACGCGGGCGGCGCCGGAGGCCTTCGCGCCCCTGCTGGAGGGGCTATGGGCGGAGATGAACCGCGGCGGCTTCTCGCACGTGCTGCACCGGCCGATCCGCCGGTTCAACGGCGGCCTGTTCGCCGATGCGCGCGCGATCCCGCTGGAACCCGCGGAGATCGGCGAACTGCACGAGGCCGCGCGCCATGTCTGGACGGAGGTGGAGCCGGCGATCTTCGGCACGCTGCTGGAACAGGCGCTCGACACGCGCGAGCGTCGCCGACTGGGCGCGCATTACACGCCGCGTGCCTATGTCGAGCGGCTGGTGGTCGCCACCGTGATCGCGCCGCTCCAACGCGAATGGGAGGAGATCGTGCTCGGCACCGTGGAGCGCGAGCGCAGCGCCGATCCCGCCGCCGCGATCCGCGCGGTGCATGATTTTCACGAGAAGCTGGCGGGGATCGTCGTGCTCGACCCGGCATGCGGAACCGGCAACTTCCTCTATGTCGCGCTCGAACTGATGAAGCGGCTGGAGGGCGACGTGCTGGAGGTGCTCGCCGACCTCGGCGGCCAGGAGGCGCTCGCGCTCGAGACCGCTACCGTCCACCCGCGCCATTTCCTGGGGATCGAGGTCAATCCGCGCGCCGCGGCGATCGCCGAGCTGGTGTTGTGGCTGGGCTATCTGCAGTGGCAGATCCGCAATGGCGGCACGGTGTCGGACCCTGTCCTCGAGACGCTCCGCACGATCGAGGTCGGCGACGCGGTCCTGCGCCACGAGGGTCCCGCCGCGGGCCGGCCGACGCGACCCGCATGGCCGGAGGCGGATTATATCGTCGGCAACCCGCCCTTCATCGGTGGCAAGGATATCCGTGCGCGGCTGGGCGATGCCTATGCGACCGCGCTGTGGAAGGCGCATCCCAAGGTCAACCGGTCGGCCGATTACGTCATGTACTGGTGGGATCGCGCGGCCGAGCGGCTGACGGAGCCGGGCACACGGCTGAAGCGGTTCGGCTTCGTCACGACCAACTCGATCACCCAGACCTTCAGCCGCCGCGTCATCGCCCGGCGGATGGCGGGCGCCCGGCCCGTCTCGCTGGTGATGGCGATCGCCGATCACCCGTGGACCAAGGCGACCCGCGACGCCGCCGCGGTGCGGATCGCGATGAGCGTGGCGGAGGCGGGCGTGCACGACGGCGTCGCGCTGACGGTGACGGAGGAGCGCGGGCTGGACAGCGACGCACCGGAGATCGGCTTTGCTGCGCGCGAGGGGCGCATCCATGCGGACTTCAGCACGGGTGCGGACCTGCAATCGGCGCAGGCGCTCGTTGCCAATCGATGGCTGTGTTCGCCAGGCGTCAAGCTTCACGGTGCCGGCTTCATCGTCACGCCGGCGCAGGCCGAGGCGATGGGCAGGCTCCGCCGCGATGGCCTGTCCGGCCACATCCGGTCCTATCTGAACGGTCGCGACCTCGTCGGACGCCCGCGCGGCATGCTCGTGATCGATCTGCTCGGCTTGAACGAATCAGAGGTGCGGCGGCGGTATCCGGAGGTCTACCAGCATCTGCTGATCACAATTAAGCCGGATCGCCTTCGCAATAGCAGGGCAAGCTACCGCGAAGAATGGTGGCTTTTCGGCGAACCCCGTCGCGAACTGCGTCCGGCTTTGGCGCACCTTACCCGCTACATCGCGACCGTCGAGACGGCCAAGCATCGGATCTTCACTTTCGTCGACGCGAGCGTGCTGCCCGACAACAAGATAGTGTGCATCGCGGCAGACGACGCCGCCGTGATGGGCATCCTCCACTCACGGGTTCATCGAAAATGGTACCTTGCGAATGCGGGGATGATCGGGATCTTCAACAAGCCCGCCGTTTACGCAAAGACTTCGAGCTTCGATCCTTTTCCCCTGCCCCCTCTCACGCCCCCGACCCGATCGCGCATCGCCGACCTTGCGGAGGAGCTTCAAGCCCTCCGTGATTCCGTCGCCGCTGATCACCCGGATATTACGCTGACCGTGATGTACAACATCCTTCAGAAGGTGAAGGACGGCGCCACCTTGGCCAGGAGGGAACAGGACCAGCGTCGTCGGGGCCATGTCGACATCATCGCGGAACTGCACGACCGGATCGATGTCGCCGTGGCGGACGCCTATGGCTGGCCGGTCGACCTGCCGGCGGAGGAGATCGTCGCCCGCCTCGTCGCGCTCAACGCCGAGCGCCGGGCGGAGGAGCGGCGGGGCAAGGTGCGCTGGCTGCGCCCGTCGTATCAGATCGCGCGCGCCGGGCTCAGCGCGCTGCCCGGCATCGGCGCGCCGTCCGAGCAGTTCGAGGCGCCCTTCGACGCGCCGGACGCCAAGCCCCGGTTCCCGCGCGATGCGGTCGGCCAGACGGCGGCGGTGTTTGCCGCGCTGCGTGCCGGTGCGGTGCTGGATGCGGCGATGATCGCGCGGGGATTTTCGCAAGGCCGCAAGATCGAACGCCGTGTCGCGGCGACGCTGGAGGCGCTGGCGCGGCTCGGCCATGTCGCGCGGGATCGTGAAGGCTATCGCCTGCGCCGTGCCGCATAAGAAAAGGGAGCGGCCTTGCGGCCACTCCCCCAGGTGCTGCTGACGATCGGGTCGATCAGAAGCCGATGCGCACGCCCGCATAATAGCGGCGGCCGAGCGGGTCGTAGGTACCGGCATCGGTATCCTGACCCGCCGAGGCGCCGATGTCGGCGAGATACGGCGGCTTGTTGTTGAGCAGATTGTCGCCGCCGACGAAGAACTCGAAATTGTCCTTGGTGCGGAAGCGGATCTGCGAGTCGAGGTAGAACTGCGGACGGACGCGGACGAGCGGATCGGAGCCCGGACGCTCGCCGGTGATCTGATCGTCGACGCTTGCCTGACTGAGCCACGTGCCCGTCAGCGTCAGGCCGACGCCCTCGATATCCCACGACCCGTTGACGGTGAACTTGTCGCGGGAAGCGCCGATCTCGCCGGCGAAATAGTCGCGATCCGCACCCGGCAGCGGCACGGTATAGCCGGAGATCAGGTGCGTGTACGAACCGCGCAGGCCGAGCGTACCGTCCAGACCCCAGTCGGCGAGGTTCTGGCGCCAGGTCACCGTGGTGTCGATGCCCGACGTCTTGACGCCGCCGCTGTTGAGATAGGAGGTGGTCAGCTGCTGGATCGAACCGGCGCTGTTCGGGCCGCTCACTGCCGCACGGCGGGTGATGCGATTGCAATAATCGGTCGCGCCGCCCTGGTAGCATTGGTTGAGGATGTACTGCAGCGGCGTCTGCACGATCGCGTCACGGATGCGGACGTTGAAATAGTCCACCGTCAGGACGAAGTTACGCAGCGCGTTGACCGAACGCGGGTTGATCACGACGCCGGCGGTGAAGCTGTCGCCCTTTTCTTCCTGCAGGTTGGGGTTGCCGCCCTCGAAGCTGGTGATGCCCTGACGATCCGACTGGTTGAGCGTGAACACGCCGCCGTTCGCCGCGATATTGGCGAGTACGCCCGGCGCCGCACGGCAGTTGGTCGACACAATGCCGGTCGACGTCGCGGTGACGCCGGTGCACGGATCGACCAGACCCGACGGGAAGTTCTGCTGCGGGGCGGAGAACAGCTCGTTGATGTTCGGCGCACGCACCGAGCGCGCCTTGATCACGCGGAAGCGGATGTCCTCCACCGGCGCCCATTCGCCGCCGTAATTGTAGCTGACCGTGGTGCCGACCGTCGAATAATCCGACACGCGGACCGCGCCGCGTACCGACAGCGAATGGAAGAAGGGCTTGTCCTGGATGATCGGGACGATCGCCTCGCCGAAGCCTTCCCAGACGTGGAAGCGACCCGAGGTAGCGGGCAGCGCGTTGTTGCCGTTCAGCCCCTGCTGCGTCAGCAGGTCGAACGTGTTGCTGCTGGTCTCGCGGCGGTATTCGGTGCCGATGTTGATGCCGATCGGGTCGGCGCCGAACAGCGAGAACAGCTTGCCCGTGACGTTGCCGCCGAACACTGTCTGCGTCACCTTCGCGTCCAGCGTGGTCGGCACGGCGAGATAGCCGGCCGCCGGGGCGAGCAGGCCCGCACCGCCATAGACGTTGGCCGGGACGCAGCCCGCCGCGCGGGCCGTCGGATCGGCGCAGACGATCTGGCCGGTCGCGGGGTCGCGATAGGCGTTGAGCGCCTGGATGAAGTTCAGCGTGTTGAACTGGCCGGAACCTTCCTGATGCTCCTTCGACTGGCCGTAGATGCCGTAGAGCTCGTAGTTCCAGCGGTCGCCCGCGAAGCTGCCGTTGAGGCCGCCGGCGATGCGGAACAGGTCGCGATCGGCGCTGCTGGTGCGCGGACCGAAGTCGTTCAGACGGCGCGTGAAGGATACGTCCTTCAGCCCGTCGCCATTGGTGTCGGTCGCCGCATTGAAGATCGCGTCCGGCACGAACGGGTTGCGATAGCGCACGCCGCCGACGATCGTCTCGATCGGGATCTGCGCGCTGCGGCGCGGGTCGCCGAAGGTCGAATCGAGCGGGAAGGCCTCGATCACCGTCTGCACCTTGGTCTTGGCGTAATTGCCCTCGAGCCACAGGTTGGCAGCCGGCGAGACTTCGAAATTGGCGCGGCCCGCCGCGACGTAGCGCTCGACCGGTACCGCGAGGTAGCGATAGTCGGAGCGGTTGAAGCCGTCAGGCCCGGCGACCGTGCCGTTGGCGTTGACGCAGCCGCCCGTACCGTTTGCGCTGAAGCAGTTGCGCAGCGCGCCGTCCTGGCCGTAGGTGAAGCTCTGCCCGCCGGCGATGATGCGGCCCTGCGGCGCATAGCTCGACAGGAACGGACGCACGGGATCGTTCGGATAGATGTCGTTGCTGGTCGAATCGACCGCGCTCGAGCCGGCTTCGGTCGAGCGGTTGCGCTTCAGGACGGTGCCCTGCTTCGAATAGCTGCCGAACAGCATGATGTTGCCGCGGCCGTCCGCGAAGTTCTTGCCGCCGAGCAGGCTGACCTGGCGGTCGGCGCCGTCGCCATGCTCGGAAATGCCCATCTGGCCGTCGAGCTGCAGGCCCTCGAAGTTCTTCTTGTAGATGATGTTGACGACGCCGGCGACCGCGTCCGAGCCGTAGACGGCGGAGGCGCCGCCGGTCAGCACGTCGATCCGGTCGATGAACTGGGTGGGGATGACGTTGAGGTCGACCGCCTGGCTGCCCGGCTGGCCCGAGACGAAGCGGCGGCCGTTGACCAGCACGAGCGTGCGGTCCTCACCGAGGTTGCGCAGGTTGACGGTCGCGGCACCCGCGCCCTGGGTCGCGAAGGACGAGTTGGTGCGGCTGATGCCCGGCGAACCGAAGGCGGGGTTGAGCTGCAGCACTTCCTAGACGTTGATCGCGCCCTGCTGCTGGATCTGCTCGGCGCCGATCACCTGCAGCGGCGACGCGCTGGCGGCGGCCGGCGAGGCGATGCGCGAACCGGTCACGACGATGTCGCCGCCCGGCGTCGGGGCTTGCGTCGACGTCGCGTTGTCGCCAGCGGGGGTGACGCCGGTCGCGGCGGGGCTGGCGGCCTGGTCGTTGGTCGTGTCGGCGGGCGTGCCGGTGTTCGGGACCGTCTGGTCCTGCGCCGCGGGTGCCGGGGTGCCGGCCTGTTGCGCGGCGGCGGGCGTCGCGAGCATGGCCGCGCCGACGAGAAGAGAGGTCGCGAGCAACTGGCGACGGTACGCGATGGTCATGGTCCCTGATCCTAAATGTCTTGTTATCGACCAACTCGGGCAGCATAGCTGACCGGATCGGCGCCCCTAGAGTGTTTCAAACAGATGGACCACTGACCTAGTGACGTGGTCTTCATCATTTTTCCGATATGTTGCGCGGAAGACACAGTCGGCAACATGCGGAAACGTCCGTGTCACGGACCATTCGCATGCCGCGGTGGCAGTGATCTAGGCGCGACGCGCGACGTGTGATTTCGCGGCCTGCGGACATTGCGGCGGCTGCAACAAAAGCGCAGAGCCTGACCCCATGTCGTCTCCGTCCGCCCCCTCTCGCCGCCCGCGCCGACGCGCCGTCGCGGTCGGCGGGATCGCGGCGGCGATCGCGTGCGGCATGGCCGGACTGTGGACGGCGGCTGGCTTCTTCGCCGGCGAGGCGACGCGCCTCTACCCGGCGCGCGCACCCGCGCTGCCGATCGCGGCGGTGGTATTCTCCGGCGATCTGGGGCTGCGCTTCGGCATGGCGGCAGAGACGACGGAAGGGCTCGCGGCGCAGGGTGTCACCGTCCTCGGCATCAATACGCCGACGCTGTTCGGCCGATGGCGCAGCGCCGCGACGGTCGACCGCATCGTCGCCGACGGCGTGCGCGCCGGCCTGGCGCGGACGGGCGCGGAGCGGCTGGTCCTGATCGGCCAGTCCTTTGGCGCGGACATCCTGCAGACCGGCCTGATCGCGCTGCCCGCGGACCTGCGCGCGCGTGTGGCGGGCGTGGTCCTGGTCGTGCCGGGCGAAACGATATTCTTTCGCGCGGATCCGTCGGGCATCGCCTATCTGGGAAAGCCCGCATCGCGCGCCGCCGACACGGTGAACGAAAGCGACTGGACGCCGCTGACCTGCATCTACGGCATCGAGGAAGGCGACAGCGCCTGTCCGCTGGTGCATAGACGCGAAGCGCGCGTCATTGCGATGCCGGGGGGGCATTTCCTGAAAAACGATCACAGCGCGCTCGTCGCGCACGAAATGGACGCGGTCCGCCGTGCGTTGCCCGCCCCGGCGGGGGCGGTCCGCTGACCATGCCGGCAATCGTCGCCATGCTGTTCGCACTCGCCGCGCAGGCACCGCCCGCGGCCCGCGACCCGGTGATGGGGCGCTGGAGCAATCCCAAGGGCACATTGGCCGTGGAGACCCATCCCTGTCCCGACGGCACGCTGTGCGGCACGATCGTCTGGGCGAGCGCCCATGCGCAGGCCGCGGCGCGGCAGGCGAAGCTGCCGCCGCTGGTCGGCACGCGCCTGCTCCATGATTATCGCCGGGTCGGCGCGGGTCATTGGGAGGGCCGCGTCTTCATACCCGACATGGGTCGCAGCTATGCCTCGCACATCCAGCAACACTCCCCGGCGCGGCTGACCATATCGCAATGCCTGCTCGGCCGTTTCCTGTGCAAATCGCAGGTCTGGCACCGGATCGGCTGATGGATGTGAACGCCCGGATCGATGCCGCGCTGGCGCTGGCCGCGCGCTACCGTCGCATCCTGACGGTGGCGGCGGTCGCGCTGATCGCACTGATCGGGTTCGAGGCGCTGCACATCGTCCTGAAACAGGTGCATCTGCGCGACGTGCGCGCCGCGCTCCATGCCATCCCGGACGGCAGGATCGCGGCGGCACTGGGGCTGACGGTGCTGAGCTATCTCGTGCTGACCGGGCTCGACTGGGTCGCGCTGCGCACGATCGGCCGACCGCAACCGTGGCGGATCGCGGCGGCAGGCTCGTTCACCAGCTACACGCTCAGCCACAATTTCGGGATGGCGGTGCTGACCGGCGGATCGGCCCGACTGCGCATCTATGGCGCTGCGGGTCTGTCCCTGGGCGAGGTCGCGCAGGTCGCGGGCATCGCCGGCGTCTCCTTCTGGGGCGGCATCTTCGGTGCGGCCGGGATCGGACTGCTGCTGACGCCGGGTGCCGTCGCGCTCGGACCGGTGACGGTGCCCGCCCTCGCCGCGCGGCTGATCGGCGCCGGGCTGATCGCGATGCTCGCCATCCCGCCGATCGCGCGGGCACGCGGGCTGTCCAGCATCGGCGTCTCGCGCTGGCGGATGCCGGTGCCCGCGGTGCGCGACATGGCCACCCTGACCGGCCTGTCGCTGATCGACCTGGCGGGCGCATCCGCCGCGCTGTTCGTGCTGGTGCCCGGCACCGCGATCGGCGCCTATCCCGACTTCCTCGTCGCCTATGCCGTCGCGGTCATCGTCGCTTTGGTCCTGCACGTCCCCGGCGGCCTGGGCGTGTTCGAGACGGTGGTGCTGGCGACGGTGCCCGGCGACCGCCCGACGATCTTCGCCGCCTTGCTCCTGTATCGGCTCATCTATTACCTGCTGCCGCTGCTGATCGCCGCGATCGGCATCGCCGCGACCGAAGGATGGCGGCTGCGGCATCCGCTGCGCCGGTCGCTGGGCATCGCCGACAGGGCGGCACAGGCGCTTGGCCCGGGCGCGGTCACCGCCCTCGTCTTCGTCGCCGGATTCGTGCTGCTCGTGTCGGGCGCGCTGCCTGGGGTGAAGGGGCGGCTCGCCGACCTCGACGATCTGGTGCCGCTGCCCTTCATCGAGGGGTCGCACATGGCGGGTAGCCTGATCGGCACCGCGCTGCTGCTCGTCGCCCCCGCGCTCAACGCGCGCCTCCGCTCCGGCTGGGCGGCGGCGCGCGCGCTGCTGGTCGGTGGCGCGATCTTCTCGCTCATGAAGGGCCTGGATTGGGAGGAGGCGCTGCTGCAGCTCGTCGTCGCGGGCGTGCTGCAATATTGCCGGCCCAGTTTCTATCGCACCGGCGGCATCCTGACCGACCGGCCGCGCTGGCCGTGGCTGGCGGCAGCGGTCGCGGCGCTGGGCCTGAGTATCTGGGCCGGATTCTTCGCCTACAAGCGGACGCCCTATGCCGACGATCTGTGGTGGCGGTTCGCGCTCGACGGCAACGCGCCGCGCTTCCTGCGCGCAAGCTTCGCGGCGGGTGTGCTGCTGACCGCGGCGAGCGCGTGGCAGTTGCTGACCGGCAGCCGTACCACTCGGGTCACCGATGCGGCCCCGCCGCCGGCAGTCCTGGACGCGCTGGCCCGAGCGCCGCGTGCCGACGCCAACCTCGCCTTCACGGGGGACAAGAGCTTCATCGTGTCGGCGGCGGGCGACGCGTTCCTGATGTATCGCGTGCAGGGCCGGACATGGACGGTAATGGGCGATCCGATCGGCCCGGTTGCCGCCTGGGGCGAACTGGCGTGGAGCATCCGCCGCGCATGCGACGCGGGGGCCGGGCGATTGTGCGTCTATCAGGCGAGCGAGCGGATGCTGCCCCTCTTCGTCGAGCTCGGCCTGCAACCGATCAAATATGGCGAGGAGGCGCTGCTCCCCCTCGACACCTTCGCGTTGGCGGGACCGCGCGCGAAGCCGCTGCGCCATGCGATCCGGCGCAGCGAGCAGGCCGGCGCGACCTTCTCGGTCGAGCCGGCGTCTGCGGTCCCCCTGTTGGTCGAGGAATTGCGCGCGGTGTCGGACGCGTGGCTGGCGCACAAGAAGGGCCGCGAAAAGCGCTTCAGCCTCGGCGCCTTCGATCCCGATTACCTCGCCCGGTTTCCCGTCGCGCTGGTGCGGTGCCAGGGGCGGATCGTCGCCTTCGCCAACATCTGGTCCTCCGGCGACGGCGCCGAGATTTCCGTCGACCTGATGCGCCACCTGCCCGACGCGCCCTATGGCACGATGGAGGCGATGATGGTGCGGCTGATCGAATGGGGTCGGGCGCAGGGTTATGCGCGGTTCAACCTCGGCATGGCGCCGCTCGCCGGCCTGCCGACGGGGCGGCTGGCCCCGATCTGGGCGCGGCTGGGCCATGCCTTGTTCGCCAACGGCGAGCGGCTTTACGGCTTTGCGGGGCTGCGCGCGTTCAAGGCGAAGTTCGGCCCCGTGTGGGAGGCGCGCTACATCGCGACGCCGCCCGGCGTGGCGATGCCGCGCGCGTTGCTCGATCTCGCGCGGCTGGTAAGCGGATAGGAGGAAGGGGCGATGACGACGAACCCGGGACGCTGGCGCAGCGTGCTGTTCCTGCCCGCGTCGAACCCGCGCGCGATCGCGAAACTGACGACGCTCGCCTGCGACGCGGCGATCCTCGACCTGGAGGACGCCGTCGCGCCGGACGCGAAGGCGGATGCGCGCGCCGCGGCCACGGCCGCGGTGCTGGCTGGAGCGCGCGCCGCGATCCGGATCAACGCGCTCGACACCCCCTGGGGACTGGACGATGCCGCGGCGGCGCGCGGCGCGCTGGCGGTGGTACTGCCCAAGGTGGGGGGCGCCGCCGACCTCGCGGCGGCACGGGACGCCATCGGCGACGACGGCCCCCCGATCTGGGCGATGATCGAAACGTGCGACGCCATGCTGCGCCTCGCCGAGATCGTCGACGTGGCGCCGGCGGTGCGCTGCACGATGCTGATCGCCGGGACCAACGATCTGGCCAAGGAGATGCGGTGCCGGCCGGGCGCGGACCGGATGCCGCTGGTGCCCGCGCTGACGCAGATGGTGATGGCGGCGCGCGCGGCGGACCTCTTCGTGCTCGACGGCGTGTGCAACGCGATCGGCGACGAGGCGCGGCTGGCGGCGGAGTGCGCGCAGGGCGCGATGCTGGGGTTCGACGGCAAGACGCTGATCCACCCGAGCCAGATCGACGCGGCGAATGCCGCCTTCGCGCCGGACCCGGACCGGATCGCCTGGGCGCGACGCGTGGTCGACGCATTCGCCGCCCCCGAGGCCGTGGGCAAGGGTGCGATCCGGCTGGACGGCGCGATGGTCGAACGGCTGCATCTCGCCGAGGCGGAGCGGGTGCTGGCGATGCTATGACCCGCTCCCCTGGCGCGCATGCGGGACGGGAAGAAACGATTGCCTGATCGGCGGGCGCAATCGGGGCGGGACCGCCGCCACGCACGTGGATCAGGCTCTATGTCTCCAGCAGGCCCGCAATTCGGTCTGCGATATGATCCATCGCGAACGGCTTGGTCACGAGCGCCATGTTCGGGGCGAGCGGACCGTTGCCGATAACCGCATTCTCCGCATAGCCGGTGATGAACAGCACCTTCATCCCTGGCCGCTCGAGACGGATCGCATCGGCGAGCTGGCGGCCGTTCATCTGGCCCGGCAGGCCGACGTCGGTGACGAGCAGGTCGACGTGCGCGCCGGTCGCGAACAGCCGCATCGCCGCCGCTGCGTCGCCCGCCTCCAGCACCGTATGGCCCATGTCGTCGAGCACCTCCGCGACGAGCATGCGGATCGTCGGTTCGTCGTCGACGACCATCACCGTCGCCTTGCCCTCGCCGGCGCGGGGCAGCGCCCGCCCGGTGCCGGGATCCGCATCCCCGTCCGCGTCGCCATAGTGGCGCGGCAGGTAGATGCACATCGTCGTGCCCTGTCCCAGCTCCGAATAGATGCGCACCTGCCCGCCCGACTGGCGTGCGAAGCCGTAGATCATCGACAGGCCCAGGCCCGTCCCCTCGCCCATCGGCTTGGTGGTGTAGAAGGGGTCGAAGGCGCGCGCCTGCACCTCCGGCGTCATGCCGGTGCCGGTGTCGGTGACGCACAGCGACAGATACTGGCCCTGCGCCAGGTCCCGTTCGCGGGCGGCGCGCTGGTCGAGCCAGCGGTTGGCGGTCTCGATCGTGATCCGCCCGCCGTCCGGCATCGCGTCGCGGGCATTGATGCACAGGTTGAGCAGCGCGTTCTCGAGCTGGTTGGGATCGACCATCGCGGGCCACAGGCCCGCCTGCCCGACCAGCTCCACCTCGATCGCCGGCCCGACCGTGCGCTGCACGAGATCGTGCAGGTCGGCGACCAGGCGATTGACGTCGGTCGGCTTGGGGTCGAGCGTCTGGCGCCGCGAGAAGGCGAGCAGCCGGTGCGTCAGCGCGGCGGCGCGCTTCGAGGCGCCCTGCGCCGCGGTGGCATAGCGGTCGAGCTCGCCGATCCGCCCCTGGCGGATGCGCACCTGCATCATCTCCAGCGCGCCCGAGATGCCGGTCAGCATATTGTTGAAATCGTGGGCGAGGCCGCCGGTCAGCTGTCCCACCGCCTCCATCTTCTGCGCCTGGCGCAGATGCTCCTCGGCCGCCATCAGCTCGGCGGTGCGCGCCTCGACCTGCGCTTCCAGCGAGGCGGTCAGCGCGGCGAGCTCGCTCTCGGCGCGGCGACGCTCCACCGCATCGCGCGTCCGTTCCGCGACGTCGCGGACGAAGATGACCTCCTCCGCCAGCCAGGCGCGCGGCACCGCATTGTTGAGGTAGAGGAGCGCGACGAAGCCGCCCTGCTCGGTCACCGGCATGTTGATGAACGACAGCGCGGACAGCCCCTTCAACCCCTCCGCGGTGTCGCGCGTGCGCGGGTCCTCATAGGCGTTGCCGATCGCGACCGTGTCGCCGCGCTTCAGATCCTCGATATACGAGCCATAGTCGCGGAAATGGAGGATGCCGGGCAGCGGACTGATGCCGGGTGCGCACCAGGCGCGCTCGGTCACGATCGTCTCCGCCGCGCGGTCGATCGTGCCGTAGCCGGCGCGGCTGACCTCGAACAGGCGGCCGAGGATCTCCGCCGCCGCATAGGCGAGATCCGCGGCATCGCCCGGCTCGCGTAGACGGTCGTTGAGTTCGAGCAGCGCGGCGAGGCGCAGTTCCGACCGCTTGCGCGCATCGATGTCGAAGCTGATGCCCGGGAAGCGCAGCCCCTCGCCGCCCGCTTCGGTCACGCAGCGGCCTTGCGCCATCACCCAGCGGCTGCGGCCGTCCGGCTGGACGAGACGATATTCGCTGACGAACTCGCCCCGTTCGACGACGGTCCGCGCGACCTCGGCCTCGACCCGCGCACGGTCGTCCGGATGGATGCCGGCGAAGAACCGCTCGATGGGTGCGCCCGCCTGCGCCACGTCGACCGGCACGCCGTAGAGCAGGGCGAACCCGGGATCCGCCGTGATCCGGTTGGCTCCGACGTCCCAGTCCCAGCTGCCGACGCTGGACGGTCCGTTGGCGACGGCGTCCTCCGCATGACGTGTGTCCTGTGTCATCGAGCGCGGCAACGACCGTGATGCAGGGACGATCCCTTAGGCCCGCAGCGGTTCATCGTCATGGCCGCCGCGTCGCCGCGACGTCGTCGGCGCTCCAGCCGCCGCCCATCGCCTGGTACAGTGCGACATAGGCGTTGAGGCGATCG
Source organism: Sphingomonas beigongshangi (assembly GCF_016820445.1). Lineage (GTDB taxonomy): Bacteria > Pseudomonadota > Alphaproteobacteria > Sphingomonadales > Sphingomonadaceae > Sphingomonas > Sphingomonas beigongshangi. Next base: position 497,903 of record NZ_JADHDT010000001.1, read on the forward strand.
GCGCGCGCCTGCACCAGCGACAGCTGCGCCGCGAGCAGCCCGCGCTGCGCGTCGAGCTGGTCGATATAGCTGCTGTAGCCCGCGCGATAGCGGTTGCTGGCGTTGCGCAGCGCGGCCGCGAGCGCGTCGACCTGGCCGCCGAGCGCGGCCGCCTGTTCGCCCGACCGGCGCACGCCCGCCAGCGCGTCGTCCACCTCGCGAAAGGCGGTGAGCGCGGTGCGGCGGTAGGTGAAGGCCGCCTGGTCGCGTCGCGCGGTCGCGACGTCCGCCTGCGCGCGCAGGCGCCCGCCGTCGAGGATCGGCGACAGGATGCTCGCGCCCAAAGTGAACACGCCGATCGGCTTCGCAAGCACGGTCGACAGCGTCACGCCCGCCGTGCCGGTGAGCGCGATATTGGGCAGCATCGCCGCGCGCGCGCTGTCGAGCGTGCGATCGGCGGCGACCAGCGTCTGTTCGGCCTGGAACAGGTCGGGCCGGCGGCGCAGCAGGTCGGCCGGCAGCCCGTCGGGGATCGGCGGCGTCAGCAGCCGGTCGAGCGGCAGGCCGCGCGGAATGGCGGCCGGCGCCTCGCCGAGCAGCAGGCTCAGCGCATTCTCCTGGCGGCTGACGGCGAGTTCGGCGGCGGGCACGAGCTGCAGCGTCGCCTGATATTCCGCCTCCGCCTGATGCAGTTCCAGGTTGGAGGTATAGCCCGTCTCCGCGCGCCGCCGCGCGATGCGCAGACCCTCCGCACGGGCGGCGAGCGTCTCGCGCGCCACCGCCAGCCGCTGGTCGAGCGCGCGCAGCGTGACATAGCCGGTGGCGACGCCGCTCGCGACGGCAAGGCGCACCGTGTCGCGCGCGCCCTCGCTGGCGAGCGCCTGTGCCCGCGCCGCGCGGCTCGCCTGGCGCAGCCGGCCGAACAGGTCGAGGTCGTAGCTGGCGGTGATCGCGGGGACGGCCCCGATCGCGTCGCTGGGCGTGCCGAACGGACTCACCGTCTGACCGCTGGTCGATGGCACCTGTCCTCCGATGAGCGGTGTCTGCTGCGCGCGGGCGAGGCGCAGCGACGCGCGCGCTTCCTCGACGCGCGCCGCGGCGGTGGCGATATCGACGTTGTTGGCCAGCGCTCGGGCGACGAGATCGGCGAGCACGGGGTCGCCGAAGGCGGTCCACCAGTCGGCGCGGATCGGCGCGCCGGGCCCGAGCGCGGTGCGCCATCCCGGCGGCGGTGCGACCGCGCTGGCGGCGGGCGGCGCGGGGCGCGGACCGATACAGCCCGCCAGGATCGCGCTCGCCGCCAATGCGGCAAACGTGCGCGCGAAGACGCGGCGACGCGATCCGGTGTCCGCTATGGCCGCGCCTCTTCCCGTTCCCCGACCCTCGCCACTGAACAGGAGATCGCGTCGCGCGCCGCGTCCGTCCCCCATCATCGCACCGTCGGGCCGGAGGAGGTGTCGACGCGCGCCTGGACCGACATGCCCGGGCGCAGGCGCTGCATCAGCGGCTGGCCGGGATCGATGCGGATGCGCACCGCGATGCGTTGCGGCACCTTGGTGAAATTGCCCGTCGCATTGTCCGCCTTCAGCACCGCGAATTCCGAGCCCGCCGCGGGCGAGATGCGCTCGACCCGGCCGGTCAGCCGCGCATTGGCGAGGCCGTCGACGGTGAAGCTGGCCGGCTGGCCGACGATCATCCGGGCGGTCTGCGCCTCCTTGAAATTGGCGATCACCCAGGTTTCGGGGGGCACGAGGAACATCAGCTGCGAGCCGGCGGTCACATATTGGCCGACGCGCACACCCACCTCGGACAGGCGCCCGGTCTCCGGCGCGCGGACCACCGTATTGGCCAGGTCGATCTGCGCCAGGCGCTGCGCGGCCTCCGCCCCCGACACGCCGGCGCGCTGGCCGCCGCGGCCGACCTGGACGGTGCGGATATCCTGCCGGGCGATCTCGCGCGCGGCATTCGCCTGCTGCACGCCGGCCTGCGCCTGGCGCAGCGCAGCGAGCGTCTGGTCGCGCTCGCGCAGGGAAACGGAGCCGTCCTTCACCAGGTCGTTGACGCGCGCCATGTCCGCCTGCGCGCGCATCAACTGCGCCTCGGCGTTGGCGACGGCGGCATTCTGCGCGGCGAGGCTCGCCTCGCGGCTGCGCTCGGACTGCTGCGCGTTGGCGAGCGTCGCCGCCTGCGCCGACACCTGCGCCGCCGCCTGGTCGACCCGCTGGCGGTAGATGCGGTCGTCGATCCGAACCAGCGGCTGGCCGGCGGTGACCTGCTCGAAGTCGCGGACGAGCACCTGCGTGACATAGCCCGACACCTGCGGCGCGATCACCGTCGTGCGTCCGCGCACATAGGCATTGTCGGTGGACTGGTAGGCGGTGGCGAAGGGCGGCAGGCGCCAGGCTGCGAGCACCGCGAGAAGGCCCGCCACGGCGATGATCACGATGACGATCGTGGCCGTTCGGCTGGGGGGGGTCGGGCGCCAGCCGGAACTGGCCGGCGCCGCGGCGGCTGCCGCCGCTTCGGCGCGCGCCTCGTCGGTGGCGGGTGCCGAATCGACAGGGTTCTGGCTTGCGGAACTACGGGTGTCGGTCATGCTGAGGCCCCTGCCGGCGTTGCGCGTCTGGCACGGTAGGCGCGGCGGATCAGGAGGAAAAGAAGGTAGACGAACGTCGCGGCCGCCAGCACGGCGACGAGGCGGAACGTGTCGTCATAGGCGAGCACGTTCGCCTCGCGCGTCGCGGTCTGCGACAGCAGCGCGCCGCCCTCCGCGCTGCGCAGCGCGGGATCGCCGACGACACGCGCCACCGCCTGCCCGCCCGCCGCCAGCCGCTGCGTGACGATCGGGTCGGTCGGGTCGATCGCCTGGACGAGCCCGGCGCTGTTCGCCTTCTCGCGGACGATCTGGTAGGTGCCGAGCAGCGCCGATCCGGCCAGGCCGCCGATGCCGTTGACGATACCGAACACCGCGATGAAGCTGATCACGTGGCCCGCGCCCTGCTGCAGCGCGCGCAGCATGCCGAAGAGCAAAGCCGGCCCCAGGAAATAGGTGCCGGCGAAGGCGATCAGCCCCTGCGTCCAGTACATTTGCGGCGCGCGCGTCAGGCTGGTCGAATAGCTGTCCGCCCAGGCGGCGATCGCGACCAGACCGACCGCGAGCATGATCGGATGCGCGGTGCGGTCCGTGTCCAGCGTGATCGCGCTGAGCGCGACGCCCGCCGCCGAGCAAAGGAAGATGACGGTGAAGAACGTGCCGAGCTGATCGTTGTTCTGGCCGAGCACGGTCAGCAGGCCGACCGCGGCATAGGTCTGTTCGGACAGGACGATGCGCGCCATGATCGTGACGATCGCGAAGCGCAGGATGTCGGCGCTGCCGAGCCAGCGCGTGTTGAGCAGCGGATTGGCGCGATTGTGTTCGATGACCAGCGCGGCGGCGAGCATCGGGATCGCGGCAAGCAATGCCCAGCCGATCCAGGCGGCATTCGTCCACCAGACGTAGCGACCCAGGCCGAGCACCGCCGCGATCAGCGCCATCGCGACGGCGAACAGCGCAAAGGTGACGAAGTCGAGCCGCTCGAACGCCTTCGACCGCGTCGTCGGCGGCAGGCGCAGCAGCGCCACCGCGGCGAAGCTCATCAGGGAGAGGCCAAGTTCGAACAGGTAGAGCTCGCGCCATTGCGACATGGCGAGCAGTTCGGGCGAGAACAGGCGGGCGAGCGGCGTCGCGCATTGCGGCACGCCGATGCCGAGCACGATCGCCTTCAGCCGCCATTTCAACGGCAGCGCCTGCATCATGTAATAGAGGCACAGGCTGGACAGCGGCGCACCCGCCATGCCGCTGATCGCGCGGACGAGGATCGCGGTCTGGAATTCGCGGACGAACAGGTGGCCCAGCGTCACCGCGACATAGAGACCGAGGAAGATCAGCGCGAAGGGTCTCAGGCCGAATTGCGCGCGGAACTTGATCAGCAGCAGGTTGATGCTGACGTTGGTCATCACATAGACCGTCGGCAGCCAGGCGATCTCCGAGGGATCGAGGCCGAGCGCACCCTGCAGCGTCGTCGTGTTGGCGCTGATCAGCGCGTTGCCGAACCCGCCGGTCAGGCCGACGAGGATGGCGATCACGCCATAGGCGACGCGGATACGCGTCGCATGTTCGACCGAGCCGGGCGAACCAGGCAATGCCGGTCGCTCGTGCGGCAGGAACTCCCAATGTTCCTCGGTCAGGAAACGGCGCAACCTGGTCAGCATCGCGGCGTGCGGTTCCTCCCTTTGCGAGCCGGTGCCGTCACGCCGGTTCCGTTCCGGCATCCGCCGCGCGGCGGACACGCCGACCTCGGGGGCTGCGGACTGACCGTTGCCGGCGCGCGTCCGGCAGGACGGATCGGGGCCATGGTTTCGAGCAAATCCTCACGCCGATTTCATCAAAGATCAAGCGCCCAGGATGTCGCGGTAGAGCTGGATGTACCGGTCCGCCATCCGCTCGACGGTGAAGCGCGCCGCCACCGCCGCGCGGCAGGCGGCACGGTCGATCTCGCCCAGGCGGCCGACGGCGGCGATCGCCTCGTCGATGCTATCGACCAGAAACCCGGTGACGCCGTCCTCGATCAGTTCCGGCATCGAGCCTCGGTTGATCGCGATCACCGGGGTGCCGCAGGCCATCGCCTCGATCACCGACAGGCCGAAGGGTTCGTCGAAGTTGATCAGGTGCAGCAGCGCCGCCGCCTGGCCCAGTGCGCGCGTCCGCTCGGCACCGCCGACCGCGCCGGGGTGGCGGATGCGCGCGCCGTCCAGGTGCGGCGCGACCTCGCGCTCGTAATAGCCCTGGTCCTGCACGATGCCATACATGGCGAGCGCGCGGCCGGTCGCCTGCGCCACCCGGATCGCTTCTCCCGCGCCCTTGTCGGGATGCATGCGGCCGAAAAAAAGGAGGTCTTCGCTGCCCTGCGCGTCGAAGGGGAAATCGTCCAGCACGATGCCGTGGTGGATCGTCGCGGCATAGCGCAGGTGCGGCGATCGGTCCGCGTCGCTGATCGCGACGTAATGGACGCGATCCTCATACGGCTTGTACATCGGCAGGATACGGTCCGACGAGAAGCCGTGGATCGTCGTCACCATCGGCGTGTCGACCAGATTGGCGAAGGCATGGGCGGGAAAATCCGCCTGGTTGTGGATCAGGTCGAACGCGTCCGCATGCTCGAAGACATGCGCCAGATGGCGGTATTCCCACACTTTCGCGTCGATCGACGGGTCTTCGGAATAAGGCGCGGGAACGACGCCGGCGAGACGGCCCGCAGTCTGGCTGTCCTGTGTCGCGAACAATGTGACATCGACGCCGCGCGCGACGAGCGCCTCGGTCAGCAGGCTGGTGACGAGCTCCCACGGGCCATAGTGGCGCGGCGGCGTGCGCCAGGAGATGGGGGCGAGCATCGCGATCTTCATGGGGCGATCTTCATCGGGCGACCTTCATCGGGCGGGGGATGTCCTCGATCATCAACTTATGCCGTCATCCCCGCCCAGGCGGGGATCCAGACGCGCAGGTCTGGCATGAAGCGGGACGGCGGCGTCTCTGCATTCCCGCCTGCGCGGGGGTGGCGAAAATGGGAGGTCATGCAGGCCGAGCGAGGAACACGACGCCCTCGTCGCCACGCAACACACCTGACTTGGGCGTCCCGCCACGTGTGCTCGCCAGGACGTCCCCTTCCGGCAGCGCGAACGGTTGCGGCTCGGCACCCAGATTGAGCGCGACGACGATCCGCTCGTCGCCATGCCGCCGTTCGAACGCGAGGACGTCGCCCTCCGCCTCGATCAGGCGGAAGTCGCCGACCGCGAGCGCGGCGTGCTTGCGCCGCAGGTGCAGCAGGCGCCGGTAGAGCGCGAGCATCGACGCCTCGTCGCCGCCCTGCGCGGCGACGTTGCGCGTGGACCAGTCCGGGCCGAGCGGCAGCCAGGGCTCGCCGCTGGTGAAGCCGGCATGCTCGCTGTCGTTCCACGGCATCGGCGTACGGACGGGGTCGCGACCGAGGCCGAGGCCGGGCTCGCGCAGTTCGCGCGGGTCCTGCACCCGGTCGCGCGGGATGGCGACGTCGGCGAGGCCGATCTCGTCGCCGTAATAGATCGTCGGCGTGCCGCGCAGCGTCAGCAGCAGCATGGCCGCGACGCGCGCCTGGCGTTCCCCGACGCGGCTCGCGATCCGCGGCCGGTCGTGATTGCCGAGCACCCAGTTGGGCCAGCCGCCGGGTGGCAGCGCGCGCTCATATTCGTCGATCAGGGCGGCGAGATGCCGCGCGTCCCAGGTCGCCTCGATCAGCTGGAAGTTGAAGGGCAGGTGCACCTCCGGCGCCTCCCGCCCGTAATAGTGCATCAGGCGTTCGACCGGCAGGTAGATCTCGCCGATCAGCACGCGGTCGCCGTCATAGCCGTCGGCGATCCGCCGCATCTCGGCGGCGATGGCATGCACCTCCGGCTGGTCGGTGGAATGCAGCTGCAGCACCGCGTGCATCCCGCCCATCTCCGGCCGGTAGGCGGGGTTGGGCGGATTGTCCGGAAACTGCGCATGCTTCACCATGTGCCACAGCACGTCGATGCGGAAGCCGTCGACGCCGCGGTCGAACCAGAAGCGCAGCACGTCCATCATCGCCGCGCGCAGCGCGGGGTTGCGCCAGTTGAGGTCGGGCTGTTCCTTGAGGAAGGCGTGGTAGTAATATTGGCCGGTGACCGCGTCCCATTCCCAGGCGGAGCCGCCGAAATCGCTGATCCAGTTGTTGGGCGGGCCGCCGTCCGGCGCGGGATCGCGCCAGATGTACCAGTCGCGCTTCGGATTGTAGCGCGACGCGCGGCTCTCGCGGAACCACGGATGCGCGCTCGACGAATGGTTGGGCACGAAGTCGAGCAGCACCTTCAGCCCGCGCGCATGCGCCGCCGCGAGCAGCTCGTCGAAATCCCCGAGCGTGCCGAAGCGCGGATCGACGTCGCAATAGTCGGCGACATCATAGCCGAAGTCGGCCATCGGCGACGGGAAGATCGGCGAGATCCACAGCGCATCCACGCCCAGCGCGACGAGATGGTCGAGCCGCGCCTCGATCCCCTTGAGGTCGCCGATGCCGTCGCCGTCGCTGTCCTGGAACGAGCGCGGATAGACCTGATAGATCGCGCCCGATTGCCACCACGTCGCCATTGGCCTTCGCACCCCCGTCCGCGCCCAAGCCTGCCGGAGCGGTGATCCTCGCTTCGAAGGGGAGGGACCGGCCGCTCCGACAGGCGCAGGCGGAACGGTGCGCGGGCGTAACGGTTCCGTTCAGGCGAAGCGCGTCTTGGCGATGCGCGTCATCCGGCATGCCAGGTCCGCCTCGCCGCTCGCGACCAGATAGGCATCGCCATCGTCGACCAGCCCCGTCGAAAAGACGACCGGCGTCGGCAGATACATCTGGTGCGCGATCGGCGCGGTCAACGCCGGATCGGCCTCAAGCAGGGGGACGTCGTCCTCGATCCGCAGGATGCGCGACGGGTCGTCGCGATCGAGCAGCGCCCAGAAGCTGCGATAGATGCCCACCGTCTCGCGCGCCTCGACGCCGTGATAGATCATCATCCAGCCGTGGTCCGTCAGCACTGGCTGCGTGCCGCCACCGATCTTCATCGCGGAGGTCGAGCCCTTGCGCGCGCGCAGACCCGGCGCGTCGAGCGGCTTCCAGTGCAGCGCGTCGGGACTCTGCGCGAAGTTGATCGACGGCCCGCCGACCCATTCGCTGTCCGGCGGATAGGCGAAATAGACTTCGCCGAGTGGACGGGTCAGCGCGATGAACCGGTCGCGGACCAGCCCCTCGAACAGGATCATGTCCTTGTTCTGATGGTCGAGGACGATGCCGTCGAGCCGATAGGTCAGCCCGTCGCGCGACGTGTGCAGGCTGGTGCAATGCCGCTCCGCGCCGACCGAACACGTCGTCATGTACCAGGTGTCGCCGATGTGCGTGATCCGCGCGTCCTCGACGCCGTAACATTGGTAGGAGGCGGCGGGTTCGATCGCCCGGTCGTAATGGACGCGCACGATGCGTTCGCCGGCGGGATCGAGCTCCACCGGCAGCAGCCAGGACAGCGAGGTGAGGCCCAGCACGCGATGGCGGCGGCCCTTGATCTCGAACTGGCGCGGATCGGCCATGTCCACGTCGGCGAGCGGCCATGCGTCGAGCCGATAGCCTTCGGGCGTCCAGCGGATCGCCCGGACATGGCCGTCGCGCACCGGCTCCGACAGGGCCTCCGCGATGCGGACCATCAGCAGCAGGTTGCCGCTCGGCAGCCGCGTGAAGCCCGGGTTGAACGCTCCGAGCACATAGGTCGGCTCCGCGATGCCGCGGCGCAGCGGCGAGCGGGCGAGGTCGACGTCGTCGGGGGTGAAGATCAGCGTATCGGCGTGGATCATGCCGCGTGAAGCGCGGCGGCCGACGATGGGTTCCCGCGATGCTGCCCCTCCCCGCCCCACGGGGAGGGGCGATGGTTCAGAACGCGGCCGTCACCGAGAACACCACCTGCGGCCCCGCGATCGGTCCGCCGTCCTTGGTCGACGAGAAGTTGGGCAGCAGATAGGCCGACTCGCGCCTGCCGATGTCGGTATCGACATAGGCGACGCCCAACGTCAGCGGCGTGCCCTTCACCGCCAGGTCGGCGCCGAGCATCCAGTCCCAGTATTTGCCGGTCGGCGCCACCGACGTGCCGTTGGGGCCAAGGCCGGGATTGCCCTTCGAATAGCCGATATGCGCCTTGGCGGTCAGCGGCGTCGACGGAATGCCGGCGGCGGCGTCGCCCCACAGGTACAGATTGTCCTGCTTGTCGCCCGGCCGCGTGTAGATCCCGGACTGCGCTGCCGCGCCGGTCGCATACCAGTTGCCGAGCGCCTGCTGCTTCGGCGCATAGGCAACTCCCGCCAGCAGCGTCGCCGGGCCGAGCGTTCCCGACAGCTTCACATAGGGTTCGGCGAAGTCGGTCTTCGATGCGCCGCCGGGATACATGTACCAGGTCAGGCCGATGTCCAGCGTGCCGCCGTTGCCGACCGGCGTCTTGAACCCCCCGATCAGGTCGAGCTCCATGTTTGCGCCGCCGAACGTCCCCCAGCCCGCGAGGTTCGACGCCCAGGTGCCGACGTACAGACCGCTTTCATGCGCGATCGTGAGGCCGCCCTGGATCGCCATCTCCTCGTCGGACTGCGACACGCCGCGAAAGCGATAGTCGGAGACGAGCGCGACGCTGCCCGTGACGGTGACGGGCCTGGGAGGCGCGGTATCCTGCGCGGCGACGGGCGCGGCGGTCAGGAAGAGAGACAACGCGGCCGCCATGGCCGCGGCGAAGATATAGGACTTCATGGGACCCCTTTCACATGCGTGAGGTCCCTCCTGCGCCCGGGCCCGCCAGCGCGCTCGTCTCGGAGGAGGATGAGACGGATCGCCGGTCGTTCCCGGGCACGGTCCTCGCTAGTGCAGCAAAGCTGCCCGCGGGTTGCTTCGACGTGACGAAATGTTGCCGCGCGTCACGTCACATGGTCGAATGCTTTGGCGCTCTCTCCGGGGAGAAAAAATCCGTCCGTGCCGGCCTCTGGGGGATGGACCGGCACGGACGGCAGGGGAGGCCATGCGAGGGTGCTTGCGGCCTAGTCGCGTCAGTGCGCCAGCGCGGCGACCTTGCCGCTGGCGCCGAACACCTCCACCGCGTCGCCGGCGGCGCGGCGGCGCTGGAACCAGTCCTTGATGAACTCCGCGCACGTATGGTCGACGGTCTTCAGATCGCTGACGTCGAGCCGCACCGGGCCGGTCGGCGCCCGATCGAGCGTGTCGGACAGCTTCGGCAGCGAGACGAACGTCGCCGCGCCGGCGAGGCCTATGGCATGGCCGCCAGCGGCCTCGCCTTCCGACACCTTCAGCCTGAGCCGCGTCAGGTTCGGGACCAGTTCGAGCAGCGACAGGCCGATGCCGACCAGCACGCCGGTGAGCAGGTCCGCCGCGACCACGGTGACGAGCGTCGCCAGCCAGATGAAGGCGGGCAGCACGCCATAATGCGTGAACAGATGCCTTGCATGGTGGAGGCTGACGAGCCGCCAGCCGGTGACGACAAGGATCGCGCCCAACGCCGCCATCGGGATCTCGCGCAATACCCAGGGCAGCAGCGCGACGAAGCCCAGGATCCACGTCCCGTGCAGCATCGTCGACGCGCGGCTCTTCGCCCCCGCCTGGACGTTGGCCGACGATCGCACGATGACGCCGGTCATCGGCAGGGCGCCGGCGATGCCGCACAGCAGGTTGCCGACGCCCTGCGCCCGCAGTTCCTTGTTGTAGTTGGTGCGCGGCCCGTCATGCATCCGGTCCACCGCCGCCGCCGACAGCAACGTCTCCGCGCTGGCGATGAAGGCGATGGCGAGCGCCGCGGCGAGGATCGACGGATCCATGAACCGCGCGACCATGTCGTTGCCCGGCAGGCTGATCGCCGCGGTGATCGATTCCGGCACGCTGACGCGCGCGACCTCGATTCCGAAGGCCATGGCGGTGAAGGTACCCGCGAGCACGCCGACGAGCGCGCCGGGGACGAGCTTAAGCGACGCAGGCCGGACCTTTTCCCAGCCGATCATGCAGACGATCGTCAGCATGCCGATGCCGAAGGCGAGTTCGGCGGCCTGGATGTTGTCGGGGGACAGGCCCAGCAGGCGGCCGGGCATGGCGAACAGGTTCTGGATGCCCGAGGGCAGCGGCTTGGCGTCGAACAGGACGTGGAACTGGCCGACCACGATCAACAGGCCGATGCCGGCGAGCATGCCATGGACGACCGCCGGGCTGATCGCGCGGAACCAGCCGCCCAGCCGCAGCACGCCGGCGACGAACTGGATCACGCCGGCAATGATCAGGATCGGGCCCAGCGCGGACATGCCGTGGTCGCGCACCAGCTCGAACACGACCACCGCCAGGCCGGCGGCGGGACCGCTGACCTGCAGCGGCGAGCCCGCCAGCGCACCCACGACGATGCCGCCGATGATGCCGGTGATCAGCCCCTTTTCCGGCGGCACGCCGGACGCGACCGCAATGCCCATGCACAGCGGCATCGCGACGAGGAAGACGACGATGGACGCGGTGAAGTCCCGCGTCAGCATCGCCGTCGAGGGCAGTTTCAATCCGCGCATCACTCCGCGGCCTGGGCGAATTCGACGTCGCTCGCGCGCCGCTCGGCGGCGGGCAGCGCGACCGGGAAGGGCTCGCCCTCGCGGATCACCACGAACTTGCCCGTGTTCCCGTCCAGACCCAGGACGTTGCCCTCGTGGATGTCGACGAACCAGCCGTGCAGGGAGATGTCGCCGCGCGCGATGCCGGCCGCGACCGACGGATGGGTGCGCAGGTTGGCGATCTGTGCGACCACATTCTCCAGGCTCAGCGCGCGCACGCGCTCGCCGTCGGTCAACTCCGGATAGCTGCGGTCGACGACCTGGCGCGCCGCGGCACCGTGGCGCAGCCACTGCGCGACGTTGGGCACCGACGACAGCGCGGCGGGGTCGCCCGACAGACCCTTCATCGCGCCGCAGTCGGAATGGCCGCAGACGATGATGTCGCGCACGCCGAGCACGGAGATCGCATATTCGACCGTCGCGGTGGTGCCGCCGCTGGGCTGCGCGAAGGGAGGGACGATATTGCCCGCGTTGCGGCAGACGAACAGATCGCCCGGCTGCGCCTGCATGATGTGCTCGGGCACGATGCGCGAATCGGAGCAGGAGATGATCAGCGCCTTCGGGCTCTGCCCGTTGAGCGCGAGATTGGAATAGAGCGCCTGCTGATCCTGGAACACCTTCTTTTCGAAGGCGAGGACGCGGCCGATCACTTCGTTGTTCATGGTTGATACTCCTCCTCGAAACCCGCCAGCGGGTCTTGCGGGGAGTATGTACGTGGCCCGTTTTGCTGACACGCCGCGCCGATGTGAGAAAGTGTTGCCGGGAAGAAGTGGCGGAGAAACCGTCCCGGCGTCCGGTCCTTGTGCGGGGGGGGCGGGGGCCGGCACCGGCCCGATCCAGCATCGCTGGATCGCACGTTAGAGCGGGATGACATCAGGTCGAACCACTCCGTCATTGCGAGCGTAGCGAAGCAATCCAGGCCTTGCTGGTCCGGCTCTGGATTGCTTCGCTCTGCTCGCAATGACGGATCAATGGTGAGTCATCATGCTCTACCGCGGCAGGAAGATCGTCGCGCGTAAGCCGCCCTCGGCCCGGTTGGCGAGGCTGAGCGTCCCGCCCTCCCCCGCGACGATCTTGGCGACGATCGGCAGCCCCAGGCCGAACCCCACCGTGTCGCGCGGTCGCGCCGTGTCAAGGCGGACGAAGGGTTCGAGCACGCGCTTGAGCTGCTCCTCGGGAATGCCGGGGCCGTCGTCCTCGACCGCGATCGCCACGCCCTCGCTCTTGCTGTCGAGCCGGATGACGACGTTGCCGGCGTAATGGACGGCATTCTCGACGAGGTTGCCGAGCGCGCGCTTGAACGCGACCGGCCGCACGCGCACCTCGCAATGGTTCGGCCCTTCATAGGACCCCGGCAGGTCGCGGTCCTCGACATCGTCGATCAACGTCGCGCAGACGACGGCGATGTCCGTCAGCACCGGTTTTTCCGGATCGCTGTCGCCGCCCAGGAAGGCGAGCAGCGAGGCGATCATCGCCTCCATCTCGCCGAGGTCCCGGCCGATCGCGGCGCGCACCGCGGGATCCTCCACGCCGTCCGCGCGAAGCCGCAGCCGGGCGAGCGGCGTGCGCAGGTCGTGGCCGACCGCGGCCAGCGCCTGCGTCCGGTCGGCGATCAGCCGCTGGATGCGCCCCGCCATGCGGTTGAAGGCGGCGACGACGCGACGCACCTCGCCCGGCCCGTCCTCCGGCACCGGCGCATGGACGCCGTCGCCGAACCGGTCCGCCGCGGCGGCGAGGTTGCGCATCGGCCGCAGCATCTGCTGGATCAGCAACCCGCCGAGCAGCATCAGCGCGAGCGCCGGGATCAGCGCGAGCAGGATGCGCTCCGCGGCGAGGTTGAGGTTCTGCAGCGGCTCCAGCGTGCGGAAGTAGAGCCAGCTGCCATCGGGCAGTTGCAGGCCGCCGGTCACCACCGAACTGCGTCCGGGCGAGCTCAGCCGCAGCCGGAGGTCGGACCGCGCGAGCGACGGCTCCCATTCTATGACCTGGTGCCGCATGCTGTCGAGCGCGGGGGCGATCGGCGGCGGCGCGGGCAGCGACTGCTGCCAGTGCAGCGCATAGCGTTCGGTGGTCAGGTCCTCCGCCATCTCGGCGCGGCGCATCGCCGGCTGTTCGGCGACGAGGCGGCGGGCGATGACGAGATGCTCGGCGAGCCGCCGCGCCTCGTCGTCGCGGACGGAGAACTGGCTCGCGCGCTCGTAGAGCAGCGTCGAGACGCCGAATTCGATCACCATGGTCAGCAGCAGGATCGCGACGATCTGCCCGATCAGGCCGATCGAGGGCCGCAGCAATCGCCTCAACGGCGCGTCACCTCGGTGTTGAACATATAGCCGACGCCGCGCACGGTGATGATCGGTGCGTCCTGTCCCGCATTCGACAGCTTGCGGCGCAGGCGGCTGATCAGCACGTCGATGCTGCGGTCGGAACTGTCGCCCAGCCGCGTGCGCGACAATTCGATCAGCCGCTCGCGCGCGATGACGCGGCCGGCATGTTCGGCGAGCGCGACGAGCAGGTCGAACTCCGCGCCGGTCAGGTCGACGACCGCGCCGGTCGGCGACGTCAGCTCGCGGCGCGGCAGCGTCACCGTCCAGCCGTCGAAGCTCAGCACGCCGTCCTCGCGCTCGCCGCTCCGCCGCTCCAGCTGGCCGCGGCGCAGCACCGCGCGGACGCGGGCGATCAGCTCGCGCGTCCCGAACGGCTTGGGCAGATAGTCGTCCGCGCCGAGCTCCAGACCGACGACGCGGTCGGTCTCGCTGCCCTTGGCGCTGATGAAGATGATCGGCACCTCGCTCTTCTGGCGGAGCGCACGGCACAGGTCGATGCCGCTGGTGCCCGGCAGCATGATGTCGAGCAGCACGAGATCGACGGGCCCGGCCTCCAGCGCCAGCCACATCTCCGGCGCGGCGGAGGCGGGGCGGACGAGATAGCCGTTCTCCTGCAACGCGCGGGTGGTCAGCGTGCGCAGCGCGGGATCGTCCTCGACCAGGAGGATGGTGGGGGCGGTCATGGCCGGAGAGGTAGGCCGCGCGCCCGTTCGGGTCAACAGAGGCCGACTTGGACACAATATCTTACGCGCCGGCCGATCGGCGGCAACGGCGGACGCCTAGATCCTGCGCCACATGCACTTGGAGGAGGTTTCCGCATGATCCGTACGTTCGCCACGCTCGCCCTGATCGCGCTCGCCGCGCCCGCCGTCGCCGGCCAACCGTCCGACCCGAAGGTCGCCGCCGGCTGCACCAAGCATCAGGTCCACGCCCCCGCCGGCAAGATCGTCAGCCACGCGCCGGTCTATTTCTGCAAGACCAAGGCGCAGACTGTGGCCGCCAACGACAAGCTGCGGCCCAACCCGATCGCTCCCGTCGTCGCGCGCGACTGATATTGTCCGCCGCCGTCCGCCCCCACCCTGCCGCTACGGCGCCGATCGGGGCGGGCGGGGATGGCGGACGGCGCAGCGCCATGCCCGGAATCTCGTTCCGGCGAGGTTCATCGGCACCCCGCTAGCCGGGACGCAGGCGGGCCCCCGCTCCCTTGACCCGTGCCGGGGTCCGCCGCCCGCGCCTCAGTCCGCCGCGATCGGGCCGCTCACCGCCGCCGGGCGCCGCGTGAACCACACCACCAGCGTCCCCGCCAGGCACAGATAGGCGGACAGGCGGAACAGGTCGGTCGAGGCGAGCAGATAGGCCTGCCCCACCATCTGCCGCGTGATCGCCGCCGCCGCCTGCGTCGACGAGGCGCCGAGATGCTGCAGCGTGTCGCTCGCCATCCGATACGCCGTCCCCTGCCCCACCGCATCCGCCAGCCGCGTCTGGTGCAGCGTCTCGCGCCGATCCCAGGCGGTGGTGATGATCGACGCGGAGAAGGATCCCGCCACGATGCGCGCGAAGTTGGAGATGCCGGTGGCCGACGGGATGCGGTGCGGCGGGATGCCGTCGAGCAGGATGGTGATCATCGACAGGAAGAAGATGCTCATGCCGACCCCCTGCACCAGCATCGGCAGCATGAAGTCGACCACCGACGCATCGGTCACGAAATGCGAGCGCATCCAGTAGGACAGGGCGAAGGCGAGGAAGGAGAAGGACCCCAGGATGCGCGCGTCGATCTTGCCCGACAGGCGCGCGGCGAGCGGCGACATCACCACCGCGACGAGTCCGCTCGGCGCGGCGGTCAGTCCCGCCCAGGTCGCGGTATAGCCGATCTGCGTCTGCAGCCACAGCGGCAGGATCAGTGTGTTGGCGAAGAAGATCGCATAGCCCATGCAGAACACGGCGGTGCCGATCGCGAAGTTGCGGTTGGCGAACAGCGACAGGTCGACCGCCGGATTGGCGTCGGTCAGCTCCCAGATCAGCCAGGCGACGAAGCCGACCGCCGCGACGACCGTCATCACGCAGATCGTCGTGTCGTTGAACCAGTCCGCGTTCTTGCCCAGGTCGAGCACGACCTGCAGCGCCCCGACCCACACCACCAGCAGGCCCATGCCGATCGTGTCGATCGGCAGCTTGCGGGTCGGCGTCTCGCGCGTCTTGAGGCCGTTCCAGCAGGTCAGCGCGCAGAAGATGCCGACCGGCACGTTGATCAGGAAGATCCAGCTCCAGTGGTAATTGTCGCTGATCCAGCCGCCCAGGATCGGCCCCATCACGGGTCCGACCAGCGTCGTCATCGACCAGACGCCCAGCGCGGTCGATCGCCGTTCGGGCGGGAAGATCGCGATCAGCAGCGCCTGGCTGCCCGGCATCATCGGCCCGGAGCAGGCACCCTGCAGGATGCGGAAGACGATCAGCGACTGCAGGTTCCAGGCGATGCCGCACAGGAACGAGGCGAGCGTGAACGCCGCCACCGCGACGCAGAAGGTGCGCACCACGCCGAACCGGCCCATCAGCCAGCCGGTCAGCGGCACCGCGACGCCGTTCGCCACCGCGAAGGCGGTGATGATCCAGGTCGAATTGTCGCTCGACACGCCGAGGTTGCCGGCGATCGTCGGCAGCGACACGTTGGCGATCGTGCTGTCCAGCACCGTCATGAACGTGCCGAGCGCCAGCGCGAAGGCGAGCAGGGCGCGACCCCCGCCCTCCAGCGGCGGCAGGGTGGATTGAGGAGCGCTCATCGCGACGCGCCGCTTACCGGTTCGCCGCGATGATCTGGCGGATGCGCGCCTCGACCGCCGGATCGCGCGCGTCGGTCGGGGTGCCGCTATAGGCCGCGCTCGCCGCCTGGCCCAGCCGCGCACCGGTCAGGCTGGCGGTGTCCACCGTCGCATTCACCGACAGGCCGACGCGCAGCGGGTTGCGCTGCAATTCCCGCGGGTCGAGCGCGATGCGCACCGGCACGCGCTGGACGATCTTGATCCAGTTGCCGCTGGCGTTCTGCGGCGGCAGCAGCGCGAAGGCATTGCCCGAACCGGCGCCCAGGCCGATCACCTTGCCGTGATAGACGATGCCGTCGCCGTACATGTCGGCGGTCACCGTCGCGGGCTGGCCGATGCGCAGGTCCTTGAGCTGCGTCTCGCGGAAATTGGCGTCGATCCAGACGCGGCTGAGCGGCACCACCGCCATCAGCGGCGTACCCGCCGCCACCTGCTGGCCGATCTGCACCGTGCGCTGCGCGACGACGCCGTCGATCGGCGCGACGATGTGCATGTGGCTGCGCGTGATCGCGGCGCGGCGATAGGCGGCGATCGCGGCGAGCACCGCCGGATTGGTGTCGACGTCGGTGCCCTGCACCGCGGACCGCGACTGCGCCTGCTGGCTGAGCGCGAGGTTGAGGTTGGCGCGGGCCACCTTCACCGCATCGGCCGCATGCGCCAGTTCCTCGCCCGACACCGCGCCCTGCGCCGCCGCGCCCTGGCGGCGCGCATAGTCGGATTGCGCGGCGGACAGTTGCGCGCGCGCCTGGACCACCGAGGCGCCGCTTTCGGAGACCTTCGAGAAATCGGCCCGGGTCGCGCGGACCGCGCGGGCGAGTTCCGCCGCGGCGCTGGCGAGGTTGACGTCCGCCATCGCGGGATCGAGGTCGAGCAGCGGCTGGCCGGCCTTCACCGTCTGCGTATTGTCGGCATGGATGCCGATCACCTGCCCCGCGTCGCGCGCCGTCACCGCGACCACGTCACCCGCGACATAGGCGTCGTCGGTCTCCTCCTGCGGCTTGGCGAGCAGGAAATGCATCACCGCCCAGACTATGAGCGCGACGACGACGACGATCGCCAGGATGGCGAAGCCCAGCCGCCGGGCGCGCGGACGGCCGGGTTCCTTGACGGCCATCGTCTCGGGGGCCTGCACTTCCGCGCCCGGAGCGGCGGCGGAATCGTCATAGGAAGAGCGTGCGTCGGTCATCGGGCATTGTCCTGCGAAGGCGTGAAGCCGCCGCCGAGCGCCAGCACCAGCGCGACGCGCTGGCGGGCCGCATCCGCGGCGAGGTTGGTGGTGGCGAGCCGCGCGTCGAGCAGGCGGATGTCGTTGTCGACGAGGTCGAGCTTGCTGTCGAGGCCGCTCGAGACGCGGACCGCGTTCAGGCGGTTGGTTTCGGACAGGCCGCGCACGACCTCCGCCGCGCGCGCGCGCTGCTGCGCGATGTTGTCGACGAGCGCCAGCGCGTCCGCGGTGTCGCGCACCGCGCCGACGACGCGCTCGTTGTAATCGGCGGTGGCGAGATCGAGCGCCGCGGTCGCGCCGGCCAGGTCCGCCTTCAACCGGCCGTTGTCGAACAGCGGCAGGTGCACGGCAGGGCCGGCGCCGACCGCGGCCGCGTCCAGGTTGATCAGATTGCCGAGGCCGATCGCCTGCAATCCCGCAAAGGCGGCGAGATTGATGTTGGGATAGAAGGCGCGCCGCGCCACCTGTCGTCCCGCCGCGGCCGCGGTGATGCGCGCCTGCGCGGCGGCGATGTCCGGCCGGCGGGCGAGCAGGTCGGCGGGCAGCGTCTTGGGCAACGGCAGCGCGCTGTCCAGGTTCAGCCGGGCGGGCTGGATGGCGAGCGCATAATCGTGCCCGCGCCCCGCCAGCGCGGCGAGCGCATTCGCCGCGACCGCGCGCGCACCATCCGCCTGCACCGCCGCCTCGCGCGCCTGCGCCAGCAGCGTTCCCGCCGCTTCGGCCTGCAGGTTGCTGGCGAGCCGGTTGCGGATGCGGACCTGGACGAGCTGCACGGTGCGTTCGCGCGTCGCGACCGTGTCGCGGGCCAGCCGCGCCTGCGCTTCCGCGCGGGCAAGATCGACATAGGTCTGGACCACCGACCCGGCGATCGCGAGCCGGGCGGCGGCGACATCGAGCGCGGCGGCACGGGCGGACGCCCGGGCGCCCTCGATCGCGGCGCGCTGCCGGCCGAACAGGTCGAGGTTCCAGGACAGATTGCCCTGGACCTGGCCGATCGTCCGGACCGTGCCGCCATAGGGCGGCGGGATGATGTAGCGGCCCGACAGGCGCTGCGGCTGGATGGAGCCGTCGAGCGTCGCATTGGGACCATCGTCGGCGCGACGGCTGGCGAGCACCGCCTCCGCCTGGCGAACGCGGGCGAGCGCGGCATCCAGCGTCGGATTGCCGGCCGTCGCATCCGCGACGATGCGGTCGAGCTGCGGGTCGCCGAAGCTCTTCCACCAGTCGTCGGCGATGGCCGGCGCGGCGGCCGCGTCCAGCCCCAGCGATGCGGGTGCGATCGGCGCCACGGCGGGCGGGCTGTGCGGCACGGCGCAGCCCGCCAGCAGCGTGGCGACGAGGGTGGCGACGAGCGGGGCGGAGCGCACGCGCGTCATGCCGAGGCGCTTTCGTCGGCGGCGCGCGCGAGCGTGTCGCGCACCCGTTGCAGAAGACGGATCAGGTCCATGATATCCTTGTCGTTCCAATCGCGAAGCCAGCCGTTCCACTGCTCCACCACGGCATCGCGCACCGCCATCGCCGCCGCCTCGCCCGCCGGCGTCAGCGCCAGATGGACCACCCGGCGATCGTCGCCCGCACGGTGACGGGTGATCCAGCCGCGTTCCTCCAGCGTGTCCACCAGCCGCGTCGTCGCGCCCTTGTCGTACGCCATGTCGCGCGCGATCGCGGCGCAGGTGTTGGCACGCTGCACATAGATGGAGGCGAGCGCCGACCATTGCGTCGCGGTCATCCCCGCCGCGGCGAAGATCGGCTCGAGCGCGAGCGTGCCGAGCTGGTGCACGCGTCGCGCCAGATAGCCGATCGACGTGTCGGGCGTGAAGGTCGAGTCGCTGTAGAAGGCCATATAGTTGCCATGGCAACTATTGCCGGAGCAGTCTAATGACATTCGTGTCATATGGGCTGCCCATCGCGCGCGCGCCGCCATCGCTGGCGGATCCAGCGCCCGGCTCAACCTCAGCCTGCGGCCCTCAGTTCATGGCTCTACGGGCTGCCCAGGGTCCGGTCCCCGTGCGGACGATCCGCGACTCGTATCTGACCGGTCACCCGCCCTCTCGGGTAGCGCGCCGTAAAGTCGAAGGCGGGGTCCGCGATGCCGGCGGGGGCGTTGCACACCGTTCTAAGATCGCGCAATTTGGGCAGCCGTGCAGGTGTAGCTGCTCGCGACCATAGCGGCGTGTGCTCGCCATCGGAGCACTTTCCTACTCGGACTTTCCGGCACTGGCGGGCGGCATCGTGCGCGAATGAGCTGCCAGCGTGCTCGCCATCATCCGGCGCCGCTCGCACTCGGAGATGCCCGCTCACATTATCTATTCCGGGCAGATGCCAAAGGCGAGTTCCTCGCACGAGCGGCACTGTCCCGTTTCTCCGTCTCCAACCGGCCATTTCGGGAATCAGCAATCGGGAACATATTCGGGAAAACGACACCATCTTTGCCATCCAGCGGGCCGCTGCCGTCAGCCGTCTCGCTGGCCGTTCGTTTTCGGGAACGGTGGATCGATCGCTTGCCCGAAGCCGACATTAATCACGCTGCGAAGGGCTTCTTTCGCGACGAACCATTATGCGTTCTACGGTGCCATTAAAGCGTCGACCGAACCGCCGTTCCTGGTCAACTCAGCAGCGACCCGCCGTCTTCCCTCATAGTATACCAAGACTCCAGCATGGGCGTCTATTGCACGGATGCGGCCTTCGTCGCGCGGATCGACGCTGGTTTCTTGAGCTATATAATCCGCATAGCCTTCCTGCTTCCATGACGGCAGAAGCAGTGCGCGCCATTCTCCAAAATGGCGCGCGACCAGCATGTGCGTTGTTTCGTGTGCTATAGTACCTGAAAGTGTACGGGTGCCGCCGAGCGCTGCCCCATTTGTTACCCTGTCGGCCGCAATATCGCTGCGATTAAATATCAGCACGTTCGAGAATGGTCGCCTGAGCGCCACGACGCCCCTCATATTCAATGCGAGTAGCTGCCAACGCCAACCGCCACTGGTCAGAACGACTTGACGACTAACATTAGGGATATCAATCGTGCTCCTACCCAACAACTTATCTGCCCGATCGAGAATGGGGCCGATACTAGGCCTGATCGGCTCCTCGGCGTATATAATCGTGTTGCCAATTTTCTGATTATACGGAAACGCCAACGCTGCTGGCACTCGTAGCTCGATAAAGCCAATAGCCAACACGATAGGTAGCAGATAAGTTCCCCATCGGCCGCCCATCCATAGAAGACGTTTCAGAAGAGGTCGCTTTTCCACGCTGGCCCCGTAGTTATGAAGTTTGGCAATGTTAAGCGAGTGCATCGTTCAGGTAAAGCGCCTTGGCAGTCACGGGGGTTCCGGACGTTCTTGGAACCTGTACGGCGTTGTTTCACGAACCCGGCCTTTCCCGATCAACCATCCCAATGGGAATGCCCCGGCCGTCTCGGTGGCCGTTTCTAATCGGGAAAGACCTACGCCGCTGTCTGTCGCTCCATTGTCCATGCGAAGGGGCTACTGACCAGCACAAAAACCATGAAGGTGATCTGCTCGATCACCATTGGGGAGTCAGCTAAAGATTGTAGAAGCGGTGGAAATTAGTGCGCCTGAATCCAGACGTTATGGATCACATCCGTTACAATGATACCAATCGTCAGCCCGACTCCGACGTTAGGACGCGCGAATAAGAGGATTACAGCGGCAGGATCGAAAAAGGCCAGCGCCGTCCAGAAGGTGGCACTCCCCTTCGGAAATCCACCGTAATCCCAATGCAACCCGTGGTGATATATCGCATACCAATGGTTGTAGGTCGCACCCAGCAAGCACAGCGCGTAGATAGTACGCAGAATTAGGCTGCGACGCGATGCTTTGGCGTCAGGCGGTCTAGGCATGGCCCTACCCTGGTTGGTGGGGTTGCGATCGTCAACGCTGCCGGCTCAATCGAGTAGCGCTATTCCCGTTTCATTCCCAATCGGGACGATTGCGGCCAGCGCGGTACGGCTGGTTCGGTCGTAAGCGTATGTTTGCGCCCGTTCCTTGCGCCGCCCGCTGTTCGCCAAACCCTTCCTGTCTGACGAGCTCGCGACGGCCACGACCGCAACGCATTTCCGCGGCCCGCCGCTTGTCGGAACTGTTCCGGAAACCCGCTTCGCCAAACCGTCTGCCGGCGACGGGTTTGGAGTACCCATGGGCAGGGGGCGCGAGCACGACGTCCCGTTTGCAAGCGGCGCCGAATGATGGCGAGCACACTGGCAGATCATTCGAGCACGATGCCGCCCGCCAGTGGCAGAAAAGCGTGAGCACGACATCGGGCTGTTTGCGAGCACGCGCCGCCATGATTGCAAGCGCCTACAGGCACGATTGGATCGCCTGCCGGGCGAGAGGCCGGCCTGGCGATTCCCCGGCTGGGCGGTGGCCCGGCGTGCCGATCTCGGCGCCGCCGTACCGGCCCCGACGACCGCGAGCCGGTCCGGATCGGCACTGCTAACCGGTTTTTAGGGAGGGCGGCGATAAGCGCGGTACCGTGCCAAAGGATTCCCGCGCCATGGACTATCCGCTGATCGCCCCGCGTCCGCCGCGCCTGTCGGCCCTGGTCGACGATCTGCGCCGCATCGAGGCGTCCGGCGTGTTCAGCAACAACGGGCCGGAAGTGCGCGCCTTCGAAGCCGAGGTGGTCGACGCGTTGTTCGGCGGCACCGGTGCGGCGCTCGCGGTCGGCAACGCGACGCTCGGGCTGATGGTCGCGATGCGGCAGGCCGCGGGGCTGCATCCCGCGCCGGGCACGCTCGCGCTGATGCCCGCGATGACCTTCGCCGCCACGGCGCAGGCCGCCATCTGGGCGGGCCTCACGCCGCTCATCGTCGACATCGAACCGGACGGATGGAGCATCGACCCCGCGACGGAGGAGCGCGCGCTCGCCCGCTACGGCAGGCGGATCGGCGTCATCGTGCCCTATGCGACCTTCGGCAATGCGATCGATCTGGATCGCTACGCCTGGCTCGCCCGACGGTATGAGGTCGGCGTGGTAATCGACGCGGCCGCGTCGCTCGGCACGCGCGACGCGGCGGGGCACGGGTTCGGCACGGGTGCGCCGTTCACGCTCGTCTATTCCATGCACGCGACCAAGACCTTCTCCGTCGGCGAAGGCGGCATGATCTACAGCGGCGATCCCGCGCTGATCGGGCAGCTGCGCAGCATGGTCAATTTCGGCTTCGAAACGGGCCGAAGCGCCACCCTGCCCGGCATCAACGCCAAGATGCCCGAGGTGCTGGCGCTGATGGCGCGCGCCAAGCTGGCAGAGATCGACGCGATCTGCGACGCGCGCGCCGCGATCGACGCCGCCTATCGCGCGGCGCTGCCCGATTTCGGATTCCAGCACGCTCTCGGATCGCGACAGGCGACGCAGTTCATGCCGCTGCTGCTGCCGCCCGCGCTGGCGCCGCAACGCGACGCGATCGCCGCGGCGCTCGAGGCGCAGGGGGTCGGCGTCGGCCGATATTTCAGCCCGCACCTCGGCGAGCAGCCGCTGTTCCGGGCGACCGCGATGGTCGAGCCGACGCCGATCGCCGACGATGTCGCGGCGCGGATACTCAGCCTGCCGATCACCGATGCGATGACGCCGGCGGACGCCACGATCGTCGCACATCGGCTGCGCACCGCGGTGGACCGGATCGCGGCCACCGCGACGCTTTCGTCCGGAGGCGACAGGGACAGGACGATCCGCGGCTGCGTCGTCATCGGCGGCGGCCCTGCCGGTACCGCGATGCTCACCGCTGCCAGCAAGCAGGGCAAGCTGGTTCCGCTCGCGGCGGAGGGCCTGACGCTCGTCGAACGCGGCGCGCGGATCGGCCCCGGCGCGCTCGGCGACTATGCGATCCGGTCCGACACGACCGCGGAGACCTTCCTGTCCGCGGTCAGGGACAATCCCCATCCCGAACTCGCCGCCCTCGCCGATCATCCCGCGGGCCAGCGCATGGCGAGCTATTGCGGGCAGCTCGGCGCCCCGCTGGTCGAGACGGCGCCGCTGCTCGGCGTCACCGCGGATCGGCTGCGCGACATCGTCGCGGGTCATGGCGGGACGGTGTTGACCGGCGCGGAGGCGCTGCACGCCCAGCAGACGCAGGACGGCGCGTGGTGCACGTCGCTGTCGACGGCGGCCGGGCCGCATACCGTGACGTCGCGGCATATCGTCGTGGCGACCGGCGGCTACCAGACCGACGCGCATGTCGCGGAAAAGATCGTCGCCGGCGTGCGGCTGGGCGACGTGGCGGGTGAGCGGCTGATGCGATCGGATGCGTTGCTGCGCCTCGGCGGCGTCGAGCAGGCGGCGGCGCGCCTCGCGGGCATCCGGGCGCCGAAGGTGGCGATCGTCGGCGCCTCGACGAGCGCGCTCGCCGCCGCGGTCCTGCTGCTGAAGCGTCCCGACCTGCCGTTCGGCGCGGGCGGCATCACCCTGCTGGTGCGCGATCATCCCAAGCCCTTCTATCCGACCGTCGAGGCGGCGGCGGCGGACGGCTTCACGGATTTCGATGCGGACGACATCTGTCCGGTCAGCGGCTTCGTGCTCCGCCTCGCCGGCCTGCGGCTCGAATCGCGCGAGCTGGTGCTGCGCATGCTGGCGCTTGGCGGTCGCGCGCCGGAGCCCCGCGTGGCGATCCACCGCATCGCCGGCGAGGGGGACAGCGCGGCGCGCGCGCTGCTCGCGGACGCGGATCTGGTCGTCGGCGCGCTCGGCTATCGTCCGCGCTCGCTGCCGCTGTTCGATGTTACGGGCGCGCCGATCGCGCTGGCGCATAGCGCCGGACGCCCGATGGTCGACCGCCATTGCCGCATCCTCGACGCCGCCGACCGGCCCGTGCCCGGCGCGTTCGGCATCGGCCTTTCGGCGGGCTTCGTGCCCTGGGGCAACCTGGGGGGCGAGAAGAGCTTCCGCGGCCAGGCGAACGGATTGTGGCTGTGGCAGAACGACGTCGGTCAGATGATCGTCGACCAGGTCCTCGGCCGCGATGCGGCGACGGTCCAGGCCGCGGCATGACCGCGCCCCTCGTTTCCTTCGTCATCCCCAGCTACAACGGCGAGCATTTCCTGGGGGAGACGTTGCGCTCGATCGAGGCGCAGACGCTGACCGACTGGGAGGCGATCGTCGTCGACGACGGGTCGTCCGACAATACGCGCGCCATGGTGCGCGGCTGGCCGGATCCGCGCGTCCGGCTGGTCGAACGCGCGCAGAACGGCGGTCCGGTGGTGGCGCGCAACGCCGGCGTCGCGGAGGCACGCGGCCGCTATATCGCGGGGCTCGACCAGGACGATCTGTGCCGGCCGGAGCGGCTGATGCGCCAGGTCGCCTATCTCGAGCGCCATCGCGACGTCGTGCTGCTCGGTACCCAGGCCGAACAGCTGCGCGACGGCAAGGTGTCGCCGCTGCCCTATCCGGCGCACAGCACGCCCGACCTGATCGGCTGGCTCACCTGGATCGAGAATCCGCTGGTCTGGTCCTCGGTGATGATCCGCGCCGACATCGCGCGAAAACTCGATCCTTTCACGCGTCCCGAGCTCGTCTACGCCGAAGATTTCGACCTATATCACCGCCTCTCCCCCCACGGCCGCCTCGCGCGACTCGACGAACCGCTGCTGCTGTACCGCCAGCATGCCGGAGGCGTTTCGAAGCGGTTCGTCGACACGATGCGGAAGAGCGCGACGCGCGCGATGGCGGAGGCGCATGACGATATCCTGGGAGAGGATGCGCACATCCTTGCCGCATTGCTCGTGCTGCATAACATGGGCGGCGCGCCCGTCGCCGACGTGGCGACGCTGCGGACGCTGGGCAAGGGCATTTCCCGACTGCAGGGGGCGTTTATCGCGCGACACCAGCCGGACCGCGAAAGCCGAAAGCTCATCCGCTGGGAAACGGCGCGGCGCTGGGCGCGGATCGGGCGCACTGCGCTCCGCTCGGGCGCGGTCGGTCTCGGAGACGTGATCGCCGCGAGGCCGCCGCACCTCGGCCTTGGCTATGCAGGGATCGAGAACCTGCTCGTTTCCGGCGCGGTCGGTGCGGCGCGGCGCCTACGTCGCGTCGGCTGACCCGTCGTTAGATCTTGTCCGAGTAGATCATTCGCCCCGGCCCGAGCGCTGCGAACACGCGCGACAGATCGTCCTCGCCGACCGCAAAGCAACCCTGGCTGCGCCCGAGCATGCCGTGGCTGCGGATCATGTCCGGATTGGCATACCAGGCGGAGTGAACGACGATGGCGCGCGCCAACGCATTGTTGTTCGTCGCATCGAGGCCGATCAGCCGCTGCGAACGCCCATGCTTGCCGACATAATAATCGGCGGTCAGGAAGGCACCCTCGCTGCTCGCATTGGAACCCGGATCGTTCGAGAAACGCTTGAGGAACCCGGTGTGCGAAGGGTCCGAACCGCTGCCATGCGCGACGAGGAACGACTGGCTGCGCCCACCGACGAGATCAACGATGTGGAAGCGCGGCTGCGACGAAGGCGCCGCCATGTCGGCGATCGCCATACGGTCGCGGTTGGCGAGCTGCCGGCCATGACGGTCGAGCGCGGCCATTGCCCGGCGCAATAGTTCGGGGCGAACCACGCGGGGTGACGTTATCGGCTGAGCCGCGACGCGCGGCGCGGCCGCCGGCAAAGGCGGTGTCGCTACGGCGCGAAGGTCCTGCTGCGTCAGGCGACGGGTCGCAGCGGAAACCGCACCCGGCACAGCGAGCGTAGCGCCCAGCACCAGTCCATTTTTCAGAAGGGCGCGCCGGCTGCGCAGCGCGTCGTCATGCTCATCAATCATCGAAAAAATAAGCCCCGGTCTCAATCCCCGCGTGGACCCCATATAGCGTTTTTGGACTTAATTTTCTGCTGCACATTGAGCGGCTTGGCGCTTCGGTTGCACGACTCGACGCGGTCGATAACCGGTTGATCGAAGACTTGACATGGCACGAAAGTGCAAAACGTGCGTTCAAAATACGGAGGGGGTGAGACGAAAGGGACCTGTTATGAAGAACATGCTTGCAGTTGCGGGCGCCGTTTTTCTTGCCTTCGCTCCCGCTCAAGCCGTTGCCGCGAATGACGGCGGAGTTGCCGCCGAAGCCGCGTCCCTATCACCCAATCGCTATGTCTGGTCCGACTCGGCGTCGACCGAACCCGTCACGATCGTCGTATCGATTCCCGACCAGAAGGCCTATGTCTATCGGGGCGGTACCCTGATCGCAGCCTCGACCGTGTCGACCGGCAAAGACGGTAAGGAAACCCCGGTCGGAGAGTTCACGATCCTGCAGAAGTCGGAGAAGCACAAATCTAGTCTCTACGACGCCGCGCCGATGCCGTTCATGCAGCGGCTGACGTGGGATGGCGTAGCCATCCATGCCGGCAACAACCCCGGCTTCCCCGCATCGCATGGCTGCATTAGGGTGCCGATGGACTTCGCCAAGCGACTTTTTGCGGCGACGAGCGTCGGGACGCGCGTATCGGTGACCGATATGAGCCTAGACGACGGCCTGCTTCCGCCGCCATCGTATGATGCCGATGCGACGACGACCGAAACGGCCGACGCAAACACCAGCCAGATCGCGGAGCTGGAGCGGCGTTAGCGTCTGATGCGCTTGCGCTAACGCTATGCGGGCCCTCACCCCCGATACGGACCCGACTTTGCGTATCGGGGCGCTTCAACCGATCTGGTGGAGCTTCGCGGACACGAGGTGCCAGCTGCGCTGCGACGCCGTCGCGCCCGGCACGTCGTTGACACGGCGCAGCGTGTAGGTGCCGACAAAGCGCTGGCCCGCGCCGTTCTTCAGCGTGGCGTAAACCCGGACCGGGACGGTGATGTACGACGAACCCGCCGCGCCCTCACGACCCTGCGGCACGCCGGCAACCACGCGGGTGCGGGCGGTGCGGGCGAACCCCCGGACGAAATCGGCATAGCGCTGGCCGCTCGCCTGCCCGCCACGATCCCATAAAGCGTAAGCCGTGCGATAGGCGCCACGATCGAGCGCGGCATAATAGCGCGCCACGACGTCGCGGGCCTGCGCCGGGGTGCGGTCGATCGCCGCGCCGGCGGCAAGCGAAAGTGCGAACAACAAGACCATAAGCTCACCTCTAGGCCGATCCAGCTGAACCCAACGTGTCAGGCGGCGACGAGGCTCCGCCGCCGCCCATAGGCGAGATACAGCACGAGCCCGATGACGTTCCAGACGACGAACCGCACGAGCGTCGCCGACGGCAGGCTGGTGAGCAGGTACAGGCAACCCAGGATTGCCAGCGTGCCGACGAGATAGGGCGCCGGACACCGGAACAGTCGCGGCTGGTCCGGCGCGGTCCGACGCAGCACCATCAGGCAGGCGCCGACCGCTATGAAGGCGAGGAGCGTCCCGGCATTGGCGAGCTCCGCGATCTCGTCGAGGCGGAACAGTCCCGCGACGATCGCGATCGACACCCCGGTCAGGATCGTGATTCGCGTCGGCGCGCCGGTGCGGGGCGATACGACAGCCAGCGTTCGCGGCAACAGGCCGTCGCGCGCCATGACGAAGAAGATCCGGCTCTGCCCGTACATCATCACGAGAATGACGGACGGCAACGCAACGATCGCGGCA
Organism: Sphingomonas beigongshangi; assembly: GCF_016820445.1. Lineage (GTDB taxonomy): Bacteria > Pseudomonadota > Alphaproteobacteria > Sphingomonadales > Sphingomonadaceae > Sphingomonas > Sphingomonas beigongshangi. Next base: position 526,011 of record NZ_JADHDT010000001.1, read on the forward strand.
AGGGCGATCAGATGTCCGGCAAGCGGCTGTCCGAGGCTGCGCAGCACCAGCGCGAGCGGCTCGGGCGAATTGGCCAGTTGCCGGAAGGGCAGCGCCCCGACAGCGGCGATCGCGACCGCCATGTAGATGATGGTGCACACCAGCATCGACCCGACGATGCCGATCGTCAGGTCGCGTCCCGGCCGCTTTGCCTCTTCCGCCGACGTGGCGACCGCATCGAAGCCGTAGAAGGCGAAGAACACGATCGCGGCGGCGGCCATGACTCCCCGCTTCTCGCCGCCGCTTTCCACCGATGCGAAACCATAGGGCATGAACGGATGGAGGTTGTCGCCGTTGAAGGCCGGCAGCGCGAAGACGATGAACACCCCCAGAGCCACCAGCTTGACGATGACCAGAACGATGTTGAGCGTTGCGCTCTCCCGCGTACCCCCGACCAACATGCCCATCACGGCGAGCGCGACGAGCACGGCCGGCAGGTTCAGGATGCCACCGCCGTGCGGGCCGTTCAGCAACGCGTGCGGCAGGTGGACACCCGCCGATTGAATCCAGCCGACGAGATAGCCCGACCAGCCGACAGCGACGGTCGAGCAGGCAAGCGAATATTCCAGAATGAGGCTCCACCCGACGATCCAGGCGATGCCTTCGCCGAGCGCGGCATAACTGAAGGTGTAGGCGCTGCCCGCCGCGGGGATCATCGTTGCGAGTTCGGCATAGGCGAGGGCGGCACAGGCACAGACCGCGCCCGCGATGGCGAAGGCGAGGATCACCGCAGGACCCGCCCGCTCCGCCCCGACGCCGGTCAGCGTATAGATGCCGGTGCCGACGATCGCGCCGACGCCGAGCGCGATGAGGTGTGGCCAGGACAGCGTCTTGGCGAGCGCCCTGCCCGCTTCATGCTGCGTGACGGCGGATAGGCTCTTCTTCGGTCCGAACATGCGCGCTCCCCCCTCTTGTCATCAATCCTACCCCGCTTCGCAGGGGAGGGTGACCGTCGCCGGAGGCGATGGTGGAGGGGCAGCCCCGACCGCGCACGCGGCTTGGCTGCCCCTCCACCACCCGGCTGCGCCGGGCGGCCCCCCTCGCCGCAAAGCGGGGAGGAATCACGGGTCACTTCACCTGAAAGCCCTCCCAGAAGGGATCCGCGCGGTCGATCCAGATCGTATTGAACCCCGTCGCGATCGCCGATCCCTCGATCGAAGGCACGATGGCTGGCGTGCCGCCCAACGTCGTCGTCGCCTCGACCCGCCCGACGAACCGGCTGCCGATGTAGCTTTCGTGGACGAAGCGGTCGCCGACCTTCAGCGCGCCGCGGTCGGCAAGATGCGCCAGACGCGCCGACGTGCCGGTGCCGCAGGGGCTGCGATCGATCGCCTTGTCGCCATAGAAAACGGCGTTGCGGCCGTCCGCATCATGCGATCGCGGCGTGTCCGCCCACAGGACATGGCTGACGCCACGGATCGTGGGATCGAGCGGATGCACCGGCTCGACCTTGGCGCGCACCGCCTCGCGGATCCGCCCCGACACATCGATCAGGCGTGCGGCGCCCATCGCGTCGAGGCCGGTATATCGACCCTGCGGCTCGACGATCGCATAATAATTGCCGCCATAGGCGACGTCGACGAGCAGCGGGCCGATGCCCTCGACGTCGACGGCGACGCCCTTCGCCGCGACATAGGCGGGGACGTTGGTGATGCGGACCGCGGTCACCTTGCCGCCCGCCGCCTCATAGGCGATGTCGATAACGCCCGCCGGCACCTCTACCTTGAGCCGTCCCGGCGTCGCCGGCTGGATGAGGCCGTGCTCCAATCCGAAGGTCACCATGCCGATCGTGCCGTGCCCGCACATCGGGAGGCAGCCGCTGGTCTCGATGAACAGGATGCCGATATCGGCATCCGCCATGGTCGGCGGATAGAGGAAGCCGCCCGACATCATGTCATGGCCGCGCGGCTCGAAGCAAAGCCCCGTCCGGATCCAGTCGAAGCGGGACAGGAAATCCTGCCGCCGTTCCGACATCGATCCGCCCTTCAGCAGCGGCGCGCCGCCCGCGACGAGGCGGACGGGATTACCCGCGGTATGGCCGTCGATGCAGAAGAAGGTGTGGCGCATCAGGCCGCAATGCGCTCGGCCGCCGAGTCGAGCGTCGGCCGCGTCGCCGCCGCCTTCTCGACCATCGCGATCACCTCGGCCCGCCGCGCGCCTTCCAGCACGTAGCGCGGCGGCAGCACGCGTTCAGAGCCGCGGCCCATCACCTGCTCGGCGAGCTTGATCGACTGGACGAGGTCGTGCTCCGCGTCGAGATGGAGCAGCGGCATGAACCAGCGATAGATTTCCATCGCCTTGCCATGATCGCCGCGTTCGAACGCACGGACGAGTTCGACCGATTCCTTCGGAAAGGCGTTGGTGAGGCCCGACACCCAACCCTGCGCCCCCAGGTACAGGCCCTCGAGCGCGACGTCGTCCAAACCCGCGAACAGGACATAACGATCGCCGAAGTCATTGCGGAAGTCGGTGAAACGGCGCGTGTCCGGCGCACTCTCCTTCACCGCGACGATATTCCGGACGTCGACCAGCGCCGCGAGGACCTCGCGATCGATCACGGTCCGATAGGCCGGCGGATTGTTGTAGAGCATGATCGGCAGGCCGGTTTGCTCGGCCACACCCTTGAAATGGTTCACTAGTTCATGGGGCTTCGGCACATAGACCATCGGCGGCAGCAGCATCAGGCCGTCGGCCCCGGCCTTTTCGGCCGCCTGCGCATAGCGGACGGCGCGTCTGGTGTCATATTCGGACACGCCCGTGATGACCGGCACCCGGCCTGCGACCACCTCGACGATCGCGGACAGCACGGTGACCTTCTCGTCGTAATCGAGCGAATTGTTCTCACCCACCGTACCGAGCGCGATAACACCGGTGACGCCGTCGCGGACCAGATCGTCGACGACGCGCTGCGTGTCGGCAAGATCGATAGTCATGTCCGCGCGAACCTGCGTCGTCACCGCGGGGAAAACCCCCTTCCAAGCCACTGTCATACCCAACCTTTCGGAAACATTTGAGAATCGTATACCGTCTTCGATGACAGGGTTCAAGGGTCTGGGCATGTTTTAAAACGTTGCGCCGACACTTGCCCGTATGCAGCCGGCGGCAGCCGACACTTTGGCGCCGATTGGTGAAATGCCTACTTCTCTTCCTCCGGGTACGGCCCCCGGCCGCCGTCGCGGATGAGCCGATCGGTCCGCGCATCGATCACGGACACGGGAACCGAACCGAGCGCCAGGATCGCATCGTGAAAGGCGCGCAGGTCGAACTTCGGCCCAAGCGCCGCCTGCGCCCGCGCACGATCCCGCTGGATCGCGAGTTCACCGGTGTAATAGCTCAACGCCTGTCCCGGCCACGCGATATATCGATCCACCTCGGTCTCGATCTCGTGGTCGGCAAGCGCCGTATTGTCGTGAAGGTATCGCTGCGCCTGCTCGCGCGTCCAGCCCTTCGCATGGATACCGGTATCGACGACCAGCCGGGCCGCACGCCATGCCTGATAGCTCAGCATGCCGAACAGATCGTAGGGCGTGTCGTACATCCCCATCTCCTCGCCCAGCGCCTCGCAATAGAGCGCCCAGCCCTCGCCATAGACCGACAGATAGCCGTCGCGACGGAATGCCGGCAGGTCGGTGTTCTCCGCGGCGAGCGGCATCTGGAAGGCATGGCCCGGCGCGCTCTCGTGCAGCGTCAGCGCGGCCAGCGAATAGAGCGGGCGGGCCGGCAGATTGTAGGTATTGACGAGATAGACCCCCGGCCCGCCGCGGCCGCTGGTGTAGAAGGGCGCGAGATCCGCCGGCACCGGCCGGATCGCGAAGCGCGCGCGCGGCAGATGCCCGAAATACTGGCTCGCCTTGCCGTCGAACGTCTTGGCGATCCATGCCGCGCGGTCGAGCAGATCCTGCGGCGTCTTGGCATAGAAACGCGGATCGGTGCGGAGAAAGGCGAGGAACGCGGGAAGATCGCCCTTGAAGCCGACGCGGTTCATGACGTCCTGCATCCGTCCGCGCAGCTTGGCGACTTCGGCAAGGCCGATCCGGTGGATCGCGTCCGGTGTCTGCCCCTGCGTCGTGTATTCCGCGACCTTGGACTGATAATAGGCCTTGCCGTCCGGGAGATCGTAGGCGGCGATGGTGCGCCGCGCGCCCGGGATGTATTCCGCGCGCAGGAAGGCGAGCAGGCGCGCATGCGCCGGCACCACCGCCTCGCGGATCGCCGCCGCAGCTTGCGCGCGCAGCGCGCTTTGGGTGGCGGCAGGGATCGTCGCGGGCATCCTGACGAAAGGCGCATAGAACAGCGAGTCTTCGGCGGTGCGTGCCTCGGCCACTTGGGCGACGCCGATATCGCGCCCCTTCAGCGTCACCTGCGGCGCGGTGAACCCACGGGCGAGGCCCGCCCGCATGTTGACGATCTGCTGATCGAAATAGCGGGGTATCTCCCGCAGCATCGCGACGTAATCGCGATAGTCCTGCTCGCGCACGAAATCGCCGCGCGATGCGTCGGCAACGTCGCCCCAGAAGCTGGTGTCCGCATTGAGCGGCTTTTCATAGTCGCGGAAACGCTGCTCGGCGAGCAGGGCATCGATCTGCCCCTTGTAGACCAGATAGTCGGCACGTCCCGCGTCGGACAGGGTCGCCGGCCTGATGGCGGCCAGCGCGGCGGCGGTGCGCGTCCAGCGCGCCAGCTTTTGCGCCTGCGCGGCCGGCCCGACGTCGGGCAGGCGCCGCGCATTGCCGCCCGGATTGGCGTCGCCCGCCGCCAGCATATGCTTACGCCAGGCATATTCGTCGGTGTAGAGCGCCTTCAAACGTGCGTCCGCGGCCGATGCCCCGGCGGGCGTCGCAAGCATCAAAGCGGCAAGCAACAGGCTCATGCCGCGATCCTCAGGATATCGTCATAGAGCGCCCGCGATAGCGTGACGCCATGCGCCAGACTGTGCCGCCGCGCGGCATGGCGGCGGCTGCCGGGCAGGCGCGCGCCCTGCGCCTCGATCGCCGCGAACATGGCCTCCGCCCGTGCAAGGTGCGTGGCGACCGCGTCGCCGAGGAAACCGGCCGGGTCGATCGCGACGATCAGTTCGCCGCCGATCGGCGACCCGCCGCGTGCCGCATCGGCGGCAAGCGATTCGGCGCTCGTCAGGTCGCCGATCAGCGGTCCCGCGATCAGTTCGACCATCGCCGCCAGCGCAGAGCCCTTGTGCCCGCCGAACGTCCGCATCGCGCCCGCCAGCACCTGTTCGGCATCCGTCGTCGGACGGCCCTGCGCGTCATAGCCCCAGTCGTCGGGAACCGGGCGCCCCGCGCGCCGGTGCAACTCGATCTCGCCGCGCGCCACGACGCTCGTCGCGAAATCGAACACGAAGGGCATGCCGCCGGGCCGCGGCCAGCCGAATGCCACGGGATTGGTGCCAAACACCGGCTTCGTACCCCCCTCAGGCGCGACCCAGGCGTGACTCGGCGTGAAGGCGAGCGCAACGAGGCCCTGCTCAGCGAGCGCCTCGACCTCCGGCCATAGCGCGGCGAAGTGGACGACATTGTTGAGCGCCAGCGCCGCAATGCCGTTGGCGCGCGCCTTTTCGATCAGCAGGGGCAGCCCGCGCGCAAAGGCAAGCTGCGCGAATCCGCCACCGCCGTCGACCCGGGCCACGGCGCGGGCGGGCTCGGTCACCACGGGCACCGCGTCGGGCACGACGACGCCACGGGCGACGCTGTTCGCCGCCACGAGCAGGCGGTAGATGCCGTGGCTGGCGCAGCCGTCGCGCTCGCCCGCCACCATCGTCTCCGCGACCGCCACCGCATGATCGGGCGCGAGCCCGACCGCGCGCAACCTGTCCTGCGCCAGGACCCGCAACGTATCGAGGTCGAGATGGACGTCGTCCTTTCCGGTCGCCTCGCTCATGCCACTGTGCCGGGCTTCGCGGTGTAGAGGCGCATGCCGAAGATCGGCCCCGCGCTGCTGCGGTCGTGCGGCACGATGCGGACGGCGATCTTCGCCTTGCCGCGCGTCAGCGCCTCAGGCAGCGGATAGTCGACGTCGAAGAACTTGCCTGGCGCGTCATTGTCGAGATGCTGCGTGGCGACCTTGACGTTATCGACCAGGATATCGAAGTCGCGCGCGCGCTCGCCGCCCCAATAGGTCGCCTGCAGGATCAGCGGCCCGGACCGCGTCGCCATTTCAAAGCCGATGAAGCCGCCGGACCGCGCGTCGCGTCCTTGCCGCCCGCGATAGGTGACGGGATAAGAGATTTCGCTGGTCAGCTTGTGGTCGCGCTCCGGCTGCATCTCGCCCAGATGCATCACATCGACGGAGCGTGCGGCGATGTCCTTCAGTCGCGCCTGATCCGCGATGTACGCGGCCTCTTCCTTCGCCCAGGCACTGTCGGAGAACCGCTTAAAATAGACCGCGCTGCGACGGCGATACTGGCGATAGAAGGGAACAAACGGCAGATCGCCCGGCCGCATGACGCCGTAGGTGGCACAGGACCCGGCCGCGGCATCCGTGGCGCTGAAGCCGCCGAGCAGGTCCGTCCCTACGAGCGCGGGATCCGGCTTGGTCCATTCGGACGTCACCGGCCCCAGATCGGCGGCAAGCACCATCGGGCCCCGGACCACCGCCACCATGCTGTCGTCGCCCGGAGTCGCTTCCAGCCTTAGGTCGAGCGGCAGCGTGATCGCGATCCGGTCGCCCGCCTGCCAGTTGCGCGTCACCACGGCATAGCCGCGCGCCATCACCGGCGTCGCCGCCGCCCCGTTGACGGTCACGACCGCCCTGCCCGCCGCCCAGCCGGGCACACGCAGCGCGACCGGGAACCGACCGCGGCGAAGCTTCGCGAAGCTGAGCGTCGCCATCCCCTCAAAGGGATATCGCGTGGCAAGGCCGACCGTCGCCACGCGCGCCGACCAGTGCGCGTCGGCCGGGATATAGAGATTGACGTAAAAGGTGCCGTCATCCCCTTCCGCGAAGATGCTGTCGCCGTGCTTGGCATGCGCCTCCATCCCCGTGCCGACGCAGCACCAGAACGCATCGTCCGCCGTCGTCGAATAGTCGCGCGGCGCCGCGCTCATCAGCGGGGTCATGTAGGTGAAGCCGCCCGTCGCCGGGTCCTGCGCGCTCATCACATGGTTGAGGTGCGCGCGCTCGTAATAGTCGAACAGCGCGCCGTCGGGTTGCCACGACCAGAGGTGGCGCGTCAGCTTGAGCATATTGTAGCTGTTGCAATGCTCGCACGTCTGCTCGGTGACGTGCTGCGCGATCGAATCCGGTTCGCTGAAATACTCGCGGTCGGCGTTGCCGCCGATCACGTAGCTGTGGTGCCGCGTCACGGCTTCCCAGAAGACGCGCGCGGCGCGCGCCTTGTCCGGCGCGCCACCCGACACCTCGTGAATCCGCGCGAGGCCGATCAACTTGGGGACCTGCGTGTTGGCATGCAGATTCGCGAGCCTGTCCTCGCCCTGTGCCAGCGGGTCGAGCACGCGCGTGTCGTACAGCGTGTTCGCCATCCGCAGCCAGCGGGGCTCGCGCGTGCGGGCGTAGAGCTCCGCATAGCTTTCGTTGAGGCCGCCATATTCGCAGCCCAGCACCGTCTGCACCTGATCCGGCGACAGCGCTTCGAAGACACGCGCGAAATACCCCGCCAGCCCCTCGGCGACGTGCAGCGCCTGGGCATTGCCCCAGCCGCCATGGACGTCGAGCAGACCGGCGAACAGCTTGTGCACCGTATAGAGCGGCGACCAGGAGCCGTTCAGGTCGAAGCCGCCCGAGCGGATGTCCCCCTTCATCAGTTCCGGGAAGATCTCCTCGCCGTCGACGATGGTGCCGTCCTTGCGCTTGCGGCCGAGGCCGCCGACGTAGCCCGTCCCCCGCTTCGCCTGGCACAGCGCGAGTTCGCCGACGATGTAATCGGCCCGGCGCCGCATCTCCGCGTCGCCCGTTTGCTGCCGCATCAGCACGAGCGCGGAGAGATAGTGGCCCAGCGTATGGCCCGCGATCGTATCGCTCTCCCACCCGCCATAGATCGCGCCCTTCGGCGTAAGGCCGGCATAGAGTCGGAAATTGTGCAACAGGCGATCGGGCTGCAGCCGGAGCAGATAGGCGCGGTTGACCGATATCGCGGTGTCATAGTCGGAGGGACGCAGGCGAACCGCCGCGAGCGGCAGCGGCCGTGCCACCCCGGACGCGGCGGACGAAAGGCCGGCCGCTCCTGTCGCGTGGCCAGGCGCCACCGCGATCGATCCCGCGATCCCCCCCAGCACCGACCGACGTGTCGCCATCATCCTTCCCCCAGGAATTTCGTATACTGTGAAGGCTCTGGTCGCGCCGTCAACCACAAACCTATTGACCAGATACCGTATAATGTACTTGATATGCTCCAATGGGAGAAAAGCAACAAAATTTCTCGAAGGGGCAGAAGAGACATGACATACGGCATTTATCTGCGGCGATCGGCGGCATTGATTGCGCTGGCAACGGGGCTGATGACCACCCACGCGGCGTCGGCACAGACCGCCGCTCCACCGCCCGACACCACCGATGCGGCCGACGTGCAGCAGACGGAGAAGGCGCCCGACGAGATCATCGTCACCGGCACGCGCATCCGCCGTCCCGAACTGCTCAGCAACAGCCCCCTGACCACGGTGTCGTCGCAGGAACTGGCGCTCCAGGGCACGACGAACATCGAGACCGCGCTCAACCGGCTGCCGCAGTTCACCGCCGACGATAACGAGAATATCTCCAACGGCGCGAGCGGCACGGCGCAGATCAACCTGCGCAACCTCGGGTCGAACCGCGTGCTGACGCTGATCAACGGCCAGCGCATGCTGCCCACCCAGGCGACGGACATCAACTTCGTGCCGTCCGCGCTGATCGAGCGCGTCGACGTATCGACCGGCGGCGCCTCCGCCGTCTACGGGTCGGACGCCTTGTCGGGCGTCGTCAATTTCATCCTCCGCGACAGGATGAACGGCATCCGGCTCGACGCGCAGTCGAGCGTCGCGGATCACACCAACGACAACGACTTCGTCCGCTCGATCGTCTCGACCCGCGGCTACCAGACGCCGCCCCGCCACACGTTCGATGCGGCGAAGCAGGATATCAACGGCGCGTTCGGCAAGGATTTCTTCGATGGCCGGCTGAACATCACCGTCTACGGCGGCTATCGCCATACCGATCCCGTCCTTCAGGCGACGCGGGATGTCTCCGCCTGCGCTCTCAACACGACGGGCGCGAGCTTCGCCTGCGGCGGATCGAGCAACACGCCCTATGGCACCTTCGTGCCGCTCGGCGGTCCTTACCAAGCCCAGCGACTGACCAACAACATCGACGGCACCAAGACCTGGGTGCCCTATGTCGGATCGACCTATGCCTATAACTATGCGCCGCTGAACTACTTCCAGCGCGTCGACGATCGCGTCACCGGCGGAGCGTTCCTCCACGCCAAGGTCGTGGATGCCGCCGAAGTCTACGGCAGCTTCATGTACATGCGGGACCGCACCTTCTCGCAGGTCGCGCCCTCGGCCCTGTTCCAGGGCAGCGTCTTCACCATCCCGTGCAACAACCCGCTGATGAGCGCGAGCCAGCAGCAGATGCTGTGCGGCACCGCGGCCGGCACCGGCGCGACGCAGAATGCGTTCATCGGCTACCGCCTCGGCGGCAACGGCACGCTGCCGCGCCGCGACAATCTGCAGCACGAATATTATCGCTACATGGTCGGCGTCCGCGGCGACCTGGGCAGCGGATTCAGCTACGACGTCAGCGTTCTGCGGACCAAGGCCGACCTCGACGAACAATATCTCAACGACGTCAACGTGGATAAGGCCAACAAGGCGCTCTACGCCGTCTCCGACGGCAAGGGCGGGGTCACCTGCCAGTCGGTGCTCAACGGTTCCGACCCGAACTGCATTCCGATCAATGTCTTCCAGGCTGGCGGCCTGACCGCGCAGCAAGCCGCCTATCTCTATGCGCCGACGCGCACCATGGCCCGCACCGCGCTGAACGTCATCAACGGATCGGTGACGGGCGACCTCGGCAAGCTCGGCATCATCAGTCCCTGGGCGCGCGACGGCGTGGGCATCGTCATCGGTGGCGAACATCGCCGCGAGACCCTGCTCTTCCAGGGCGACGCCCAGGCGAAGGCGAACGGCACGCAGGATTCGGACGGCATCATCTCCGTCAACGAAGCGTTCGGCGAGATCGAGCTACCGCTGATCCAGGACAAGCCGGCGTTCCGGGCGCTGACCGTCAACGGCGGCTTCCGCTATTCGGCCTACAAGAACCATCAGGACTCGACGGGTCGCGGCTCGTCCTACAATGCGTTCACGTACAAGGGCGAGCTCAACTGGCAGCTTGTCGAACCGCTGCGCCTGCGTGCCAGCCTCAATCATGCCTTGCGCGCGCCCAACGTCACAGAGCTGTTCGCACCGCTGAGCGTCGGCAACGTCAGCGCCGCCGATCCCTGTGCGGGCACGGCGGACCCCCGGGCATCGCTCGCGGCATGCCAACTTTCCGGCGTCACCGCGGCACAATACAACAACAAGCTGATCATCGACTGTCCGGCTGGTCAGTGCAGCGGCCAGTTCGGCGGCAACGTCGCGGTCAAGCCGGAAACGGCCGATACGCTGACCGGCGGCATCGTCCTGGCGCCCAATGGCGGCCGGACGCTCTCGCTGTCGGTCGACTATTATCGCATCAAGGTGAAGGATTACATCGGCAGTATCGATACCAACACGATCATCAACCAGTGCATCAAGACCGGTAGCCCCTATTATTGCAGCCTGTTCCACCGCGATCCGATCACCGGCACGATCTTCGGCACGAACGGCTATGTCGTGTCGACGACGCTGAACACCGGCTATCTCCTTACATCGGGTCTCGATTTCGGCGCCAATCTCAACCTCGGCCTGGGGCGCTTCGGCAAGCTCAACGCCGAACTGGTCGGAACCTGGCTGTTCCAGACGGTGCAGCAGCCGCTGCCCGGCGGCGGTACGTTCGACTGCACGGGTCTGTACGGCTTCAGCTGCGGCCAGCCGCAGCCGGAATGGCGTCACAACGCGCGCCTGACATGGAGCCCCGATCGCAGCACCAGCTTGTCGCTGGCATGGCGCTATATCGGACCGACGGCGCTCTCGAGCACGTCGAGCAACGAATTCCTGAATGGCAGCCCCGATCCGATCGATGCGCGGATCAAACCCTATCATTATTTCGATCTGACCGCGGCGTTCACCGTCAGCGAGAACCTGTCGCTACGCATTGGCGCCACCAACCTGTTCGACAGGAACCCGCCGGCGATCGACACCAATCTGCTAACGGTGTTCGGCAACGGCAACACCTATCCCGGCGTCTACGACGTGATCGGCCGGCGCCTCTTCGCCGGGGCTACCGTGAAGTTCTGATCCGGATACACGTCGTCGCAAACCCAGGCCGGGGTTTCTTCCCGTCACGACAGGATCGTGGAGGGAACCCCGGCCTCTTCTGATCGAGAGGTCGCTTTCCGATGCACCCGACCCGCCTGTTCTCGCTGCTGCTGCTGATGCCGGGTACGATTGCGATCGGTGCGGGCGTGGAGGAGACGAAACGCCCCGTCGCGCCGTCGCCCGTCGCGACACGCGAGTACAGGGTGGGGTCTTTCCGCGTCGCGTTGCGCCGCGACACGCAGACCCTCGCCCGCCTCTCCCCCGCCAACGAGCCCGCGTTCAGCTTCGTGCCGACCGGCCGCGAGGCGGAACGCGCGGCCGACGGCTATAATCACCTTGGCGACATCCACCTGCGCGTGCGCCATCCGGGCGGCGCGTGGCGCGACCTGGACTCCGCCGCGCACCGGCAACCGATCCGCATACTGCCGGTCAGCGGCCGGACGATCGCGGCGGCGGATATCAGCGCGAGCCTCGGCGACGATTCACCGGTGGCGGTCGAGCGGCGGTGGCGCGATGCGGCGGGACAGCTCGCTTTGACCTTCACGATCCGCAACACCGGCGCCGCGCCGCTGGAGATCGGCGTGCTCGGCCTGCCGATGGTCTTCGACAATATCATCTCGGACCGTACGCTCGACCAGGCGCACGCACAGGCGAGCTTCGTTGACCCCTATATCGGCCGCGACGCCGGCTATCTGCAGGTCACCCGGCTCAACGGCAGGGGGCCTGCACTGCTGGTCCTGCCCGAGCGCGGCACCCCGCTGGAAGCCTATGTCCCGCTGCGCACGCCCCATGACAAGGTCGGCGCAACCTCGTTCACCGACAAGAGCGCGCGCGCGCAGACCGCCGAAGGCTTCTACGATTGGACCGTCCATTCCGCTGCCTATGCCGAGCGCGAGTGGAAGACCGCGGGCGAACAATGGAACACGCCCACCGCCCGCACGCTTGCACCCGGCGAGGCGATGACCGTGGGGTTGCGCCTGATGCCCTCGCCTTCGATCCGGGGTATCGAGGCGACGCTGGCAACCGCGGGGCGGCCGGTCGCGATCGGTATTCCAGGCTATGTGGTGCCGATGGACAGCCCCGCGAGCCTGTTCGTCAAGGCGCCCTCGCCGGTCGCGCGCATCGACAGCTGGCCGGCGGGTGCCCTCACCGTTGCGCGTGCCGAGGGCGTCAGGGGATGGACCCGCCTTGCCGTTCATGGCCGGCAATGGGGACGGGCACGCCTGACGCTGACCTATGCCGACGGTCAGGCGCAGACGATCAGCTATTATGTCACCAAGCCTTTGGCCCAAACGATGGCAGACCTCGGTCGCTTCGCGACGACGCGGCAATGGTATGAGGGCAAGAACGATCCCTTCGGACGCTCGCCCGCGATCCTGACGTGGGACGACGACGCCAAGCGGATCGTCGACGTCGAGCCGCGCGTATGGATCGCGGGAATGAGCGACGAGGGTGGCGGCGGCAGCTGGGTCGCCGCGGCGATGAAGCAGCTCGACAACCCCGACGCCGCCGAGCTCGCGAAGCTGGAACGCCTGATCGACGGCACCGTCGTCGGCAACCTCCAGATCGCGGACGGTCTCCACGCCGGCGCCGTGAAGAAGAGCCTGTTCTATTACGATCCCGCCACGTTTCCCGCGCTGTATGCGGGCGATCCGAAGCTCTGGCAAAGCTGGACCTCGTGGAAGCCCAAGGATGCCGCGGATCTCGGCCGGGCCTATAATTACCCGCACGTCGCGATCGGCCATTGGGTCCTGTATCGCACGGCGCGCAACCATCCCGGGCTGGTGACGCGTCACGCCTGGCCATGGTATCTCGACCATGCGTATCAGACCGTCGTCGCCATGATGCGCGATGCGCCCTATTATACCGAATTCGGCCTGATGGAGGGCGACGTCTTCGTCGACATCCTCAAGGACCTGCAGCGGGAGGGCTGGACGCGCCAGGCAGCGGACATGGAAGCGCTGATGCGCAAGCGCGCGGACCATTGGCGCAGCCTGAAATATCCGTTCGGATCCGAGATGGCCTGGGATTCGACCGGCCAGCCCGAAGTCTATGCCTGGATGCGCTATTTCGGCTTCCAGCCGCAGGCGGACGCAACGCGCGAGGTGATCCTGGGTTACGACCCCACCGTTCCGCACTGGGGCTATAACGGCAATGCGCGCCGCTATTGGGACTTCCTGTACGGGGGCAAATATCCGCGGATCGAGCGCCAGATCCATCATTACGGATCGGCATTGAACGCAGTGCCGCTGTTCGACGCCTATCGGGCCGCGCCGGACGACCTCTACATGCTGCGGGTCGCCTATGGCGGCATGATGGGCGCGGTCACGAACATCGGCCGGGATGGCGCCTCGTCAGCCGGATTTCACAGCTGGCCGGACATGATGCGCTGGGACCCCTATAGCGGCGATTACGGCATGGGGTTCTTCGGCCACGCCTATGCGGCGGCGACGTATCTGGTCGACGACCCGACGTTCGGCTGGCTCGGCTTCGGCGGTGAGGTCCGTACGGCGCGGGGGGTGATCTCCATCGCGCCCAGGGACGGCGCGCGATCCCGGCTGTTCGTGGCACCCGCCGGCCAGTGGATCACGCTCGAGGCGGGCAAGATCGCCCGGGCGGAGTACATGCCCGCCACGCGAAGCATCGTGCTGACGCTCGACCGCGCGGACGCTGGAACGCCGAGCGCCCGCATGTTCGTCACAGCGACCACCGCGGGTACGCGAAGCTTTGCGCCGGACAGGGGCGTCGTCGAGCGTAGCGGCTATACCATCCCGCTCGGACCGGAGGAAACCCGCGTCGTGCTGGCGGCGCGCTGACGCCGATATCCTGTCGCCATCGTGTCAAAAGCGTCATGTCGGCGGCGCGGACTTTCTCCCGAACCGGGCACGTTCTAGAGCGCGTAGCTGACGAAGCGACGGACCGATGCGATGGACCTCTTACTGGTCGAAGACGATGCCGCTTATGCCGACACGCTCGCGCAGGAATTGCGCGCGCTCGAGCATCGCGTGACGATCGCCACGAACGGCGTCGCCGCCCTGGAAGCGGTGGCGCGCGAAAGCTTCGATGCGGTGATCCTGGACCGCATGCTGCCGCAGATGGAAGGCACCGCGGTGCTGCAGCGGCTGCGCGAAAGCGGTGCGACGCTGCCCGTCCTGATGCTGAGCGCATTGGGACGATCGGTGGAAAAGGTGGAGGGCCTCGAAGCGGGCGCGGATGATTATGTCGTCAAGCCGACTCCGGCCCCGGAGCTGGACGCCCGGCTCAAGGCGCTGGCGCGCGCGCGCGGATGGACGGAGAGGAACGGCGACACGCTCCGTGCGGGCGACATCACCGTCAGTCCGACGCAGCTGCGCGCCTGGCGGGCCGACGTTCCGCTCGACCTGACGAAGCTGGAACTCGGCCTGCTGACCGAACTTGCGCGTCAGCCCAACATGATCCTCACCCGGGCGATGCTGCTCGAACGCGTCTGGGGCTATGATTTCGAGCCGGCGACCAACATCGTCGATGCGCAGGTGCGCATGCTGCGCCGCAAGCTGACCGCGGACGGCGGCGACGACCCGATCGTGACGAAGCGCGGATTGGGCTATATGCTTCGCGGGTGATTGCGACGCGAAACAGGACGGCCGGCGCATGCGGATAGTGGGCCGGGGATCGCTGCGGACGCTGACCGCGGCCTTTCTCGCCCTCTTCCTCGCGACGGTGCTGGCGACGGGCGTCGCGACCTATTCGGCGTCGCGCGCGGCGATCGTGCGGTTGATCGATCGGCGGATCGTCACCGTCAGCGACGAACTCGACGACGGTCTTCGCCCCGGCGACGCGCGCGAGCTGCTGGCGCGGATCGACCGGCTCAGCCGCACCCGCGACACCGGCGATATCGGCCTGGAGCTGAGGGATGCCACCGGTCGGCGGCTTGGCGGGAACGTGGCGCTCGGCCGCAACCTGCCGCCGGGGTTCTCGACCCTGCGCCATCGCGACGGGATCGCCGGCCTGTCCGAGGGACGGGCCCTGGTCCGCGACCTCGGCGGCGGCCTCGTGCTCACGGTCGTCGCGGAGACCGA
The DNA here is from genome assembly GCF_016820445.1 of Sphingomonas beigongshangi. Taxonomy (GTDB): domain Bacteria; phylum Pseudomonadota; class Alphaproteobacteria; order Sphingomonadales; family Sphingomonadaceae; genus Sphingomonas; species Sphingomonas beigongshangi. The sequence goes on from NZ_JADHDT010000001.1 coordinate 541,513, forward strand.
GCCCGTCGACGATTTTGCGCGCCTGCGCCTGCGCAACGCCATCGTCGGATTCGGCGCGATCGTGCTGGTCGTGCTGGGCGGCACCATCCTGTTCGCCTTCCTGATCGAACGGCGCATCGCGCGCGTCCGGGAGACGGCGGAGGCGATCATCGACGGCGATCTGCGCGCGCGCGTCCCCGTCAATCCTGCCGACGGCGCCTTCGCCGCGCAGGCGATGAGCTTCAACCGCATGCTCGATCGCATCGCGACGCTGATGGAAGGGATTGCGGGGGTCAGTCACGACATCGCCCACGATCTGCGCCTGCCACTGGCCCGCCTGCACTCGCGCCTGACGCTGATCGCCGCGCGTGCGCCGACCGAGGCGATAAGAGAGGACCTGCATGGCGCGCTGGCGCAATGCGACGACCTGCTTGCCATGTTCGCGGCGACGTTGCGGATCACGGAGATCGAGGGCAGCGACCGGCGCGCCGGCTTCGCCCGCGTCGACCTGGCGCAGCTGGCCCACAAGGTCGGCGAGGGTATGGCGGCGGTCGCGGACGAAGGCGGCCATCCCCTGACGATACGCGCCGACACCCCCCTGTTCGTCGACGGCGACGGTCGCCTGCTGACGCAGGCCCTGGTCAATCTCGTCGAGAATGCGCTGCGCCACACGCCGACCGGAACGCCCGTCTCGATCGTGGCGACGTACCGCCACGGCGCGGCGATACTGGAAGTCGTCGATCGCGGACCCGGGATTGCCGCGACGGACGTGCCGCTGGCCCTGCGCCGGTTCGGCCGGCTCGAAGCCAGTCGCACCACCGAGGGCCATGGCCTCGGCCTGCCGCTGGTCGATGCGATCGCGCGCCTGCACCGGGGGACGCTGACGCTGGACGATGCGGGTCCCGGCCTCGCCGCGGCGCTCGTCCTGCCACTGCCCAAGGCCCGTTAGCGTCCGATCCAAACACGCGAGTCAGGCCCTAAGCGAAGCGCCCGGCCCTCCATGGCGGAGGACCGGGCGCGCGCAATGGGATCGGACGGAAGAAGATCAGAAGCGAACGGTCGCTTCCACGCCCCAGGTCCGCGGCGGATTGAAGTTGGCGTAATCTCCCAGAATGCCGCCGTAGCTGGTCGAGATCAGCTGGCCGTTGGCGCCATAATTGTACACGGGCGACGAATTGGCGGCCGAGCGACGGTAGATGTACGTCGTGTCCAGCAGGTTGCGTACCCAGAAGGCGAACGTGACCTTGTTGTGATCCGACACCGCGATGTCGGCCAGCGCGACGCGGCCGTTCATGATGAAGCTGGCATCGGTCTTCGTCGGCTCGAGCTGGAAGCTGTACTGGCTGCTCGCGTAATTGCCGTCGAGGTGGAACCGCACGGTCGCGTCGCCATTGCCGATCGGCACGTTATAGTCGATCGCGCCCGACGCGGCGTTGCGCGGCGTGTAGACGATGTACAGCTGCTGCGGCGGCGCGCCCGGGGTCAGCGGGTTCACGGCCGACGGAGCGCGCCAGTAGGTGTAGGCGTAGGAGCCGGTCAGCGTCAGCCCCTGCACCGGCGCGACGGTCAGGTCCGCCTCGACGCCGCGGATCTTGCTGTTGCCGGCGTTGATCGTCTGTTCGATGTGGCTGCCGTTGGTCGGGCTGGATCCGTTCGTGTCGAAATAGTCGAAGTCGAACTGCGTGTTGGTCCGGTCCATGATGTAGCCGGCCAGGTTCAGACGCGCCTTGTGGTTCCAGAAGTCCATCTTGGAGCCGATTTCATACGACTTCACTGCTTCGGGACCGAAGGCGTTGAACTGGAGCGAACGGTCGTTCGCGCCGCCGGCCCGGAAGCCGGTCGCATATTTGGCGTAGAGATGGATGTCGGGCGTCGCGTCGAACGCGACGTTGATCATCGGATCGAACCGGCTGATGCTGTTGCTGAAGGTGAACGGGACGAAGTTGGGCTGGAAAACGCCCGCGATATAGTTGTTGTTGATCACATAGAGCTGGCCGCGGCGCTTGTCCTTGGTCCAGCGACCGCCGAGCGTGACGTGCAGCACGTCGTTGAGCGCGGCCGGGGTGAAGGTCAGGTTGCCGAACAGCGAATAGTTGTGGTCATAGGCTTCGCTGGCGCGGGTGATGAACTGGCAGCTATTGGTGAACTGCAGCGCCAGCGGGTTGTTCGCCGCCGTGGACAGCAGGTTGTTACAGGCCGGATCGAACTGCTGATAGCCCGAGTTGCCGCCCGAGTTGATCGTGCCCGGGAAGATTGGGCTGCGGATGGTGTAGCTCGTGCCGTCCGCGTTCCACAGGTTGCTTAGCGGGGTCGCGGCATATTCGGTGGCGTGCTCGGTGAAATAATAGGCGCCGAGAACATAGTCGAGCTGCGGCACGCTGCCGACGGCCTGGAATTCCTGGCTGAACTGGTGCTGGCGCAGGTAGGACAGGCTGTAGCGGCTGAAGTTCGAGCTCGGCGCGAAGCTGCTCCGCTCCGGACCACCCGAATTGTCCCACTGGTCGGTGCTGACGCCGCGCCACGCGGTGATCGAGCGCAGCGCGATTTCAGGCGCAAGCGTGTACTTCAGGTTCGAGGTGAAGCCGTGCGTGATGTCGACGCTGGGCTGCTGCGGCACGCCGACGTCGGCAACCTTCTGACGATCGGGGTGGATGCCGACCAGCGGCGCCTTGGGCGCAATACAGATCGGCTTCGTGCTGCCGGCAGCGATGGTGCCGCCGCACGCGGTGGTCGTACCCGGCAGGACCAGCGTCGTGCCGTTGAACGCGCCCACGGTGTAGCCATTGGGGTTGTAATTGACCAACTGGCTGAACTGCGGCGTATTGTCGTCCTTCGCATAATCATAGGCGAAGTCTGCGGTCAGACCGTCGACGGGCTTCCAGCGTGCGGCGACGCGGCCGCCCTTGCGATCGTAATAGTTCCAGCCGGTCGATCCGGTGAGCGGATCCTTCACGGTCGGATCCTGATGCTGATACACGCCGTCCAGCTTCAGCGCGACGCCGTAGAAGGCGGGCAGGTCGACGTGCACGTCCGCGTTGCGGCTGCCGTAGTTGCCGACGCCCGCGGTCATGCGGCCACCGAATTCGCCGGACGGGGCGCGCGACACGAGCGACAGCGCGCCGCCTTCGGTGTTGCGACCGAACAGCGTGCCCTGCGGGCCCTTGAGGACCTCGATCCGCTCGATGTCGAACAGCGCGGCGTTGAGGCCCTGGGTCTTACCCAGTGCCACGCCGTCGAGATACACGCCGACGCCACCGTCGCGCGCGGTCTGGTTCTGGTCGTAGGGAACGATGCCGCGGATGCCGATCGTCAGCGCCGACTGGCGCGCCTCGAACGTCGCGACGCGCAGCGAAGGGATCGTGCCGTCGGCAAGATTGAACAGGCTGAGGACGTGACGGTCCTGCAGACCCTGCGTGTTGAGCACGCTGATCGAGATCGGGGTCTTCTGCAGGTTGGTCTCGCGGCGGGTCGCGGTGACGACGATATCGCCCAGCTGCGATCCGCCGGTGTCCTGCGCGTCCGTCGCCGTGGCCGTCGATGCGGTCGTATCCTGGGCGGCAGCGGCAGGCGCCGCCGCCGGCTTCGTCTCCGCCTGCGCCACGCCGGACATGGCGAGCAGCGCGGCACCCGCGAGCAGGCGCGATTGGATAGTGTTCACGTCAAAGTCCCCTTAGCAGGCCAATTCGGCTGTCCCGACGCGCCTTATGACTGAGTCGGGTCGGTCCAATGACAGATCGATGACGACGCATTCTTTCGAATTTCACGTTCATTTCATGAAACATGCCGCTCCTACGGCAAGGCCGGCTTTCGGCGCGGGCGGGGTCGCGCTCGGTCCGCCCCGGAACGATTTTAAAGGCTGGTGGTGCACCCAGGTCACAGTGGTGGAGATATGCGCAGCCGCCGTTGCCCTGGGCCCCGACGCCGATAAGGTGGCCATGGTGTTTCCCGAAACCCCCGCCTCTCCCGGTCCCCGCCTCTCTCCCGAATTGCGCGCGCGCCGCATGTTCCGCCTGTCGCTGGGCAACTATTTCATGGGCGGCTTCATCATATCACTGATCAGCCTGCTGGTACCGCGGCTGAAGCTGCTGATGGGGCTCGACTATTTTCAGGCTTCGCTGGTCCAGCTGGCGTTCCATTCCAGCTACCTCCTGTTTGCGCTGCCGATTACCGCCTGGATCGTCGCGATAGGTTACATGCGCGGCCTGTCGCTGGGGCTCTCGGTCATGGCATGCGGCTGTGCGGGGCTGGCGGGCGCCGCGGCCGCGGGCAGCTATCCGCTCGTGCTCGTCGCGCTGCTGACGCTGTCCGCGGGCGTGACGTTCCTGCAACTGGCGGGGGGCATCGTCTTCGTCGTCGTCGAGGACGGGCCGCGCGCCATGTCGCGTCTGACGCTGGTGCAGGGATTCAACTCGCTCGGGACGGTATTGGCGCCCCTGCTCGGCGCGTCCTTCCTGCTCGGCGACGCAACGGCGGCGCCGTCGGGCTGGCTGGCCCTGGCACTGCCTTTTCTCGCATCCGCGGCAGGGCTGGCGATACTGGCGATCGCCTTCTTTCGCGCGCGGACGCTGCTCGACGGCGTCACGCCGCCCCGCCGCGTACCTGTGACGCGGATGCTGTCGCTGTTGCGCGCGCCACGCCTGCTCGCGGGCAGCATGGCGATGTTCGCCTATGTCGGCGCGGAGGTGACGATCGGATCGCTGCTTGCCAATTATCTGGTCCGCAGCGACGTGCTGGGCGTGCCGCTGGTCACGGCCGGGCGACTGGTCAGCCTCTACTGGGCGGGTGCGATGATCGGCCGTTTCGTCGGCGCCGCCGCCTTCGCGCGGATCGCGCCGCCACGCGCGCTGGCCGGCACCGCGTGCGGCGCGGTGATACTGGTCGCGGTCGCAATGGGCGCGCAAGGCGTGACCGGAGCCGCGGCCCTGCTGGCGGTCGGCCTGTGCAACGCGATCATGTACCCGACGATCTTTGCGCTCTCCCTGCCCGACGAGGCGACGGCGGCGCCCTATGCGTCGATGGCCCTATGCATGGCGGTGGTGGGCGGCGCGGTGGTGCCCGTGCTGACGGGCCGGATAGCGGATGCGATCGGCCTCCGCCTCGCCTTCTCGCTGTCGCTGTTCTGCTACGTGGTGATCGCCGCCTTCGCCGTGGGGTGCCTCCGGCTCTGGCCGCGTCGTGACTGAACAGCGCGTCGCAAGTGTGCGATCCAGCAAGACTGGATCGGCTCGGTAGCAGCCCTCACCCCCACCCGGCCGCCCATTCAGCGTATCCTGGATGGGCGGCCGGGTGGAGGTCGGGGCCGCTTCCACGCACGTGGATCGAAATCCAGACTCCGCGACGGCCTTGCCCCGCCGTCGGCGCACCCCTAGCTGCCTAGCACAGGCTAGGCAGGAACGATGAGCGACACCGCGGACCGATTGATCGAAAGCGCCGCCGGCCAGATCATGCGGGTCGGTTACAACGGCTTCAGCTATGCCGATCTTGCCGCGGAGATCGGGATCCGCAAGGCGAGCATTCATCATCACTTTCCCGCCAAGGCCGACCTGGTGGTCGCCGTGGTCGAGGCGGCCCGCGCGGCGATCCGTGCGCAGACCAATGCGCCGGACCAGGCCCCCGGAGACGCGGTCGACCGGCTGTCGGCATATGTCGGCCGCTGGGCGACCTGCATCGCCGATCGGTCGGCGCCCTTCTGCCTCGCGGCGGTGCTCGCCGCGGAACTGCCCAGCCTGCCCGACGCGGTCGCAGGCGCCGTGCGCGGACATTTCCACGATCTGACCGCGTGGCTGGCCGAGGTGCTCGCCCAGGGTGAGCGGCAGGGGACGATGAGGCTCGACGCGCCGCCGGAAGCGGAGGCGGAGGCGCTGCTGTCGACGATCTATGGCGCCATGCTGGTGGCGCGTGCCTTCGACGATCCCACGCGCTTCCCCGCGATCGCGCAATCGGCCGTCGAACGCCTGCTCGACTGACGATCGTGAAAAGTGTCGATGTCGGACGAAGTACCTTGACAGATGCGATGCCTACCTACTAGTAGGTTTGCATTCATTATTTTGGTGAAGGAGGTTTCGATGTCCAGTCTCGTCCTCGATCAGCAATCGGCGGAAGCGCGCGTGCAATCGCCCTGGCTGATGCGCTATTACTTTGCCCGGTTCGGCTTCTCCGCCGCATGGATCGGGGCCGCCTGCGCCGTGACCGCTGCGGGCGCGTCCGGCGCGGCCGCGGCGCTGCTGGTCGGCTATCCGCTATGGGATGCCGCAGCGAATGTCGTCGATGCGCGCCGCCACGGCGGGCTGGCGCAAAATCCGTCGCAGCGGTTCAACACCCTGGTCAGCGCCGCCGCGGCGGTCGGCCTTGCGATCGCCCTGCGTGGGGGGTTCAACCAGGCGCTGATCGTGTTCGGGGTCTGGGCCGCGCTTTCGGGCCTCTTCCAGCTGGTGGCGGCGCTTCGTCGCTGGTCGACGATCGGCGGTCAGTGGCCGATGATCCTGAGCGGCGCCCAATCGATGATCGCAGGGGTCATCTCGATCAAGGCGGCGGGCGGTCCCGACCCGGTGACGCTGCTGACGCTGGTGCCCTATGTCGGCTTCGGCGCCTTTTACTTCCTGCTGTCCGGCTTGTGGCTTGCCGTTCCGGCGCTGCGGCGGTCCCGGTCGGAGGCGGTGTGATCCCGCCTTCCGGCCCGGCGTTCGGATCATGCACCGTCAACGGGTGGCGGGCAGGCGCACCACGAAGACCGTCGCGTCGCTCTCGGCGAGGGCAATGGTCGCGCCATGCGCGTCGAGCAGCGAGCGGGCGATGGTGAGCCCAAGGCCCGTCCCCCCGGCAGCGCGACGCGTCGTGAAAAACGGTTCGAACAAGCGGACGCGATCCGCCGGCGCGATGCCGGGGCCATCGTCTGCCACCAGCACTTGGACGTATCCGCCGTCGTCGCTCGCGACCAATGTCGCCCGCCGCGCCCCGGCAAGGCGGCTGTTCTCCAGCAGCGTGGAGAAAACGGTCTCCAGCGCCGCCGACGGAACCGCGACGCGCGGCAGGCTGGCGGGCACGTGCGCACGCGTCTCGAGCCTCGGTTGCGCATCGGCGACCCGCGCGACAACCGGCTCCAGCGCCGTGCTGGCCGACGGGGCAGCCTGCGCCATATCGGCGCGCGCGAGATCGAGCAGCCGGGTGACGAGCTGCGCCAGCCGCCCCGCATCCGCGTCGATATTGCCGAGGAAGCGACCGCGGTCCGACTCGGTCATGGTCGCGCGATGGTCGTGCAGCAGTTCGATCGCGCCCCGGATGCCCGCCAGCGGCGTCTTGAATTCGTGGCTCATCGCATAGGCCATGTCGCGCAGGTAGCGCGATCGGCGGTCGATCGCCGCGGCCATCGTCGCGAAATCGGCATAGAGGCCCTGGATCTCGATCGCAGCCGTGGGTGGCACGTCGGGTATCGCGCCCCTGCCGCTGGCGACCGCACGCGTCGCCGCGCCGAGCCGCTCGATCGGTCGCGTGATGCCGCGCGAGATGATGCCGCTGAGCACGACGAGCAGGCCCAGGATGACGAGGATGCCCAGGACGATCTTGCCGCGATCGTCGTAGATCCCCTTGAACAGCGCGCGTGCCGACCGCGACAGCAACAGGACGCCGACCACGCGGCCGTTGACGATCACCGGCCGCGCATGATGCACACGGATCGCCGCGGCCCGCGACAGCCACTCGAACCGATAGACGGCGCGATAGGCGCCATTGCGGCGCAAGATGGTGCGCGGCGTTCCCGCGAGGGCGGCGGCGACCTCGGGCAGCGCCGCGTAGCTGCCGGCAGGCCCCCGCCCCGCGACGAGACGGCCGTCTCGATCGAGCAGGATGATATTGGCCATCGTCGTCGATCCGGTCTTGTCGATCACGGGCGCGATGCGTGCTGCCGCCGCGCGCGCATCGGCGGACGGTGGCGGCGCCACGGCGGGTGCCGGACGCTCCGGCAGGATCGCGGCGGTGCTCAGATCGACCTCCGCCGGTTCGGCCGGACGGGGGGTCTGCGGCGTCGTGCGCGGAACGGCGGGCCGCGCCCCTCCCGCCCCGGCGCCACCGGCGGCGGCCGGCCAGTCGACCGCAGCAGCGGCCGCGAGCGCGGCGCCCTGTGCGACGAGCTCCGCCTCGGTCTGCCGCACCAGACTGTTCTCGTAGACGCGCAGGAAGATGGCGCCGAACCCCGGCAGCGCGGCGACGAAGAACAGCGTCGCGAACAGGATCGTGCGCAGGCGGAGCCGGGGCCAGCGCTGCTTCAGCCAGTCCTTCGCGGCCGCGATCATCCGCCGGCGCCACCCGAACAGGCGCCGAGGCGATAGCCGATCCCCGGTCGGGTCTCGATCACGTCCCCACCGCCAACCCGGGCGAACTTCGCGCGCAGATTGCGGATATGGCTGTCGATCGTGCGATCGGTGATCGCGAAGCCCGGGCCATGCAGCCGATCGATGATCGCATCGCGTCCGAACACCTTCGCCGGCATCGCCGCGAGCGTGCGCAGGATCGAGAATTCACTGACGGTGAGCGGCACCTCGCGCCCCTCCCATTCCGCGCGCCAGCCCTCGAGGTCGAGCGAGAGGTGCCCCTGGCGGATCGCGCTGGCCGCAGCGCCGGTGTCCGGCGCGCGCGCCTCGGAGCGGCGCAGGATCGCCATCACCCGTGCCACGACTTCGCGCGGGGAAAACGGCTTGACGACATAATCGTCCGCGCCGAGCTCGATGCCGAGGATACGGTCGATCTCGTCGTCGCGGCTCGACAGGAACAGCACCGGCACCTCCCCTTGCGGCGCCGGCGCGGCGCGCAGCCGACGACACACCTCCAGCCCGTCGAGGCGCGGCATGTTGATGTCGAGCACGATGAGGTCGGGCGCGCGGGCCATCACCGAAGCGAGCGCCGCCTCGCCATCCGCCGCCTCGACGGCGTCCAACCCCGCCTTGCCGAGGGCGAAGACGAGCAATTGGCGGATGTGCGGGTCGTCGTCGACGACCAGGATGGTGCGTGGCATGGCATTAGGGATCATCGCTGGCTCGCTCTGCGTCAACGCATCTCCGCATTCTTGGCCTGGCGGGCGTACCAGCGCCGGTCCGCAGCGGTTGCGGCACCGATGGCGGCCGATCGGTACGCGCCAAGTATCGTCCAGGATCGCCAGTCGCGCTGATCGCTCTCAAGCCGGATCTGCGCGGCGATGCGCAGGGCGCGAGCGCGGCCGCGCAACACCGGTCCGCCGGCGCGACGTTCGAGCGCCGCCAGCGACAACAGGGCGGACGGGCCGAGCCGGCGCAGATAGGCGAGGTCGATCTGGTCGGCGGTCCGCGCGTGGCGCACGTTCCAGGTCGCGGCGATCGCGCCCGAGTCGACTGTGCTGGCCAGCGCCAGCACTGCGAGCGCCGCCATCGCATTGGCGTTGACCAGCCAACGCGCGGACCGGCCCGCGATCCAGCGCCAGGCAATCAGGACGATACCGACCGCGACCAGCACCATCCACGCAAAGGCCGCGATCCGCCAGCCGGTGAGCATATAGGCCGCGACATAATCGGCGAGCCGCAAGAGGCTCGACGCGACGAGCAGCAGGGTTTGCGCGAGCCAGACGAGGACGAGCGGGCGCAGGATCGGCGCACCGCCGGGCCGCAGGAAGAGGAGCACGAAGGCAGCGGCGAGGAGCGCGACGACGATCAGCGTATAGGCGCCCTGATGCGCATAATCGGCCAGCGTCACGCCCGCAGGCAGCGGTGCCCCGCTCCAGAGGAAGGCGAGATCGAGGCCGTTCTGCAGCGCGAAGACGAGGTTGAACACGGCGAGCGACGACGCCAGAGTCGCGGACGACAGGGCGATGCGCGGCGCCCGCCATTGCGGAAACGGCGCCCGGCGCAGGCTGCGCGGTCGCAGCGACGCCCAGGCGACGATCAGCGCGACCGATATCATCACGCCATGGCCGACGAGGCGGTCGACGTCCGGCGGCTGGATCCGGTCGAGCATGGTGCCGATGACGGGGTTGGCGACGCCGAACAGCAACAGGAAGAGCGTCCCGCCGACGATCGGCAGGATCATCACCGACCAGCTAAGCCGCCACCCGCCCCTGCCCATCGCCGACCGAAAGTCGCGAAGCGGGGCTGGCACGGCGGCCAGCGCCTGCACGACCAGGCGGCACCCCCAGCGCGCGGCGTCGTCGAACCGGTGGCGCGGCAGCAGCACCGCGCTGCCCAGGGCCGCCCAATAGAGACACCAGGCCAGGAAGCCCGGATCGATCGCCATGACCAGCGCAAAAAGCGCCGCTATGCCGATTAGCATTATTGATAAACCGCGCCGCGTCGGCGGCATCAGGATCGCGACGACCGCGCACCACAGGATCAGGAGCAGGCCGAACGCCGATCCCGGAGCCGTGTCGAACAGCAGCAGATCGGCGGCGAGCGCGACGACCAGCACGGCGAGCGCCTTCGCCCAAAGGGGTTTCGGCGGGGATGGATAGGGCATGCGCACTCCTGACGACGGAATGCCCATGTCATCGCAGCCGGCCGCGCAGAACGAGCGGCAGTCACCATGGGGATCGCGCGCGCGATGCGTGCAGATCCCGTGCAGGCTTCTACTGGCGCGCCGCCTCCACCCGCGTCATCGCCGCCGCCGCGAACAGCAGGGCGCCAGCGGCGAACACCAGGGTCCAGATCGGCTGCGTCGGGAAGAAATGCTTGGTGATCGAGCCCATCACCGTCGCCACCAGCAACTGCGGCACGACGACGAAGACGTTGAACAGGCCCATATAGATGCCGAGCTTGCGCTGCGGCAGGCTGGACGCGAGGATCGCATAGGGCATGGCGAGGATCGACGCCCAGGCGATGCCGACGCCGATCTCGCTCGCCAGCAGCCAGCGCGGGTCGCGGATGAAGAAGAAGCTCGCGAAGCCGGCCGCACCGCACAGCAGGCCGACGATATGCGTCCGCGCCTGGCCGATTCGCCGCGACAGCAGCGGCAACAGCGTCAGCGCCGCCACGGCGGAGATGCCGTTATAGGCGGCGAACAGCACGTCGACCCAGTTGGCGCCTTCCTGATACAGCGGGCTGGCAGCGTCGGGCGCGCCGTAGAAGCGACCCGCGACGATCGGCGTGGTGTTGATCCACATGATGAACAGCGCCGACCAGCTGAAGAATTGCGCCACCGCCAGCCGCTTCATCAGCACGGGCATGCCGGCGAAGTCGCCGACGATATGGCCGAGCAGCCCCGGCGTCTGCCCGCGCTTCGCGCGCGCGACCGCCGCGATGCTGGCGAGGCCATAGGCGGCGAGCAGGCCGCCGAGCAGATACATCTCCTTTTCGAGCCGCAACGCGGCGACAGCCGCAACGACGACCGCACCCGCGGCGATCCAGGCGACGCTGGCGCCATAGCTGCGCGCGGCGAGCGCACGCAGCACGTGCGCGCCCTCCTCCGGATCGGCGCTGCCGTGAAACCGCGCCATCTCGTCCGGCGAATATTCGCGCGTCGTCAGCACGGTCCACACGACCGCGAGCACCAGGGCCGCACCGCCGAACCAGAAGGCGAGCCGCACCGTATCGGGAATGCCACCCGCCGCTGCCTGGTTACTGCTGCCGAGATGTTCGAGCAGCCAGGGGAAGATGGATCCGAACACCGCGCCCGCGCCGATGAAGGCGGTCTGCACCGCATAGCCGGCGGCATGCTGGTCCCTGTCGAGCATGTCGCCGACGAAGGCGCGAAACGGCTCCATCGAGATGTTGAGCGAGGCGTCGAGCAGCCACAGCATCATCGCCGCGACGAGCAGCGACGGGCTTTCCGGCATCACGAACAGCGCCAGCCCCGCGAGCAGCGCGCCGGCCAGGAAATACGGCCGCCGCCGCCCAAGCCGCCCCAGCCACGTGCGGTCGCTCAGATGACCGATCACCGGCTGGACGAGCAGGCCGGTGAGTGGCGCGGCGATCCACAGCGCCGGCAGATCGTCGAGGCTGGTGCCGAGCGACTGGAAGATACGGCTCATGTTCGCGTTCTGGAGCGCGAAGCCGACCTGGATACCGAAGAAGCCGAAGGAGATGTTCCAAAGGCCCACCCAGCTCTGGCGCGGGCGGCGGGCGGGCATTTCGGTCATGCGAGGTCCTCGATCGCCGCGGCATGCGGCGGGAAATTGAGCAGGCAACCGTCGAGCAGTCGGTCGATGCCGGCGAGGTCGACGACCGGCGGCACCGGGCGAAGCCGGTCGGGAAAGGTGCCGTAGCCGGCCAGCAGGACTTCCCACGACATCGGGGCGTAATAGCCACCCAGATCGCGCGCCTCGATCACCGCCGCGATGTCGCGACCGGTGAACCAGGCGGTCATGATCGCCTTGAGATCGTCGGAAAGGTGCTCGATCGCCGCGGCGTCGCGCCAGTACGGCGTATCGACACGGCGGTTCAGGCGATAATGCGCGACGATATAGTCGCGGATACCCTCGTATCGCCGTGCGATGCGCGCGTTGAACGCTTCGCGATGACGCGGCGTGAAGCCGCCTTCGCCAAGCGCATGGACGAAGCCCTCGACCGTCGACTGCACGATGTGGAGCGCGGTCGCCTCCAGCGGCTCGATGAACCCCTGCGCAAGGCCGATCGCCAGGCAGTTGGCGGCCCAGCTTCGCTCGACGCGACCGACCTTCATCGTCAGGTGGCGTGCGGGAACCGGGCTGTCGAGCAGGCCGAGATGACGGCGCAGTTCCGTCTCGGCGTCGTCCGGCGAAACATAGGACGACGCAAAGACATAGCCGTTGCCGGTGCGCGCGGTCAGCGGGATCGCCCAGGCCCAGCCCGCCGACAGCGCGGTGGCGGTGGTATGCGCGTCGAGCGCGGCGCCGCGCGGGATAGGCATCACCACGGCACGGTCGTTGAACAGATTCTGCGCGAACGGTCGGAACGGCACGCCGAGCACCTGTTGCAGCAACAGGCCGCGGAATCCGCTGGCATCGACGAAGATGTCGGCGGCGAGCGGTTCATGGTCGGCGATCGTCAGGCTGGCGATGTCGCCGTTTGCCGCGACGACGACGTCGGCGACATGCGCGCTGAGGTGGCGGACGCCGCGGCGCAGCGCCTCGGCGCGCAGCACTCCGCCCACCTTGTGCGCGTCGAAGTGATAGCCGTAGCCGACCGGGAACGGAAAGTTCGACGACGCCACCGGCGCGCGGCGAGCGTTGGCAAGGCGGCTGTTGAGGAAGAACCGGTCCGGGTGCGCGGGGACGTCCGCGCCCGTGCGGCGGGCGAGCGCGCTCGCATGGAAGGCAGGCTGCGTATGCAGATCGACCGCGCCCGCGAAGGGGTGGAAATAGCGCGTCCCCAAACCGCCCCAGCCCTCGAACGCGATGCCGGTCTTGTAGGTGGCGTCGGCGGCCGGCATCCAGTCGGCCTCGGCGATGCCGAGCGTGTCGAACAGCGCTTTCAGCTGCGGCGTCGACCCCTCGCCGACGCCGACAATGCCGACGTCGGGGGATTCAACCAGCGTGATCGCCGCCTCGGGCCACGCCTTCGCCATCAGGCAGGCGGCCATCCAACCGGCGGTACCGCCACCGACGATCGCGATGCTCGGTCCGGTCATCGCCACACCTTCTCCCCTCCCGCTTGCGGGAGGGGCCGGGGGTGGGCCGGTGCTGGACATACGGTCACCCGCCGGGAAGGCGTCAGCCGTACGGCCCGGACGCGCCCACCCCTAACCCCTCCCGCAAGCGGGAGGGGAACGCGGTCGTGGCGGCTCGGCGCCGCTCTGCCGTCGACGCCGCCGCATCCGACGATCGCGACGCTCGGTCCCGTCATCGCCACATCCTCTCCCCTCCCGCTTGCGGGAGGGGCCGGGGGTGGGCGCGTCCTGGACATACGGTCACCCGCCGGGAAGGCGTCGGCCGTACGGCACGGACGCGCCCACCTCTAACCCCTCCCGCGTGCGGGAGGGGAATGCGGGCGTGGCGGCTCGGCGCCGCTGCATTGCCGCCGCATTTGATATCCGCGATGCCGGGGCCGGTCATCGCCACACCCTCCCCCCTCCCGCTTGCGGGAGGGGCCGGGGGTGGGCGCGTCCTGGACATACGGTCACCCGCCGTGAAGGCGTCGGCCGTCCGCACCCTTCCCTGGATTCTCCCGCACGCGGGAGGGGCATGCGGTGATGGCGCCTCACCGCTTCCCCTTGCCCGCGGCGACGAAGCGGATCGCCTGACCGCCGCCGGGGGCGAGCGCGAGCGTCAGCGTGTCGCCCTTCTTGACGGGCCGTTTCTCGATCGCGATCGCATGACGCGCCTCGGTGCGATAATCCGCGCCGTCACCATCGCGATAGATTTCGGCGGTATAGCGCCGCCCGGCGTCGAGGAAATCGAGCGGCACCGTCAGCGACCGGCCTGCCTCGTTGGTGATCGACCCCAGATACCAGTCGTCGCTCGCTTTGTCCTTGCGCACGACGGTAACGTAATCGCCGACCTCGCCGTTCAGCACGCGCGTCTCCGACCAGTCGACCGGCACGTCGCGGATGAACTGGAACGCGTCCATGTGCTTCGCATAATTTTCCGGCGTGTCGGCCGCCATCTGCACCGGCGAATAGATGACGACGTAGAGCGCGAGCTGCTTCGCCTCGGTCGACATCAGCGCGCTGCCGCCCTGGCCGGTCAGGCTGAGCACGCCCGGCGTGAAGTCCATCGGTCCGCCCAGCCATTGGGTGAAGAACATGTTCGCTTCGTGGTTGGGCGGATTCTTGCCGGGCCAGCTGTTGTATTCCATGCCCCGTCCGCCCTCGCGGCTCATCCAGTTCGGATAGGTGCGGCGCAGGCCGGTGTCCTTGACCGGCTCGTGGCTGTCGATGCCGACCTTGTACTTGGCGGCCGTCTGCACGACGCGCAGATAGTGGTTCACCATCCACTGGCCCTCGTGCCACTCGCGCTTGCGGGTGCCGTCGGCGTCGACGCGCTCGATCTGGCCGGCATCGGTGACATAGCCGGTCTTGACCACCGGGATGCCGTGGTCGCGCGCATAGGAGAAGGCGCGGTCGAGCTGCGCGTCATAATGGCTCGCGGAGCCGCCGGTCTCATTGTGCCCGACCAGATGCACGCCCTTCGCCTTGGCGTAGCGATAGAGTTCGGCGGCATCGAAGTCGGGCGTCGGCTTGTCGAACTGCATGTCGTTGCCGTTGCCGAACCAGTCGCCGTCCCAGCCGACGTTCCACCCCTCGACCAGCACGCCCGGAATCTTGTTCGCGGCGGCGAAGTCGATGTACGTCTTGACGTTGGCGGTGGTGGCGCCGTGCTGCGGGCCGGTCGCCCAGGTCCATTCGCCCTTGATCATTTTCCACCACACGCCGACGAACTTGGCGGGCTTGATCCAGCTGACGTCGCCGAGCGTGTTGGGCTCGTTTAGGTTCAGCTCGAGGTGGCTCATGTACAGGCCCGGCGCGTCGTCCGCGAGTATGACGGTCCGCCACGGCGAGGCGAAGGGCGCCATCCGCGTCACCTTCGGCGCGCCGGCGCCGGGGGTCAGCGAGGCCTTGAACGTGTTGCCCTCCGACCGGGCGAGGTTCATGGCGGCATAGTCGACCAGCGCCGCCTCGTGCACGGCGGCATGCGTGCCGTCGGCAAGCTTGACCGTCATCACCGTCTGCGCGGTGCCGACCGCGTCGAGCGGGGTCTTGTTGTAGAGATATTCCTCGCGGTTCCACTGATAGGCGGGCTTCCACCATGCCGTGCCGCCTTCCGCGAAGGCGAATTCCGTCAGTTCGTCGGCGATGTTCGCCTGATGCAGGTTCGGCTGGTCGGGAAAGCTGTAGCGGAAGCCGATGCCGTCGTCGAAGATGCGGAAGGTGACATCCATCTCGCGCTTGAGGCCGGTCTTCTCGCGAAAGCGGAGCGCGAGTTCCTTGTGATTGTCGCGGATCGTCTTCCACTCGCCATAGGGCTGCGTCCAGCTGCTGTCGGACGCGCTGGTCGACTGGCCGATCAGCTCGACGTTGCGCTCGATCTTAGGCGCGTCGGTGAACATGATGCCGAGACGACCCGGGTTGAGCACCGGCTTGCCCTTGCGCGTCACGGCATAGGTCGGGCGACCGTCGTTGTCGAAGGCGATCGACACCACCAGCTGGCCATCCGGCGACGTGGCGGTGGCGACCGGCTTGAACGCCACCGTCGGGATTTGCGCGACCGCATTGGGATCGGTCTGCGCGAACCCCGCGGTTGCCGTCAGCGCCAGCGCCACGGCGGTCCCGATCTTCCAAGGATTCATCATGCCTCTCCAGTACGTTGCGCGATCAAAGCGCCATATCCATCGAAATGCCAGCCCTGCGTCGCTGTGTCGGCGACCGTGTGCCAGCGATCCGGCTCCGCCGGCATCCAGTGCCGGGGTTCGGGCGACAGGTTGAAGACGCACAGCATCGTCTCGCCGCCCCCGCGCCGCTCGAGCGCCAGCATCGCCTCCCCCGCCTCCACGACACGGATGTCGCCGGTCAGCAGCGCAGGGTGACGCTTGCGCAGGGCAAGCACGTCGCGCGTCCATTGTAGCAGCGCATGCGGGTCCTCCGCCTGCCGGTCCACCGCGAGCGCCGCATGGTCGGCGCCGACGGGCAGCCATGGCGTGGCGGACGAGAAGCCGAGATGGGGTGCCTCGGCGCGCCACGGCATCGGGGTCCGCGCACCGTCGCGCGACAGCGTGCGCGGCCAGTTGGCGATCGCCTCGGGATCGCGGAGCTGGTCGAACGGCACCTCGACCTGCGTCAGGCCGAGCTCCTCGCCGTAATAGAGGAAGATGTTGCCGCGCAGCGACGCCAGCAGCAGCATCTTCATTCGCGCAAAGGCGCGGGCGTGGGCCGGCTCTGTCCAACGGGAGATCGCGCGCGGCGCGTCGTGGTTCTCGAACGCCCAGCTCGGCCAGCCGACGCCCTCCGCTTCCGGCCATTTCGCGACCGCCTCCGCCACCGCCGCCGGCGTCAGCGCCGGCGCGTAGAGAAAATCGAAGCCATAGGCGCTGTGCAGCCGCCGCCCCTCGGCGGTGAAAAGCTTCATCTCGCGGTCGCTGTCCGCACCACCGACTTCGGCGACGGTGAAGCGCGCGTCGTAGCTGTCGAACAGCGCCCGGATCCGTTCCAGGAACCCGGGGATCGCGTCGTGGCTCTGGTTGTAGCGATGCAGCTGATAGTCGAACGGGCGGGTGCGCGGAATGCCGTCGTCGTCGGGCGCGGGCGGATTGTCGCGGAAGGCGGGATCAAACATCATGAAGTTGATCGCGTCGATCCGGAAACCATCGATGCCGCGCTCCAGCCAGAAGCGGGCGACATCGAGGAACGCCTGTTGCACCGCCGGGTGGTGCCCGTTGACCTGCGGCTGCTCCTTCAGGAAATTGTGCATGTAATATTGGCGCCGGCGCGCGTCCCAGGTCCATGCCGGGCCGCCGAACACCGACTGCCAGTTGTTGGGGGGCGAACCGTCCGGCTGGGGATCGTGCCAGACGTACCAGTCGGCATAGGGGTTGTCGCGGCTCTGGCGGCTTTGCTCGAACCAGGGGTGCCGGTCGCTGGTATGCGCCCAGACCTGGTCGATGATCACCTTCAGGCCGAGCGCGTGCGCCCGCGCGACGAGCGCGTCGAAATCCGCGAGCGTGCCGAAGATCGGGTCGACGTCGCAATAGTCGGAGACATCATAGCCGAAGTCGGCCATCGGCGACCGGAAGAAGGGCGACAGCCAGATCGCCTCGACGCCCAGGCCGGCGACGTGATCGAGATGCGCCGTGATGCCCGCAAGATCCCCGATTCCATCGCCATTCGAGTCGGCGAAGCTGCGCGGATAGATCTGGTAAATGGTCGCACCGCGCCACCACGGCCGTTGCTGACGAGGCTGCATACCGCTCATCGCGGCGCCTTCATCGCGCACACCGCATAGCCGAGCGGCGGCAACGTCACGGTAAGACTGCCGGGCGCCGCCACCCTGCCGCATCCGCCGCCGGCCAGCGTCTGCGCCGACATGGCGCCGGCTTCGACCTGGACCTGCCGGGTCAGCGGCGCGGTCGAGCTGTTGAAGGCGAGCAGCACCTCCGCCTTGGTCGCGGGATCGATGCGGGAGACGGCGATGAGACCCGGCGTGTCCTGGCGAGCGCGCAGGACGGTCGAACCCCGCATCAGCGCCGGCGTCGCCGTACGCAGCTTCGAGAGCGTGGCGATTTCGCGGAACAGCGGATTGTCACGGCCGAAATGTTCGGTCGCGGTCGTGGTGGTGGTGCCGAGCAGGCGATTGTCGTTGTAGGAGGCGACCTTGCTGGCGAACATGTCTTCGCGCGAATCCTGGTCGTTGCCATCGCCGACGAAGCCCTGCTCGTCGCCCGAATAGATCGTCGGCACGCCGCGCAGCGTCAGCAGCATGGCATGCGCCAGTTGGACGCGCTTCAACACCTCGGCATCGTCCGCCTTGGGCAGGGCCTGGCGGACATAGGTCGCGAGACGGCCGGCATCGTGGTTGCTGACGAAGGTCGGCAGCGTCTGCGCGGTCGCATAGCCGCCCTCGTACAGAGCATCGCCCAGCGTCAGCTTGTCCCAGGCACCGGTTTCCTGCTTGCCGGTGACGGTTTCGAGGATCGCCTGCCGGGTCGCGAAGTCGAGAATGCCGGGCAGCTTGTCGATGCGGGTATGTTCGGCGAGCAGTCCGACATCGAGCGTTTCGAACGCGACCTCGCCGAAGATGTGGAAATTGGGAATTCCCTTCGCCTTTGCGCGGGCCAGCATCGCGGGCACGAACTTCTGCCAGAATGCCGGCTCGACATGGCGCGCGGTGTCGATGCGGAAGCCGTCGATGCCGAACCGGTCGATCCAGCCGCCGTAGATGTCGATCATCCCGGCGACCACGCGCGGATTTTCGGTCATCACGTCGTCGAGGCCGCCAAAATCGCCCATCGTCGCGCTTTCGTCGAGGAACGTCGTGTTGCCGCGATTGTGGTAATAAAGCGGGTCGTTGAGCCACGCGGGGACCTTCACCGCCTTCTCCGCATCGGGAACGAAGGGCGTGTAGGCATAATTGGGGTTGGTCAGCTTCGCGAAATTCGCCGCACTGCCATCCTCGTCGCCGGTAAAGCCGGCGTTGATCGCAGGGCCGGTGACGCCGCCGCGCCGCTGATACGGATAGTCGGCGCGGCTGCGATACGGGCATTCGTTCTTACCGACGCATTCGCGATACTGGATCACGTCCGCGGTATGGTTGACGACTATGTCCATATAGACCTTCATGCCGCGCTCGTGGGCGGCGGCGACGAGGTCGGCGAAATCCTGGTTAGTGCCCAGATGGGGGTCGACCTGGGTGAAGTCGGTGATCCAGTAGCCGTGGTAGCCCGCGGACTGTTGCCCCGGCGCGCCCTGAACCGCCTTGTTCTTGAATATCGGCCCGACCCAGATCGCGGTGGCGCCGAGCGCCTGGATATAGTCGAGACGGCGGGTCAACCCCTTCAGATCGCCGCCGTGATACCATCCCTTCGCAGTCGGGTCGTAGCCGGTCACGCTGCGGTCGCCGGTCAAACCGCCGCGGTCGTTGGACGGATCGGCGTTGTCGAACCGGTCGGGAAGCAGGAAGTAGATCACTTCGTCCTGGGGCGGCCGCGCGCGGAAGTCGGAAGCGGCGGCCTGCGCTCCCGCGACGCCAGGAGGCGCAACCGCGGCTACAAGGGCGCAAAGCGCGGCGGCGATGGCGAAATGTCGTGGCGCGTTTCGGCGCATGGCAGGCCCCTCCCGGTCGTATCACAGGTTCGCGCGGAACGATGCCTGTGCCGCCCGCGTCGGGGCCGTTCTGGGTAAGCGGCACGCACAAGCCAAGCGCAAGGCATACGTATTCACGCGACCCTTTCGTCTTTTCTGCCACTGGTCTATTGCGCAGCAATGACGGCGAAGACGCGCAGCAGGGGAACCAGCGACAAGCCGACGTCGTTCGACATTGCCGCCCGCGCCGGTGTCTCCCAGCCGACGGTCAGCCGGGCGTTGCGTGGCGATCCCACGGTGAGCGCGGCGACCCGGATGCGGATCGAGGCGATCGCGCACCAATTGAATTACAAGGTCGACAAGAACGCCTCGTCGCTGCGGCGCGGCCAGACGATGACGCTGGCGCTGCTGTTCTTCGAGGACCCGCTGCCCGACGGTACGTACATCAATCCCTTCTTCCTTTCGATGTTGGGATCGATCCTGCGGACATGCGCCGCACGCGGCTACGACCTGCTGACGTCGTTCCAGCATCTCTCCGCCGATTGGCACATGGACTATGAGGACAGCCGCAAGGCGGACGGGATCATCCTGCTCGGCTACGGCGATTACGAGGTCTACAAGGCGCGCCTCGAGGCGCTGCGCGCGCAGGGAACGCATTTCGTGCGCTGGGGTGCGGTGGATCCCGACGGGCTGGCGACGACCATCGGGAGCGACAATATCGCCGGCGGACGCGCTGCCGGCGAACATCTGATCGCCCGGGGCCGCCGCCGCGTCGCCTTCATCGGGCAAGCGGACGACCATTATCCCGAATTTCGCGATCGCTATCACGGCATGGCGCAAGCGCTCCGCGCGGCCGGATTGGCGGTCGACCCGGGACTGCATGCGGATTCGCTGTCGGTGGAACAGGGCGGCTATGACGCCATGCAGCGGTTGCTGGTGCGCGGCATTCCGTTCGATGCCTTGTTCGCCGCGTCCGACCTCATCGCGCTCGGTGCGATGCGAGCGCTGGCGGAAGCCGGCCTGCGCGTGCCGGCCGACGTGTCGGTGGTCGGCTTCGACGACATTCCGGCTGCCGCGACGACGCAGCCGTCGCTGACCACCGTGGCGCAGGACTATCGTTTGGCCGGCGAGGTCCTCGTCGACACGCTGCTGCGCCGTATCGCCGATCAGCCGACACAGGCGAGCCTGCTGCTGCCCCGTCTCGTCGTGCGGGGATCGAGCTGACGGCTCTGGCCGTAATTCGATCCGCCACGTGGGAGCGGTGCCGGCCCTCAGCCCCCTCGATCAAGCCTTGCCGGATCGCAATCTAGCGCCGCATCGCGCAGTGGCGCGCGATGAAGGACTCGTGCGTCGCAAGGGCGCCGGCCTCGCGACGGTAGAGCAGCGGCAGCGTCTCCATATATTCCGCAAGATCGGCGTCGGGGATCGTATCGGCGAACGGATGGTGCGACCGCGCCGTCACGCCCTGCCCTGCCAGCACCTGCAGCCAGCCGTCCTCGGTGAACAGTTCCTCGTGCTCGCGCGTGATGACGCCCGTCTCGCGCCACAGATCGATCTTCGCCTGCAGGCTGTCCGGCAGCGCCATCGTCCGGCAGGCCTGCCAGAAGGGTTCTTCGCGACCGTTCGCCCAATAATGCAGGATCAGGAAATCGCGGATACGCTCCATCTCGAAATCGGTCTGTCGGTTGTATTCGCTGCGCAGCGCGGCCGCGACGGGCATGGCCGGCAACAGCTTCACGAGCCGCGCGATCGCCGCCTGGATGAGGTGGATGCTGGTCGACTCAAGCGGTTCGAGAAAGCCGCTGGCAAGGCCGAGTGCAACGACATTGTGGCTCCACGCCTTGCGCCGACGTCCGGTAACGAAGCGCAGCGGCCGGGGGTCGCCGGTCGGCTCGCCGTCCAGGTTTCCGGCAAGCACCGCCATGGCCTCGTCGTCGCTGGTGAAGGCGCTGCAATAGACGTGTCCGTTACCGGTTCGATGCTGGAGGGGGATGCGCCACTGCCACCCCGCCGACTTTGCGATCGCCCGCGTATAGGGCATGGGCGCGCCCGTTCCCGTGCTCGGCTGTGCAACCGCACGGTCGCAGGGCAGCCAGCGCGACCAGTCTTCATAGCCGGCCTGCAAGGCACCTTCGATCAGCAGCGCGCGAAAGCCCGTGCAATCGAGGAACAGGTCCCCCGCCACGCGCTCGCCGCCGTCGAGCACCAGGGCGGTGACGTCGCCACTTTCTCCATCGCGCTCGACCGCGGCGATCCGCCCCTCGGTCCGTGACACGCCGCGGTTCTGCGCGAACCGCCGAAGATAGGCGGCGTAGAGGTTCGCGTCGAAGTGGAAGGCATAGGGAATCGCCGGGATCGTCCGCGCGGTGAGGGGCGCGCCGCGATGCATGCGGCCGGCACGCGCCGCGACTTCGTTCATGCAATAGTCGCCGAGCGGGCCCGCGACTCCCTCGGCCTGCGCGCGCAACCAGTAATGCTGGAACGGCACGGGTCCGACGTCTCGGCCAACATCGCCAAAGGCGTGCATGTAACTGTGCCTCGGCGCCGTCCAGCCGTCGAAGGCGATCCCGAGCTTGAAGGTGCCGCCCGTCGCTCGGAGGAACGCGTCCTCGTCCAGGCCCAGCGCCTGGTTGAAGAGGCGGATCTGCGGGATTGTCGCCTCACCGACGCCGACGGTGCCGATCGCCTCCGACTCCACCAGGTGGATGCGGATGTGCTCGCCCATCAGATGGCCGAGCGCGGCGGCCGCCATCCAGCCCGCGGTGCCGCCGCCTGCGATGACGATGGTCTTCAGGGTCATGAATGGCATCCTCTGCTGTGCCGATCTTCGGGCTGGACCGGTCCCGGCCCCCACCGTGCCATGTACCTACCGTCCGTACATCTTGCGGAACGGTGCCCGCAGAACAAGCCCGGGGCTGGCGTGAATTGGAAACAAAAAGGGCTGCCGCCGGATCGCGGCGACAGCCCTTGAGGCGGGGAGGAAGAGGATCAGAACTTGTAGCTGATGCCGATATAGTAATCGCGGCCGTAGCGCTGATAATCGATGACCTGCCGCGGATCGTTGTTCTGGTAGGTGACGAACGGACGGTCGGTCAGGTTCTTGCCCTGCGCGAGGATCGAGAAGCCCTTCAGGAAGCCGCTCTGGAACTCGTAGCCGATCTGGGCATCGAGGATCGCCTCGTCCTTCGCCGTCCGGTACGTCGGGCTCGCCGAAAGGCCGGCGACCTCTGCCAGGAACGACGACCGGTAGCGGTAGTTCGCCCGCGCCTGGAAGCCCCACTTCTCGAAATAGAGCGTGCCGCTAGCCGTGACGTCCGACAGGCCCGGCAGGGTGATCGGGGTCGGGTTGTTGGCATATTTGATGGTGGAGTCGGTGTAGCCGCCGGTCACGAAGATGCCGAACCCGTCAAGCGCGCTGGTGATCGACTTGAACGGCAGCGAGATCGTGCCCTCGACACCCAGGATCTCGCCGCGACCCGTGTTCGCGGGCGCCGAGACGGTGCCGATCGTCTGATTCGCCGCAATGACCTGCGCCTGCTGGGCCGACGTCAGCGCCGGCAACAGGCCCGAGAAGTCGTAGGCATAGCTGTTGTTCGGATCGACGAAGTCGGTCAGGTGCTTGAAGTAGGTTGCGACCGCGACGTAGCCGCCGCCCGAAAAGTACTTTTCGAACGAAAGATCGATGTTGGTCGACTGGTAGGGACGCAGCGCGACGTTGCCGCCGCTGGACGAGAAGACCGGGAACAGCAGGCCGGGCTGCGTGCGTCCGATGTTGGCGATGTTGATCGACACGTCCTGCGTCACGCGCTCCTGGTCGAGACGCGGCCGGATCATCGTCTGCGACGCACCCATCTTCACATAGCCGCTCGGTATCAGCTCGACCGAGAAGGTCGCGCTCGGCAGGAAGTTGGTGTACGTTTCCTTCTGGTTCGCCGGGGCGATCGTCACGACGCCGTTGTTAACGCTGGCGATCTGTCCGGTGCCACGCTGCTGGCTGCGTACGACCTGTGCGCCCAGCGCGCCCTTGACGGCCTTGCCGCCGACCTCGCCGTCGAGATTGATCTGCGCATAGCCAGTCCACACGTCCTCGGTGACGACATTGTCGCGGACCAGCGAGGACGGACGACCGTCGAACGCCTTGTTGAGCGCGTTGTTATAAACGTAGAGCGGGTCCCACGTCAGCATCGCGGGGATGCCGAGATAGGCGAGCGGCACGTTGGTGCCGAGCAGCGCCGCGGTCGGCACCGGCGCACTGGTCGGCGTGCCGCTGGCCACGGTGCAGCCCGTGCCGCCGCCGGTCGGGCACAGGAAATAGGACGAATAGGCGCTGGTCTTCTCGCGACGGCTGTAGTTGCCGCCGACTTCCCAGCTCTTCACCACGCTGCCGTCGATCTCGCCGTTGAAGCTCGCACGCAGCGACTTCAGATCGTCCTTGAAGCTCGGCCGGTTGAGGAAGCCCGACTGAACCACGGGCTGCGTGCCGTTGTAGCCCCAACCCTGCGGGTCGGTGAGCTTGAAGATGTTGGTGTTGGTATAGTCGAGCGTCGGCACGATGCGATACGTGCCGTTGGCATTCTGCGTCACGGTGACGCGATCGGGAACCCCGCTCTTCTGATAGCCGGTGCCGGCGTTGGTCTCGAGCAGGAAGTCCGTGCGGGTCGCGCGGCTCCAGCTCGCATCGACGTTGAAGTGGATCCGGTCGGTGACCTTCAGGTCGTTGTTCCAGCCGAGCGACAGGTTCTCCGCGTCGCGACGATTATAGTCGTTGCGCATGACGGCGAACACGTTGCTGAAGGTGGTCGCGGTCGCAAACCCGTTCGAGGTCTGGATGCCGCTCTTGACCGGATCGGAGAAGCCCAGCGGGAATTCGACGCCGCGCAGGTGCTGCTCTTCCTTGAACTTCGAGTAGAGCGCATCGAACGTCGAATGGAAATTCTCCGACGGCTGCCATTCGATCGTCGCGACGCCACCGTAGCGGCGCAGCTCGTTCGACTGGACATAGGGCTTGGCGCCGCCGAGCACATAAGGATCGGCCGCGGTGCCGCTGCCCGAATAGCCCCAGGCGTTGTAGCGCTCGTCCTGCGACGGCGTCTGGGTCGCCGAGACGCCGAGCGCGATGCCGAGCGTGTCGTTGGCGAACTTGTCGACATAGGTCGCCGACGCACGATAGCCGTAGCGCGACGAGTCCGGGTTGAGGTTGTCGATGCCGTTCATCTGGCCACGGGCATTGATCGCGAACACGCGGCCGGGCTGGTCCAGCGGACGCAGCATGCGCAGGTCGACGGTGCCCGAGATGCCCGCGGCGATCAGCGACGCATTGGCGGACTTGTAGACGTTGACGTTGCGGAAGAATTCCGACGGATACTGGTCGTATTCGACGCCGCGGTTGTCACCGACGGTCACCTGCTCGCGACCGTTCAGCAGCGTGGTCGAGAAGTCGGGGCCGAGGCCGCGGATCGACAGGCGCTGGTCGCGCCCTTCCAGGCGCTGCGCGGTGACGCCGGGAAGACGCGCCAGGCTGTCGGCGATCGACACGTCGGGCAGCTTGCCGACGTCCTCGGCCGAGACGCTGTCGACGATCAGCGCGGAGTCGCGCTTGATCTTGGCGGAGCTGGCGAGGCTGGCGCGGATGCCGGTGACGACGATGTCCTGGCCACCTTCGTCCTGCACGGCGTTCGACTGGGTCTGCGCCTGCTCGGCATTCTGGTTCGGGGTCGGTTCCGCGGCGGGAGCCGGCGCCTGGACCGTCGCGGCCGCCGGCGGGTTGGCGTTGGGCGACTGCGGGTTCGGGGTTTCCTGCGCAAACGCAGCGCCGCCCGTTACCAGGAACAGGCTGCCGAGGCCGACGGTGGTGGAGCGGAGTGCGCAGCGGCTGCGCAGCGAAAACGACGAAACGGAACGGGCCACGAGAAGAATCCTCCCCCTTGAAGTGATACCGTGCCCTCGCCCCCTGGCATGGGAGGACGATCGGCCGGTCTAACCCGAGCGCTTGTGAACAAAGGGGGATTTCGTGCCAACATGGCCACATACGTATTCATGCGCCACGGGGGGCGCGTGATATTCCGGCAACATACCGTTACGAAATGGTTCGTCCGTCGAGGAAGGTATTCACCGTCAGCCGACCCTCCAACGCGTCGTCGGACAGCGCCATGTCGGGCGGGATGACCGCGCAATGCAGCGTATTGGACCGATAGAGAATCGCACGATTGAATCGGCCTTCGTGGCGCGCGACCTGCTCGAACAGCGGCGTATCGCCCGCGATGTACGCCGGATCGGGCAGCCCATGCTGCGCCAGATCGGCCTGCAGCGCGGCGCGATAGCCGGCGAGCCGCGCCGCATCGACGGACTCGAAGCCCGTGCTGCGCTGGCGGTAGAAGGCGGTACCGCTGCGTTGGTCCGGCGACAGATAGTGGAGCAGCGCCAGCCGTGTCGGCGACACCTCGTCGAAATGCGGCAAGCGCTGGATCGGCGCGAGGCGTGCGGGCGGCGTGGTGACCAGCGAGTAGAAGGCGTCCACCACGTCCAGGTCGTGCAGCCCAAATACGTCCGCAGCGACGGGCGCGACGGTGGCCAGCATCGGGCGCAGCATCGCCGCGGCGACATGCGCGCGGACGCCGGGATAATGTTCGCCGATCGACGCGAACGACAGGAAACCGGCGTCGTCGCGCAGCGCCTCCGCATCGGCGAAATCGTCGAACACGACGACCGGCTGGGCTTCCGCGCCGTGGCGAGTGACGGTGATCCTGGGCGTCATGGCGGCGGGTTAGCAGGGGTCGGTCGAGTCTTTAAGCCCCCCTTCTCCAGCGGCGTAACCGGCCGACGCATCACATCGCCTGAACCCTGCTCAACCGCGACACGCCGTTCTCGTCGAACGCCTCGACCGCGACATAATAACGCTGCCCGACCGTGAGGGCCCGCAGCGGCAGCGTCGCGGCGTCGCCGGTCGCGACGCGGTCCGCAAAGACCTGGTACGTCAGGGCCAGCCGGTCCGGCCGGATGCCCCAGCGGACGTTGTAGCCGACCGCCCCGGGTACGCGCCGCCATCGGATCGTCGCGTCGCGCGTATCGGCGGCGCGCGTCGCGCCGACCAGCTCGGGCGCGGACGGTGCGCCGCCGCCCGCGGTGCCGAACACCCTGAGGTCGCTGATCGCGAGATTGGCGCCGCCGATATGGCCGTGGACGTAGCGCACGTAGCGCGCCGTGACGGGTGCGGGCAGTTCGAAATAGGCGTTCGGCCGATCGCGACGCGGCCCCGTCGTGCGGGCGAGCGGTCGCCAATCGCGTCCGTCGCGCGACGATTCGAGGCGGAATTCCGTATAGATGTCCGGCGCATCGCCGAAGCGGCCCGCCTTGTAATCGGCGAAGTTGACCTGCACCGCGCGCACGGTCTTCGCGGCGCCCAGGTCGATCGTCAGCGTCGTCCCGGCCGCCTTGGACGGCGACAGCCAGAAGCTCCGGGGGTTCTCGTCGGTCGCGTCTGCCGGCGCATGGCCGGTGACGCTTGCGCTGGCGGTCGCGGCCTTGCGGTAGGACAGCAACATCCAGCCCGTGAACAGCGAGTCGGGATCGGCGAAGCGCGTCGTCGGCATGCGCTGCGGGAAATCGCCAAAGCGCGTGGAGACGCGCATCTGCCCATCGGCATCGAACATGGTCGGCCACAGGCCGATCCGCCGCTCGAACGTCCAGTTGTAGCCGATCCATGGCGTTCCGGTGTTCCACCAGTTGCCGTGGAGATCCTGGAACGTGTTGCCATGGCCTGCGCCCTGGACGAAGCCGCCGGGCTTGTAGCCGACCGGATTGTACGCGGCGTAGGTGAACGGCCCCATCGGCGACGTCCCGACATAGGTACCGGTCGCATAGGCGTTATATTCGGTGCCGGGCGCGCCATATTGCAGATAGTAGCGCCCGCCGACCTTCGTCATCCAGGCGCCTTCCATGAACGGCGTGATCGGCGTGCCATCGGGCAGGGTGCCGCTATGGTCCTGGCCGAAGCGTTCCCAGCCGTGCCGCGTCGGGTCGAGCAGGATGAACGATTTGCGCGGACTGCCATAGGTCATCCGACCATCGGCGAACGACACCGGCGCGCCGTAGATCGGAAAGACGTTCGAAGAATTCCAGTACAGGTACCAGCGCTTGTCGTCGTCCTGGAACAGGTCGGGGTCCCATGGACCGGGCGGAACCTGCCCCGGCCTGATCGTATCCTCCAGACCCGACTTCACCGCGCCGGGCAGCGGCGGCATGCGGCGGACGACATAGTCGATCCGGCCGCTCTCGGGATCCGACGTGCCGTATATCGTGCCCTGCGCCGTCATCGACGGCATGATGAGCAGCCGCGTTCCGTCGGAGGTGACGGCGGGGGCGACGATCCCTTCCGCCGGCCAGCGGCTGGGCGTGACGAAGCGCCAGGTCACGAGGTCGGTGGAGCGCCAATAACCGTCCGCCAGCGTCAGGAAGAGGTAATAGGCGCCCTTGAACGGCACGATCACCGGATCGGCCCCCGTCCGGTAGGAAATGCCTTCGTTCACCTGCTCGAAATTGTAGCGGTAATCGATGTCGACGGGATTGGCGTAGGTGTGCTGCGCGGCCGGCGCGGCGGTGGCGAGAAGGAGGGCTGCGATCATCGATGCGCCTGGATGAAGAGGTTGGCGGTCAGCCGCCCGACGCGCGGATCGGCGCTCAGCGGCATGGCGGCGGGGATGATGCCCGAATGAAGCAGGCTCCCCTGGTAGAGAACGACGCGATTGCGCCGCCCCTCCACCGCCCCGATCCGTTCGAACGCGGCGTTGCTGGCGTTGGTGTAGCCGCTCAGGGCCGTGCTGTCGCGGCGCGCGGCGGCGACGAACGTCTCGCGGTTGGCGGCGTCGACGCACTCGATGCCGGTCGATCGCTGGCGGTAGAAGGCGGTGCCGGTCCCGGGCGTGTCCGACAGATAGTGGAGCACCGCGAGATAGCCGGGATCGGTCGAGTCGAAGTGCGGCGCGCGCTGCGCGGGCGACAGCGTGGCCGGATCGGCGGTCACGATCGAGAAGCTGCCCTCGATCCAGTCGAAGCCATCGACGTCGAACGCGCCGCCGATGAACGGCGCGAGGGATCGCAACAGGGCGGTCGCATAGTCGTGCGCGGCGCCGTCGGCGGCGGTCAGGACGCGGCGGACGCCGGGATAAAAGCTGCTCGCGACGCTGGGGAACGGCGCCAGCGCGGCGGCCAGATCGACGACGGCGTCCACGTCGGGAACGGCATCGTCCACGACGACCACCGGGCTCTCGCTTCGGCCGACACGGATGAGGCTGGGGGTCATGCTACCGCCCCTCCCATTCCAGTGTTCCCGCGAACGCGGGAACCCAGAGCCACACAGGACATCGCCTGCCGTCCTGGGCTCCTGCGTCCGCAGGAGCACGGAAAACGCATCAGAACTTGTAGCGCGCGCCGACCTGGAACGAGCGCGGCACGCCCTGCGTGTCGTTCTCGCGCTTGGTCGGGTTGACCCCCGATCCGGCGCCCCAGGCCGAATAGGTGCGATTGACCGAGTCGAAGAGGTTGAACGCCGCGAAGTTGACCTCGAGGTCGTGGCCCCAGGGCATGGTGAACGTCTTCGAGATGCGCGCATCGACCGAGGCATAGCCGACGATCTGGTCAGGCCAGAACACGCCGCCGAAATTGCCGTAGGCACTGGCGTTCTCGGGCTTGACGGTCGGGAAGATGACCTGGCCGAACGACGGGCCCGAGCTGAACGTGCCGGTGACCGACAGCTTCGTGTCCCATGGGCCGCGGGCGATGCCGGTGCCGACGAAGCGCCACTTCTCGACGCCCGCGACATAATTGATGCCATAGGCATCGACGCGCGGACCGTTGTAGAATTCGTCGCCCTGCAGTTCCTGCGCGACGTTCGACCGGGCACGCTGCAACGTCAGCGTCGAGGTGAAGCCCCAGGTCGAACCCGTGACGAACGGCTTTTCCGCGGTGAAGTAGATCGCGGTGTAATAGGCCTTGCCGTCATTCGACCCGATGTTCAGCTTGCCGCTATAGCCGGGCAGGATGCCCTGCGCGGGGAAGGTATCCTCGATCCACTGGTCGCCCTGGCTGGTGTACTGGCCGCTGGGCAGACGATTGCCGCGCACATATTTGAAGATGTTGTGGCTGCGGATGTGGCTGAAGGTGATCGAGGTCTGGACCGCGCCCAGGCGCTTGCGGACGCCGAAGTTGAACTGGTCCGAATAGGGCAGCTTGGTGTCGTTGTTGAGCAGCCATACCTCGCCGCCCACGCCGGTTGCGGTCGCCGCGGCACGAAGGGCATCGACGTTCTTGTAATTGGCATTCCACGCCAGCGTCGTCGCCGGCAGGGCACCGTTGTTGCCGGCGCGCACCGAGGCGCAGCTCGGCTGGCCCGGGCCGTCGCAGAAGCTGAGCGTGATGGTCCGCTGGTAGAGCGCCTTGATCGTCTCGATGCCCGAGTCGATGAACAGCGGGCGGTCGTAATAGCGACCGGCACCCGCGAAGAGCACGATGTCGCGATCGCCATTGACGTCGTACGACAGGCCCAGACGCGGCTGGAACGCCTTCCAATACGGCTTACGATTGGTGCCGGTCGAGATATAGTCGTTCGGGTTGATCCCCGCCGCCTGCCACGGCTGGTAGTTGCGCAGCGCGGTGACGATGCCGGCGGGCGTGACGAACTTCTCGTTCTTCGCGTTGGTCTCGTAATCCCAGCGGATGCCGGCGTTGATCGTCAGGTGATCGTTGACGGTCCAGTCGTCCTGGATGAACAGGCCGATCTGCGTATCCTTGGCCATCGCCGGACGCACTGGGACGACGGAAACCGCCGCCTGCTGCGGCGTCGAGGCGTCGAAGGTCGTGAACGTCGAAGGCTGGAAAAAGTAGGACCCGTTGCCGAGATTGTCCTCGGCACGCGACAGATCATTCAGCGTGACCTTGACGCCCGCCTTCACGACATGCGCCGCGCCGTAGAAGGTGACATTGTCCTTGAAGGTCCATGTCTTCTGATTGTCGGCCTGCTCGAAGCCGTTGGTTCCCAGCGACGCGACCACGGCGCCCGGCTTGCCCAGCACGATCTCCGGCCCGCTGCTGGTGCGCGGTGTGCCGTTGAAGACGGTGTTGTACGCGACCGTCGCCTCGTTCAGCCAATTGTCGCCGCGGTGGTTCCATTCGAGCTGGTACAGGTCGATCTTCGACTGCAGCAGATGGCCGTGCGACGGAACCGACGTACCGCCGAAGTCGGCGAGATTGCTCTCGCGACGGAAGAAACCGCTGAAGTTCACCGTATCGGCATTGCTGACGAAGGCGGTCAGCTTGCCGAAATACAGCTTCTGGTGGAAATCCTGCGGATAGCTGCCGTTATACTGCTGCACGATCGCCTGCGGCACGATCTGCGTCGGGTCGGCGGAGGTGCCGTTGCCGAGCAGGACCGCGGCCGAAGGCGCCTTCTGGTCGGTCGCCTCGAACGCGCCGTAGAAATGCAGCACGTTCTTGATGATCGGACCGCCCAGGTCGCCGCCATATTGCTTGCGGTCGTAATTGCCCTGCGTGCGCGAGCCATCGAGATTGTTGGCGTTGCCGGGACGATCGAAATATTTGGTGCCGTAGAACGAGCTGGGCTGCCATTCGCCGAACAGGTCGCCGTGGAAGGACGTGCCGCCCGACTTGGTCACCGCGGTGATGATCGCGGAGCCGGCCTGCTCGTATTCCGCCTTGTAGTTCTGCGTATCGACCTTGAATTCCTGCACCGCGAGCTGCGGGAAGGGATTGCCCTGGCTGAAGTTCTGGCCCGCGACGCCGCCGTGGTTGACCTGGTTCTTGAGGCTTAGGCCGTCGACGAAGACGTTGATGTTGTCGGCGCTGATGCCGCCCGCCTGCACCTGACGGTTGCCGCGACCCGGCGTCACCGCGACGCCCGGCGCGAGCGCGGCGAAATTCAGGAAGTTGCGGTCGCTCTGCGGCAGGCTCTCGATCTGCTGCTGCGACACGTTGGTTGCGACTTCGGCGGTGCGCACCTCCTGCGTGCGGCGGCCGGTGACGATGATGTCGCTACCCGACCCCGTGCCGGCATCGGCGGAGGTGGTCGTCTCGGTCGTCGCGGCTTCCGCATTGGCGGCCGGCGTGCCGATGTCGAGCGTGATCGTCTGGCCGACGGGAACGACGACCTGCTCCGGCCGCTGGCCAGCCACGTCGACGCGATAGGTGCTCGGGCGGATGCCGGGAATGGTATAGTCGCCCGCCGCATTGGTGCGGCTGTTGATCACCTGGCCCGTGGTCAGATCGGTGATGACGACGGCCGTCCCCGCGGCCGCGCCCTCGATATGGCCGCGCAGCGTCGAGGTCGCCTGGGCGAATGCCGGCGCGCCGATGACGAGTGCCGCGGCGAGCGCCGCCGCCGAAATGCCGCGACGGACGGACGCGCGCTGAATCTTGGAAGCCATTTTCATCCCCTCTCGGTCGACCAGCCCCCTTTTTGCTCCCGGAAGACCGACGACAGGCATCGGCCGCGGATCGCGGAGGGCGTATGGAACCGGTTACTCCCCCGCGTAACCGGTTACAACAATCTAGCTATAGCCCCGCTCAATATCGTCCCGGCTGTTGCCGAACTGTCACAGTTTGTTGATGATTCCCGTCAGGCGGAAGGCGGAGGCGCAAGGCAGTGCCGGGCGATGAACGCCTCGTGCGTCGGCAGTCCCTGCGCGACGTCGGCGATCACCTCCTCGACATCCTGGAGGAACGCCCGCGCCTGATCGTCGGGGATCATGTCCACCATCGGGTCATAGGCGGCCTGGAGCCCCTGACCCAGCAGCACCTGCACCCAGCTTTCCTCGCGGAACAGTTCCGCCTTGCCGTGCATGAAGAACCGGGCAGAGGCGCGGAACAGGTCGAGCCGCTCCGCCAGGCTATCTGGCACATCCATATGCTTCAGATAGCGCCAGAATTCGGAGTCCTCGCGATCGGTAACCTTGTAATGGGCGATGATGAAGTCGCGGACGTCGCGATATTCGAAGTCGGTCTGGCGATTGTATTCGTCGATATCGGCGGCATTGAAGCCTTGCCCCGGGAACAGCGCGACCAGGCGCAGGATACCGGTCTGGATCAGGTGGATGCTGGTCGATTCGAGCGGTTCGAGGAAGCCGCCGGCGAGACCGAGGGCGACGACGTTCTTTTCCCAGGCGCGCAGGCGCTTGCCGGGACGGAAGCGGACCGGGCGCGGATCGGCCAGCGCGGGCGTATCCAGATGCGCGAGCAGCGTCTGCGCCGCCGCCTCGTCCGACACGAAGCGGCTGGCATAGACATGGCCGTTGCCGGTGCGATGCTGGAGGGGGATGCGCCACTGCCACCCTGCGTCATGCGCGGTCGAGCGGGTATAGGGCGTCAGCGGCCCCGTTCCGCGCGCACTCGGCACGGCCAGCGCGCGGTCGCACAGCAGCCACCGGTCCCAATCCTCGTACCCGACGCCCATCGCGCCGCCGATCAACAGGCCGCGCATACCCGAACAGTCGATGAACAGGTCGCCGTCGACCGTGCGGCCGTCGGCGAGCACGACATGGTCCAGGAAGCCGTCCTGCCCGCGCCGGTTGGCAGCGACGATCCGCCCCTCGATCCGGAGGACACCCGCCTGTTCCGCGCGGGATCGCAGGAAGCGGGCGAACAACGACGCATCGAAGTGATAGGCATAGTCGAGGTCGGCCACCGGCGAATACGGATTCGACGGATCGGGCATGGCGAAGCGATTCATCCGCGCCGCCAGCGTGTTGAGGGCATAATGGTCGAGGTGCTTGGCGCGTCCCGCCGCCTGTTCCTTGAGCCAGAACTGGTGGCAGTGCAGCCAGTAGAGGTCCTGGCCGATCTTGCCAAAGCCATGGATGTAGCTGTGGCCGGGGGCGCGCCAGTTACGGAATTCGATGCCGAGCTTGAACGTCGCCTGCGTCGCGCGGACCATCTCGAACTCGTCGATGCCCGCAAGGCCGTTGTAGGTGCGGATCGCAGGGATCGTCGCCTCGCCGACGCCGATCGTGCCGATCTCCTCCGACTCGATCAGCCGTATCTGATAGGCGCCGAGGAACAGGCGCGAGAGCAGCGCCGCCGTCATCCAGCCTGCCGTGCCACCGCCGACGATGGTGATGGTCTTGATCGGCGGATTGGGGTGGGAGGCGGTCATGCCGGGACGCTCCAATCGCCCACCACGTCGCGCCGGAAGGTCATCGTCATCCCAGCCACCCGCCGGTGAACCCCGCGCGCTGCAGCCCGCGCCGGATCGTCGGCGACCGACGCATGACCCGCCACACCCCCTCGTCGCGCGCATTGGCGATAGCACCCGTGATCGCGCCCTGGTCGATGCCGAGGTAATCGCGCGCCACCCAGCCGGCAGCCGGGTCGACCGAGCCCGTTTCCAGCTTGGCGGACGCGTAGCGGAACGAGGGGTTGAAGCTGTCGAGGAATCCGTATTTGCCGTACAGCCCCGGCCAGCGACGCAGCGCATCGCCTGCCGGCACCGCGATCTCCGGCGCGAAGGCGAGGCTGCCGAGCGCGGCGGTCGGGGCCAGCGTGCCATCGTCGCGCCCGTCGGGCTGGCCGAGCGGCCCGCGCGCCGAATAGCCGTAGAAGGTGGCGCTGCCGCCCCGGTACGGCAGCTCGAAATTGCCCGGTCCGTCGCAAGCGGTCAGGCCCCAGATTTCGCCGGAATAGCCGCGCCAGCCCATCGGGTTGGCGATGCAATAGGCGCGATTGGCATAGGTCGCGCGGCGGCTGTTCTCGAAATAGTCGAGGCCCGCCTGCCGCATCGTGGCATCGCGGATGCCGCGGAAGTCGATCCACATCTGGCTGTACTGGTGCCCGAACAGCGGCGCGAAGGCGAGGTGCCGCGTCGCGCCCTGCCCACGCCAGAATTCCGGATAGGTCTTCGCCCAGGCATTCCATGCCCCGTCATGGAGCGATCTGCCGCGACTGCCGAGGCCGACGATATAGACCATCATCCCCTCGTTATACCCTTCCCACGACCGCTCGATGAAGCCCTGGCCCGGATGCCAGCCCATCGACACGCTGCCACGCGCGTTGGTGAACCATGGCCAGTCGGCGCGATCGGTGATGCGCTGCGCCAGCGTACGGATCTCCGTCTCCGCCGGATCGGCACGGTCGTACCAGGCCCCCGCGAATAGGATGCCCAGAAAGAGCAGGGTCGTGTCGACGCTGGAAAGCTCGGTATCGCGAAAGCGCTTGCCGGTTTCCATGTCGAGGAAATGGTAGAAGAACCCCTTGTGGCCGCTCATCCCGGCCGGCGCGTCGCCCTGCGGCGCGGTATCGAAGAAGCGTAGCGTCGTCAGCGTCAGGTCGCGCGCTTCCTCGCGCCGTATCCAGCCGCGCGCGACGCCGATCGGATAGGCGGTCAGGGCGAAACCGACCGCGGCGATGCTGGCGAAGGACGGCGTCGGCCAGCGATCGGGGACCAGGCCGTTCTTGCGGTTGGCGAGATCCCAGAAATAGCGGAACGTGCGATGCTCCAGAT
Source organism: Sphingomonas beigongshangi (assembly GCF_016820445.1). GTDB lineage: Bacteria > Pseudomonadota > Alphaproteobacteria > Sphingomonadales > Sphingomonadaceae > Sphingomonas > Sphingomonas beigongshangi. The sequence goes on from NZ_JADHDT010000001.1 coordinate 576,656, forward strand.
CGTCGAACCATCCGGGCAGCGCGGGTCGGCCCGCCGCCAGCGTGGGCAGCGACTGGCTCGCCGCGACGGCGGCCAGGGGCGTCCGCGCCAACAGGGTCCGACGATCAAGCGGCTTAGAGATAAAGGTCATGGAGTACCCGGGGAAAGAGCGGTGGTACCGCGCACGACGAGTTCCGTCGCCACGGTGAGCGTATCGGGGGACAGGTCGCCCCCTTCGAGGGCATCGACCAGTCGGCCGACGGCACGCGCGCCGATCTCCGCCAGCGGAACGCGGACGGTGGTGAGCCCCAGATAGCGGGCGAGCGGAATGTCGTCGAAACCGGTCACCGCGACCGTCCCCGGCACGTCCATGCCGGCTTCGCGAAGTCCCCGCAGTACGCCGAGCGCCATCATGTCGTTCGCCGCGACGATCGCATCAAATGTTGCATCCATGCTGCGCAGCATCGCGACGGCGTCGGCGCCCGACTGTTCATGGAAGTCGCCCTCGATGACGATCGGGGCGATACCCGGAGCATGCGCCGCCATGGCGGCATGATAGGCCTCGCTCCGTTCGCGCGCGTCGATGTTGCCGGCTGGTCCCGCGACATGCACGATCCGGCGGCGACCCAGGGCGGCGAGGTGCGCGACACTGGCGATGATGCCCGCGCCATTGTCGATGCGGAACGAGGCGCGGCCGATCCCGTCATGCGAATTGACCAGCACCGCCGGCACGCCCTTCGGCAAGGCGGCATCGAGTCCGGCCGCATCCAGTTGCGGCGCCATGACGATCAGCCCGTCGACCCGCCCGCGCATCGACCGCATCGCCTGCGCCGCCAGCGACGCGTCGGCATGCATGTTCGACAGCAGCAGATGATAGCCGCGCGCGTTCACCTCGCGGTCCATGCCGCGCACGATTTCGGAAAAGAACTCGCCGTGAAGGTCGGGCAGGATCACCCCGATCGCATGGCTGCGCGCCAAGGACAGGCTGCGTGCGCCCGCGTGCGGCACGTACCCCAGCGCCTCCGCCGCGGCGACGACGCGCGCGCGGGTTTCCGGATGGACGCTGCTGTGCCCGTTGAGCGCGCGCGATACCGACGCAACCGATACCGAAGCCTCGCGCGCCACGTCGCGTATCGTGGCGGATGCCTGACCCAAGACTCGCCCCCTCCTCAAATGTTCGCCCGGGCGCTATACCCGACCCATCGCATCTTGTGCGAGCCTCCCAGCCTGTGTAACCGGTTACAGGAAAGCGTCAACGCGAAAAGCTGAATGGCCGCCGCGGCGGGAAAGTTCGAGCGTTCGGCGCATGTGAGGGGAGTTTCGCAAGGCATGACCGACATCACCATCTCGCGGCGCGCGGCGCTGCTCGGCGCGGGCGCGGTGGTCGCCTGGGCGTCCAGCCCGGCGCGTGCGCTGCTGGCGCAGGCGGACGGCGCCGCGCTGTCCAAGCGGGTCGAGGCGATCCTGGCGACGATGACGCTGGAGGAGAAGGCCGGCCAGTTGCAACTCAATGCCGCGGCCTGGGGTGGCGGCATCGCCACCGCGCTCAACCCGCCGTCGACCGGTCCGAGCTTCGAGGGCCAGATCGCCGATGCGGTCGCGGGCAAGCTGACCGGCGTGTTCAACGGCAACGGCGCGGAGATGGCGCGGCGGATGCAGGCCGCGGTGATGCGCGATTCGCGGCTCAAGATCCCGCTGATCTTCGCCGCAGACGTCATTCATGGCCACCGCACCATCTTCCCGGTCCCCGTCGCGGAAGCCGCCAGCTTCGAGCCCGATCTGGCGATGCGCACCGCGCGCATGGCCGCGTTCGAGGCGGCCGGCGCGGGTATCGACTGGACCTTCTTCCCGATGGTCGACATCGCGCGCGACCAGCGCTGGGGCCGCACGATGGAGGGCGCGGGCGAGGACGTGCTGCTCGGCAACATGTTCGCCGCCGCGCGGGTGAAGGGCTTCCAGGGCAAGAGCCTGGCCGCGGACGACGCGGTTATGGCCTGCGTCAAGCATTTCGCCGCCTATGGCGCGGCGGAAAGCGGCCTCGACTATAACATCGTCGACCTGTCCGAGCGGACGCTGCGCGAGGTGTATCTGCCGCCCTACAAGGCCGGTTTCGATGCGGGCGCGATGAGCGGCATGGCCTCGTTCAACGAGATCGACGGCATCCCCTCCACGGGCAATCCGTGGCTGATGAAGCAGGTGCTGCGCGACGAGTGGAAGTTCCCCGGCATCATCGTCTCCGACTATACCGGCGACGAGGAGATGATCGCCGCGGGCTTCGCCAAGGACGGCAAGGACGCGGCACGCATCGCCTTCCTCGCCGGCGTCGACATGAGCATGCAGTCGAACCTTTACGCGCTCCACCTCCCCAGCCTGGTGCGTGAAGGTGCGGTACCGCAGGAGGCGCTGGACCGGTCGGTGCGGCGCGTGCTCGCGGTCAAGCAGATGCTCGGCCTGTTCGACGATCCCTTCCGCCGCATCGACAAGAAGCGCGAGGCGACGCGCTCGCGGACCAAGGCGGCGATCGCCCTGTCGCGCGAGGCGGCGCAGAAGGCGATGGTGCTGCTGAAGAACGACGGCGACCTGCTGCCGCTGGACAAGGGCCGCAAGCTCGCGCTGATCGGCCCCTTCGCCAGCGGCCAGCACGATCTCAATGGCCCCTGGGTCGTCTATGGCGACAACAACCAGGCGATCGACCTCGCCACCGGCCTCCGCGCGGCGGGCGCCACCAGCATCACCGTCACGGCGGGGTCGGGCGTCGAGGCGCCGCTCGCCGGCGGGATCGAGGCGGCGGTCGCGGCGGCGCAGGCGGCGGACGTCGTCGTGCTGGCGATCGGCGAGAGCGAGACCATGTCGGGCGAGGCGCAGTCGCGCACCTCGATCACCGTGCCCGCGCCGCAGATGGCGCTGGCGGAGGCGGTGGCGAAAACCGGCAAGCCGATCGTCGTGCTGCTCAAGAACGGCCGTGGCCTTGCACTGGAAGGGGCGGTGAAGGACGCGCCCGCGATCCTCGTCACCTGGTTTCTGGGATCCGAGACCGGCCATGCCATCGCCGACGTGCTGTTCGGCAAGGTCGGACCGTCGGGCCGCCTGCCCCTCAGCTTCCCGCATGAGAGCGGGCAGGAGCCCTATTATTATGCGCATAAGGCGACCGGCCGCCCCGCGCCCGACGGCCCGCGCGAGCCGTACAAGGCGCAGTGGCGGACCGCGCCCAATGCGGCCCTGTATCCGTTCGGCCATGGCCTGACCTATGGCAAGGTCAGCTACGACGCCGCCAGCGTGCCGGCCACCTTGCCGTGGGACGGACGCATCGAGGTAGCGGCGACCGTCACCAACACCGGCACGAGAGCGTGCGAGGAGCTGGTGCAGCTCTATATCCGCGACCGCGTCGCGAGCATCACGCGACCGGTCCGCGAGATGAAGGCGTTCCGCAAGGTGGCGCTTGCGCCGGGCAAGAGCGAGCGGGTGATCTTCACGCTGACGCGGCAGCAGCTGGAATTCCTGGGGAAGGACCTGCAACCGACGGTGGAGCCGGGTACGTTCGACGTATGGATCGCCCCGTCCGCGCAGGCACCGGGCGCGCACGGCACGTTCGACCTGCTGCGATAAACGCGCCGCCCCCTCCCGCGACGTGGCGAGGGGGGGGGGCATCGCGCTGCGATCACGGCCGCCCGCGCATCGATGCCCGCGGGCGCGAATCCCCTCTCCCGCGCCCGGCGGGATCGGGCTATGTCGCGCGCCGCCGCGACGCTGCGGGCGCGAGCGCCATCAGAAGACCCGACACGACGAATCCCGCCAGCGGTACCAGGGCGATCGTCATCCGCATCGCGGCCAGGGTCGCCGGCGTCTGCACGACATTGGCGACATAGCCTGCCTCGCCGAACGAAACGCCGATCAGCAGCGTCGCCAGGCCGATCGCGATCCGCTGCAGCAGCGCGGCGAGACCGAACACGATGCCCTCGGTCCGCACGCCGCCGGTCCGCTCGCCATGGTCGATGACCTCGGGCAGCAGCGCCCAGAAGGCGAAGTGCAAGCCGACGGTCGCCGACTGCATGCCGACCAGGAACAGCTGCATCGCGCCTGCGCGCGGCAGGTCGCCGAGCGCGAACAGGGACAGCCCCAGGCTGCTCACCAGGACCGCCGCGAACCACACGCGCCGCACGCCGATGGCACGCGCGATCGCCATCCACACCGGCACCGCCGCCGCGCTGACCGCCATCATCGCGCCGAGCGCGAGCTGTCCCGCGGCCTGATCGCCGAAGACGTATTTGAAATAGTAGAGCACCGACTTGTTGAGCACGCTGGTCGCGACGATCATCGCCATCATCGCCGCGACCAGGGTGGTGAAGGCCCGGTTGCGCACCACCGCACGAAGCGCGCGGCCGAGCGGCACTCTGGGCGGCGGCGGGGCATCATCGCGCGCCAGCGCATCGCGGAACGTTCGGCCGACCAGGATCAGGATCACGCTCGCTATGGCGGCGAAGAGCAGGGCCGCGCCCAGGAATGCCTTCGGACCGCCCTTCACGCCCATGATCATGCCGCCGAGCGGCACCGTGCCGAGCGCGACGACGACCGCCGCCGCCGTGCCGGCCAGCATGCGCAGCCCTGCCACGAAGGCGCGATCGCCGGCGTGGGGGCTGACGCGCGCGGACATGGCGAGATAGGGAATGTTCACCAGCGCATAGGCGGTACGGAAGACGAGATGCCCGACCAGAATGCCGATCGCCGCCATGCCACCCGTGCCGTGCAGCGGCAGATAGGCGGCGCAGAACGCCAGGCCGAGCGGCACCGCTCCCCAGATCAGCACGCGCCGGTAATCCCCCGCCGCGCCGCGCCGGTCGACGAGCACGCCGACCGCGAAGCTGACCAGGCCGTCCCAGATCGACGCGGCGAGATAGATTGCCGCCGCCGTCTCCACCTTCAGTCCCAGCGCATCGGTGTAATAGAACAGCAGGTAGAGCATCGCGCTCTGCCAGTAGAGGTTGAAGGCGAAGTCGCCGGCGGCGAACCCCGCCAGCCGCAGCCGCCCGACGCGCGCCGATCCCTCGTCATCCCGCTCCATGCCGCCGTCCTTCGACGGTCGCTCGCCGAAAGTCGAGGGAGAAGGCGGCCTATGCCGGGGCATGGTTTGACAGCGCGTGACGGCCGGCTACCCCATGCCGAATTCGATCGAAGGAAAGCCCGTGCACGCAGACCGGCCCCGCCGCTTCGCCAGGAACGACCGATGAGGCGCGCACTCGGCGGGGTGGCGATGGCTCTGGCGCTCTCCGCCTGCGCCGGCGGGTACCGGCCGGTCAGCGACACGCCGGTCCGGATCGGCCGGCCCTATATCGTGCGCGGTCGCACCTACGTTCCGGCCGCCCAGCCGGCCTATGACATGCTCGGCTATGCCACGGTTTATGGTGGCGAATCGGGTAACCGCACCGCGCTGGGCGAGAAGTTCCGGCCGCGCTGGCCGACCGCGGCGCATCGCACGCTGCCGCTGCCCACCTATGTCGAGGTAACCGCGCTCGACAGCGGCGCACGGATCGTCGTGCGCGTCAACGACCGCGGCCCCTTCGCGGGTGGCGATGCGCAGATCATAGACCTGTCTCGCGGCGCCGCAGCGCTGCTCGGGATCGGAAGCGGACATGCACCCGTCAGGGTGCGCGTCGTCGACCCCGCCGAACGCGACCGCGAACGCCTTCGGCGCGGCAAGGCAGCCGCCCCGCTCCCGCCCCTGCCGCAAGCCACGGTGCGCGCCCTTCGTGCGCAGCTGGCTGCCGGATAGCTCACGCCCCGTCTGCCGGCCCGACGGGAAACGACAGCCGCATTGCACTGAAGCCGAAGCATTAAATTTATTTGTTATACGAACGTAACGTAATCGCCTCAATTCGGACCTAGCGGGCGTCGCCAGCGGCAGAGACCGCATCGCTTGCTTCCTTGGGGGACATCATGAACTCGACGCTTACGTCGCGGGCCTGCCTGCGGCGTTCCGACCGCGCATCCGCGGCCCACCGCACCTGCGCCTCGCTTCTCGCGCTGACGCTGGCCGGATTGCCCGCCGCCGCGCTGGCCCAGCAGGAAACCGTGCAATCGCCTGCCGAACGCGCCGAAGAGGCGCGGGAGAAAAGCGTCAGCGAGGCGATCACCGCCGACATCGTCGTCAACGGCCGGCGCGACCGCAGCGCCGTCGCAGAGGAAAAGGCCGCGATCGCCACGATCGACATCGTCACCACGGGCGACGTCGCGATCAATTCGCAGACCAACGTCACCGATCTCGCCCGCCGCCTGCCCGGCGTTTCCGTTTCCCGCGATCAGGGTCGCAACCAGAGCGCCACCGGCGAAACGCAATACGCCACGATCCGCGGATTCGACGCCAGCTACAACAGCTATACGCTGGACGGCGTCCGCCTGCCGCAGACGTCGGGCAGCAATCGCGCGATCTCGCTGAACCTCTTCTCCCCTTTTGCGATCGGTGCCATCGTCGCCGACAAGACGCCGGGTGCGGACAAGGATGCCGACTCGATCGCGGGCAACATCGACCTGCGCACGCCAACCGCCTTCGATTTCTCGACCGGCTTCGTCCGCGCGCGCACCGTCGCGCAAGGGGCACAGCTGGCGATCGATCGCAAGCAGGGCGGCTGGGGCGGCATGGTCGGTATCGACAGCGCGCAGCGTTTCGGATCGTCGAACCAGCTCGGCGTCTATCTCGCCGGCTATTTCGAGGAGCGCAGCAACGCCGCCGAATCGACCGCGGTCCAGAACGACTACAAGACGACCGCTTTCAACGTCGGCACCGCGCGCGCCAACGGCAATGCCCTTTCTGCGGATGGCGTGCAGTGGAATTTCTACAACAACCGTATCCGCCGCTACGGCGCGAGTGGGTCGTTCGACATGCGGACGGAGCCGGTCGACCTCTATGCGCGCGTCAACTACGCGACCTATCTCGACACCAATACGATGAACCAGACCGGCCTGCGCAACGAGCTGACCGCGGGCCAGACCAACCCCAATCCGCGGCGAACGCTGAGCAACGGCAGCACCACCACCGCGTATAATGCGGCGGGCGTGTACACGCCGTACGGCATCAATCCGGCCAGCTATTTCCGCACCGAGGATGTCGATCAGGGCCTCTTCTCCGCGCAGATCGGCGGCAAGGCGCGTTGGAACGGCTTCACCGCGGCGCTGGAGGGCGCCTATGCGGACGGGCATTTCAACCAGCCCAAACGCATCGAGGCGGCGTTCCGTGGAATCGCCTATAACGGCGCAACCGGCAACACCGGCGCCGCGACGGAAGGGCTGACCGTCGACCTGTCCGACCCCCGCTCGCCGCGACCGGTCCTCTCGAGCGCCGCCGCAGCCTATGTCGGCTCGCTGGACCGGCCGACGCAGCTCTACATCCAGCAGGGCTATGACTATCTCGCCGAGACGAAGAAGACGCTGCGCGGAAGCATCGGCTGGAGCGGCGAGGGGCTGGTGCGCGGCATCGGCGTCGGCGGCCTGTACGAGGATTCGCATCGCACCGGCCGCAGCCTTGCCCCGGATCCGACCCGCTACCGGTTCCTGACGCCGCTGCAGGCGGGCACGGTCCAGGGGCCGACGATCAACCAGTATTTCGGCGAGGTGCTGACCGATTTCCTGGACTATTATCCGCAGCGCCCGATCAAGGTTCTGTCGAGGAGCCAGCTCGACGCGCAGGTCAGCCAGTATGTCGACCTGACCAAGGTCTCGCCGACACTGATCAGCCAGGGCCTGCTCGACGGCACGGAGACGCGCAAGGCGCTCTACGCCACCGCAACGCTCGGCTATGGCACGTTCGAACTGGTGCCGGGCATCCGCTACGAGGACAACCGCTTCGCCGCGCGCTACTTCCTGTCCGACGCGGACGGGGCGCGGTTCGTCGACGCGGGCCGCTCCTATCACCACGTCGATCCCAGTCTGCTCGCGACGTGGCGTCCGAACGACGCGCTCGTCGTGCGCGGCGCGATCCGATCCAGTTACGCCCGGCCCGCCTTTGACCAGCTTGCCGGCCCGACGCAGATTTCGCGCGACGCGGCGACCAACGCGATCCTGTCGATCACCCAGCCCAATCCGAACCTGAAACCCGTCGAGGCATGGAGCTACGATCTCGGCTTCGACTATTATGCGGGCGTCGGCCGCTACCTGCAGGTCGCGGCCTATCACAAGGATCTGCGCAACGTGCTGGTGCCGACCGGCACGCGATCGGTCGGCGAGACGCTGGACGGCATCGTCTATATCCGCCCCGCCAACGGTGGTCGTGGCAACGCCACGGGGATCGAGGTGTCGGGCCGCTACACGATCGGCGATCTCGTCGCGTCGCGCATGCTCGGAGGATTCGGCGTCGGCGGCAATGTTACCTGGCAGCGGACCCGGGCGACCTATACGATCGCGGCGACCGACATACGCACCACGCAGCTGCCCCAGGCGCCCGACCTCGTCTACAACGCCGAACTCTTCTATGCGACCGGGCCAATGCGCGCCAACCTGTGGTACAATTGGACGAGCCGCATCCTGGCGACGGTGCAGGACAGTCAGCCCGACATCTACATCCAGCCGGTCGGCGAGCTGAATGCCGGCCTCGCCTTCGAGGCGACCGACACGCTGGAGATCGGCCTGTCCGCGCGCAACCTGCTCGACCAGCATGCGCTGTGGAGCACCGTCGGCGAACCGCAGCGCTATATCGCCAACGACCGCAATGGGGGCTTCCTCAAGACCGGCCGCGTCTTCCAGTTCAGCCTGACCATGAAGATGTAACGCAGGCGTAATAAGGTATAGGGGCGGACGGGGTGCGCCAGCGCCCTGTCCGCCTTGCCGTTTTTCCTGCTTTCCGGAGCCCTGTCGACGATGTTCCTCCTGCTGCTCGCCGCGCTGTCGCAAGCCGCCCTGTCCCGGCCCGCGACGACGGCCCCGGCCGCCGCGCAGACGACACCGCACCGGCTGCTGCTGGAGCGCGTCGTGATGGTGATGCGGCACGGCGTGCGCGCGCCGATCGATGGCGAGGTTCCGGCCGACACGCACACCGGCGCGCCCTGGCCACACTGGCCGGTCGCGGCGGAGCAGATGACGCCGCACGGTCTCGCGGCGCTGGAGCTGCGCGGAGCGGACGACCGCGCCTGGCTCGACCGCAGCGGCCTGTTCACGCCGGGCCGGTGCCCGGCCCCGACGACCGTGCGCATCCACAGCAACGTCAGCCAGCGCACGATCGACAGCGCAAACGCCTTCGCGCGGGGCTTCGCCCCCGGCTGCGGCCTGACGGTGGATCACCAGGCGGCCGGTACCGTCGACCCGCTGTTCGAGCCTCTCCGCGACCGTAACGCCCGCTTCGATGCCGCGGCCGCCATGGCATCGATCGATCTCCACACCGGCGGCATGGACGCGCTGACGCGGCGACACCGGGCGGAGCTCGACGCACTCGACCGCGTGCTCGACTGTCCGCAGCGCGTCGCCTGCACGCCCCGCGACGCGGCATCGGTGCGTGCGAGCGCGGACGGCCGAAGCATCGTGCTGACCGGCCCCATCCGCCGCGCATCGGGCATCGCGCAGGTCCTGCTGCTGCAATATGTACAGGGCATGCCCGCGGCGCAGGTGGGCTGGGGTCGCGTCGACGCGGCCGCACTCAAGCGGCTCGGCGCATTGCATGCGGCGCTCTTCGATGTCTTCACGCGTGCGCCCTATATGGCGGCCAAACAGGCAGGCCCGCTGGCCCGCGCGATGCTGGCGGCGCTGGAAGCGCATGGGGACCGGCGGCTCGACCTGTTCGTCGGCCACGACACCAACGTCACCGCCTTGGCCGCAGCCTTGCGCGTCGACCTCTCTTCGCCCGACTATGCGACGGGCGACGTGCCGCCGGACGGCGCCCTGGTGCTGACGCTGCTGCGCGATCCCGCCACCGGCGCGCGGTTCGTGCGCACCAGCTATCGCGTCCAGCCGATCATGGCACTGCGGTACCTCCAGTCCGGCATCGACGACGTCGTGCTGCGCGTACCTGGCTGTTCCGCGACCTGTCCGCTGGATCGGTTCGCGACCTTGCTGATGATGCGCACCGCCGCCGCCGGCTGAGGCTTGTCAGTGGAAGATCATAACGGAGGCGTATACAATTATTTGATCCACATCGCTCCGGCGCGGACCCAATCCATAGTAACATAGTTTTGCTGCGGCCCCCTCCACACGAAGGTGACCGATGGCGACGACGCTTCCGATGGACCGGTCCGGCGCCGCGCCGGATCGCGATGAAACACGCCGTGCGCGCGGCTTCCTGCAGGCGCTCAACTTCTTCATGGCCGACATGCAGGCGGGTATCGGCCCGTTCCTGGGCGTCTTCCTCCAGCAGCGCGGCTGGCAGACCGGACCGATCGGCACGGTCATGACGGCAGGTGGCGTCGCCGGCATGATCATGACGGTCCCCGCCGGCGCGTTCATCGATCATACCGAGCGCAAACGCTGGGTGGTGGTGATCACCGGCATCTGCACCGTGCTCGCCTCATTCCTGATCCTGTGGTCGCAATCGGGATCGTCGTCACCGTCAGCCAGGTCGCCACCGCGATCGCAGGCGCGGCGATCGGGCCGGCGGTGACGGGCATGACGCTGGGCATCGTGCGACAAAAGGGCTTCAACGCGCAGAACGGCCGCAACCAGGCGTGGAACCACGCCGGCAACATGGTGGGCGCCGGCCTGTCGGGCTATCTCGGCTGGAAGTTCGGCATGCCAGCGATCTTCTACCTCGCCGCCGCCTTCGGCGTGCTCGCGATCACGTCGGTACTCCTGATTCCCGAACGCGCCATCGACCACAAGGCGGCGCGCGGGCTCGAGAAGGACGAGGACGGCGACGGGGACGGCGACGGGGACGGGGACGACGCCACCGACGGCAAGGCGGAGGGGTTCAAGACCCTGCTCTCGAACAAGCCGATGCTGATCCTCGCCGCCGCTCTTGCCTGTTTCCACCTCGGCAACGGCGCGATGCTGCCGCTCTACGGCCTCGCCGTGGTGGGGGCGGGCAAGGGCAATGCCGCAACCTTCACCGCCACCACCGTCGTCGTCGCGCAGGCCGTGATGATCGTGACCAGCCTGATCGCCATGAAGATGGCGGCGGGTCGCGGCTATTGGCTGGTGATGCTGATCTCCTTTGCCGCCTTGCCCGTGCGCGGCCTGCTCGCGGGCAGCTTCATCGAACATTGGGGCGTCTGGCCGGTGCAGGCGCTCGACGGCATCGGTGCGGGGTTGCAGAGCGTTGCGGTGCCGGGCCTCGTCGCCTGCCTGCTGAACGGCACGGGGTGCGTCAACGTCGGCCAGGGCGCCGTGATGACGATCCAGGGCGTCGGCGCCAGCCTGTCGCCCGCGATCGGAGGGTGGCTCGCGCAGTTGCTAGGCTACAAGGCGGCCTTCTTCATCCTCGGCAGCTTCGCACTGGTCAGCCTGGCGCTGTGGATCGGTTTTGCGGCGACGTTGCGTCCCGCCTGCGCCGGCGCCCGCAAGGAAGCCGCGCGATGACCGGGTCGATCGCCTGGGTGCATATCGGCGACCTGCATCTGGAGTCCGCCGCGCCGGAGAACCTTGAGCGGCTTGCGGACATCGTCGCCGAAGTTGCGGACAATCTGGCGGGAGAGGTCGATCTCGTCTTCCTTCCGGGCGACAATGCCAATCACGGCGAGGCGTCGGACTATGCCGCGATGTGCGCGACCCTGGGCGGACTGCCCGCCGGTCTGCCGTGGCGCATCATCCCCGGCGACCATGACTATGAACCCGGCGACCTGCGCGCCTACGAAGCCGCCGTACCCGAAGAGAATCGACCCGAAGGCGAGACGATCGGCACGCACCGCTGCATCTATCTCGACATCGTGTCGGCGGGACATGGCGGCCCGGACTTCCGCCTGACCATGCATCATCGCAACCGGCTGCGCGAGGAACTGGCGACGGCAGCGGCGCTGGGGCAGGTCCCTTTGGTCTTCATGCACGCCTTCCCCTGCGACCTTGCCGCGGATGGTGACGAAATCGCGCGCACCTTCGCCGCGGCGGGGGTCGCCTTCGTCGATACCGGGCACACGCACTACAACGAACTGCTCAACGACGGCGCCGTGATCTATGGTGCGACGCGCTCGACGGGCCAGATCGAAGAGGACGGCGGGGCGCACGGCTATACGATCGTCGCCGTCCACGATCGCGTGCCCAGCTGGCGCTTCCGCCGTCTGGGCGCGCCCTGGCCGCACGTGCAGATCGTGTCGCCCTGCGACCTGCGGCTGGTGACGCGACCGCACGATCCGACCCAGGTCGCGCGCCCCGGCGCGGTCGAGATCGTGGCGCGCGTCTTCGGGGATGTCGCGACCCCGGCGCTGCTGACGGTCGACGACGGCGCATCCATGGTGATGGCGCGTGGTGACGACGGATGCTGGCGCGCCCGCGTCGTCCTTCCCGCGGGTCGCCACGCGATCTGCGTGCGGGCGGGCGGGGGCGAGGACAGGATCGACCTGCTCGTCCGCCCCGCCGACCAGACGCCGAAGCGTTTCGGGCTGGTCGCCCCCGGCCATAGCTGCCACAGCATCGGCGCATGGCCGGTGGCAGGGATCGACGGGTTCCAGCTCGGCCCCAACCGGAACGGGGGAAAGCCGTGATCCTGGCCACGGGTGCGACCTGGGGGGTCGCGGGCCTTGCTACCGCCGGCGTGATCGTGCGGCCGATGCGCTGGCCGGAATGGATCTGGGCGGTCGGCGGCGCGGCGCTGCTCGTCGTCACCGGCCTTGTCCCCGTGGCGGCGGCGGGCGGCGCGATCGCCAAGGGGCTCGACGTCTATCTCTTCCTGACCGGCATGATGCTGCTGAGCGAGGCCGCGCGCGCGCATGGCGTCTTCGACTGGATCGCGGCGCTGGCCGTCAATCGGGCGGGCGGCTCGACACCGCGGCTCTTCACGCTCGTCTATCTGACCGGTGTCGTCGTCACCACGTTCATGTCGAACGACGCGACCGCGGTCGTCCTGACGCCCGCGGTCTTCGCGGTGGCGCGCCGGGCGGAGGCCAATCCGTTGCCGCTGCTGCTCGCCTGCGCCCTGATCGCCAACGCGGCCAGCTTCGTCCTGCCGATCTCAAACCCCGCCAATCTCGTCCTGTACGGCGGGCATATGCCACCGCTCGGCCAGTGGCTCGCCTCGTTCGCGCTGCCGTCGCTCGCGTCGATCGGCGTGACCTATATGGTGCTGCGGCTCGTCGAGCGGTCGCGGCTGCAGGGCGCCTGCGCCTGCGACGTCGAATCACCGACGCTGAGCCGCGAGGGCAAGGCCGCGCTTGCCGGGATCATCGCGACGGCGGTGCTGCTGCTGGCGGTTTCCGCGCTCGACATCGAACTCGGCCTGCCGACCGCGCTCGCGGGCATCGCCACCGCCTTGTTCGTGTCCGTCATCGCGCGACGATCGCCGCTGGCGCTGGCCCGGGACGTGTCATGGGGCGTGCTGCCGCTCGTCGCGGGGTTGTTCGTGCTGGTCGAGGCGCTCGATCGTACCGGGGTCATCGGTCGCGTCGCGCAGATGCTGCGCGACGCCAGTGCGCATCCGGTCGAGGGGGTAGCCTGGGCGGGTGCGATCCTCGCCTTCGCGTCGAACCTGATGAACAACCTGCCGGCCGGCCTGATCGCCAGCACCGCGGTCGCGCAGGCGCACCCGCCGCGCCTGATCGTCGACGCGCTGCTGATCGGTGTCGACCTGGGGCCGAACCTGTCCGTGACGGGTTCGCTGGCGACGATCCTGTGGCTGCAGGCGATCCGGCGGGAGGGCGAGGACGTCGGGTTCTGGCGTTTCCTCCGCGTCGGCGCGGTCGCGATGCCGCTCGCGCTCGTCGCGGCGCTGGGGGTGCGACTGGCTCTCGGCTGAGGCGGGCGGCCGTCCCGGTCGCCCCCCTTCCCGACCACCCCCTACAGACCGCCGGGTCAACCCAGCCGCGCCAGGACCTGCGTCTGCCCCGGTATGTCGACACGAAACGCAAAAACGTTGCCCGCCTCCGGCTGCGCCGCGCGCTCGGCCTCGCTCAGCCCCTTGCTCGCGCTGGTCGCATAGGCGGTCATCAGGTCGGGACCGCCGAGCGCGACCTTGGTGATGTTGGCCGCGGGCATGCGCACCTCGGTGCGCAGGCTGCCGTCGGGCGCGTAGCAGCGTGCCGCCCAGCCACCCCAAAGCCCGAGCCAGACGTTGCCGGCCGAATCGATCGACACGCCGTCGGGCCAGCCGTGCGCCGGATCGATGCGCGCGAATTCGCGGGGACTGCCGGTCGTGCCGTCCGGCTCGATCGGCACGGCATGGATGATCCCGCCCAGCGTATCGACGTGGTAGAGGGTACGGCCGTCCGGGCTCACGCCAGGACCATTGGTGATCGCTACCGCGGGAATGGCGGTGGTGGTGACGCGCGCGCCGTCGAACCGATGGACGCGGCCGGTCACCTGCGCCTCGCCGTCGTCCATCGTCCCGAACCAGACGATACCGTCCGGCGCGACGGTCGCATCGTTCAGGCGATTGCCGGGCAGATCGGGCTCGGGATCGTGCAGCGGCGTGAAGCTGCCGTCCGCAGGATCGAAGCACGCGATCCCGGTCTGCAGCCCGGCGAGCAGACGGCCGTCGGCCGCGGGAAGCACCCATCCAACCTGGGCGGGTGCGTCCCAAAGATCGGCGTCGCGACCTTCGATGAGGCGGTAGACACGCTGCTGCTTGATATCGACGAACCACAGACAGCCGCGCCGCGCATCCCATACCGGGCCCTCGCCCAGCGTCGCATGTCCCCGCCACACGGTGCGCACTTCGCTCATCGAAACTTCCTCTCTCACCGACCCGACGTTGTTGTGGTTCGCCGGGTGCCTTCCTATAGACGCTCCTATATCATCAAATAAGTCAGACAGAAGTGGAGACCGTCGTGAGTGAAGCCGACCCCCAGCAGAGCTTCCGCGGTGTCGAGGCCGCAACCGGCCAGCCGCTCGAACCCGCCTATGCGGTGAGCACGCTCGCCGACGTCGATGCGGCCTGCGCCGCGGCGGACGCGGCCTTCGATGCCTATCGTGCCACCGATGCGGAGGCGCGCGCCGCGTTCCTGGAGGCGATCGCGGAGGAGATCATGGCGCTCGGCGACGCTTTGCTCGATCGCGCCGCAAAGGAAAGCGGCCTCCCGCTCGCACGCCTGACCGGCGAGCGTGGCCGTACGGTCGGCCAGCTCAAGCTGTTCGCGGAGGTGGTACGCGCCGGCCGCTGGCGCGGTGTGCGGGTCGATCCCGCGCAGCCCGATCGGCAGCCGTTGCCGCGCCCTGACCTTCGTCTCCGCATGATTCCCGTCGGCCCGGTGGCGGTGTTCGGCGCATCCAACTTCCCCCTCGCCTTCTCCACCGCCGGCGGCGACACCGCGAGCGCCCTGGCGGCAGGGTGCCCGGTGGTGGTGAAGGGTCATCCCGCGCACCCCGGCACCGACGCGATGGTCGCCGACGCTATCCGCGCGGCGGCCAAGCGCACCGGCATGCCCGACGGCGTATTCGGCCATGTGCGCGGACCCGCCAACGATCTCGGCGCGGCGCTGGTCGCGGACCCGCGCATCGCGGCGGTCGGATTCACCGGTTCGCGCGCCGGCGGCCTGGCGCTCGTCCGCATCGCGCAGAGCCGCGACGTGCCGATCCCCGTCTATGCGGAGATGTCGAGCATCAACCCCGTAGTACTGATGCCGCACGCGCTCGCCGATCGCGGCGCCGCGCTCGGCACGGCTTTCGTCGGATCGCTGACGATGGGCGCCGGGCAGTTCTGCACCAATCCGGGGCTGTTGCTCGCGGTGGAGGGGCCCGGTCTCGACGCCTTCGTCGTGGCGGCGCAGGAGGCGCTGGCCGCACACGACCCGCAGCCGATGCTGACCGGCGGCATCCGCCAGGCGTTCGCGCATGGCACCGCGGCGCTCGCCGCCAATCCGCAGGTCGACGAACTCGGTGCCGGCCGCACCGGCGACGGCGTGGCGCGCGAAACGGCGCGCTTCTTCTCGACCACGTCGGATGCGTTCCTCGCCGACGAGTCGATGGGGCACGAAGTGTTCGGCGCCTCTTCGTTGCTCGTCCGTTGCGCGGACATGGCGGCGCTCGCCAAGGTGCTCGCGACGGTTGAGGGGCAGCTCACCGCGACCTTGCACATGGACGCTGAGGACCGCGCCGCCGCCGCGCCCTTGATCCCGATCCTGGAGCGGAAGGCCGGCCGCATCCTCGCCAATGGCTGGCCGACGGGTGTCGAAGTCGCGCATGCGATGGTGCATGGCGGCCCGTTCCCTGCAACGTCTGATGGCCGCACCACCTCGGTTGGAACGCTGGCGATCGACCGCTATCTCCGCCCCGTCTGCTACCAGGACCTGCCCGCAGACCTGCTGCCGCCCGAACTGCGCGACGGTGCCGCGGGTCCCAGGCTCGTTGACGGCAAGGCGGAATAAGCATTTGTCCCCCTCCCCAGGCCGGAGGGGGACGCAACGGGTTGACCCGGCAGCCAAGCAGAAGATATTGTCTAACAAATAGGGAGAGGAGCATCTGCGCCGGTGAGCGACGCCTGTATCGCGATCGACTGGGGAACGACCAACCGCCGCGCCTATCTGCTGGGCGCGGACGGTACGATCCGCGATTCGATCCGCGACGATCGCGGCGTGCTGGCGATGGCGCCCGACGGCTATCGGCGGGATATCGCCGCGTTCCGCAGCCGCTGGGGCGCCCTGCCGGTGATCGCGGCCGGAATGGTCGGCTCGACGCGCGGCTGGCACGAGGCCCCCTATGTCCCCGCTCCGACGGACCTCGATGCGCTCGCCGCGGCCTGCCTGCGGCTCGACGGCGATGTGGCGATCGTCCCGGGCGTCGCGCTGACCGGACCGCGCAGCGACGTCATGCGCGGCGAAGAGGTCCAGGCGCTCGGTGCGGTCGCTGCCCGCCTCGTTCCGGCCGATGCCCTGCTCGCGCAGCCCGGCACGCACAACAAGTGGATCAGCATGCGGGGCGGCCGGATCGCCGATTTCGCGACCGCGATGACGGGCGAACTTTTCGCGCTGCTGAAGGGGCATGGCATCCTCGCAGGCATGCTCGACGGTGCGGTTGCCGATGGCGGAGCCTTTCGCGCCGGCATCGCCCGGGGCGTAAAGGCGTGCGATCTCGCGACCGCCCTGTTCGAGGTCCGGGCCGGCGTCTTGCTTGGGACACTCGCGGGGGAGGACGCCGCCGCCTTCGCCAGCGGCGTGCTGATCGGCGCGGACGTCGGCGCGCGCAGCGATGTGTCCGGCGCTACCGTGCACCTGCTGGCGACCGGCGCGCTCGCCGATCTCTATGCCGCCGCGATCCGCATCTGCGGCGGCACGACGGTAACGATCGACAGCCAGGCTGCCTTCGCCGCCGGCGCCCATGCTCTTTGGAAGCGGATATGATGACCGACCTTGCCGATCGTTACCGGGCAGCCTTCGCCGCCTGCCCCCTCATCGCGATTTTGCGCGGCCTGACTCCCGAGGAAGCGCCCGCGATCGGCGATGCGCTGGTGGAGGCGGGCATCACGCTGATCGAGGTGCCGCTCAACTCGCCGCGACCGCTCGACAGCATCCGGTTGCTCGCCGACCGGCTGTCCGGGCGCGCGCTGGTCGGCGCGGGGACGGTACTGACCGAGGGCGCGGTCGCCGATGTCGCGGCCGCCGGTGGGGCGTTGATCGTCTCTCCCAACACCGATCCGATCGTGATCCGTGCCAGCGCCGCGCGCGGGCTGATCTCGCTGCCCGGCTACTTCACGCCGAGCGAGGCCTTTGCGGCGCTGGCGGCGGGCGCGACCGCGCTGAAACTCTTCCCCGCAGAGGGCGCCAGCCCCGCGATGCTCAAGGCGCAGCGTGCGGTGTTGCCCCGCGACATCGCCGTGCTCGCCGTCGGCGGTGTTTCGCCGGAGACGATCCCGGCCTGGCGCGCCGCCGGCGCCGACGGATTCGGGCTCGGCTCCAACCTCTACCGCAGCGGCAAGGCCGCCGCCGATGTCGCGGCGGATGCCGCGCGTTTCGTTTCCGCCATCAAGGATCCGGCATGACCTCTACCCGCCTCCTCCAGCATCGCGGCGTCGACGGCCGTCGTCGGGTCATCCTGTCGGACGCCGACGGCAGCCGCTTCCTCAACGGTGTCGACAGCACGCTGGCCCTCGCCCGCGCCGCGATCGCGGACGGCGTCACGCTTCTCGGGGCCGCCCGTGCGCGGGCGACCGACGACCGTATCGACCTCGATGCGGCGCTTGCCGACGGCCACCTGCTTCCCGCGATCGACCATGACGACACGGCGCGGCTGACGCTCGCCGGGACCGGGCTCACCCACCTCGGTTCCGCCGAGGGGCGCGACGCGATGCACAAGGCGGCGGCGTCCAGCGACACGCCGACCGATTCGATGCGCATGTTCCTGGAGGGCGTCGAGGGCGGCAAGCCGGCCGCCGGCACGGTCGGCCAGCAGCCGGAATGGTTCTACAAGGGCGATGGTCTGGCGCTGGTCGGCCCCGGCCAGCCGCTGACGTCGCCTTCCTTCGCGCAGGACGGCGGCGAGGAACCGGAACTCGCAGGCATATACCTGATCGGGGATGACGGCACGCCCTTCCGTCTCGGCGTCGCGCTCGCCAACGAATTCAGCGACCATGTCACCGAGCGGCACAATTATCTGTGGCTCGCGCATTCGAAGCTGCGCCAGGCGGCGCTGGGCGCCGAGCTGCTGATCGGCGACGTGCCCCGCGACATCCGCGGCACCAGTCGCATCCTCCGCGATGGCCAGACGTTGTGGGAGAAGCCGTTCCTGACGGGCGAGGACAACATGTCCCATACGCTCGCCAATCTGGAGCATCACCACTTCAAATATGCCGGCTTCCGCCGCCCGGGGGATGTCCACGTGCACTTCTTCGGCACCGCCACCCTGTCCTTTTCCGATCAGGTCCGGACGCAGCCGGGTGACGTCTTCGAAATCGAGGCCGCGCCATTCACGCTGCCGCTGCGCAATCCGCTGGCGGTCGCCGGGGACGCGCCGGTCGCGGTGCGCGTGCTGTGAGCGGGCCGATCCGCCTCGCACTCGTCGGCATGGGCAAGATCGCGCGCGACCAGCATCTGCCCGCGATCGCCGCCGATCCGCACTTCGAACTCGTCGCGACGGTCAGCCGCCATGGCGGCCCCGAAGGCGACCTGCCCTTCTTTCCCGATATCCACGCGCTCGCCGCCAGCGACGTTTCGGTCGATGCGGTCGCGCTGTGCACGCCGCCGCAGGTCCGCCGCGCCATTGCCGAGACGGCGATCGCGAAGGGCTGGCACGTCTTCCTGGAAAAGCCGCCCGGCGCGACGCTGGCGGAGGTGGAGTCGCTGCGCCTTGCTGCGGAGGCCAGGGGCATCAGCCTCTTCGCCAGTTGGCATTCACGCTATGCGCCAGGCGTCGAACCCGCGCGGGCATGGCTCGCCGGCAAGACGCTGCGCGGGGTGACGATCACCTGGCGCGAGGACGTGCGCGTCTGGCATCCCGGACAGGCCTGGATATGGCAGCCGGGTGGCTTCGGCGTCTTCGACCCCGGGATCAACGCGCTGTCGATCGCGACGCATATCCTGCCGCGGCCGTTCTTCGTCGAGGAGGCGGAACTCGACGTACCGTCAAATTGCGCGGCGCCGATCGCGGCAAGGATCGCCTTTCGCGACACCGCCGATGTGCCGATCGCGATGGATCTCGATTTCCGCCAGGAAGGACCGCAGAGCTGGGACATCGTCGTCGAGACCGAGTCCGGCACGCTGACGCTCGCCAAGGGCGGATCGGAACTGTCGATCGGGGGCGGCGAGATCCCGGTGGCGGAAGACGCGCTGCATGGCGAATATCCCGGCCTCTATGCGCGCTTCGCGGAGATCGTCGCGGCGGGCGTTTCCGACGTCGATGTCGCGCCCCTGCGCCATGTCGCCGATGCGTTCCTGCGCGGGCGCCACGTCAGCGTCGACCCCTTCTTCGAATGATCCCGCGAGGGAACGGCGCGACGACGACGCGCCCTTCCCTCCTGGCACGGATCGCCCGATCGAGCGAACGCGCGGCGCTACGCCGTCCGTACCAGGAAGAGACGCATCACTCCTCGCCCGTCGCGCTGGCAGCGCGCGCCTTGTCGGGCGTCGTGCCCATTCCCGCGAACGGCGTCAGCCGAAAGACAATGCGGGTGGGCTCGGCGCTGGTGCGATAGCGGGGCAGCGGCTCGCCGACCGCGCTCCACTGCGTGTCGCCGCCGACGCCCCATTGCGTCGCGTCGACGAGCAACGTGACCTGACCGTGCGGCACGACATCCGTCGACTTCCAGCGACCCGGCGCGTGACGGTCGAGATCGGCATAGGGAAAGGCGAGAGCGTTCATCATCAGGGGCGCATCGCCCTCGACGCGCAGCCCCATGGCGCCGGCGCCCGCAGCACGCGACACTTCCATCCAGCGGACGTCGACCTTGTTGCCGGTCTCCTGCGGCCGGATGAAGTCGTGGTTCTGATCGGCGATCCGGCCGCGCCATAACCCGATCGGTGCGCTGGCCTTGCGGTCGACATAGCTTTCGTGCGGTCCGCGCCCGTACCATTCCACCGTCTCGAAGTCGGTCGGCATGGCGAAGGCGAGACCGACGCGGAACGGGGGCGGCAGATCCGACCTGCCCGGGAGCAATTGCCCGCTGACGGCCACGCTGCCGTCGACGGCCATGCGGTAGCTGGTGGTAAAGGTCGCCGCTCCGTCGCCCAATGCGTAGGTGACGGTCACCGTATCGCCCGCCGCGCGGATCGCGCGCACGGTGCGCGTCTCGCTCATCGCCTTCCATACGGCCAGCTTCCGATCGACGCCGATGCCGATGTCGTTGTCGGTCACCGCACGCCAGAAATGCGGTTGTCCTCCGGTCACCAGCGGACGTCCGTCGAGCGCGTAGCGGCGGATCAGGCCGGTCGTACGATCGATCTGCAGTTCGGCACCCCGGCTGGCCATCACGAAGGCACCGTCCCGCTCCGTGACGGCAACCATGCCGCTCGGCATGACGAGCCGCTCGCTGGCCATGCCGGGTATGGCGAACTGCTCGAACCCGACCAGCGTCCCCCCGGCGACCCCCGGCACCGCGCCCTCCCTGGCGCGTACGTTGACCGTCACGAAATATTCCGCGCCCGGGGCCAACGCATGGCCCGCGAGTGGCAGCGCGATCGACTCGGCGGCGCGTGCCGGCGTGGTGAGCGGCGGCAGCTCGCCCTTGGCGACCGGCACGCCATTCTCTTCCAATGCCCAGTCGAAGGTGAAGCCCGACAGGTCGCGGAAATCATGGCGGTTGCGCACGGTGACGCGGCCGTGCACCGGGTCGAAGCCGTCGAACTGCACGGGTGCGTAGACCTTGCGCAATTCGTACAGTTGCGGGTTGGGCGTGCGATCCGACTGCAACAGGCCATCGCCGAATTCTATGTCCCCGCCCGGGTTCGGCCCATATTCGCCCCCGTCGCCCCAATAGCGCCGTCCATCCTTGGTGTAG
Organism: Sphingomonas beigongshangi; assembly: GCF_016820445.1. Lineage (GTDB taxonomy): Bacteria > Pseudomonadota > Alphaproteobacteria > Sphingomonadales > Sphingomonadaceae > Sphingomonas > Sphingomonas beigongshangi. The sequence continues at coordinate 598,113 of NZ_JADHDT010000001.1, forward strand.
CGGTACATGGACTGATCGACCCAGTCCCAGACGAAGCCGCCCTGCAGCTTGTCCGGATGGGCATAGATCGTATCCCAATATTCCTTCAGGTCGCCACCGGACTGGCCCATCATGTGCGCATATTCGCACTGGATCATCGGCTGCTTGAACGTCCAGTTCGTTGCATAATCCGCCATCTTGACCGCAGGATCGTACATCGGCGCGTAGATGTCGGCGAACCAGTTGGGCCGGTGGTCGTGCCCCCCGTCCCAGGTCCCCCAGCCGAGATAGCTGATCAGCCGCGACGGATCGCGTACCCTGGCCGCCGCCGCCGCCGCTTCGAAATTGGGGCCGATGCCGGCTTCGTTGCCCAGCGACCAGAAGATGATCGACGGGTGATTCTTGTCGCGTTCCACCATGTTGACGACGCGGCTGACGTGCGCATCCTTCCACGCGGGGTCGAAGCCGATCTGATAGCGCGCGCGATCGTCGGGATGCCTGTTCGCATAGTCCATGTAGGCGTGACTCTCGACGTTCGCCTCGTCCATCACATAGATGCCGTAACGATCGGCGAGTTCGTAGAGATACGGGTCGTTCGGATAGTGCGACGTTCGGATCGCGTTGACGTTGTTCCGCTTCATCAGCCGGACGTCGCGCTCCATCAGTTCGCGGCTGACCACATGGAACGTCTGCGGATCATGCTCGTGGCGATTGGCGCCGCGGATCGTGATCGGCTTGCCGTTGACGGTGACGCGCCCGTCGATGATCGCGACGGTGCGAAAACCGATCCGCAGCGGCGTCGACTGCACCAGCGCGCCCTTGCCGTCGTACAGTTCGACCAGCAACGTGTAGAGGTCGGGTGTCTCGGCGGTCCAGGGCTTCACGTTCGCAACCAGCCCGGTCAGCGTCAGCGTCCGTTCGGCCGCGCCCGCAGCGACCGGTTGCCGCCCCTCCGCGACCACGTGCGCGCCATCCGTCAGCACGTAGCGCGCCGACGTCGCCGCACCCGGCGTCACCGCCAGGTCGAGCGCGAGCGAGCCGTCGCGATATCCGTTGACGAGTCCCGCATGCACGAAGACATCACGGATCCGCGTCCGGGGGGCGGCGATCAGGTAGACGTCGCGCTCGATACCCGACACCCGCCAGAAATCCTGATCCTCCAGATAGCTTCCGTCCGACCAGCGGTGAATCTGGATGGCGATGACGTTGCGGCCCGGATGGACGAAGCGCGTGACGTCGAACTCGCTCGGCAGCTTCGAGTCTTCCGAATACCCGACCTTCCGACCGTTGACCCATATGTCATAGGCCGATCCGGCAGCGCCGATATACAGCAGGACGTCGCTGCCCGACCAGCTGGCCGGCAGGTCGATGTCGCGTCGGTACGATCCGACCGGATCGGCCGCGTGCGGAATGAGCGGCCGGTTCGCGGGAAACGGATAGGTGATATTGTTGTAACGCGGCTGATCGAACCCCTCGGCCTGCCAGTCGGCCGGGACCTTGATCGTCTTCCAGCTCGTGACGTCATAGGCTGGCTGTTCGAACCCGGTCGGCGTCCGGTCCGCATCGGGCGACAGCGCGAATTTCCACGTGCCGTTCAAGGATATGAAGCGGTCGGATCGCGCGATGTCGGCCGCGATCGCCCTTTCGCGGCTCTCGAAGGGGAAGCCGGTGGCCCGGGCGGGCAGCTTGCCGACATAATTAATCGCCGGGTTTTCCCAGGCCGGCCGGCTCGGGTCGATCTGCACGGGCTGTACCCGTGGTGCGTCGTCCTGCGCCTGCGCGATGCCCGTGGCCAGGCCGATCAGTCCCACCCCCGCCAGGATCAGTGCCCGCATAGCCCCCTCCCCGATTGCCGGACCCAGTACGGCTCCTATGTCTGACAATAGACGATCTCGAAGCCCGATCAACCCGTGGGTGACCGCCTGAAATGAAAGGGGCGCCCCGCCAGGTTGGCGGAACGCCCCCTTTTGCCTCGCCGTCGGGAGCGGCGGTCAGTGATTGTCGCGCGGTAGCCCCATGGTCTGCGCGATGCGCTGATACTTCTCCGCGCCCTCCAGGATCGCGCCCGTGTTCATCTGACCGACGACGGACCGCTGGATTTCCTGCCAGGGCGTCTGCGACGCCGGATAGGGGTAGCCGCCCGCCGCCTCGAGCGCCGCGCGGCGTTCAGCAAGTTCCTCGTCCGGGATCAGCACGTCGACCGAGCCCTTGTTGAGGTCGATGCGGACGCGGTCGCCGGTGCGGAGCAGCGCGAGGCCACCCATTGCCGCCGCCTCAGGCGAGGCATTGAGGATCGACGGGCTGCCGCTGGTGCCGGACTGGCGGCCATCGCCGACGCACGGCAGCGCATGGACGCCTTCGGTGATCAGATAGGCGGGCGGACGCATGTTGACGACCTCCGCCGCACCCGGATAGCCGACGGGCCCGGCGCCCCGCATGAACATCAGCGTCTGCGGCGTGATGCCGAGCGCGGGATCGTCGATACGGTGATGGTAATCCTCCGGGCCGTCGAACACCACCGCCGGCCCCTCGAACGCACCCGGATCATCCGGGTTGGACAGGTAGCGCGTCCGGAATTCCTCGGAGATCACGCTGGTCTTCATGATCGCGGCGTCGAACAGATTGCCCGACAGGACGATGAAGCCCGCCCGCTCCTTCAACGGCCGGTCGAACGGGCGGATCACCGCCTCGTCCTCGATCCGCGCGTCGCGGCAATTGTCGCCCATCGTGCGTCCGTTGGCCGTGATCGCGTCCTCGTGGATCAGCCCCTGCGCCATTAGCTGGCTGACCACCGCGGGCACGCCGCCGGCCCGATAGTAATCCTCACCCAGATATTCGCCCGCCGGCTGCAGGTTGACGAGAAGCGGCACGTCGTGTCCCTGCTCCTGCCAGTCGGTCAGCGGCAGGTCGACGCCGACATGACGCGCCAGCGCGGCCAGATGGATCGGCGCGTTGGTCGACCCGCCGATCGCCGAGTTGACGCGGATCGCGTTGTGGAAGGCCTGCTTCGTCAGGATGTCGGACGGCTTCAGGTCCTCGTGCACCATGTCGACGATGCGCTTGCCCGTGCGCCACGCCACTTCCTGGCGGTCGCGATAGGGGGCCGGGATCGCAGCCGACCCCGGCAACGACATGCCCAGCGCCTCCGCGAGGCTGTTCATCGTCGTCGCCGTACCCATGGTGTTGCAATAGCCGGTCGAGGGCGCCGAGGAGGCGACGAGGCGGATGAATTCCGCGTCGTCGATCTCGCCGGCGGCGAGCATCTGACGCGCCTTCCAGACGATCGTGCCGGAGCCCGTCCGCTCGCCCTTGTGCCAGCCGTTCAGCATCGGCCCGACCGACAGCGCGATCGCCGGGATGTTCACCGTCGCCGCCGCCATCAGACAGGCCGGCGTGGTCTTGTCGCAACCGATCGTCAGCACGACGCCGTCGAGCGGATAGCCGTACAGCACCTCGACGATGCCCAGATAGGCGAGGTTGCGATCGAGGCCCGCGGTTGGGCGCTTGCCGGTCTCCTGGATCGGGTGGACCGGAAATTCGATCGCGATGCCGCCGGCCTCGCGGATACCCTCCCGCACCCGCTCCGCCAGCACCAGATGGTGCCGGTTGCACGGCGACAGGTCGCTGCCCGTCTGCGCGATACCGATGATCGGCTTGCCGGAGCGCAGTTCCTCCAGGCTGAGGCCGAAATTGAGATACCGCTCCAGATAGAGCGCCGTCATGTCGATGTTCGCCGGATTGTCGAACCAGGCGCGACTGCGCAGTTGCTTCGGGGCGTCGCCCATCTGGGCATCGGTGGTCATGGATAGGCTCCGGTCAGCGCGCCACGGAGACGCGATAGATCATGCGGTGGTGATAGGGCTTGCCCGGGTCGACGCGGGCCGATCCGAACGCGGGGTGATTGGGGGTGTCCGGAAACTTCTGCGGCTCCAGCGCGAAACCGTCGCCCATCCGATAGACGTGGCCCTGCTTGCCGACGATCGTCCCGTCGAGGAAATTGCCCGAATAGAATTGCACGCCCGGCTCCGTCGTCAGCACCTCGAGCACGCGTCCCGACGCGGGGTCCTCGACGCGCGCCGCCAGCTTCGGCTGCGCGGTAGAGCCGCTGTCCAGGACGAAATTGTGATCGTAACCGCGGCCGATCACGATCTGCGGATCGCGTCCGTCGCGCACGTCCTGACCGATGACGCGTCCGCGCGTGAAGTCGAACACCGTCCCTGCCACGGCCTTCATCTCGCCCGTGGGGATCAGCTTGTCGTCCACCGGGGTGTAGCGCGCGGCGGGCACCGTCATCCGCTGCGCATAAATTCCCCCTGCCGATCCCTCACCGGCCAGGTTGAATAGGGCGTGGTTGGTCAGGTTGACGATCGTCGGCGCGTCGGTTTTCGCCTCATAGTCGATCGTGAGCGCCCCCGTATCGTCCAGCGTGTAGGTGGTCGTCACCTCCAGCTTGCCGGGATAGCCCTGATCGCCCGCAGGGCTGGTCATCGCCAGCGTCACGCTCGCCTGCGGCCCCTGACGGACCGAGACGATCCGCCACACCGCCTTGTCGAAGCCGGTCGTGCCGCCGTGCAGCGAATTGGTCTTGTCGTTGAGCGGCAGCTGATAGGTCTTGCCGTCGAGCACGAACCGACCGCCCGCGATGCGGTTGGCGTAGCGGCCGACCGTCTGCCCCCAGAAATTCGGCTGGGTGACATATTCCGACGCCGTATCGTGGCCGAGCGTGATGTCGGCCACCTTGCCGTTGCGATCGGGCGCCTCGAACGCCTGCAGCGTCGCGCCGAGCGTCATGATGCGCGCCTTGACCCCATTGGCGCCGGCCAGCGTCACGGCCTCGATCTTCGTTCCGTCCGGCAATTGACCGAAGGCGCCGCGCGTCGCGGTGGCGGCGGAGGCCGCTCCGGGGATCGACAGACTCGCTAGCACGGCGGACGACAACAGCGTGGCAACCTTTCGCATCGTTCTCCTCCCGACCGGCCGTTTCCTGATTGACCGTGTCTAGGACGGCTTATAGTCAGACATATAAGAGCGCAAGCGATTGTGCCGGGGGATACCAGACTTGATGTCCGCCCGGCCGCAACAGCGCCGCGTTGCCAAGGAGAGGATCATGCCCGGACCGATGGTTGCCAACACCGCAGCGAGAGGGGGGACGGGCTCTTCGGCGTCCTATGGCCCCGCGCTCGCGCTGCTCGCCTCCCTGTTCTTCATGTGGGGCTTCATCACCGTCATCAACAACACGCTGCTGCCGCACCTGCGCAGCGTGTTCGAGCTGAACTATTTCCAGACGGGCCTGATCGAGTCGGTATGGTTCATCGGCTATCTGCTGGCCTCGATCCCGGCCGCGAAACTGATCGAGCGGATCGGCTATCAGCGTGCGTTGACGGCGGGCCTGGGCGTGATGACGATCGGCTCGCTCGGCATGATCCTGGCGGCGTCGCTGGTGTCTTATGGCATCACCGTCGCATCGCTGTTCGTCGTTTCATGCGGCATCGCATTGCTGCAGGTTGCGGCGAATCCGTATGTCGCGGTGATCGGCCCGCCGGAAAGTGCCGAGGGGCGACTGACGCTCGTCCAGGCCTTCAACACGACGGGTGACGTGCTCGCGATCATCTTCGGCAAATATCTGATCCTCGCCCGCACCACGGCGGGCACGGCCGCTCACGGCACGCAGCTCACCGCCGCGCAGCGCATGGCCGACGCGCAGGCGACCGAACTGCCCTATCTGATCGTCGCCATCGTGCTGGCGCTGCTTGCGGCCCTGATCGCCCGCGCGAAGCTGCCGGCGCTTGGCGCTGCGACGCAGCGGGTCAATGCGGAGGATCGCAAGGGCCTGTCGCTATGGAACCATCGCAACCTGGTCCTCGGCTGCGTCGGGATCGCGCTGTGCGTGCTCGGCGAGATCGGCGTCAGCAGCTATTTCATCAACTTCGTGTCGCAACCCGACGTCGCCAACCTGACCCAGGAACATGCGGCGTCGTACCTGCTGTTCTTCTGGGCGGGAATGATGGTCGGCCGCTTCGCCGGCGCCGCGCTGATGCGCAAGATCGCGCCGCAGCATGTGCTCGCGCTATTCTCCCTGATCGCGCTGGCCGGCACGTTGACCGCGGCCTTCGTGACGGGTCCGGCGGCAATGTATGGCCTTATCGTGTCGGGCCTCGGCATCTCGATCATGTTCCCGGCGATCTTCGCACTGGCGATCCGCGGTCTGGGCCCCCTCACCGAGGAGGGATCGGGACTATTGATCATGTCGATCGCGGGCGGTGCGCTTGCGTCGATCCAGGGCAAGATCGGCGACACCTATGGCCTGCACTGGGGCTTTCTGATCCCGGCGGCGTGCGCGCTCTACGTCTTGTCCTATGCGCTCTGGGGCTCGAGACCGACGAACGCGCTGCCCGACCAGCAGCTGTAAGCGTCCCCGGATCGACGATCGCGCCGAGGCCGCACTCCCCGTCATCTCGGTCTATCCCGGGGTGGCGTGGGCAGATGGACGGTGCGCGTTGGCAATGTGGCCGACCCTTCCGGCGAACAGCGTCGCATAAAGATATAAAGATATCTTTATATCTATCTTGACGTGGCGGCGAGCATCACCGATGCTTGGGCGGTCGAAGGTTCTTCGGTCGGGTCCGCCCGCGCCGGAGCTAAGACGGGAAGCCGGTGCGCCTCCGGGCAAGGCCGGCGCTGCCCCCGCAACTGTAAGCGGCGAGCGGCTGGTCGATCATGGGTCACTGGGCGCTCGCGCCCGGGAAGGCCGGACCAGTCGCAAGGACCCGCGAGCCAGGAGACCTGCCTTCCGACGCGATAACGTCCACCGGCGGGGTGCCCGGTCTGGCCGCCTGTCCGCGTGCGGTCGCCGGTCGGCGCCCGCCTGCGGCCGCCTGCCGGCATCCGTCGACGGGAGCGCGCGTCCGATTCCATCCCCGCCCTTCTTCGGGGTATAGGAAGATGACCGTCACCATTGCCACTCTGGGCTTTCCGCGTATCGGCCCGCGGCGCGAATTGAAGACCGCGCTCGAATCCTTCTGGTCGGGCGAAACAGGGGCGATACAGCTGCAGGAGTCGACGGCGGCGTTGCGCGCCGCCAACTGGGCACGCCAGCACGCGCTCGGCACGGACTGGCTGCCCTCGGGCGACTTCTCGCTCTACGATCACGTGCTGGACACCAGCCTGATGCTCGGCGCGGTGCCGGCACGGTACGGCGCGGCCGACGGCACGGCGGATCTCGCGACCTATTTCGCGATGGCGCGCGGCGCGGCGGGCGGCTGCGGCCACGCCAGCGTCACCGCGGGCGAGATGACCAAATGGTTCGACACGAATTATCATTATATCGTCCCGGAGATCGAACCAGGCTGCAAGCTCAGCCTCGGCCGGCTGAAGGTACTCGACGATTACCGCGAGGCGAAGGCGCTGGGCTACCAGACGCGGCCCGTGCTGCTCGGCCCGGTCACCTGGCTCAGCCTCGCCAAGGGGCATGACGATCCCTTCGCGCTGCTCGACGAGGTGCTCGGCCTCTACGGCGTCATTCTGGGTCATCTCGCGCGGGCCGGCGCGGAATGGGTGCAGATCGACGAACCCATCCTCGTCACGGACCTGAGCGACGTACAGCGGCGCGCGCTGGTGCGTGCCTATGCGAGGCTCGGCCGCGTGGGGCCGAAGCTGATGCTGACCACCTATTTCGGCGGCTTGGGTGACAATCTGTCCTTCGCGGCCGCGCTTCCTGTCGCGGGCCTGCACGTCGACCTCGTCCGCGCGCCGGATCAGATCGATGCCCTGGTGAAGGTCGCGCCCGCACACCTGCTGCTGTCGCTCGGCGTCGTCGACGGCCGTAACGTGTGGCGGACCGACCTCGACGCTCTGCTTTTCCGGCTGGAGCCGGTCGCCGCGACGCGCGACCTGATCCTCGCACCCTCCTGCTCGCTGTTGCACGTACCCGTCGATCTGGCGCTCGAGACCCGGCTCGACGACGAGGTCCGCCAATGGCTCGCCTTCGCGGTCCAGAAGGTCGAGGAACTTGCGCTGCTCAAGCTCGCCCTGAACGGGGGGCGCGCCAGCGTTTCGGGCCCGCTCGCCGCCGCCACCCGCGCCGTCATCGCGCGCGGGACCAGCGCGCGCATCCACGACCAGGCGGTACAGGCGCGGCTCGCCGCAGTGTCCCCCGCGATGCGCGAGCGCGGCGCCAGTCATGCCGAACGCGAGGCCGCGCAGGCTGCCGTCCTCGGGCTGCCGCGCTACCCGACGACGACGATCGGCTCCTTCCCGCAAACGGCGGCCGTCCGGCACGCGCGGGCCGAGCACAATCGCGGCCGGCTGGACGATGCGACCTATGCGGCGTTCCTGCGGGACGAGACAGCCCGCGCTATCCGTTGGCAGGAGGAGGTCGGCCTCGACATGCTCGTTCACGGTGAATTCGAGCGCAACGACATGGTGCAGTATTTCGGCGAGCGGTTGTCGGGCTTCGCCTTCACGACCAATGGCTGGGTCCAGAGCTATGGCTCGCGCTGCGTACGGCCCCCGATCCTGTACGGCGATGTCGCGCGCCCGGAACCGATGACGGTCGCGTGGTGGCGCTATGCCCAGGGGCTGACCGACAGACCGGTCAAGGGCATGCTGACCGGTCCGGTCACCATTCTCAACTGGAGCTTCGTGCGCGACGATCAGCCGCGTGCGGCGTCATGCCGCCAGATCGCGCTGGCGATCCGCGACGAGGTCCGTGATCTGGAGGCGGCGGGGTGCAAGGCGATCCAGATCGACGAGGCGGCATTGCGCGAAGGGCTGCCGCTGCGCAGGTCCGACTGGCAGACCTATCTCGACTGGGCCGTCGACTGTTTCCGCCTGACCGCCGCGGGCGTCGGCCCCGCGACGCAGATCCACACGCACATGTGCTATTCGGAGTTCAACGAGATCCTGCCCGCTATCGGCGCGATGGACACCGACGTCATCTCGATCGAGACGGCGCGTTCGCAGATGGAGCTGCTCGAAGGTTTCGCGCGCTACCGCTACCCCAGCATGATCGGGCCCGGCGTCTATGACATCCATTCCGCCCGTGTCCCCGACGAGGCGGATATGGTCCGGCTGATCCGCCTGGCAGAGACGCATCTGCGGCCCGAGCAATTGTGGATCAACCCGGATTGCGGACTGAAGACGCGCCGCTGGGAGGAGGTTCGACCGGCGATCGAGGCGATGGTCGCCGCGGCGCGAACGCTGCGGTCGGAAGCGAGGGCGACGCCGCCGGCGTAATCGATAGCTTGCGCGGCAGCGGTGCCACCCTCACGCCGCACTTAGCGTATCCTGGATAGGCGGCCGGGTGGGGGTGGGAGGGCCGGTACCGCGCCGATCCAGCCGTGCCGGATCGCACACCGGGCCTACCGGGCCCGTTCCCGGCTCCACCGTCGCAGGAGCGCCGCCGTCGGCGCGCCTGTCGAACGGTGGATGCCGGAACGGACCCTGTCCGACGGACGCGACTAACCCTTCGCGGCCTTCCGCAAGGCCAGTCGCACCAACGCGTCCAGCGTCGCGCCCGTCCCCAATTCCTCTTCCGCAGCGCCGACAGCGCTCGCCGCCTCGGCGGAGCGGAACCCCAGGTTGAGCAGCGCCGACACCGCATCCGCACCCGCCCCGACCGGCGCGACCTGCGACACCGCCGCCGGCCCGAGCGTCGCGACCGCGCCGACCTTGTCCTTCAATTCCCGCACGATCCGCTCGGCGAGCTTCGGGCCGACGCCGTTCGCGCGGGCGACCATCGCCTTGTCCTGCGCCGCCACCGCCCGCGACAGTTCCGATGGCTCCAGCGCCGACAGGATCGCCAGCGCGACCCGCGCGCCCACGCCCTGCACCCCGGTCAGCAGGCGGAACCAGTCACGCTCCCCCGCCGTCGCGAACCCGACCAGGCGCAGGAAATCCTCGCCGACCAGCATCTCGGTGAACAGCGTCGCCGCCTCCCCGACAGGGCCGATCGCGGCGAGCGTGCGCGACGACGCCCCGACCAGATAGCCGACGCCGCCGACATCGATCACGGCATGGTCGATGCCCGTCGAATCGAGGCGGCCCTTCAGATGTGCGATCATGCCATGATCCTTGCCCGGCGCGCCATGCCGGCCGCGCTCGCCAGATGATGCGCGTGCGTGATCGCCACTGCCAGCGCATCCGCCGCGTCAGGCCCCGCCAGCTTGGCACCGGGCAGCAGCACCGCCATCATCGCCTGGATCTGCCGCTTCTCCGCGCCGCCGGTACCGACCACCGCCTTCTTGACGGTCGACGGATGATATTCCCCGACGATCAGCCCCGCCGTGGCGGCCGTCAGCAGCACGACGCCGCGCGCCTGCCCCAGCTTCAGCGTCGATTGCGCGTTGGTGTTGCCCAGCACTTCCTCCACCGCCGCGCTGTCGGGTCGCTCGGCGAGAATGACGTCGGTCAGCGCTGCGTTGAGATTGGCGAGCCGCCGCGGCAGCGCCATCGACGGATCGGTCTTGATCTGGCCGTTCGCGATATGGCGCAGGCGGTTGCCGTCGGCGTGGATGACGCCCCAACCGGTCGTCCCCAGCCCGGGGTCGAGACCCAGGATGATCACGGCCATGCCTTCCCGCCGACCGGACCCGACCGGAGGAAGCCGGTCAGGCAGGCGGCGTGTCCGCGGCGCTGCCCCCCCCTGACCGACCCGGCAAGCGGGGGGGCCATGATCAACCCAGCTTCTCCATCACCTCGTCGGACACTTCGTAATTGCCCCAGACGGTCTGCACGTCGTCGTCGTCGTCCAGCGCGTCGATCAGCTTGAACAGCGTCGCCGCATCGGCCTCCGTCACCGCGACCATCGTCTGCGGACGCCAGGCGAGCTTCGCGCCTTCCGCCTCGCCCAGCACCGGCTCCAGCGCCTTGGCAACCTCGTGCAGGTCGGCCTGCGCGGTCCAGATCTCGTGGCCGTCCTCGTTCGACGTCACATCCTCCGCACCCGCCTCCAGCGCCGCCTCGAACACCGTCTCGGCGTCGCCCGCGCTCGCGGGATAGGTGATCAGGCCCATGCGGTCGAAGCCGTGGCTGACTGATCCGCTCGCGCCCAGATTGCCGCCGTTCTTCGACACCGCGGTGCGGACGTTGGTCGCGGTACGGTTCCGGTTGTCGGTCAACGCCTCAATGATCAGCGACACGCCGCCGGGGCCGAAACCCTCGTAGCGGATTTCCTCGTAATTCTCCGCGTCACCCTTCGACGCCTTGTCGATCGAGCGCTGGATATTGTCCTTGGGCATCGACTGCGCCTTCGCCGCGGCGATCGCGGCGCGCAGGCGCGGGTTCATGTCGGGGTCGGGCAGCCCCATCTTCGCCGCGACGGTGATTTCGCGGCTGAGCTTGGAAAACATGCTCGAGCGCTTCTTATCCTGCGCGCCCTTGCGGTGCATGATGTTCTTGAACTTGGAATGGCCTGCCATGATCGCCTCTGACGGATAATCGTGTGCCTTTAGGACGCGGACCCCGTCTTCGCCAAGCGGTCGATTTTCTCCTCCAGCCCCGCCAGCCGATCGGCGACCAGCAAGTCGAGCTTCTCATGGAGGCGCAAGATCTCCAGTTCGGCGCGCAGGTTCGTCTCATAGTCCAGGCTGGCCGCCAGCCGGTCCTTCGCCGCCTGCCGGTTCTGGCTCATCATGATCACCGGGGCCTGGATCGCCGCCAGCGTCGACAGCATCAGGTTGAGGAAGATGTAGGGATAGGGATCGAAGACCAGCCCGAAATGCCCGAGCACGTCGGAATTGAGGACCATCCAGGCAAGCAGCACGAGCGCGAAGGCGATGATGAAGCCCCACGAACCGCCGACCGCGGCGACCTTGTCCGCCAGACGATCGCCGACGCTGGCGCGCGCGTCCGCCTCGTCCGCCGCGTCGCGGCTGACCAGGGTTCCCGCATCGATGCTGGCCAGCACGCGCCGTTCCTCGGGATCGAGCGCATGACTTGGCTTGCGCAGCAGGCGGAGAGCGATGTCGGCAAACGGCGGACGCTGGGCCATGGACGTGTTTCCGGAATAAAGGCCGTTCGACCTTGGCCGTGTTCCTGCGAATGCGGGAACCCAGAGCCAAACCCGTCATCGCACGCGGCTCTGGGCTCCTGTGTTCGCAGGCGCACGGGTGCAGATCGATCAAAACTCGCCCTAGCCGCCTGTGTCGCGCCGGCCAACCCGCCGCAAAGCGCTTGCCCCTCCCCCACGCATCGGCCAAACGATCCGCGATCATGACCGTCAGCGTAGACATGGGCAGCGACGAACGCGGCGCGCCCGTGACCATGGACCTCGAAGAACTGCTCGCCACCCGGTTGCTCGTCCAGGGCAATTCCGGGTCGGGCAAGTCGCACCTGCTGCGCAGGATGCTCGAGCGGTCGGCCGGTCAGGTGCAGCAGGTGGTGATCGACCCGGAGGGCGACTTCGTGACCCTGTCCGACGCCTATGGCCATGTCGTGGTCGAGGCGGCGGATTATTCGGAGCGCGAGATCGCGCGCATCGCCGGCAGGCTCCGCGAACATCGCGCGAGCGTCGTGCTCAGCCTGGAGGGACTGGAAGCGGAAGGGCAGATGCGCTGCGCCGCCGCCTTCCTGTCGGCGCTGTTCGACGCCCCGCGCGAACATTGGTATCCCGCGCTCGTCGTCGTCGACGAGGCACAGCTGTTCGCGCCGACGACGGGCGGCGAGGTCGCGGAAGAGGTGCGCCGCGCGTCGCTGTCGGCGATGACCAACCTGATGTGCCGCGGCCGCAAGCGCGGCCTCGCCGGCGTGATTGCGACGCAGCGGCTTGCGAAGCTCGCGAAGAACGTCGCCGCCGAGGCGTCGAACTTCCTGATGGGCCGTACCTTTCTCGACATCGACATGGCGCGGGCCGCCGACCTGCTCGGCATGGAGCGGCGTCAGGCCGAATCGATCCGCGATCTCGCGCGCGGCACCTTCCTCGCGCTGGGCCCGGCGGTGTCGCGCCGGCCGATCACCGTGAAAATCGGCGCCGTCGAAACCTCGGCGCGGTCGGGTAGCCCGAAGCTCACGCCGCTGCCGAGCGCGCCCGTCGAGAATCTGCAGGAACTGATCTTCGCCCCCCCGCCGGAAGCCGCGCCGCAGCTGCCGATGACGTTCGACCCGCGCCCGCGCCGCGTGCCCGCGGACGAGTTGCTCGACACGATCGAGCGGCCCGCGCCGGCGCAGCCCAGCCTGGCCCCCGTTCCCGACAAATCGGACGAAGAGGTCGACGCCATCTACGCCGACGTCCTGCGCGCGATCGTGGCGGACGGCGACGCGGCGATGCGGCCGCCGTCGGTCCTGTTCCAGGATTTCCAGGTCCGCTGTCGCATGGCAGGGCTTGCCCGGCCCGCGCTCGACCTCGCCGGCTTCACCCGGCGGCTGTCGGCGGCGCGCGCCGGCATCTTCGACATCGGCGATCCCGAATGGGCGGAGGCGATGACGCTGGCCGATACGCTGCCCGAAGACATGATCGGCCCCTTCCTGCTCGTCGCACGCGCCGCGCGCGAGGGCGCACCCTGTCCGTCCGACACGGCGTTGGCGGAAACGTACGGCACCAGTTCGCTCGGCCGCGTCCGCCGCCTCGTCGGCTATATCGAGAGCCGCGAGCTCTTCGTGCTGCGCACCGACCTGTCGGGGAAGCGCTCGATCACGATCCCGCGCCTCGGCTGGACCACCGCGGCGAGCGAGGCGGCCTGAACCGCCGGCGGCATCATCTGGCGGCGGGCATGCCGGTATATTGCGCCGATACCAGCTGCCAGCCGCTCCGGCCCCTTGCCGCGACATAGCGGACGCGGATCGATCGCGTGATCGTGGTGCCGTCGGGCTTCGGCACGGCGAAGGACAAACGCTCCGTGACGATGCCCCATGTGCCGTGCAGCGCGACATTGCGTTCGCTGCCGGTCATCGCCGGTACGGGGGTGCGCTTGTCGGGGCGATAGAAGCTCAGGACTTCGGCCCGGCTGTCGACATCCCCGACCGGAGAAATCTCCTGATAGTCCGGGGCCAGCGTCGCTGCCAGATCCGTGTCGGCGAAGGCGGCGCGGGCGGCGTTGAACCGGTCGACCAGCTGCGCGACGGTCACACCGTCGGTCGTAGCGCCAGCGGTCGCGAGCAGGGTGAACGCGAGCAAGATAGGCATGAAGACGACGTCCTCCACAGGGTGTACGGCACGCCTAACACACCGATGGCAATCGTCAAACGGTTCGATCGTCCACCGAGGCCGCGGACCGTGGCCGCGACCCTCGCACGATCCGCGGGCGACGACCGGAACGGCCGCCGCCCATGCCGTCAGATCATGCCGAGCGCCTGCATGTAGACCTCAAGGATCGCTTCCTCCTCTTGATACTCTTCCTTCTTTTTCTTGCGGATCGACAGGATCTTGCGAATGGCCTTGGGGTCGTAGCCGCGGCCCTTGGCCTCTGCCATCACGTCCTTGATGTCGTCGGCGATGCCCTTCTTCTCTTCCTCGAGCCGCTCCGCACGTTCGATCAGCAGGCGCAGCTCATCCGCCGCGACGTGCCCGCCACCCATGCCTTCGCCACGATCTTCCGCCATATGTCCCACCCGCCGCGCACGCCGCGCGGCCCTTTCCTTGTCCGATTCGATGATGTCGCCGGTTCGCCGGCAGGCGTGCGCGTCTAGGCGTTTACCAAGAGGGGCTCAAGCCTTGTCGGCGCGCTACCCCGATCAGGCTGACGGGTTCCTGGCGACGCTGTTCTTCATGCGTTCGAGTTGCTCCGGCGTCGCCTCCGTCTGGTAGCGCGCCTTCCATTCGGCCTGCGGCATGCCGTAGATCGTCTCCCGCGCCACGTCCTTCGGCAGGCCGCCCGCTTCCTCGATCCAGTCCGACAGGCAGTTGCGGCAGAAGCCGGCGAGACCCATCAGGTCGATATTCTGTGCGTCGGTCCGGTGCCGAAGATGACGGACGAGGCGGCGGAATGCGGCCGCCGCGACGGCATCGTCCAGCGAATCGATAGGATCGTTCATGCGCGAGCCAGGCCTTCCAATGGTTGATCCCGACCAGATAGGGACTAGAGGGGACGGCGGCCAATCCCCAGGAGCCCATTCATGACCACTGCCATCGCGCCCCGATCCCGGAAAGTGCGCGTGCTCGCGACCCTCGGGCCAGCAAGCAACAGCCCCGAGATGATCGCCAATCTGTTCCAGGCGGGCGCCGACGCCTTCCGCATCAACATGAGCCATGGCGACCAGGCATCGAAGGTGCCCGTGATCCAGGCGATCCGCGACCTGGAACGCGAGTTCCGTCGCCCCACCACCATCCTGGCCGATCTTCAGGGTCCCAAGCTGCGTGTCGGCAAGTTCGATGGTGGCAAGGTCGTTCTGGAACACGGCAGCACGTTCGTGCTCGATCGCGATCCGACGCCCGGAGACGCGACACGCGTCGAGCTGCCGCATCGCGAGATCTTCGAGGCGATCGAGCCGGGCGCGCGGCTGTTGCTCGACGACGGCAAGCTCGTGCTGCGCGTCAGCGAGCATGATGCCGATCGCATCGTCACCACCGTCGAGGTCGGCGGCCCGCTGTCGAACAACAAGGGGCTGAACGTCCCGGACGTGGTGCTGCCGATGGCGGCCCTGACCGAGAAGGACCGCAGCGACCTGGCCTTTGCGGTCGAGCAGGGCGTCGACTGGATCGCCCTCTCCTTCGTGCAGCGGCCGGAGGACCTCGCCGAGGCGCGCAAGCTGATCGAGGGCAAGGCCGCCCTCCTTGCCAAGATCGAGAAGCCGGCGGCGATCGATCGGCTCGAAGAGATCGTCGAGATGTGCGACGGCGTCATGGTCGCGCGCGGTGACCTGGGCGTGGAACTGCCGCCGCAGACGGTGCCACCGCTGCAGAAGCGGATCGTCGAAACCGCGCGCCGCCTTGGCCGCCCCGTCGTCGTCGCGACGCAGATGCTCGAATCGATGATCACCAGCCCCTCGCCGACGCGCGCCGAAGTGTCCGACGTCGCCACCGCGATCTACGACGGCGCCGACGCGATCATGCTGTCGGCGGAGAGCGCGGCGGGTGCCTGGCCGGTCGAATCGGTCGCAATGATGAATGCGATCGGCATCTCGGTGGAAAGCGATCCCGGCCATGGCGACCGCATCCACTTCACCGTGACGCGCCCCGACCCGACGACCGCCGACGCCCTGGCGGAAGCCGCCAAGTCGATCGCGCGCACCACGTCTGCGACCGCGATCATCTGCTTCACCACGTCGGGCTCGACCGCGCGCCGCATCGCGCGCGAACGGCCGCCGGTGCCGATCCTGACGCTCACGCCGAACAAGGATACGGCGCGTCGCCTCGGCCTGCTGTGGGGCACGCACGCGGTCCATACCCGCGACGTCGAATCTTTCGAGGACATGGTCGGCAAGTCGAAGCGCATGGCGCTGCGCACGGGCATCGCCAAGGCGGGCGATCGGGTCATCGTGATGGCCGGCGTCCCCTTCCGCACACCGGGGTCGACCAACGTCATCCACGTCGTGCGCATCATCGGCGACGAGCTGAAGGACTATAGCTGACCGACGGCCCCCTCCCGCTTGCAACGGGAGGGGCCGTTCATGACGGCGATTTCACTGGCCCCGCCGCGCCCGCCGGCGCATCGGGCCGCGCCATGGAATTCGAAGTCAGTGCCGAGGCGAAGGACAAGCGCCTCAACCGCCGGGTCGCGATCACCGTTCTTGCCCTCTCGGTCGTCATGGGCCTTGGCACCATCAAGGACGGGAACATCGTCCAGGCGATGGAGCGCACGGAATCGCGCTCGGTCGATCTGTGGAACGAATATCAGGCGACGCGCACGAAGCTGCGCATGACGGAGATCGCGCAGATCCAACTGACCGCGGCGCATGCGGCGCCGTCGGCGAAGCTCGCCGCCGATGCGGCTCGCTATCGTGCCGAGGCGCCCGCTCTTGCCCGAGACGCCCGGACCGCCGGCGCGCTCTACGACGCGCTGAACATCCATGACGACCAGTTCGACGCGAGCGAGGCGCTGATCGCCACCGCCATCTCGACCGCCGCGGTCGCCGCCCTGGTCGAAAGCTCATGGTTGCTCGCCGTCGCCTGGGTGTTCGGCGGCTTCGGCCTGTTCCTGTCGCTGTGCGGCTTCCTGGGCTGGAGCTTCCACCCCGATGTGCTCAGCACGGTCCTGGGCTGATGCCCTGGATCTTCAGAGCAACCCCAGCCGGGTGAGCTCCTGCCGCAGCTTCGGCTCGCCGGTGAAGTGCAGGCCGATCAGCCCGACGCCGTTCGCACCCGCAATATTGGCGACATTGTCGTCGATGAACACCGTGTCCTCCGCCGCCAACCCGAACCGGTCGAGGGCAAGGCGGTAGATGGCGGGATCGGGCTTCACCATCTTCTCGTCGCCCGACACGACGACGTCGCGGAACCGGTCGAACATCGCCGCCTCACGCGCCCGGAACGGCGGCCAGAATTCGTGGCTGAAATTGGTGATCGCGAACAGCGGTACGCCGCGGTCATGCAGCTCGTCGACCAGCGCGTGCATGCCCGGCATCGGATCGCCGATGCTTTCCAGGAAACGCGGTCCCCAGGCATGGATCAGGTCGGCATGGTCCGGATACAGTGCCACGAGCTCCGCCGACGTATCGGCGAAGTCACGTCCGGCGTCATGCTGGAAGTGCCAGTCGTGCGTGACGACGTCACGCAGAAACGCATCGAGCGCCCGATCGTCGTCGATCAGGCGCCGATACAGGAACCGGGGGTCCCAGTCGTACAAGACCCGGCCGACGTCGAAGATGACGGCGGTCGGCAGGCCCATGGCTGCTTAGCCCTGGCGCGCCTTGAACCGGCGGTTGGTCTTGTTGATGACGTAGGTGCGGCCGCGGCGGCGGATCACGCGGTTGTCCCGGTGGCGGTCCTTGAGCGACTTCAGGCTGTTGCGGATCTTCATGATCGATTCGCTTCTTTTCGAACTAAGAGGTGTCTGAGAAAGCGCGAGCGCCTAGGCAGAAGCGCTGCAATAGTCAAGCAACGCGGGGATGGTTAGAGCGTTTCCGATGCGTAACTTTACCGGGATTCGCCGCATGACCCTTCGCCCTTTCCTCGCCCTCGGCCTCGCGGGTGTCACGCTTGCCGGTTGCGCGACAGGCCCGTCGCTCCCGCCGACGCAGGTCATCCGCTACCACCTCGACCAGCCGATCGCGCGCGGCACGATCTCCGTCCAGCCGCTCGACGCGGGCACGCCGAGCATAGAATTCAAGACCTACGCCGCCGCCGTCGAAGGCGAGTTGCTCAAGCTAGGCTATACGCTTCCCGCCGCCGGCGCGCGCCCGGATTATGTCGCCACCGTCAACTTCACGCGAACCACGCGCGAAGGGCCGCCCCGCCAGCCGCCGGTCAGCGTCGGCCTGGGCGGCGGCGGCTTCAGCGGCGGTGGCTGGCATGGCGGCGGTGTCGGGCTTGGCGGCGGCATCAGCTTCCCGATCGGCAAGCGACGCCCGACCGAGCTGCTCGCGGCGCAATTGTCCGTCACGATCAAGAACGGCCGCGACCAGTCGCCCGTCTGGGAAGGGCAGGCACAGGGGATCAGCGACCTCAGAAGCGCCGACGAGCAGGCCCCGCGCCTCGCCCGTGCGCTGTTCACGGGGTTCCCCGGTCAGTCCGGTCGCACTATCGAGGTGAAATGACTATCGCGATCAACGCTGCCTTCGACGGTGGCAACATCAAGCTCGTCGCCATCGAAGGCGACCGTGTGGATCTGGAAATTCTGAAGGATCACCAGTCGGATTTCTTCCAGTGGTTCTCCTTCCGCATCGCCGGGGCGCGGGGCCGGCGGTTGACCTTTCGCATCCTCAACGCGGGCCAGTCGGCCTATCCGTTCGGCTGGCCGGGCTACAAGGCCCGCGCCAGCGCGGATCGCGTCTCCTGGCGCATGATCGACACACGGTACGAGGGCGGCGTCCTGTCGTTCGACTATGACGTCGCGACGGAACTCGCCTGGTTCGCCTATTTTGCGCCCTATACGATGGAGATGCACGTGGCGTTGGTCGCGCGCATCGCGGGCAGGCCTGGCGTTACCCATCGCGAGCTCGGCACCTCGCTCGACGGTCAGGCCATCGATTATTTCCGCATCGGCTCGGGGTCGAAGCCCGTGTGGCTCTACGCCCGCCAGCATCCCGGCGAATCGATGGCGGAATGGTGGATGGAGGGCGCGCTCGAATGGTTGACCAGCGCGGCCGCCGCGCCGCTGCTGGCGAAGGCGACCGTCCATGTCGTGCCGAACATGAATCCGGACGGCACGCGCCGCGGCCACCTGCGCACCAATGCCGCAGGCGTGAACCTCAATCGCGAATGGCACGCGCCCAGCGCGGAGCGTAGCCCGGAAGTGCTGTGCGTGCGCGATGCGATGGACGAGACCGGCGTCGTCTTCGCCATCGACGTGCATGGCGACGAGGCGATCCCGGCGAACTTCATCGCGGGCTATGAAGGCATTCCGAACTGGACCGAGGATCACGGCGCCAAATTCTACGAATTCGGCCGCCGCCTCGCCGCACACACGCCCGATTTCCAGGTCGAAAAAGGCTATGAGAAAGCGAGCGCGGGGAATGCCAACCTCTCCATGTCGACCAATCAGCTCGCCCAGCGCTTCGGCGCGGTCTCGGTGACGCTGGAGATGCCGTTCAAGGACCATGACCCCAATCCGGATCCCGAATTCGGCTGGTCGCCCGAACGGTCGAAAGCGCTTGGAGTCTCCTGCCTGGAGGTGCTGGCCGGGATGATCGACGACCTGTGATGCAGGTCCGGGCGGGCGACTTCGGCGATCCGCAGCTCCTGGCGCTGCTCCGCCTCCATGCGGCGGGCATGGAGGCCCATTCGCCGCCCGGCCATTGCCATTACCTCGACCTGTCGGGGTTGCAGCGACCCGACGTGCGTCTCTGGACGATCTGGGAGCACGACATGCTGCTCGGCTGCGGCGCGATCAGGACGCTGGCGCCCGGCCATGGCGAGATCAAATCGATGCGCACCGCCCCGACCGCGCTACGTCGCGGCGTGGCGCGCGCGCTGCTCCGCCATCTCGTCGCGGTGGCGCGCGCCGATGGCATGACGCGGCTCAGCCTGGAAACGGGAACCGGCGCCGCCTTCGCGCCGGCGATCGCGCTTTACGCGGCGCACGGCTTTGTTGGCGCCGGCCCGTTCGCCGACTATGAGGCGACCCCGTTCAACCAGTTCATGACCCTCGACCTGTCGGAGCCCGTATGCCCACCCTCGTCCTGATCCGCCACGGCCAGTCCGCCTGGAACCTCGAGAACCGCTTCACCGGCTGGTGGGACGTCGACGTGACCGAAAAGGGCGCCGCGGAGGCGCGCGCGGCTGGCGAACTGATGGCGGCGAAGGGCCTCGACTTCGACATGACCTTCACCTCGCTGCAGACGCGCGCGATCAAGACGCTGAACCTCGCGCTGGAGGCGATGGGCCGACTGTGGCTGCCGACGGAGAAGGACTGGCGCCTGAACGAGCGGCATTACGGCGGCCTGACCGGGCTCGACAAGGCGGAGACCGCCGCCAGGCACGGCGACGAGCAGGTGCACATCTGGCGCCGCAGCTTCGACGTGCCCCCCCCGCCGATGGAGCCGGGCAGCGCCTACGATCTGTCGCAGGATCGCCGTTATGCCGGCATCGCCGTTCCGCAGACGGAGAGCCTGAAGGACACGATCGCCCGCGTCCTGCCCTATTGGGAGGAGCGGATCGCCCCCGCGCTGAAGGACGACCAGCGCGTCCTGATCTCCGCCCACGGCAATTCGCTGCGAGCGCTGGTCAAGCATCTGTCGGGCATCTCGGACGAAGAGATCACCGGTCTGGAGATCCCGACCGGCCAGCCGATCGTCTACGAACTGGACGCGACGCTCAACGCGACCGACCGCTACTATCTCAGCGAGCGCTGAGTGGCCCGATCGAGCGCGCGGCCATAGCCATGGCTGCGCGCTGATCCTCGCCCAACTGGTTATCCCCCCGAAAGTCGAAGTCCACGGGGGCGATCGGCCTCGATTGCGCGACGTCGATGACGCGCGTCCCTAGCGCTCGGCTTCCATCGGGACGACGCATGACGCAGCTGCGCGCCCGTTACCGTCGGCATCACGTGAGACGGCCCCCTCGCCTGCTCGACCCTGACCGTTGCCCTGCCCCGTACCTTTGGCTAGGCAGCGTCTCCCTCGCGAGGAGCAACGCGTGACAGAGCCTCTGGTCGGCATCATCATGGGATCAACGTCCGACTGGGAGACGATGCGTCATGCCGCCGCCGTGCTCGCCGAGCTCGAAGTCGCGCACGAGACCAAGGTCGTTTCCGCGCATCGTACGCCGGACCGGCTCTATGATTATGCCAAGGGCGCCGCGGATCGCGGGCTGAAGGTGGTGATCGCGGGTGCCGGCGGCGCGGCGCACCTGCCTGGCATGGCCGCCGCGATGACCCACCTGCCGGTGCTCGGTGTTCCGGTCGAAAGCAAGGCGCTGAAGGGACAGGACAGCCTTTTGTCGATCGTCCAGATGCCGGGCGGCATTCCGGTGGGGACGCTGGCGATCGGCAAGGCCGGCGCGATCAACGCCGGCCTGCTCGCCGCCGCGATCCTTGCAACAGGCGACGAGTCGCTTTCGCAGCGGCTGCAGGACTGGCGCCGCCGCCAGACCGAAAGCGTGGCGGTCGACCCCGCATGAGGCTCGATCCCGGCGCGACGATCGGTATCCTCGGCGGCGGCCAGCTCGGCCGCATGCTCGCCGTGGCCGCGGCCCAGCTCGGCTATCGCACGCATGTTCTCGCGCCCGATCGCGAAAGCGTCGCGGCGCAGACGGCGTCCAGCCTGACCCGCGCCGATTACCACAATCGCATCGTCCTGGCCGATTTCGCCGCCGCCTGCGATGTCGTGACCTACGAGTTCGAGAACATCGACGTCACGCCCGTCGAGTGGCTGGCGCAGCGCGTGCCTGTCCATCCCTCCCCCGCCGCGCTGCGCGTCGCGCAGGACCGGATCGCGGAAAAGAAGTTCGTCGAAACGGTCGGAGGTCGCCCGGCGCCCTGGGCAGCGGTGGACAGCGCCGCGGACCTGGACGCGGCGATCGCGCGGATCGGCTGCCCCGCGATCCTGAAGACCACGCGGTTCGGCTATGACGGCAAGGGGCAGGCGGTGATCGCCACGCCCGGGGAGGCAGCCCAGGCGTGGGAGACGATCGGCGGCCCGGCGGTGCTCGAAGGTTTCATCCGCTTCGACCATGAGTTCTCGATCCTGATCGCGCGCGGGCACAACGGTGTAAGCGTGCGGTACGACCCGCCGCACAACGTCCATCGCGATGCGATCCTGCGCACCTCCACCGTCCCAGCGCCCGCGGAAATCGTAGAACAGGCCGAGGAAGCGACGGCGCTCGCCTGCCGCATCGCCGATGCGCTCGGCTATGTCGGCGTGCTCGCCTGCGAGTTCTTCGCCACCGTAGACGGCCCGGTGTTCAACGAAATGGCGCCGCGGGTCCATAATTCGGGCCATTGGACGATCGAGGGGGCCGAAACCTCTCAGTTCGAGAACCATGTTCGCGCGATTTGCGGCCTGCCGCTGGGGGCGACGACACCAACGGGTCGGGTCGAGATGCGCAACCTGATCGGCGACGATCCCTGGGCGGATGCACTGACCGAGCCCGGCGCGCACCTGCATCTCTACGGCAAGGGAGAGGCACGGCCGGGGCGCAAGATGGGGCACGTGACCCGCGTCACACGGTGATCGCCTCGACCGAAGCCGACCTGGCCCCTCGCTGTATCGCGGCGGCGACAGGCCGAGCCGACGCCGTCGTGCTATCTGGCCGCATCGCCTTATCGATCGGACGGCAATGGGCCTTGCTCAATGCCGCAGCGGTGGCGTGACAGGCACGGTAAATTCGACGGGGACGATCACCGGCATGTCCAACGGCGCGTCATTCCGTCGCACCGGCCGGATACGAAACGACCTCCAAAGGGTCAGCGCAGATTTCCCGAAGCCCAAGCCCTTCGGCGTCTCGCTCAGCAGCCAGCAACGCCTCGGTGTCCCAGGCCGGGGAACGTAACAGCCCAGTTCGACGTGTCCGCCCACGCGGTTTTTCATGGCCACGCGCGGCCAGGCAGCCGCCATCACGTCGGCGGACGGTATGCGGATCCATTCCGCCCTGGCATAGCGCACACCGCCCTCGCCGGCGCCGACCCCGTCACCTTTGCCGGTGCCCGATCCCCGGCCGGTACCGCCGTTCCCCGTCGCTGCCCCGGTAAGCTGCGTTCCCGTGCCATCCGTGGCGAATGGCGAGGTATCGGACATCATGGACGGCGGTGGCGGCGCCTCGGGTCGCGGCGTCGCATCGACGCGCTCGGGCGGCGGCGCAGGTGACGGCGGGGGCGATCCGCCCGCAGGCGTCTTCATCGGCGGCCGTGGCGGCGGTGGCTTGCGCACCTCACTGGGGGGCGGCGGCGGCGGCGGCGGCGGCGGCGGCGGCGGCGGCGGCACATCGAACACCGCCAGTGCCGCCACGTCGGGACGGACCGGCGCCGTCTCACGCGTGGCGAGCAGCATGGCGAACAGCGCGGCATGCACCCCGATCGTCAGCACCAGCGCGCGTCGATCGGGGGCATGCCGCGGCCTCATCCGCGCCGGCTCCTCGATGGCGACTGCCGGATCACTTCACCACCGGCAATGCGATGTAGCTCGCATCCGGCCCCGCCACGGTGATCCTCTGCGTCGCCTTGATGAAGTCCGAGGGCTTGGCGTTGAAGATGTTGGGCACGAACGTCTGCGGATTGCGATCATAGAGCGGGAACCAGCTCGACTGGACCTGCACCATGATGCGGTGGCCGGGCTGGAACACGTGATTCACCATCGGCAGCGCGAAGCGATAGGGCAGCGGCGTGTTGGCCGCGATCGGCTTCGCCTGCGACAGGCCTTCACGGTACCGACCGCGGAAGATGTCCATCGACACGGCCAGCTGATAGCCGCCCATCGTCTGGTCGGCCTTCAGCCCCTCAGGATAGACGTCGATCAGCTTCACCACCCAGTCGCTGTCCGTACCGCTGGTGGAGGCGGTCAGATGCACCTCAGGAACGCCCGCGACGGTCACCGCCTGGGTCAGCGGCTCGGTCTCGAAGGTGACGACGTCCGGCCGGCCGGACACGGCGCGCTGGTCGTCGACCAGCCACTGGCGCCAGGTCGAGCCGGGCGCATAGGTCGGCTTGAGCGGACGGACGCGGAA
This sequence comes from Sphingomonas beigongshangi, assembly GCF_016820445.1. Classification (GTDB taxonomy): domain Bacteria; phylum Pseudomonadota; class Alphaproteobacteria; order Sphingomonadales; family Sphingomonadaceae; genus Sphingomonas; species Sphingomonas beigongshangi. The sequence goes on from NZ_JADHDT010000001.1 coordinate 622,282, forward strand.
GCTGACGGGCGCGGAAGGGTCGGACACATAGTCGACGGTCTGCGCGCCGGCGCCGTCGGCCGGCGTGAAGTCGAGCGCACCGCCCGGCTTCAGGTAGAGCGGTCTAGCCTTGGCGTCCGCCGCGGTCGGCCAGGACTGCAGACGCTGCCATTCGTTGACGCCTGTCTGGAAGATGGTGACAGGGGCGACGTCCATCGCCGGCTGGTCGCTCTTCAGGTAATGCGCCAGGAACGGCGCCAGCACGTGGCGACGCCACCATTTGGCGGTGTCGCTGTCCCACTTGATCGCGCCCAGCGCATTGCCGTCGCCCGCCTCCTGGCCATGATACCATGGGCCTGCCGACAGGAAGACCATGTCGTTGTTCGTGTCCTTCGGCTTTAGCGCGCGATAGACGGCCGGGGCGCCGTAGATATCCTCCTGGTCCCACAACCCGTCGACCAGCATCACGGGCACCTTGAGCGGCTGTTTCGCCAGCACCTGGTCCATCGCCTGGCTCTGCCAATAGCTGTCGTAGGAGGGATGCTCGACGAGCTTCTGGTAGAAGCCCATCCGATCGACACCCTTCGCCTTCGCCACGGCGCCGGCGGAGCCCATCTTCAGGTAATATTCGTAGTCGTCGGCGTAGCCGGTGCGGAACGGCGTATCGGCCGCGGCGGTCGCCTCCTGCCCCAGGATATAGGGCAGCATCGTCTCGCGGAACGCGCCATTGTGGAACCAGTCGTCGCCACGCCAGCCGTCGACCATGGGGTTCATCGGCACCGCGACCTTGAGCGCGGGATGCGGGTTGATCAGCGGCATCAGTGACAGGAAGCCGTCGTAGCTGATGCCGGTGATGCCGACGCGTCCGTTCGACTCCTTCACGTTCTTCACCAGCCAGTCGATCGTGTCGTACGTATCGGTGGAATCGTCTACCTTGCTCGGGTTGAAGGGCGTTCCGACGGGGGCCGGGTTCATGACATAGCCGCCCTGCGATCCATGCATGCCGCGCACGTCCTGGAAGACGCGGATATAGCCACCCTCGGTGATCGGATCGTCGCCCGTCGTACCGTCCGCCGTCGGCGCGGCATAGCCGCTGGGGCTGGTGCCCAGAGCAGCCTCGGCGTCATAGGGCGTGCGGGTCATCAGGATGCCGAGGTCATGACCGCCCTTCGGGATCGCGATAACCGTATGCAGCTTGATGCCGTCGCGCATAGGTATGTCGACGACGCGGCGGGTATAGCCATAGGCATCTTCCTTCGCCGGCGGTGTGGCCGGCCGTTCCGTCCAGGTCGTCGGCTTGATCCGCTGCTGCGCCCCGACGGTGGCGGGTATCGTGCCGGCAGACAGTATCAGGGCAGTGGCGCTGGCGAGCAGCAGCTGGCGGGTCATCGACATCCTCCTCAAGACGACGGGTAGAACGAAAAAAGGCCCGCCCCCCGGCCATCTGAGTGATGGCGAGGGGCGGGCCGGAAGGTCATCGGAACGATGCGATCACGCGGTGCGCGTCCCCGACAGCGGGAAGCTGCCGAACGCGCCCGCGCCGACCGACCCGGTCAACGTATCGCCATCGGCGGTCGCTTCGATGTCGAGCGTCATCGGCATCGGCGACGTCATCTGCTGCTTCCACGTAATCGTGTTGCCCGCCGCGTCACCGGAAATGTCGCTCGATCCCATCGCGCCAGAGGCGGAGCCGCTGAAGCTGCCGCCGTCGGTGGTGATGGTCAGCGTCATGTTCTGGTCGCCCAGCGGCGACTTGACGGTGCAATCCCAGGTGCCGTCGATGTCGGCCATCGTCACTCTCCTCAATGCGCCGCGGAGGTGGCACCGGCGGACGCGCCGGCCACCGCGCTTGCCGGGACGACCTCGACCGGCAGGCCCAGGCTGTCAAGCTGTGGCTTCACCTTCGTGGCATCGCCCACCACGATCCATGTGATCTTCGCGGGATCGATCGTGCGCTGGGCGGCCGTGCGCAGCTCGGGAAGCGTCATGGCGCGGTAGCGCGTGGCGAGCGTCGCGTAATAGTCGTCGGGACGCTTGAACAGGTCGTTGGCCTGCATCGCGCCCAACACCGCGGGCGAGGTTTCGAACTGGCCGGGCAATTGCAGGATCGCACCGGTGATCGCCAGACGGAATTCGTCATCCGTCATCGGCTTGGTCGTCACGAATTGCTTGATGTCGTCCGCCGCAGAGGCGATCGACGGCCCGGTCTTGTCCGCCTGGACGCCGGCGGAAACGACGTAGGGCGCCGCATATTCGACGGTCTGGAACCGGCCGCTTGCGCCATAGGACCAATGCTTGCTTTCGCGCAGGTCCATGTTGATGCGGCTCAGGAAGCTGCCGCCGAGCGCGTCGTTGACGGTGTTGAGGACGAGCATGTCGTCCGTGCCCTTCAATCCGGTGCGCTGCCCGCCGACGATCATCGACTGCGGGCTGTCGGGCCGGTCGATCAGGACGATCTTCGGCGTGACCGGCGGCTGCGCGCCGCCGAAGGTCTTGGTGCCCGGGGTGCCCGTCGGCTTCCAGTCGCCGAAGCGCGCATCCAATGCCGCCTTCACCTCAGCCAGCGGCCGGTCGGACACGACGAACAATTTGGCCTTGTCGGGCCGCAGCCATGCCTGCTGGAAGGCGCGCAGGTCGGCCGGGGTCAGCGTGGCGACTGCGGCCGGATCGCCGCTGCCCTGCGCCTTGGCATAGGGCGTGCCCGCCGCGAGGATGCGCGTCGTCATCCGCTGCGCCAGCGCGCCGGGGTTGGTCAGCTCCTGCTGGATCCCCGCGATCTGCTGCGCCTTGACGCGCGCCACCTCGGCCGGGGCATAGGCCGGTCGCCGCGCGACCTCCGCGAACAGGTCGAGCGCCGGCGCAAGGTTCACGCTCGGCACGCTCATCACCACCGTGCTGCGATCGTTGCTGCTGCCGGTGCCCAGACCCATGCCGAGCCGTTCGCGCAACTCGGCAAGCGTGTTGACGTCGTAATGCTCGGTACCTTCGTCGAGCATCCCCACCGCGAGCTGCTGCGTGCCGAGCTTCTCCGGCACGTCGGCGGCAAAGCCCGCATCGAAGCTCAGCACCGCCTGCGTCACCGGCACGGCGGTGCGCTGCGCGTAGACGACCTCGATGCCATTCGCGAGCCGCGTGCGCTCGACCTTCGGGAAGGTCAGCGCCGTCAGCTGGCCGACCGCCGGCATCGCCCCCCGGTTGCCCTTGGCTGGCTGGTCCGGCGCGGCGACCACGTCCTTCTTGGGGGGCACCTGCGCCTCCGCATAGGCGTCCCGCGCGCCGGGGACGACGTTCACCGTCAGCGCCGGACGCGACAGCCACGTGTCCGCCGCCGCCTTGACGCTCGCGGGCGTCGCCGCCGCGAGCGCAGCCAGCCGTTTCTTGTAGAAGCCCGGGTCGTTCGAATAGAGCGCACCTTCCGCGAGCGCCACAGCCTTGCCGCCGAAGCCGCCGACCGCCTCGAGGCCGCGCACGGTGCGCGCAACAGTGCTCGTCACGAAGCGCGAAACCTCATCCTGCGTCGGGCCGGTACGTAGGAACTCAGCGAGCACTTCGTCCAGCCGCTTCGAGGCTAGGGCCGGGTCGACGCCGGGGCGCACGAGGCCCTGGATGGTGAACGTGCCGACCTGCGCGAACGCATTGTCCTCCGCGGCCAGCGAAGTGAACAGCTTCTCCTGTCGCACCAGCTGGTTCGTGAACCGCGACGAGGCCATGCCACCCAGCACCCCGGCGGCGACCTCCAGGCCGGGTGTGGCCTTGTCGTTCAGGCCCGGCACCGACCAGTTGCGGGTGATCATCGTCGCCGCCACGCGGTCCTTCAGCGTCACGGTTCGCGCCTCGGGCAGCGTGACGACGGGGGCGACGGGAAGCTCGCTCTTCGGTCCCGCCGGAATGTCGCCGAAGTACTTTTCGGCCAAGGTCCGCGCCGTCGCGACGTCGACGTCGCCCGCCAGCACCAGCACCGCATTGTTGGGACCATAGTGGCTGCGGAACCAGTTCTTAACGGTATCGAGCGTCGCCGCGTCGAGATCGGCCATGGATCCGATCGTGTCGTGGCCATAGGGGTGCGTCGCCGGGTACAGCCCCTCGGTCACCGCATAGTCGAGCAGGCCGTAGGGGCGGTTGTCGCCCTGTCGCTTCTCGTTCTGGACAACGCCCCGCTGCTCGTCGAGCACGCCTTGCGTGATCGCACCCAGCAGGTGGCCCATGCGGTCGGACTCGAGGAACAGCGCGCGCGGCAACGCCGCGGTCGGCACCGTCTCGAAATAATTCGTGCGATCGTAATAGGTCGTTCCGTTATAATCGGTTGCCCCGACTTCCTTGAGCGGTGCGAAGAAGTCGCCCGGTGCATTCTCCGATCCGTTGAACATCAGATGTTCGAACAGATGCGCGAAACCGGTCGAACCCTTTGGCTCCTGCTTGGAACCCACGTCATACCACACGCTGACGGCGACGACCGGCGCCTTGCGGTCAGTATGGACGATGACGCGAAGTCCGTTCGCCAGCCTGAACTCCTGATAGGGGATGCTGACATCCTTCACGAGCGCCGAGACGGGCGCCGCCTTGATCGATGCCGTGGTCTCTGCCCGGGCAAGAACAGGCGAGGCGAGCGCCATCGTGGCGACGCCGGTCAGCGCGATACATTTGTTCATGAAGCGAACCTTCCCCCGAAGACTTGGAACGACTGTGTCGCTCAAGCATAACGGTCGCCGGAGGACTGACAAGCGGCGTCGGCAATAAAGTCGACAACGGCCCGATGTCACACTTGTGTTGCACATCGGCAACACCATATCGCTGCTCAACAGGATAGGATCCCGATGAACCTCGAGAAATTTACCGACCGCGCGAAGGGTTTCCTGCAAGCCGCGCAGACCGTCGCCATCCGCATGAGCCATCAGCAGATCACCCCCGAGCATCTGCTGAAGGCGCTGCTGGAAGACGAGCAGGGCATGGCCGCAGGGCTGATCCGTGCAGCGGGCGGCGATCCTCGTCGCACTACCGCCGACATCGATGCCGCGCTGGCGAAGATCCCGGCCGTGTCCGGATCGGGCGCGCAGACCGCGCCTGGCCTGTCGAACGACGCCGTGCGAGTCCTCGACCAGGCCGAGCAGATCGCGCAGCGGGCCGGCGACAGCTTCGTCACGGTCGAGCGACTGCTCGTCGCGATCGCGCTGTCGCTCAACACCGCGGCGGGCAAGGCGCTGCAGGCGTCCGGCGCGACGCCGGAGGGCCTCAACGCCGCGATCAACCAGCTGCGTCAGGGCCGCACCGCCGACACCGCGGGGGCGGAGGACCGCTACGACGCGCTCAAGAAGTTCGCACGCGACCTGACCGAGGCGGCGCGGGACGGCAAGCTCGACCCCGTGATCGGACGCGACGAGGAAATCCGCCGCACGATCCAGGTGCTCGCCCGCCGTACCAAGAACAATCCCGTGCTGATCGGCGAACCCGGCGTCGGCAAGACCGCGATCGTCGAGGGGCTGGCGCTGCGCATCGCCAACGGCGACGTGCCCGACGGGCTGAAGGACAAGACGCTGATGGCGCTCGACATGGGCGCGCTGATCGCCGGCGCGAAATATCGCGGCGAATTTGAGGAGCGGCTGAAGGGCGTCATCGACGAGGTGAAGGCCGCCGAGGGTGAGATCGTGCTGTTCATCGACGAGATGCACACGCTGATCGGCGCGGGCAAGTCCGAGGGCGCGATGGATGCGGGCAATCTGCTGAAGCCGGCGCTCGCGCGCGGCGAACTGCATTGCGTCGGCGCGACCACGCTCGACGAATATCGCAAGCATGTCGAGAAGGATCCGGCGCTCCAGCGGCGGTTCCAGCCGGTGTTCGTCGGCGAGCCGACCGTCGAGGATACGATCAGCATCCTGCGCGGGCTCAAGGACAAGTACGAGATGCACCATGGCGTGCGGATCACCGACGGCGCGCTCGTCGCCGCAGCGACGCTCTCGAACCGGTACATCACCGACCGCTTCCTGCCCGACAAGGCGATCGACCTGATGGATGAGGCGGCCAGCCGCATCCGCATGGAGGTCGAATCGAAGCCCGAGGAGATCGAGAGCCTCGACCGTCGCATCCTGCGCCTCAAGATCGAGCGCGAGGGGTTGCGCCGCGAGACCGACGAGGCGTCGCAGGACCGGCTGGAGAAGATCGAGGGCGAACTCGCCAACCTGGAGCAGCAGTCGGCGGAACTGACGACGCGCTGGCAGGCGGAAAAGGACAAGATCGCCGGGGAGGCCAAGCTCAAGGAACAGCTCGACGCCGCGCGGCTCGAGCTGGAGCAGGCGCAGCGGTCCGGCGACCTCGCCAAGGCGGGCGAGCTTTCCTACGGCCGCATTCCCGCGCTGGAGAAGCAGCTGGCGGAGGCGCAGGGCGCCACCAAGGGCGCCATGCTGCGCGAGGAGGTGACCGCCGACGACATCGCGGGCGTGGTCAGCCGCTGGACCGGCGTGCCCGTCGACCGGATGCTGGAGGGCGAGCGCGAGAAGCTGCTCCGGATGGAGGAGGTGCTCGGCGCGCGCGTCATCGGGCAGAGCGATGCCGTCCGCGCCGTCTCCACCGCGGTACGGCGCGCGCGCGCGGGGCTGCAGGATCCGAACCGCCCGCTCGGCAGCTTCCTGTTCCTCGGGCCGACGGGCGTCGGCAAGACGGAGCTGACCAAGGCGCTCGCCGAATTCCTGTTCGACGATGCGAGCGCGATGGTGCGCATCGACATGAGCGAATTCATGGAGAAGCATGCCGTCGCCAGGCTGATCGGCGCCCCTCCCGGCTATGTCGGCTATGAGGAAGGCGGCGTGCTGACCGAGGCGGTGCGGCGCCGGCCCTATCAGGTCGTGCTGTTCGACGAGGTGGAGAAGGCGCATGGCGACGTGTTCAACGTGCTGCTCCAGGTGCTCGACGACGGCCGCCTGACCGATGGCCAGGGGCGCACGGTCGACTTCTCGAACACGCTGATCATCCTGACCAGCAACCTCGGCAGCCAGTATCTGGCGAACCTCGAGGAGGGACAGGCGGTCGAGACGGTCGAACCGCAGGTCATGGAGGTCGTCCGCGCGCATTTCCGGCCGGAATTCCTCAACCGGCTCGACGAAGTGATCCTGTTCCATCGCCTCGGCCAGGCGCACATGGGGCCGATCGTCGACATCCAGGTCGCGCGCGTCGGCAAGCTTTTGGCGGACCGCAAGGTGACGCTGGACCTGACGGACGCGGCGCGGGCGTGGCTGGGCCGGGTCGGCTACGATCCCGTCTATGGCGCACGGCCGCTCAAACGGGCGGTGCAGCGCTACCTCCAGGACCCGCTGGCGGAGGCGATCCTGCGCGGCGAGGTGAAGGACGGCTCGACGGTGCACGTCGACGAGGGCGACGGGCGGTTGGTGCTCGACGTGGCTTAAAGAGAAAGGGGCCGGCATCGCTGCCGGCCCCCAGGACGCTCGATTTGCCGGCTTAGAAGCCGACGCGCAGCTGGATGCGCGCCGAACGCGGCGCCTGGTAAGTCAGAACCTGACCATAGGTGCCGTTGCGGACGCCGATGTCCAGATCGCCGATTTCGTCGAAATCGAGCTTCGACTTGTCGTTGAAGACGTTGAACACGTCAAACCGGACGCTGGCGTCGTAGTCGAACGGCACGCGGAAGGTCAGGCTGAGATCGACGGACTTACGCCAGTCGCTCTGGAACGACCGGCCACGCGGCGTCGGCTGCGACACGTTGTTCTGGTCGAGACAGAAGAAGCCACCACCCGCATATTGGTTGGCAAACGGATCGACGGTGGTCGGGACGACGCCGATACAACCAAACTTCTTGGGCGACTGCAGCACGCCGTTGAGGCCGAGCGTCAAGAAGTCGCCGACCTGGTAGCTGCCATAAGCCTTGAACGTATGGCGGCGGTGGTTCGGCAGGTAACCGTATGCACCGACCTCAAAGCCGGGCTGGTCGAAGTCTTCGGTCGCGCCCGAGTCAGCCTGACCGATGTCCGACTTCACACCACCTTCGTAATTGCCGACATCTGCTGCCAGCACGTACGAGCCGGAGAAGCTCCACTTGCCGTCAAACTCGCGATCGAAGGTGAAGGTCATCGACTTATAGTCGCGAACCGCCTTCGGATAGCCGAGCTGCGCCGCGGTGAAGTTCACCGTTGGGTTGGTGCCGTCAGGCAGACCCAAGCCACCACGACCAGACAATGTGATCGTCGCGGCGTTACCAGGGTTGATCAGCACGTATTGCGAGAAGCCGGTGTACAGGCGGTTACACTGCGCGGTGGTGAAATTACGACCAGGCGTTGCAGGATTGGGCTGCGCATAGCAGTAGTTACGAGCCGCGATGTCGATCGCGGCATCTTCCAGCACGTTGTTGAGCTTGCGGTAGGTAAAGTACGCGCCGACCTTCATGCGCGCACCGATCCGCTGCTCGCCGCCGATGATGTATTCGTCCTGCGACTGCGGCTTCAGTTCCTTCGCCTGAAGCGACGAAGGATCGGCTACCTCGCCGACACGAACCACCGTACAATTGGCAATACCCGTATCGGGGCAGTTGGCGCCGCCGGTGATCGTGGTGATCGGAGCGCCAATTATTGGCAGGCCGTTCGCACCAATGGTCGCGAAATTGTAACGGGAATAGTCGGTTTCCGCGCCAGCGCTGCGAATGTTGGTGTTCGCCGCGATCGGCAGGAAGTAGCGCCCGAACGACCCGTAGATCTTGGTGCGGCCGTCGCCGACCGGGTCGATCGTGAAGCCCAGACGCGGGCCCCACTGGTTGCCCGACTTATAGAACGACTTGTCCGCCGCGTCGCGGTTGTCGAACCGGTCGTTGCGGATGCCGAGCTGCAGGGTCACGCGATCACGGAACAGCGACCAGCTGTCCTGCAGGTAATACGCCTGGTTGATCGTGTTGAACGCGCCGCCGTTCTGGAAGAAGCGCTGCTTGGTGTAGATCGTACCGACGGGCGTGTTGGTGAGATCACCCGCACCTGCGGAACGGTAGATGTCGATGGCACCGCCGCCGATCGGGTTGGTGAGCTGCGTCGCCGTCAGCTTCTCGCGATCATAGCCCGCCCGGAAGTGGTGCGAACCCAGGAAGTTGACACTGACGTCGACGTCGCCGCGATAGAATTCCCGACGGTCGTCATTGGTCGTGATTGAACTGCTGGTGTTCGATGCCGGCACGCGGAAGACGTTGTTCGTGTCGATGTTGTTGGTGACGAACGGCGTGGTGGTGTCGAGTGGGATGCTGCCGGCGCGATTCTTGTTGACGCCGTAGGCTGCCGAGACCGTCAGCCAGTTGGTGATCGTGCCGGTGTAGCGACCAACGTAGTTCTCCCCACCTGCGCGCGACGAGCTGCCGCCCGAGAAGGTGCTCAGCTGGTCGGTCGCCGGATTGTAGTTGAAGCTACGGTTGTACGTTGTCGACGTGGTGTTGAAATACGTGAACTCGAGGTGTTGGCCCCACAGGAAACCGTCGAGCTTGCCGCCATAGAACGGGCTGTTGGTGCTTTGGATCAGCGCCGTCGCCGGCACCTGCGCGCTGCCGTTGATGTCGGTGACTTGGCGGGTGTTGTACAAGCCGTAGAAGAACAGGTGGTCCTTCACGATCGGACCCGACAGCTGGAAAATCGCTTCCTTGCGCTCGTGATAGTCGCCGTCGTTGTCCGCGGCGTACGTGTTCGGCGACTTACCGGTCAGATCGTTCGGCTCCCAGTTGAACAGCACACTGCCATGGAAGTCGTTGGAGCCCGACTTGGTGGTGGCAACGACGACACCGCCGGTGGCGCGGCCGAATTCCGCCTGGAAGCCGCCGCTCTTGACGTCGACCGTCTGATAGAAGTCGAACGGGATGGCGACGGGCGAAAAGCCTTGCCGGAATTCCGTAATGTTGAGACCATTAAGATAGTAAGCGTTCTCGGCGAACGATGCGCCGCCGATCGTTGCTTGGCCCGCGAAGGCGCTGTTTTGCGCCGATCCGCCCTGGATGGTGCCGGGCGCCAACAGAACCACGTCGCGCAGCGAGCGTGAGACGGGCACGCGGGTGGCCAATTCGCCCACGTTGATGACGGCACCCGTGGTTGTCTTCTCGAAATCCGCGACCTGCACACGGCCCGCGGTCACGACGATGTCCCCGCCAGCCGCGCCGGCCGGCGTCAGCGTGAATTGGTTGGCGGCACCTGCCTGTGACAGGACGACAGAATTATCGCTGAACGTGTCGTAGCCGTCGGCGGAGATGGTGAAGGTGTACGTCCCCGGCGGCACCTGCGCTGCACGGAAACTGCCCGACGAGTCCGTCGTCAGCGTACGGTTGTAACCCTGTTTGGACCGAATTTCGACCGTCGCGCCCGCGATCGGCTTGCCGTCCGTGCCTTGCACGCGGCCCGCCGCGGTCACGTTGGTATAGTCTTGTGCGGCGGCCGGCGCTGCCATCGCGACCATGCCGACGCCGGCGCCCATCAACGCAAGTGCCTGCAACGCCGTGCCGCCGCGCAACGCGCGGCGCGCGAAGTTCAATGTGCTGATCATGTGTTTCCCTCGCTTGGCCCGACCGTTCGACCCGCTTTTTGCAGTGCCGATAGCCGGGCTGTACCAAGCCCCCAAAAGCCGCCTGAACGACCTCCACGAGACGTGCGCGGATCAAAGCAATGGAGGGTAGGACTGTAAAGGTGTCACATTTGTCATCATGAAGCTTTGATGAAGGTTGTGCCACAAAAGTCACACATCATGCGCCGCGACCGTCAAACGCAATGCATAATGTGCTTATTACCCGAGCACGCGCAGCAAAGATGCTGCAAATGCGAACAGCGTCACCGAAGCGGCATCGGGCCTGCGATCAGCAGGGGATCGAGGCGCGCGTCGTTCCAGCGCAGGCCCCAGTGGAGGTGTGGGCCGGTCGCGCGGCCGGTCATGCCGACGGCGCCGATCACCTGCCCCTGCCGGACGTGGTCGCCCGGTCGGACATCGATGCGGGAAAGGTGCAGGAACGCGCTGTTGAGACCGAGGCCGTGGTCGATCATCAGCAGATTGCCCTCCAGTGTGAAGGGGTGATCGGCGGCAAGGATGACGACACCGTCGGCCGGCGCGCGCACGGGGGTGCCGGCGGGCAGCGCGACGTCGACGCCGCCGTGATAGGCAGCGGCCTCGCCACGGTAGATGCGCTGCGCGCCGAAAAGACCAGAGATGCGCCCTTCCGCCGGCCAGGCGAACGCCTGGCGCCACCCTTGCGCGTCGGTGACCATCGCGCGCGCCGCGGCGATCTGTGCCAGCTCCGGCGGCCGCAGCTTCGCGAACACGGGGTCCGGCTCGGGAAAGCGCGGCAACGTGTCGAGCCGCTCGATCCGCCACGCACGCGGCGCGACGTCCAGCCGCTGCGTCTCGACGCTGCCGTCCGCGCGCGTCGCCACCAGGGTGGCGACCGGCCCGGCATCGCGATCGAAACCGATGACGAAGCCGTCGCCGGCAAGCGAAACGGGATGGCCGTCCAGCGTCAGCGACACCGTGCCGGCGGGCGCGGTACCGCGGATCAGCCCGCCCTGCGTGAGGCTGCCCGTCCAGCGGAGGGAGCCGGACTCACGCGCACTGCCGGCCCCGTCGCGCGGCGGCGCGGCGATGGAGATGGCGGCCCCCGCCACCGCGAGGAGGGCCGCCATTCCGATCGCCGCCGCCCGTTTCATTGCGGGCGCAGCGCCTCGGCGGCCTGGTCCGCATTGGCATAGGCCTCCTGACGGGAGACGCTCCAATAGCGCAGCACGTCGAGCGGAATGCGCGCGCCCGTCACCGCGCAGGTGACATGGTCGCCGGGACTGAGCACGCGGAAGCCGTTGGCCATATAGTGCAAACGGGCCGGGCGATCAGAATTGGATACGAGCATCGCGGATATCCTGTCAAAGCAAGGTCGGCTGGTCGCCCCTGGAAGGGGCCGCGGATCTGGAGCGGGCGCGTTCGGCCTTGGGCCGATCGACGGGCGACTCGTCCGACGCGACGACCGTGTCCACGGTTCCATCGCGGAAGCGCACGGTCAACGCGCCTGCGGCACGCGCCGCATCGGCGCTCACCAGCGTCGCGCCTTCCCGCGTGGTAACGCGTGCATAGCCCCGATCGAGCACAGCGTCCGGATTGAGCGACTGTGCGAGCCGCCACGTCGCCTCCAGCCGGTGGCGCGCCCCCTCCCACTGCCGCTGCAGGACCGCAGGACGCAGCGCCCCCCCGTTGCGATCAAGCTGGCCGCGCGCCGCCGCGATCCGCCGCTCCAGCGCGCGGTCGAGCCGCTGCCCTGCGTCGTCGGCGCGCTGCCGCTGCGGACCGAGCAGGGCATCGCGCTTCGGCAGCAGCCGCGCCGTCGCGCCGAGCCGCTCGCGTCCGCGCTCGACGTAGCGGCTTGCGCAACGCAAGGTGCGCGCGGCGTGGCTCTGCACCGTGAGACGCAGGTCGGCGAGCACCGGCACCGCGAGTTCGGCCGCCGCGGTCGGGGTCGGGGCGCGCAGATCGGCGGCATAGTCGCACAGCGTCGTATCCGTCTCGTGCCCGACGGCGGAGATGATCGGGATCGAGCAGGCGGCAACGGCGCGGACGACGACTTCCTCGTTGAAGGCCCACAAATCCTCGATCGAGCCGCCGCCGCGCGCGACGATAACGAGGTCGGGGCGGGGCGGCAGCCCGGAGCCAGCCGGCGACGCCGGCAGCGCGTCGAAGCCGCGGATCGCCGCCGCGACCTCCTCCGCCGCCCCCTGCCCCTGCACCTTCACCGGCCAGACGACGACATGGCTGGGACAGCGGTCCTCAAGCCGATACAGGATGTCGCGGATGACCGCGCCGGTCGGCGAGGTGACGACACCGATCGTGCGGGGCAGATAAGGCAGCCGCTGCTTGCGTGCCGGGTCGAACAGCCCGTCCGCCGCGAGCTGCGCCTTCAGCTTTTCGAACAGCGCCATCAGCGCGCCGGCGCCGGCGAGCTCCATCCGCTCGATGACGATCTGATATTTGGATCGGCCGGGATAGGTGGTGAGCTTCCCCGTCGCGATGACCTCGACGCCGTCCTGCGGCGCAAAGGCGAGGCCGGCCATCTGCCCCTTCCACATCACGCCGTCGATCACGGCGGATTCGTCCTTCAGGCACAGATAGGCGTGGCCGGAAGCGGCGCGCTTGTAACCGGAAATCTCGCCGCGGAGGCGGACATGACCGAACTCGCCCTCCACCATGCGCTTGAGCTTGAAGCTCAGCTCTCCGACGGACAAAGCCAGCGCGTTGTCGCCGGGGCGCTGCTCGGCTAGCAGCCGCGGATCATCATCGAGAAAGGGATCGGGCATGAACGTCCTGTTGGTCGGCTCCGGCGGACGCGAACACGCATTGGCGTGGAGGCTGGCGCAGTCGCCGACCCTCGATACGCTCTATGCGACGCCTGGCAACCCCGGGATCGCCGAGCATGCGACCTGCATCGCGCTCGATACGACGGATCACGCGGCCGTGATCGCCTTTGCCCGCGACCATGCCGTCGACCTTGTCGTGATCGGGCCCGAGGCGCCTTTGGTCGATGGCCTCGGCGATTCCCTGCGCGGCGCGGGCGTCGCGGTGTTCGGGCCGGACAGGGCCGCCGCCCAGCTGGAAGGATCGAAGGGCTTCACCAAGGACCTGTGCCGCCGCGCGAACATCCCGACCGCCGGCTATGTCCGCGTCAACAGCCGCGCCGAGGCGGAGGCTGCGCTGGCGACGACCTTCGGCTATCCCGTCGTCATCAAGGCGGACGGCCTTGCGGCGGGCAAGGGCGTGGTGATCGCCGCCAGCGAGGCGGACGCGACGGAGGCTTTCGACGCAATGTTCGCGCACGGCGACGCACCCGTGGTGCTGGAGGAGTTCCTCGACGGCGAGGAAGCGAGCCTGTTCGTCCTGACCGACGGCACGACGCTGATGCCGTTCGGCAGCGCGCAGGACCACAAGCGCGTCGGCGAGGGCGACACCGGCCCCAACACCGGCGGCATGGGGGCCTATAGTCCCGCTCCCGTCTTGACCCCCGAACTCGAACGGCGAGCGATCGACGAGATCGTCGCGCCGACGGTCGAGGCGATGGCGGCGGACGGCACGCCGTTCAGCGGCGTTCTCTACGCGGGGCTGATGCTGACGTCGACCGGGCCGAAGCTCATCGAGTATAACGCGCGGTTCGGCGACCCCGAATGCCAGGTGCTGATGCTGCGCTTTCGCGGCGACCTGGCGCAGCTGCTGCTCGCGGTCGCGGAGCGGCGCCTCGACCAGGCACCGCCGCCGGCTTTCGTCGAGGACAGCGCGATGACGGTGGTGCTGGCTGCCAGGGGCTATCCCGGCACGCCGGCAGCGGGCGGAGCGATCGCCGGGATCGATTCCGCCGAAGCGACCGGCGCGGTCGTCTTCCAGGCGGGCACGCGCCTCGCGGACGGGCAGTTGGTCGCCGCCGGCGGCCGCGTGCTGGCGGTGACCGCGGCCGGCAGGGACATACGCGCGGCGCGCGATGCCGCCTATCGCGGCGTCGACGCCATCCGTTTCCCCGACGGCTTCTGCCGCCGCGACATCGGCTGGCGGGAACTGGCGCGCTGACGGCACGTCTTGCTCGCGAGCCCATAGGCAGGCGGCGCGACCGCGACTAGGATGACAGGATGAACGACAGCGCCTCCTCGGCCCCGGGCGAAAGCCTGTTGCCCGACACGACCACGCTCTTCACCACCGCGCATCTGACGGTGATCGCGATCTTCGCGATCCTCGTCATCATCGGCCTGATCTGGGGTGCGCGGCTGAAGCACCGCCGCAAGCAAGCCGAGCGCACGATCGAGGCGAGCAATGCGGAAACGGCGCAGATGCCCTTGTCCCCGCCGGCGTCGGTGCCGGAGGAGGGCCGGGAGAGGCGCGCCGCCCCCAGGGCGAGCGCCGAGCCTGCTCCATCCCCGGCGCCGGTCCCCACCGCGCCCGTCCCCACCGCGCCTCCCCCGCCGCCGCTCGACCAGCCTGCCACCGACGCCGCGCCCGTTGCCGCGGCCCCGATCGCGGACGAACCGATCGCGGCCGCCGCGCCGCTCGACGCCGCGCCTCAGGCCGAGGCCGCCTCGGCGCCCGACGCCGGTCCCGCGTCCGACGATCCGGCGGACCGGCCGGTTACCCTGCTGAAAGGGCTCGGACCGAAGGTCGCCGCGCGACTGAGCGAACTCGGCATCACCCGCGTTGGCCAGCTTGCCGTGCTCGACGACGCGGCCGCGGCGCGGCTCGACGCCGATCTGGGCGCGTTCAGCGGCCGGATGGCGCGCGACCGCTGGATCGAGCAGGCCCGCTTCCTGGCGGCGGGCGACGTCAAGGGGTTCGAGGCGATGTTCGGCCGCCTGTGAGCGGCCGAACGGACACGCCGATGATCAAGACCGCCGACGAACTGGCGCTGATGCGCATTTCCGGCCGCCTGCTGGCGTCGGTGTTCGAGATGCTCGACGCACAGCCGCTCGCCGGCCTTTCGACGCTGGCGATCAACGACATGGTCGAACGGTTCATCACCGTCGACCTCGCCGCTCGGCCGGCAAGCAAGGGGCAATATGGCTTCGCCTATGTGCTCAACAGCTCGATCAACAACGTCGTCTGCCACGGCGTGCCTGCGGCCACCGACGTGCTGCGCGACGGCGATATCGTCAATCTGGACATTACGCTCGAGAAGAACGGCTATATCGCCGACTCGAGCAAGACCTATGCGATCGGCACGGTCCCGCCGGCGGCGCGTCGGCTGTTGAGCGTGACGCAGGCGGCGATGTGGAAAGGCATCCATGCGGTACGTCCCGGCGCCCGGCTGGGCGACATCGGCTTTGCGATCGAGAAGCATGCCAAGGCCAACGGCTATTCGGTCGTGCGCGACTATTGCGGCCACGGGATCGGCCGCGAGATGCACGAGGAACCGACGGCATTGCACTTCGGGCGGGCAGGGTCCGGCGCGACGCTGCGCGAGGGCATGACTTTCACGATCGAGCCGATGCTCAACCAGGGCACGCGCCGCGTATCCACCGAGGACGACGGATGGACCGTGGTGACGGGCGACGGCAAGCTCTCCGCGCAGTTCGAGCATACCGTGGCGGTGACCGCGACGGGGGTCGAGGTGCTCACCCTGAGGCGCGACGAGGTGCTGGCGCCGCGCTGACGACGCGTGGCAAGCGCGCCCGCGCTACGCCTCGCTGACCAGCAGCTTGTCGATACGGCGACCGTCGAGATCGACCACCTCGAACCGCCAGCCCTGCTCCTCAAAGCTCTCGCCCTCGCCCGGCAGGTGACGGAAGGCGGCGAGCGCGAGGCCCGCGACCGTGGCATAATCGCGATCCTCTGGCAGATCGATACCGAGCCGCTCTGCCAATGCATCCGCCGCCATCGTGCCCGCGACCAGCAGCGAACCGTCGTCGCGGACGACGACGGACGGCGCCTCGTCCGGATCGGCATCCGACGCGAACTCGCCGGCGATCGCGGCCAGCAGGTCGGACGGCGTGACGATCCCTTCGAAATGGCCATATTCGTCGTGGATCAGCGCCATCGGCACCTCCGCGCGGCGCAGCTCGATCAGCGCGTCCATCGCGTCGATACGGTCGATGACCACCGGCGCCTTGCGCATCAGCTGCGTCAGGTCGAGCGGCGCGCCGCGGAGCAGCGCGCCGGCGATGTCGCGCGCCTGGACCACGCCGACGACCGCGTCGATCGATCCTTCTGCGACGGGAATGCGGCTGTGCGGCGAGACGAGCAGCGCGTCGCGAACCTCGTCCGCGCTGGCGCGGACATCGAGCCAGTCGACTTCGGTGCGGGGCGTCATCACCTCGCGCACCGGCCGGTCGGCGAGGCGGACGACGCCGGAAATGATGGTCCGCTCATGCTCCTCGATGACACCCGACTTCGACGCTTCCGCGACGATCAGGTGCAACTCCTCCGCAGTCACCTGGTCTTCCGATTCGCGATTGAGCCCGATCAGGCGGAAGACGAGCGCGCTCGACGAATCAAGCAGCCAGACGAGCGGCGCGCAGATCACCGCGATCCAGCGCATCGGCACCGCGACCAGCGCCGCGACGACTTCCGGCTTACGGAGCGCGAATTGCTTGGGGACCAGTTCGCCGATGATCAGCGAGGCATAGGTGGTCAGGCCGATGACGAGCGCGAAGCCCAGCGTCTCCGCGCTGTGCTGCGACAGGCCCATCGCCTGCAGCCGCGCCGCGGTGGGGCCGCCCAGGCTGGATCCGGAGTAGGCGCCGGCGAGGATGCCGATCAGCGTGATGCCGATCTGCACGGTCGAGAGGAACTTGCCGGGATCGGCGGCCAGCGCCATCGCGGTGCCTGCCCCCTTGCGGCCTGTGCGGGCCATCGCCTCCAGCCGCGCGCGGCGCGACGAGACGATCGCGAGTTCGCTCATCGCGAACACCCCGTTCAACGCGACGAGCGCGAGGATGATGAGGACGTCGATCCAGGGAAAGGGCGGGAGAGGAGCCATCGGCGTTGTGCCTCTTTGCCCGACAATCGCGGGCGCGACAACCGGTTCGATGAACACGACATAAGTGGGTCGTCGATCAGCACCTGTTCAGATCGCCTGCGGAACAAGCCGCTTCGGACCTTGGTTTCCACCCCATCGCATTCGGAAAGGGAAACGATGAAGCACAAGTTTTTCGCCGCCGCCGCGCTGACCGCGCTGGTCACCACCACGGCCTGCACCACCGATCCGGAAACGGGCCAGCGACGCCTGTCGCCGACCGCGATCGGCGGCATCGGCGGCGCACTGGGCGGCTATGTACTCGGTGACCTTGTCGGCGGGCGCAACGATCGCACCGCCAAGATCCTCGGCGCGGGCATCGGTGGTCTCGCCGGCGCGGGCATCGGCGCATACATGGATCGGCAGGAGCGCGAGCTGCGCGCCCGCACGCAGGGCACCGACGTACAGGTAGTGCGCGAGGGCGACAACCTGCTGCTCAACATCCCGTCGGGAATCACCTTCGCCTATAACAGTGCGACGGTACAGCCGCAGTTCCAGCGCACGCTCGACCAGGTCGCGCAGACGCTGGCGCAATACAATCAGACCTATATCGACGTGTACGGCTTCACCGATTCGACCGGCTCCGACGCCTATAATCAGCAGCTGTCCGAGCGGCGCGCGACCGCCGTCGCCGACTATCTCGCCAGCCGCGGCGTCCAGCCGGCGCGCATCGGTACGCGCGGGTTCGGCGAGAGCAACCCGGTCGCGTCGAACGAGACCGAAGCCGGCCGTGCCGCCAACCGTCGCGTCGAGATCAAGATCGTGCCGATCAACGAGAACGACCTGCGTCGCTGACGCGGGGCATGGGCTCCCTCCCTCCCCCCCCCCGGGGGAGAGGGAGATCAGCGCCGTGCCGCGAAGAAATCCCTCAGCATTGCCGCGGCCTCACTCTCGCCGATGCCCGCATAGATGTCGGGCCGATGGTGGCAGGTCGGCTGCGTGAACAGGCGGGGGCCATGTTCCACGGCGCCCCCCTTGGGGTCCGCGGCCGCATAATAGACGCGACCGATCCGCGCATGCGCGATCGCGCCGGCACACATCGCGCAAGGCTCCAGCGTCACCCAGAGCTCGGCATCCTCCAGCCGCTCCCGCTCGAGCAGCGCGGCGGCCGCCCGGATCACCCGTATCTCCGCATGCGCCGTGGGGTCGTGCAGCGCGCGCGGCGCATTGGCAGCGACAGCGATGATCTCGCCGCGCCACACGAGCGTCGCGCCGACCGGCACCTCGTCCGCCAGGGCGGCCTCCCGCGCGACATCGAGCGCGCGACGCATCGGGGGCGGCAGCGGGAACATCGCCATTGTCTGCCGCCCCGCGCGGCCGGGGTAAAGCCCCGGCCTGCGCGCGCCCTCACTGGGTGTTGGCGGGCTTTTCCACGTTGACCGTCGGGACGGCGACCGTCTTGTTCTCGGTACCGACGCTGACCCGCGCGACGTCCGCCTTGAAGGCGGGCGCCTGCACGACGCCGGGGCGCGTCTGGTCGATGTTGATGAAGCCGAAATACATCAGCGCGATCGCGATCAGCGCGACGATTCCGATGAGGACGAGCAACGTTCGCATGATGGCACCCCTTCCCTGAAATGATTCACCGGCGTAACAACGAGCCCACCGGGACGCGGTTGCATCGCGCTCCAAGTTGCCGGTCCGAGGTTGACGGATCGTCCGTCACCGGTTACCAGCGCCGACTTTCCGGGCAACCGGAACCCAAGGCGAAATTCAGGATCAAAGCGATGTCGCGCATTTGCGAGCTGACCGGCAAGGGCCGGCAGGTGGGTCACAACGTTTCCCACGCCAACAACAAGACCAAGCGGACTTTCCTGCCCAACCTGCAGAACGTCACGCTGATCTCGGACGCGCTCGAGAAGAGCGTGCGCCTGCGCGTGTCGACGCACGGCCTGCGCTCGGTCGAGCACAATGGCGGCCTGGACAACTGGCTGGTGAAGACCAGCGACGACAAGCTGTCGCTGCGTTGCCGCCGCCTGAAGCGCGACATCGTCAAGAAGCTGTCGACCGCCGCCCAGGCGGCCTAAACCGGTCCATCGATGATGGCATCTCCGGCCCGCCGCCCTATCCATGGGCGGCGGGCCGTTGGCGTGTGCGTCACCACGGCCATGCCGGTCCGTTCCGAAGCACCGGCAGCCGCATAAGCGATATGCTTAGCCGTGCGGGGGCGAATCGAGCCGGAACTTGAGCAGCAACGTTCGCTGCAGCACGGACTGATTGTCGTCCGACACGAGCCACAGGATTGTCGCGTCGCCTTCCCGCGTCGCCGCCACGCCTTCGAAATTGTCATGGATCAACGGTGCGTCGAGATGCGCGAGCGTCCGCCCCCGCGCGACCGCGCGCTTGCGGATGTCCGCCGCCGGGACCCGTGCGATCCGGTTGTAGAAATGATAGGGCAGGCGGAAATCCCGCTCCAGGACGATAAGGTCGCCATTGGGCAGCGCCGTCGCATCCGATGGGTCGAACCGTCCTTCCGGCACATAGGCGAGCGTCGCAGCCGGCGCGTGCGCCGTCGGATCGCCGGCGAACAGCTGCGTATCGCGCGTCGCCAGCCGCTCCCTGGGCGTGCCCCACCAACGCCGGAAGGGCACGTGCCCGGTCTCGCTGATCGTCAGGAAGCGACCATCGGGCAGGCGGACGAGTGATTCGGGGCCCCCGTTGACCGGCCAATTGGCCATACGCAGGGGTTCGACATGCGCCTCAGCGCGAGAGAATCCGGGGGCGTAGCGCCAGATCGCATTGTAATTCTCATACCCGACCCAGCTGCGCCCCGTTGCGGGATCGAGCACCATCGATTCGGTATCGCGATCCCGCTTGTCCCAGCCGGTCCCCGGCCCCGCCGGTAGATTGCGAAACGCGATGGCGTGCGGGCGCAAGTCCGCGCCCATGCGGAACATGACGACGTTGCCGCCGTCACTAAGCAAGGTGAACCGATCGCCGACGACGGCAAGTGAGGAATAGCCGCCGAACGCCGGATCGAGGCTGCGCAATTCCACGCCACCCAAATAGGTCAGGCTGCCCAGGCGGACCCGGTTCGGATCGCGCGGATCGAGCGCGACTCGCGTCGCCACGAGCTGGGGATGGTCGCCAAGGAGCGCCAGCCGCGCCTCGCCGGTCCATCCCGGAACCACCGCCAGCACCGCGGCGACGACGAACACAACACGCAGAACCAGCCTCATGGCCTGTCCTCATAGGGGCCGGGCGGCGAGGCGGAAGCCTGAACGCGCAATAACAGCCGCATTCAGGCTCGGCTCAATGCGACTCGGGCAAAAGCGCACCATCGACGACGGATCGTGGCTGCCGGACCGGCTCCCCACCGTCGCCACGGAACAACGGGAGAAGACCCATGCTGAAGACCCTGAGCCTCGCCGCCGCCGCGCTGACCATGACCGCCGGTGCCGTCGTCCCCACCGCGCCCGCCGCCGCGCAGCGCTATTACGGCAACGGTTATTACGATCGCGGCGGCTACGATTATGGCCGGGGCGACCGCGTCTATCGCGGCGACCGCGGCTATTATCGCGACCGCGCCTATCGCCGCTGCAACAGCGGCACGACGGGCACGATCGTCGGCGCGATCGCGGGTGGCCTGCTCGGCCGCACGATCGACACGCGCGGCGACCGCACGCTCGGCACGGTGCTCGGTGCCGGTGCGGGCGCCCTCGCCGGTCGCGCGGTCGAGCGCTCGGATCGGCCCGGCTACTGCCGCTGAGGCGCCGCCAAGAGGTCCCGCGTAGCGTATCGGGATGGGCCGGCTTCCGACGGGAAGCCGGCCCTTTCGCATGCCGGCGTCCGGCCCTGCGGCGCATCTAGCCCGCCGCGCGGTCCCGGGACGCACCCTCGGCATGAAGCCGGCAGGGGCGGTCCCGCCGATCGTCAGTACATATGCTGTCCGCCGTTGATGCTGAGCGTCGATCCGGTCACGAACCCCGCCTCGTCGGAACACAGGAAGGAGACGCCGCGCGCGATCTCGCTCGCCTGGCCCAGGCGACCGACGGGAATGCGCGCGACGATCTTTTCCAGCACGTCGCCCGGCACCGCCGCGACCATGTCCGTATCGATATAGCCCGGTGCGATCGCATTGACCGTGACGCCGAAGCGCGCGCCCTCCTGTGCCAGCGCCTTGGTGAAACCGTGGATGCCCGACTTGGCGGCGGCGTAATTGACCTGGCCATATTGGCCGGCCTGGCCGTTGATCGAACCGATGTTGACGATCCGCCCCCATTTACGGTCGCGCATGCCGGGGAACACCGCCTTGGCCATGTTGAAGCAACCGCCCAGGTTGGTGTCAATCACCTCTTTCCACGCCTGATAGTCCATCTTCAGGATCGTGCCGTCGCGGGTGATGCCCGCATTGTTGACGACGATGTCGACCGGCCCGACCTCGGCCGCCACACGGGCACAGCCGTCCTGGCAGGCATCGTAGTCGGCGACATCCCACTTGTACGCCCTGATCCCGGTGCGTTCGCTGAACGCGTTCGCCCGTTCGTCGTTGCCGGCATAATTGGCGACGACCGTGACGCCGGCCTCCTTCAGCGCAAGGCTGATCGCCTCGCCGATCCCGCGCGTTCCGCCCGTGACGATCGCCACCCGTGCCATATGCATGCCTCTCCTGATGGAAACTCCGGATCGGACGCTACGGCTCCCGCGGAAAACTGGCAATGGAGCACGCACCACTTTGCGCGCGCGAGCAGATACTTGACGTCCTGCCTCAGGCCCAACCCAGCAATTCGCGCGCGATCAGCGCCTGCAGCATCGCGAGCCCGACCGCACTGTCGTTAAGACACGACAGATAGGCGAAATGCGTGCCGCCGCCGCCCTCGAAGCTTTCGCGGCCGCGGATCGCCAGCTCTTCCAGCGTTTCGATGCAATCCGCGGAAAAGCCCGGCGCGACGACCGCGACCTTGCGGACGCCCTTGGCCGGCAGCCCTTCGAGCACCGTGTCGGTCGCGGGCCCCAGCCACTTGGCGCGGCCGAATCGCGACTGGAAGGCGACGATCACCTCGCGCCCCAAAGCCTCGCCGAGCAACCGCGCGGTCTTCTGGCAGTGACAGTGATAGGGGTCGCCCAGTTCCAGCGTCCGCTGCGGCATGCCGTGGAAACTGACGAGCAGGGCGTCGGGCGCGAAGTCGAGCCCCTCCAGCTGCGTTTCCACCGACGCCTTGAGCGCGTCGATATAGGCGGGATCGTCGAAATAGGGCGGCAGGGTCCGTATCGCGGGTTGCCACCGCATGGCGGCGAGCGCGGCGAACGCCTTGTCGTTCGCGGTCGCGGTCGTCGCGGCACAATATTGGGGATAGAGCGGCGCGATCAGGATACGCTCGCAGCCCTGGGCCTTCAGCGCGGCGAGACGGTCCGCGATCGCGGGATTGCCGTAGCGCATGGCCCAATCGACGATCACGTTCGGCCCGAACGCGTCGGCGAGCCTCGCCGCCTGCGCGCGCGTGATCGCGGCGAGCGGCGAGCCGTCCTCGCGCCAGACGAGGCCATAGGCATGCGCACTCTTCTTCGGCCGCGTCGTCAGCACCGCGCCGCGCAGGATCGGCTGCCAGACGAGTTGCGGGATCTCGACGACCCGCCGGTCCGACAGGAACTCCGCCAGATACCGTCTTACCGACGCGGGATCCGGCGCATCCGGCGTACCGAGATTGACGAGCAATACGCCGACCTTGCGCGGCGGAATGGCGGGATGGTCGACGGGCGGGGTCATGATGCGCCGGTTATACGCACCGCGCGCGGCGTTGATCCAGCGTCATGGCCGCAGCGGCAGGCGGCGCCAGCGCCTGCCGGTCGCGGAGAAGAGCGCATTGGCGACCGCGGGCGCGACGGGCGGCACCGCAAGTTCCGCGACGCCGCCGGGATCCTCGTCGGAACGGATCAGCTCGACGTTGATGTCGGGCGCGTCCGCGAGGCGGGGCAGCGACAGGTGACCGATCCGCCGCGCGGTCGCGCGCCCCGCGACGATCCCCGTCGACGCGCCGAGCGCCTGCGCCAAGCCATAGATCAGGCCGCCTTCGATTGCCTGCAGCACCAGATCGGGGTTGACCATCCGCCCGCAATCGACCGCCGCGACCAGCCGGCCGACCCTGACACGCCCGTCCTCCAGCTCGGCCTCGGCCAGGACCGCGACGAAGCTGCCGCGAAAGGCGTGGGCGGCGATCCCCTGCCCGCTGCCTGGCCCGCCGCCGTCCCAGCCGCCCAGCGAGGCGACGGTCGAAAGGCAGCGCGCGAGGCGGGCATCACCCCCCAGCATGCCGATCCGGTAGGACAGCGGTTCACTGTTGGCCGCGCGCGCGAGCTCGTCGACGAAGCTTTCGGTGAAGAAGCAGTTCGCGCCATGCGCGCCGCCGCGGACATGGCCGGTCGGCACGGCGACATCCGCCGGATGATGGTCGATCGCCACGGCGGCGATGCGATACGGCGGCAGCGCTCCCGCCACCGCATAGCGGTCCGCCGTGCCGAGGCCGCCGGCGGTGGCGACGAACCCCGCGGGCAGCAGGCGCGCGGCCAGCGCGCGGCCGGTGGCGGGCGCGGCGACCTTCGCCTGCCAGGCCGCGATCCCGCCGTTGCCGGCGAGCCGCGCCCGCATATGTCCCCGGGCCGGCGGGCGATAGCGATCGTGCGCGATGTCTTCGCCCCGCGACCAGGCGAGGCATACGGGGCGCTTCAGCCGCACGGCGAGAATGGCCGCCTGCTCCGCCACCAGCGCCCCCAGCGTCATGGCCGACGGGCCACCGCCCAGGACCGGATGGACGACGACCTCCCCCTCCGCGAGGCCAGCCGCCTTCGCCGCGGCGGCGCGCGTCACCGCGGGCGCGCCCGTCGGCATCCATATCTCGAGCCGACCGTCGCGATAGGCGGCGGTGGCGCTCGGCGTCTCGAGCGCGGCGTGAAGCCCCAGATCGACCGCATAGTCGGCCTCGATGACACCGCCGCCGTCGAGCAGCTGCCCGATGGTGCCGATCGCACCCAACCGGTGTCCCTTGGCGGCAAGCGCGCCGTCGAGCGCCGCGGCGATGGCGGTATCGTCGACGACCGGCTCCGGGGTCGCGAAACGTGGTTGCATCGCGTCGAGCGCGCGCTCTGCGGCCCACCAGGTCGTCGCGACCGCCGCGACCCAGTGCGGGGTCTCGACGATCGACAGCACCCCGCGGATGCGGTCCGCCGCGGCGCGATCGACCGTCATCAGGCGGCTGTTGCCGATCGGCCCTTGGCGGATCGCGGCATGGACCATGTCTGGCAGACGGATATCGCCGGCGAAGGTCGCGGAGCCGTCGACCTTCGCCGGGGCATCGAGCCGCGGCACCGCCCGTCCGGTGAGTTTGCCGGCGCCCTGCATGCCGAGCGGCAGCGGATCGGGTGGGGTGAACGCAGCCGCCGTCGCCGCCAGTTCCGCGAACCGCAGCCTCTTGTCGCCATGGACGACGAAGCCGCCGGCGACGGTGCAGGCGCTCCACGGCACGTCCCACTTCCTTGCCGCCGCCATGCAGAGAAGCGCGCGAGCTGCCGCCCCGGCCTGGCGGCATCCGTCCTCGAACATCCGGATCGAGGAAGACGCCGCGGTCAGCATCAGCGTCGCCCGCGCGGCGAGCGCCCGGCGCATGACCTCGGGCACGAGATCGAACTGGCCCTCGAAGAGCGAATCGAGCGCGACCGGATTGGCATAGAGGGGATTGAGCGGGGCCGGCTCGATGCCGACCGTGCGCCAATCCGCCCCCAATTCGTCGGCGACCACCTGCGCCAGGGCGGTCCAGCTGCCTTGGCCGTGCTCCAGCTGCGGCACCGCGACGGTAACGTGGCCGTCCTCGCCGATCTTGAGCCACGCGCCGAACCCTGTCTCGCCCGGCGCGGCGGCGAGGTTCGGCCGATAGTGGCGCGGCCACAGGGCCCAGGCGACGACGAGGCCGACCCCGGCCCCGCCCCCGACGATCACCCCGCGCCTGCTGATCCGTGCCATGACGGCGGCTTTATCGGCACGATCGGGGCAGGGGAAGGCGCCCTGCCTCACGTCTTTCAGTTGCGTCTCCGCACAATGGCAAACCGCTGTCTCCGGCAACACCCAGACGTAGCACGATGCATGCATTGCACCGGACGAAGGGCGCCGACATTTCCGGAATGTTTTATCCCAGCCTCAGCCTGCCAGGATCACATCTCCTCGGGCTCCAGAGGGTCGCAGAGCTCGATTGCTCAATGAACATCGGAAGATAGTATTATGGCATGCCGACATACGCCCTGTGGAGCATCGCCGCGCTGATCGCTGGCATCTATTGTATCGTCAAAGCGATCGCGGACATGCGCGCGCAACGATACGGCTGGGGCATCGTCGGCCTGCTCAGCGCAATCGTCTTCCTTACCACGCCAGTCCAGACTCACGCGGTGAAGATCGACCTGCCTGCCGCGAGATACTGAAGCCCGAGCGCCCAGGCTCACCCCGCCGCCGCAAGCGCGCGGTACGTGTTGCGCAGGCTGACCTTGTCGATCTTTTCCGTCCCCAGCCGCGGCAGGGCGACGGCACTGAACCAGAGCCGCGCGGGGATCTTGAAGGCGGCGATATGCTCCGCGAGGAAGGCCCTCAGCGCCGCTTCGTCCACCCCTCCCCCATCACGCAGATGAACGACCGCGCCGGGCACTTCGCCATAGCGTTCGTCCGCGAGGCCGAAGACCGCGGCCTCCGCGACCGCCGGATGCGCGTAGAGCGCGGCCTCCACCTCCTGGCAGGATATGTTCTCGCCACCGCGGATGACGATGTCCTTGGCGCGGTCCACGATGAACAGATAGCCGTCGGCGTCGAGGTAGCCGATGTCTCCCGTGCGGAAGAAACCGTCGGCGGTAATGCACGCGGCGGTCGCCTCCGCATTGTTCCAATAGCCGCGGAAGTTGCAGATCGAGCGGATCGCGATCTCGCCGCGCGCCCCCTGCTCCATCGGCGCGCCGGCCTCGTCGAGAATCGCGATCTCGACCAGCGGCGCCGACGCGCGACCGGTGCTCGCGGGCTTGGCGAGATAGTTACTGCGCCAATTGCCCGCGCCGACCGCGTTCGTCTCCGTCAGGCCATAGCCGATCAGCGGCGCGCCGCCGCCCATTTCCGCCTGGATCCGCCGGACATGCTCTTCGGGACGCGGTGCGCCGCCGGCGGCGAAATCGGTGACGCTGCTGAGGTCGAACTGCGCACGATCGGGATGCGTCAGCATCTCGAAGCTCATCAACGGCACGCCGACGAAATAGGTCACCCGTTCCGCCTCGATCAGCCGCATCGCCTCGCGTGCGTCCCATTTGGGCATCAGCACCAGCTTGCGCCCGATCGCGAAGCTCTGCAGCAGCACCGCGACCTGCGCGGTGACGTGGAACAGCGGCAACGTCAGCAGCGTCGCGTGCGGCAGCGTGGGCGGATTGCCGTCGGCCGTGGCGAGGCTCAGCATCATCAGCGCCTGTGCGAGGAAACTGAAGGTGCCCTGGACCACCGCGCGGTGATCCGACACCGCGCCCTTCGACTTGCCGGTCGACCCGGACGTGAACAGGATCGTCGCATCGTCCTGCGCGCCGATCGCGGGAAGCGTCGCCTCGGCCGCGTCGCGCGCGATCACCGGGGCGAGCGCTTCGGCGAGCGGCAGCGTGTCCTCGATCGTCACGACGGGCGGCCTGACGCCCCTGGCAGCGAGCAGTCGCTGCGCGCGGGGCCCGTCGGCAAAGACGAGGGCGCAATCGACGTCGGCGATCGCCGCCGCGAGCTCCTCCGTCTGCCACCAGCCGTTGAGCAGCGTCGCCACGCCGCCCGCCATGAGGATGCCCATGTAGAGCACGATCCACGACGGCGAGTTGCGCATCGCGATCCCGACCCGGTCGCCCTTGGCGATGCCATAGCCGGCGACGAGCGCACGGGCGACGCGGGTCGCGGCGGCATGGGTCTCTGCGAAGCTCAGCCGCTCCGTGCCCGCGACGATCAGGGGCTTGTCGGCATGTTCGGCACAATAATGCGCGAAATAGAGCGGCAGCGTCGGCGGGGCGGCGGCGATGACGGGTAACTCGCGCCCGAATTTGCGGACATGGTCGAGGGCGAGCATCCCGCCCGGTGCCGTCAACGCCGCCATCGTCGCGTCCATGCGCTGGTCGAGTTCGGTACGCATACACCTCTCCGCTTGGTCTTGTGCCTTTGCCCCACTATGCAGGCGGCTCATCCCTGGGGGAAGCCCGTGATCCTGCCTATCCTCGCCGCCGCCGCACCCGCGACCGGTCATATCCGCTTCGACGACCTGGGGTTGCACCCCGACATCTTCTCGATCGGCTTCTTCACGCTGCGCTGGTACAGCCTGGCCTATATCACCGGCATCCTCGTCGGCTGGTGGTATCTGCTGCGACTGATCGCCGCGCCGGGCGCGCCGATGGCGCGGCGCCACGCCGACGATCTGGTCTTCTACGCGACGCTGGGCATCATCCTGGGCGGACGTATCGGCTATGTACTGTTCTACGCGCCGGAGATGATCCTGCACCCGATCCGCATCCTCAGGCTGTGGGACGGCGGCATGAGCTTCCACGGCGGGGTGATCGGCACGTCGATCGGACTGATCCTGTTCGCCCGCAAGCATGGGCTGAACTGGCTGCGCGTCCACGACTATATCGCCTGCTGCGTGCCCTTCGGCCTCTTCTTCGGCCGGCTCGCCAATTTCGTGAACGGGGAATTGTGGGGCAAGCCCGCCAACGTCCCCTGGGCGATCGTCTTCGACCGCACCGTTCCCTATGGCGTGCCCGAACCGGCGCGCCACCCCAGCCAGCTCTACGAGGCGGGGCTGGAGGGCATATTGCTGTTCGCCATCCTCTGGTTCGCCTTCTGGAAGACCAAGGCGCGCTACCAGCCGGGCCGGCTCGTCGGCCTGTTCGTGCTGGGCTACGGCATCGCGCGATTCATCGTCGAATTCTTCCGCGAACCCGATGCGCAGTTCCGCGGCACGTTCATCGAGGCGACGGGCATCCACATGGGCCAGTGGCTGTGCGTGCCGATGATCGCGGGCGGCCTCTACCTCATCCTCACCGCGCCCAAGCGCCGCGTGCGCGTGGAGCCGACCTGGGGCACGGAGAGCGTGGCGTAACGGCGCGCCCCCGCAGCTGACGCCCGTCTTCCCCGCCTTGCGGGGAGGACGGCAGTCGAATGGACGGCATCCGCAATGCCACATCGGGCTTGCACACGCCTGCCCGCGCCTGCATCTCCGCCGTCGTGACGCAATCCCCCGACCCTGCCCCCGGCGACGGGCCCCTGCCCGACCGACTCGCCCGTGCGATCACCCTTGCCGGCCCGATGCCGGTGTCGCAGTTCATGGCCGCCGCCAATGCGCATTATTATGCGACGCGCGATCCGCTCGGCGCGGGCGGCGACTTCGTCACCGCGCCCGAGATCAGCCAGATGTTCGGCGAGCTGATCGGCCTGTGGTGCGCCGACCTGTGGGACCGCGCGGGACGCCCCGACGTCGCCTGGGTCGAACTCGGGCCCGGGCGCGGTACGCTGGCGGCCGATGCGCGCCGGGCGATGGCGAAGGCGGGCCTTTCCCCGCCCGTGCATTTCATCGAGACCAGCCCGAGGCTGCGGGCCGCCCAGGCGGAGCGGGTGCCCGATGCGACATGGCACGACGGCGTCGACACGCTGCCGGCGGACGTCGCGCTGATCGTCGTCGCCAACGAATTCTTCGACGCGCTGCCGATCCGCCAGCTGATCCGCCGGTCCGACGGCTGGCACGAGCGGCTGGTCGCATGCCAGGACACATTGTTCCTGCCCATCGCAGGCAAGCCGGTGCCCGCGGACGTCCTGCCGGACCCGCTGCGCGACGCGCCGGCGGGATCGATCCTGGAAACGTCGCCGGCCGGCGTCGCGGTGATGCGCGCGCTCGCGTCGCGGATCGCGCGCCAGGGCGGAGGCCTGCTTGCGGTCGACTATGGCTATGAGGGCCCCGCGCTCGGCGGCACGCTGCAGGCGGTGCGCGGCCATGGCTTCGCCAACCCGTTCGAGACGCCGGGCGAAGTGGACCTGTCCGCGCATGTCGACTTCGCCACGCTCGCCGCGGCGGCGCAGGGCGCGGGTGCGGTCGCCTGGGGACCGATCAGCCAGCGCGACCTGCTCGGCCAGCTCGGGATCGACGCGCGGACCACGGCGCTGATCCGCGCCGCGCCGGATCGCGAGACGCAGCTGCTGGCCGATCGCAACCGTTTGATGGCGGACATGGGCGAACTATTCCGCGCGCTGGCGCTGACGCATCGCGACTGGCCTGCCCCCGCGGGGTTCGGCGCATGACCGCGACGCTCCGCCCCGCGACCGAGCGCGACGCGCTGGCGATCGCGACGCTGATGCGCGAGAGCTTCACGGCAACGTTCGGTCATCTCTATGCGCCGGAGGATCTGGCGACCTTCCTCGACGGGCTGACGCTGGATCGCTGGCGCGCCGAGATCGCCGACCCCGATTTCGCGTTCCTGCTCGCCTGTGAAGGCGACAGGCTGGTCGGCTTCGCCAAGCTCGGCCCCCGATCGCTGCCGGTCGACCCGGCCGGGCCGATGATCGAACTGCGGCAGCTGTATCTCGCCGCCGACCAGCATGGCAGCGGTCTGGCGCAGGCGATGATGGACTGGGTGATCGCCACCGCGCGCCAGCGGGGCGCGGCCGAACTGTTCCTGTCCGTCTATGTCGACAACCATCGCGCGCGCCGCTTCTATGAACGCCACGGCTTCGAGCGGATCGGCCGCTACGACTTCATGGTCGGCAATCACCGCGACGAGGACGATCTGATGCGACTGGCCCTATGAACCTCGACGCACGCCCAGAGGTGATCCGCGCGGGCACGTTCGGCAGTCTGCCGCACGGCTTCCTCGGTCGGCGCGGTGGCGTGTCGCACGGGCTCGTGGCGGGGCTGAACGTCGGCCTCGGTTCGGCGGACGATCCCGCGGCGGTCGCGGAGAACCGGCGGCGCGCGGCCGCGGCGGTCCTGTCCGACGCCGCGCTCGTCACCCCGTATCAGATCCACTCGGCCGATGTCGTGACGGTCACGACGCCCTGGACCGATGAGGCACGGCCGCACGCCGACGCGCTCGTCACCGACCGGCCGGGCCTGCTGCTCGGCATCCTCACCGCCGATTGCGCGCCCGTGCTGTTCGCGGATGCAGAGGCCGGCGTCGTCGGCGCGGCGCATGCCGGATGGAAGGGCGCGCTGGCGGGGGTCACCGACGCGACGCTGGCGGCGATGGAGGCGCTGGGTGCGGCCCGGTCGCGCATCGTCGCAGCGATCGGACCGTGTATCGCGCGCGTGAGCTACGAGGTCGACGGCGGCTTCGTGGCACGGTTCGCGGCCGCCGATCCGGCAAACGAGCGCTTCTTCGCCGACGGCCGCGCGGGCCATTACCAGTTCGATCTCGAAGCCTATGTCGCGCATCGGCTCGCCGAAGCGGGCATCGCGCGCGTCACGGCGCTGGGACTCGACACCTATGCCGACGCGGACCAATTCTTCAGCTATCGCCGGGCGACCCATCGGCGCGAGGCGGATTACGGGCGGCAGATCAGCCTGATAGGCTTGGCACGCTAAGACGCCGCGGCATGCCGGCGGTCGCGCCCATCCGCGCGTCAGCCGCAAACTGGTATCCCCGGTTACGATCCGGCGCTATGCCCAGCGCATAACCAGGAGACCACGATGCCCGACCGCGAGACCGAAGCCGAACTGACCGGCGTTCCCGCACCCGACACCGGCACGAGCACGCCCAAGACGATCGCCGGGCGCAAGCTGAAGCCGTCGACGCTGATGATGGGTCATGGCTTCGACCCGGCCCTGTCGGAGGGATCGCTGAAGCCGCCGATCTTCCTTACCTCGACCTTCGTCTTCCCCAACGCCGCTGCGGGCAAGCGCCATTTCGAGGGCGTGACGGGCAAGCGGCCGGGCGGCGCGGAGGGCCTCGTCTACTCGCGCTTCAACGGCCCCAACCAGGAGATCCTCGAGGATCGCCTGTCGGTGTGGGAGGAGGCGGAGGACGCGCTCGCCTTCTCCAGCGGCATGTCGGCGATCGCGACGCTGTTCCTGTCGATGGTCAAGCCCGGCGATACGATCGTCCATTCGGGTCCGCTCTACGCTGCGACCGAGACGCTGATCGCGCGCATTCTCGGCCGCTTCGGCGTCCACTGGCTCGATTTCCCCGCCGGTGCGACCCGCGCGGAGATCGACGCGGTGCTGTCCAAGGCGGCGAGCGGCAACGTCGCGCTCATCTATCTGGAAAGCCCGGCCAACCCGACGAACGCCCTGGTCGACGTCGAGGCGGTACGCGCGAGCCGCGACGCGATCTTCGCGAACAGCCCGTCCAAGCCGCCGATCGCGATCGACAACACCTTCCTCGGCCCGCTCTGGTCGAAGCCGCTGCAGCATGGCGCGGACATCGTCGTCTACAGCCTGACCAAATATGCCGGTGGACATTCCGACCTCGTCGCGGGCGGCGTCCTGGGCACGAAGGAGCACATCAACACGATCCGCGCGATGCGCAACACGATCGGCACGATCTGCGACCCCAACACCGCCTGGATGCTGCTGCGCAGCCTCGAGACACTGGAGCTGCGGATGAGCCGGGCAGGCGAGAATGCCGCCAAGGTTTGCGCCTTCCTGCGCGAACATCCCAAGGTGGAGAGCATGGGCTATCTGGGCTTCATCGACGATGCGCGGCAGAAGGACATCTACGATCGCCACTGCACGGGCGCGGGGTCGACCTTCTCACTGCTGGTCAAGGGCGGCGAGGCGGAAGCGTTCCGCTTCCTCGACGCGCTGAAGATCGCCAAGCTGGCGGTCAGCCTGGGCGGCACAGAGACGCTGGCGAGCCATCCGGCGGCGATGACGCACCTGTCGGTGCCCGAGGCACGCAAGAAGGCGCTCGGCATCACCGACAATCTGGTGCGCATCTCGATCGGCGTCGAGGACGCGGACGATCTGATCGCCGATTTCGACCAGGCGCTCGCGGCGATCTGATCCGCCGATGCCGATCTTCACCGCCATCCCGCACGACGCCTTCGTCGCCGATGTCCACGCGCTGGCCGGCGCGATCGCGGCGGATGCGGGGTGGCGGCCCGACTATCTGGTCGGCATCGGCCGCGGCGGCCTGGTGCCGGCGGTCTATCTGAGCCACGCCACCGGGGTGCCGATGGTATCGTGCGACCAGTCGAGCGGCGCGATCGACCTTGTAGGCGCGACGCTGGCCCGGCTCGCGCAATGGGCGGCGGCGGGCAAACGCCTGCTGTTCGTCGACGACATCAACGATTCCGGACGGACGATCGCACAGCTGCGCGGCGCGCTCTCGGACGCGGGCGCGCCGGACGACCTGTTCCGCTTCGCCACGCTGATCGACAACGAGAGATCGGCGGAGCACGTCGACTATCGCGCGCGGACGATCGACCGGCGGGTGACGAAGGACTGGTTCGTCTTCCCGTGGGAAGCCGTCGCACCGCAGGCCGCGATCGAGGAGGATGCCGCCGAGGTGCCGGACCGGATCGCCTGATCGGGGTCGACGCGGCAGGCGGCGGTCGCTCCCTCAGCCGTCGCTGACGCGCTCGATGTCGGCACCGACGGCCGACAGTTTCTCTTCCAGCCGCTCGTAGCCGCGATCGAGGTGATAGACGCGGGCGACGGCCGTCTCGCCTTCCGCGACGAGGCCGGCCAGGATCAGGCTCATCGACGCGCGCAGGTCGGTCGCCATCACCGGCGCGCCGGCCAGGCGCGTCCTGCCCTTCACCACCGCGGTACGGCCATGGACTTGGATGTCGGCCCCCATCCGCGCGAGCTCGGGCACGTGCATGTAGCGGTTCTCGAAGATCGTCTCGGTCAGCACGCTGGCGCCTTCGGCCTGCGTCAGCATCGCCATGAACTGCGCCTGCATGTCCGTCGCGAAGCCCGGGAAGGGCGCGGTCGACAGCGTCACGGGGCCAAGCGGCGCGTCGGCGGCGACCTTGAGCCCGTCGCGCGTCTCCGTCACCGTCACGCCCGCCTCGCGCAGCGCGTCGATCGTCGCCTGCATGTCCGCCGCGCGCGCGCCGACCAGTTCCAGTTCGCCGCCGGTGATCGCCGCTGCGCAGGCATAGCTGCCCGCCTCGATCCGGTCGGGCATGACCGCATAGGTGGCGCCGTGCAGGCGATCGACGCCCTCGATCTCCAGCGTCTCCGTACCGATCCCGTCGATCCGCGCCCCCATGGCGACGAGCAGGTTGCACAGGTCGACGATCTCGGGCTCGCGCGCCGCATTCTCGATCACGCTGGTGCCGCGCGCCGTGGCCGCCGCCATCAGCACGTTCTCGGTCGCGCCGACCGAGACGACGGGGAATCGATAACGACCACCCGACAGCCGGCCGCCGGGGGCGGTCGCGGTGACATAGCCCGCCGCCATCTCCAGCTCCGCGCCGATCGCCTCCAGCGCCTTCAGGTGCAGATCGATCGGACGGTTGCCGATCGCGCAGCCGCCGGGCAGCGACACGCGCGCCTGGCCCGCCCGCGCCAGCACCGGCCCGAGCACGAGGATCGACGCGCGCATCTTGCGCACGATGTCGTAGGGCGCCTCCGTGCTGGTCAGCATGCCGGCACGAATCGTCATGACGCGGCCGAAATCCTCGGGCCGCGTCCCCTGGATCGCGGTGGACGCGCCGAGCTGGTTGAGCAGATGGCCGAAGCCGTCGACGTCCGCCAATCGCGGCAGGTTGCGCAACGTCACCGGCTCGTCGGTCAGCAACGCGCAGGGCATGAGGGTCAGCGCGGCGTTCTTGGCGCCGGAAATGGGCAGGCGGCCGGACAGGCGGTGGCCGCCGCGGATCAGGATACGGTCCATGACGCGAGCGTCTAGGATCATATCCGGTGATCGGCAATGGCTGCATCCGTAACGACCCTTGATCGATTTTAATGCAGCAATCCTGATGCTTTGCTTTGTGCCCGCTTCAAGCTTTCCGGGGGTCTTTACAGGGTGGCCAGCTGTCTCGCCGCGCGCGTCGGCGAACTCATCGACTTGTCGCAAAGCGAGACGGCGGCGCTGGACGCGCTGGAGCAGCGCGAGCGGCAGCTGCGGCGGGGCGCGGTGCTGCTGCGCGAGAACGACCGGCTGGGCGAGCTGTTCGTGATCAAACGCGGGACGATGATGAGCTACGTCATCCTGCCCGACGGCAGCCGCCAGATCCTTCGATTTCTCTTCCCCGGCGACATGGCCGCGATGTCCGGGTTGATCTATCGGGGGGCCACCGAAACGGTGATGGCGCTGACCGAATGCGCGGTCGCGCCCGTCGAGCGCAGCCTGTTCGCCGCGACGATCGTCGCTCATCCCCGGCTGGCCGCGATGCTGCTCGCGCTCGATCAGATGGAGCGCGTCGCGCTGACCGACCGCCTGGCGGGGCTGGGCCGCACGTCGGCGAAGGCGCGCGTCGCGGCGCTGCTGATCGAGATCCGGGACCGGCTGCGCGAGCGGCGCGCACCCACCGAACGCTCCTTCGTGCTCGGCCTGACCCAGGAAGAGATTGGCGATGCCACCGGGCTGACCGCCGTGCACGTCAACCGCATGCTGCGCCAGCTCGAGGACGAGGGGCTGATCGCGCGCGAAGGCGGGCGCTTTACCTTCCTGGACGAGCAGGGGCTGATGCGCGCCGCCAACCATGTCGAGCGCGGCGGCGGCATCGACCTCGCCTGGCTGCCGCAAGGGCGCTAGTTCGCGGTTCAGCGAGGCTCGATCGTGGCGGCGCCGGGAAGCGCTCACCGCTCCGATCTCGGCAAGGACGCCTAGGGGGCAGCGACGAGGGTGGCGATCGCCCCCGTCAGGCCGGGCCGCTTACGCCTTTTCCAGCGTACACTGCAGCGGATGCTGGTTCTGGCGGGCGAAGTCGATGACCTGCCCGACCTTCGTTTCCGCCACCTCGTAGGAGAAGACGCCGCAGACGCCGACCCCCTTTTGATGGACGTGCAGCATGACCCGCGTCGCCTCCTCCATGTTCATCCGGAAGAAGCGCTGCAGGCACAGGACGACGAACTCCATCGGCGTATAGTCGTCGTTGAGCATCAATACGCGATAGGGCGTCGGCTGCTTCGTGCGCGCGCGGGTCTTGGTGGCGAGGCCGGTTCCGGTCCCGTCATCCTGCCCATCGTCGCGGCGCTCGGCCATGTGGATCGGTGCGATTGTCATGGTGAAGCGCCGAAATATGGCATCGGAGGGCGTGGGGGCAAGGGCTTGCGGCAGCAAAAAGGGCGGCCGCATCGCTGCGCCCGCCCCGTTCGTCCCGTTCCCGGGCATGTCTGTTGGCAAAACACGCGGGAAGCGTGCTTTCACCGGGACGCTTACGCGCTGACCTTCATCTTTTCGGCAGCAAGCGCGACGCGGTTCGAGATCGGCTGGGCGACCTCGCCGGCGAGCTTCAGCATCGTCTCGGCACGTGCCGAGCTCTCCGCGACCAGCGCGTCGAACGCGTTGCGGGCATAATCGGCCTGCAGCTTCATCAGCTCGGTCGGCGACTTGACGCCGGCCATCTGCTTGGCGGCGGCGGTCGCTTCCTCGAACGCCTTCTTGGCATAAGCGAGGCCGTCATGGCTGAGCGATTCGAAGCCGCGCGCCGCGATGCGCGACGATTCGACCAGCGCCTCGACGTTGCCGCGACCGAAGTCCGCGGCCTCTTCCATGATCTTCTGTCCCTTTTCCATCGCGCCCTTGGCGCGGTCGCCCGCCTCGTTCATGAAACCCTGCGCCTTGGCGGTGGCGGTCTCTGCGGCGGTCTTCGCGGTATCGATCGTGTCCATGGTCACTTCCTTCACTGCGGGAGCCGGAGTCGCGACGGGCGCTGCGGCATCGGGTTGCGGGAGCGCGGGCGGTTCCGGCACGCGCGGAGCCGGCTTCACGCCGGTCGGTTTGGCTGACGCAGACACGGGTACGGCGTCGGCGAACGGAACGGCGGTCGTCGCGACCGACGGTTTCGCGGCCTTGCGGACGGGCTTGGAGGTCTTGTCCACCATCATCCTGCTCCAGTGTTTTGCTGCAGCGCACAATAATGAATGATTCGGGCATTATCAAGAGGTTTTGTGCACTGCACCAACGCTCGAGGCACCCTTTCCGTAGCGTCACCGCGCCCGGACATAGTCCCCCGGCGCGTCGCAGAGCGCGGGCAGCGTCCCCTCGCCCGGGACGCGCGCGCCAATCGCGGCCACCATGTCGCCGCCCCGGTCGCGCAGCCATGTTTCCCAGTCGGGCCACCAGCTGCCCCGCGTCTCGGTCGCGCCGGCGAGGAAGTCGGCGAGCGATTCGGGTGACGCGCCGGGCGGGGCGTCGTTGGTCCAATATTGATACTTGCCCGCCGCCGGTGGATTGACGACGCCCGCGATATGGCCCGAGCCGGCGAGCACGAAGCGGAGGGGCCCGGTGAAGAGACGCGTGATCTTCCACACGCTTTCGGGCGGGGCGATATGATCCTCCCGCCCCGCCTGGACATAGGCCGGCGTCGCGACCCTGGTCAGGTCGAGCGGCACGCCCGCGACGGACAGGGCGCCCGGCCGTACCAGCAGATTGTCGCGATACAGGTCCGTCAGGTACGAAAGATGCCATTTGGCTGGCAGGTTGGTGACGTCGCCGTTCCAGTGGAGCAGGTCGAACGGCATGTGATCCTTGCCCAGCAGATAGTTGCTGGTGACGTAATTCCAGATCAGGTCGCGCCCGCGCAGCAGGTTGAAGGTCGCCGCCAGGTAGCGCCCGTCGAGGAACCCCTGCGGCGACAGGGCGCCGATCAGCGCCAGTTGCTCGTCGTCGACGAAATGGGTCAGGTCGCCCGCCGCGGCGAAATCGACCTGCGCGGTCAGGAAGGTGGCGGACGCGACCTTGTCCGCCGCGCCGCACGCGGCGAGCAGCGCCAGCGTCGCCGCCAGCGTCGTCCCCGCGACGCAATAGCCGATCGTGTGGACCGACGGCACGTCGAGCAGGTCGCGCACCGTGTCGATCGCATCGATCTGCGCGCCGACGTAATCGTCCCAGATCACGTCCTTCATCGACGCGTCCGCCGACTTCCACGACACCATGAACACCGTGATGCCGCGCTCCACCGCCCAGCGGATGAAGCTCTTTTCCGGCGTCAGGTCGAGGATGTAAAAGCGGTTGATCCAGGGCGGGAAGATGACCAGCGGCGTCGCCAGCACCGACTCCGTCGTCGGCGCGTACTGGATCAGCTCGTAGAGCGGCGTGCGCTTCACCACCTTGCCCGGCGTCGTTGCCAGATCGCGCCCGATCTCGAAGGCGTCGGCGGGGCTGTGCGTCATCTGCCCCTTGCCGATGTCGGCGAGCATGTGCTGCAGCCCGTCGAGCAGGTTCTGCCCCTTGGTCTCGATCGTCCGCTGCACCACCTCGGGATTGGTGGCCGGAAAGTTCGACGGGCTCATCGCATCGACGAAGCCCTTGGCGGCAAAGCGCACCTGCTGCTTCTGCTTTTCGTCCAGTCCGTCCAGCTGGTCGACGCCGCGCAACATATGGTCGGCGATCAGATTGTAGCTGCGCCGGACCCAGTCGAAATAGGGATCGTCGCGCCAGGCCGGATCCTTGAACCGCTTGTCGCGCGCATCGCCCTCCGACGCGGGCGGCGGCGGCGGCGCGGCGGCGGGATCGAGGAACCGCTGCCACAGGCTGAGGCTGTCCGACCAGAAATCGCGGGCCTGCGCGGCCGCCGGCGTGTCGGTGATGCCCGGAAGCCGGGCGGCGTCGAACCAGTCGAGCCCCTGCTCCATCATCATCTGCTGCGCACGCCCCATCACCCAGGTCCAGTGCTGGAGTTCGCTGAGATCAGGCGTCTTGGGGGATGTCGGGTTCGGGTCGGCCATGGCTTCCTCTCCGCGGATCGGCATAGCGGGTAAGCACAGACGGGGGAACCGCTTAACGCCCCCGACGCGGGATCGGAAATGGCTTTGCCCGCGCGCCGCGAACCGGCATAGCTCTCGCGAAATCTCGGGGAGAGCAGGAATGATGCGGATCGACAGGCGCACGTACGTGGCGATGATGGCGGGCGCCGCCGCGTCGGCGATGATGCCGGCTGCGCTGCACGCGCAGGCCGGGCGCGACGATGCCGCGCTGCTCGCGTTCCTTGACGCAGCGTTCGATGCGCAGGTGGCGCTGAGCCCGGAGACGCAGACCGGGCTTGGCCTCAAGACGAACTACGACCGGCTCGACGACTATACGGACGCCGCCACGCGCCGCAGCCTCGCGCTGTCCCAAAGCCAGCTTGCCGAGATGAAGCGCCGGTTCAGTCCCGACCGGCTGGGGCCGCAGGCGCGGCTGAGCTATCGCCTGTTCGAGGAACAGGTGGCGACCGACGCGCGCCAGGCGCAATATCGCGACTATGCCTTCCCCGTGTCGACCAACGGCAGCCCCGCGGGCGACATTCCCGTCTTCCTGATCAACCAGCACCGCGTCGACACCGTCGCCGACGCACGCGCCTATATCGCCCGGATCGTCGACAGCCGCCGCGTGATGCAGGAGGTCGCCGACCGCATGCGCGCCGCCGCGGCGAAGGGCATCGTCCCGCCCAAGATGGTCTTCGCCCCCGCCCGCGGCGATGCGAAGCAGGTGATCACGGGTGCGCCGTTCGACACCGGCGCGGACAGCACCCTGCTTGCCGACTTCAAGACGAAGGTCGGCAAGCTTTCCGCCCCTGCCGCTACCAAGGCGCAGCTGATCGCCGACGCGACCGCGGCGCTGAAGGGTCCGTTCCGCCAGGGGTTCGACATTCTGTTCGCCGCGCTCGACACGATCGAGCCCCTGTCAAAGGGCAATGACGGCGCGTGGAGCCTGCCGGGCGGCGACGCCTATTACCAGGCGCGCCTGGCCTATTACACGACGACCGACCTGACCGCGGACCAGATCCACCAGCTCGGACTCGACCAGGTGGCGGCGATCCATGCGGAGATGCAGGGGGTGATGACGCGGATCGGCTATGCCGGCACGCTGCAGCAGCTGTTCGCCGCGCTGCGCACCGACCCGAAGTTCAAATATTCCAATACGCAGGCCGGCCGGCAGCAGTATCTGGCGGATGCCCGCGCCGCGATCGCCCAGACGATGGCGGCCGCGCCACGCTTCTTCCGCCGCCTGCCCAAGGCGGCGCTCGAGGTGCGAGCGGTCGAACCGTGGCGGCAGGAAACCGCGTCGGTGGCCTTCTACAACCCGCCCGCGCCGGACGGATCGCGGCCGGGCATCTTCTACGTCAATCTCGCGGATATGAACCAGGTCCAGAAGCCGCAGGTGGAGGGCATTGCCCA
This sequence comes from Sphingomonas beigongshangi, assembly GCF_016820445.1. GTDB lineage: Bacteria > Pseudomonadota > Alphaproteobacteria > Sphingomonadales > Sphingomonadaceae > Sphingomonas > Sphingomonas beigongshangi. The sequence continues at coordinate 661,984 of NZ_JADHDT010000001.1, forward strand.
TCACGAGGGCGCACCGGGCCATCATTTCCAGATCGCGCGCGCGCAGGAACTCGGGACGCTGCCCAAGTTCCGCCGCTTCGGCTATTACGGCGCCTATACGGAGGGCTGGGGCCTCTATTCCGAACGGCTCGCCAAGGAGATGGGGGCGTATACCGACCCCTATGCCGAACTCGGCATGCTGTCGCTGCAGGTGTGGCGTGCCTGCCGCCTGGTCCTCGATACCGGCATGCATGCCAAGCGCTGGAGCCGCGACAAGGCCATCGCCTATTTCACCGACAACGCGCCGCTGTCGCAACGCGACGTGGTCAAGGAAGTCGACCGCTACATCAACAATCCGGGCCAGGCGACGAGCTACATGGTCGGCCAGCTCCGCATCGCCGGCCTGCGGAGGAAGGCGGAGGGCGCGCTCGGCGCGAAGTTCCAGCTGCCCGACTTCCACGAGGTGGTGCTCGCCAACGGCGCCTTGCCGCTGGGCGTGCTGGAGGAACAGGTCGACGCCTGGGTGGCGGGAGTGCGGTAGGAGCCGACGCGCTCTCCCCTCACCCGGCCGGCGCTGTCGCACGCGGTTGGACGGGTGAGGGCGGCACGCGCCGCAACATCTTTGCGTCCCTGCATCTCCGCACGAACACATTCCATCGCCGCGGGGTGGCCACTCCCCCTCGCGCGGCGTAGGTAGACGGCACCTGCAACCATATGGTGCCCCATGTCCGACGACTTCTACCGCATCAAACGCCTGCCGCCCTACATCATCGCCGAAGTCAACGCGATGCGGGCGGCGGCGCGCAGCGGGGGCGAGGACATCATCGATCTGGGCATGGGCAACCCCGATCTGCCGCCACCACCGCACGTCATCGAAAAGCTGGTCGAGGTCGCGCAGAAGCCGTCGGCACACGGCTACTCGCAGTCGAAGGGGATCCCCGGCCTGCGCCGCGCCCAGGCCAATTATTACGGCCGCCGCTTCGGCGTCGATGTCGATCCCGAGACGGAGGTCGTCGTGACCATGGGGTCGAAGGAGGGGCTCGCCAGTCTCGCCACCGCGATCACCGCACCGGGCGACGTCATCCTCGCGCCCAACCCGTCCTATCCGATCCACACCTTCGGCTTCATCATCGCCGGCGCGACGATCCGCGCCGTGCCGACGACGCCCGACGAGGCCTATTTCGCCAGCCTGCAGCGCGCGATGGAATTCACCATCCCGCGCCCCAGCGTGCTCGTCGTCAACTATCCGTCCAACCCGACGGCGGAGACGGTCGACCTCGCCTTCTACGAGCGGCTGGTGGCCTGGGCGAAGGAGAACCAGGTCTGGATCATCTCCGACCTCGCCTATTCGGAACTCTATTACGACGGAAAGCCGACCGTCTCGATCCTGCAGGTGCCGGGCGCCAAGGACGTCGCGATCGAGTTCACCAGCCTGTCGAAAACCTATTCGATGGCGGGGTGGCGGATCGGCTTCGCGGTCGGCAACAATAAGCTGATCGCAGCGATGACGCGGGTGAAGAGCTATCTCGACTATGGCGCCTTCACGCCGATCCAGGCGGCGGCCTGCGCCGCGCTCAACGGCCCGCAGGACATCGTCGAGGCGAACCGCCAGCTCTATCACAAGCGCCGCGACGTGCTGGTCGAAAGCTTCGGCCGCGCCGGCTGGGACATCCCCGCGCCGCCTGCCTCGATGTTCGCCTGGGCACCGCTGCCGCCGGCCTTGCGCCACCTAGGCAGCCTTGAGTTCAGCAAACAATTGCTGACTCACGCCCATGTCGCGGTTGCGCCAGGAGTCGGCTACGGCGAGAACGGGGAAGGCTACGTGCGCATCGCGATGGTGGAAAACGAACAACGGCTGCGTCAGGCCGCGCGCAACGTGAAGCGCTACCTTTCCAGCATGGGCGTCAACACGCCGAGCCGGAACGCGGGTTGAGCGATCGTATCAGCGTGACGGCGGGGTTCGGCGAGGCCGGGGTCTTGGGTCGTGTTCCCGCTCACGCGCCAGCACCGTTGCGCGATCGCGGACCGCGGCCGCGATGACGATCGAGCCGCTCTATTCGCTCGCCGGCGTGCTGGTCGGTCTGCTCGTCGGCCTGACCGGCGTCGGCGGCGGGTCGCTGATGACGCCGATCCTGGTCCTCGCCTTCGGCTTCCACCCGGCGACGGCGGTCGGCACCGACCTGCTCTATGCGGCTGCGACCAAGACCGTCGGCACCACCGTCCACGGCTGGCGCGGTACGCTCGACTGGCGGATCGTGGGGCGCCTCGCGACGGGCAGCGTTCCCGCGACCATCGTCACGTTGCTGCTGCTCGGCCAGGCGAGCGAACATTCGCCGGCGACGGAGCATCTGCTCGCCAGCCTGCTCGGCGTCGTGCTCGTCGCGTCCGCGGTGGCGACCCTGCTGCGGCACCGCATCGTCGCGGCGCTGACGCCGCGGCTGGGCGAAGCCCCTGGGCGCGAGCCAGTGTTCCTGACCGTCGGGCTGGGCGCCATCCTGGGCACGCTCGTCTCGCTGACCTCGGTGGGGGCAGGCGCGCTCGGCATGACGGCATTGCTCGTCCTCTACCCCCGGCGGCCGCTGAAGAGCCTCGTCGGCGCCGACATCGCGCATGCGGTGCCGCTGACCCTGCTCGCCGGCGCCGGCCACTGGCTGCTCGGCTCGGTCGACCTCGCGCTCCTCGGCTCGTTGCTGGTCGGCTCCGTCCCCGGGATCGTCGTCGGCAGCCTGCTCGCGGGCATGATGCGCGAGGGCGCGCTGCGGCCGATCCTCGCCGCAGTCCTCGCGATCGTCGGCATCAAGCTCTTGATGTAGCGGCTTATTTGCCCAATTCCTCGGGTCGGGCCCAGATCATCTCGCCCTTCCCCAGCACGCGCCCGTCATGCGCCCGTACCGCCATGGGCGCGATCGGCCGTCGATCGCGCGCGTCGACCAGCACGGGAAAGGCGGGCTGGCAGGTTTCCCACCGTTCGCCCCACTGACGCAGCGCGACCATGGTCGGCATCAACGCGAAGCCCTTCTCGGTCAGCGAATAGCGCACCTTGCGCCGGTCATCGGCCATCGCCTCGCGCTTCAGGATGCCGTGCTCGACCAGTCGCCCCAGGCGGTTCGCGAGGATATTGCGCGCGATCCCCAGCTCGGACTGGAACTCTTCGAAATGATGGAGACCGTTGAACGCCGCGCGCAGGATGAGAAACGCCCATCGCTCCCCCATCGCCTCCAGGGCAGCGGGCAGGCTGCATTCCTTCAGGGTCTCGCGCAGTTGTTCCATCGTCACCTCGTGGCCGCGGCTAGCCGGCCAAGCTAGCGCAAATACGCCGATGCGGCAAAAACGATCACGCTCATCGGCAACAAGCCATTGCCAAAGCGTGGCGGCCCGCCCCATGTTGATGCTGTGCTGCGGCAATATGAACTGGTCGACCGGGTGCTCGAATATGACCCCGATGCGGATGAGGCGCTGCTAAACCGCGCCTACGTCTTCTCGATGCATGCCCATGGCAGCCAGAAGCGGGCGAGCGGCGACCCGTATTTCAGCCATCCGATCGAGGTGGCGGGCATCCTCACCGACCTGAGGCTCGACGACGAGACGATCGCGACCGCCATCCTTCACGACACCGTCGAGGATACGGTCGCGACGTCGGAGGAAATCGAGCGCGTCTTCGGCACCAACGTCGCGCGTCTGGTGGACGGCGTCACCAAGCTGTCGAAGATCGAGGCACAAACCGAGAACGAGCGGGCGGCGGAGAATCTGCGCAAGTTCCTGCTCGCCATGTCCGACGACATCCGCGTGCTGCTGGTCAAGCTTGCCGACCGCCTCCACAACATGCGCACGCTCCATCACATTCCGAAGCCCGAGAAGCGGCGGCGGATCGCGAAGGAGACGATGGACATCTATGCCCCCCTCGCCGAGCGGGTGGGTATGTACGAGTTCATGAAGGAGATGCAGACGCTCGCCTTCGAACAGCTCGAGCCGGAGGCCTATCAGTCGATCAGCAAGCGGCTGGACCAGCTCAAGGCCGGCGGCGGCGACCGGATCGCGAAGATCGGTTCGGGCCTCAAGCTGCTGCTTGCCCGCGCCGGCGTCGAGGCGGAGGTGACGGGCCGGGAAAAGCACCCCTATTCGATCTGGCGCAAGATGAGCGAGCGTCACATCAGCTTCGAGCAGCTTTCCGACATCATGGCGTTTCGCGCGATCGTCCCGACGGTGGAGGATTGCTACCGCACGCTCGGCATCATCCATCGCCGCTGGCCGATGGTGCCGGGGCGGTTCAAGGATTATATCTCGACGCCCAAGCGCAACGGGTACCGTTCGCTGCATACCAGCGTCATCCACGCCGACAATGCGCGCATCGAGATCCAGATCCGCACGCCCGAGATGCACGCCGAGGCCGAGTTCGGCCTGGCGGCGCACTGGGCCTATAAGGAAAAGCAGGTCCGCGCGGACAGCCAGCACAGCTGGATCGCGGATCTGGTCGAGATCCTCGATACCGCGGGCAGTCCCGAGGAGCTGCTCGAACATACCCGCATGGCGATGTACCAGGATCGCATCTTCGCCTTCACGCCCAAGGGCGAGCTGATCCAGCTGCCGAAGGGCGCGACGCCGATCGACTTCGCCTATGCCGTCCACACCGACCTGGGGGACCAGGCGGTCGGCGCGAAGATCAACGGCCGCGTCGTGCCGCTGTCGACCGTCATCGAGAACGGCGACCAGGTGCAGGTGCTCCGGTCCAAGGGACAGGTGCCGCAGCCCGGCTGGCTCAATTTCGCCATCACCGGCAAGGCCTCCGCCGCGATCCGCCGCCACCTGCGCCATACCGAACGGGCCGAGCAGATCGCGTTGGGACGCACGCTCTACGACGACATCGTCCGCCGCCTCCCCGCGACACTCGCTCCTGGTGCGCTCGACCATGCGGTGCAGCGGCTGAAACTGCCGGACGAGCCCGCGCTGATGATGGCGATCGCGCGCCGCCACGTCTCGGACGTGCAGGTGATGGAGGCGCTGATGCCAGGGTCCGCGGGCACCGACGCCGCGCGGCTGGCGCCGCAATCCACCGCCATCTCGATCAAGGGACTGACGCCGGGCGTCGCCTTCGACCTGGCCGAATGCTGCCACCCGGTGCCCGGCGACCGGATCGTCGGCCTGCGCCGGCCGGACGCGGGGATCGAGGTGCATGCGATCGACTGCCCGGTGCTCGCCGAGCTCGCCGAACGCGGCGCGGACGAGACGGACTGGGTCGACGTCGACTGGGGCGACAAGTCCGACGGCGCGGTCGCGCGGATCAGCGTGCAGGTGAAGAACGAGCCGGGCGCGCTCGGCATCGTCTCGACGATCATCGGCGCGCACAAGGCGAACATCATCGCGCTGCGCCTCGATACGCGCGATACCGTGTTCCACACCAACGTCATCGACGTCGAGGTGCACGACCTCCACCAGCTGATGCGCGTGATCGCCGCGCTGCGCGCGGCGGAGGCGGTGAACGCGGTCGAGCGGGTCTAGCGGGCGATCCGGGGGCGCCGGCTCAGGCGCGCCGCCGCCCCATGATCCCGACGACGATACCCGTCACCGCCGCGCCGATCAGCATGTCGGCAAGATAGTGCGTGCCCTCGACGGGCGTCGACAGCAGCATGGCGACATTGAGCGCGAGCAGCGGCCAGCGCAGGCGCGGGATCGGCCAGGCGGCACGGATGTAGAGCAGCGCGGCCGCGGTATGGAAGCTGGGGGCGGACACCAGGCCGCGCAGGTGCGCGAGGTCGATCATCCGCACCTCGTGGTCGCGCAGCGCGGGGATCAGGCCCTGCTGCCATTGCTCGCTTTCGGGCATATAGGGGATCGGCCCGTGCCACAGATAGGAAAACGGCCCCACCGCGGGCATGAAGGCATAGAGCGCGAGCGTCGCGGCCGCGGTCATGCCGAAGACGGCGAGAAAGCGCCGCGCGGCCGTTCGGTCCCCTGTCCAGGCGGCATGGCCGAGCAGGATCGCCGGCGACAGATAGATGCTCCGATAGGCCGCCAGTCCCCATGTCTGTAGCCAGGGATGCGCCGCGACGGTCCGGTACCAGGCGAGCCAGTCGAACCCGAGCGCATGATCGATCCGCTGCAGGCCCGAATCGTGGAAACCGCGGGTCAATCCGGCGATCGGATAGCTCGTCACCGCGCCGGCGAGCGCGATCAGCGTGAACAACGCATAATATTCGGCGCCATCGGCGAGGGCTCGTCCCAGCCGACCCGGCATGCGGCCGGCATAGACCCTCGTGAGCAAGGCCGCCGCGCCGCAGACCAGATACGGCAGGTTGCCGCCACTCGCGGGTTCGATCGCCAATCCCGCCATCCGCATGAGCAGACCGGTCGCGAACAGCCCCAGCGCGACCCCCAGCCAGAGCGGTCGGGTCGAGCCATCGGCAGCGCCCGGCCGCACGCGCGCATCGCGGTGCGCGCTGGCATCCGGGGTGATCAGCCCGGGGTCGGCGGCGAGAAAGGAGGAATGGGACGGGAGCATGGTCACGGGAATGTCACAAAACACCTGACTTCGCGATGGGACCTTGCGGCGGGATGAACGAACCTGCCGGGCGGTGGACGGATGCGGTGGACGGCCGCGCCGGCCACGGAGCGCAATGGCGAGAGCATGACGCGTCGCTGGCGGAGGGCCGGTGGGGACGCGCGAGCCTCCCCGGGACCATACCGGTCGAACCGGGGCATGACGCCGACGTTTCGACCCGCTACAAGGCGCGGCATCATGCATCGCCCCGCCCTTTCCGTCGTCATCCCCTGCTTCAACGAAGCGGCATGCCTGGAGCTGCTGCACGCGCGCGTCTCGGCCGCGGCGCGCACGGCAGTGGGCGACAATTACGAGATCGTCCTGATCAACGACGGGTCCCGTGACGATAGCTGGCCCGTCATGCAGCGCCTGTCCGCGGCCGATCCGCGGCTGGTGGCGATCAATCTGTCGCGCAACCACGGGCACCAGCTGGCGCTGACCGCCGGGCTCGACCTGTGCAGCGGCGCGCAGATCCTGATCATCGACGCCGATTTGCAGGACCCGCCGGAACTGCTCGCCGACATGCGCCGGACGATGGCCGAGGAGCAGGCCGACGTCGTCTATGCCGTGCGCCGCAAGCGCGAAGGCGAGACGATCTTCAAGAAGGCCACCGCCGCCGCCTTCTATCGCGTTCTCGACCGCGTCACCGATACGCCCATCCCCCTGGACACCGGCGATTTCCGCCTGATGAGCCGGCGTGCGCTCGACGCCCTGCTGTCGCTGCCCGAACAGGCGCGCTTCATCCGCGGCATGGTGGCGTGGGTCGGTTTCCGCCAGGTGCCCTTTCCCTATGATCGGGCGGAGCGGCATGCCGGCGAGACCAACTATCCGCTCGGCAAGATGGTGCGGCTCGCGTTCGACGCGGTCACCGGCTTCTCGACCGCACCGCTGCGCTTCGCCAGCCATGCGTCGGTGATCCTGGCGGGCGCGTCGCTGCTGCTGCTCTTCTACATCCTGTGGGGCTTCTTCGAAGGCTCGCCGGTTCAGGGCTGGACCTCGACCATGCTCGTCGTCACCGTCCTCTCCGCGGTGCAGATGTTCGTGCTCGGCATGATCGGCGAATATCTCGGCCGGCTCTACATCGAGTCCAAGCGGCGGCCGCTCTACCTCGTCGCCGACATCGCCGGGCCGGTGAAGGGCCATTCGAGCCTCGGCTTCAACGCCGCAGAACCCTCCCCGGAATTCGATATGCCGGAGACACAGCGCGCGGCGGAATAGCCGCCGCGCGCGCAAGCGATCAGCGGGGCTCCGCCAGCGTCACGATCGACACGCCAGGGGTCAGCGGCACACGGCCGACCGCATGGCGCTCCAGCCGGAAGATGGTCTCGAACACGGTGTTGAGCGGCTTGGCGGGCGGTGAATCGTCGCTGTCGTCGCGACCCGTCAGCCGGCCGGCGATGCGTGCCGCCGCGGCGAGCGGAAAGAGCAGCGAATTGAAATAGGTGAGCTTGCGCGGCGCAAGGCCGGCCGCCTCGATCGCCCTGACCAGGGTCGCCTTGGAATAGCGGCGATGGTGATGGTTCACGACGTCGTGCGCGCTCCACATCCACTGGTGCGCAGGCACGGCGACGAGGATCTTGCCGCCCGGCCTGAGGAGCGACTTCATCGCGGCGAGCGCGGCGACATCGTCCTCGATATGCTCGACGACGTCGAGCACCGCGACCAGGTCGTAGGCGCCGCGGTCCACGCCAGGCAGCGCGGGCAACGGCGCGTCGCCGACCGGCTTGCCGAGCCGCTCGCTGGCGATCGCGCGCGCGGCGGGGTCGATCTCGATCGCGTCGACCGCGCCGAAGCGCGCGAGCATCGGCAGATTGTGCCCGGTGCCGCAGCCGATCTCCAGGATGCGGGCGTCCTTGGGCAGACCGCCGTAGCGCGACAGATAGTCGCTGAGGATGTCGCGGCGGGCGCGATACCACCAATGGGTGGAATCATGCGCGGCCATGCGGTCGTAGACGATGCGATCCATTATGCGAAAACCAGATATCGGTTGAGGACGAAGGTGACCATCGTCGCGAGGAGAATGGCGGGGACCAGCGGCACCCAGGGCGCGAGGCCGAAGCCGGCGGTGCCGATCCAGGTGACGGCCGCGTTGAGCGCCATGCCGCTCGCCTGCACCCCGACGAACTTGAGCTGCTGCGTCATGCCCGGCGAGCGCGTGCCGTGGCCCTTGAAGCTCCAGCGGCTGTGCAGGAAGAAGCCGCAGGTCACCGCGACGAGGAAACTGGGCGGGACCGCGTAGACCGCATGCTCGCGCGGCAGCACCCATGCGGTCAGCGGCAGGTAGACCGCCGAATAGATGATCGTGGAGATGCCGCCCGCGATGCCGAAGCGCACGATCTGCGCCAGCAGCCCGCTGCGCCGCATCTCTTCCAGTCTCGCGAACGCTTCCCTCGCCATGGGACGCGCCCTAAAGGACATGGACCGGGAACGGAACGGCAATTCGAAGGGCCTCATCGCTTGAACACTCCCCCGCGCGGCCGGCTGGACGCCGAGCTGGACCGCAACTGGATCGCGCTGACGCTCGTCGCGTGGCTCGCCGTGACCGCCTGGTATGTCTGGCACGACTGGAACATGGTGCGCTGGCTGTCGCTGGGCGACACCGACGACAACATGCGCCTGATGCAGGTCCGCGCCTGGCTGAACGGCCAGGGCTGGTACGACCTGCGCCAATATCGGCTGAACCCGCCGCAGGGCTTCGACATCCACTGGAGCCGCATGGTCGATCTGCCGATCGCGGGGCTGATCCTGTTCTTCCGCCTGTTCACCAGCAACGCCTGGGCGGAACGGCTGGCGTGCGGGATCGCACCGCTGATCCCGCTGTCGATCACCATGCTGGGGCTGGGCGCGACGGTACGCCGCCTGGTCCATCCGCTCAGCTGGCCGCTCGCCATCGTCTTCCTGCTGATGACCTCGGCGACGATGCTGATGTTCCTGCCGGAACGCATCGACCATCACGGCTGGCAGCTGGCGATGCTGAGCCTGACCGTCGCGGGGCTCTGCGACCGGCAGCCCGCGCGCGGCGGCATCATGGTCGGGCTCGCCAGCGCGGTCAGCCTGTCGATCGGTCTGGAGATGCTGCCCTATTGCGCGATGGCGGGCGCGATCCTGGCGCTCGCCTGGGTATGGGACCGGCGCGAGGCGGCGCGGCTGATACCCTATGCGCTCAGCCTGGGCGGCGGCAGCGCGATCGGCTATGCGGCCTTCGCCTCCTACGCCAACGCCGCGATGCGCTGCGACGCGCTGACCCCGGTATGGCTGTCGGTGATGGTCGTCGCGGGCGCGCTGCTGTTCGCGATGGCCCGCCTGAACCCGGAAAGCCGCAACATCCGCCTCGGCCTGGCGATACTGGCCGGCGTGGTGATCGCCGCGGGCTTCGTCCATTTCTTCCCGCAATGCCTCGGCCGGCCCGAGGGCGTGTCACCCGAACTGCAGAAGAACTGGCTCGACAACGTCCGCGAGGCCAAGCCGATCTACAAGCATCCGCTGCGCTTGGGCGTGCCGATCGCCGCGCTGCCGGTGATCGGCGTCATCGGCGTGATCGTCGGCGCGTGGCGCGCGCGGCGCAGCCCGATGCTGGTCGGCTGGGTCGCGGTCGCGCTGTTCGTCACCTTCGCTGGGCTGATGCTGCTCTGGCAGGTCCGCGCGGGCCCGGCGGCGCAGCTGATGGCGGTACCGGGAGCGACGCTGCTCGGCTGGATCGTGCTGCCGCGGCTGCTCAACCACCGCAGCATGGCGGTGCGCGTCGCCGGCAGCGCGCTCGCCTTCCTCGTCATCTCCGGCGTCGCGGCGCCGCTGATCTTCAAGCCGTTCGACATGAAGCTGTTCGGCAAGAAGGTTGCCTATACGCCGCCCGACCGGCCGAACGCCTATCAGCGGCGGGTCAACGGCGCGACGGGAAATTGCATCCGCTATACCGTGCTGCGCCCGCTCGACCATTATCCCGCGCAGACGATCTTCACCTTCGTCGACCTCGGGCCGCGGCTGATCACGCTGACGCACCATAGCGCCATCGCCGGCCCCTATCATCGCAACGGCGATGCGATCCTCGACGTGCAGCATGCGTTCGGCGGCACCGAAGCTCAGGCGCATGCGATCATGCGACGGCACGGCGCGACGCTGCTGCTGCTCTGCCCGAACATGGCGGAATCGACCAATTACCGCGTACGCAACCCGGGCGGCTTCTACGACCATATGGCGCAAGGATGGGTACCGGACTGGCTGACGCCGCTGCCGCTGCCCAAGGGTTCGCCGCTGCGCCTGTTCGCGATCGATGCGCCCAGGCAGGCGGTGCCGGCGCGCGGGGCCTGACGGCGGCGTCCGGACGCGGCATGAGGGCGCGCGTGCGGAAGCCGCCCCGCGGGCGAGGCCTTCGTGGCGGCGCCCCTCCCCCAACCCCACGGCCGAACGGGAGCGGCTTGACGGGGCTAGCTTATCCCAGGCTCTTCGACGCCTGTTCGAACAGGTCCTTCGACAGGCCCGGCGTCGCGACGATACGCTCCAGCTCCGCACGCATCCGGCTCGCGCGCTCGGCGTCGAAGCGCCGCCAGCGGCCGAGTGGTGGCAGCAGCTTCGCTGCGGTCTGCGGATTGAGCTTGTCGAGCGCGATCAGCTGATCGGCGAGGAAGCGATAGCCCGCACCGTCGGGCGTGTTGAATGCCCGCTGGTTGACGCCGAAAGCCCCGAGCAGCGCACGCGCGCGATTGGGGTTTGCGAGCGTGAAATCGGGATGGCGCGCCAGCGCCGCGACCTGTTCGCCCGTATCGTCGCGTGGCGACAGCGCCTGCGTCTGGAACCATTTGTCGATGACCAGCGGGTTGTCGGCATAACGGTTGTAGAAGATGTCGAGCGCCGCCTCGCGCGCATCGGAGCCGCTGGCGGCGAGCACGGTCAGCGCGCCCTGCCGGTCGGTCATGTTGTCGGCCGATTCGAACTGGCGGAAGGCGAGCGTGTCCGCATCCGCGGCGCCGCCCGCCGCAATATAGCCGAGCGCGACGTTGGCAAGGCGGCGGCGCCCCTTCGCATCGGGCGTGTAGACATAGGGCCCGTCCGGCGCCTGCGCATAGGCGAGGCGCCACCGCTCGGCGAGGCGCCGGCCGAGGTCGCGGCGCAGCGCCTCGCGGGCGCGGAAGACCGCCTCCGGGTCAACGATGGCCAGCTGGTCGCCGATGAAGCTTTCCGACGGAAGCAGGACAGCCTCGGCGACGAAGGCGGGATCGAGGTCGGGATTGTCGAGCGTGTTCGCCACCGCCCGCACCACCGCCTCGTGATCCGTGCGCGCACCTTCGACCGCGCCCGCGACCAGCGTGTCGAGCATCAGCTGCTGCATCGCCTCGTACCGGGCGAAGGGATCGTCGTCATGCGCGGAGAGGAAGGCGAGCTCGGCCGGGCTGCGGTCGCTCTCGATCACGACGGGGGCGGAGAAGCCGCGGTTGATCGACAGCACGGGCCGCTCGCCGATCCCCTCGAACACGATCGTCTCCGCCGGATCCCTGAGCAGCACGAGCTGCTCGTCGCCGAGCGGGCGGCCGGTCTCGCCGCCGAACAGGCGCAGGCGGAGCGGCAGCAGCATCGGCGCCTTGTCGGGCTGGCCGGGCGTCGCGGGAACCTGTTGCGCGAGGCGCAGCGTGGCGCGGCCGCTGCCCGGCGCATGCGACAGGCTGGCGGACACGCGCGGCGTGCCGGCCTGGCTGTACCAGAGGCGGAATTGCGACAGGTCGATGCCCCCCGCCTCCTCCATGCACAGGACGAAATCCTCGCACGTCGCGGCGGTGCCGTCGAAGCGCTGGAAATAGAGGTCGGTCGCGGCGCGGAACGTCACCGGGCCGAGGATGGTCGCCATCATCCGGATCAGCTCGGCGCCCTTGTTGTAGATGGTGGCCGTGTAGAAGTTGCTGATCTCCAGATAGCTTTCGGGCCGCACCGGATGCGCGAGCGGCCCCGAATCCTCCGGAAACTGCGCCGCGCGCAGGCCGCGCACGTCCTCGATACGCTTGACCGCCGCCGATCCCTGGTCCGCCGAAAACCCCTGGTCGCGATAGACGGTGAAGCCTTCCTTGAGGCTGAGCTGGAACCAGTCGCGGCAGGTGATCCGGTTGCCCGACCAGTTGTGGAAATATTCGTGCGCGACCACTGCCGCGATCGCGTCGTAATCATAGTCGGTCGCGGTGTCGGGATCGGCGAGGATATAGCGGCTGTTGAAGATGTTCAGCCCCTTGTTCTCCATCGCGCCGAAGTTGAAGTCGTCGACCGCGACGATGTTGAACACGTCGAGATCGTATTCGCGGCCATAGACGCGCTCGTCCCACGCCATCGACGTCTTGAGCGCGTGGAGCGCATGCTCCGTCTTCGCGATATCGGCGGCGCGAACCCAGATGCCCAGCCGCACCTCCCGCCCCGATCGCGTGGTGAAGGTGCCGGCGTTCACGGCCAGGTCGCCCGCCACCAGGGCGAACAGATAGGACGGCTTGGGGAAGGGGTCGTTCCATTCCGCCCAGTGCCGGCCGTCGCCGCAATCCCCTTCCGCGACGGGATCGCCGTTGGCGAGCAGCACGGGATAGCGCGCCTTGTCGGCGGTCATGCGCACGCTGTAGCGGCTGAGCACGTCGGGGCGATCGGGGAAATAGGTGATGCGGCGAAAGCCCTCCGCCTCGCATTGCGTGCACAAAATGCCGCCGGAGGCATATAGCCCCATCAGCTGCGTGTTGCTTTCGGGGGCGATCTCCACCTCCGTCTCGACGACATGCGCATCGCCGGCGAGCGGGACGACGAGCTCCTCGCCCTCGATCCGCCAGTCGTTGACCGCGCGGCCGTCGACGGCGACGGAGACGAGGCTCTGGCCCGCCCCGTCGAGCCGCAGCGGCCGGTCGTGCGCGCCGTTGCGCGTCACCGACAGTCGCGCCCGCACGCGGGTCGCGGCGGGATCGAGCGCGAAATCCAGGTGCGTCTCCGGCACCAGCCAGTCGGGACGACGATAGTCGCCGCGGCGGATCACGGCGGGCTGGGCGGGCGCGGTCTGGACGTCGAGCATGCGGTACGTATACGCGGCGGGCGCGGGAGTTCCATCATGTTCCCCGTCGCTTCGCACCGACGCGGCAATCGGCCGGGCTTGCGCGCCCGCCATGCTGTGCTACCCGAACGGCACACTTAAGGCCCGTGATAGGGCTTCCGGGGAGACTCTGCCGATGGTCCGTACCTTGAGCGCGCTCGCGCTGCTCGCGCTTTCCACGTCCGCGTTGGCCCAGACCGATGCTCCGCCGGCCGCCGCCGCCACGCCCGCACCGACCCCGATGCTCGACACGGCGGCGATCAACGCGCCCCTTCCCGCGGACCAGGCCGCGATGAAGGCGCATGTGCTGTTCCTGGCGTCTGACGCGATGAAGGGACGCGAGGCGGGCAGCCCCGAATTCGACATCGCCGCCCAATATGTCGCCGCGCAATTCTACGCCGCGGGCCTGCGCCCCGCGGGGGACAAGGGCGGCTATCTCCAGACCGTCCCGCTCGTCACCTACAAGGCCGCCGCCAAGGGCGACATGGTGTGGACCGCCCGGCGCGGCAGCCCGCAGCCGCTCGTCTTCGGCGAGGATTTCGTGCCGAGCGCCAATCCGGCGGCGGCAACGACCAACGTCTCCGCGCCCGTCGTCTTCGTCGGCCGCGGTATCGTCGCGCCGCAATATGCGATCGACGATTACAAGGGCGTGGACGTACGCGGCAAGATCGTCGCGATCTTCGCCGGCGCGCCCGAAACGTTCGGCGGAGAGGAGCGCGCCTACTTCAGCAGCCCCGCGACCAAGGCCTGGATCGCGGCGCAGCATGGCGCGATCGGCATCGTCACCCTCGACACGCCGCGTGCCGGCCCACGGGCGCGGCCCTTCTCCGCGCTGGCGCAATATTATGATTCGCCCCGTATGACCTGGGCCAACCCCGACGGCACCGGTACCAGCCCCGCGCCCTCCGCGCCGTATCTCGGCACGATCAGCCAGGCGGGGGCGGAAAAGCTGTTCGCCGGCGCGAAAACGCCCTGGACGACGATCGCGGCGCAGGCGGCCGGCGACAATCCGACCTACCGCCCGGTCGCGCTCGACGGCACGCTGACGGCGAGCACGCGCACCGCCTTCACCCCCGGCGCGAGCAGCAACGTCATCGGCGTGATCCCCGGCGCCGATCCGGTTCTGGGCAAGGAGGTGGTGATCCTGTCCGCGCACCTCGACCATATCGGCGTCAGCCCGGAGCGGCCCGGACAGCCGGCGGGGGCGGACCGGATCAACAACGGCGCCCTCGACAATGCGATCGGCATCGCCAGCCTGATCGAGGAAGCGAAAAAATTCACCGCAAGCGGCACGCCGCCGAAGCGCACCGTGATGTTCCTCGCGGTGACCGGCGAGGAGAAGGGGCTGGTCGGATCCGACTTCTTCGCCAACCATCCGACCGTGCCGCTGAAGGACATCGTCGCGGACGTGAACCTCGACATGCCGGTCCTGCTCTACAAGTTCGAGGACATGATCGTGTTCGGTGCCGACCGCTCGACGCTCGGGCCGATCGTGAAGGCGGCGGTCAACGCGCAGGGCGTCGACCTGTCGCCCGACCCGATGCCCGAACAGGGATTCTTCGTCCGCTCCGACCATTTCAACTTCGTCAAGAAGGGCATCCCCAGCGTCTTCCTATGGCCCGGCATGAAGGGCGAGGGACGCGCGAAGTTCGAGGATTTCCTGTCGCACCGCTATCACCGGCCGGGCGACGACCTGACGCAGCCGATCCTGTGGGACCAGGGCGTGCGCTTCGTCGCGACCAATTACGCGATCGCGCGCCAGATCGCGGACGCGCCGGCGCGGCCGATGTGGAACAAGGGCGACTATTTCGGCACCACCTACAAGGGCGCGATGGCCAAGTGACGTGCTGCTGATCTTCGGCCTCGGCTATACCGCCGCGCGCCTCGCGGCGGCGTGGCGGGCAGAGCGGGGGCCGGGGTCCGTCGTCGGTACGACGCGGGATGGGCGCGAGGGCAGCCTGCGGTTCGACGACGAGGCGGCCGTGCGGGCGGCGCTCTCGCGGGCCAGCCACGTCCTTTCCTCCGTCCCGCCGGACGGCGGGGTCGATCCGGTGCTGGCGCGCTACGGCGATGGGCTCGGCGCGCGATGGCTCGGCTATCTTTCTTCGACCGGCGTCTATGGCGATGCGCGCGGCGCCTGGGTGGACGAGGGCGCGCCGACCGGCGGCGGTCGGCGCGGCGCCCGTGCGGCGGCCGACGCGGCATGGCTGGCGCTGGGCGCGCGCGTCTTCCGGCTGCCCGGCATCTACGGCCCGGGTCGCTCGCCGCTCGACCGGGTGCGTGACGGCCGCGCGCACCGTGTCGGTTTGCCCGATCAGGTGTTCAGCCGGGTGCATGTCGACGACATCGTCGCCGGCGTTCTCGCGGCGCGAAGCGCGCCGGCGGGGGCGTACAACCTCGCCGACGACCTGCCCTGCGCGCAGGATGACGTCGTCGGCTATGCCGCCGCGCTGCTCGGCCTGCCGCCGCCGCCGCTGGTGTCCCTGGACAGCCTCTCGCCGATGGCGCGGGGCTTCTACGCCGAGAACCGGCGCGTCGCGAACGGCAAGGCCCGGCGCGTGCTCGGCTGGGTGCCGGCCTATCCCGACTACCGGTTCGGCCTGCGCGCCCTCAAGGCGATGACCAGTCCCGCCGCGGTCAGCGCGGCGCCACCCGCCGCGAGCGCGGACCATCGATAGCCCTCGAAGACCGTCGACAGCAGCATCGCGATGACGGGCACGATGACGCTGGAATAGGCGGCCTTCGCCGGGCCGATGACGCGCAGCACGGTGTAATAGAGCGGGAAGGACAGCGTCGAGCCGAACAGGCCGAGGTAGAGGATACCCGCCCAGTAGGTGGGCCGCATCTCCACCACCGGCGGCCCCGTCAGCCACCAGGCGAGCAGGCCGTCGATGGCGGCGCCGATCAGCATCGCATAGGCGAGCGCGACGAGCATCGGGTAGCGGCGCGCGGTCGGCGTCGCCTGCAGCACGTTGGCGGTCGACGCCGCCAGGATCGCGCAGGCGGTGAGTGCGAGGCCGATCAGCGTATCCGCGCGCCCCGCCGCCCCCGCCCGCGCCTCGTGCACGAAGAGTAGGGCGATGCCGGCGACCGCCACCGCCGATCCCGCGATCAGCTGCCGCCCCATTCGCTGCCCCAGCACGAGGCGCGCAAGCAGGGCGTTGGGCACCAGCAGCAGCGCGAAGGCGACCGCGACGAGGCCGGACGTGATGTGGTGCTCCGCCCGGTAGACGAAGTTGAAGTTGAGGCAGAACTGGCACAGGCCGATCGCCGCCGCGAACAGCCAGCCGCGCGCGTCGAGCGCGAAACCCTCGCCCCGGACCTTGGCGTAGAGCGTCATCGCCGTACCCGCGACGAGGAAGCGGTAGGTGACCGACCAGCTCGGCGGCACGACCGCAAGCTGGTCGCGGATCACCAGCCAGGTCGATCCCCAGATCAGCGTGACGATCGCGAACGGGATCAGGATCGCGGCGCGCGTCGATTGCGGGGGCGGTCCCGCCGTCATAGCGCGGCGATCGCCTCCGCGAGTTGCGCCACCTGGCCGGCGTCGCTGTCCCAGGCGGTGACCAGGCGGATTTCGCCCGGCGCCCAGTCGTAGAAGTCGAAACCCCGCGCGCGCAGCGCCGCCGCCTCCGTGGGCGTGACGCGCAGGAACACCTCGTTGGCCTCGACCGGATACACCAGCCGGTCGCCTGCCGCGGCGGCAAGGGCGGAGGCATGGCCGTTGGCGGCGCGGCCGTTGGCGATCCACAGATCGTCCTCGAGCATCGCCAGCACCTGCGCGGCGAGGTAGCGCCCCTTCGAGAACAGGAGGCCGGCGCGCTTGCGGCGATAGCGGGTCACCGTGGCGAGATCCGGGCGGAAGAAGACGAGCACTTCCGCGCTCATCGCGCCGTTCTTGACGAAGCCGAACGACAGCGCATCGACGCCCGCGCGCCACGTCACGTCCGCGGGCGCGCAGCCGAGCGTCGCCATCGCATTGGCGAAGCGCGCGCCGTCCATGTGCAGGCCGAGGCCGCGCGCCCGGGCCAGATCGCCGATCGCCGCCACATCGTCCGGCGTGTAGACGCGGCCATATTCGGTCGCGTTGGTGATCGAGATCGCATGCGGCTGGACGCGATGGACGTCGTTCGGGATGGCGTCGATCACCGACAGGATCGCGTCCGGCGTCAGTTTCGCGCCCGGCCCGTCCGCCAGGAACAGCTTGGCGCCGTGCGTATAGAATTCGGGCGCGCCGCCCTCGTCGTTCTGGATGTGCGCGTCGCGGTGGCAGACGATGCCACCGTGCGGCGGACACAGCGCCGCGAGCGCGAGGCAGTTCGCGGCGGTGCCGGTCGGCACCCAGAGCGCGGCCACCTCCGTTTCGAAGAGGGCGGAGAAGCGGGCATCCAGCGCCTGCGACCGCGCATCGCCGTCATAGGCGGTGTCGAGCGTATCGGCGGCGGCGAGCGCGGCCATCACCTTTGGATGGACGGGCGCGGCATTGTCGGAAAAGAAGCGCATGGCCAGCGCCTTGCGACCCGCCGAGGCCCCGGTCAACGACGGAAACGCACACGGCGGCGACCGTCCGCCCGCTTTGCCTCGCGGAGGGGCGGGCGCGGGCGCAGTAGCGCGTCCGCGGACGTGGATCGGCCCCTAGAAGCGCAGCCCGACACGCCCGACCAGCGCATCGCCGGCATGGCCACCGGACACGCGCGCGGCGTCGCGCGACACGTCGGTGCCGACATAGTCGACGCCGATCGACAGGCGTCCGCGCACGTAGCTGCCGCCGACCGACCAGTCGGTATAGCCGCCGCCGGGCCGTAGCCGCGCCGCGGCGACGGGATCGTCGGTCGATCCGCTGGTCCGCCCGAGCTGGGCGTGGACGGTGACGGGCGTGGTCGGCACGCCGCCCTCCGCGCGGGCGAAGAGATAGAGATTGTCGCCGCCGATCGCCGACTGGCTGGGCGCATAACGGCCGCCGCCGGTCAGCGTCAGCGGGCCGATCAGATAGGTCAGGTCGGCCCCGCCCTCGACGAAATCCTGCCGCCCGCGCGCGCCCGCGAACAGATGCGCGGCGCCGACGCCGACGAGATCGAAGCCGCCGCCCAGCGACAGGGTATAACCGAAATCGAGGTCGGCGACCGCATCCGCGCCGCCGAAGCGCGCGCTGTTTCGCGCCGCGGTGATGCGCGCCCCGGCGTCGAGGCTACCAACGGCGCCGCGCACCGCGACGGACGGCGCCACGGCCCCGTCGCTCCAGCTGAGCCCGCGGCGGCGATCGTCGCTGGCGATGCCGAGGTCGATGCCGACGCTGCTGGTGCTCGTCTGCGCGACGGCGGGCGCTGCGGCAGGAAGGGCGGCGAGCAGCGAAAGCAGCGCGATGGCAAGGGGATGACGCATGGGCCCGCCGCCCTGTCGCACCGCAGCCTGAGGGTCAAGCATGGACGAGGGGACGATTTTTCCGTGCAACACCCGTGGCAATCCATTTGCCGTGTTCCTGCGCACGCAGGAACCCAGAGCTACGAAGGACGGCGCGCGCGGCTCTGGGCTCCTGCGTGCGCAGGATGCAGCCGTCGCGGCAAATCCTCGCCAGCATCCCGGCCCGGTCGCGCCCGGTCAATCAACGATCACGTGCGGTACGAAGCGCGCGGTGTTGCCGGTGATCAGCCCGTCCTCGCGGATGCCCATGCCCGCCGGAGCGCCATCGACGATCCAGCTGCCGATCACGGGAAAACATCCCGGCGCGGCTTCGGGCAACTGGTAGAAGGCCTGATAGACATAGCCCGCATCGCCATAGGCGCCCTCCGCCTCGGCGACGACGCGGCCGCCGCGCCGGATCGAGACGTTGGCGCCTTCGCGCGCGAGCAGCGGCTTGGCGACCGCATCGCCCTGCGGGATGTCGAAGCTGGCGGGCAGCAGATTGGGATGGCCGGGATTGAGCTGCCACAGGATCGGCAGGATCGCCTTGTTCGACCAGATCATCTTCCACACCGGTTCGATCCACAGCGTGGTTCCCGCCGCCAGGCTTTCGGCGAGCTGGGGCGCGAACGCCTCACGCGTCAGCCATTCCCAGGGATAGAGCTTGTACAGCGCCGCGATCGCCGCGTCGTCGCCGTCGACGAAGCGGTGCGCCTCCTCGTCCCAGCCGATATCGTCCATCAGCAGCGCCGCCGTGTCGATCCCCGCCGCCTCCGCCGTGTCGCGCAGATAGGCGACCGTCACCGCATCCTCGCCGCTGTCCTCGTCGGCATGCGCGAAATGGACGCGCGGCGGCAGATAGGGCGCGATATCGCGCCACTTGGCGACCAGCGCCTCGTGCAGCCCGTTGAACTGGCCGGCGCGTGGCATCACCGCCTCCTTCCAGTCCCACTGCACCACGGCTGCCTCGAGCAGCGAGGTCGGCGTGTCGCAGTTGAATTCGAACAATTTGGGCGGCCCCGCGCCGTCATAGCCGAGGTCGAAACGCCCGATATTGAGCGCGGGCGGCTCGGCGGCCCAGGCGTCGCGGATTGGCTGGTGGAAGGCGGGCGGTATGTCGAACCGGGCGAGCAGGACGGGATCGGCGAGGATCGCGTCGCCCGCGGCGAGGAAGAGCCGATAGAGTTCCGCGGTCGCCGCCTCGATCTCGGCGATCTGCGCGGCGGTGAAACGGTAGCAGGCGCCCTCGTGCCAATAGGGGCGGCCGTCGGCGGTGTGCCAGACCAGGCCCTGCGCCTCGACCGCCGCCTGCCAGTCGGGGCGCGGCGTCGTCTCGACGCGGATCACGACCGGCCACCGCCGAAGAAGCGCGCGGCACTGCCGAAGCCGCCGCGGCTGATCGCGCCGCTGCGCGTCACCGCGGTGGCGGCCGGGGCGAAGGCATAACGCGCCGCCGGGTTGCGCGCATAGGAGCCGCCGCCGACCCGCTCGCCCAGGAAGGGCAGGCGCGCGTTGCGGGCCAGAAAATACCAGGCGAAGGCGCTGCCGCCGCCATGGGCATAGCGGGTCTGGCGGCAATTGGCGTCGGGGACGCGGTTGCCCTGCCGGTCGGTGCAGACGGCGGTGTCCTGCGCCGTCGTCCAGCCATTGTCGCGCGGCTGGCGGTCGCAGCCGCCCGCGAGCAGCGCGGCGGCGACGGCGGTGGTGATCCTGAGCTCGATCTTCATGTGCTTCCCCCCTTTGCCACCCAGCGGGTGGCCCTCCCCGCGCGGGGGAGGATGCGCCTATTCCCCTTCGCCCTGCGGCGGACCGTCTTCGCCGCGGCGCGCGTCGCGCGGCGGCGGTGGCGGACCGTCCGGCCCCCGACGCGGCGTGATCGAGATGCTGCCGTCGCGGTTCGTGTTGAGGTCGATGCCGGCACCGCGCAGCGCGCCCTGCACCTCCGGCAGCGTCCGATCGATCGTATCGCCGATCAGATCGCCGACCGGATCCTCGCCATTTTCGAGCACCGCCGGGTCCATCGCATTCTCCTCGACGATCACGGGCTTTTCGACGGGCGCGATATTGAGCGCGGACACCATGAAGTTGCGCCAGATCTGTGCCGGTATGCCACCGCCGTGGAGGCCCGGATTGGGCGAACTGTCGTCATTGCCGACCCAGACGCCGACCACGAGATCGCCCGCGAAGCCGATGAACCATGCGTCGCGGCTGTTTTGGCTGGTCCCCGTCTTGCCATAAGCGGGCACGGTCAGCGCCGCCTCGCGGCCCGTCCCGCGCAGCGACGCGCCGAGCAGCTCGAGCATCTTCGCCCGCGTCTCGTCGTCCAGCGCCTTCTGCCCGCCGGTCAGCGACTGGTACCAGCCCTTGCTGGCGACCTCCTGCAACCCGCGCGGCTGGACGGGATAATGACCGTTGGCGATCCCGGCATAGGCGGCGGTCAGCTCGAGCAGCGTCACCTCCGACGTGCCGAGGCCGATCGTCGCCTCGTTGGCGATCGGCGTCGAGATGCCGAGATCGCGCGCCGCCTTGATGACGTTGCGCACGCCGACCTGCTGGGTCAGCCGCGCCGCGACGACGTTGGAGGATCGCGCGAAGGCGCGGCGCAGCGTGATCGGCCCGAGATAGCGGTTGTCGTCGTTCTTCGGCTTCCACCCGGCGATCTCGACGCGGCTGTCGTCCATCGTCGAATCCGGCGTCATACCCGCGCGCATCGCGGCCAGATAGACGAACAGCTTGAAGGTCGATCCCGGCTGGCGCATCGCCTGCGTCGCGCGGTTGAACGGGCTCTTCGCATAATCCTTGCCGCCGACCATCGCGACGACGCGGCCGTCGGTGCGCATCGCGACGATCGCCGCCTGCGCCTGGCGCAGGCCCGCCTGGCGGATCACCCGCTCCGCCGTCGCCTGCAGCCGGCGGTCGAGCGTCGTCTTGACCGTCGCCTCGTTCTTCACCTCGCCGGCCTGGTCGCGCGCCTCGGGCAGCACCCAGTCGGCGAAATAGGTGCCGCTGGGCAATTGCGTCGGCCGGCTGGCGAGCACGCGCTGCGGCTGGACGGCGGCGGCCTCCGCCTTGGTCAGGAAGCCGGCATCGGCCATCGCCGCGACGACGACCATCTCGCGCTTGCGCGCGCCGGCGAGGTTGCTGGTCGGCGCGAGCCGCGAGGGCGCCTTGACCAGACCCGCCAGCATCGCCGCCTGGCCGACGTTGAGGTTGTCCGGCGTCCGCCCGAAATAGTGTTTCGCCGCCGCGGTCAGGCCATAGACGTTGTCGCCGAAATAGACGTTCGACAGATAGCGCGACAGAATCTGGTCCTTCGACAGCCAGGCCTCGAGCCAGAAGGCGATCATCACCTCGCGTATCTTGCGCGCGGCGGTCCGGTCCGAATCAAGGAAGGCGTTCTTGGCCAGCTGCTGCGTGATCGTGCTGCCGCCCTCGCGCACGCCGCCCGACCCGACATTGTGGACGAAGGCGCGCAGGATACCGCGCGGGTCGATGCCCCAGTGGCTGTAGAAGCGCCGGTCCTCGATCGCGAGGAAGGCCTGCGTGACGTGCTTGGGCAGCTTGGCGGCGTCGACCGGTGCGCCGATGATCGCGCCGCGCCGCGCGATCGGCGTACCGTCGTCGGCGGTCAGCGTGATCGACGGCGGCGTCGGCGGCTGCAGCGACTTGGACAAAGGCGCGGTGAAGGCGAGCCACCCCACCGCGATGACGAACAGCACGATGAGTGCGCCGAGCCCGCGCACGATCCAGCGGCCGAGCGGGAAGCGGCGCCGCTCCGGCGCGTCGTCGGCAGGCGCATCATGGAAATCGGCGAACCGGTTTGCATAAGGATCCGTCGCGGGCGGCGGCGTCGTATCGTCGTCCAGCGCGTAGCGGCGCCCGATCGGGCCCAGTCGGTGAGTGTCGATGGACTCGTGACGCATCGGCTCGTCCCAGCGGTCAGCCATGAGGTGTATTACTATCCTAAAGCGGCTGGAGGCAAGTCTTTCACGCCGGTCAAGGCCATTTACCAACTCGCATGGCCGATGGCCAGTATCGGGGCGGCGCTGGCGCGGCGGCGCGGCGCGCGCTATCGCTCGCGCCATGACCCCCGCCCCCTCTCCCCCGCTCGTCGTCGGCATCGGCGGTACCATCGGCGGCGTCTCGTCGACCGAGCGCGCGCTGCGCATCGCGCTCGACGCGGCAGCCGAACAGGGGTTCGCGACGCAGATGTTCGGCGGCGCCGACATGGCGCGGCTGCCGCTGTACGATCCGCGCGCGCATACGCGGACCGAGGACGAACAGGCGTTCGTCGCCGCGGTGCGGCGCGCGTCGGCGGTGATCATCGCCAGTCCCGGCTATCACGGCTCGATCAGCGGCGTCGTCAAGAACGCGCTCGACCTGCTCGAGGAGACGGCGAAGGACGCGCGGCCCTATCTGGCGGACATGCCCGTCGGGCTGATCGCGACCGCTTATGGATGGCAGGCGACGGGCTCGACGATCGCCGCGCTGCGGTCGATCGTCCATGCGCTGCGCGGCTGGCCGACGCCGTTCGCCGCGGCGATCAACACGCAGGTGACGAAGTTCGACGACCAGGGCGGCGCGAGCGACCCGGCGGTGCTGGAGCAATTGCGGCTGATCGGGCGGCAGGTCGCGCGGTTTGCGCCGCTCGCCACGGCCTGATCGGGCCGCCGCCGGCCCACGGCCTGATCAGGCCGCCACCGCCACGTCCTCGCGCAGTTCGCCCAGCAACCCCTGCCGCTTGGCGACGATCGTCGGCATCAGCGCCTGGCCCGCGACATTGATCGCGGTGCGCCCCATGTCGAGGATGGGATCGATCGCCAGCAGGAGCCCCGCGCCCTCCAGCGGCAGGCCGAGCGTCGACAGCGTCAGCGTCAGCATGACGAGCGCGCCCGTCAGCCCCGCGGTCGCCGCCGAGCCGAGCACCGACACCATCACGATCAGCAGATAGTCCGTCGCGTGCAGCGGTATGCCGTAATATTGTGCGACGAACAGCGCGGCGATGGCGGGATAGATGGCGGCGCAGCCGTCCATCTTCGTCGTCGCGGCGAACGGCACGGCGAAAGCGGCATAGCTGCGCGGCACGCCCAGCCGCTGCTCGACCACCTCCTCCGTCACCGGCAGCGTCGCGATCGATGAGCGGGAGACGAAGCCGAGCTGGATCGCAGGCCAGGCGGCGGCGAAGAAACGGCGCGGACTGATCCCGTTCGCCACCATCAGCAGCGGATAGACGACGAACAGGACGAGCGCGAGGCCGATATAGACCGCGATCGCGAACGTGCCGAGCGCCGACAGCGACTGCCAGCCGTAGCGCACCACCGCGCTGCCCAGCAGCGCGCCGGTGCCGATCGGCGTCAGCCGCACGACCCAGCGCAGGATGCGGCGGAAGATCGCGAGCGCGGACGCGTTGAAGGCGAGGAAGGGCTCACCCGCCGCGCCGACCCGCACCGCCGCCACGCCGATGGCGACCGCGGCGACGATCAGCTGCAGCACGTTGAACGACAATTTGGTGGTCGCCGCGCCGTCCTTCAGGCTGGTCGATGCCTCCAACCCCAGGATGTTGACGGGCACCAGCCCGCGCAGGAAGTCGAGCCACGACCCGGCGGTGTCGGGCCGTGCCGCCGCCGCCGCGCTGACCCCCGCATGGACGCCGGGTTGCAGGACCGTGCCGAGCACCAGGCCGATGCTGACCGCGATCAACGCGCTGATGGCGAACCACACGAACGTCCCCGCGACCAGCCGCGCGGCATTGTTGAGATCACGCAGCGCCGCGATCGACGCGACAATGGCCGTGAAGACCAGGGGGATCACGAGCGCCTTGAGCAACTGCACGAACAGGTCGCCGACGATGCGGAGCGCGTCGGCAAGCGCGGGCGATCCGCTGCTTCGCGCGACGAAGCCGAGCACGAGGCCGACGCCCATGCCGACGAAGACCTGGACCCCGAACGGGGGCATGCGGAAGCGAGCGGATTGTGTCATCGCGGCGATGTAGGTGCCGCACTTCGCGCCTGCGCACAAGAATTGCTCGGGGCGTCTAAAGCGGCGTTCCGGCCTGACGATCCGCCCTCAACGGCCGGGCCGGTCGCAGGTCGGACCATTGCCGCCCAATCCCCCGGAAAAGAAAATATCCCGATTCAACGGTATGACTTGACCGATCGGCGCCATTCGCTGTTCGGGCACGACCAAGCGAAACCTCGTGGCGGGCCCGCCCCATGGTTGCAAAAAATTCTTCGAGTGGGGATTTCGTGACATGACGGTTTCCGCGCGCCGGACAATCCGACGCAACGCGTTCCTGGCGCTGATCCTCGCGGGCCTGTGCTGGGGCATCGGCTTTCCGCTCGGCAAGCTCGCGCTGCGCGCGACCGACCCTGCGCATATGGTGCTGCTGCGCTTCGCGGTCGCCGCCGTCGCCGCCCTCCCCTTCGTGCTCGGGCGCGCGGCGCGCGCGCTGTTCCGGTCGCCCGCGGTGCTGCTGGCCGGGCTACTCTATGCGCTCGGCTTCCTCGTGCAGTTCGAAGGGCTGGCGCGCGTCAGCGTGACGCTCGCGGCGCTGCTCGTCGGCGCTATGCCGGCGCTGATCGCCGTGTCGGCGCGCCTGCTCGGCGAACGTACGACCGCCGCAAGCTGGGCCGGCGTCGCGGCCGCGACCGCCGGCGCGGCGCTGATCGCAGGCGATCCGGGCGGCGCCGGCACGCTCGCCGGCGTGCTGCTCTCGCTCACGTCGCTGCTGCTCTTTCTCGGCTGGTTCTACGCGTTGAAACGGGCGCCGACGATCGCGGCGCCGATGGCGATGCCGTCCGCCACGATCGTCGTGGCCGCCATCACGATCCTGCCGATTGCCGTGGCGATGCACGGCATGCCGCGCCTCGACATCGGCGCCGTCGCCTGGGCGGGGATCATCGGCCAGGGCCTGCTGTCGACGACGCTCGCCACCGCCGCGTGGCAATATGGCGCGTCGCGCGTCGGTAGCGCGAGCGCGGGCGTGTTCATCAACATCGAACCGCTGATCGGCGCGTTGCTCGGCGTGGCGATGTTCGGCGACCGGCTGACCTGGGCATTGGCGACGGGTGGCCTGCTGATCGTCGCGGGCAGCCTTGCCGTCGTCCTCGGCGAAGACCATCATCACGACGCGCCGCCGACAGTGGCGTGATCGCGCCGCGTCGAGCCCCCGACGGCGCGGACCGACCGTCGCACCCGCATATCGCGATGCGCACCTGCGGACCGCGGGTTCGATCAGGTCGCCGCGTCGATCGCCATCAGCTGCGAGGGATAGGGCGTCGTGAGCGTCAGCGCCGCCTCGATCGGCGCGTGGAGCCATTGGTCATGATCCTCGTCGTGCAGGATCACCGGCATCGCCTTGGGGTGCACCGCCCCGACAAGGTGCCCGGCCGGATCGCCGTCATAGCCGGTGGTGAGAAAGGCATAGGCCGGCCCGGTCGCAGTGGGTCGCCACACGCCCGCGAACGCAAAGATCGGTCGCGACGGCAGGGAGAACCAGTGCGGCGTCTTCCTGCCCGTCGCAGGATCGGCCTCCACGCTCCATTCCTGGAAACGGGTGACCGGCACGAGGCACCGGCGCTCCGGATTGCTCAGCGCCGACCGCCAGAAGGGGCTCGCGTAATTGCGTACGTTGACCACCGCGCTGCGCACATTGGGTGGCGGCGGGAACCCCCAGCGCATCGACTGGAGCCGGCGTCCCCCATCGGCGGCGGTGATGGTGAGGCCGGGACGTCCGGGCGACACGTAATCCTTTTCCAAGTCGGCACCGACGGTGTCGACCGCGCCATAGAGCGCGGCCAGTTCCCAGCGGTCGGTCGGCAGGCGGTAGAGGTTGCACATGCCCGCAAGGCTGTCACGGCCGCGCCGTGGCGGCAATGAAAAACCATGTAAATCATGGCGATGCGCAGGGCATGTGCTGCGGAGGCGAGCCGGGTGAAGGGCTCCAGCGCCTTTTCAGCCTATGTCCTTCGCCCAGCCGTGCATCCGCAGCCAGCGCGCGAACGCCTCGAACCAGCCGGTGCTGGTGGTCGGTTTGGGATACATGCCGAAGCCGTGGCCGCCCTGCTCGAACAGGTGGAACTCGACCGGCCGCTTCGCCGCGCGCCACGACTCGATCAGGCCGAAGCCGCCGTTGCCGAAGAATGGATCGTCCGCCGCCAGCGCGACGAACAGCGGCGGCGCATCGGCGGGCACGCTGACCGGGGCCAGCGGGCCATAGATGGCGGCGATGAAGGCCGGCCGGGCATCCTCGCCGGCGAGTTCGGTCGCCAGGGTCAGCATCGCCCCCGCCGAAAAGCCGATCATGCCCACCCGCGCCGGATCGACCCGCCATGACGTCGCCCGCGCCCGCACCAGCGCGAACGCCGCGCGGGCATCGGCGATCTGCGGTCGCAGGCCGGCGAGCTGCTCCTGCGGCGTCTGCCGTGGCGGCCGCGCCGTGCCGGAGAACATCGCCGCCATCGAGGCCGCGAATGCCGGCATGTCCGCCGGCGTCTGGTTCAGCCGGTATTTCAGCACGAAGGCCGCGACGCCGCGCGCCGCCAGCGCGCGCGCGACATCATAGCCCTCGTTGTCCATCGACAGCGTGCGGAAGCCGCCGCCGGGCGCGACGATCACCGCCGCCCCGGTCGCCCGCGCGGGGTCGGGCAGGAAGGGCGTCAGCGTCGCCTGCGTCACGTTGCGCGCGAAGCGGCTGCCATATTGCCTGTGCCAGCTTTCCCCGATCGGCGCGTTCGGCAGCGCACCCGTGCCGAGCGCGATCGCATCCTGTTGCGACGGCGTGGCGATCGGCGTCATGCGATCGTCCTGTGCCAAAGCGGGCGCCGCCAGCGCCGCCAGGATCGGTAACAGCGCGCCCGCGCGCCATCCGCCCGTCTTCATCCTCATCCTCCCTGCGTGGTGCGTACGCGGCCGTCGTCCTGCACCACGGGGCGCATCGTGCCGTCTGCGTTGTAATGGAGCGGGTAGACCGTGACCGCGCGCCGTCCGATCGCGCCGGCCTGATCACCGATCGTCAGCGCGGCATTGTGCGCGAACAGATACCAGCGGCCGTGGAAATGCGCGATGCCCGGATGGATGGTGAAACTGTACCTGCCCGGTCCGGTCAGCAAGCCGCGCGGCGTCCAGGGCCCCGTGATCGCCGGTGCCGTGGCATAGGAGATGTGCTCGTCGCGCTGCGTGCGCCGATCGAGCGAGGCGTAGGTGAGATAATAGATCCTGCCGCGCTTGTGCAGCCAGGGCCCTTCTTCGAAAAAGGGCGGCGTGATCTCCGTGATCGGCCCGTCGAGCTCGATCATGTTCGGTTTAAGACGCGCGATATAGCATTCACGGTTGCCCCAGGCGATCCAGCTGGTGCCGTCGTCGTCGGTGAACACCGTCGGGTCGATGTCTTCCCAGCTATGGGTGCCCTTGGGCGTCATCTCGTTGGTGATCAGCGCGGCCCCCTTCGCATCCCGGAAGGGTCCCGTCGGCGTGTCCGCGACGGCGACGCCGATCGCCTTGCCGGGATGCGTCGCGTCGTGCTCGACCGCAGCGTAGAAATAGTAACGGCCGTTCGCGCGGATCGCCTGTGACGCCCAGGCGTCCTGCTTGGCCCATTTGAAGTCGGTGACGCGCATGATCGGGCCGTGGTCGACCCAGTGCTTCATGTCCTTCGTGGAATAGACCAGCCATTCGCGCATCGTGAACATCTCGTCGCGCTGCGCTTCGTCGTGGCCGGTGTAGAGGTACAGGGTGTCGCCGACGACCAGCGGCGCCGGATCGGCGGTGAACTTGTCGCGCACGATCGGGTTGGGATCAGGTCGACCGTCCTCGGCCGGTACCGCACCCACCGCGGCGGAGGCGAGCAGCAACACGGTCGCGATCGTCGCGCAGCCCTTCATCCCCATCCCTTCCGGCCGTTGATTTGCTCAATCGGAAGCTGGACGCTAGCGCGCGATGCTAGCGCTAACAAGGGCAAACTGAAGCGACCTGCCGCTGCGCCCGCAGCGCTGTGGCATCAGCTATCCCTTTGATAAGGTCCGCGTCTGATGAGGAGGCGCAGTCCCTTGTCGCGGCGCGGAAATTGGGCTTGGCTCGTGGGCGTGGACACTGTTTCGATCGTCATATGCGCACCGGCCGGGTGCGTGCCGGGGAGACGGAGCGCCGGCGCCGTCCGCGACAATCGGGGCCGCGGCGCGCGATGAGCGTGCATCGTGGACGCTGCCATTGCGGTCGCATCCGCCTGGTGCTGCGCGCTTCGCTCGCCGACGCCAGCGAATGCAATTGCTCGATCTGCAGGCGCACGGCCGGGCTCTGGCATTATTGCTTACCCGGCGACGTCGTGGTCGACGGTGTCGGCGTTGCCTATCGGCAGGGGGACCGCACGCTGGACCTGTGGCATTGCGGCACGTGCGGCTGCACCACCCATTGGACGCCGGTGGACCCTGCCTATCCCAGGATGGGCATCAACCTGCGGATATTCGATCCCGCGATCTGGTGCGATCTTCCGCGGCGGATGATCGACGGCGCGCGATATTGACGTGCGATCCGGCGAGCTCTGATCGGGGGCGGTGCCCGCAAAGCCTCACCGGAACGGAACACCCTGCCACCCATGGGGTTGGGTCCTGTCGGAAGGATCACGCATGTCTTACATCCCAAGCTCCGCCATGAAGCACGCCGGCCCGACTCATCATGCCGATGCGGGTCCGTCGCAGCCGGCGAAGCGGACCAGGCCGCATGCTGCGGGACTGGGCACCGGCACCTGGATCGCGATCGGCGGTACGGTGCTGGCCTCCGCCGCCGCGATCGCCGTCCCCTTGCTGCGCCGGGGCAAGGCCAAGCCGGCCGCCCGCCATGGCAAGAAAACCGCGCACACGCGTCGCAAGACTGGCGGACGCAAGAAGGGATGACGCTTCAGGATCGGTAGCGCGAGACCAGCCGGCGCTAGGTCGGCCGATCCGGATAGGGCGGCTGGTCGTCGTCGGGCGGGTCGCGGGTGATGGCGCCACGGGGACGCACGATCCGTCCCGTGCCGGCGCAGGCGGCACACCGGAACCGCCGATAGGCCGCCGGCAGGCGGTCGTCCCAGCGCTTTCGGCGAAACAGCCACCACAAGGCCACCGCGTCGAGACGGCGCGCCCGTCCGCACGCCGGGCAGGTCAGCGTGATGGTACGACGGTGCAGCGCGCAATGTTCGAGGCACCGCAGACGCTGACCGACATGCGTGCGGTCGTCGCCGGACACGTCACGCCAAGGCCGGCAGCGTGAGCTGGTCGTGCATCGGCGTGGCCAGCGCCCGCCGCGCCTCCTGCGCGGCGCCGACGGCCTGCCGGTAATGGACGGTGCCATAGCGCTCCGCCTCGTCGAAATTGCAGGGCGCCCATTCCTCCGATGGATAGCAGGCGTCGTAGATCGCGCGCGCTGCCGCACGCAGTTGCAGATCGTGCTGCATGCCAAAGGCTCCTTCCCGTCGGCTCGTCTCGCTGGCTGCAGGCACGGTACGTCGATCCGGCGATGATTCGCAAGAACATATGAAGAACAAAAGCTTGGACCGGCGATGTCAGTCAGAATCCTTGCGCCACGCCGCCATGGCGCGTCGATATCGCGCCTCCTCGTCATCCCGCCTCGCCTCCAGCGCGCGGCGCGCGTCGTCGTGTTCGGCCTCCAGCGCCCTGCGCCTGTTCGCCAGCGCGACCTCTTGCTCGGCAATCGCGCGGCGCGCGTCCTGGTAACGCCGATCCGCGTCGTCGAGCGCCTGCTGCGCGGCATCGAGCGCGTCACGGTCCGGCCGCGGCCGGGGCGGCGGGGACGGGGACGGGGACGGGGACGGCGTTCCGCCGCTCTTGCGCGGCCTGGTGTCGGACCGCCCGCCCGCGTTG
This sequence comes from Sphingomonas beigongshangi, assembly GCF_016820445.1. Classification (GTDB taxonomy): domain Bacteria; phylum Pseudomonadota; class Alphaproteobacteria; order Sphingomonadales; family Sphingomonadaceae; genus Sphingomonas; species Sphingomonas beigongshangi. The sequence goes on from NZ_JADHDT010000001.1 coordinate 692,801, forward strand.
GCCGACGATCGCCGCGCGCGCGCCGGCGCCTCCGGCAGCGCCGCGAGATTTTCGTCCCTGGTCCCGCGCAGCTTGCGGATGATCGCGCCGGGATGAGCGAGCGGTTCCTCGATCAATGCCGGATCGGTGACCTGTTCCGCGACGCCGCGCGCGAACAGGTCCACGTCGGCGCCCCATGCCTGCAGCGCCGCCTTGCGGCTCGGCGCGGCGACATAGGCATCATGGAAGCCGATGGCCGTACGGAACACCTTTAGTGAACGTGCCATCCGCCCCCAACGCACAAAACGTCGATCGGTCGACCCTCGCCGTTTACGCCAGCAAAAATCGGGCCGCTGCACCGTGCTTTAAGGGATGCCCGCGCGTCGAATCCCGTCAGCCGCGACGGTGCAGGGACGGCGCACCCTGTCGCCCTGCTCGGACGATCCCCGGGACGGCCGGCACCTGGGGCGCCAACCCGGACGTCAGCGGCCCGGTATCCCTACGGTCGCCTCCCGCGTGTCGATCTCGTCGATGGCATAGCCGAGCACCGGCGCGACGCGGCGGATCATCGGCCGCCATTCCTGGCGGGCGGCACCATAGCCATTTGCGCCGTCGCGTGCCGTCGCGATGCCGTGCGCCGCCAGGACTTCGACCGCCGCCGCATAGCTTTGGCGATCCCGCCACATCTCCGCGTCATCCGGCTGGAGGCTGGACACCGTCGGAAACCGGCTGTGGAGGGTGTCGAGCAGGAGCCGTGCGCCCCGGTGCAGCGCCGCGACCGCGGCGGACTGGATGACAGGTTCATATCGACGGGGATCGAGCGCATGTTCGATCAGCGCCGCAAGATCGAGCAGGACGAAACTGGTGCGGGACACCGCATACAAAGGCTCGTGGAAGCGAAAATAATAGAGCAGCGGGTAGAAGTGATGGGCTTCCTTCACCTGGGCGAGCGTGCGCGCCAGGTTGCCGAGCTCGCCGACCACATTGCCCGTGTCGCCGCCGGGCATCAGCCGCGCGAGCATCCAGCTGGCATCGCCCGTGCCACCGGTCATGAGGTCGACCGTCAGCGCGAGCGCGTTGCGCTCCCGAAGCGCCGAATAGACCTGGACGAGATAGCTCAGCACCAGCGACAATACCGACGCGCCGACCAAGGAGTCGAAGAGGAAGAGGAGCCGCGCGCCGGCGCCATGCGGTACGTAATCGCCCCCGCCTACGATCGACAGGCTGTTGCCCGCGACCAGCAATGCGGTGACGAAATCGGTGGACGCGCCGCCGCTCGAGGGCCGGATGGCGCGCCCCAGTTCGGGCTGGATGATCAGCGCGGCGCCGAGCGTCAGCCCCAGGGCCCAGAAACCGATCAGCGTGACGACGATCAACGGCCCCGCGAGCGACAGGATCGCGCCGCGGCGCCCGCCGGCCCGATCCGCCACGGCCTTGACCAACGCCCAGACGCACCGGTTCCAGCGTGGCGCCAACACGCCCGTGCCGGCGCGCGCGTAGAGGATGGTCAGAAAGATGTCGGCGAGGAAAAGCAGCATCAGGGCCGCCCCGCTCAGTTGTCCGACGATGGTCCAGCGCATGGTTCGGCAACCTCAGGATAGGAAGATTGCGCGCGCCGCCGCCGTCCTCGCGCCGGCGCGTCGAATGGACGGTCGCGCCCTCGTACCGCGACGCGCCGCGCGCCGCCGGTGCGGCAGCCATTGGTTCGTCGCCCCCTTCCGGCCAGCGCGGGCGGGGCACATGGACCGCGGTTTCGTCGGGGGCATGACCGTCCCTTCTGCTGCGCGCGCGAAAACGATGTCGGTGGTCCCGCCGTCACGGCCGCCGCGCAGGGGCAACGACAGCCGATCGGGCGAGACGCTGCGCCAAGCGCTGGTGGTCGATTGAGTGAGAGTGGATGGGGGCGGTGCCGGCCCTCACCCCCACCCGACCGCCCAAAGGGCGTATCCCGGATGGGATGAGGGCCGGCACCGCTCCCACGCACGTGGATCAGACCTTAGGACGGCAGCGCGGGTATCGCGTCCGCGACGGTGCCCTCCGCCCGATAGTCGGGCGGTATGTCGAAATCCTTGCGCGCAAGCCCGCGCGAGGCCGCCGCACCGCGCGGCAGGCCCGAGCGATCCGAATAATCCCGGGCTGCCCCGCCGTCGCGCCGGTGCGCCGCCTTCACCCCCTTGAACGCCGCGATGTCGAGCAGGGTGATGCCGGCGACCAGCGCCGCCGCGATGGCGGCATTGTGCCGTTTCGGATTGTCGCGATGGAGGGCCGGCGCCAGCGTGGCGAGGTCGAGCGCATCGCCGCCGATGCGGGCGGCGAGGCCGATCGGCTTGTCGATCGACAGCGTCGGTACCGCGCTCGCCAGCTCGCGCGCGCCATAGGCGCGGATCAGCCCTTCCTTGTCGTCGAGCCCCAGCGCGCGCGCGAGACGTCCCGGCGCCGCCAGTTCGGCAAGGCCCAGGCCGACCGAGAACCAGCCGAGCGCGCGTGCCAACCGGTCGGGGCCGGTCAACGAGCTTGGTCCCTTGCGCTGGACGCGCGGGTCGCCTTCGGATCGAGCGACCCCGGTAACGTTGGTGAGTGGCATCATCGCCTCCTTGTCACGGTTGCAGCATGACCTTGACGCACCCGTCCGCCTTGTCGCGGAAGGTGGCGTACATCTCGGGCCCCTTGGAAAGATCGACCTTGTGCGTGATCACGAACGAAGGGTCGATCTGGCCGTCCTCGATCCTGCGCAGCAGGTCGCCGGTCCACCGGGGCACATGCGCCTGCGCCATGCGGAAGGTCAGCCCCTTGTTCATCGCCTGTCCCATCGGGATCTTGTCGACGAGGCCCAGATAGACGCCGATAATCGAGATCACGCCCCCCGGCCGGCAGACGTAGATCATCTCGCGCAGCACGTGCGGACGGTCGTTCTCCGCCATCAGCATCTGCTTGGCGCGGTCAAGCACGGTGTCGGGCTGGCCGAAATCGACGTGGCTCTCGGTCCCGACCGCGTCGATGCACTTGTGCGGCCCCTTGCCGTCGGTGAGCGCGTTGAGGCGATCGACGACACTCTCCTGCATGAAGTCGATCGTGATCGCGCCCGCGGCGGCGGCCATCGACAGCCGCTCGGGCAGATGATCGATCGCGATCACCTGTTCGGCGCCGAGCAGGATCGCCGAGCGGATCGTCATTTGCCCGACCGGTCCGCATCCCCAGACCGCGACCGTGTCACCGGGCTGGATGTCGGACAGGAAGAGCAACTTCTCGTCGTCGATCCCGCCGGGCACCTTGATGTGCGTGGTGTCGGCGAAGGGCACCCGCAGATATTCCGCCTGGCCGCCGGGATAGCCACCGGTCAGGTGGGTATAGCCGAACAGGCCGGCGGTGGCATGGCCGAACGCCTTGTCGCCCAGCGCCTTCTTGCGGTTCGTCCGCTCGCAGACGGAAAAGTTGCCGCGGCGGCACTGGTCGCATTCGCCGCACTGGATGGTGAAGGGAATGACGACGCGATCGCCCTTCTTCAGGCTGCCCTTGGCGTCGCTGCCGACCTCGACGACCTCTCCCATGGTCTCGTGACCCATGATGTCGCCGGGCAGCATCGCGGGTACAAGATTATGAAAAAGATGGAGATCCGAGCCACATATCGCGCAACTGGTAACCTTTATTATGGCGTCGCGGGGGTGCTCGATCGCAGGGTCGGACACCGTGTCGTATCGGATGTCCTCCTTGCCGTGCCAGACTAGGGCCTTCATACCGGTCTCCTCGGTTGGGTGGCGCCGTGCTATGCGCTTCCCCCGCCCGTCCGACATGCGGGCGATACCTAGGGAACTTTCCGAACCCGCAAGGCATTGCCGTGGAAGCGGCAAATCGTCCGCGTCCCGTCAGCCGTGAAGCGGGACGATCGTCGCACCGCCGGCGCCGCAGCGTCTCCTCCCGGTCCTGAGGCCGAAGCCGGGTCTGGCGGTGAGCGGATGCTCCTCGCATCGGTGCTGGAGAACCTGCCCCTCGGCGTCGGCGTCTATGACCCCGCAGGAAATCTCGTCCAGTCGAACCAGTGCCTGCGCGACTATACGGGGGTCGCTCACCTGCCCTCTGGGGATCCCCAGAGCGCGAGACGCTGGCGCGCCTATGCCGCCGATGGCAGCCCGATCGCGCCGGAGGACTATCCCGGTGCGAAGGCGCTGCGTGGCGAGCAGGCGATGCCGGGCACGGATTTCCTGTACACCGCCGATGATGCGCATGCGCGTTGGATGCGGGTGAGCGCTGTCCCGCTACGGCGAGAGGAATCGCAGACGCGCGGAGCGATCGTCGTGATGCAGGAGGTGGACGACCTGAAGCGCGCCACCGTGCGGATCGCGGCGGCCGGCGCGGAACTCGCCAGCCAGACACGGTTCCTCGAGGCGACGCTGTCGTCGATTCCCGATTACGTCTATGCCTTCGATCGGCAGCGGCGCTTCGTCTACACCAATCCCGCCATGCTGGCCCTGTTCGGCCTGTCTGCAGGCGAGATGCGCGGCAAGACCTTCGCCGCACTGCATTATCCGCCCGCGCTTGCCCGGCACCTGAACGATCATATCGATCGCATCTTCGCCGAGGGGGTGACGATCGAGGACGAGGTCTTCTACGAAAGCCCGACGGGGCACGCCGCCTATTTCGCATATCTCTGGGGTCCGGTGCTCGCTGGCGACGGGACGGTCGAACTGGTGGTCGGCGTATCGCGAGACACCAGCGAGCGCCGCGCGATCGAGGAGGAGGTCCGGCGTACGGCCGCAAGGCTGCGCGCCGCAACCGACCTGGTCGGCCTGGGCATCTATGCCTGGGATCCGGCTGCGAACACGCTGGAATGGGACGAGCGGGTGCGGGCGATGTGGGGGCTGCCGCCCGACGCGCCGGTCGACCAGACCGTCTTCGAAGCCGGTATCCATCCCGACGACCGCGCGCGCGTCCGCGAGGCGATCGCCGCCTGCGCCGATCCGGCCGGCGACGGCCGCTATGCCATCGAATACAGGGTGATCGGACGTGACGATCGCATCGTCCGACATATCGCCACATCCGGCCGGACGTCGTTCGACAACGGGGGGGCGATTGCCTTCATCGGTGCCGCGATCGACGTGTCCGAACAGCGCCGCAACGAGGCGGCCGTCCGCGCCAGCGAGGCGCAGTTCCGCAGTTTCGCGGAGCATAGCCGCAATCTGCTATGGATCGCCGATCCCGAGAAGGACGCGATCATCTATCGCAGCGCCGCCTTCGAGCGCATCTGGGGCGAGACGTGCGAGGCCGCGCCCGTCGCGATCGACCGCTGGATGGAGGACGTCCATCCCGAGGATCGCGCGAGCGTCGCGCGGGCGCTTGCTACCGTCAAGGCCGGCGAGGTGGCGCAATATGAGTATCGCGTCGTCCGCCCGAAGGATGGCGGCATCCGCTGGTTGCGGGATATCAGCTTTCCGATCCGCGACGACCACGGTGTCATCACGCGGATCGGCGGCATCGCCGAAGATCTGACCCAGGACGATGGCCGGCACGTCTATGTCGTCAGCAGCACCGCGACGACCGCGCGGCGGCTCGCCGAACTGGTCCGGGGCATGGACTATCACGTCCGCATCTTCGACAGCGCGATGGCGTTCCTCGACATCGCACCGGTCCTGGCATCGGGTTGCGTGCTGGTCGACCTGCGCAAGCGGCGCGATGACGGCCTGTCGGTGTTGCGCGAGCTCAAGGCGCGATCGATCGCGCTGCCCGCCATCGCGCTCGATCGCGGCGATGCCGCGGTGACCCATGTCGTCGGCGCGATGAAGGCCGGAGCGATCGACTATCTCGCGGTCGGTAACGAGCGCGAGCTCATCGAGCGGCTTGCCGCCGCGCTGCCCGACTGCCGCGCGGCCCTGCGGCCCACCGCGCGCGAAGACAGCGCCGGCGCGCAGGTGGCGCGACTGACGCCGCGCGAGCGCGAGGTGCTCGTCGGACTGGTGGAAGGTGGTACCAACAAGACCATCGCGCAGGTGCTCGGCATCAGTCCACGAACGGTCGAACTGCATCGTGCGCAGGTGATGGCCAAATTGGGGTCCGGCACGCTAACCGAACTCGTGCAGGTGGCCCTCGCGGCCGGAATTGCGCCAGCCGGCCATAGTCCCAGATTGCGTAGGACTACCTAGGACACCACCGGGTGACGGACCGGCCGGCCGGCGACCATAGATGCCGCACACAGCATGGCAGAGCCTTATGTTCGACGCTCAGACGAGGGAAGCCCGCGATGGCGTGCGGGACATGCGTCGGCCATATCGCCGCTACGGCGCGGCGTCCTATCCCGATGCGGGCGCCGCGCGCGATCTCCTGCTGCGACGGCTTGGCGCCCTCGTCCCTGCCGACGGATCGCTGGCGGATGAGCTTCCGCACGCCATAACCGACGTCCATTCGACGCCGCATCGCCAGGCCGTCATCGAGCCCGCGGGGCGCTCGCGCATTTGGGTTCTCGTCGACGGCTGGCTCTTGCGGGCAGTCTATCTGCACGACGGCGCATGCCAGATCACCGAAATCCTCGTCCCCGGCGATCTCTCGACGGGCTTTACGTCTGATGGCGATCCCGCCTCGGTTCTCGTTGCGTGCGGCGCCGTCAGGATCGCGATGCTCGATCTCGACGCGCTGTCGCCGCCGGCGCGGACCATGATGGAACATGCCCTTCATATGGCGCGGCGCGAAGAGGTCCGGCGTCTGCACACGCGGCTCGTGACCATCGGCCGGCGCAACGCCCGTGCGCGCCTCGCGCAGTTCATGGCGGAGACCTATGCCCGACTTGCCGCCGTCGGCCTTGCCGAGGATGGATGTTTCGAATGCCCGCTGACCCAGGAACAACTGGGGGATTCCCTCGGCCTCACGCCCGTTCATGTCAATCGCACCCTTCGGCGATTATACGAAGAGGGTGTGATGGCGATGAGCAGGCGGCGCATCGAGATCTTCAATCTGGCGCAACTGGAATGCGCCTGAAGCCGCAAGCCAGACCGGGACTGCCAGGCCGCGCGCCCGATAGCGCAACGGCGGCGCCCCCGGCGGCGTTCGGCGCAGGCGCGACGCCGGCACCCAATGTGGGGGCTTAGCTGTTCCGATTGCGGACAGCGGACAGCGGGCTGCCACGATCCAGACAGCTGATTTTCGGCGCGACCGACAGCCGCAGACCTCCGCTAACCTACCAGCCTCCACCGCCCCGGCGCGACGGATTTACCCTCGGCGGTCGAGCGCTGTACCACAAGTAGAAGTGGTCGCCGACCCGCTAGCCCGTGGCGGTGCCTAGCTTTGACCGGAAGTGGTGCCGCTTACAGGACTCGAACCTGTGACCCCCGCATTACGAAAAATCAGTCACTTAGCTGACGCTGCCCAATCCAATTGGTGAGGCGCTTTGTAGCACGCCGTCAACGGTCGGCAAGGACTGCGCATGACGCGGGCAGCAAATTGCTGCCACCCTCAAGCTAAAGGTAAAAACTATTATAAACTATACCCTTTTAGCTATTCGCGACGCGAAGGTTAGGTAATGTAGAATATAAATCGACTTATGACCAACATCGACGGCGATTTTTTTACTTGCGTCATACATCTTCTTCGCTCAAAACGTCTGGGCGACGGGGACAACCCATCGCGCCCACTCACTTTCTTTGCGAAAGGACAGATATGAAAGACATGAATTTAAATGACATCACGATCACAAGCTATAAAGGATAAGTGCCGGGATTGCTCCTACGACAGGAATTCTCCGGGTACTTTCCTAGAGCAAATAGCCGTCTGCACAGTGACACTATGCCCGCTGCACGAAATCAGGCCTCTTCCTCGACAATGCCGAAGAGGAGGCAAGATCGTTCCGGAAGAAATTGCCGCAATTGACACCAAGCTAAGGGCGATCGATCACAGGTGGTTTTTAGAAGGCCGATAAGCCTAATTAGTGCAGGCCTTTAACGCGATTTGGGCACAGCGGGCGGCGGTGGCCTACAACCACCCCGCCACGCGGGCGTTGGCCCATTTTGCGGCCTTTTCGCGACGGCGTCGCTTCCTTAAGCGTCTTAGTACCGCTAATTCCGACGATGGCTGATGACTATAACGCCGCCGCAAAGGCGATGCGAGACGAGCATGGGGGACAGGTCCTACGTGAGATCGAGCGCAGGATAGCGGACCACCGCCGTGGCGGTGATGCGGAAATTATCGAGTGCTGGATCGAGGTACGGCAGGCATACCTCCGGCTGCGCCGACGATGACGCCGCATTGAAGCAGGGCCACCTCCTGCTGCGCTAGCCTCCACGGTAACCCCCGCCCCTCAAACCCCACGTATTTACCGCTCCCAGCGCGCCGCAAGCCACCTAGCCAAGTTTGTGCTTGCTTGATTGTTTTCGAAGCGGGACAACCGAGCCGACATAAAGGAAGATGGATCGTAGAGCATGTCGGACAACCGAGCGCGAGTATTGTCGCAGGCGCTATCCATTGATGCTTGGCACGACCCCTTCCGTGTTGACGGCTCTACGTCAGGTGTTCACGTCGAAATCAGCTTTTCGGAAGGAAGGCTCGGTGGAGACGATGCGGAATTTCCCTTCACCTTTAAGCTTGCCCTTAAACGAGCGCTTTTAACGATCAAAGTGGAAAGGCCGCTGTCCTTAGAGCGACGGTCAGTAGCCCGCAGCAAGCCGACTGCCGATGCGGAACGGACCATGATTCTTGCATATCGAGAAGCCGCCAAGGCAAACTTGGCAGCAAAGGGCAGGATCACACCTGCCACCATCCATCTAGCAATTTCCGGTGAGGCAAAAGCCGAAGAGGAAGTTACATCCGAGGAACGAGTTAAGGTTGTTCAAACAATACCAGCAATCGTCGTCTCCCCAAAGCCGGTCGATCGACAGAGTTATTCATGGGATATGGTGCCCGGGCATTCTGAAACATTACAAGGCCAGCCGTGGGATCCAGTCGATGAACCCCGCTTGCGGGTATCGGTCGACGGGACGATCCCGAAGATCGATCCGGTTATCTCGATTGTGGTATCGTGTGCCCTCGAAGATATTGAAATATCTGATCTCGTTCCAAAGCGAAGCACCTTAAATGACAAAGTTAGAAATGTTATTTATAATGACATAAGCGAGAAGGCCGCTATCCAATACTTAAAGCGCATTTTGGTTAACGCAGATTTAGAAACTGGGAAACTGGACGATAGATTCTCCGATTTGATCGTGGCGGACTTGTTGGCACTGCCGGAGTAGGGGCATGGAATTATCAAGTCTTCAAAGAGTATTAGCGATAGCTGAGTCTGGTGAGACGAACCTCGTATCATTGGCGAAAATGACGGAGTTTGACCAATATCGATTTTATGAGGGCGCCGACCTAACTGGTATTGACGTTTCGGGACAAGACGTGAGCGGACTCAGTTTCTTTGGCGCAAATCTTACTGGCGCTAATCTATCTGACATTTTATTTAGCCCGGGAGCTTTTAATGGCGCAACAGTAGATGCTCAATACTCGGCATTAAAGGACAGTTTTGAGTTTCGTATTAGTGAAGTGACGGATGGATATCTCCAGCGCATACACTTATATGCGACTTTCCGTCCCGGTTATATAGAGTCGGTTCTGAGCTATCTGAGCGTAACTTATGATAACATGGCCAATCAATGTGAGATAAGTACATCCACCCTTAGAAAGGCAAGGCGTGGAGAATTGGTTTCCATGGAGACAGTAAAAAACATATCAAACGGCATCTTGCTGATAGTCCGGGATCGAGGCGCCGATTATCCAATCGATGAATCTATCTATATGAATCCCGTCATAAAATTCGTTTTTATTTATGCAAATGGTACTCGCCGCTATGTTAATCGGCAGGAAACTAAGTGGCTAATCGAAATGGCGCGCAGGCTAGATGTGCAATCGGGTAGATATAGCGTTCGCTCGAAATACAATTGGCGTGATACTCCCCACATTCTCGCCTGGCTGGCGGCAGCAAGAGATTTATTCGAGCCAGGCGATGAAGAGATGGAAGCTTTCGCAATGGCGATCAAGAGCATTAATTATGTGTCCGACGAAGAAATGGAAAGAATCATGGCCTCTTTGCCGGACGCAGGCGATATTATCTGACGGCTCTCTTTCCTTGCGATGATCGATTTAGCCAGTTATCTTTCCATATATAGTAAATTATTAGCAAATTGGTTCGAGGAGGTGCTATCAGCCTTATTAAAAAGAATAAGCTGAACGATCATGATATTTGGGGTATGTCTTGCAATGACGTTGCCCAAGGCGCGTCGGGAGTTAGCGTTCCGACTTCTCCCGGACCTAGCCTAAACGATAGATGCAATTGTTCTATAAAAAATTTCGTGGCGGATGTTTTGCTGATGGACGCCGTGGAGCTTGGCACAAATTTTGTAGCCTTTGAGCCTACCCGTCACGATGCCTGCTGCGTAGCTTGAAAGATAGGACTCTACATATATGCGCCTGGCGCATATAATAAGCCTATCTTTTGAGCGACTCGGGAGGCCAGCTTGGCGCGGATTGCATATTACCGTGTATCGGACACGTCGCAGTCAGTTGAAGCGCAGCGGCAGGCCTTGGGCGGGCAATTCGATCGCGAATTTGCGGACGAAGGCGTTAGCGGTGCTGTTCAAGCTGCCGATCGCAAGGGTTTCGCTGAACTGCTTAGCTATGTCCGTGAAGGCGACACCCTCTATATATACGCTATCGATAGGCTGGGCCGCGACGCGCTTGATATTCAAGCGACGATCCGCCGCCTAATCGATAAGGGCGTGACGGTGGACGTTCGTGGCCTCGGACCGATCGCTAAAGGCGTCGGGGAGTTGATCGTTGCTGTTCTGGCGCAGGTTGCCGAAATGGAGCGTCAGCGAATTAGGGAGCGTTGCGACGCTGGGCGCGCTGCTGCCAAGGCGGCATTGGCGGCTACAGGAAAGACACATAGGGGCAAAGCAAGCCTTGGGAGGCCAATGGCGGGGGACCGGGCAACGGTTCAAGCTTGGCGATCTGATAATGGTGCCAGTATCGCCAAGACGGCGGCGCACTTCGGTTTGTCACTGGCGACGATCAAACGGTATTGCGGTCCACAATGAGACATCGTCGCCCTAATAAGGATGTAGTTCAGCCATCGGCCTTGGCATCCGTTAACTGGCAGTCTGAAAAAGCCATGTTGAAATCGGCGCTGTCGATGACACCATTCAGCTTGTCCAGTTTGGTCAACGCAAAGCCCGAGTCTGGCTCTATTTGCCCGACGCTGCGAGTATCATCATAGTAAAACTTGCGGTACCCGACATATCCACCAAATAGGTTCTTCGCGTTTATCTTGCCCGTAACGCATGTCTTACCGACGACCACGTCGCTGAATTGGGCCGAACCGGGGTCGCTTAAAGTCGTGGTGACTGATTCCTTTGCACGATCTTCAAGAAGATGGCGGGATTTTTCATTGTTTAGATAGGTTGATATGGCGAGTGCTGCTATCGCGCAGAAGATCAACAGGCCAGCAACTATCAACGCAATCTCAAAATTCGACAATGTGCGATCTGCAGTTTCGCCCAACGTTGAGGAAGGGGCGGGTGTCCGGCGCGTCACGCGCCATGGGTTTTGTCCAGCTTCGGCTTTGTTGTTATCGTCCATCGTCGCCCCCTGGATTGAAGAGGCGCCCCGGCAGCGAGCCGGGTGTTAGGAACCCTGCACGTAGCACAAGGCGCTACCACCTTTAGGCAGAGCCCTGGACATACGTAGTAGCCACCCGGCCAAGAATTCTTGACCAGGCTACGTGCCAGCGGGGTTCCTACGCCCCACGCTGCGGATTCTGCCGCAACGCGAGCACACGATGAATGAAGATGATCGTAGGGGCAACCTCGCTGGGAAGACGAAGTCCTAGAAAATATAGCTATGGGGCAAACCACACCATTCAGCCACTGGCTCGATCCAAACTGAACCTCACAGATTGGCGAATGGTGAGGCCGCCGCCTGCGATAGAACCACGCAGCTTGTGAACTGTTCTGCCTTTGTTCCATATGGCTGATGCCATGAAACAGGGGCCGGAACGATGCACCACAACATGCAGCTAGGCGCCGCCGCCAAGGCGATTTCCAACGAGGTATACCCTTAGCATGAATGGTGACCGCTGCCCTTTGAGGATGCCGAGCGCTTCGGCACAGTTCACTACAGGCAGCCTGTAGGTGCTTCGCAGCGGCCAAGGGCTGTGTTGTCGGTTAACGAGGTCCGCTGTGCTGGCGGAGTGACAGGTGCTCGCGAGCTAAGCTCCTGGCGTTAAAAACCGGCCTGCGCCCAGCATAGACGCGGTGGCATTAAACTGACAGCGCTATTGCAAGAATTCGCCACTCCATCAGTGCGACGGAGGCAACACTCCTCCAGAACGGTCTAGACCGCGCAACGCTCTCCCATAAGATGACAGAAGGCACATTCCCCACGAAAATCCGACTTAGCGGGAGATGGGCGAGCTGTCGCTCGTTGCTACCTATCATGGATGCACAATCTGATGTTCTACCATAAGCATGACCATCCTGACGGATGATAGAAACTTGCCTTTTGGAAAGGGAGCCACGCTTTGACGCCCAAATAGTGCGAAGCGCCTGTGGCATAAGGGCGACTAGTGCGTGCCCGCCAAATTCGGGGAGACCAGTTAGATTGCAGGCTGCTGGGCCGCCTCTGCCGCTTCAACCTCCACCAATGCCGCTTTTCCTTCGTCGAAGGTGACGATGGAGTCGGGCAAGCCAATGAGCACAAGCGGGCAAGGGTTACCCACTCCTCGTTGAAGCCGATCTTCCAGCTTGCGCCAATGTGTCGTCGCCTCACCGAACTTGTCTGAGACAAACTTGTCCGTAAAAGCATCCCGGAACGAGACCGGGTTCCGTACGCGCGACATGCGATCTGTTATCGCCTTGCGCTGACGACTTGTAGGATCATAACCCCATTCACGCAAACCTTCGAGGTCGTCTATTCCCCGTTCGTCCAGGAAGCGATGGACTAGGCCGCGCATGTTTTCGTGAAGCGACCGCCCCCGGGTCACAATCAACCCAACCGAGATCGCCCCATCGGCATGTAGCCGCTTATAGTTCTCAAGATCGCGATCATAGAATGGGTCCTTGTTGTTCCACTCGATCTCCAGTGCGATCCGCTGGGAGTCCCCGAACTCCCGAACATGGTCGACTTCATGGGACTGGGCCTCACTCGGGACCCCGTTGATCCGCTTCTCGACAATGAAGGTCATCTTTCGCCATCCGAGCGCCGCTAGGGCACGACGGAGCCTTTGCGTGCCCTTGGATTCACCACCACCGCCAGCGATGATCTCCTCGACAGGGATCGTTGTTGCGGACAGGGCCGCGACCAACTCTGCCGCGACATCGGGGAAATCGATAGAGAGGATCGCCTTAGCGTGCGATCTGAACTCAACCTGGAAACCCTTGTCTTCCAGTTCCTCGAAAAGGCCCGGCATCCTACCCCGCAACGCATTGTCGATCTTCGGATACGTCGTTGCAGTCGAGAAGTCGAACGTCTAGTTCGAATCTGAAGCCAGGGGGTGTCGTATCAAATACGAGGTTTTCAGTTACAGGTACGCGGAAGAAATTCTTCAGCACCGCAGTAATAGGGGCGCATGGGATGAGATCATTGGCGTGGTCAAGAAATCGCCGCTTTTCATATTTCCAAGCAAAAGCGAAAAGAACAAGAAATTCGACGTTGTGCAGCAATGCCTGAACACATGGTTTGATCGCGCGCTAGCTGTCGAAAATAACTGGCAGTATCACCCCCTAGCAACCGCAATCGAGAAATCTCGATTGGCGGCAGACTTTCACAAGAATTTCGATCACGTTAAAATTCAGGCCGAGGTCCAGTTCGGCAATATGAGTCGCTGGTACTCCGACATTTTTAAACTACAGACGGCATACTCCCAATCTTTGGTTGATATTGGCTTATCAATCGTGCCCACGGCTGCGCTTGCGGCGCGCATAGGGTCAAACATTGCCCATTATGAGCGAGTTATCCGCGAGTTGCCGTCTGCAAACCTGTCTATAACGTTGCCAATACTTGTGATCGGCGTCGAGCCGAACAGGGCGACAAAAACCGTCGACTTGAGCCGAATAGACATTCCAAAAAGTGACTCAGCTAAGAACGACGGCCCATCGAAATTCACGGAACTCGATCGCTACCGGATCGTCAACGCCCTATTCGAAGGGCAAGACCCCCATGCGGTCACGCGCAATTCCCCAACCGGCACCATACCGAAGCCCATCGTGAATGTCCCTGATGACGAAGACGAAGGGGATACGGGCTAGGCGGCAGCCTTGTGTTCGCAATGCCAAGTCAATCCGTTGAACCATTCCCCCACGACAATGCCGGCGATGATGCGCGCGGCGTTCCTTTCCAACTTGCCCCGGCTGACAAGTTTATCGACGGGGCCACCCCCGCTTGCGACGGTCACAATATAGTCCGCGAGCAGTGGGCCATCTGATGGGTCAAGCTCAGCTTCGATACGCGAATGCAATTCCTCGGCAAGTGCCGCCAGCTTGTCGGTCACTTCGAATGGACCGATGCCAGCAGACCTCTTCGTCCAAGCTTCCTGCAAGCCGTTAGGGCTGGTGGCGACCAGGAACGACTCTGCTCGCGCCAATTCTCTACGGAAGCCGGTGAGCAACTCAGCTAACCACGGGCTCCGACGCAAATCCCTTGTGACCTCACCATCCAAGTCAATCTGCCGGATGTCCTTCGATGGACCGTAGAAGAATCTGACAGACCACTGCGTGCCGCCGTCAAGAACGGTATTGGAAAGGTCGAAGCGCATTCCACTCTTGAAGCGGAAGCCCGGCAGCGCGGCGCGGAAGGCCCGCTTGGCAGGGTAGGTCCTGCCTTCGCCGTCTGGCTCGGTCACAGGGGCGACGCGCTTCGGGACCTGCAGCGCATTGCCGGCGGCGGCGAAGCCTAGGAACTGCTCAGGTTTGACGCCCTGCGCCGCCAGCGCAATCAAATGCGTGAAAGTCGGCGGGATCGCATTGCCGATCATCTTGGCCTTCTCCGCAAACGACCTGCCAAAAAACTGGTAGGTGATGGGGAAGCCCTGCAATCCAGCACGCTCGCGGATGGTCAACCTCCGGAATTCGCCTGCGCGCCTTGGATCAGCGATGACGATGCTTTCGCGCGAAACCCGTGTGCAAGTAGCCGTGACCGTACGAGCAGCTCGGTCCAGCGGGTCTGGGAATGCCATGTTGTTATAGACCGGGTGATGCTCTTTGGCATCCCGGTTCATTCGAAGCTCTTCGCCTCTTAGCGGCGGCTCAGACTGCGTCTCGGTCACATCGCCGATAGGCAGGCGGACACCCCAGACCGGATCGACGACCTCGGCTCCGGCGCTTAGCGACTGCACCACATCGCCCAGGGTTCGTGGCTCCACGTGGGCACCAAAACCCTTGATGATGTCCAACGGGATATTGGTGGCGATGCAACGTCGACGCGCCTGAGGCGCGCCGTATTCCGAGAAATCAAAGACATCGATCTCGGGTGCAAGATGGCGGAAGCTGTATAGCACATGCTTAGGATCGGCCATGCCCTTGCGGATGACCTGCTCGACCCTTGGCACATTTTCCATCGCCCAGAACTTGGGCTTGAGGTGGTCGACGACCTCGAAGAACTTCACAAGGTCCTTGAGACCTTCGGAGATATTTCCACTTCCACCGCGATTGGAATAAGAAAATTCGGTGCAAGGGGGACTACCTACCACCAACTCAATATCATCGGGAAGGTCCGCAAGCTCTAGCTTGCGGATATCCACAGGCTCCAGCTCCCCACCGAAATTGGCATTGTGGGTGTCGATCGCGGGCTTCCACCATTCATAGGAATTGACCACCTGGACACCGGCGAGCTTCAGCCCCAGGCTCCATCCCCCGATCCCGGAATAAAGGTCGATAGCACGCACGTTATACACCATCCTGTCCGAAGGCAGCGCCTTCATGTCCATGTGATAATGCCCGGCTAACACCGCCTAGACAAGATCCAAACCGCAGGCCGGGTCAGGTTTTTGCCGGACCGAGGAAATCGCTCAGCCGATTTCCTAGAGCGGCCTCGTCCTTCACCTCACATTCCCAGATTACAAGCGGGGACCAGCCCTCGTCGATGCAACGCTGCAGGTCGCGCGCATCGCGCGCGCGGTTGCGATCAAACTTGGCCTCCCAGAAATCACGGCGCGTATTTGGGATATGCGCCAGCTTGCATCCGGGGTGCTGATGCCAGAAGCAGCCGTGGACGAAGATGACCTTGCGACGCCGGGGGAACGCCACATCAGGGCGGCCTGGCGCAGCCTTCCATTGCAGCCGGAAGCGATAGCCAAGCCGATGCAGCAGCCGCCGAACTATGAGCTCAGGCTTCGTATCCGCGCGCTTGATGCGCGACATGTGCAAACTGCGCCGCTCCTTCGTAAGATGATCAGGCACAGGCACCAACGCGTTCCATCAGTTGCCAGATATGGACATCAAACGTGGAGACAAGGTCCGACCCCTGGTATGATTCCCCAGCTGCCTGCCTAGCCTGATCGTCGGACGAATGACCGTGCTTCATGCGCAGGGGAGCAAACCTACAGCACGAGCCGTGGCCGTTCGCAGGAACGTAGAGCACCTTTCCTAGGACCCAGGAAAGAAGACGCCAATCTGCCAGTCGACGTGAGCTGCTACGCCCCCGGCCTGCTGTCCCGCGCCTGGCTGCCGATCCTGGCAGAAAGCGGATGATGATTGCCATGGGCCGGGCTCGACACCGGCCTCCTTGCTCACGACGGGACTTGAACCCGCGACCTATGGACAAGGACTATGTGTCGCCGGGTCGCCCTGGCCTTTTGGTGACAGGATCGGCGACGCGTCGGCTAAAGGCCATGCGGTGGGGTTTTCCGCCGCCGCAGGGGGTGCGCAATCCCGTGGTCAACGTTCGGAGCTACGCTAGCCCCTTCTGGCGTTCGGCATTGGCTAATCCGGAAAGACGGTGCGTGGCCCCTGTCACCAGCTTTCAAGAATGGTCCGTTGGTCCCGATCCAGCGACGGGGAACGAGAAGCCCTATTGGTTTCCCTTCCTTCGCGCCCGATCTTCGCATTTGCAGGTGTATGGCGGCCTACAGGTGATGGTCCTGCCTACGCCTTCTTGACGACCGGCTACGATGGTGATCCAGGTACGCACCTTGTCGGTGCGATCCATCCTAAAGCCATGCCCGTGATCCTCCATGAAGAGGTTTACGACCGTTGGTTGGCGGCTCCGGTTGAAAATGCTTCGTCGCTGGCTGGGTCGTACCCGTCGCAGTTGATGATCCGGCTATGACGTGGCGGCGGCTAACTACAAACTTCGTCGTAGCCAGCCATGAACGGCATGGTTTTCGGCAACCCCCTCTAGAATAGCAGTAAATTTGCCAGAAAACACACGCGAACCCGCCCAAGCCATGTGACCACCTGCAATTCTGTTTTGGCGCTGTACGGCGTTGAAACAGGCCTTCTTGGCCACTTTCGTAGCCATACATCGACAATGACACATTCTGCAAATCTATTGGAACAGAAACATGCTAACCATCTAAAAACCTTTTTGCAGACAAGCGACGCAGGTCAAAGGACAGAGAACTGCCTCTTTCTCCTAAAGGGTGCGTGACTAGCCGTCCCGATGGACCGGTCATGCAGTGACGCAGCCATAACCGTACTATATATGTTTCCCCCTTCTCCTTCTTCCTCTCTATCTTCTCTTTTTAAAAGAGATTTCTGGATATACGGAGAATCTTCTATGGAAATATTTTCTAATCTCCTGTTTAGCTAATTCCATGTCAGACTCTTTAACTATCATTGCATCATGAAGGGGAAGGGCGGGAATATCATGTACTACCGTCAGTCTATAAAGGGCATCGAGCAATATAGAACTTTCTTCAAATTGAAGCACATGCCACCTATAGGGGCATTCCTTCCAATCATGAAGAAACGGATATTTCTTTAATAGCGCATCCTTGACCGTCTTTGCCTTGCAAATCTTCGATATATCGAGTTCATCCCCAGACAGTCCGGCTTTTAAGGCTCTATTTCTATATTTTTTTCTGACATTTGCGTTCCAAGCATCAGGAAGGTTCTTCCCGCCAAGGGACATGGCGATATAAGCTTTTACTATATCCCGATTAATTCCCTTGATCTGATACGGATCGATAGATGCATCAAACTTATGCTCTAGGGTCAGGACCCATTGATGTGGGAGGCGCGATCTGATTCAGGCTCCGTGAGGAGAGAGTGGATGAGCGACCTGT
>NZ_JADHDT010000020.1 GCF_016820445.1 Sphingomonas beigongshangi
TTGCGTTGGGGTGGACGCCCCCTGACGGCATCGATGTGCCAGAGTGGAGGTGTTGAAGCACCACTGCAGGAGGCATCCATGGAAGAGGTTAGCACAGTCGGCATTGATCTGGCCAAGTCGGTTTTCCAGGTTCACGGTGCTGATGCGAGCGGAGCGGTCGTGTTCCGTAAGAAGCTGCGGCGGGACCAGGTCCTAGCGTTCTTCTCGATGTTACCGCGATGCGTGGTGGCGATGGAGGCATGTGCGAGCGCTCATCATTGGGCTCGCGAGATCGCCGCGTTTGGGCATGACACGAAGCTGATCCCACCGGCGTACGTGAAGCCGTTTGTCAAACGGCAGAAGAACGACATGGCTGATGCGGAGGCGATCTGTGAGGCAGCACAGCGCCCGACGATGCGCTTCGTCCAAGGCAAGAGCGCGGAGGCACAGGCATCGGCGGTGGTGTTCCGGACCCGCGACCTGCTCGTGCGTCAACGTACCCAACTGATCAACGCCTTGCGCGGTCACCTCACCGAGTTCGGCTACACCGTGCGTCAGGGGGTCGGGCACGTCGGCAAGCTGATCGAGATGGTCAGCGACTCCACCTCTGACATCCCGGCTCAAGCGCGACCCGTGCTGGTTGTGATCGCGCAAGGGCTGGAAGCGCTGCAGACGCAGATCGCCCTGCTCGACCGCGAGATCGCGAGCCGTGCTAAAGCTGATCCCGTGGCGAAGCGGCTGATGACGATCCCCGGTGTCGGCCCGGTGATTGCAACGGCGCTGGTGGCGCTGGCACCAGCTGCCAGCACCTTCCGTCGCGGGCGTGACTTCGCGGCTTGGCTCGGCCTCGTACCCCGACAGCACTCCAGCGGCGGCAAGGAGCGCCTCGGGCGGACAACGAAGATGGGCGAGCGTAGCTTGCGCAGGCTTCTGATCATCGGCGCGAGCTCGGTGACGAAGGTTGCGGCGCGCAGTCCTGATAAAGCCGGCGCATGGCTGGCCGGCATGCTGGCTCGCAAGCCACGCATGCTGATCACCGTCGCGCTCGCGAACAAAATGGCGAGGACCGTTTGGGCGCTGATGGCGCACGGCGGATCGTACAGAGCTCCGGCCTTGGCGGTATGACCGCCAAGGCTTGAGGCGTCAGGGACGCAAGGAAGGTCAGTAGAGAGGTATGGCGCAACGGTCAGAAGACGGGGTCGGGAAAACCAGGGAAATGACCAAGCGCCTCGAGCGCGCAGTTGCGGTATGGACCCGATCCGCGATCCCCATACGGGCCAGCAGCCGTGATGATGGCTGCATCAACAGGCCGGACACACGGAAGCACCTGAACCCGCGCGATCAAATCTTCCGAACACCCCCTTGTATCCGACGGGGCGTCCACACACGG
>NZ_JADHDT010000021.1 GCF_016820445.1 Sphingomonas beigongshangi
TGAACCGCGCCGGGTTTGCCGGAGGCCGTTGGATGTGAGTCACGCTGCCATATCGACGATGTTTGCGGCAGCATAGTATTGCTCTTCGGCTTCGGCGGGCGGGACGTTGCCGATGGGTTCGAGCAGCCGGCGATAGTTGAACCAATCCACCCATTCGAGGGTGGCGTACTCGACCGCCTCGAAGCTGCGCCATGGGCCGCGGCGGTAGATCACCTCGGCCTTGTAGAGGCCGTTGATGGTTTCCGCCAAAGCGTTGTCATAGCTGTCGCCCACGCTTCCGACCGACGGCTCGATGCCCGCTTCGGCCAGGCGCTCGGTGTACTTGATGGACACGTACTGGCTGCCGCGGTCGGAATGGTGGACGAGGCCGCCACCCCGCCTCGGTTGTCGGTCATGTAGCGCCTGCTCCAGCGCATCCAGGACGAAGCCGGCATGTGCGCTCCGGCTGGCGCGCCAGCCAACGATCCGGCGAGCATAGGTGTCGATGACGAAAGCCACGTAGACGAACCCCGCCCAGGTCGCGACGTAGGTGAAGTCCGACACCCAGAGCATGTTCGGCGCCGGTGCACGGAACTGCCGGTTGACTCGGTCTAGCGGGCATGGCGCCGTCCGGTCGCTGACGGTGGTGCGGGCCGGCTTGCCGCGGATCACGCCGGCCAGCCCCATCGCCCGCATCAGGCGGGCAACGGTGCAGCGGGCGACATCGAACCCTTCGCGCCGCAGCTGCCGCCAGACCTTGCGCACGCCGTAGACGCGAAAGTTCTGCTCGAACACGCGGCGCACCTCCGGCCCAAGCGCATCGTCACGCCGAGCCCGAGCCGACCTTCTGGTCGGCTCAATCCTGCTCGCTACATGGGCATGGTAGGTGGATGGGGCGATCGGCAGGACCCGGCAGATCGGCTCGACCCCGTACACCTCGCGATGCGCGTCGATGAACGACACCATCACCTCGCTCGGCGGTCGAGCTCCGCCATCGCAAAATACGCCGACGCCTTGCGCAGGATCTCGTTGGCCTGGCGCAGTTCGCGGTTCTCCCGCTCCAGTGCCTTCAATCGGTCGGCGACATCGCTTGGCACCCCGGCGCGCACGCCGCTGTCGACCTCGGCCTTCTTCACCCACTCGTGCAGCGTCTGCCCCGCGCACCCGATCTTCGCCGCGATCGACACCACCGCAGCCCAACGCGATGCGTGATCCTTCTCATGGTCCAGCACCATCCGCACCGCACGCGCGCGCACCTCAGGCGAGAACTTGTTCGTCGTCTTGCTCGTCATAGCCCCTTCCTCTCAGGAGTTAGAGCCTCCGACAAACCCGGCGCGGTTCA
>NZ_JADHDT010000022.1 GCF_016820445.1 Sphingomonas beigongshangi
CTAGGGTCAGGACCCATTGATGTGGGAGGCGCGATCTGATTCAGGCTCCGTGAGGAGAGAGTGGATGAGCGACCTGTACTGGCTGACGGATGAGCAGATGGCGCGTCTGCAACCGTTCTTTCCCAAGAGCCATGGCAAGCCTCGGGTCGATGATCGGCGGGTGCTCAGCGGCATCATTTTCGTCAATCGCAACGGGCTACGCTGGTGTGATGCACCGAAGGACTATGGGCCGCACAAGACGCTCTACAATCGCTGGAAGCGGTGGAGCGAGAGGGGTATTTTCCTGCGAATGATGGAAGGTCTCGCGGCAGCGGAGGCCGTGCCGAAGACCGTCATGATCGACGCGACCTACCTGAAGGCACACCGCACGGCATCGAGTCTGCGGGTAAAAAAGGGGATCTCGGCCGTCTGATCGGCCGCACGAAAGGCGGCATGAACACCAAACTGCACGCCGTCAGCGATGCGGACGGGCGGCCCTTGAGCTTCTTCATGACCGCCGGGCAGGTCAGCGACTACACCGGCGCGGCAGCCTTGCTCGACGATCTGCCGAAAGCACAGTGGCTGCTTGGCGACCGTGGTTATGATGCCGATTGGTTCAGAGACGCCCTGGAAGCCAAAGGCATCCAGCCCTGCATCCCGGGCCGCAGATCGCGCAACGAGCCGGTCAGATACGACAAGCGCCGCTACCGGCGCCGCAGCCGCATCGAGATCATGTTCGGCCGTCTGAAGGATTGGCGCCGCGTCGCAACTCGCTACGACCGCTGCCCAACCGTCTTCTTCTCTGCCGTCGCCCTCGCGGCCACCGTCATCTTCTGGCTATGACCAATGAGTCCTGACCCTA
>NZ_JADHDT010000023.1 GCF_016820445.1 Sphingomonas beigongshangi
ATTGGCGGCAAGGGGAATGATTATCTCTACGGTGGTCGCGGTAGTGACACCTATCGATATACCTCTGGTGACGGCGGCGACGAGATCTATGAAGAAGGTAGCTCGACGGACATCGACACCCTCCAGCTCGTCGACCTTAACCCGGGTGATGTCACGTTCCGGCGCGATGGTGTTCACCTGTATATGACCGATACAACTACCGGGCAGGAGACGAAAATCTCCAACCAGTGGTACTCGGATGCTGCTTATGGGATCGAGCAGATCAAGTTCGCCGATGGCACCACGTGGGACCGGGCTGCCATCCAGCAAGCTGCATGGATCCGAGGTTCCAATGCCGATGACAGGCTCTACGGATCGTCAGACGCCGATATCCTCATTGGCGGCAAGGGGAATGATTATCTCTACGGTGGTCGCGGTAGTGACACCTATCGATATACCTCTGGTGACGGCGGCGACGAGATCTATGAAGAAGGTAGCTCGACGGACATCGACACCCTCCAGCTCGTCGACCTTAACCCGGGTGATGTCACGTTCCGGCGCGATGGTGTTCACCTGTATATGACCGATACAACTACCGGGCAGGAGACGAAAATCTCCAACCAGTGGTACTCGGATGCTGCTTATGGGATCGAGCAGATCAAGTTCGCCGATGGCACCACGTGGGACCGGGCTGCCATCCAGCAAGCTGCATGGATCCGAGGTTCCAATGCCGATGACAGGCTCTACGGATCGTCAGACGCCGATATCCTTATTGGCGGCAAGGGGAATGATTATCTCTACGGTGGTCGCGGTAGTGACACCTATCGATATACCTCTGGTGACGGCGGCGACGAGATCT
>NZ_JADHDT010000024.1 GCF_016820445.1 Sphingomonas beigongshangi
CCGGCCTCGACCTGCTCGGTCGATGCGGTGATCTTGGTCTTGACGTCCTTGGCGGCGTCGGCGGAGCGCTGGGCGAGCGCACGCACCTCCGATGCGACGACCGCGAAGCCCTTGCCCGCGTCGCCCGCACGCGCCGCCTCGACCCCGGCGTTGAGCGCGAGCAGGTTGGTCTGGAAGGCGATGCCGTCGATCACGCTGATGATCTCGGAAATCTCGTTCGACGCGCGCTCGATGCCGCCCATCGCCTCGACCGCCTTGCCGACGATGCGACCCGACTGTTCCGCCTCGACACGCGCTTCCTCCACCGCGGTGTTCGCCTT
>NZ_JADHDT010000025.1 GCF_016820445.1 Sphingomonas beigongshangi
ACCTGCCGGGCGAGCTGGTCGGCCTCGGCCGACAGCGAGCGGGCGGCGGCGGTGGCTTCCTCGACCATCGCGGCATTCTGCTGCGTCACGCCGTCCATCTCGCTGACGGCGGTGTTGACCTGCTGCAGGCCTGTCGCCTGGCTTTCCGCCGCCTTGGCGATCTCGCCGACCAGCGCGCTGATCTCACCGATCCGCCCGATGATGCGGGTAAGCGCCGCGCCCGTCTCGCTGACCAGCTGGACGCCGGCCTCGACCTGCTCGGTCGATGCGGTGATCTTGGTCTTGACGTC
>NZ_JADHDT010000002.1 GCF_016820445.1 Sphingomonas beigongshangi
CCCAACCGTCTTCTTCTCTGCCGTCGCCCTCGCGGCCACCGTCATCTTCTGGCTATGACCAATGAGTCCTGACCCTAGAAGGCACCTTAGCGTAGTAAAATGGGAAGCTTGGATATCAACCTCTACGACCGGCTCGCCGTCAATCGTAAGAACACCTCTATCCTCTTTGGGCATATTTTGATATTTGCCCGAAGGGTCAACAAGGCGGCCGCCAGAACGATAGTCGAATCCTTCAATGTCACCATTATTGAAGACGCGCTTTAAACAAACAAATGATCCAGGTGGATTGATAATCGCTCTAGCCAATCTTTCATTTATTTTCGTTAACAGGAAGGCGCTCTTCTTAACTTCTGGATTATCTGCCGCTATTGACATCCGGCGACCTTTAGTTTTTTCACCGAAATTGCCGTATTTTTTTGTTGAAGCGGCTCTAACAATTACCAAGCCTTTGGTGGCGGCACGATCAGACCGGCGAAAATGACTACTCATTTCCCCGATCACTAATCCGTGAAAAGCGGCCAGCTCGATAAGCTTATCTTGGATGAAGAAGCGCGCAGCTTGAGCGGGGGTTCCGGGCAATGGAACGCCATTCACCCCTTGCCGGACATCAATAAATTCCCCCTTTTCCAGCTTGTTTAAAGCCCAATTGAAAGGCTCTCTTCCTATAATTTCACCTGTAAACGACGCGCTCATTCGCGAGCGATAGCAATAGGGGCTATTGTTCTCGCGAGCGCACAAAAGGTCAGCAACGATAGCCGTAAGGGCCTGACGCCGCTTCTTGGTGGAGCGCTCGTGTCCGGCGCCAACATGATCCGTTTGGATCAATATGCTGTCAATTAGCGCCGATGACTCGTCCGATGCAGCCTCTCTTTCCAAGGAAAGGTAGGCACCGTCCGCGCGATATTTCTTTTCTATATCTATTTGCGCATAGAGATGGCAGCAAGATACAACTATAAGACTAGCAAAACTAAGATAAACACTGTACATTTGAGGTTCCGTTGAATGCGACGGGCAGCGCCTTCGTCGCCTCCCGAACACCGATCAACAGAAATGTACTTGGCGTGAGCCGAAACGCCCTTGGAAAGCGACGAGTCGCCCACAATTCTGCCGTAATATTAAAATATATTTAAGCTGGTTTAAGCTTTTTTGGCCAACTGTAAACATCTAATCTGAATTGGTCGCCTACTGGCAAAAGGCAAATTATGGTGGGAAAACCACTAAATCTATTCTGACAGGCTGATTTCTACGATAACTCACATGCTTATGGTCACTTGCTCTTCAACGATAAAGCGGGGCATCGCCTTAATGGCGCGCAGTTTTGCTGTCAGCGACACCGTTCCATAGGATTGCCCAACCGATCGTGGTGCATGTCCTTGGATGGCGTCAGCTACGCGCTCCGGAATACCTGCCTCCATGGCGCGGGTTTTGAAGGTATGGCGCCATCCATGGTTAGGCTGAACGTGCGGATCAGTAAGGCCGACGGTAGACCGCAGCCATGCGCATAACCGCTCACCAACCTTCTTATAATAGCGGTTTGAAGGTCCAGAGGTCCGAACTCGATCTATATCATAGAAGATGGGCCGTTCTCCTGCCGCATTTGCAATTGCTGTAAAGCCTTGGTCGATCAAATGCGGGTGAACAGGGACCTGCCTAGCTTCATTATTCTTTACCGTACCGGCTTCTGGCGTGATATTGATAATCCAGATTTCACCTACCTGCCGAATATCCATCCCTCTAAGCTGGCTTATTTCGTTAACACGCGCCCCCGTGTACGAGCACAGCCACGGAATCCACCTACGAGCTAGCCTTTCATAATGTCCGCATTCGGCAGATAGATTTAAGGTTGCTGATAAGATCAACAGAACTTCATCAGGGGAAAAGTCTCTATCCCTAATTTTTTTCGCTTTAGGCGCGCGCACCTTTACTGCTACAGCCACATTGCTTTGCAGATACCGCTTTTCTAAAGCCCAAGCTAAGGTCGCCCTAAGGGCGCATAGGTGCTTGCGCTTCACTGTACCCGGCGTGCGTACCTTACCGTTACGACCCGGCTCCGTCAGCAGAGCGTCCCGCCAACGATCTATATCACTAACCGTGAGAGCGGCGGCGTTGTCATGCCCTACAAAGGCAACCAATGATTTTAGGATCGATCGCCATTCTGTTGCGGTAGCAGGCTTGATACCTTGTTCCGCCGCATAAGAATCAAACGTAGCGATCAAGGGCACTTTAAGGCCCGCTAGAGCCGATTTCCTACCTAGGGTCGGTACGCTCGGCATCGGGGCTGATGATACTGTAGCAGGCTTATTTGAGCGTTCTACAGCGCCTGACCCTGTTCCAGCCTCCATGGCTTTATCGAACGCAACCACAAAAGAGGGCAGTAGGCGCTTGGCCTCCCTACGATCCTTCGTGCCTAAGGTTTTGATCCATTCCCGTCGGCCATCGAACATCGGGCGCAAGGCCACAGGAATAGCCCGACGGAAATAGTAGGTGCCGCCGTCCCGGCGATACAGGTGTGTCGTCAACCGTCGCTCCACTACGTTTGTAGCAGACAGTCGCGCCAAGCTTGATCTTCGTGCTTTTTGGCTAAGTCATTCAAATACTTAGCAAAAATGGTGCCGCTTACAGGACTCGAACCTGTGACCCCCGCATTACGAATGCGATGCTCTACCAACTGAGCTAAAGCGGCACGGGCGGCGCGTGGGCCGCTCGGGTGAGGCGGGCGATTAGCAGGGTCGTGGCGGCCTGACAAGCGGCCGCTCGCATCGGCCGACGCGGAAGGACGAGCGTGCATTACGCCCGCGCCTTTACGCCCCGTTTACCAAACGGGGTGCACAAGCCTGTGTCACGAGGGGTTTTTTATTGCCCCGGCGTCAAGAGGGTCTTGGGGAATGGATACGGGCGGATTCGACCAGCAGCGTACCGATGGCGAGGAAGAAGGCGCGCGTTTCGCCGCGTCTTTGCCGTCGGCGGCGGGAGCCACCGGTACCGATCCGGGTGAGGACACCGACCCGGACGGTATCGACGACGGCCTCGACGACGGCGGCACGGATGTCGACGAAGGCGGCGTGACCGATTCCGGCTTCGACATCGGCGGCGACGAACGGCGTATGCATGTGCGCGCCTACAATCACTGGGTGTCCCTGCTGAAAGGGCGCCCCTATCCGCCGATCGACGAACTCGATCCGGCGAATATCGTCGATTTCGGCCCGCACAGCGTGCTGCTCGACTTCACGGCCGGGCTCGAGGATCCGTCGATCGCCTATCTCGGCCGCACGCTGCGCGAGGAATGCGGGCTGGAAAGCAGCATCACGCGGATCGCCGACGTGCCCGGCCGCTCGCTGCTGTCGCGGCTGACCGACCATTATCTGCAGATCATCGCGAACCGCGCGCCGATCGGGTTCGAGGCGGAGTTCGTCGGCACGCGCGGCCGCACGACCCTCTACCGCGGCATCCTGATGCCCTTCTCGTCCGACGGCGAGGCGATCGACTTCATCTATGGCGTGATCAACTGGAAGGAGATGGTCGACGACGCGACCCAGGCGACGCTCGACGCCGAACTGGTCGCCGCGATCCGCGCCGCGCCCAAGCCCGCCGCCGATGCCGCGATCTGGGCGGACGGACCGAGCCACGCCGCCGAGCTCGAGGTCGGCGCGCTTCCGGCCTTCCCGATCGAGGAGCCGCCGCTCACCGGCACGCTCGGCGACCGCCTGATGATGGCACGCGAAAGCGCCGCAGCGGTACGCGCCGCCGACACGCGCGGCCGCGCCGCGCTGTATCGCGCGCTCGGCCGTGCCCATGACTTCGCGCTCGCCGCCGATTCGGACGCCGAGGGCCTGGCCGCGCTGCTCGCCGCCGCCGCGCTGAAGGCGCAGCCGCGCGCACCGATGACGCCGATCGTCAAGCTCGTCTTCGGCGCCGATTACGACAAGACGCGCATCGCCGAATATGCCGCCGTGCTCGGCCATGCCCGCCGCCTGGCCGTGCCGGCCGGGGGCCTCTCCGCCATGCTCGACGCGACAGAGGGCGGCATCAAGGCCGTCGTCGCCGCCGAGCGGGCGGCACGCCGTCCCGCCAAGTCGCCCGACGTGTTCGATCGGGCTGCCGCGGAACTGCGCGCGCTGCCGGTGCTGGGCAAGCTCGCGATCGGCGCGGGCACCGAGGAGTTCGTGCTGCTGCTCGCCCGGGCGGCCGGCGGCGATTCGGTCGAGGTGATCAAGCGGGTCGACAACAAGGCGCTCGTCGCGTCCGCGCTCAAGAAGGCGGCCGCATGATGCGGGCCAACAAGCAATAAAGCCACATCCCGCGGATAGTTCCTTTCCGATCCGCGAAATTATTGCACTGCGGCAAGTCTTGAGGTTGACCGCCGACGGGCGCATAGGCGCGCCCATGGCCGACCAAGACAAGAGCATGGCCGCGGCGCTTGCCGCCAGGCTGACCAAGGGTGCGCTGCCGGGAGAGTTGAAGGGCTTCGGAGACGCCGAGCGCGCCGCCGCGGCCACCTTCGTCGCGCAGACCGCCGCCACCCGCCCCGCGGGCACCGCCGCCATCGCGCTGGAGCCGATCGCGTCCGACGACACGCGCCGCCGGATGCGGCTGGCGATCGTCAACGACGACATGCCGTTCCTGGTCGATTCGATCGCGGCGGCGATCGGCGCGCAGGATCTCGACATCGACCGCGTCATCCATCCGGTCGTCCGCGTCAGCCGCGACACCGACGGATCGCTGATCGACATCGGCGGCGCCGGCATCCCCGAATCGATGATCTACATCGAGATGGAACGGGCCGACGCGCGCGACCGTCGCGGGCTGGTCGACGATCTGACCGCGGTTCTGGCCGACGTCCGCGCCGCGGTGGCGGACTGGCCCGCGCTGCAGCGCGCGATGGCACGCGACGAGGCCGCTTTGCCGCAGGGCGAGGGCGCGCAGCTGCTGCAATGGTTCCTCGACGGGCATTTCACGCTGCTCGGCCACCAGAACTGGAATCGGGACGGCAGCGCGGGCGAAGCGCTGGGCATCGCCCGCCATCCGCACGACGTGCCCGTCCTTGCCGAGGCGAGCCGCGCGCTCGCCTTCGACTGGTTCGAACAGGGCAACGATGCGCCGCTGCTCCTCAAGTCCAGCCTGATCAGCACCGTGCATCGCGCCGTACCGCTCGACCTGGTCGTGGTACCGATCGTCGAGAATGGCGCGATCACCGGCCTGTCGATCCACGCCGGTCTGTGGACCAGCGCCGCGCTGCAGGCGGCGCCGCGCGACGTACCGGTGCTGCGCGCGCGTCTGTCCGCGCTCAAGGCCAAGTTCGGCTTCGATCCGAAGGGGCATGCGGGCAAGGCGCTGACGCACGCGCTCACCGCGCTGCCGCACGATCTGGTCATCGCCTTCGACGCCGCCGCGCTGGAGGACGTGGTGTTGACCGCGATGAGCCTGGCGGATCGGCCGCGGCCGGCGCTGGTGCTGGTCCGCTCCGCGCTCGGCCGGCATCTGTTCGCCTTCGCCTGGCTCCCGCGCGACGACCTCACCACGGCGCGCCGCGTCGCGATCGGCCAGATGCTGGCGGACGCGGCGAACGGTTCGATCCTCAACTGGTCGATCAGCCTGGACGATGGCGTCGTCGCGCTGCTGCGCTACACGATTGACCTGCGCGGCGCCGGCCGCATGCCCGACACCGCGCCGCTCGCCGACCGGCTGGAGCGGATGGTGCGCGGCTGGATACCCGCGGTCGAGGCCGCCCTGGTCGCCGACGTCGGACCGGCGCGCGCCGCACGCCTCGCGCTGCGTCATGCCAACGCCTTTCCCCAGGGCTATCGCAACAGCCATTCCGCCGAGGAGGCTGCCGCCGATATCGAGCGGCTTGCCGGGCTGGAGGCGGCGGGCAGCCGCGCGGTGCGCCTCGCCACCCGCGATAGCGCGACGAGGCTCAACATCTATCGCCAGGGCGGCGCGCTCGCGCTGTCGGACGCGGTGCCGGTGCTGGAGAATTTCGGCTTCCGCGTGATCGAGGAGGTGCCGACCGCGCTCGGTGACGATGCGCATTCGTCGATCCACGAATTTCTTGTCGAGGCGAGCGGTCCGCTGTCGTGCGACGCCACGATGCTGGAGGGCGCGATCGCCGCGGTGCTGGAGGGACGCGCGGAAAATGACGCGTTCAACCGCCTGATCGTCGACGTCGGCCTCAGCCCGCAGGCGGTCGTGCTGCTGCGCGCCTGGTTTCGCTACCTGCGCCAGGCGGGCCTGACCTACGGCCTGACCACGGTCGTCGACGCCCTGCGCCGCGCGCCGAAGGTCGCCAATGCGCTGATCGCGCGCTTCGCCGCCGCCCACGATCCTGCGGGTACGGGCGATCCGCATGCCGCCGATGAGGCGATCGAGCGCGGGCTGGATGCCGTCTCCGCGATCGACGACGACCGCATCCTGCGCGCCTATCGACATCTGATCGCCGCGACACTGCGCACCAACGCCTTTGCCCCGGCGGCGGCCGAGGCGCTGGCGTTCAAGCTGGACAGCCACCTGATCCCCGGCCTGCCGGCGCCCGTGCCGTGGCGCGAGATCTGGGTATACAGTCCCCGCGTCGAGGGCATCCACCTGCGCGCCGGTCCGGTCGCGCGCGGCGGCCTGCGCTGGTCGGACCGGCGCGACGACTTCCGCACCGAGATCCTCGGCCTGATGAAGGCGCAGAGGGTCAAGAACGCGGTGATCGTGCCGACCGGCGCGAAGGGCGGCTTCTATCCCAAGCAGCTCCCCTCCCCCGCCGTCGACCGCGATGCCTGGCTGGCGGAAGGGACCGAAAGCTACCGCATCTTCATCCGCTCGCTGCTGTCGATCACCGACAACATCGTCGAGGGCGAGGTCGTACATCCCGAGGGCGTGCGCATCCTCGACGGCGAGGACCCCTATTTCGTCGTCGCGGCGGACAAGGGCACCGCGACGTTCAGCGACGTCGCCAACGCACTGGCGCTGGAGCGCGACTTCTGGCTGGGCGACGCCTTCGCCAGCGGCGGCAGCGTCGGCTACGACCACAAGGCGATGGGCATCACCGCGAAGGGCGCCTGGGTTTCCGTCCAGCGCCATTTCGCGGAACGCGGGCTCGACGTGCAATCGGAGAGCATCCGCGTCGTCGGCTGCGGCGACATGTCGGGCGACGTGTTCGGCAACGGCATGCTGCTGTCGAAGGCGATCAAGCTGGTCGCCGCCTTCGACCACCGCCACATCTTCATCGATCCCGATCCCGATCCGGCGACGAGCTGGGACGAGCGCGCGCGCATGTTCGCGCTGCCGCGGTCGAGCTGGGCGGATTATGACGCCACGCTGATCAGCAAGGGCGGCGGCGTGTGGGCGCGCAGCGAGAAGAGCATCAAGCTGTCCGACGAGGCGCGCGCCGCGCTCGGCCTGACGCAAAGCGAGATGGACCCGGCGAGCCTGATCTCCGCGATCCTGAAGGCGCCCGCCGACCTGCTCTGGTTCGGCGGCATCGGCACCTATGTGAAGGCGGCGGCGGAGAACAACGCCGCGGTCGGCGATCCCGCCAACGACCGGTTGCGCGTCAATGCCGAGGACCTGCGCGTCATCGCCGTCGGCGAGGGGGCGAACCTGGGCGTGACGCAGGCGGCGCGGATCGCGTTCAGCCAGCGTGGCGGCCGGATCAACACCGACTTCATCGACAATTCGGCAGGGGTCGACTGCTCGGACAACGAGGTCAACATCAAGATCGCGTTGAACCGCGAGATGACCGAGGGCCGGCTGGGCTTCGAGGATCGCAACGCGCTGCTCGCGAGCATGACCGACGACGTCGCGCATATCGTGCTGGAGGACAATCGCCTGCAGACGCTGGCGCTGTCGATCGCGGAGGCGGACGGCGCCGCGGCGATCCCCAGCTATGTCAGGCTCATCGAGATCTTCGAGGGTGCGGGCCGTCTCGACCGCGCGGTGGAGGGACTGGCGGGGAACGAGGACCTGCTGCGCCGCGGCCTCGAAGGCCATGGCCTGACCCGGCCCGAGCTCGCCGTGCTGCTCGCCACCGCCAAGCTGGCGCTGCAGGACGGGATCGAGCATGCGCCGCTGGCGATGGCGCCCGAGCTTGCGCCCGATCTGCACGCCGCCTTCCCGCCGGCGATGCGCACCCGCTTCGCCAAGGCGATCGACGAGCATCGCCTGCGCGGCCAGATCGTCGCGACGAAGCTCGCCAACCGCATCGTCAACCGGCTGGGCGTGCTCTATCCGTTCGAGCTGGCCGAGGAGGAGGGCGCCAGCATCGCCGATATCGCGGCGATGTTCGTCGTCGCGGAGCGATTGTTCGGGCTCGATGCGCTCTGGGCGGAGATCGAGGCCGCCCCGGTCGCCGAGGGCGCCCGCATCGCGCTGTTCAACGAGGTCGCGGTGGCGACGCGATCGCACATCGCCGACCTGCTGCGCGCGGTCGCACCGGGCACGCCGCCGCAGGCGGTGCTCGACCGCGTCGGCAAGCGCGTCGCGCAGCTTGAGGCGCAGACCGCCTCGCTGCTGCTCGAGGAGGCGAGCGCGCAGAGCGCGCGCATCGCGGCGGAGCTGGAGGCGGCGGGCGCGCCGGCCGATCTGGCGCGTCGTGTCGTGCGATTGTTCGAGATGGACGGCGTCATCGGCCTCGCCTCGCTGGGCGAACGGCAGGGGATCGACGAGGTCGAGCTGACCCGCGCCTTCACGCATCTGGGTCAGGCGCTCGGCCTCGACTGGGCGCAGGGCGTGGCCGCGCGGATCGTGTCGAGCGATCCGTGGGAACGGCTGCTGCTCGCCGGTCTCGCGCGGGATTTCCAGCAGTTGCGGCTGGAGTTCCTCGCGCGGGGCGGCAAGGCGCCGCGGCAGGCCGCCGACGACTGGCTTGCCGCCAATGCGGCGCGCGTCGGCCAGTTCAAGGCGGTGATCGATCGCGCCCGCCATGCCGCGCAACCCAGCGCGGCCATGCTGGCGCAGATCGCGGGCCAGGCGCGGGTGCTGCTGGGGCGGTAGAAGCGCGTAGCACCGGGCCCACCGCGGGCCGTCGCCACCGCTCATCCCCTCCCCTTCAGGGGAGGGGCCGGGGGTGGGGCATTTCCGCTAGCAGCGCGCTTCCCGCGACGCGACGACCCACCCTCTGAAGAACGGGAAGGGAGATGCCGCTCAGCCGCGCGCCACGCGCTTGCCGCGCTGTTTCGCTGCGAGCTCGGCCTTCCAGCCCCGCGCGCGCCACCACATGATGACGCCGGTCACCGCCAGCGCCGCCGGCAGCAGGCCGCCAAGGAAAATGATCGTCTGCCACACCGGCCCCATGCCGGTACCGTCGTGGATGCGGCGCATCGTCCGCGCGAGGCCGGCCTGCGCCCGTGCCGGTGTGGCGACGGCGACGCCGCTGTCGTCCGCCACCTTGACGCTGACACCGCCGGCGTAGCCGAGCGTCCAGTCGGCGCTCTTCTCCGTGGGCCAGGCGATCGACGCCAGGTCGCCCCGCGCCGCCCCCGCCGCGTCGGCGACCGCCGCCTCCGGCGTCAGCGCGGCGCGCGCGACGGGTGGCGCCCGCATCGCGGCGCGCGGATCGGGGCCGCGCGGCCGCGCTTCGCCGCTCAGCGCGCCGAAGAAGGCGGGAAAGCTGATCCACGCGCCGGTCAGCGACAGCACGAACAGCGGCAGCGCGACCCAGAACCCGAACAGATAGTGCAGGTTGGTGTCGGTGTTGCGATGCCGGCGCCAGCGCAGCCCCCGCACCCACTTGCCCACCGTCGGCCACCACAGCCACAGGCCGGTGAAGCTCGACACCATCATGGCGACGCCGATCCAGCCGACCACCTGGCGCCCGACCCCGGGCAATTGCAGGCTGCCGTGCAGCACGTGCAGGAAGCGGACGAGTCCCGCGTTGCGCGGCGACACCTCCAGCACGCGCGCCGTCGGGGGATCGAGATAGACCACGGTGCGGGCCGGCGGCCCCCCACGCGACGCCCCCGCCGCGGCAGGCGCCGCCGCGACGACCACGGGGCCTCGGCCGTCCGGCAGACTCAGCTGCGCGATGCGGTCGCCCGGCTTGAGCACGCGCGCCGCCGCCGAGACATAGGCCGACGGGGTCAGCAACGTGTCGCCGGTCACCGCATAGCGCGCCGGATTGGCGATCCGGTCGAGCGGCTCGTCCCACACCAGCGCGGCGCCGGACAGGGACAAAGGCACGATCAGGATCGCCAGGACGAGGCCGATCCATTTGTGGACCTGGAACCAGGTACGGCGCCACGCCAGTCTGTTCATCATCGTCTCCGCCCGGACACCTTCCGGGTCGCATGGGCGGTATTGCCCGTCAATCGCATCAGCTGTCCGCCCAGCGGCGGAGCAGATTGTGGTAGACACCGGTCAGTCGCAGCACCGCCGGCGCGTCCCGCCCCATGGTCGTCGCGGCGGCCTGCACGCCCTGGTCCAGCTCGAACAGCAATCGCCGTGCGCCATCGTCGCGGACCATGGATTCGATCCAGAAGAAGGAGGCGACGCGTGCGCCCCGCGTCACCGGCGTGACGCGGTGCAGACTCGACGCAGGATAAAGCACCATATGGCCCGCGGGCAGCTTGACCGACTGTGGCCCGAACTGGTCCTCGATCACCAGTTCGCCGCCGTCATAGGCGTCCGGATCCTCGAGGAAGAGCGTCGCCGAGAGATCGGATCGGATGCGGAAATCGGTGCCGCGCTTCATCCGGATCGCATTGTCGACGTGGAGGCCGAAGTCCTGACCGCCCGCATAGCGGTTGAACAGCGGCGGAAAGACCTTGCGCGGCAGCGCCGCGGCGACGAACAGCGGCGACCGGCCGAGCGCGTCGAGCACCATCGCGCCGGCCTGGCGCGCGGCGGCGCCGTCTTCCGGCAATTGCGCGTTGCGCTTGGCGAGCGCCGCCTGCGGGCCCGAGGTCGCGTTGCCGTCGATCCAGTCGGCGGTGTCGATCACGGCGCGCAGGGCCACGATCTCGTCACGGGTCAGCACGTCGGGGATGGCGATCAGCATGGGTCCCTCGGTCTCCTGCCCGCGCCCTTCCGAGAAATCGAAGGCGCGGGCAAGAGTTCGCTTGAGATCAGAAACTGTAGAACAGGCTGAGCACCGCCTGCCGCCGGTCGCCCGGCATCGCCCAGCCGCCCGTTACCACACCATTTGCGTTCAAATTGTTGCGCACATTGGTTAAATACTTTTCGTCGGTAAGATTCTGGATGTTGAGCTGCGCGGTGAGGCCGCCACCGAACGTATAGGCCAGATAGGCGCGGTGGATCAGATAGTCGGGCGCGCGCAGCACGCTGCCGTTTGCCAGGACGGGCGCATAGGTGGTGAAAGAGCCCTGATAGGTCAGCCCGTAACCGACCTCGAGCCCGAACGGCAGTTTGTAGGTGGTGAACAGGCTGCCCGCGTGTTTCGGTGTCTGGATCAGCGGCGCGCCCGCCTGCGGATCGGGCACCGCCGCGCTGTTGCCGCATCCTGCCGTGCCGGGTCGTGCCAGGCACAGGTCGGACACCGACTGCAGCACCTTGCCGTCGAGATAGGTGTAATTGGCGAAGATCGTCCAGTCCCGCGTGATGTTGCCCGATACGCCGAGCGCCACGCCGTCGACGCGGCTGCGTCCGTCGAGCACCTGCAACGTGGGCAGGGCCGGGTCATTGGACGGCACGCGATAATTGGTCCGCTCGTTGCGGAACAGCGCCGCGGTCAGCTCCAGCCGACGGTGCAACAGGCCCGCCTTCACGCCGACCTCGTAATTGCGCGCCGTCTCCGGCGCGACGGCACAGCTGTCGGTGACGATGGCGTTCGACACGCTGACGCAGCCCAGCCGCACCGTCGCCGAGGACGGCGTCTTCGCGATCCCATAGCCCGCATACAGGCTGACGTCCTTCACCGGGTGGAACACCGCGCCCGCACGCCACGAGAACAGCCGTTCGCGATTGACCTGCGGCGCCAGCTGCGCGGGCAGCGGCTGCGTCACGCCGGGGGCGGCATTGGGGATCGGCAGGCTGCGGAATTCCGCCTTCTGATATTCCCAGCGCACGCCGCCGTTGATCTCGAAATAGCGGCCGAGCTCCAGCGTGTCGAAGGCGTAGACGGCGACATTCTGTGTGGTCGATCGCGACTGCGCCGTGGTGACGTAGTTGGTGCCGCCCCGCCACATGCTGTCGGGGGCCGCGATCGACAGCAATGGCAGCGACGCGAGCGCCGACCCGTCTGGGTTGCGCAGCAGCGACCCCGTGGTGATGCGATAATCCTCGACCATCGCGATCGCGCCGATGTCGGCGACGTTGCGGATGCCGCCGCGCGTGCCATGGTCCAGCCGGATGTCGACCTGGTCGGCGAACAGCTGGTTCTCCTGGTCGCGGACCAGACCGCGCGGGCCGGAGGGCAGCCACTGGCCGGCGGGGATGGTCAGCGGCCTTCCGGCCACGGTCGTCGTGCAGGCGAGGCCGGTCGTGCTCGTCGGGCCGGTCGTGATCGGCTGCAACCCGGTGCCCGCGAGGCAGAACGTGCCCTGCGGCGCGCTGGTAACGCTGTACTGCCCGACGCGCTGCCACCGCGTCAGGTTGCGCACCGACACATGGTCGTCGACGTGGTGGCGCAGTGTCGCGGTGAACCGGTCGACGGTGATCCGCTGCGTGTCGAGGTTGCTGTAGCCGTAATAGCCCCTGCGGGTCGTCCCCGGCACGAGGCCGTCGACGATCGCATTGTGGACATAGGGCACGCCATACAGGGGCGTGTTGCGGTCCTCCTGGTGGACATAGGCCAAAGTCAGGCTGGTCGGGCCGCCGATGCCGATCGTCACCGCGGGCGCGACGCCCCAGCGCTCGTACTTCTCGACATCGCGGCCGGGCACGTCGTTGTGGTGGTAGACCGCGTTGAGTCGCGCCGCGATCCCGTCGCGGATGCGCAGGTTCGAATCGAGCGCGGCGCGATAGTAATTGTCGGTGCCGACCGCGGCCTGTGCGATCGTCAAATCCTCCGGACGCGGCTCCTTGCTGACCAGGTTGATCGTGCCGCCGACGCTGCCCGACCCGTTGAACACGGAATTGGCGCCGTTGTAGACCTCGATCTGCTGCAGGTTGAACGGATCGGTACGGCTGTATTGCGCGCTGTCGCGGATGCCGTCGACCGTGATGTCGGTGTTCGCCGAATAGCCGCGCAGATTGATGCTGTCGCCATAGCCGCCGCCCCCCTCGCCCGCGCCGAAGGTGATGCCGGGGATCGTCTGCAGCGCATCTCGAAGCGTCTGCAGGTTCTGCTTGCGCAGCACCTGGTCAGAGATGACGGTGATCGTCTGCGGCGTATCCAGGATCGACGCCGTCGCCTTCGGACTTTCGACGCTGTTTGGTGCCTTTTCCGCCGTGCCGGTGACGACGATGTCGTCGCGGTCGATGCGGCGTCGCCCGTCCTGATCCTTGTCCGCCGCGCTGGCCGGCGCCGAGGCGATGAAGCCGACGCAGGACAGGGCCAGGAACGAAGCAGTGAAGCGCGACATGAAATCCCCCAATCGCAGTGATCGAGCGCGCTGCTATTGCGACGAATTCGCAGAGTCAATGCTATTGCGATTTATTCTCACATTTTCGAGTTGCTTTCGTTCGCGAACAGCCAGCTGCGCAGGGCGCTCGCCAGGTTCGCCGGCGCGCGATCGGCGATGCGCAGGACGTCGATCTCCGCGACGAGCGCGCTCAGCGGCAGCGCGCGGCTGGCCGCCGCCCGCTCGAGCGCGCGCCAGAAGATGGGCTCCAGGCTGATCGAGGTCTGGTGGCCTGCGATCGTGATCGACCGTTTGACCGGGCCCTGAAAGCCGCCGGGCGGGGGTGAAAGAGACATGGGCACCGTGTAGCGACTATGGCCGGCATCGCCCATGCCCGGCGCACGATCCGTCCACGCCGGCCCCCGACGGGAGCGATCACCGCAGCCATGCGTTACACTGCCGCAACGAATGCGGGCGCGGTCGACGCGCGAAAGGGACCATACGTGACGATCGAACGCCGGCACGTCGAAAACGGCGGCCTCATCCTGTTCCTGATGCTGATCACCGCCGGCCTGATCCTGATCGTGTCGGGATTTGCGGGCGCATTGCTATGGGCGGCGCTCGCGGCCCTGCTGTTCCAGCCCTTGTTCCAGCGGCTGCTGCGGCGCTGGCCGACACGCCGCAACATCGCCGCGACGGTAACGCTGCTGATCATCACCGTCGCGGTCGTCATCCCCGCGCTGGTTCTCGCCAGCCTCGTCGTCGAACAGGCGGCGGGGGTCTATACGCAGATGCGCAGCGGCCAGATCAATTTCGCCGCCTATTTTCAGCAGGTCCACGACGCCTTGCCGATACGGCTGCGCGATGCCCTCGATCACGCGGGCTATGGCAGCCTCGAACGCGCGCAGGCCCGCCTGTCGCAGGCGATCGGCAGCAGCGCGAGCCAGCTCGCGCGTCGCGCCTTCTCGCTCGGCGCCAATGCGGCGGCGTTCCTGCTCGCCTTCGGCGTCGGCCTCTACGTCACCTTCTTCCTGCTCCGCGACGGCGAGCATATCGGCCCCGCGGTGGTGCGCGCGCTGCCGCTGGAGCCATCCGTCGCCCGGCGCGTCGCCGACAAGTTCGTCGCGGTGACCCGCGCCACGATCAAGGGGTCGGGCGTCGTCGCGCTGGTGCAGGGCGCGCTGGGCGCGATCACCTTCTGGATCGTCGGCCTGCCCGCGGCGCTGCTGTGGGGCGTGCTGATGGCGATCGCCGCGCTGCTGCCCGCGGTCGGGCCGGCAATCATCTGGGGACCGGTGGCGGTCTACCTGCTCGCCACCGGCGCGATCTGGCAGGCGGTGGTCGTGGTGCTGTCGGGCGTGCTGGTCATCGGGCTCGCCGACAATATCCTCAGGCCGATCCTGGTCGGGCGCGATACCGGGCTGCCGGACTGGCTGGTGCTCGTGACGACGCTAGGCGGGATCGACGCGCTGGGGCTGAGCGGCATCGTCATCGGCCCGCTGGTCGGCGCGTTGTTCCTCACCGGCTGGGCTGTGCTCACCGAACAGCGGCTCGGCGAACCCGCGGGCGCCGAGGAGGCGCAATAGCATGGCACGTTCCCGCCAAGGCGTTCTGATCAAAGCATTTGCCAAGTCGCGCGCAGTCGGCGCAAGCATGGCCGCACAGGGCTGGCGGAACGGGGGTAGCAGGTGACGAAGGCGTTCGGTCTGACCTTGGCGGCGGCAATGCTGGCGGCCGCGACGCCCGCCTTCGCGCAGGACGATCCGCGTTTCTGCCCGACGCGGCCGAGCCTCGGCGGTTCGAGCTGCACGACCGAGCCGGGGCGCGTCCATATCGAGGTCTCGACACTGGACTGGCAGCGCGACGACCAGCCCGACCAGCGCGAGGACCGTATCGTGACCGCCGACCTGCTGGCGCGGCTTGGCGTCGGCAAGGATACGGAGCTTCAGCTCGAATGGGTCGGCTATGGGCGCGATCGGACGCGCGACAAGGCGGCCGGGACGGTCGACACCGTCACCGGCACGGGCGACCTGACCTTCGCGGTCCGCGAGCATCTGGCGGGGAAGAAGGGAAAGCCCTTTTCCGCCGGCGTCCAGCTGTACGTCACCGCGCCCACCGGCCGTTATCCGATCGGCGCGGGGACCTGGTCGACGGGGGTGATCATCCCGCTCCAGTACGACCTGACGGAAAAGGTCGCGGTCGCGGTGACCGGCGAGGCGGACGCCGCCGCCAACCAGTCGGGCGACGGCCGCCATCTCGCGTACAGCGAGATCACCGGCCTGCGCTACAAGTTCACGGAAAGCGTCACCGCCACGGCGGAACTCGCCCTCGAACGCGACGACGACCCCGCGGGTCACGAAACGATGGCCTCGGCCGCGCTATCGGCGGCGTGGCGCCCGACCAAGGTGCTGCAGCTCGACGTCCTCGCCGTGGCCGGCCTCAACCGCGCCGCGCCGGACGTGCGCCTCGTCACCGGCGGCGCAATCCTGTTCTAGGACATAGACATCAGGCGCGGACCCAAATCCGCCTTGAGGCAAGCTGACTCACAGCGAGGAAATCAGTGAGACCACCGATACGCGGCGCGCTCCGCGGCGTGTCGGGCCAGAGCAGCTCGAACCCGGGGCCAGTCGAAGTCGATCGGATCATTTCGGCCCATGCCGATGGGAGGGACATGCTAGGGCGATCCGCCGCCCCAGACGGGCGGGAGGTCTAGATCGGCCTCATCGCACCAAGTAAGCAGCCCAGCCTTGTAGGCGTCGCTCTCGACTAGTCTGGTGTGCACGGACCGCATCGCGAGCATCAGCGCCTGAACGCCGTCCAGCCCGCAAGCGTAGCTCCATACTTCCCGTTCCGGCCAACGGACCGAATATCGGCATTGGAACTCCCCGCCGGGAGCCTTGAAAGGCGCGTAGAAGCGAACGGCCAGCCTGCCGCCATCCAGCTCAAACACGCGCTCCAGAAAAGCCGTTTCGTCCATATGCGCCTCTATCGAGCAGGGTCTGACACGCCCTTCGCGCGGCGACAATCGTTACGGGTCCAGGACACCAGAGTGCGACGACGAAGTCCCAGCGACGGTTGCGCCCCCGCCCTTCCCCTCAATCCGTATCGAACAGCGCGGCAAGCTGTTCGATGATCGTGCCGCCCAGCTGCTCCGCGTCCATGATCGTCACCGCGCGCGCATAATAGCGCGTCACGTCGTGGCCGATGCCGATCGCGATCAGTTCGACCGGGCTCTTCGTCTCGATCCAGCCGATCACTTGGCGCAGGTGGCGTTCCAGATAGCTGCCCGAATTGACCGAGAGCGTCGAATCGTCGACCGGCGCGCCGTCGCTGATCACCATCAGGATGCGGCGTTCCTCCGGCCGCGCGATCAGCCGCGCATGCGCCCAGAGCAGCGCCTCGCCGTCGATATTCTCCTTGAGCAGGCCCTCGCGCATCATCAGGCCGAGGTTGGCGCGCGCCCGACGCCACGGCTCGTCCGCCTGCTTGTAGACGATGTGGCGCAGGTCGTTGAGCCGCCCCGGCTGCGGCGGCCGCCCCGCGGCGAGCCACGTCTCGCGTGCCTGGCCGCCCTTCCACGCGCGCGTCGTGAAGCCAAGGATCTCGGTCTTCACGCCGCACCGCTCCAGCGTGCGAGCGAGGATGTCGGCGCTGATCGCCGCGATGCCGATCGGCCGGCCGCGCATCGACCCCGAATTGTCGATCAGCAGCGTTACCACCGTGTCGCGGAAATCGGTGTCGCGCTCGATCTTGTAGCTCAACGACTGCGTGGGAGTGACGACGACGCGCGCCAGCCGCGCCGCGTCCAGCAACCCTTCCTCCTGGTCGAAATCCCAGGAGCGCGACTGCTGCGCCATCAGCCGGCGCTGCAAACGGTTGGCGAGCTTCGAGACCGCCGACTGCAGATGCGCCAGCTGCTGGTCGAGATAGCCGCGTAAACGAGCCAGCTCCTCCGCGTCGCACAGGTCGCCCGCAGCAATCACCTCGTCGAACTGCGTCGTCCAGGCCTTGTAGTCGAATTGCGGCGCGAAGTCGTTGGACGGACGATTGGACCGCGACGGCTGTGCACCGTCGTCGCCCTCGTCGCCGGGTTCGCCGTCGAGGTCGGCGGGGCTGTCCTCGCCAAACTCCTCGCCGTCGCCCTCGTCGCTGTCCGCCTCGCGCTGTTCGCCGCGCGCCTCGACCTCGCCCTCGCCCTGGCCGGACTGTTCGTCCTCGCCCTCGTCCCCCTGCTCGTCCTGGTCGTTCTCGGTGCCTTCGTCCTCGTTCCCGCCCTCGTCGGCCTCGTCGGGCGTCACCTCGCCCTCGACCAGCTCGAGATCCTCGAGCATCTTCATCGCCAGGCCCTGAAAGGCGCGCTGGTCGTCGAGCGCGAGCGCCATCGCGCTGAGATCGGTGCGCTCGGCGATCCAGTCGCGGACCAGAGCGAGCCCCGGCTCCGCGGCGTCGGGCGCCGCCCGCCCGGTCAGCGCCTCGCGCACTAGCAGGCCGAGCGCGGTCGACAGCGGAACCTCGTCGCGATTCCGTGCGCGCGCGATCGGATCGCTGCGCAAACGGACGTCGAGCGCGTGGCCCAGATTGTCGGCGATGCCGGCATAGCCGCGGCTGCCCAGAGCCTCTATCCGCGCCGTCTCGACCGCGTCGAACACCGAGCGCGCGACCGCCTCGCTCGGCGCGCCGCGCTGGTGCAGGGCCAGGTCATGATGCCTGAGGCGCAGCGCGAAGCCGTCGGCGAAGCCGCGCGCCTCCGCCACCTGCTCGGGCGGCAGCGCGCGCGCCGGCATCGGCACCTTGATGTGCTTGCCCGACTGCGCCGGCGCGTCGGCGGTGAAGGCGAGGTCGACCTCCGGCTCCTCCGCGATCGCGCGCGCGGTGCCGGTAAGCACCGCCTTGAACCGGTCGAGAGGGGTTTCGTTAGCCATTACCAGACAACCTTGCAGCCGAAGGCGGCGATTTCCGCGTCGCGCGTCACGACGGTCAGATCGTCGGTGAGCGCCTGTGCAGCGAGGATGCGATCGAAGGGATCGCGGTGCGATCCGGGCATCAGCCCGCCGCGAACGGCATGTGCATGCATAACGGGAAGGTGAACAAACCCGTCGCGTCGGATCGCGGCGTCAAAATCCTCGATCCGGGCCGCCATGGCCGGCAATTGACCGATGCGAACCTTGATCGCGATCTCCAACCCGCTGATCGCGCTGACGAACACCGGGTTAGCGGGATCCCCCAAGACATCGATCAACGTCGACGATAACCGGTCCGGGTCGTTCCACCACCAGATGAGTGTATGCGTGTCTAGGAGGTAACCGTCAGACAAGATTGGAGAACTTTCCTTCCCACGCGTCCAGTTCTTCGTCCGGAAGCGGCGCGAACCATATGGCGTCGGGGATATCGCCCAACAGGCCCCGGAAGCGACCCGGTCGCCGGCGCGGCTGCGCCGCTACCGGCGCGATCGGCACGAGCTTCGCATAAGGAACGCCATCCTTGGCGACGACGATTTCCTCACCCGCATGCGCGCGGTGGACCAGCTTGGAAAATTGCGTCTTCGCCTCGTGGATGTTGAAGGTCTTCCGCGGATCGGCCTCTGCCATCGTTCACCTCCGGAAAGGTGGACTAACTAGCTTAGTCCACCCCGTGCTTCAAGCCCGCCCCACCACGCTTTCGGGCAGGTCCTTGCCGAACACGCGCTGGTAATATTCCGCCACCAGCGGCCGCTCGTTCTCGTCGCACTTGTTGAGGAACGACAGGCGGAAGGCGAAGCCGACGTCGCCGAAGATCAGCGTGTTCTGCGCCCAGGTGATGACGGTGCGCGGGCTCATCACGGTCGAGATGTCGCCGTTGACGAAGCCCTTGCGCGTCAGGTCGGCGACGCGGACCATCGCCTCCACCTGCTTCTTGCCCTCCGGCTTGTCATATTCGCCCGACTTGGCGAGCACGATCTGCGCCTCGGTCGCTGCCGGCAGGTAATTGAGCGTGACGACGATGTTCCACCGGTCCATCTGGCCCTGGTTGATCTGCTGCGTGCCGTGGTACAGCCCGCTCGTATCACCCAGGCCCACCGTGTTGGCGGTCGCGAACAGGCGGAACCAGGGATTCGGTCGGATCACGCGGTTCTGGTCGAGCAGCGTCAGCTTGCCCTCCGTCTCCAGCACGCGCTGGATCACGAACATCACGTCGGGGCGACCGGCATCATATTCGTCGAAGACGAGCGCGGTCGGCGTTTGCAGCGCCCAGGGCAGTAGGCCCTCGCGGAACTCCGTCACCTGCTGACCGTCCTTCAGCACGATCGCGTCGCGGCCGATCAGGTCGATGCGGCTGATGTGCGCGTCGAGGTTGATGCGGATGCACGGCCAGTTGAGCCGCGCCGCTACCTGCTCGATATGGCTGGACTTGCCGGTGCCGTGATAGCCCTGCACCATCACGCGCCGGTTGTGCGCGAAGCCCGCCAGCACCGCCATCGTCGTGTCGGGGTCGAAGACATAGGCCGGATCGAGGTCCGGCACGCGCTCGTCCGCCTCGGAAAAGGCGGGGACCTGCATGTCGCTGTCGATGCCGAACACGTCGCGCACCGACGCCATCTTGTCGGGTGCGTCGAGGATCGTCGTCTCTCGGCTATCTGGCTGGGTATTGGGTATGTCGGTCATGATCCTGGGCGCATCGTCTCGGGCAAGGCCCTTCCCAACGCACGATACGGGGGAAAGGCACATCGCCTTGCAGTGGGAAGCTATCGTCGTCCCGTCAACGCGAAGCGTCAACCCGAGCCATCAATCCGCGGCTTGGACGGGGACGACCTTGGGCGGCAGCGCGAACAGGTCGGCGA
Organism: Sphingomonas beigongshangi; assembly: GCF_016820445.1. GTDB lineage: Bacteria > Pseudomonadota > Alphaproteobacteria > Sphingomonadales > Sphingomonadaceae > Sphingomonas > Sphingomonas beigongshangi. The sequence goes on from NZ_JADHDT010000002.1 coordinate 20,260, forward strand.
AGCGTTCCGCCAGGGCGCGGTCGCCGGACAGGCGCATCGTCCCTTCCGCCTCCGCCACGGCGATCGGCCGCTTGACGTAGATCCATATGGCGAGCGTGGTCGGATCGGTCTCGACCAGCACGTCGACCTCGCCCGGTTCCGCCCGCACGATATCGAGCCGGCCCTGCGCCAGCGTCGCGCGGAAGGCGTCGTGGCCCAGGCGAAAACCCAGCGTCATCGCGAGGTCCCCCGCCTTGTCCGCGTCGAGCATCGTGCGCAGCGACAGCATCGCGGAGGCTGGCGAAAAGGGCAGGGTCGGATCATGATCCGGCGACCGCGTCGCCCAGCGGCCCATCGCCTGCATGATCGGCTCGACCTCCCTGCCCCAGGGCGTCAGGTCGTAGACCTGCACAGAGGCGGGCGGCGGCAGCTTCCGGCGCACCACCAGACCCGCCGCCTCGAGCCCGCCGAGCCGCTGCGTCAACACGTTGGCGCTCAGTCCGGCCAGATGCGCGCGGAGTTCGCCGAACCGCCGCGGCCCGAACATCAGTTCGCGCAGGATCAGCAGCGACCAGCGCTCGCCCAGGAATTCCAGCGCCAGCGCGGTACCGCAGGCATCCTCGTACCAGCGCGGCCGCGCGCCAGTTACTTTTTCTGACTTCATCGTTGCTTTATATAACTACCTGCGGCATCCATAGCCAGTCCCGAGTCGGGAGAGGAGAAAGAGCCATGGCCAAGATGATCTTCGTCAACCTGCCCGTCGCGGACGTCGCGCGCGCCACCGCTTTCTATCAGGCGCTGGGCTTCGAGAAGAACGAACAATTCTCCAATCCGCAAGGCTCGGCGATGCAATGGACCGACACGATCAACGTCATGCTGCTCGCCCGGCCGCTGTTTTCCAGCTTCACGCAGAAGGCGATCGCCGATCCCTTCACGCAGACCACGTCGCTGTTCGCACTCGGGCTCGACGACCGCGCGGCGGTGGACGCGATCACCCAGGCGGCGGTGGCGGCCGGTGGACGCGAGCTGCACGAGCCGGAGGATCACGGCTTCATGTACAGCCGCGCCTTCGAGGACCTCGACGGCCATGGCTGGGGTCCCTTCTCCATGGATGTCGCCGCGCATGCGGAGGCGATGGCGCAGGGGGACGCCCGGCACGCAGAAGGCTGAGCGGACGATCGGCAGCGCGCCCGCCGCGGCGCGAAAGGGAGGACAGAAGATGACCCAGGTCGAAGGAACACCCGTCTGGTTCGAACTGACGACGCCCGATCCGCAGGGGGCGGCCGATTTCCTCGCCGCCGTGGCGGGCTGGCAGGTCGCGCCCTCGCCGGTCGCGGAACATGGCGGCTATCTGCTTGCCGGCCCCGATCTCGCGAACGGTGTCGCGGGACTCATGGCACCGCCGCCGGGGGCGCCGCAGGCCCATCGCTGGACGCTGAACCTCGCCACCGCCGATGTCGATCGCGCGGTGGAACGCGTGGTATCGCTCGGCGGCAGCTGCCGGTTCGGCCCGATGGACATTCCGCATGTCGGTCGCTTTGCCCTCGTCGCCGATCCGCAGGGCATCGCCTTCAATCTGCTGTCCGGACCAGGCGCCGACACTTCGCGCGCCTTCGCGCAGGCGCGCGGCGACACGATCGGGCGCGGCGTATGGATCGAGCTGGCGACGCCCGATCCCGACGGCGCCTTCGCCTTCTACGGCGCGCTGTTCGGCTGGGAGAAAGCGGGCGCGATGCCGATGGGCGAGATGGGCGATTACGCCTTCATCGGCGGTGCCGGCGATGTCCGGCCGGGTGCGGTGATGTCGAGTACGGCGACCGGCGCGCCGCCACGATGGAACTGGTATGTGCATGTCGCGGACATCGACGCGGCGGTCGCGACCGCCACGGCCAGGGGCGGCACCCTGATACAGGGTCCCGATCCGATCCCGGGCGGCGACTATTCCGCCAATATCCTCGATCCGCACGGCATCCAGCTGGGACTGGTCGGCGCGCGCCGGAGCGGGGTGGCGGCATGACCGGCGTGCGGATGCGGACCTGCCTGTGGTTCGACCATGGCGAGGCGCGCAAGGCGGCGGACTTCTACGCCGGCGTCTTTCCCGACACGTTCGTCGAGGATGTGACGGGCGCCCCGATCGACCTGCCCGGCGCCGCGGCTGGTGCGGAGCTGACGGTCACCTTCACCCTGCTCGGCCAGACGTTCTTCGGGCTGAACGGCGGCCCGGACGTGACGCCCAGCCAGGCGGTCAGCTTTCAGGTCTATACCGACGACCAGGCGACGACGGACCGTTATTGGGATGCCATCGTCGGCAATGGCGGCAGCGAGAAGGCATGCGGCTGGTGCACCGACCGCTGGGGCTATGCGTGGCAGATCACGCCGCGGGTGCTGATGGACGCGCTGTCCGCGGGCGGCGCGGCGGGCCAGCGCGCGTTCGCCGCGATGATGACGATGCGCAAGATCGACATCGCGCGGATCGAGGCGGCGATGAAGGGAGAGACGGCATGAGCGAAACTTACGACCTGTCGATCACGCGGCTGATCGCCGCGCCGCCGGCGGCGGTGTGGCGGGCGTGGACCGAGGATACCGGCGCCTGGTTCTGCCCCGCGCCTTGGAAGGCGGAGTTCCTCGACCAGGACCTCGTCGCCGGCGGCCGGTCGACCATCGTCATGCGCGGTCCGAACGGCGAGGAGAACCGGCTGGAGGGCGTCTACCTCGAGGTGGTGCCCGAACGCCGCATCGTCTCCACCGACGCCTTCACCGCCGGATGGATACCCGCCGGCCCCTTCATGGTCCGCATCGACGATTTCGCGCCGGAGGGCGAGGGCACCCGCTATACCGCGACCGCGCGCCACTGGACGCAGGAGGCGCGCGACGGCCACGCGGCGATGGGCTTCGAGGCGGGCTGGAACGCCGCGACCGACCAGTTGGAGGCGATCGCGAAGCGGCTGGCCTGACGCCCCGCCTGCCCGCCCGGGGCGGGCGGGCGGGATCACGCGAACGCGGGTGCCTGGCGCAATTGCTGATAGGCCGCGATCACCTTTTGCAGCATCGCCTCCTGGCTGCGGTCGCCGCCGTTGCGATCGGGGTGATAGCGCCGCACGAGCTCCGAATAGCGCCTGCGCAGCGCCATGCGGTCCGCGTCGGCCGCGAGGCCCAGCACCTTAAGGCTGGCGCGATCCTGGCCGCTCAGCGGCTTGCCGTCGCTGCGCTCGGGGGCGACCTTGCGCCGGAAGCGCGCGGCGATCGCGTCGAGCGGGTCGCTGAAGTCTGCCCAGCGCGGGCCCTGGTCGCCGCTGCCCGCGCGCGCAAAGGCGCGGGTCTCGCGCTCCCATCCCGCCAGCGGGCGCTGCGCGTGATGGATCTCGTCGGCGGTCATCCCGTCGAAGTAATTGTAGCGGCTGTTGAACGCGCGCACATGCTCCAGGCACAGCCAGCGGAACGGGCCAGGCCCGTCGCCGTCGCGTGCGCCCTCGAGCGGCGGCGCGCGGAACTCGCCCGGCTCCTCGCAGCCGGGTTCCGCGCACATCCTGCCATTGGCATCCATCCGGCCGTGGAAACGCGTGTTCGGCCGGTCCTTCCTGTCCTTCGTCTGCGCCACGAACGCTCCCTTAGTCAGCGCAATACCGCTATATAGGCGCGATGACCGACCTCGCCACCGCTCCGCTCGCCGACATCATCGCCGCCCGCCTTCGCGACGCCCTCGCCCCTACCCGCCTGGAAGTGACCAACGACAGCCATCTTCACGCCGGCCACATGGGCGACGACGGCACAGGCGAGACGCATTTTACCGTCGTCGTTCAAAGCCAACACTTCGTCGGCCTCAACCGCGTCCAGCAGCAGCGGCTGGTGAACCAGGCGCTCGCCGATCTGTTGAGCAGCCGCATTCATGCGCTCGCCATCCGGGCGAGCGCGCCGGGGAACGCCTGACGCATGACCTACCATCTCTGGTACTGGCCCTCGATCCAGGGGCGCGGCGAGTTCGTCCGCCTCGCGCTGGAAGGCGCCGGCCTCGACTATCGCGACTGCGCGCGGCTGCGGGGGGCAGAGGCGCTGCTCGACGATCTCGACCGGCGCAGCGAAAGCGGGCGCGGCCCGTTCGCCCCGCCCTATCTCGACACGCCGGACGGAACGATCGCACAGGTCGCCAACATCCTGCTCTACCTCGGCGAGCACCACGACCTCGCCCTCGCCGCCGACCGCCTGTGGCTGCATCAGCTCCAACTCACGATTGCCGATTGCGTCGCCGAGGTGCACGACGTCCATCATCCGGTCGGCACCGGCGACTATTACGAGGATCAGAAACCGGAGGCCGCGCGCGCCGCACGCCAGTTCCGCGACGAGCGCATGCCCAAGTTCCTCGACCATTTCGAGGATGCGGCGACCAGCGCGGGCGGGCCGTTCGTGGCCGGCGCCAACTGGACCTATGCGGATACGTCGCTGTTCCAGGTCGTCGCCGGCCTGCGCTACATGTTCCCCCGACGGATGGCGACGCTGGAAGGCGAATATCCCGGCCTCGTCCGGCTGCACGACGCCGTTGCCGCGCTGCCGGGGATCGCCGCCTATCTCGCCAGCGACCGCCGCATCGCGTTCAACACCGACGGCATCTTCCGCCATTATCCCGAACTCGATGCCGAATAAGGCGCCGCGCGTGCCGCGCCCGGCGGCGCGCATCCTGCTCGTCGACGCGCAGGACCGGGTGCTGCTGATGCGGTTCACGCCGGGCGATCGCCCGCCGCTGTGGTGCACGCCGGGGGGCGCGGTCGATCCGGGCGAAAGCTATGCCGCCGCCGCACGGCGCGAATTGTGGGAAGAGGTGGGTCTCGATCGCGACTGCGGGCCGGAGGTCGCGCGCCGCGTCGTCGGCTTCGTCACGTTCGAAGGCGTCGCGGTCGATGCCGACGAGCGCTATTTCCGCGTCGAGGTCGACACCTGCGAGGTGAAGGCCGGCGCGCTCACGCCGCTCGAACAGCGCGTGCTCGCCGGTTGGCGGTGGTTCGAGCCGCACGAACTGGCCGACTGGCCGGAAACCATCTACCCGGAGGATCTGGCCGATCTGCTCCGCCAGACGAAAGGCGCCTCATGCTCGATGACTTCGTCGAACGCACGCTGACCCCGGTCACGCACGACCTGGGCGGGTTCAAGGTTCATCGCACCCTGCCGGCGAAGGAGCGGACGATGGTCGGCCCCTTCCTTTTCTTTGACCAGATGGGGCCGGCGCACCTGCCGACGGGCGGCGGCATCGACGTGCGCCCGCATCCGCACATCAACCTCGCCACCGTCACCTATCTGTTCGAAGGCGCGATCGACCATCGCGATTCGCTCGGCACCTGCGCCCGGATCGAGCCCGGCGCGGTCAATCTGATGACCGCCGGCCACGGGATCGTCCATTCGGAACGGTCGCCGGGCGACGAGCGCGCGCACGGCCCCGCCCTGTCGGGCATCCAGACCTGGCTCGCCTTGCCCGAGGCGGACGAGGAGATGGACCCGGCGTTCGAACATGTCGCCCGCGCGCACTTGCCGACGCTCGACGCACACGGCGCCCGCGCGCGGATCATCATGGGCGAACTGTGGGGGCAGCGCGCGCCGACGACGACCTATGCCGGCACGATCTACGCCGATATCGCGCTCGATCCCGGCGCCAGCGTGCCGATCGACGCCGCGGCGGAGGAGCGCGCCCTGTACCTCGCCTTCGGCGAAGCGAGCCTGGAGGGCGTGCCGCTCGAACCGATGCAGCTGTACATCCTGAAGCCGGGCGTGCCCGCGACGCTGCGTTCCGACAGCGGCGGCCGCGCGATGCTGTGCGGCGGCGACGCCTTCGCGACGCCGCGCCACGTCTGGTGGAACTTCGTCTCCTCCCGCCGCGACCGGATCAACGAGGCGAAACGCGCGTGGAAGGCGGGCGACTTCCCCAAGGTGCCCGGCGATGACAAGGAATGGATCCCGATCCCGGAAGTGCCGAAGACGGTGAGCTATCCGTGATCGAGACATTCGGACGAGAGAGGATGCAGCCATGACCGACACCCGCCGCCTGTCGCTGTCCACCGGCGTCGAGCTCGACGTCCAGATCGCGGGCGATCCGGCCGCGCCGCCGGTGATCCTCCTCCACGGCTTTCCCGAATCGCACCGCACCTGGCGCGGCATCGTCCCCGACCTCGCCCGCGACCATTATGTGATCGCCCCCGACCAGCGCGGCTATGCCCGATCGTCCAAGCCGGAGGGCGTCGACAGCTACAGCGCGGACAAGATCGTCGCCGACCTCGTCGCGCTCGCCGACGCGCTGGACATCGACCGCTTCACGCTCGTCGGCCACGACTGGGGCGGCGCGGTCGCTTGGATGGCGGCGCTGACCCGCCCCGATCGCGTCGCGCGGCTCGTCATCGTCAACGCGCCGCACCCCTATCTCTTCCAGCGCGCGCTGTTCGACGATCCGGCACAGCGTCGCGCCAGCCAGTATATCACCCGCTTCCGCGACACCGGCATCGATCGCGGCCTGGTCGGGGAAGGGCTGGAGCGCTTCTTCGGCTCCACCTTCGTCCAGCATGCCGCCAGCGCGATGGCGGGCGCGGACAAGGCGGCCTATCTCGACGAATGGGCGCAGCCCGGCGCGATGACCGCGATGATCAACTGGTATCGCGCATCGACCGTCGTCGTGCCCGCGCCGGACGAGGACGCGCCCCGCCCCGTCTTCCTCGACCGGCCCTTCCCGCCGGTGACGCAGGATACGCTGGTGATCTGGGGCACGCGCGACACCGCGCTGCTGCCGGTGCTGGTCGACGACCTTGCCCCCTATGTCCCGAAGCTCACCGTCGAGAAGATCGACGCGGGTCATTTCGTGACCTGGGAAAAGCCCGACGCCGTCGTCGCGGCGATGCGGCGCTGGGGGATCTAGGCATTCGGCCAGCGGGCTGGCCTTGCAGCCCGTTGCTCCGCCCCGCGCGCCGCCGTAAAGCGCAGCCCGTGACAAAACCGATCATCATCGCCGTTCCCAAGGGGCGCATCCTCTCCGAAGCGGTGCCGCTCCTCGCCGCCGCCGGGATCGTGCCCGAAGCCGCCTTTTCCGACGAGGACAGCCGCGCGCTCCGTTTCGCGACCGACACGCCGGGCATCGAGCTGATCCGCGTCCGTGCCTTCGACGTCGCCACCTTCGTCGCGCATGGCGCCGCGCAGCTCGGCATCGTCGGGTCCGACGTCATCGCGGAATTCGGCTATTCGGAATTGTATGCGCCCGTCGACCTCGGCATTGGCCATTGCCGCATCTCGGTCGCCGAACCCGCCGACATGGCGGCCGGCGACGATCCGCGCGGCTGGAGCCATGTCCGCGTCGCGACCAAATATCCGCACATCACCGCCGCGCATTTCGCCCGCCGCGGCGTACAGGCGGAATGCGTCAAGCTGAATGGCGCGATGGAGCTCGCGCCGATGCTCGGCCTTGCGCCGCGTATCGTCGACCTCGTCAGCTCGGGGCGCACGCTCAAGGAGAACGGCCTGGTCGAGGTGGAGGTGATCGCACAGGTGACCAGCCGGCTCGTCGTCAACCGCGCCGCGATGAAGACCCGCGCGGAAGTCGTGCCGCTGGTCGAGGCGTTCCGCCGTGCCGTGGCCGCCAAGGCGAGGATCGCCGCATGATCCGCCTCGACACGCGCGACGCCGGCTTCGCCGCATCCTTCGCCGAGCTGGTCGACGCGCGTCGCGAGACGGCGACCGACGTTGCCCGCGACGTCGCGACGATCATCCGCGCCGTCCGCGACGAGGGCGAGGCCGCCGTCGCCGCCTTCACGCGTAAACTGGACCGCCACGATCTTGCGGAAACCGGCTGGCGGATCGAACCCGCCGCCTGCGCTGCCGCCTATGAGGCGCTCGAGCCGGAGCTGCGCGCCGCGCTCGATCTCGCGGCGCACCGCATCCGCACCTATCACGAGAAGCAACGGCCGGCGGACAGCGACTGGCGCGACGATGCCGGCGTACGACTCGGCGCGCGCTGGCGCCCGGTCGATGCCGCGGGCCTCTACGTCCCCGGCGGCCGTGCGGCCTATCCCTCGTCGCTGCTGATGAACGCGATTCCCGCCAAGGTCGCGGGCGTCGGGCGGCTCGTGATGGTGACGCCGACGCCCGACGGGCAGGTCAATCCGCTCGTCCTCGCCGCCGCGCACCTTTCCGGGGTTGACGAGGTGTGGCGCGTCGGCGGCGCGCAGGCGATCGCCGCGCTCGCCTATGGCGCGGGCCGGATCGCGCCCGTCGACGTCGTCACCGGCCCCGGCAACGCCTGGGTCGCGGAAGCGAAGCGGCAGGTCTATGGCGTCGTCGGCATCGACATGGTCGCCGGCCCCAGCGAGATCGTCGTCGTCGCCGACGGCCGCAACGATCCCCGCGTCACCGCCGCCGACCTGCTCAGCCAGGCCGAGCACGACACGGTGACGCAGTCGATCCTGTTCACCGACGATGCCGGCTTCGCCGACGCGGTGGCGGCGATGGTGGACGACGAACTGGGCCAGCTCCCGACGCAGGCCGTCGCCCGCGCCGCCTGGGACGCCAATGGCGCGATCGTCATCGTCGACACGCTGGAGGCCGCCTGCCCGCTGGTCGACCGCCTCGCCCCCGAGCATCTCCAGCTTTCCGTCGACGATCCGCAGAGCCTGTTCGATCGCATCCGTCACGCGGGCAGCGTCTTCCTGGGGCGGCACACGCCCGAGGCGATCGGCGATTATGTCGCCGGGCCGAACCATGTGCTGCCGACCGGTCGCCGCGCGCGCTTCTCGTCCGGCCTGTCGGTGCTCGACTTCATGAAGCGCACCAGCTTCCTCGGCCTGGACGAGACCGCGCTGGCGGAACTGGGTCCGGCGACGATCGCGCTGGCCGAGGCGGAGGGGCTGCCCGCGCATGCGCGCTCGGTGGCGCTGCGGCTGCGGACGAACCGGGGCTGACAGCGGGGATCGGCGCGCCTACATGCCCCAGCCTATGTCCCGTACCACCGATCGTTCCCGCGCGCGCGCCGCCGCGCGCCTCGCCGCCGTCCAGGCGCTGTACCAGCATGAGATGGAGGGCACGCCGATCCCCGCGCTGCTCCACGAATTTCATCAGCATCGCATCGGCGCGACGATCGAGGACGTCGAATATGCCGATGCCGACGTCGATTTCTTCGACGATATTGTCACCGGCGCGCACGCCCGCGCGGGCGAGATCGACCTGGCGATCGAGAGGAAGCTGGCCTCTGGATGGTCGCTGGCGCGGCTCGACAAGCCGATGAAGGCGCTGCTGCGCGCCGGCACCTATGAGCTGATGGCGCGCAAGGACGTGCCCGTCGGCGCGACGATCAGCGAATATATCGATGTCGCGCACGCCTTTTACGAGCGGCGCGAGACCGGCTTCGTCAACGGCCTGCTCGACGGCATCGCCAAGGACGTCCGCGGGGAGGCGCGCGGCTGACCGAGGCCGAATTCCTCGAAGCGCTGCGCATGCTGCCGATCCACCCGTCGGCACGCGACCTGCGCGACGATGCGGCGCGGCTGACCCAGGCACCGCTCGTCGTGACGACCGACACGTTGGTCGAGGGCGTGCATTTCCTACCCGGCGACACGCCGGCGGACGTGGCGTGGAAGCTGGTCGCGACCAACCTGTCCGACATCGCCGGCAAGGGCGCGCGGCCAGAAGGCATATTGCTCAACTATCCGCTGTCCGACGACGCCTGGGACCGCGCATTCCTCGCCGGCCTGGCGGAGGTGCTGGCGGCCTGCGGCACCGGCCTGCTTGGCGGCGACACGGTGACCCTGCCGCGCGGCGCACCCCGCATCCTCACCGCCACCGCCTTTGGCGGGGACACGCCCGCGCCGCCGCGCGGGGGTGCGGGAGAGAACGATGCCCTTTGGGTAACGGGTACGATCGGCGACGCTGGCGCGGGCCTCGCCATCGCGCGCGGCGAGCCCGGCCCCGCCGCGCTCGCGACACGCTATCGCCGTCCGCAGCCGCGCCTTGGCGAGGGGCGCGTGCTGTCGCGCGTCGCGCATGCGATGATGGACGTGTCGGACGGACTGCTGATCGATGCCGCGCGCATGGGCGCCGCCAGCCGCCTGGGGGTCGAGATCGACCTCGCCGCCGTGCCGCTGTCCGCCGACTATCGCGCCTGTCGCGGCGCGGACCGGTCCGCCCGCCTCGCCGCCGCCACGGCGGGGGACGATTACGAACTGCTGTTCGCGATGCCCGCCAACACCGTGCCCGCCGTCGCCGCGACGCTGCTTGGCCGGTTTCGCCGCGCGCCGGGCCTGTACCTGCACGAGGCGGGCGTCCCGGTCCCCCTGCCGTCGTCGCTCGGCTTCGAGCACGGCTTTGCCTGAGGTGCTTGCGCTCCGCGCCACCGCGCCATAGCCTCCCCGTTCCGCGCGAGACCGGGATCACATCGGCCGCGCGCCAACAGGAGAAGGATCGCTGCGAATGACCACGGTCACCCTCGCCATCCTCTGCGGCCTCGTCGCCGTGGTCTATGGCTTCGTCACCAGCCAACAGGTGCTGCGCGCCTCGCCGGGCGACGCCCGAATGCAGGACATCGCCGCCGCCATTCAGGAAGGCGCCAAGGCCTATCTCGGCCGCCAGTACACCACCATCGCCATCGTGGGCGTCGTCGTCGCCGTGATCCTGTTCGCGACGCTGGGAGCGCTGTCGACCGTCGGTTTCGTCGTCGGCGCTGTGCTGTCCGGCGTGGCCGGCTTCGTCGGCATGACCATCTCCGTCCGGGCCAACGTGCGGACCGCGGAGGCGGCGCGGGGCAGCCTGCAGGGCGGCCTGACGATGGCGTTCCGCTCGGGCGCGGTGACGGGCATGCTCGTCGCGGGACTGGGGCTGCTCGCGATCGCGACCTTTTTCTGGTATCTCACCGGCCCGGGAGGCCATGCGCCGGGAGACCGCGTCATCGTCGAGGCACTGACCGCGCTCGCCTTCGGCGCCTCGCTCATCTCCATCTTCGCGCGACTGGGCGGCGGCATCTTCACCAAGGCCGCCGACGTCGGCGCCGACCTGGTCGGCAAGGTCGAGGCGGGCATTCCAGAGGACGATCCCCGCAATCCGGCCGTCATCGCCGACAATGTCGGCGACAATGTGGGCGACTGCGCCGGCATGGCCGCCGACCTGTTCGAAACCTATGTCGTGACGCTGGGCGTGACGATGGTGTCGATCGCCCTGCTCGTCAAAGCCGATACGGTGGAGCTGATGCGATTGATGAGCCTGCCGCTGCTCGTCGGCGGCGTGTGCATCATCACCTCGATCATCGGCACCTACATGGTCCGGCTCGGCAAGGGCGGATCGATCATGGGCGCGCTTTACAAGGGGTTCTGGACCAGCGCATTGCTGTCGATCCCGGCGATCTATCTCGCCTGCCGCTACGTGCTCGGCGATCTCAACCGCACGCTCGGCGGCGCGGGCTTCCTCGACGCGGTGACCGACGATCTGAGCAACGGCGCCGACGGCCCCGCGGCGGCGACGGCAACCCAGGTCGGCGCCAGCTTCACGGGCATGGACCTGTTCTGGTGCATGGTGATCGGCCTGGCGGTGACCGGACTGATCGTCTGGATCACCGAATATTACACCGGCACCGCCTACCGCCCGGTCAAGTCGATCGCCAAGGCAAGCCAGACCGGCCACGGCACCAATGTGATCCAGGGCCTGGCGATCAGCCTCGAAGCGACGGCGCTGCCGACGCTGGTCATCGTCGTCGCGGTGGTCGCCACCTACCAGCTCGCCGGCATCATCGGCATCGCCTTCGCCGCGACCAGCATGCTCGCGCTCGCCGGCATGGTGGTGGCGCTCGATGCCTATGGCCCGGTCACCGACAATGCCGGCGGCATCGCCGAAATGGCGGGCCTGCCCGATGAAGTACGGCACAAGACCGACGCGCTCGACGCGGTCGGCAACACGACCAAGGCGGTGACCAAGGGCTATGCGATCGGTTCCGCCGGCCTCGCCGCGCTGGTGCTGTTCGGTGCCTATACCACCGATCTCGACACCTACTTTCCCGACATCACCGTCGATTTCAGCCTGTCGAACCCCTATGTCATCGTCGGCTTGCTGCTCGGCGCATTGCTGCCCTATCTCTTCGCCGCGTTCGGCATGACCGCGGTCGGCCGGGCGGCGGGTGCCGTGGTCGATGAAGTCCGCGGCCAGTTCCGCGACAATCCCGGGATCATGGAAGGAACCAGCCGTCCCAATTACGGCCGGACCGTCGACCTCGTCACCCGGGCCGCGATCCGCGAGATGATCGTGCCCAGCCTGCTTCCGGTGCTGTCGCCGATCGCGGTCTACTTCATCGTCCGCGCGGTCGCGGGCCAGGCGAACGGCTTCGCGGCGCTCGGCGCGATGCTGCTTGGCGTCATCGTCTCCGGCCTCTTCGTCGCGCTGTCGATGACCTCGGGCGGCGGCGCCTGGGACAATGCCAAGAAGTACATCGAGGACGGCAATTACGGTGGCAAGGGATCGGAAGCCCACAAGGCCGCGGTCACCGGCGACACGGTCGGCGATCCGTACAAGGATACCGCCGGCCCGGCGATCAATCCGATGATCAAGATCACCAATATCGTCGCCCTGTTGCTGCTCGCGGCACTGGCCGCTGGCGGTGGCTGACAGCCGCGGCTTTTCCGCGCTTTGCGGATGACGTGATGGATTGACCGAGCCACCCGACCCTTCCTAGTCTGGCAATCGTCAGACAAGAGGAGAGGGTCGGGTGATCGCACGTTGGCTGGTGGCCGTCGCCACGGTGAGCTTGCCCGCCGCCGCCGCGGCGCAGGACTCGCCGCTGCTCGCGAGTCTGTTCAATGACCACGCGGTCCTGCAGCGCGACCGCCCGATCACCGTCTGGGGCCATGCAAATCCCGGGGAAACCGTCTCGGTCGCGTTGAGCGGCGCACGGGTCAGCGCCCGCGCCGACATGCGCGGCGCATGGCAGGCGCAACTTCCGCCGCTCCCCGCCGGCGGCCCCTATGTCCTGTCCGCACAGGCCGGCGCCGTGACGCAGCAGGTGTCGGACGTGCTGGTCGGCGACGTCTATCTGTGCGGCGGCCAGTCCAACATGGAGTTTCCGGCCCGTCAGTCGACGGGCGCCTGGGGCGGTCTTGCCCCCAAGCCCGAGCCGATGCTGCGCTTTGCCCATGTCGAACATGACAGCGCCGCCGCTCCCCGCGACGATCTCTCCAAGCCGGCGCCCTGGCGGATCGTCGATTCGTCGAGCGTCGGGGATGCCTCGGCCGTCTGCTTCTACATGGCGCGCTCGCTCCAGCACGATCTGAAGATACCCGTCGGCTTCGTCGATTCCGACTGGGGCGGTACGACGATCCAGAGCTGGATCACCGCGCCGTCGCTGGCGACCCTGCCGGACTATGCCGATGGCGCGGCCAGTCTCGCCTTGCTCGCAAAGGATCCCGCCGCGGCCCGCGCGGCCGAAGCGCGGCGTGGCGAAGCCTGGTGGCGACGCAACGACCCGCGCTGGGCAGCGACGCGGCGCTGGTCGGACCCGGCGTTCGACGATGCCGCCTGGCCGACCCTGGCCCTCGCCGGCTCGTGGCGCGATGCCGGCATTCCGGCGCTGGCGGCGTTCGACGGCGTCGTCTGGCTGCGCAAGACGGTGGACCTCAGCGCGGAGCAGGCTGCCGCGGCGGACCGGCTGCTGCTCGGCCCGATCGATGCGCACGACACCGTTTGGATCAACGGCCGCTGGACAGGGAGCAACGGCGTCAACTGGTTCTGGCGCGACTATGCGGTACCGCAGGGCGCCTTCCACGCGGGACGCAACGTCATCGCCATCCGCGTGCTCGGCGGCGGCGGACCGACGGGCCAGCCCGACAACCGCCAGATCAAGCTGAAGGACGGCACCGCCATATCGCTCGCCGGACACTGGTCGTACCAGCTTGGCGCCGCGCTGAAAGGCAAGCCGCCCAGCGCCCCCTGGGAAGTTCCCGCCAGCCTCGCGACGCTGAACAACGGGATGATCGCCCCGATCGCGCGCTACGGCTTCCGCCTTGCCGCCTGGTACCAGGGCGAATCGAACGTCGGCGACGCGAAGGGCTATGCGTCGCTCCTGCCGATGCTGATGCGCGACTGGCGCCGACAGACGAACGATCCGGCACTGCCGTTCCTTGTCGCCCAGCTCGCGACGCTCGGCACGCCAGCGACGGCGCCCGGTGAATCCGGCTGGGCGGACATGCGGGACGTACAGGCGAAGGCCGTACGCGCCGATCCGCATGCCGGCCTGGCAGTGACGTTCGACCTCGGCGATCGCTACGACATCCACCCGACGCAGAAGATGATCGTCGGTGAACGGCTTGCCCGCGCCGCGCGCGTGGTGGCTTACGGCCGCTCGGTCACACCCGGGGGGCCGGAGGTGACCGCGGTGGCGCGCGATGGGGCGGACCTCGCCGTGACGTTCCGCAACGTCTCGGCCGGGCTGCGGACCTACGGCGCCGCTCAGGCGATCGGCTTCGAGACCTGCACCGCCACGGCCTGCCGATATGTGCTCGGCACGGTTGCGGGCGACCGGATCGTGCTGGCGGGTGCCAACGGGCCGGACGTGACGCGCGTCCGCTATGCCTGGGCGGACGCACCCTATGTCAATTTGTACAATACCGACGATCTGCCTGCGGTGCCGTTCGAATGGCCCGTGACCCCGTGATCCGACGCTGACGGCGCGCGCGAGCGTGGCAGCGGCGGAAATAGGCCGGGCCGCGGGACCGCTTTGCCCCTTCCGTATTGTCAGGCCACAGGATACGGTAGCGGTCACATGCCAAAGGGCAAGGAGGGGAGGCAATGATGCCGGGGCACTTGTGGCGGGCCGCGCATGCCGTGGCGCGAGCGGTGATGGCGCTAACGACCGCAATCGCAATGCCCGCGCTGGCGCAGATTCCCGCGGCCACGCCCGCAGCGCCTCCGCCGCCATCATCGGCGATGTCACCGATCCTGGCCGCGACGCCGCCGATGGGGTGGAACAGCTGGAACAAGTTCGCCTGCACCGTCGATGCTGCGAAGGTCCGCCGCGTCGCGGATGCGATGGTCGCGTCCGGCATGCGCGACGCGGGCTATGTATATGTCGTCATCGACGATTGCTGGCACGGACCGCGCGACCCGAACGGCTTTATCACCGCGGATACCGCGCGCTTCCCGGACGGGATCAAGGCGCTCGCCGATTACGTCCACGCGCGCGGGCTCAAGTTCGGCATCTATTCCGACGCGGGCGCGAAGACCTGCGGCGGTCGCCCGGGCAGCCAGGGCCATGAATATCAGGATGCGCTGACCTATGCGCGCTGGGGCGTCGACTATCTCAAGTATGACTGGTGCGAGACGGGCACGCGCAACGCGGAGGAAGCCTATCGCACCATGGCGGCGGCGCTTGCGGCGAGCGGCCGCACCATCCTGTTTTCCCTGTGCGAATGGGGCACGGCCAAGCCATGGCTCTGGTCGCCGCAGGTCGGTCAGATGTGGCGCACGACCGGTGACATCACCGACAAATGGGACGGCAAGCACGGCTATTCGCTCGGCGTCGTCGCCATCGCCGATCTGAACGAGCCCCTCTGGCCGTTCGCCGGCCCGGGCCATTGGAACGACCCCGACATGCTCGAAGTCGGCAACGGCGGGATGAGCGACACCGAATATCGCAGCCACTTCTCGCTTTGGGCGATGATGGCCGCGCCGCTGATCGCAGGCAACGACATTGCGGCGATGGACGCGCCGACCCGCGCGATCCTTACCAACCGCGAGGTGATCGCGATCGACCAGGATCCGCTCGGTCAACCCGGCCGCCGCGTCGCACGCGACGGCACGCGCGAGACATGGGTACGCCCCCTGTCCGGCGGCCGACGCGCGGTGCTGCTGTTCAACCGTGGCGAGGCGCCGGCACGCGTCGCGGCGACCTGGGATCAGCTCGGCTATCCCCCGTCGCTGCGGGCCCGGGTCCGCGACCTGTGGGCGCATCGCGACCTGCCCACCGCCGCCGGCACGATCGCGGCCGACGTGCCCGCGCACGGCGTCGTCATGCTCACCGTCTCTCCGTGAAGGACCATCCATTGACCCGGTTCCTGCCCACGCTTGCCCTCTTCTCTGCCGCGATGTGCGCCGTACCCGCCGCGGCGCAGGTCGCGGCCCCGGCGGATCCCTTTGCCGGTGATCCGACTGGCATCGTCGCCGATCCCTGTCCTTCGCATGGCAAGGTCGATTGGGCGGTGCAGCACGCCCATGATCAGGCACGCGATTTCGGCCAGCTGTGCCGGTACCGTGCCGCCAATGCCGCGCTGACCGAGCGGCCGCGCGTCGTCTTCGCGGGCGATTCGATCACCGACAACTGGATCAACCTCGACCCTTCGTTCTTCACTCACGGCCTCGTCGATCGCGGCATCAGCGGACAGACGACACCGCAGCTGCTCGTCCGCTTCCGCCAGGACGTGATCGACCTGCACCCGCGCGCGGTTCACATCATGATCGGCACCAACGACATCGCCGGAAACACCGGTGCCGCGGCGATGGAAACGGTGGAAGGCAATATCGCGAGCATGGCGGACCTCGCCCGTGCGCATGGCATCCGGGTGATCCTGGCCTCCGTTCCGCCCGCCGGAGCCTTTCCCTGGGCCAAGGACAAGCAGCCCGTACCGCAGATCGCCGCGCTCAACCGCTGGATCGCCACCTATGCGAAAAGCAACGGCTTCACCTATGTCGACTATCATCCCGCGCTCGCGACATCGGACGGCGCGATGAAACCCGGGCTGGCCAGCGATGGCGTCCATCCGACCGCGGCGGGCTATGCGGCGATGCGCCCCCTTGCCGAGGCCGCAATCGAGAAGGCGCTCGGTCGATGAACCGCTTCGTCATGACGCTCGCCCTACTGCTCGCCGGCACGGCGCCGGTCGCGGCGCAACGGTTGGCGACGCTCGATCGCAACGGCGCGCGCGTGTCGATCGAACCCTATGCACCCGGCATCGTGCGCGTGACGATCGCGACCAGCCGGGACGAGGCGGAGGGTGCGCCGGGCTACGGCATCACCGGCAAGAGCGACGCGGCGGGCTGGCGCCACAGCAGCGACGCGAGCGGCGACACCTTCGCCTCCGCGGACCTGCGCGTCACCGTCGCCGCGCAACCCTGGCCCAAGCCGCCCAGCCAGATGGAGCGCTATTTCGCGCCCTCGCTGCCCCCCGTGTCGATCAGCTTCGCGCGCGTCGACGGCAGCGCGCTGACCGCCATGAACGGCTGGGAAAAGGCGCCGCATGACGTCGCGGGCGAGCATACGTTCCGGGTCGGTGCGACTTTCGCCGATACCCCGGCGACGCATTATTACGGCCTCGGCCAGTATCAGGACGGCGTCCTCGACCTGCGCGGCCGCACGATCGACTGCCGCCACGACTATGACCGTCCCTCCGGCGAGGCGGTGTGCGTGCCCTTCATGGTCACGGACCAGGGCTATGGCATCCTGTGGGACAATCCCTCGGCGACCACGGTCTCGCCCGGATTGCTCAACGCGACGCATTTCCAGTCGAACGTCGGCGAACGCGTGTCCTTCTTCGTCATCGCCGGTAGGACGACGGACGATCTCTATGCCGGCTATGCCCGCCTGACCGGCGCGACGCCGCTGCCGCCCAAGGCCGCCTTCGGCCTCATCCAGAGCAAGGCGCGCTACGAGACGCAGGCGGAACTGACCGAGATCGCCGACGGCTATCGCCGGCGCGGCCTGCCGCTCGACGTCATGGTGCTCGACTGGTTCTACTGGACGCGGATGGGGCAGCTCGACATCGACCGCTACGCCTTCCCCGACCCAGCCGCCATGAATGCGCACCTCAAGTCGATGGGCATGCGCAGCATCGTCAGCATCTGGCCACGGTTCGAACGCGAGAGCCGCTGGTTCGACACGCTCGCCGCGAAGGGCTGGCTGCTGCACGACAAGGACGGCAAGCCGGTCGACGGTCTGCCCATACGTTCGGACAGGGCCGGCGCATTGATCGATTCGACCAATCCGGATGCGCGCGCCTGGTATTGGGACAAGATCCGCGACGACATCTTCAGCCAGGGTTTCGATTTCGCCTGGCTCGATGAAACCGAACCCGACCTCGTGCCCGACGGTTATTTCTACAGCATCGGGTCGGGCGACCGCTATCACAACGTTTTCCCGCTGCTGCACACGGGCGCGGTCGCGGAAGGATCGGCGAGGGACCGCCCCGACCTGCGCAACCTGATCCTGTGCCGCGCCGCCTATCTCGGTGCGCAGGCGAACGGCTGTCTGTTCTGGTCGTCCGACGTCCAGTCGACCTGGGAGGCGCTGCGCCGCCAGGTGCCCGCCGGCCTCGGCATGACGGCGAGCGGCATCGCCTATTGGTCCAGCGACACGGGCGGCTGGCAATGGCCGAACGGTCCGTCCGCGCAGCATCCGGTGCTCGTCGATCCTGCCGGCGCGACCGCCATGGCGCCGTCGTACCGCGATTATCCCGAGCTCTTCGTCCGCTGGTTCCAGTATAACGCCTTCACGCCGACCCTGCGTATCCACGGCCAGCGGCCTGGCACCGCGCTCTGGCAATATGGCACGGCGGCCGAGCCGCTGCTCGCCGCCAGCCTGCGGCTGCGCTACGCCCTCATGCCTTATGTCTATGCGCTCGGACGGCGGACGAGCCAGACCGGCGCGCCCTTCATGCGGGCGCTGTTCATGGACTTCCCGGACGATGCCACCGCAAAGTCGCTGGGCGACGAATATACGTTCGGTCCGGCGTTCCTCGTCGCGCCGGTGACGGAGCAGGGCGCGACATCGCGGCGCGTCTGGCTGCCCGCCGGGACCGACTGGTACGACTGGTGGACCGACAAGCGGCTTGCGGGCGGCCAGTGGATCGACGCGGCCGCGCCGATCGACCGCATTCCCCTGTTCGTCCGCGCCGGGTCGATCGTGCCCATGGGCGTGCAGGTGCCGAGTACCGCGACCGCACAGGCCTTGGAGCGCATCCGCGTCTATCCCGGTCACGACGCCAGCTTCACGCTCTACGACGACGACGGCACGACCAACGCCTGGCGCAAGGGCGGTGGCCGCAGCGCGATATTGCGCTGGGACGACGCCGCCGGTCGCCTGACCGCGAGCGGTGCGCTGCCCACGGGTCAGGCGCTTGCGCCCCTGGTCAGCGTCGTGGGGCGATGACCATGCGCCGCCCCGTCGCCGCGCTGCTTGCCCCCCTTCTCGCGTTCGCCTCGATCCTCCCCGCCGGCGCCCAGACCCCGCTCCCCCGGATCGAGACGCATGACGGGCGGCACACGCTCTTCGTCGACGGTGCTCCGTTCCTGATGCTCGGCGCGCAAGCCAACAATTCCAGCAACTATCCGGCCGTATTGCCGCAGGTGTGGCCGACGCTCGAGCGGCTTCACGCGAATACGCTGGAAATGCCCGTGGCCTGGGAACAGATCGAACCCGAGGAAGGCCGGTTCGACTTCGGCTGGGTCGATACGCTGCTGGACGGTGCGCGCACGCATGGCAAACGGCTGGTCCTGCTCTGGTTCGGGACCTGGAAGAACACGGGCGCCAGCTATGCGCCCGCGTGGGTACGAACCGACCACGCCCGCTTTCCGCGCATGGCACGGCCCGATGAAAAGACCAGCGTCACGCTGTCGCCGCACGCCGAAACGACACTGGCGGCCGACTCGCGCGCCTTCGCCGCGCTGATGCGCCACCTCAAGACCGCCGATCCCGACCATCGCGTCATCATGGTGCAGGTCGAGAACGAAACCGGCGTCTACAACCAGAAGCGCGACCTTTCGGCTGCCGCCGACAAGGCGTTCCAGGGTGCGGTGCCGGCGCCGCTCGCCCGGCGCGTCGGCAGGAGCGGAAGCTGGACGCAGGTCTTCGGCCAGCTCGCCGACACGGCCTTCAACGCCTGGGCGACGGCGCGCTACGTCGATCGCGTCGCGGCGGCCGGCCAGGCGGAGCTCGCGCTGCCGATGTACGTCAACGCCGCGATCGGCGACCCCTTCGCCGCGCCCGGCACCGGCGGCGGCGCGAGCGGCGGTCCCGACATGCAGGTGATCGACATATGGAAGGCGGCGGCTCCGCATATCGCGCTGCTCGCACCCGACATCTACAATCGCAACGGCACTACCGTGCTCGCGGTACTCGATCGCTATGCCCGGCCCGACAATGCCTTGCTCGTGCCGGAGATCGGCAATGCCGCCGACTATGCGCGCTTCCTGTGGGCGGCGCTGGGCCGGGGGGCGATCGGCTTCGCGCCGTTCGGCATGGATGACACCGGCTATGTCAATTATCCGCTCGGCGCCAAGGTGCTGGACGAGGCGACGCTCGCCGCCTTCGCCGAGCCCTATCGGCTGATGGCGCCGGTTGCGGGCGCCTGGGCGCGGCTCGCCGGCACGCATCCTACCTGGGGCACGGCGAAGGGGCATGACGATACGGCGCAAAGCGGCACGCTGGGCGCCTGGAAGATCACCGCGCACTATGGATTGTGGTCGTTCGGCGAACCCGAATGGACGCACCTCTCCGCCGATCCCGCCCCCGGCGTCGGTCGCCCGGTCGGCGGCGTGGCCGCGATCCAGCTGGACCCGAACCGCTTCCTGGTCGCGGGATCCGACGTCCGCGTCCGTTTCGGCCGCGCGGACGGTCGGGAAAGCGAGCTGCTGCGCGTCGAGGAGGGCACGTTGGCGCCGGACGGAACATGGCGCACGAGCCGCATCTGGAACGGCGATCAGATCGATTACGGCCTCAATCTCACCCATCCTACGCTGCTGCGCGTCACGCTCTGGACCGGAAAGAACTAGTCATGCCTACAATGCTCAACCGCCGCGACCTGATCGTCAGCGCCGCCGGTCTGATCGCCAGCGCACCGCTCGCACCGGCCCTTGCCGCCGCGATGCCTGACGCGGCCGGGACCGAAGCTGCCGCGCTCAAGGACGTTGCGGCGCGCAGGCGGCTCCGCTTCGGTACCGCGCTCAGCTTTGGCGCGCTGACCCGCGATCCCGCCTATGCCGCACTGGTCGCCCGGCAATGCGGCCTGCTCGTCGCCGAAAACGAGATGAAGTGGCAATGGCTGCGTCCGACACCGACCACGTTCGCGTTCGATCGCTTCGATGCCATCCTCGGCTGGGGCGAGGCGCACGGCATAGCGGTGCGCGGCCACAATCTGCTGTGGCATCAGCCGAAGTGGCTTCCCGCCTGGCTCAACGCGTATGATTTCGGCAGCGCGCCGCATCGCGAGGCGGAACGCCTGCTGACAACGCATATCGATACGGTGACGCGGCGCTACGGGACGCGCATCAAGAGCTACGACGTCGTCAACGAGGCGGTGAATCCCAAGGACGGCACGCTGTATGAGACGAGCCTGTCCAAGGCGCTCGGCGGAACGGAGCCGACGCTGGACCTCGCCTTCCACACCGCCCGTGCCGCCGCACCGCATGCGCAATTGGTCTACAACGACTATATGAGCTGGGAGCCCGGCAACGACGCGCACCGCGCGGGGGTGCTGCGCCTGCTCGAAGGGTTCCGTCGGCGTGGCACGCCCGTCGATGCGCTGGGCGTGCAGTCCCATCTGATCACCCAGGGGCTGCCGACCGCCAGCCATGTTGCGGCGCTTGAGGGGCCATGGCGCGCGTTCCTCGATGCGGTGACGCACATGGGCTATGTGCTCGTCGTCACGGAGTTGGACGTGCGCGACAACATGCTGCCCGCCGACATCGCGGTACGCGACCGAGGCGTCGCGGAATTCACGCGAGCCTATCTCGACGTGACGCTCGCCTATCCGCAGCTGACCGACGTGCTGTGCTGGGGACTTGCGGATCGCCATAGCTGGATCGAGGGCTTCGAACCTCGGCGCGATCGCGCCCCGCGCCGCCCGACCCTCTACGACACCGCGCTTCAGCCCAAGCCGATGCGCGCCGCCGTCGCCGCCGCGCTTGCCACGGCGCCGATCCGGACCGGCTGACCCGCCGGCCGCATAACAGGGAGAAGGATGATGAAGACATTTGTTGCCCTATCGCTGGCGACACTATATGCGACCGTCGCGATTGCGCAGACGGCGCCCGCGCCTTCCGCGCAGCCGAGCATCTTCGACAAGGCGGTCAACCAGCCGGGGATCGGCTGGGCGCTCTACGGTCCAAACCAAAGCGCCAAACAGGTACCGGCCGCCGACGTGCCGGGTGGCGCCGCGGTGCGCGTACAGGTCACGCGCGCCGGCGCGCATCCATGGGATACGGGCGCGTCCTATCCCACGGTGAAGCCGATCGCGGCGGGCGATACGGTGCTGGTCATGGTCTATCTGCGCGCGCCGGATGCGAAGGAGGACGCGCCGCTGACCATTCCGCTGGGTGCCACCGGTTCGGAGGCCCCCTATCCGCAGATCGCGACGGCGACCGCATCGGTCGGCCCAGGCTGGAAGCGATATTTCGCCAGTGGCGTCGCGTCGCAGGCCTTCGCCGCGGGCAAGGCCAACATCTCGCTGCAACTGGCCGGCGCCAAGCAGGTCGTCGAGGTCGGCCCGGCCTTCCTGCTCGATCTCGGGCCGGGCGTCGATCCGGCCAAACTACCGCACAACTGAGCCGTCGCCGCCGAAGCGGGCAAAAAAGAAGGGCGCGTTCCGATCGGAGCGCGCCCTTTCCAGTTGGGGAAAACCGGGCGGCCGGCCAGGGCCGACCGCCCGCAAGTTCAGAAGTTGCCGCGCAGGATGAACGAATAGCGGCGATCGTTGACGAAATAGGATCGCGGCGCCGTCGCGTTCGAGCCGCTGATATACGCCTGCTCCGTCTTCACGACCTGATTGGCGAGGTTCACGCCCTGGACGCCGATCTTGATGTACTTGTTGATGTTGATGAAGGCCGACGCATCGAGCTGGCCGCCCGCCGACTGATAGATCGACGTGTACGGGAAGATGACGTCCGCCGCGGTGAGCAGATACTTGGAACGCCAGTTGTACGCCGCGCGCAGCGAGATCGGCCCCTTCTCGTAGAAGACGGTCGCATTGGCATTGTGCTTCGACAGACCTTCCAGCGGCAAATTGCCGGGCGTGATGTTCGACGTGCCGGAAGGCGAGCCGCCATTCAGGAAGGAATTGGGCAGGCCCGAACTGTCGATATACGAGTAGTTCAGGCTTGTCCCTAGACCGCTTAGGAAAGAGGGCAGGAAATCGAACGTCTGCTGATAGGAAACCTCGACGCCCTTGATCTTGCCATAGCCGTCGAAGTTCGCCGGCCCGCGAACGAGCACATTCTGCGAGATACCCGCACTTTGAATCGTACGGTTCGTGACCGCCTGATAGAAGAAGTTGTGCACCGACTTGTAGAAGGCATCGACCGACAGCTGCCCAACACGACCGAAATACCACTCGAGTGTCGCGTCGAACTGCCAGGCGGTGGCCGGCTTCAGATAGGGATTGCCCGCGGTCGCGGTCAGTGTCCCGCTGCCGGTGTCGAATCCGACGGTCAGGAAGTTGCGGATGTTGGCGAGATCGGGGCGCGTCAGCACCTTCGATGCCGCCAGACGCAGGATCAGGTCCCGGCTCAGCCCGAACTTGAGGTTCGCGCTGGGCAGCCAGTAAGCATAATTGTTCCGCGCGACTTCCGCCGTTGTGATGCCGGTAGAGAATTGTCGGAGGGCATTATAGCCCGCGCGGCCGAGGGTACACACACCGCTCGGATTGACCGGCTGCGGCTGGCCATTTTGGGCGGAAGGCGGCGGGCAACGAGAGTCAAAGTCATCTAGGGTACCGGTTTGCGCCCTTGATGGCGCACCGATCGATCCCGCCGACGTCACGTCGGTCACCACATAACGCACGCCGACGTTGCCGCTGAGCCGTACGTCGCCGAACACCGGCCCCGGCGATGCGAAGTTCAGCTGCGCATAAACGTTCTTGTCCTGCTGAGTCACCTTCTGGATTTCGGACGGAAGGAACGGCGTTCCGGCGACGACGCCCGCGCGCTGGGCCAGCGGCGACCAGCCGGTCGCGGTCGAGCCATTCGCTGCCCAAGCCGCCTCCACCTGCTGCAGCCGCTTGGCCGATCCGTCATAATCGTTGATCAGGTCGCCGGTATAATAATAGCCCCCCACCGGTCCCGGAGTCGCGCCGCGGAAGAAGTTGGGGAAATTGTAGAAGGCGGTGTTGTTCGGCGACTGGGCGATCGAGACGGGCGTATTGCCCGCCCACGTCTCGCTCAGCACGCCCCAATTGTAGGTGCTATAGCGCACGTCCATCGAGCGGTCGGCATAGCGGGCGCCGAACTTGATGTCCTTGACGAAGCCACCTTCGCCGAACTTATAGTCGAAGTCACCCTTGAACGCATATTCGCGGCCTTCGGACTGTTCGATATGGTCCATGGCCGCGCGCCAGAACTGTACGCGCGGGTCGGAGAAATACTGCTTGTCGGTCTCGCCGACGACCACCGGGTTGGGGGCCGCGCCCGACCACGTGTAGTTCAGCTGGTTGGGCTTGTGCGGCACGACCACGGGCAGATTGCCGGTGATGTTGAGTTCGGAATCGGCGAACGTCGAACCGAAGGTGCTGAAGTCGAGATTGTAGTGCTCGGCCTTGGTATAGTCGCCGTCCAGATTGACCGACAGGCGGTCGCTGAGCTGCGTCTTCAGGTTGAGGCCGAAGTCCTTGACCGTGTTTTCATCGAAAACCTGACGACGCGACAGCGATTGTTGCGTGCCGCCGGCCGGTACGAAGCTGGCGGAGGTGCTGGGGCCAGTGCCGCGATAGGCGACGTTGCCCGGGTAGGTGATATAGCCGCTCTGGAACAAGCCGTTCGCGTCGTAGACGTAATTCTTGGTCGAGCCGACCGGGCATTCGGCGCGGGTCGTGTTGTTGCCGTTCGACGGCGCGCCGTCGGTATTGCCGAGACATCCGAACGGATAGGTGCTGTATTCCGACAGATCCGGCGCCGTTTCGAACGTGTGCTCACCCCATTCGTTGGTCGTGTGCGTACGCAGGAACTGCGCGGTCAGTACCGTCTTCTCGTCGTTGCTCTGCCACTGCGCCGCCAACGCGACGCCATCGCGCTTGCGGTCATAGTCCTGACTGCGGAATTGGCCGCCGATCGGGGCATAGCGCACACCCGCCGGGTCGAGGAAGCCGTCCGCCCCTGGCGTGTTCGCCGCGCCGCAGGCCGAACCCGCGGCAGGCAGCGTCGTGGTGTCGGTGGTGCCAGGCAGCGCGTTGCGGCAGACGAGCGTCGTGGTGGAGTTCGCCGCGATCGCGTTCTGGTTGTCACGGGTCTGGAAATTGGTGACCTGGATGCCGTCCGCGCGACTACGGATACGCGAATAGGATACGTCGCCGAGCAGGCCGAAGGTGCCGATGTTGGTCTGCCAGGTATCGCTGACCAGGATCGAGCCGGTCGGCGACCACTTCTTCTCGAAATCGCCGTAATTCGCCTCGGCGTCGACGCCGATGTGCAAACCCTTATTGTCGAACGGCTTGCGCGTGTTGAGGTTGACGGTACCGGCCAGACCGCCCTCGATCGTCTCGGCAGTCGCGTTCTTGTAGACCTCAACCGAGCCGAGCAACTCGGCGGGCACGTCGGAAAAGTTGATCGCCTGACCACCGATGCCAGCCGAGAAGGTGTCGCGGCCGTTAAATTCGGAACGGACGAAGTTCAGGCCGCGCACGTTGACGCCCGAACCCTCGACCGAGAAGTGGTCGGGGTCGTTCGACCCGGCGAAGCGGCTGATCGCGACGCCCGGCACACGCTGCAGCGCTTCGGTGACGGAGCGGTCGGGCAGTGCGCCGATATCAGACGCGGTGATCGCGTCGACGATGGTGTCCGCGTTACGCTTGATGTTCTGCGCGTTGGCGAGGCTCTGACGGATGCCGGTGACGACGATATCGTCGGGACTCGCGCCGCCGGTCGATTGCGTTTCAGCCTGGACGTCGGCGGGGCTGGTCGCCGCGCCGGTGGCGGTGGCGACACCGACGGTGCCTTCGCCCGCTTTCGCGCCGGTCGGCGACTGGCTGGTGTCCTGGCCCGACAGCGGGCGCGCCTGCGCGACGCCAAATGGGGCGGCGATGCACAGCGCCGTGACGGAAGCGCCGCGCAGCAGGCGAACGATGGAACGTGCAGTGACAGTGGACGGCGCGACAGGGCGCATCATTGGTCCTCCCCTAAATACGATCGCGGCACTGCTTGCGGCGCCCGTCCGATACGGCCTCTTTGTAGGCAGACCATTCACAATCGAGCAATGGTCGCGGTAACATTTTTCTATGCGACGCCGTTTTTGACGCCGAGGTGTGACGTTCCTGCAACGTACGGCGCCAGTTGTGGAAGTGGTGTTGACGAACGCGCGACGATGAACGACCCAGAAGGAGATGGGAGCGCGAACACAAGCGCCGTAAACGGGGGAGCGGATCTTGACCACGCCGGGCAAGGCAGTGCGGGTGGTGATCGTCGGCGGCGGCACAGCCGGCTGGATGACGGCGGCGGCGATCGCGCGGCTGTTGCCGCATCGTGCGAGCGTGCATCTCGTCGAATCGGAAGCGATCGGCATCGTCGGCGTTGGCGAGGCGACGCTGCCCCACATCCGCTTCTTCAACGAGCGGCTCGGCATCCCGGAGGCGGAGTTCATGGCGCTCACCCGCGCCACCTTCAAACTGGGGATCGAATTTCGCGACTGGGGTCGGATCGGCGACAGCTATATCCATCCCTTCGGCACCTTCGGTAGCGGCAAGGGTGCGATCGACTTCCATCATTACTGGAGCCGGCTATCCCGCGCCGGCGCGCCGCTGCCGCCGCTCGACGACCTGTCCTACGCCTGCACGCTCGCGCGGCAGGGCCGCTTCGCGCATCCGCAGGCCGACCCGGGTCAGCTGGCGGGGACGTTCGGCTATGCCTATCAATTCGACGCCCAGCTGTTCGCGCCATATCTGCGCGGCCTCGCCGAGCGGGCGGGCGTGGTGCGGACGGACGGGATCGTGACAGCGGTCGATCGCGACGGCGACACCGGCGACATCCGCGCGATCACGCTTGCCGACGGGACCCGGATCGAGGGCGACCTGTTCGTCGACTGTTCGGGCTTCCGTTCCCTGCTCGTCGGCGGCGCGATGGAGGAACCGTTCGAGGATTGGGCGCATTGGCTGCCCGCCGACCGCGCCGTCGCCATGCCGTGCAGGACGGAGACGGCAGTGACGCCCTATACCAGCGCGATCGCCATGCCCGCCGGCTGGCGCTGGCGCATCCCCCTGCAGCACCGCACCGGCAATGGCTATGTCTACGCCAGCGCCTTCGTCGGCGATGCCGAGGCACGCGACGCACTGGTCGCGGCGGTGGAGGGGGAACCCCTCGCCGAGCCGCGCCTGCTGCGCTTCCGCGCCGGGCGTCGGCGGCGCAGCTGGGTGGGCAATTGCGTCGCGATCGGCCTTGCGAGCGGTTTTCTCGAACCGCTCGAGTCGACCAGCATCTATCTGGTGCAGCAGGCGATCACCGCATTGGTTGAGCTCTTCCCCGACGGTGCGCCGAGCCCGCCGGACCGGGACGAGTTCAATCGCGTCATCGACCTGGAATATGACCGCATCCGCGATTTCCTGATCCTGCACTATCACGCGACGACGCGGTCCGACTCGCCGTTCTGGGATTATGTGCGCACGATGACGATCCCGGACAGCCTGGCGGAGAAACTTGACCTGTGGCGCCGCCGCGGTCGCGTCGTCAAATATCGCGAGGGGGTCTTCCTCGATGCGAGCTGGGTGGCGGTCTATCTGGGCCAGGGCATCGTGCCGGAGGGCTGGGATCCGCGCGCGGACGCATCCGATCCCGTCGCCGTGCATCGCGGCATCGCCGCGTTGCGGCAGGAGATCGCCGCCGACGTCGCCGCCCGACCCGATCATCGCGGCTTCCTGGATCGCTATTGCCCGATGACGGACGCGGCATGACCGAACCGCTGCGCACCGTCCTCGTCGCTGGGGGCGGGATAACCGGATGGTATGCCGCCGCGGCGATCAAGCGGCGCGCGCCCTTCCTCGACGTGACGATGCTGGCGACCCGGGGGGCACCGGACGCGCTGGCCGACCGCATCGCCTGTACGCTGCCGTCGATCCGCGGCTTCCATGCCGATCTGGGCATCGGCGAGGAGGACGCCGTGCTGCGAACCGGTGCGGCCTGCCGCCTCGGCACGCTGTTCAGCGGCTGGGCCGACGATCTTCCCGATTATGCGCACGTCTATGATCGCTATGGTCAGCGCTTCGGAGCGACGAGCTTTCACCTGCATTGGTTGCGTGCGCGTCGCGCAGGCTGGGCCGACGCATTCGACTCCTACGCGCCCGCCGCCGCTCTGGCACGCGCCGGGCGGTTCGTACCGCCGACGCCAGGCACGCCCTTCGCGGACCATGATTACGGCCTGACGCTCGACCTGCCGCGCCAGGAACGCATGGTGCGCGCCTTTGCCGATCACGTCGGGGTTCGCATCCTCGCGGGCGAGATCGCCGACGTGGCGATCGACGACCGCGGCTTTGTCGCACGACTGACGCTGGTCGGCGGTGGATCGCTGGCCGCCGATCTCGTCGTCGACGCGACAGGGCCCGCAGCACGCTTGCGCGGCGCGATCGACCAGGCGGTCGACGACTGGTCCGGCTGGCTGCCCTGCGACCGCCTGCTGATCCACGCTGGCGCGCCGATCGAGCCGCCGGTACTCACCCCGGTCGTCGCGCATGCCGCCGGCTGGCGGTGGAGCAGCGGCGCACAAACCGGCATCGCCTATGCCGCGGCGCATGCCGACGAGGCGGCACTGGCGGCACTGATGCCCGACGGCGATCGCATTGCGATCCGGCCCGGCATGCGCCGCGCGCCGTGGCGGGGCAATTGCGTGGCGATCGGCGACTCGGCGACTCAGGTCGAGCCACTCGAATGGTGCAACCTGCACCTCGCCCTCAGCGCGATCGACCGGCTGGTGACGATGCTGCCCGATGCGGCGATGGCACCGGTGGAAGCGGCGGACTTCAACCGTCAATGCGTCGCGGAAGCCGAGCGCGTCCGCGATTTCGTGGCGCTCCACTACGTCGCCGCGCGCCGGCCGGAGCCGATGTGGCGCGCCTGCGCCGCAACGCCGCCGCCGGACAGCCTCGCCCATACGCTCACCCAGTTCGCCGAGCGAGGCCGCCTGCCCTTTTACGAGGAAGAAACCTTCAGCCGGGACGAATGGGCGGCGGTGCTGATCGGCCAGGGCGTCCTGCCGCGCCGTGTCGACCCGCTGGTCGAGGCCGTTCCCGCCGACGCCGCCGCCGCAGCGATGGCCCGCCACAAAGCCGATATCGCCGCCGCCGTGCAGCGCACCCCAACCCATGCCGCCTGGCTGGCGGCGCAAGCGAGCCGCCTGTCCCGATGATCGATTCCGCAAATCCCCCGGCGAACCCCCATGCGATCCGCCGCGTCGTCATCGTCGGCGGGGGTACCGCCGGCTGGATGGCCGCCGCCGCCTTCGCGCGCCTGCTCAACAACGGCTATACGCAGATCACGCTGGTCGAGTCGGAGGAGATTGGCACCGTCGGCGTTGGCGAGGCGACGATCCCGCCGCTGCTCAACTTCAACCGCATGCTCGGTCTGGACGAGAACGGCTTCGTCGCCGCGACGTCGGGCACGTTCAAGCTCGGTATCGAGTTCCGCGACTGGGGCGCGCTGGGCGAGACCTATTTCCATCCATTCGGCAATCATGGCCACGATCTGCAGGGCGTGCATTTCCACCAATTGTGGCTGCGCGAACGCAATCGGCGGCCGATCCCGTCGGTCGAAGCCTGGTCGATGAGCGCGGTCGCCGCGGCCAACGGCAAGTTCGGGCGCGCGCGCGACGACGCCCAGTCGCCGGTGCGGGAGTTGTTCTACGCCTTCCACTTCGACGCGTCGCTCTACGCCCGCTATCTGCGCGACTATGCCGAACCGCGCGGCGTGACCCGCATCGAGGGGCGGATCGCCACCGTCGACCTGCGGAGCGGGGACGGTTTCGTCGAATCCGTCACGATGGCCGACGGCCGACGGATCGAAGGCGATTTGTTCATCGACTGCTCCGGCTTTCGCGGCCTGCTGATCGAGGACGCGCTGGAAACCGGCTATGACAGCTATGCCCAGTGGCTGCCGTGCGATCGCGCCGTCGCGGTGCCCTGCGCGTTGCCCGACCCGCGCGAGCCGTCGCCCTTCACCCGCGCCACCGCGCGTGACGCGGGCTGGCAATGGCGCATCCCGCTCCAGCACCGGATGGGCAACGGCCTCGTCTATTGCAGCGACCATCTGTCCGACGAGGATGCGGAGGCGCAGTTGCTCGCCAGCCTCGAGGGAGAAGCGCTCGCCGCGCCGCGGCGCATCCGCTTCGAGGCGGGACGCCGCCGGCAATGCTGGAACCGCAACGTCGTCGCTTTGGGCCTCGCGAGCGGTTTCATCGAGCCGCTGGAGTCGACCAGCATCCACCTCGTCCAGTCTGCGATCCAGCGCCTCGTCGCGCTGTTTCCCGACCGTCGCTTCGACCCCGCCGAACGCACCGAGTTCAACCGCCAGATGCGTGACCTCTACGAGGACATCCGCGATTTCATCATCCTCCATTACAAGGTGACCCGCCGCGACGACACGCCTTTCTGGAATCGTGTGCGCGAGATGAGCGTGCCCGACAGTCTCGCGCGCAAGCTCGACCTGTGGCGCGGCAAGGGGCGCCTGTTCCGGGAAGGCTATGAGCTTTTCACCAATCCCAGCTGGGTCGCGGTGTGCCTGGGACAGGGGCTGGCGCCGGAGGGGTGGGAACCCGCCGTCGACGCGCTGGACGAAGACAAGGTCGCAGGCGCACTGGAGCAGATCCGGCGCGGCTATCTGGATACCGCGATGCGGCTGCCGACCCATGGCGACTTCCTTCGCGCCGCGGCACCGTCGCCGCTCGCCCCGACGACGGTGCCGACGCCGTCGCGACCGAGCGACGATTGGAGCGGCGCGGCATGAGGCGGCACCTTCGCGTCCTGCTGGCGCTGACCGCGCTCGGCAACGCGCCGGACACGGTGCATCTCAATCAGCTTGGCTTCCGCCCCGACACCGCGAAGCGCGCGATCGTGGCGGATGCCGCAAAGGCACCGCTCGCATGGCGCGTCGTCGATACGCAGGGCAGGCCGGTCGCCAACGGCATGACGCAGCCGTTCGGCGAGGATCCAGCGTCGGGCGATCGGGTACATCAGCTCGACCTGGGTGCCGTACGCACGCCGGGCACGTATCGGCTCGAGGTCGCCAATGCCTCGTCGCATCCCTTCGTCATCGCGACGGACCTCTACCGGCCGCTCG
This sequence comes from Sphingomonas beigongshangi, assembly GCF_016820445.1. Classification (GTDB taxonomy): domain Bacteria; phylum Pseudomonadota; class Alphaproteobacteria; order Sphingomonadales; family Sphingomonadaceae; genus Sphingomonas; species Sphingomonas beigongshangi. The sequence continues at coordinate 51,457 of NZ_JADHDT010000002.1, forward strand.
CCCGCGCCGCGTTGAACTATTTCTATCAGACACGCGCGGGCGTGCCGATCGACGCGGCTTTTGCCGGCAAGGCATGGGCACGTCCGGCCGGCCATGCGCATGAGGTCGCGGCCTGTTTCAAGGGTCCAGACCTCGGCGGCACGGTCTGGCCCGGCTGTCCCTATACCCTCGACGTGACCGGCGGCTGGTACGATGCGGGCGACCAGGGCAAATATGTCGTCAACGGCGGCATCGCGCTTTGGACGCTCCAGAACCTCTACGAGGTGAATGCCGGATCCCCACCCTTTCCGGACGGCAGCGCCGCCCTGCCGGAGGCCGGCAACGGCACCGACGACCTCCTCGACGAAGCGCGGGTGGAAATGCGCTTCCTGCTCGCGATGCAGGTGCCGGACGGCACGCACCTCGCCCTTCCCGTCGGGCGACAGGGACGCGGACCGCTGCGCCTCACGGACGTGGATGCGGGTGGCATGGCACATCACAAGGTCGCGGACCGCAACTGGACACCCCTGCCCACCGCGCCCGCGAACGACCGCGAGGATCGGCTGCTCTACCCGCCGAGCACCGCGGCGACGCTCAACCTCGCGGCGACCGCCGCGCAATGCGCGCGCGTGTGGAAGACGGCGGATCCTGCCTTCGCGCACCGCTGCCTCACCGCCGCCGCCAGCGCCTATCGGGCGGCGTTGCGCAATCCCGACATCTACGCCGCCCAGGCCTTTACCGGCAGCGGCGGCTATGGCGACGGCGACCTCGCCGACGAATTCTACTGGGCGACGGCCGAACTCTATGCCGCAACGCGGATGCCGGAGCTGGCAGACGCCTTGCACCGCAATCCGCTCCATGCCGCACCGCTCGACAGCGAGGCGAGCTGGGGTGCTACCGCCGCGCTGGGCACGATCACGCTCGCCACCGCAGCGGGTCTGCCTGATGCCGAACGGGACGCGGCACGTGCCAAGATCGTCGCGCTTGCCGACCGCTTCCTGGGGGAAGATGCGCGTACCGGCTATCATATCCCCTTCGACACACTGCGGTATCCCTGGGGATCGAACGGCACGATCCTCAATCGCGGTATCGTGCTCGGCCTGGCCGCGCGCTTCACCGGCAAGGCGGCTTATCGGGATGCGGAGGTCGACACCGCGGATTACGTGCTGGGGCGCAATCCTCTCGATCGCAGCTACGTGTCGGGCTTCGGATGGAATCCGATGCAGAACCCGCACCACCGGTTCTGGACGCACCAGCTGGACAAGCGACAGCCGGGTCCGCCGCCGGGCGTTCTGGGCGGCGGCGCCAACAACACAGCCCTTGCGGACCCCATCGCCGCGACGCTGAAAGGCTGCGCGCCGCAGCGATGCTGGCGGGACGATGCGCGTGCCTTCGCGCTGAACGAAGTCGCGATCAACTGGAACGCGCCGCTGGTCTGGGTGGCAAGCGACCTGGCGGCACGCTGATTCAGCGCCGCAGCTCGATACGCTCGACCACAACTTCGGGATCGACCAGCCACAGGTGCAATGTGTGGCGGCCGGCGCGGGTGACCGATACCGAAGCGCCCGCGACACGCGCATTGTCTGCGACCGCCCGACGCCAGCGCGCCTCGTCCTCGTGCGCGAGCAGATCGACGATCACCGGCGCGCCGCCGTCGATCGACAGCGCCACGCGATGGTGGCCGCTGCCGCGGACGTCCAGCCCCGGCGCCGCGACCACGTCGAAGCGGAAAGCGCCCGCCGCCGGAAGGTTGACGCGATAGGCGATCTGCGGCCCTGCCCCCCCGGGCTTCTCGATAGGGGACACAGTCGCCGGAGCCGCGACCATTGCCGCGCCGTCCGCGGTAAAGCCGGCGATCCGTTGCCAGCGGATGGTCCCGCCATCGATCGGCCGACCCGCATCGGCGGCGATGATCGCGATCGGCGGTGCCGGTACGGGCGCAGGCCTTGGCCCGGCCGATGCGACGGTCCAGAGCGGCGGTATCCTGTCCACCTCCGGCTGCTGCCAGCCGGTATAGCCGATATGCGTCTGTGCCATCATTACGGGCCATTTGCCGCCCGCGAGCGCCTCATAGCGCCGACGCAACGCGGCATCCTGTGCAAAGAAACCGCGAGCGGCCGCGGCCTGCCGTTCGGCTTCCCCGCCATCGCCCGCCAATGCCGCCCGATGATTGGACGCCACGGCGGCATAAAGGCGGTGGAGGTTGGTCATCGCGTCGATCCGGTGCAGCACCAGCTCGTCATAGGCGTCGCGCCGATCCATCGGCACGGAAGCGCCGACACGATGCGCAACCCTTGCGAGCGCCTCCCATTCGGCGAGCACCCGTGCCCAGCCACCCGGCGTGGACATATAGGTATCGGCGTCGATCAGTTCGGGCTTGCGCCGGCTGGCGAGCTGGCCGTAGCGGCCGAGCAGCGCGCCGATCGCCCGCCCCTGCGCATCGCCGAACTGGTGCGCCGCCCATCGTGCGGGATAGGCCTGCATCCCCGCCAACGTCATCGCATCGGGGTTCCATGCCATCGCGAGGAAGAAGCTCGTCGCATATTCCATCGGCTTCAGGTCGCCGACGTTGACGATCCATAACCGATCCGCGCCGAATTGGTGTGCCATCCGCATCTGCTGCCAGACACGCGGGATCGCGTTGGTGTCGAGCCATTTGTAGTTGCGCGGATCGCCCACATAATCGAAATGATAATAGACGCCCGCGCCCCCCCGCCGCGCCATGCCGGGCGGCGGCAGGCGGCGGATGTTGCCCCAATTGTCGTCCGAGAACAGCAACGTCACGTCATCGGGAACGCGCATCCCCCGGTCGTAATAATCCTGCACCTCCTTGTAGAGCGCCCAGACCTGCGGCGTCCGGTCGGCGGGCTTGCCCGTCACGTCGGCGATGATCCCGCGCTGGTCCGCGACGATGCGCTGGAGCAGGTCGATCGCGGTCCCCTGCGTCATCGGTTCGTCGCCATCGCCCCGCATGCCGATCGTGACGAGATCTTCCGCATGGCCGCGCCGTTCGATGCCGGCCCGCCAGAACGCGCGCAGTGCGGCCGCGTTACGCGTATAGTCCCAGGGCCCCCCGCCCTGCCGCTGCCATTCGACCTGCGACCGTCCCATCGGCTCGTGATGCGAGGTCCCGAGGATGATGCCCATCCGGTCGGCCAGCGGCGCGGTGGCGGGATCGTCCTGCCACAGCGACTTGCCCCACATCGCCGGCCACAGGAAATTCGCCTTGGACCGGAGCAGCAGCGCGAAGACGCGTTCATAGGCGAGGTGATTGACCCCGCCGAAGCGGGCGCGTGCCCAGCCGCCGAACGCGGGCTCCTCGTCGTTGATGAATATGCCGCGATATTTGACGACCGGATGGTCGGCGACGCGTCCGGCGGTCAGAAAGAGGGTCGGATGGCGCAGGGGCGGCACATCGGCCCACCAGGACCACGGGCTTACGCCCGCCTTGGCGCTGAGGTCGTACAGGCCAAAGATCGTACCGCGCCGGTCCGCGCCGACGATGACGAGCGCGCGTGCGACACCTGGTGCCGGTCGATCGACCACCTGCGCGACATAGCCCTCCCATCGTCCCGCCAGACCCCCGACATCGACCTTTCCAGTGCGCACCAGGGCATCGACGATCGGACTTCGCCCCAGGGTGCCCGCGATCACCGTGGCACCGTCCAGCCGGTCGGCGCCGCGCACCGTGCCGCCGCCGACGGCTCGAAGATCCGCGACGACATCCGAGGCTGCGCGTCTGACGCCGGGATCGTCCGCCGCGTCGACCACGACCACCGTCGCACGCCCCGGCAGGATCAGTGCCAGGCCGCCGCGCGTCGGATGCGTGCAGGCAGCGACCGGGCCGTCGCACGCTTGCGCCCGTGCCCCGGCCGGCGCGACGAACACCGACAGCATCAGCAACAGCGTCAAAAGCAGGCGATTCACGCGCATCCCTCTCTCCCTGACACGGCTGGCGGCGCGTCCTCCCCGATGATATCGCTATCACGCGCACGGACAAGCCGTGGCGGCAGGTGAGGATACAGGGCATGGCGGCGGTCGCGCGATACGGGATGGTGGCGATGCTGCTCGGCACGGTTGCGGGCGGGGTTTCGGCGCGCCAATGGGTGCCGGTCTGGGCGTCGGCGCAGATGCGGATGACGGGGGCCGATGCCGACCGCGTCGCCGCGGCAGGCCCCGCGACGATCCGCCAGATCGTGCATCTGTCCGCCGGCGGTACGCGCGTGCGCGTCCGGCTGTCGAACGTCGCAGGCGACCGAGCGCTCGTCGTCGGTGCGGCGCGGATCGCAGCCGAGGCGAAGCCCGGGCAGGCGACCGTCGGCGGCATCGTCCCGCTGACGTTCGGGGGCGGGATGGGCGTCACCATTCCTGCGGGAGGGCAGGCCTATACCGATCCGCTGCCGCTCGCGACGCATCCCGGCCAGGACCTGGCGATCAGCCTGTTCCTTCCCGATACGATCGCTTCGCGCACCGGCCATCCGGGCGCGCGCGCCACGACGTTCCTCGCGCCTGGCGACCAGAGTGCGGCCGCGTCGCTGAAGGATGCCGCGAGGATCGGGGGCTGGTGGTCCCTGTCTGACGTCGAAGTGACGAACGGCCCCACGTCGGCGATCCTCGCGATCGGCGATTCGATCACCGACGGCAAAGGTATCGTCGACGACAGCAACCAGCGCTGGCCGGACCTGCTCGCCGCGCGCCTGGCCGCCGGACGCACGACGCCCCCCCATGCCGTGGTCAACATGGGCATCGGCGGCAACCGGGTGCTGCTCGACGGCATCGGGCCAAGTCTGGTCGCGCGCTTCGACCGCGACGTTCTCGGAACCCCCGGCGTTGCCGACGTGATCCTGCTGGAAGGGGTCAATGACCTCGGCACCGCGACGCGCGATCATCGGATCGGTGATGCGGAACATGCGGCGCTCGTCCGGGCGATCACCGGCGCCTACGGTCAGCTTGCCGGGCGCGCACATGCGCATGGCATCCGCCTGATCGGCGGGACGATCACGCCCTTCGCCGGCAACGACTATTACCACCCCGATGCCGCGACGGAGGCGGATCGGCAGGCGATCAACGCTTTCATCCGCACATCCGGCGCGTTCGACGGGGTCATCGATTTCGATGCCGCATTGCGTGACCCGGCGCACCCGGACCGCCTGCTGCCGGCCTATGATTCGGGCGACCATCTGCATCCGGGGCCCGGCGGCTATCGCGCGATGGCGGATGCCGTACCGCTGGCGCTGTTCGATACGGCGACGGCGGCTGCGCCCCCCGCGCAGCCGCCGCAGATCGCGCTGACCTTCGATGACATGCCCGCGCACGGGCCCCTGCCGGTGGGCGACGATCGTCTGGCGATCGCCCGACGGATCATCGCCGCGCTCAAGGCGGCGCACGCGCCCGCCTTCGGCTTCTACAATGGGGGCTTCGCAACCGACGCCACTGCGCCGCAGGTCGTCGGCGCCTGGCGAGCGGCCGGTTTCCCGATCGGCAATCACAGTTGGACGCATGGCGATCTTGCCACGGTGGGTCCCGACGCCTTCCTTGCCGACGTCTGGCGCGACGAGCCACCCCTCGTCGCCGCGTCGCGCGGCAGCGACTGGCACTGGTTCCGCTATCCGTTCCTCAGCGAGGGAAGGAATGCGGCGGATCGCGATGCGGTCCGTGCCGGCCTTCGCGCACGCGGCTACCGCATCGCCGCCGTGACGATGAGCTTTGGCGACTATGGCTGGAACGACGCCTATGCCCGTTGCGTCGCGAAGCGGGATCAGGGCGCGATCGCCGGGCTCGAAAGCAGCTTTCTCGCGGCCGCGCGCGTCCAGGCGCTGCGGTCGCGCATGCTGTCGCAGGCCGCTCTGGGCCGCGACATCCCCTATGTCCTGCTGATGCATCTGGGCGCGTTCGATGCGCATATGCTGCCGCGCCTGCTCGATCTCTACCGCAGCCTTGGCTTCACCTTCACGACGCTGGCGCGGGCGGAGGCGGATCCCTTCTACGCCGCCGCGACCGACCTTTCGCGTCCGGGTCCCAGCCCGACACTGGAAGCGGCCGCCGCGGCAAAGGGCGTCGCCGTGCCGGCGAACGCGCCGCTGCCCGATGCCCACATCTGTGCGTGACGCGGCGCGATCCACCTCCTGACGAGAGGTGGATCGTCGCTGCGGCGGCCCTCAGACCAGGGCGTTTCGGCGGATCAGTTCCTTATACCATTGGGCGCTCAGCTTCGGCGTTCGCTTCTGCGTCGCGAAGTCGACGTAGTGAATGCCGAACCGCTTGGTATAGCCGTCCGCCCATTCGAAATTGTCCATCAGGCTCCACAGGAAATAGCCGTGCAGCGGGAAGCCTTCCGCGGTCGCCCGCCGGAACTGGCCCAGATAGTTGCGCAGGTACATGATGCGATCCGCGTCGTCGTCCAGGCCGGCCGCGTTGAGCACGTCGTCCGCCGACGTGCCGTTCTCCGAAATGAACAGCGACTTGGGCTTCCACAATTCGCTGACCGCGCGCACGCCCCAATAGGCAGCCTCCGGCCCGACATAGAGCCATGGCGAGGCCATGCGTGGCGATTGCGGCAGATGCGGCAGCGGCGTGTAGCCGCGGGGCGCCGACGGGTCGGCCTTGACGAAGGTCGGGGTGTAGATGTTGAGCGCGACGAAATCGAGCGGGCTTCCGATCGCCGCCATGTCGCCCGCCTGCACCTTGGGCGCGGCCGCGCCGGCGGCGGCGAGATATTCCGGCGGATAGGCGCCTTCCATGATCGCGGTCAGGAACATGGCGTTCTCATCGCGCATCGCCTTCTTGGCGGCGGCGATATGCCCCGGCGTCTCGATCGCGGGGACGAAGATCGACGTATTGTCCGCGATGCCCACCTCGGTCCCGGCCCTGGCATGCGCGCGGATCGCCTGCACGCCCAGCCCGTGCGCCAGCACGCCATGGTGGCGAACCTGGTTCACCTCCGCCGCGGGGAGTTGCAAGCCCGGTGCGTGGATGCCCTGCATATGCCCAAGGTCGGTGAAGCAGCGCAGTTCGTTCACCGTCATGAAGCGATGGACACGATCGGACAATTTTCCCGCCATGAAGCCGGCATAGTCGGCGAACGCCTTGGCCGTGTCGCGATTGCGCCACTCGCCCGGCAGCGCCTGCGGCAGGTCCCAGTGGAACATCGTGACATAGGGCGCGATGCCCGCCGCGAGCAGGCCGTCGATCACGCGATTATAGTAATCGATGCCCTTCTGATTCGGCTGGCCGCGGCCTTCGGGGAAGATGCGCGACCAGGCGATCGACATGCGATACGCCTTGACGCCGAGGTTCTTGAGCAGCCCGATGTCCTCGGCGTAGCGATGGTAGCTGTCGCAGGCGACATCGCCGGTGTCGCCGTTCGCGGTCTTGCCGGGCGTGTGCGAGAACGTATCCCAGATCGTCGGTCCCCGCCCGTCCGCCTTGACCGCGCCCTCGATCTGATAGGAGGCGGTCGCGCAGCCCCAGACGAAATCCTTCGGGAAGCCCAGATCCGGGGCGGCCGCCGCGCCCGCGACGCGCGGCATGCCTCCTGCCGCCATGCCGCCGGCGACGATGCCCGCCCCGATGAAGCTGCGCCGATCCATTGCCATCCCCTCGTTCCGTTATCGCTATCAGCGTGCCAGAAGTTACGAGGCAAGGGAAGCGCTTAGCGCGCGCGAGCGCCCCGCCCAGGGTCTGATCCGCGTGCGTGAGGGCCGGTACCGCTCCGCTCCGGTCGCGCCAGGTTCGGATACCAAAGGCCCTACCGCATCGCTCGGTCAGCCGGCTGGCATGGGCGCGTGCGACGTGGGTGCTCTGGACGGTGGATAGACCTTGGGCATGGACAGCGCCCGTTGCAGGTCCGCCTGGCGGAACGGCTTGGACAGATGGGCAAGCTCGGGCGACAGCGTCTCGACATCCGCATAGCCCGACACGATCAGCACGCCGAGATCCGGACGCCGCGCGCGCAGGTGCCGCGCCAGGTCGGTTCCCGTCATCCCCGGCATCAGGTGGTCGGACACGAGCAGGTCCGGCCACAGCCCTTCGGCCACCAGCCGCAGGGCGGCGTCGGCGCCATCCGCCTCGACGACCGCATAGCCCAGATCGCCCAGCATCTGCGCGGCCGCCGCGCGCACCGCATCCTCGTCGTCGACCAGAAGGACGAGTCCGACGCTGCAGGCTGGCGCCGGGTCGAGCGATGCGGTGACGGTCGGAACGATCTCCACCGTGCTGACCGGTAGCCACAGCTCCGCGACGGTGCCGGCCCCTGGGCTGCTCGTCAAATGGAACGCGCCGCCCAGCTGACTTGCAAGGCCATGAACCATCGAAAGGCCGAGCCCGCTTCCCCGCCCAAGCCCCTTGGTCGAGAAGAAGGGTTCGATCGCGCGGTTCAGCGTTTCCGCGTCCATGCCCGAACCCGAATCGGTCACGCTGAGGTGGATATAGGCGCCGGGCGGCAGACGTGGATCGCCGTCCTCGATCTGCCGGTCGCCGACGTCGATGCGCAGCGTCCCCCCTCCGGGCATCGCATCGCGCGCGTTCACCGCGAGGTTCAGCAAGGCCATTTCCAGCTGATTGCGGTCCGCGAGTGCGGGGGGCAGACATTCCTTAGTCTCGATGATCAGCTGGACCTGCGGACCCACCGTCGTCGACAGCAGGGCGGCAATGTCGCGCACCATCGTGGCCACGTCGATGGCATCCGCCTGCAACGGCTGGCGCCGGGCGAAGGCGAGCAGTCGCTGGACCAGCGTCCGGGCACGCTCCGCGGATTGGATGGCGCCATCGAGCAGGCGCATGCTGCGCGCGTCGTCGGGCACCTTGCGGCGGATGAGGTCGAGGCTGCCGAGGATCGGCGTCAGCAGATTGTTGAAGTCGTGCGCGACGCCGCCGGTCAGCTGGCCCATCGCCTCCATCTTCTGACTTTGCCGCAGGGCCGCCTCGGTCGCGCGCAGCGCCTCGTCCTTCGCACGCGCGTCCGTCACGTCGCGCCCCGATCCATAGATCCGGCCGCCCGCGACCGATGTCAGCCACGAGATGTGCCGGATCGCACCGTCGCGCGTACGATAGCGGTTTTCGAACACCGGCACGTCCTCGCCGGCGGATGCCGCGCTCAGCGCCGCCTCGGTCCGCGGGATATCGTCCGGATGGATGAAATCGCGATAGCTCCGGCCGACCACTTCCGAGGGATGGTGGCCGAGGATTGTCGTCCATGCGGGGCTGACCGAGCGGAAGATACCGGCCGGGTCCACCGTGATCAGCAGGTCGCGCGACAGGCGCCACGCGCGGTCGCGTTCCGCGGTCCGCTCCGCGACCCTCTGCTCGAGGGCCTCGTTGGTCGCCTGTACCGCAGACAGCAGGCGGGCGTTCTCGATGGCGACCGCCGCCTGCGCGGCCAGGCCGGCGATCAGTTCCTCGTGCCGCTGCGAGAAGCATCCCGGCTCCGGATGACCGAACAGCAGCCCGCCCAGCACCTTGCCTCCGCCCGACACGACCGGCACGGCAAGATAGCTGGTGACCACGGGATGCCCGGGCGGCATGCCCTCATAGGGCGCATTCGCGCCATAGCGGGGATCGCGCGTGATGTCGTCGGCGCGGATCAGCTCGTTGCGGAACAGGGGCTCCAGCACCTTGGTCCCGCGCGGCCGTCCAAGTTTGGTGAATTGCTCGCGATCGGCGCCGGTCAGGGTGAACAGGTGTAGCCGCTCGCCACTTTCGTCGAGCACGTTGTGGAAGAAGGCGCCTACCGTCGCGCCGGTCAGCTCGACGCCGGCATCGGTGACCATCTGCACGAGACGCTCGAGATCGTGCTCGGCGGCAAGCGCGGTGTTGATCGCGTTCAGCGCCTTGACCGCCTTGCGCGCGCGGCTTTCCTCGCTGATGTCCTCGCAGGAGACGGCGACACCGATCACCGTGCCGGTCTCATCGCGCATCGGTACCCAATTCTGCCGCCATACGCTGGTCCGGTCCGGCCGCGCCGGCGTGGGGCCGAAGATTTCGACCCCCTTCATTTCCTCGCCCGCGAGAACGCGTTCGAACGCCGCGCGCGCCTGAGCGGAAAGGTTGGGTATGATCTCCATCACCGTACGGCCGATATGGTCGGCCACCGGAATGCCGTTCAGGCGAGCGAGATGCTCGTTGATTCGGACGTAGCGCAGCTCCGTGTCGATCACCGCCAGGCCGATCGGCGATGCGTCGTACATTGCGGCAAGCTGCCTTGCCTGTTCCTCGGCCCCTGTCACAGCCCTTCCCTCATCCTCCCGCACCATGTCCTCCCGCACAGGGAAAACGTGATTTTATCAGCCCCTGCCGCCATCGCACCGCGCGACGGTTCGGTAAAATGCCTTCAGTTCGAATGCGTTGCAGGTTTTTTCGTTAAATGGAAGGCATCCCCCGCGGCGCGGGAGGCGAGCCGTTGCGGTGCCGGTTCCGCGGGGACCGCTCGGTGACGCACCCGGCCCGGACACGGCCCCCTCGCCGGGGGAAAGCTTGCCACTCTCATGCGCCAGCGGTTGCCCGGTCCGTACACGTATCGAACCGCCGCTCCGACTTACGCCTGCTATCGGGAGCAAAGGCTATCAGCACTGATGTACCACGGCATACCGTTGCACCTGAGCAACACACTTCGTGATTCGTACTTACGAATGTTTCATGTTGTTTACAGAATGTTGCGCGGTCGTCATGCGCGCCGGACTGCGCCCGAACAGGCGCGCCCGGCAAAGGTGTGTCACACGACGCATCACCGGAAAAGTTGGGGAGGCATCGCTGATGCTCAGTAAGACTGCGTTTTCCGTATTGCGTAACGGCATCTCGACCGTCGCGCTTCTCACCGCGATAACGGGCCCGGCGTTCGCCCAGGCGGCTGCGCCGACTGCGTCGCAGAGCGATCAGGCGGCAACACCGCAGACGCCGGCACAGCAGGACATCCAGGACCAGCAGGACGCCACGGCGCCCGGCGCGCAATCCGATCAGGGGCAGGGCGGCGATATCGTCGTTACCGGTACGCTGTTCCGCAATTCCAACGCGACCTCGCTGTCGCCACTGACGGTGCTGACCACGCAGACGCTCGAGCGCGCGAACATCACCACGGTCAATGATGCGATCCGCTCGGTATCCGCGGACAGCGCCGGCTCGATCTCGACCGGCTTCCGCAACGGCTTCTCGGCCGGCGGCGCCGCGGTGTCGCTGCGTGGCCTCGGTGTTTCCTCTACCGTCGTGCTGATCGACGGCCTGCGCTCGGCCAATTTCCCGCTAAACGACGACGGCCACAATGCCTATGTCGATCTCAACTCGATCCCGTTCAGCATCGTCGACCGCGTCGAAGTGCTCAAGGACGGCGCGTCGTCGACCTATGGCGCCGACGCGATCGGTGGTGTCGTCAACCTGATCACCAAGAAGCACTTCAAGGGTCTCGAAGGCTCGGTGCAGGGCGGTACGACGGAAAAGGGCGACGGCTCCCATTACCGCGCCACGCTGACGGCCGGCTACGGCGACTATCAGGCGCAGGGTTTCAACGTCTACCTGAACGGCGAATACACCTACGACGGCTACATCACCAACAACTCGCGGGGCTATCCGTTCAATACGCTCGACCTTCGCCCAAGCGGCCTGACCGATCGCAACCGCAACGATGACTCGCTGACGACGTCGAACCCGCAGGCGGTCGTGACCCGCGTCACGCAGACCGACCTCAACAACCCGCTCGCCGGCGGCGTGGGTGCGCCGATCACGCCGCAATATCAGCTGCTCAATCCCGGCAGCTGCCCCTATGGCACCTTCACCGTCAACACCGCGACGTCGCAGGGCACCGGCTGCGCGCACAATATCGCCGACGAATACAACATCATCCAGCCGCGCCAGCAGCGCTATTCGGCGACGGGCCGCCTCAGCGTCCGTCTCAGCGACACCATCGAAGCCTATGCCACCGGCAGCTTCTCGCGGTCGGAAGTCAGCATCACCGGCGCACCGTCCAACATCCGCCAGACGCAACCGTTCGGCGGCTCGCCGGCGCTCGCCTCGAGCAGCCCCGGCATCGTCCTGCCGGTCTATGTCTGCGCTTCCGGGGTGAACTGCGCGACAGCGGCGGACCGCCGTCTCAACCCGAACAACCCCTATGCAGCGGCCTTCGCGGCCAATCCGGGCCAAGGCGCCGCGCGCATCTACTATCTGTTCGGCGACATCCCCGGCGGTAGCGATCGCTATGTCAACGTCTACCGCGCGACGACGGGGGTCTCGGGCACGTTCGGCGACGGCTTCGGCTTCCGACTGGACGGCGTCTATGCACGCGACGATTTCGGCGTCACGCAGCATGGCTTCCTCAACATCCAGGGCCTGCTGAACGCGGTCAACACCGGCGCCTACAACTTCGTCAATCCGCAGCTCAATACCGCCGCGGTGCGCAACCAGATCTCGCCCGACGTCTTCACCAAGTCCTATTCGACGACGGCTGCGCTGGACGGATCGATCACCAAGGCGGTGTTCGCGCTGCCGGGCGGTGACCTCAACGTCGCGATCGGCGGGCAGGTGCGGCGCGAGACGCTGCTCAACCGCAACCAGAACGCCGGCTTGAACTTCTACAATCTCAACACCTCATCGGCGACCGGTCGGCATACCGTCACCGCGGGCTTCTTCGAGATCGACGCGCCGATCGTGAAGGCGATCGACGTCAACGTCTCGGGCCGCTACGATCACTATTCGGAAGGCTACAACCACTTCTCGCCCAAGGTTGGCGTCAAGTTCACGCCGATCCAGCAGATCGCATTCCGCGGCACCTATGCGGAAGGGTTCCGCGCGCCGACGTTTGCGGAAAGCAATCCGGCGAGCAGCTATGCGGGCTTCTCCTCGTTCACTCCGCCGACGAGCTTCGTGAACGCGCATCCGGGTAACCCGGCCTATACCACCAGCTACAACATCGGCAGCGGCGCGACGGGCAACCCGAACGTCAATCCGGAAGTGTCGCGCAGCGTCACGCTCGGCACGATCATTCAGCCGGCACCGTGGTTCAGCCTGTCGGTCGATTACTACAATATCAAGAAGTCGAACCTGATCGTCAGCGGTCCGCAGCGTGCCGATGCGATCGCGGCCTACTATAGCCAGACCAACTCGACGGCAGGTTGCGCGGCGCTGGCGGCGGTAGGTTCGGGTTATGCCTGCAACGTTATCGACGCTCCCGACCCGTCGAATCCGAACGCTCTGCCTCGCCTCCTCGTCTTCACCGTACCTTACGTGAATGCGAACTATGAGGTGAGCTCGGGTCTCGACTTCCAGGCGACCGCCAACATTCCGCTGGCCGATGGCGTCCGCTTCTCGAGCCGTCTGGACGTGACGGACGTGCTGCGCTTCGACCTGGTGACCCAGAACGCGGCCGGCGTGCGCGTCGTACAGAAGTATGCCGGCACCTTGGGTCCTTACGAACTGTCGTCGGGCGGCGGAACGCCGCGTATTCGCGGCAATTGGCAGAACACGATCGAGGCCGGTCCGTGGTCGCTGACCGCGACGACCTATTACGTCGGCCGCATCAAGCAGGTCGCGGCGGACGAAATCACGCCCGACAAGACCACCGGTGCGATCGATCTGTCGTGCAAGAACTCGCTGTCGCCCGGCCAGACGGGCGCCAACCAGTGCTACGTGCGGCCGTTCATCTACGTCGACCTGAACGCGGGCGTGAAGGTGAATGACCAGTTCCGGTTCTTCATCAACGTGCAGAATCTGACCAACGCGCGCGCACCGCTTGCGGCGGGTGCCTATACAAGCAACCCGAACTACCTGAGCAGCTGGCATTATGCTGGTCTCGTCGGCCGCAATTTCAGCGCGGGTGCCAACATCAAGTTCTGAGGATGTTCTCAAACCCGTAGCATCTCCAGGGGCGGCCTTCAGGCCGCCCCTTTTTTTATGGGTGGGGGATCTTGGCCACGAAGGCAGACCTGACTTTCACCCTTCCGCGTGGCGGACGATGGCTTCGCAGAGTTCGTGCGTCGCCAGGATGGCAGCCTCGTCCACGGGCCGCCGCTCGCGGGCGGCGCGGAGGAAGTCGTCGCACATCGCCTCGAAACCGCGCTGGCGTCCGACCGGGACCCAATCCGGCCGCCGATACAGGCTCTCCGTCCCGCTCGCGTCGAGGCGATCCGCGAGGTTCAGCACGGAGCGGCGTACATTACCGCCGATGACGTCCAGTCGCTCCTCATCGAGCCCGCTGGCCCGATGCATCGTTCCGACGGCGGTGAACCCGTCGCCCGCCAACGTCAGAACGATCGCATGCAGCATGCCGTCGATCACCTGGGTTTCGATCGTGCGGCGGCGGACCGGTGACGGCGCGAGGAACAGCAGCGTGTCGACGACATGGATGAAATCGTCGAACACGACGCCACGCGGCAGGTCGGGTTGCCCGTGACGATGCTTCTCCATCATCAGGAGGTTCGCCCCGGTACCGCGGAGGGCGACATAATCCGGAGCGAACCGCCGGTTGAAGCCGATCACGAGCGGCGTGGCGCGCCGTCGGGCGAGGGCGACGAGCGCCTCGACCTCCCCGAGATTGTCGGCCAGCGGCTTGTCGACGAAGGTGGGTATGCCATGCTCGACCAGGAGGCCGACGAGCGCCGCATGCGCGTCGGTGGCGGCATGGACGAACGCAGCGTCGAACGTCGCGCGGCGAAGCGCCTCGCCAGCGCTGGCGTAGCGGTGCGGGAGACGGAAGGACCCGCCGACGTCGTCGAGCACGACCGGATCGCGCGTGGCCAGGTGGATGTCGAGGTCGGCTCGCCTGGACAGCAGGGGAAGATACGCCTTGCAGGCGATGTCACCCAATCCGATCAGGAGCACGCGCATGGTCTGGAAATCCCGTGCGGCACGCTTGCCGTGCCCGCCAGGGGCGATACGTCGGCGAGCGTGCTTCCCGCAACAGTATGTAGCGCATGGCCGGTCTCCGGCCGCCCGGCGCGGATCGCGCGATGCGGCAGGAGACCGGACCATCCGCCGTCGGGTCGGCTCAGTCGTAGCACGGCGTCCGCGCCGGGACAGCGGATCGACGTCCGGCCAACAGAAGCGCCGCCAGCCCGATCGACGAGGTCGCCGCCCCGGCGAGCGCGATCGCGGGAAAGCCGAGCCCGGCCGCGATCACGCCGCCACCCAGGGCCGCGCCAGCGGCGTTGCCGAGGTTGAATGCCCCGATGTTGACCGCGGAGGCGAGGTTCGGCGCGTCGGCGGCCGCGGTCATCACGCGCACCTGTAGCGGCGGCACCAGCGCGAAGCTCGCCACGCCCCACAGGAAGATGAGTATGGCGCTCGGCCCGGCATGCGTCATCAGCGCGGCGAACGCGACGAGGATGGCCGACAGCGCGGCCAGCGTGACGATCAGCGTGCGGTCGACCGACCGATCGGCGAAGCGGCCGCCCAGCCAGTTGCCGACCGTCAGCCCCAGGCCATAGACGACCAGCATCGCGGTGACGAAGCCGAGCGAGGCGTGTGTCGCCTCGCGCAGGATCGGTGCGATGTAGGTGAAGACGGTAAACATCGCGCTGGAGCCCACCACGGTCAACGCGAGCGCGGCCAGCACCACCGGGCGCTTCAGCACGCGCAGTTCGGCGATCGCGTCACCACCATCGGGCGCGGGTAGCGGCGGCAGCGTCAGCCGCAATGCCGCCATGGTCGCGACACCCAGTCCGGCGATGCCCCAGAACGAGGCGCGCCAACCGAGATGCTCGCCCGCCCAGGTCGCCAGCGGAACGCCGACGACATTGGCGATCGTCAACCCCATGAACATCGCCGCCACCGCGCTCGCGCGCCGCTCCGGCGCGACCAGGCCGGCCGCGACGACGGAGCCCACGCCGAAGAAGGCACCATGATTGAAGGCGGTGAGGATGCGCGCGGCAAGTAGCATGGCATAGCTGTCCGACACCGCCGCCAGCAGATTGCCGGCCGTGAAGATACCGGCGAGTCCGATCAGCAGCGTCCTGCGCGGCACGCGCCCCGTCGACAGCGTCATCAGCGCGGCCCCGATCACGACCCCCAGCGCATAAGCGCTGATCAGCAGCCCGGCGGCGGGGATCGAGACGTGCAGGTCGCCCGCGATCACGGGCAGCAGTCCCATGGGCGCGAACTCGGTAACGCCGATGCCGAATGCGCCGACCGATAGGGCCAGCAGGCCGGGGTTGAGCTTCATCGTCCGTCCCCCGCGCTGCCCGCGTCCGAACGGCGCGCCGGTTCGCCCAAGGCGGACCGTCCAAGATGCCGAAAGTCCATAACACTCCTCATTCATCACTTGATGCACAGATGGACCCCCGTCGCATCGGCTGGTAGACGCCGTGGACGCGGAGGATCTTTGCAATGGATGCAAAGCTGGAGCAGGGACTGGACCGGGGGCTGGATCGCGCTCGCGCTCTGGCGCTGTTCGCGGCCGTCGTGGAGCAAGGCAGTTTCTCGGCCGCCGGCCGCATGCTCGACATGAGCCCGTCAGCGGTGGCGCGATCGATCGACCGGATCGAGGCACGTCTCGGCGTCCGGCTGCTGCTGCGCTCCACCCGCGCGCTGTCGCTGACCGCGGAGGGCCGGAGCTACCTCCAGGCCGCGCGCCGCATCCTTGCCGATCTGAACGACGCCGAACAGCAGATCGCCGATCAGGGCAACCCGCGCGGAAGGCTGCGCGTGAGCGCCGCGCTATCCCATGGGCGGCTGTGCGTGGTGCCGCTGCTCGGCAGGTTCGTCGCGCTCTACCCGGATATCCTCGTCGATATCGCGCTGACCGACACGCTGGTCGACGTCGCCGCGGGTCAGGCCGACGTAGCGGTGCGCTTCGGCCCCCTGCCGGACAGCACGCTGACCGCGCGCAAGCTGGGCGAGACGCGGCGCGTCATCGTCGCCTCTCCCGCTTATCTGCAGCGAAACGGCACGCCGCAGGTGCCCGACGATCTTCATCGCCACACCTGCCTGAACTTCAACTTCCGCCGGGCGGAACCCGTCTGGCCGTTTCGCGCGCACGGCCGGGATTTCACCCTGTCGGTACGCGGCAGCATCGAGGCCAATAACGGGGAGACGCTGGGCCAGCTCGCCGAGGAAGGCATCGGCATCGCCCGGGTGGGGGCGTTCAGCGTCGCGGAGGCGATCGCCGCCGGCCGCTTGATCCCCATCCTCGAGGCATTCAATCCCGGCGACGTCGAGCAGATCCACGCCGTCTTCGTCGGCGGCATGAACACGCCGGCGCGCGTGCGGGTGTTCGTCGACTTCCTCGCCTCGAACCTGCAGTGACCCGGCAGGCGGACGGTACGCGCCGCCCGGTCCGCCACGGGGCGCGCGCCCTCCCCGGCCGGATCGCGGCCGTCAGCGTTGCTTCTTGGTGATTGTGGCCGTGAAGTCCGGATCCTTCTTGGCGACCCAATCGACGAATTTGCGCACATTGGGGTGATCCAGCAGCCCCGCGACGTTCATGCCGTGCCGCTGGAGCTCGGAATTGGTGAAATTCGCGGTCAGGGTCTGCTGGCAGATCGGATGCATCGGGACGACGTCGCGACCGCCGCGGCTCTTGGGCACGGGATGGTGCCAGACGATGGTCTTGCCCGTCGGCCTGCCGCAGAGCCAGCAGGCGACCGGCGCTGCGGGCGTATCGTCTTCCTGCGGAAGATGATCATAGGGATCCTGTTTTGAACGTCTTGCCATTGTCCATCCGGCCGTCTTGGTGGTCCTGACCTGTAGCCGAGCGATCCCTCGCATCCTATAGCAAGCCGCAACAGGGCTCCGTCGCAGCGGACCGAAGGGGATCAGCGATGACGGATGGGTCGAAGCCTTGGGACGCGGCCTTGGTCCGCAGGTGGTTGGAACGCCGCCAGGCGGCATCACGGCTGGATCAGGCGGCCGCGGACAGACGCGGATACGAGGCGCGCGACGATTTCGACAAGGCTGCCGCCGAGGAATGGGTCTGCCGCGCGCT
The DNA here is from genome assembly GCF_016820445.1 of Sphingomonas beigongshangi. Classification (GTDB taxonomy): domain Bacteria; phylum Pseudomonadota; class Alphaproteobacteria; order Sphingomonadales; family Sphingomonadaceae; genus Sphingomonas; species Sphingomonas beigongshangi. Next base: position 69,335 of record NZ_JADHDT010000002.1, read on the forward strand.
CGCGACGGCCGACTGCGTGAACGACCAGGCCGCGTTCGCCGCGCGGCTGAAGCAACTGGTCGCGCAGGACGAATTTCCCGCGACCGGGCTCCATGACGATATCCGCTTCGAGCGGCACGTCCGCACCTATCTGCGCAGGCTCGTCAAGATGACGAAGGCCAACGAAGGGTTCGAGAAGACGCTGCGCCATCAGTGAAGTCAGCGGCCACGCCCCCGCGGCAAGCGGCACGAGCGGCCGACGCGGCGGAGGCGGCCGATGATGCGAGCCAGGCGCCGCTGTCGTGCGAAGAGGCCGGCAAGGGCGGATCGGTGCCTCGACCGCGGCTGCTTCGCCGCCCCGTCGCGGATGCGGACCGCATCGAGCAAATTGAAGCCTGACCGCACGCCCTCGACCGTGACCTCGCGGCCGATCAGGCGGCGCGATCGCCAGGGCATATCGACGAACCAACAGCCGCCGTCCTTCGCGTGCAGGACGTAGCTGCGGTTGCTCTCGTCCCAGTCGAGCGTGCCGGTCAGCATGTGGCGGGTGCCGCGTGGCATTCCGCTTCTCCCCGAAGTCGATGGCGGTACGCCCCCGCGCTCGACTTCACCCAAGAGCCTTGGTGATCGGGGAGTTAGTAAACCGAGCAAGCCGGTCCCTACGACCTTTAGGCTGGGAAGCCCTGGACATACGTCGCAGGCTCCCCGACCATAAGGGTCAAGGATGTTTGGGCCACGTCGGGCAGCCCAACCGCTTGCTCAGGGTTACTACGCCCCGGAGGCCGTGCGTGGTGGCCTCGCCGGGGACTATCGGCCAGCGACGATGGCGAGGCAACAAAATTGCTCGATTCGCGCAGCGTCGTTCGCGCAACTGCGATCAGTCTCAGATCATGCGGAAGGGCCGCACAGCCATGCGAAAAAGACCCCTCAGAAGACCCCTTTTTTGGGCTTCGGGCCAATCGCGATCCCCGGAGGGGCGGTTAAGTCAATGAGAAAATGGTGCTGCCGGTGAGGATTGAACTCACGACCTCAGCCTTACCAAGGATGCGCTCTACCACTGAGCTACGGCAGCACTCGTCCGTCGGACGGAAGCGCGCCTAGAGCGGAGGGCGGGCGGCTTGTCAAGCGATTGGTTGCGAGGCCGCCGCGTTTTCGGGATAAGGCGGTGGATGAGCGAAGCCGATACCCGTGCTGCCCGTCTGGCGGCGAACCTGCGCGCCAACCTGCATCGGCGCAAGGCGCAGGCGCGCGACCTGCGCGGATCCACATCAGCGGTGCGTGACGAGCGATCCGACGGAAACGAGCCCGCTCGCCGCGACATAGGCGACACCGGACCCGGCGGTGAATAGGCCGATCATCGTCCCGGCGACGATCAGGTGACCGGTGAGCATTTTGACGCGAGCCATGCCCTGTCCTCTCCATCGAGCACCGGACCGATCCTTGCGACGACCTCGGCGTGATAGGCATTGAGCCACGAAAGCTCGGGCGCCGTCAATAGGGCCGGGTCGATCAGGTCGCGTTCGATGGGGGCGAAGGTCAGCGTCTCGAACGCCAGCATCCGCCGGTCGGGATCGCCCCCCTCGATCGCGCGCGGCACGACGAGCAGCAGGTTCTCGATGCGGATGCCGTATTCGCCCGCCTTGTAATAGCCCGGCTCGTTCGACAGCATCATGCCCGCCCGCAACGGCTCCAGCGTTCCGCCACCGGCATAGGTCGGCATCGCGATCCGCTGCGGCCCCTCGTGCACCGACAGGTAGCTGCCGATGCCGTGACCGGTGCCATGGGCGAAATCCAGCCCCGCCTCCCACAGCGGCCGCCGTGCGAAGGCGTCGATCTGCGCGCCGGTCGTGCCGTCCGGGAAGATCGCGGTGGCGACCGCGATATGCGCCTTGAGCACACGGGTGAACCGGTCGCGCATCTCCGCGCTGGGCACACCGATCGGCACGACCCGCGTCACGTCGGTCGTGCCATCCGCATATTGCCCGCCCGAATCGACGAGGTACAGCTGACCCGGCACGATGCGCGCGTTCGATTCGTCGTCGACGCGATAGTGCGGGCTCGCACCATGGGCCCCCGTGGCGGAGATCGTGTCGAAGCTGGTGTCGCGCAGCAGCCCCGTCTCCTCGCGAAAGGCGAGCAGCCGGGCGGCGGCGGACAATTCGGTTTCGCCGCCCTTGGGGCATTCGGTCTCGACCCAGCGCAGGAAGCGCGTCAGCGCCGCGCCGTCGCGGACGGACGCGGCGCGATGCCCCGCCACCTCCGCCGGGTTCTTCAGCGCCTTGGCCAGCACGACCGGATCGCGCAGCGCCAGCACGGTCGCGCCGCCCGCCTCGAGCGCGTCGAAGATCGCCGCGACCGCGCGTTCGGGATCGGCGGCGATGCGGCGCCCGGCATAGCCGCCGAGCGCGGCGGCGAAAGCGGTTCGATCGTGGATGCGCACCGCATTGCCCAGATGCTGGCGCAACGCGTCGTCGACCTTCTCGGGCGCGACGAACAGGTCGGTCGTGCCGTCCGCGTCGACGATGGCATAGGAGAGCGCGACCGGCGTATGCGCGACGTCCGCGCCGCGCACGTTGAGCGCCCAGGCGATCGAATCGAGCGCGGTCAGCACCACCGCATCCGCGCGACGTTCGCCGAGCCAGTCCGCGATGTCGGCCCGCTTGGCGGCGGACGACCGGCCGGCCAGGTCCTCGTCATAGCGGACCATCTTCGCGGGCGAAGGCGCGGGCCGATCGGTCCAGATCGCGTCGATCGGATTGTCCGCGACGGCGACCAGCGCCGCTCCGCGTTCGGCGAGCGCAGCGCGCATCGCCTCCACCTGATCGCGCGTGTGCAGCCAGGGATCATAGCCGATCCGCTGCCCCGCCTCCGCCGCGCGACCCAGCCAGGCGGCCAGACTGTCCTGCGGCACGTCGACATAGTCCCAGTCCAACGGCGAAACCTGCTCGCGGACCTGCAGCGTATAGCGTCCATCGGTGAAGATCGCCGCGCGGTCCGCCAGGACCGCGGCGCTGCCGGCCGACCCCTCGAAGCCGGTCAGCCACGCCAGCCGCTGCGCATAGCCACCGACATATTCGCTCATATGCTCGTCAGTCAGCGGCAGGACGAAGCCGTCGAGCGCGTCGGCGGACAGGCGGCCGCGCAGCGCGGCAAGGCGGGCGGCATGAAGCGCGGCGCGCGAATTAGGCTGGGTCATCACGGCTGCGTCTATCGACCGGCCACCCGGCAATGGCAACAGCGCGTGGGGGCGCTGTAGAGGCGGCTGAAGGACAGTCTTCATGTCCGATAGCATCATGAATTTATCCCTTTGCGCGCATTTTTCTGGAATATCGGAGCGATCGACATGGAGATGTCGCCATTTTGAGCAATAAAAAGGCTAGGTCACCTGATGTGCGGCGCAGCTCTTTTCCTAGGGTTAACCGGCTTTTAGAAGAAATCGATTATGACTTGCCGGATGAAGGGGGCGACACGTCAGCATCGGCTGTTCCGCAGCCGGCTGCGCAAGAAACACGATGAAGAAAGCAGCGCGATAACGCGCCTGCTGCTGAGCCTCGTGGCGCTCGCGCTGCTTGCCTCTGCGGTCATCATCGCCGTGCTCGTCTTCTGCGCCGATCGCGAGGCCAATCAGACGGCGGCCGGGACAATCGCCGGTGCGCTCGATCGCGAGCGGTCGCGGATCAGTAACGAGACGTATATCAACGCCGCCTGGGACGATGCGGTCGCCCATGCCTATGGCACCATGGATATGCGCTGGGTGCGCTCGCAATGGGGAACCCCGATCGGGCGGAGCTATGTGATCGACGCCGCGGGGCGCACGCTATACGGCCATATTCCCGAGCGCGCCGCGCCGCCGCTGGACCGGATGATCGCGCCCTCGCTGCTCCGTGCACTGCTCGACCGCCTGCCGTCGGACGATGCCGCGGTCCGATCGCGGCACGACGCGACGGTGCTGATCGGACGTTTCGGCGGCAAGCCGGCGCTGATCGCCTTCTCGCCGATCGTGGCGGAAAAGGGACCCGTCCGGTGGCGTCGGGACACGTACCGCATCTTCGTCGACATCCGCGTGATCGACGCGTCGATACTGGCGGAATGGGAACGCGGCTTCGGCTTCGCGAACCTGCGCTGGATGCCCGCGGACGCCGAACCGGGCGGGGATGCCGCAACGATGATCCGCGACTGGCGCGGTCGCCCGCTCGGCGTGATCGCGTGGCGACGGCTGACGCCCGCGTGGCAGACGCTGCTGGAAATCGCGCCGCTGACGCTGGCGTTCCTGACCGCGTTCCTGTTCGTCGCCGGCGCTCTCATCCAGCGCGTGCGCCGTCTGAGCAGAAACCTGGCGACCAAATCGCGCCTCGCTGCCGCCGCCGCCGCGCAGGAGCAACTGGTCCGCGTCGCGGCGGAGGAAGCCCGTGTCGCCGCCGACGAGGCGCGTCGCGCGGCGGAGGCCGCGTTGCGCGAGGCGGAACAGGCCCGTCGCGAGGGCGAAGATCAGGCGCAACGCCGGATCGCCGATGCCGCGCGCCATCGCAGGGAGATGACCGCCGCAGCGGCAGGGATCGCCGACCGGCTGCAGCAGACGGTCGGCGCGCTGATCGCCAATCTGCGCAGCGCCGCCAACGACCTCGATGCCAGTGCGGACTCGACGCTCGCGACCATCGTCGACCAACAGGGTCAGGCGGAGGTCGCGCACAGCCTTTCGTCCCAGGCGAGCGAGACGACATCCACGTTGCTCGAAAACCTGCGCGCCTTGGCGGAGAACCTCGATGTGATCGCCGGCGAGGCGCGCCGGTCGGCGGAGACGACGATCGAGGCGGCAAGCCATTCGGAAACCGCGCAGGCCGCGAATGAGACGCTGATCCGATCGGTGGCGTCGATCGAACGGTCGTCCCAGCAAATCGCCGCACTGAGCCAGGCGACGAACCTGCTCGCGCTCAACGCCGCGATGGAGGCGGCGCGGGCGGGGGACATGGGCCGCGGCTTCGCGGTGGTCGCGCAGGAGGTGCGAAACTTCTCCCAGGCGACCGCCGGCACGACGCAGGAGATCGCCACGCGCATCGAGGAGATCAGCCAGGCGACCACGTCCGCCGTCGGCGTCAGCGACGCGTTGCGTGTCGCGCTCGATCGACTGGCGGCGTCCGCGGTGCAGACGGTGGAGACGACATCGACGCAAAACCGGATGAATGCGGAAATCCGGGGCATGATCGCGGCGATCGAACGGAGCACCGTGACGGCGCGGGACACGTTTCAATCGCTTCGCGAGACGTTCGTGCAGACATCCTCGGTCGCGCTGCGCACCCGCACCATCAGCAGCACCATGCGCGAGCGGACGGAGGCATTGCAGCTGGAATGCGACCGCATCGTCGCGGTGCTGCGAAGCACCGCCGCCTGACGACGGCGGACGCGCGGCAAGGCCGGATCGGGGCGGTGCCGGCCCTCACCCTCCCCCGGCCGCCAACATGGCGTATCCTGAATGGGCGACCCGGCGACGGTGCGCGCCGGTACCGATTCCACGCGCGTCGGTCAGACCTTAGGCGGAATGGCCCTCGGACGGGCGGGGCAGCAGATGCAGCAGGCCCACGATCACGCCGCCGACCACGATCCCCAGCAGCGCGGAGCCGATCGCGCCGATCAGCCACCGCGCGACACTCGCCATCGCGCCGAGCGGCGCCGCCGCGCCTTTCGCCACGGCATGGATGGCGTGCGGGATCGCCGCGACCCCGAAACTTTCCAGGCCGTGGACGATGATGCCGCCGCCCACCCAAAGCATCGCCGCGGTGCCGATCACGGACAGCGCCGAGAGGACGCGCGGCATCGCCGCCACCAGACCGCGCCCGATCGTCCGCGTCGCGGGCTTTCGCGCAAGGTGCAGGCCGATGTCGTCCATCTTCACGATCAGCGCGACCAGGCCATAGACGCCCGCCGTGATCGCCACCGCGACCAGCGCGAGGGCGATCGCCTGGTTGAGCAGCGTCTCCCCCGTCAATTCGCCGAGCGCGATCGCCATGATCTCGCCCGACAGGATCAGGTCGGTGCGGACCGCGCCGGCGACCTGCCGGTCCTCGAGCGCCTTGGCATCGGTGATCGCCGCGCTCTCCTCGCCATGGTGGCCGCCGGTCAGCGCGGCCAGGATCTTCTCCGCCCCCTCGAAGCACAGGAAGGCGCCGCCGCACATCAGGATCGGCGTGATCGCCCAGGGCGCGAGCGCACTGAGCACCAGCGCGGCGGGCAACAGGAACAGCAGTTTGTTGCGCAGCGAGCCCTTGGCGATCTTCCAGATGATCGGCAATTCCCGGGCGGGCGACAGGCCGGTTACATAGGTCGGGGTGACGGCGGTATCGTCGATCACCACGCCCGCCGCCTTCGCGCCCGCGCGGCCGGCCGCACCCGCGACATCGTCCAGGCTCGCCGCCGACAGCTTCGCCATCGCCGCGATATCGTCTAGCAGCGCCACCAATCCGCCCGGCATGTGCTTGGCCTTCCCTTTGTCTTTGGCTCGCTCATGCCCGCCGGCGGCAGTGAGGACAACTGATGTGCGATCCAGCAAGGCTGGATCGGCGCGGTATCGGCCCCCACGCCCACCCGGCCGCCCATCCAGGATAGGCTGCGTGGGCGGCCGGGTGGGGGTGAGGGCCGGTACCGCGTCCACGTACCTGGATCAAAGTCTAGCCATCGCGGGCCGGAGCGATCAGCCGGTCGTCGATCCGCGACAGCGTGGCCAGCGCGATCGCCGCACCGACGAGGCAGGTCAGCATGTCCCACTGCGTGTCCCAGGGATCGCCCTGGGTACCCAGGAACGCATCGGCCCCCTGCCCCAGCGCCTGGGCGGCCGCGAACTCGATCAATTCATAGGCGGCGCTGATCGCCAGGCAGAATGCGAGGACGGCAAGGGCGAGGAACGTGCCGCGACGGATCAGGCCAAGGCCGATCACCAGTTCGCGCAGCACGATCGCCGGGACGAAGCCCTGGCAGAAATGGCCGATCCGATCGAACGGATTGCGCGCCAGGTGCAGCCAGTCGCGGAAGGCGAAGCCGATCGGCACCTTCGCATAGGTATAGGCGCCGCCCGTCATCAGAACGAGGCCGTGTACGCCGATCAGGGCCAGCGCCAGGTCGCTTGCCCGCCAGCGATGGCGCATGGCGACGAGGGCGGCGAAGACGATCGGCGCCGGCACGACCTCCAGCGCCCAGGTCGCGCGGTCCGCCGCGACGGCGAAGGACACGCCGAGGCCGACCAGCCAGACGAGACCGAGCCAGACGAGGCGGCGGGTGTAAGCGGAGGCATGCATCGCGGAAGATCTTGCCGTCGGCACGCGGAATGTCGATTCCCGGCGTGCGTCGACTTGGCGGGACACCGCGTTATGAAGGCCGCATGACCGATCCGACCCTGCCCAAGTCCCCCGTCGCCGACCGTCGTCCGCACAGCTTCACCGCGCATGGCGTGACGATCGAGGATCCCTATGCCTGGCTGAAGGATCCCGACTATCCGGACGTCGGCGACGCCGACGTGCTCGCCTATCTCGCCGCGGAGAACGCCTATTTCGAGGCGGCGATGGCGCCGCACCAGCCGCTGGTCGACCGCCTGTACGAGGAGATGAAGGGGCGGATGAAGGAGGACGAATCCTCCGTGCCGCAGAAGGACGGCGACTGGTTGTACTGGACCGCGTTCGAGACGGGCGGCCAGTATCGCAAATGGTGGCGGCGGCCCGTCGCCGGCGGCGACGACGAGCTGCTGCTCGACGAACCCGCGCTTGCGGAGGGCAAGGACTATTTCCGGCTCGGCGCCTTCGCGGTGTCGAACGACGGCGGCAAGCTCGCCTATGCGATCGACGACAACGGATCCGAGCGGTTCACCGTCCGGATCAAGGACCTGGCGACGGGCGAGCACCTTCCCGAGGTGATCGAGGGCATGCTGTCCGACATCGTCTGGACGGCGGACGATTCCGGATTCCTGTACGGCCTCGCCAATGCGCAATGGCGCACCGACAATGCGCGATTCCACCGGCTCGGCACGCCGGTCGAGGACGACGTCCAACTGTTCCACGAGGCGGACGAGGGTTATCGCGTCGCGGTCGCGGAGACGAGCGACCGCAAGTGGATCATCATCGGCACCGGGGACCATGTCACCAGCGAGGTGCGGCTGCTCCCCGCGCACGACCCCTTCGCGCAGCCGATCCTGGTGGCCGCCCGGCAGGAAGGCCGCGAATATGACGTGGATACGCACGGCGACACGCTGTTCATCCATACCAACGACATCGATCCGATGTGGCGGCTCGTCACCGCGCCGATCGCGAGCCCCGGCGACTGGACCGAGCTGATCGCGCCGGACCCGCATTTCTACATGACCGGCGTCGAATGCTTCCGCGACTTCTTCGTGGTCGAGGGGCGCGAGGACGGTCTCGATCGGATCGCCATACACCGCTATGACGCGCCGACCGTCGCGGAGCGGATCGCCTTTCCGGAGGCGAGCTATACCGCGGGGCTCGGCGACAATCCCGAATATGACATGACGGTGATCCGGCTGGGCTATGAGTCCATGGTCACGCCGGGCACCGTCTACGACTATGACACCGCGGCCGGTACGCTGACGACGTTGAAGGTGCAGGAGATCCCCTCCGGCTATGACGGCGCGGCATATCGCACCGAGCGGCTCAAGATCACCGTCCGCGACGGCACCGAGGTGCCCGTGTCGATCGTCTATCCGAAGGACTTCGCCCGCGACGGGTCGCGGCCGCTCTTCCTCTACGCCTATGGCGCCTATGGCTATGCCATCCCGCCGGGCTTCTCGACCGGGCGCCTGAGCCTGCTTGACCGCGGCTTTGCCTATGCCATCGCGCATATCCGCGGCGGCGACGACCTGGGCCAGCAATGGTATCACGACGGCAAGCTGGACAAGCGGACGAACACGTTCAACGACTTCGTCGACGTGGCGAAGGGATTGATCGAACAGGGCTGGACCAGCGCCGGTCGCATCGCCACCGCCGGTCGCTCCGCCGGCGGCGAACTGATGGGCGCGATCGTCAATTCCGATCCGGGCTTGTGGGGCGCGGTGATCGCCGACGTGCCCTTCGTCGACGTGCTCAACACGATGATGGATGCCGACCTGCCGCTGACCCCCGGCGAGTGGCCGGAATGGGGCAATCCGATCGAGGACAAGGCGGCATTCGACCTGATCCGCAGCTACAGTCCGTATGACAATGTGGTCGCGCAGGATTACCCGCCGCTGTTCATCTCCGGCGGGCTCAACGACCCGCGCGTCACCTATTGGGAACCGGCGAAATGGGCGGCGAAGCTGCGCGCCACCAAGACCGACGACAATATCCTGCTGCTCAAGACCAACATGGGCGCGGGCCATGGCGGCAAGTCCGGCCGGTTCGAATCGCTGCGCGAGGCGGCGGAGGAACATGCCTTCGTCCTCTGGCAGCTGGGCATAGAGGAATGACCGCAGCGTGACGCTCGCGCAGATCATCGCGCATTACGGCCTGCCGGCGTTGTTCGTCGGCGCGGCGGTGGAGGGCGAGACGGTGGTCGTCGCCGGCGGTGTCGCCGCGCACCAGGGTCTGCTGCCGCTGGTCGGCGCGATGATCGCCACCGCGACCGGCTCGTTCGCCGCCGATCAGGCGTGGTTCGCGCTCGGGCGTCGCTTCCGCGACCATCGGCTCGTCAAGCGCGCAAAGGAGAAGCCCGCCTTCGCCAAGGCGACCGAATGGCTGGAGCGCTGGCCGATCGGCTTCATCTTCGCCTTCCGCTTCATCTACGGTTTCCGCACCGTCAGCCCGATCGCCATCGGCACGACCAAGGTGCCGGCGAAGACCTTCGTCGTGGTCAATGGCCTGTCGGCGATCGTCTGGGGCATCCTGTTCACCGGCATCGGCTATCTGTTCGGCAAGGCGTTCGAACGGATGATCGGCAAGGTGTCGGCCCATCTCCCCTGGCTGATCGGCGGGCTGGCGCTGATCGCCGTCGTCGGTGCCGCCATCCATTGGTGGCGCAACCGCGCGCAGCCGGCATGAGCCGCTTCACGCTCACCATCACCGCACGGCCCGAGGACATCGACGAACTCGGCCATGTCAACAATGCCGTCTGGGTGCGCTGGATCCAGGATATTGCCGTCGCGCATTGGGCCGCGGTGGCCCCGCCCGACCAGCAGGACGCCTATGTCTGGGTCGTGACGCGGCACGAGATCGACTATCGCGGCAATGTCGCGGCCGGCGAGACGGTGCAGGGGGAAACCTGGGTACCCGAACCGCCCAAGGGCGCACGCTTCGACCGCCACGTCCGCTTCACCGGTCCGGACGGCCGCGTGAAGGTGGAGGCGGTGACGACCTGGGCGCTGATCGATCGCGCGACGGGGCGGTTGCTGCGCGTGCGACCGGAGATGGCCGCACCCTTTCTGGAGGATGCGCCGCGATGAACCGGGCATGGCGACTTTGCACCCTCGTCGTCCTGGCGCTGACGCCGTGCGCGATCGTGGCGCGGCATATCGACTCGAGGGCCAGGACCGAGTTCCGCGAGGCGGTCGACCGCTATCAGGTCTTCGTCGTACCGCATTGCGATCCCGGCACGGTCGAGGCCTATGTCGCCGCGCGCCGGGCGCGCGACGATGCGTTCGTCCGCTCGCTTCTCCACACGCCGCTTGCCGCCGACTACAGGCATGCGATCGCGGACAATGCGCGGCGCGACCAGCATATGCGCTACGAATGCATGCGCCCGCCCCCGCCGCCACCCCCGCCCGGGCAGGCCCGGACGCAATCCGATGCCGAGAACAAGGCGGAGGAACGCCGTCGCGAACAGGCCGAACATTTTGCAGGCGGCGACCGTCAGTTCGCGCATATGGTCGCGCTTCGCGATCGGATGCTGAAAGGCCGAAGCAGCGCAACCGCGCATTGACTACAGCTGTAAACGATCTACACCTGGTGGCGGGAGGATATCCGCCATATGACCATCGCTCGCCTGACTTCGTCGCTGTTCGCCATGGCGTGCGCGCCCGCGATGCTCGCTGCCGATGCGCCGGCCGCACGGTCGGTGATCCCGATGGCGCTGCTCGGCGGCAAGCAGTTCACCGTGGAGGCGGAGGTCGGCGGGAAACGCCGGACCTTCCTGTTCGACACGGGCGAGGGCACGACGATGATCGGTCCCGAAGTCGCCCGCGACATCGGCTGTCGTCCCTGGGGCAATGTGGTCGCGTTTCGCATGCTCGGCGAGCGGCTTGACACGCCGCGCTGCGACGATGTCGCCTTCTCCATGGCAGGCCGGGCGTACCGCGCCTTCTCGACCATCGTCTACGACCTCGAAGAGATCGCGCAGGACGGAGGGCATCTGGCGGGCGCGGTCGGTCTCGACCTGTTCGACGGGAAAACGGTCACCTTGCACTTCGCCAGCCGCCGCATCGTCGTGGAGGATGCCGCGGGCCGCGCTGCGCGGATCCGGCAGGGTCGCGAGGTGCCGATCCGGCTCGCGCGCTTCAACGAGGGCGGCATCGACGTCAACATCGGGGTAAGGACGGCGCGAGGCATGGCCTGGATGGAGCTCGATTCCGCCAACGCCGGCCCGACCATCTTCGTCGCGCCCGCTTATGCCGCCGACTTCGGACTCCGGGCGGATACGAAGGACGCGCAGCCGATCCGCGCCGAGATCGCACCAGGAGTCGTCCATGCCGGCAAGGCGCGGGTCTTTCCGGGCATGATCATCGATGGCAACATCGGCATGCAGTTCCTGGGCCAATGGGACCTCACCCTCGACCTGAAGAGCGGGCGCGGCTGGGTTCAGCCGGCCGTCCGGTCCTAGCTGCGATCCTGCGAGCTGGATCGAGGCGGCGCCGGCCCTCACCCGCTGTTGCGCAGCGCCGTCGCCACCGCGTTGATCGACAGCAGGATACCCTCGCCGATCCGTGGATCGTCTTCCCCTGCGCGATGCCGTTTCATCAGCTCGATCTGCAACAGATTGAGCGGTTCGATATAGGGCAGGCGCAGGCGGATCGACGCGTCGAGCGCCGGATGCTTCTCCAGCAGGCGGGTCTGTCCGGTCGCATCGAGCAGGCCGTCGACCGTGCGATGCCAGCCGTCGCGGATGCGGCCGAAGACATGGTCGCGCAGGTCCGCATCCTCGACCAGGTCCGCATAATGCGCGGCGATGTCGATGTCCGACTTCGCCAGGACCATCTCCATGTTGGCGAGGGTGGAGGCGAACAGCGGCCAGCCCTGCGCCATCTCGCGCAGGAGGCCCTTGTCGGCGAACGCGTCCAGCGCCTGGCCGACGCCGTACCAGCCCGGCAGCATGACCCGCGCCTGCGCCCAGCTGAATACCCAGGGAATGGCGCGCAGATCCTCGATCGCGTCGGACTTCTTGCGGCTCGCCGGACGGCTGCCGATCTTCAGGCCTGCGATCTCGCCGATCGGCGTCATCTGCCGGAAGAAGGTGCGGAACCCTTCGGTACCATAGACGAGGTCGCGATAGGCATGGAACGCGGTGTCCGACAGGCGATCCATCGCCGCGCCGAACTCCGCATTCTCCGCGTTGGACAGGCGCGCCGGCTCCAGGCTGGCGAGCAGCGTCGCGGACGCCATCGCTTCCAGATTGGTCATCGCGCTTTCGCGCGTGCCGTACTTGGCAGCGATCACTTCGCCCTGTTCGGTGATGCGGATGCGTCCCTGTACCGTCCCGGGTGGCTGCGCCCGGATCGCCGCGAAGGACGAGCCGCCGCCCCGCCCGACCGCGCCGCCGCGGCCGTGGAACAATTGCATGCCGACTCCCGCCGCCTCGAAGACCGGACGCAACGCCGTCGACGCCTTCGACAATTGCCAGGTCGAGGTCAGATAGCCGCCGTCCTTGTTCGAATCGGAATAGCCGATCATCACTTCCTGATGACCCCTGGCCCCGGCGATCGCCGCGACCTCGGGCAGCGCGAACCAGTCCGTCATGATGCCGGGTGCGGCTTCGAGATCGCCGACCGTCTCGAACAGCGGCACCGCCATGATCGCGGCCGTCGGCGCGCCGCCGTCCGCGGCCGGGCGATAGAGGCCGACCTCCTTCAGCAGCAGGTTGATCTCGAGCAGGTCGGACACCGACTGTGCCATCGAGACGATGTAATTGGTGATGCACGCCGCGCCGTAGCGGTCGTGCGCCTCCGCCGCCGCCGCGACGATGGCGAGCTCGGACCGCGTCTCCTCCGCATAATCGGCATAGCGGCTCGACAGCGGTCGCGCGTTCGCCAGCTCGCGACGCAGCAGCGCCACGCGCGCCGCCTCGTCGAGCGCGCCGTAATCCTCCTCGACGCCGGCGACCTTGAGCAACTCTGCGACGACGCGTTCGTGCACCGCGGAATTCTGGCGCAGGTCGAGCGTCGCCAGGTGGAATCCGAAGGTCTCGACCGCGCGGATCAGCCGGCCGAGCGCGCCGCTCGACTTGAGCGTGCTGCCCTGCGACAGGCCGTGCGCGAGCGCCGCAAGATCGGCACGGAACGCCTGCGGATCGGCATAGGCCTCTCCGGTCAGGCGCCCGGGCCGCGGCGCCGGCTTGCCGACCAGCGCCTGATGCGTCGCCGCCAGGCGCGCGTAGATGCCCGACAACGCCCGCCGATAGGGCTCGTCGCTGCGGCTGGCCGCCGCGTCGCCGCTCGCGTCGGCCAGTGCGGCGACCGCAGGCTCGACCTCGGCATGTTCGGTCGAGATCGACAGTTCCGCCCCCAAAGCGTGGACGGCATCCATGTAAAAGACGAGCACGGTCTCGCACGCACGACGCAGCGCCGTGCGCAGGCTGTCGGCGGTAACGAAGGGATTGCCGTCGCGGTCGCCGCCGATCCAGCTGCCGGGGCGCAGGAAACTCGGCACGCGCTCGCCGAACGCACGGTCCCAGCGTTGGTAGAGGGCGGGAATCGCGGGGAGGAACACGTCGCGCAGATAGCTGAGCGCGGTCTCTACCTCGTCGGTGACGTACAATCGCTCGCGCCGCAGCACGCGTGTCTGCCACAGCAGGGCGATCTGCCGTGCGATCGCATCGTCGACGCGGTCGCCGTCCGGCGTTTCCGCCGCGCCGTTGTCCTTCAGCCGCATCAGCTCGGCGATGCGGTTGCGATGGTCGATCATGCTCTTGCGGCGCACCTCGGTCGGATGCGCGGTGAGCACGGGGGCGACGAGCGCATGGCCGAGCAGGCGCAGCACCGCCGCCCGGTCGATCCCCTCGCCGTCCAACCGCGCGAGCGCGGCGGCGACGTCGGCGTCCTTGTCGGCGGCGATCCCCTGCCGATCCTCGGCGAGATTGGCGAGCATCGAGAAGAGCATGAATCCGCGGACGAAATCGAGCGTCTCGTCGAGCGACAGGCCGGTCAGCAGCGCCTGGATCGCATCGCCGTCGCCGCCGTCACGATGCCGTTCCACCGAGGCGCGGCGAATCGCCTCCGTCGCCTGGAACAGCGCCTCGCCTCCGTACCCGCGGATCACCTCACCCAGCTTGGCGCCCAGAAACCGGACGTCGGGGTTGTTGGCGATGGGCGGCAGATTTGGGGAGGAACTGGCCATGCCGACGATGCTGCGCTGCGGCGGAAGCCAGGTCAACCGTCGAGGCGCTGGGGCGGGAACAAGCGCAGCTTGTCCACCGCGGCAGCGGTGCGTCTCCGTCCTATCGCCCGGGCGCGGCGGCGTTGCCCGACACGTTCGCTACGGTATCGCCGATCACGGAATCGGCGGGCGTGGTCCTCGCGCCGCGTTCCTTGTCCCGCGCGGCGCGCCATTCGGCCTCCTCCTCCGACGTCACCGTCCCGTCGTGGTTGAGGTCCATCTGGTCGAACCGCTTCAGCGTCCCCTCGCTCCATTCGATCTGGCTGACCGCGCCATCCTTGTTGCGGTCGAGATCCATGATCCGGCTTCCCTTGCGCGGCAGCTCGTCGGGCGTCACCCGGTCGTCCGCGTTGCGGTCGAGCGTGCGGAAGCGGCGCTCCATCGCGCTGGCGAAATCGATACGGCTGGTCACCGCGGGCGGCACGAACCCCGCCGCGCTGGCATTGGCGTCCGCCTCCGCGAGCCGCTCCTCACGCTTGCCGCAGCCGGCCAGCAGCGCGGCCACTGCCGCCATTGTCACCAAAGCCGCGCGCATCGTTCCTCCCGTCAGGCTTCCAGCTCAACGTCCCAATAGAGCCAGTCGTGCCACGTGTCGTGGAGATAGTTGGGCGGAAATGCGCGGCCATGTTCCTGCAGCTGCCAATTGGTCGGGCGGATCGGCTCGACATACAAAGGCATCGCCGCCTGCTTGGGCGTGCGCCCTCCTTTCTTGAGGTTGCACGGCGCACAGGCGGTGACGACATTCTCCCACGTCGTCCGACCGCCCTGCGCCCGCGGCACGACATGGTCGAACGTCAGGTCACGGCCGATGCCGCAATATTGGCAGGCGAAGCGATCGCGCAGGAACAGGTTGAACCGCGTAAAGGCAGGAAATTGCGACGGACGGACATATTGTTTGAGCGCAATGACCGATGGCAGCTTGATCGCCGCGTTCGGGGATCGCACCTCTCGCTCGTAGTGCGCGACGATATCCACCCGATCGAGGAACACGGCCTTGATCGCCGTCTGCCACGGCCAGACGCTCAACGGATAATAGGACAGCGGGGTATAGTCCGCATTCAGCACCAGCGCCGGGCAACTGTCCGGGTGGCGGATAAGATCGGGATGAAACACGGCTCCTCCCTCGGGGTCTTGCCCGCGGACCGTGTCGTCCACGAGGATGACGCCGGTATGACAGCACGACCGGCGATTCGCGGTCAAGCGTTTCGCTTCGCCCCGTATGGCGCCACGCCATGACCCTCGTCACGCGCTTCGCACCGTCGCCGACGGGCGCGCTCCATCTCGGCCATGCGTTTTCCGCGATCCAGGCGCATGATCGCGCACGCGACGCGGGTGGACGCTTCCTGCTGCGGATCGAGGATATCGACGGCACGCGCAGCCGCGAGGAGCATGTTCAAGGCATCGTCGACGACCTCGGCTGGCTCGGGCTCACTTGGGACGGCGCGGCGGTGCGCCAGTCCGACCGGCTCGCGCTCTATGAAGACGCGCTTGCACGGCTGCGTGCGCGAAACCTTCTCTATCCGTGCTTCTGCACGCGCGCCGACATCGCGCGCGAGATCGCCCAGAGCGTCAGCGCACCGCATCACGGACCCGACGGCACCTGCTACCCCGGCACCTGCCGCCGCCTGTCAGGGGAGGAGCGCGCCGCGCGGATCGCGGCCGGCATGCCGCATGCCTGGCGCCTGACGATGGACGCGGCGGTGGCCGTGGCCGGCCCATTGCGCTGGACGGACGCCATTGCGGGTCCGCAGGAGGCGGATCCCGCGGCGTTCGGCGACATCGTTCTCGCGCGCAAGGACGCCCCGGCGAGCTACCATCTCGCGGTGACGATCGACGATGCCGCGCAAGGCGTGACGGAGGTCGTGCGGGGAGCAGACCTGCTGCGCGCCACCGACATCCACCGCCTGCTGCAGGCATTGCTCGCGCTTCCCACCCCCGACTACCGCCACCATCGGCTGTTGGCGGGTCCGGACGGCAAACGCCTCGCCAAGCGCGATCGCGCGCCGACGCTGGCGGCCCTGCGCGACGCGGGTGAGGACGGACGCGCGCTCGCGAACCTGCTACGTCGGGGTGCGCTTCCTACTGGATTTGCCGACGCAAAGGCGTAGATTGGGATGCATGAACACCTTTCTCGCCATCCTGCTGGTTGCGGCGATGATCGCCACCGTCGTCGCGCTGGTGCGGGGGATCATCGCGTTCCTCCAGGAATCGACCGATCAGGTGAAGAACGGCGAAGGCCCGAGCGCCGCGTCGCTGAAGTCGAACAAGATGATGCAGATGCGCATCTTCTTCCAGGCGCTGGCGATCACCATCGTCGTGCTGATCCTGTACGTCGGCGGCCGCACCTGATCGTCCTGCCGCCTTCGTGGTCCGCCTGAACCGCATCTACACGCGCACCGGCGACGCCGGTACGACCGGGCTGGTCGACGGATCGCGCGTGTCAAAAGCCGACCCGCGAATGACCGCGATCGGCGATGTCGACGAGGCGAACAGCGCGATCGGCATCGCCGTCGCGGCCCTGGCTGGCGCAAGTCCGGTTGATACGCTGCTGGCGATCCAGAACGATCTGTTCGATCTCGGCGCCGACCTCGCGACGCCGGACGGCATCGACGGCGCGCTGCGGATCATCCCGGCACAGGTCGCGCGGCTGGAAGCGGCGATCGATGCGCTCAACGCGGACCTGGCGCCGCTGACCAGCTTCGTCCTGCCCGGCGGCCATCCGGCGGCGGCCGCGCTGCATCTGGCGCGCGCGGTGACGCGCCGCGCCGAACGCAGCGCCGTCGCTGCCCAGGCCGGCGTCCAGGTGCTCGCCTATCTGAACCGTCTGTCGGATTACCTCTTCGTCGCCGCCCGCTGGGTGAACGGTCGTGGCGCGGACGACATATTGTGGCGTCCCGGCGCGAGCCGTTGATCGCGCCCTGCCGATAGGACAAGGTTGCGAACGGTACGATTCCGGCCCGCCGCCGATCGCATTGCAACCAACCTGCGGTTCGGGCGGTTTATGATCTGGATCGATCCGCCGGCCGGTTGAGGAGGGGCACCGCCATGTTGAACGCCGCCCGTTCGCCGAGCCCGCTGGCACGGCGTTACGCGTCCGTCCGTGCGCTCAGCCTCGCGCTCGCGGCGCCGCTGTCCGACGCGGACGCGACGGTCCAGTCGATGCCCGACGCCTCGCCGACGAAGTGGCATCTGGCGCACACCACCTGGTTCTTCGAAACGTTCGTGCTGCGCGATCACGTCCCCGGCTATCGGCTGCACGACGAACGCTGGCCGTTCCTGTTCAACAGTTACTACGAGGCGGAGGGCCGCCGTCACGCCCGCCACCGCCGCGGCATGGTCACGCGCCCGACGCTGGATGACGTCCGCGCCTACCGCGCGCATGTCGACGACGCTTTGCTCGCGGCGCTGCCCATGCTCGCATCCGACGTGCTGGACCTCGTCGCGCTCGGCTGCCACCACGAAGAGCAGCACCAGGAGTTGCTCGTTACCGACATTCTCCATCTCTTCGGCGAGAATCCGCTCGAACCGGCGCTATGGCCGGCGGCAGCGAAGGTGCCGGTGGGAATGCCCGGTGCCATCGAATGGATCGCGCATGACGGCGGCATCGTCGAGGTGGGTCACGCCGGCGCCGGCTTCGCGTTCGACTGCGAGGGGCCGCGCCACCGCGCGCTGCTGCAACCGCATGCGATCGCCGACCGCACCGTGACCAACGGCGAATGGGCCGCGTTCATCGCGGACGGCGGCTATCGCGATGCGCGCCACTGGTTGTCGGACGGCTGGGCGTGGGTGAAGGCGGATGGTGTGACCGCGCCGCTCTATTGGGAGGAGCGCGACGGCACTTGGACCCGCTTCGGGCTGGATGGTCGCCGCGCCATCGATCCCGCCGCCCCCGTGACGCATGTCAGCTTCTACGAAGCGGATGCCTATGCGAGTTGGGCCGGCGCACGGCTGCCGACAGAATTCGAATGGGAAGCCGCCGCCGCGTCGCACGATCCGACGGGCGGCAACCAGATGGACGAGGCTGGCCCCGTCGAGCCACGTCCCGCCGCGAAGGGCCCCGCGTTCTTCGGCGACGTCTGGGAATGGACGGGAAGCGCATACCGCCCCTACCCGGGGTTCGCCGCCTGCGAAGGGGCGGTCGGCGAATACAATGGCAAGTTCATGAGCGGCCAGTTCGTGCTCCGGGGCGGCAGCTGCGCCACCCCGCGCGGCCATGCGCGCGCCAGTTACCGCAACTTCTTCTATCCCCATCAGCGCTGGCAGTTCACCGGCGTCCGTCTCGCAAAGGACATGTGATGCTGAAGCCAGAGATCGAGGACGGTCAGGCAAGTCTCGCCGATCCGCAATTCCGTGCCGATGTCCTTGCCGGGCTGGAGCGGCGGCCGCGCGCGATCCCGGCGCGCTGGTTCTACGACCGCCGCGGTTCGGAGCTGTTCGAGGCGATCACCGACCTGCCCGAATATTATCCGACCCGCACGGAAACGCAGATCCTGCGCGACCATTGTCCGGACGTCGCCAGGATCGTCGGCGCGGGACGCGCGGTCGTCGAGTTCGGATCGGGATCGTCGACCAAGACGCCGTTGCTGCTGCGCTGCGTGGAGCCGGCCGCCTATGTGCCGATCGACATCTCCGGCGACTTCCTGCGCGACTCGGCGCGCGCGCTGTCGCAGGGCTTTCCCGACCTGACCGTCCTGCCGTTCGAGGCGGATTTCATGCGCCCGCTGACCTTGCCCGCCGCGGTGGCGGACATGCCGAAGCTGGGCTTCTTCCCGGGTTCGACGATCGGCAACATGATCCCGCTGATGGCGGTCGACCTGTTGCGCGCGATGCGCATGTCGCTGGGCCTGGGCGCGATGCTGCTGATCGGCATGGACCGGATCAAGGACGAGGCGACGCTGGTCAGCGCCTATGACGATGCCGCCGGCGTTACGGCGGCCTTCAACATGAACCTGCTCGACCGGATCAACCGCGAGCTTGCCGGGACGATCCCTCCGGGCGCGTTCCGCCACGTCGCGCGGTGGAACGACGATCGCGCCCGGATCGAGATGCATCTGGAGGCGACCCGCGACACGGCCTTCACCGTCGACGGTCGCGCCTTCGCGATCCAGGCGGGGGAGACGATCCACACCGAGAACAGTCACAAATACGGGCCGCGCGATGCCCGCATCCTGCTGCGGAGCGGTGGCTGGACGCCGATCGGCGAATGGACCGATCCGGAGGGCAAGTTCGGCCTGTACCTGGCCGAAGCGCAGGCTGAACGGCCGGCTCCGTGAACGGGTGCGCGTGACCGCCGAAAGGGCCGGTCACCGCCGCACGGACGCGCGCCACGTCGTGATGAAATTGGGATTGCCGCGGCATTCGCCCATGTCGCTCTGTTCAATCAGGCGATACCGCCGGCCGTCCCAGGCGAAGCGCTGCGAGGATCCGCAATCGCCTATCCCGCGTCCCTTGGCGTAGCTGGTCAGCGCGTCGCCGTCGAAATCGCCGTTGACGACGCTGTGCACCGGCGTCTGCGGGTCGGCACCCGTCTCTTCGAAGCCGGACGGCGCGTCGACATCCGCGGGGGTGACCTTGCTGCCGTCGACGACGAACAGCGCCCCAATGACGTTGTAGGCGCCGGCAGAGCAGGGCAGCACGGCGAGCAGGCGCTTGTCGGGCAGTTCCGCGACGGCAGGCGTACCGTCCATCCCCTCCATCAGCTCGCATCGGGCGATCCGGTTCATCGCCGCGACGACCGTAGCGGGCAATGCCGCGCTGTGGGGCGACAAGCGTTGCGCGTCGACCGCCGGCAGCGCGGGGGGCGGCGGCACGCTGGTTGCGGGGGCGGTGCCGCGCGCCACCGTCGCGGTTGCGGTGCCCGCACGATGCTGCATCGCATCGATATAGCGCAATGCGGCGGACGCGCCCTTCAGCGACACGGTGCCGCCCGGGACCTGCAGGACCTGTCCGTTCGCCATGGCGCTCGCGAGCCTGTCCGCATCGCTTCCCACGTCGCGGCCGTCCACCGTGAACCGCGTCGGGGGGATGCGCCCCTTCGCGTCGGTCGCCCCCTCGCCGAGGTCGGCGTGGAAGCGACCCGCCGGCCCCGGATCGCGCGTCAGGTTGAGCGTGACGCCCTCGCCCACGCCATCTTCTGGGAGCAGTGACGCCATGGTGCAGGACAGCCCGTTGTCGCACCCGACGCTCCAGTCGCCGAACGTCTTGAGCGTGCCCGGGCTGGGTGCGGCGTTGCGGTCGACCGGCACCGGCGCAGCCGCCGCCGCGACACGGCCGGGCGTCGCGACCGCCGTCGGCATGGTGGCGGGCGCCGAGTCACGGTCGCCGGGTCGCTGGCCCGAGCAGGCGACGAGCAGCAGCGCGGGCGCGGCGAGCAATGCGGTACGGGTCATGATCGATGGCCTCCTGTCCCTCGGGGATGCGCGTCCCGCGATCGTCGCAACGCGACTGCCATGACCAGCAGGAAGACGCAGAAGCCGACGAGCATCGCGGGCAGCGACGCCTCCGGTCCGAAAGCGCCGCCGCTCAGCCAGTCCGGACTGCCCGCGACAGGGGCACTGACGAAGAGGCTGCCCGTGTCCGCGACCCCCGACACACGCGCGCCGAAGATCGACCCCTGCGCGATATTCCATGCGGCATGGACGCCGACCGCCATCCATATCCGGCCGGTAAGCAGATAGAAAGCGGCGAGCATCAGCCCCGCCTCCACCGCGATGGCGATGGCGGCGACGAGGCTGGCATTGGGATTGCCGAGATGCATGAGGCCGAAGAGCAGTGCCGAAGCCGCGAGCGCGGCCCAGAGGCCGACCGCGCGCATCAGCAACCGGAAGACGATCAGCCGCAGCAGCAATTCCTCGGCAAAGCCGACGCGCAGCATGGATGCAAGGTCGTTCGCCCAATCGCTCCACTGGCCGGAGGCGAGCGTATAGACGCCCGCGACCCGCAGGATCGTGAAGACGAGTGCGAACATGCCGGTGCCGACGGCAAGGCCGATCGCCAGTTCGGGCAGCGCGGCGCGGGGCGCGAGCTCGTCGGGGTCGCGCCGTTCGCCCCAGCGGACCGCGGCGGCATAGGCCAGATAGGCGACGAGTGTCATCACCGGCCGGATCACGTCGCGGCCGAGGCCGGACAGCCGCAGCCAGTTGGGATAGAGAAGGAACGATGCGGCGACGAACAGCAGTACCATCCATCCCAGCGCCCGTGCCCAGCGCCATCGTCCGGGCGCCAGCACCCCCGCGTCGCCCAGCGAGATCATCGTCGCCCTCATGCCGCTCCCCCTTGCGCGGCGGAGCCTAACCTGGTGGCGGCGGACGCGAAAGCCGCTAGAGGAACGCGAAAGGAGAGCAGGCATGCAGGCAGTGGGTGTGATCGGTGCGGGCCAGATGGGCGCGGGCATCGCGCAGGTGAGCGCGACGGCGGGCTATGACGTGCTCCTGACCGACGTGACCAAGGACCGCGCCGAGGCTGGCAAGGCGGGGATCGCCAAGCAGCTGCAGCGCCAGGTCGACAAGGACAAGATCGATGCCGCGACGCGCGACGCGATCCTGGCGCGGATCGCGCCGGTGGAGGGCACCGGCGGCATGGGCGCCTGCGACCTGATCGTCGAGGCGGCGACGGAACGCGAGGAGATCAAGCGCGCGATCTTCGCCGACGTGGGCAAAGTGATGAAGGACGGCGCGATCCTCGCCTCGAACACCTCCTCGATCCCCATCACGCGACTCGCGCAGGCGACGCCCGACCCGGCACGGTTCATCGGCGTGCACTTCTTCAATCCCGTGCCCGTCATGGGGTTGATCGAGATCATCCGCGGCCTTGCCACCTCCGACGCCACCGTCGCGGCGATCGAGGCCTATGCCGAGAGGCTGGGCAAGCAGGTGGTGCGCGCGAACGACGCACCTGGTTTCATCGTCAATCGCGTGCTCATGCCCTTCATCAACGAGGCGGTGTTCGCGCTGGGAGAGGGCGTCGCGACGATCCGTGACATCGATCTCGGCTGCCAATTGGGTCTGAATCACCCGATGGGGCCGCTGACGCTGGCCGACTTCATCGGCCTCGACACCTGCCTCGAGATCACGCGCGTGTTGTTCGAGGGCACCGGCGACCCCAAATTCCGGCCGGCACCCTTGCTCGTGAAATATGTCGAGGCAGGCTGGTACGGCCGGAAGACCGGCCGCGGCTTTTACGATTACACGGGCGCGGAGCCGGTGCCGACGCGCTGAGGAGACGGGACATGAGCCTCGACGACACGATCGTCGACACGCCGGAAGGGCCGATGACCTTCCGCGAATGGAAAAAGAAGAACCCGGTCCAGCTGCCGTCGCGGCGGACCAAGGGCAAGGACCTGCCCAACAAGGTCAAGACGCGCACGGGGGAGTGAGGGGCGAAAGCCCCCCTCCCTTCGGACGGTTCAGCCGCGCCCGCGCAGCCAGAGCGCGTAGATGCCCGACAGCAGGGCCACGAAGGGCAGGCCATAGAGCAAAGTCGCACCGAACGCCGCCGTCAACGGCGTGATCGCCAGCGCCGCGACGATTCCCGCCAGGCCGGCGAGGCTCGTCCAGGGGTAGCCCCACATGCGGAACGCCGCCGGCGCCCCGACGCGCGCGCGGAAGGCGAGATGCGTCGCGAAGATCATGCCCCAGGTGAACAGCGCGCCGAACACGGAGACCGCGATCATCACGCTGAGCGCCGCCCCCGGCATCGCCGCATAGACGACGGCCGCGACGGCGATGCCGCTGCCCGAGGCGAGCAGCGCGCGCGCCGGCACGCCCCGCGCGTCGACCGCGGCGAACCCGCGCGGTGCGAGGCCGCTTTCGGCAAGGCTGAACAGCATCCGGCTCGCGGTATAGATCTGGCTGTTCATCGCCGACAGCGCGGCGATCAGCACCACCGCATTGATCGCCCCCGCGGCATAGGGCACGCCCGTCGCCGCCATCACCGTGACGAAGGGGCTAGTCGCGGTGCCGGCTTCGGTCCACGGCACGATCGCGAGCATCACCGCCAGGCTGCCGAGGTAGAAGAGCGCGAGTCGCAGCATCGTCGCCCGGAAGGCGCGGACGATCGCGCGCTCGGGCTCGGCCGCCTCGCCGGCGGCGACCGCGATCATCTCGATGCTGATGTAACTGAACAGCGCGACGATCACCGCCTGCGCCATCCCCCACCAGCCGTTGGGCAGGAGTCCGCCGCGCGCGGTATAATGGGCGACCGCGGCGCCGCTGCCCGCGCGCGCGATCACCAGCAGGCCACCCGCGACGAAGCCGAGGATCGCGACGACCTTGATCGCGGAGAAGACGTATTCGACCGCGCCGAACGCGCGCACGCTGGCGAAGTTTACGGCGAGCAGGGCGGCGGAAAAGCCGAGGATCCAGACCAGCCCCGGCACGTCCGGCGCCCAGTAACGCATGTAGATGGCGACGGCGGTCACCTCCGTGCCCACCGCGAGCACATTGGCGGCGAGATAGGCATAGCGGACGAGGAAGCCGGCGTAGGCGCCGAGATGGCGTTCCGCGAGCAGGCCGAAGGCGCCGGTGGCCGGATCGGCCACCGTCATTTCGGCAAGGCACCCCATCAGCGCGAGCGTGATCGCGCCGCCGATCGCATAGCTCAACAGGACCGCCGGTCCCGCGAGCTGGATGGCGAACCCGCTGCCCAGGAACAAGCCGGTGCCGACCGCGCCGCCGATCGCGATCATCGCGAGCTGTCCCGCGCCGAGGGCACGGCGCAGCCCCGCCTCCGTCCGTCCCGCAGACATCGGCCCGGTCAGCGGATCAGCCGATCAGCAGGCCGGCGAGCGCCGCCGACATCAGATTGGCGAGACTGCCGGCGAGCAGGGCGCGAATGCCCAGCCGCGCGATAGTCGGCCGCTGGTTCGGCGCGAGGCTGCCCGTCACCGCCATCTGGATCGCGATCGACGAGAAATTGGCGAAACCGCACAATGCGAAGGTGACCACCGCGATCGTATGCGGGCTGAGCTGCGCAGCCTGCTTGCCGAGGTCGATATAGGCCACGAACTCGTTGAGCACGATCTTCTCGCCGAACAGGCCACCGGCGATCCCCGCCTCGTTCCACGGCACGTTGAGCAGGAACATCACCGGCTGGAAGACATAGCCGAGCAGCCCCTGGAAGCTCAGCTCGGGATGGCCGAACAGGCTGCCGATGCCACCGAGCAGGCCGTTGGCCAGCGCGACCAGCGCGACGAACGCCAGCACCATCGCGCCGACCGCGACGGCGAGCCGCACGCCCGTCTGCGCGCCCTGCGCGGCCGCCATGATCAGGTTCGCCGGCTTCTCTTCATCATGGGTGGCCTCGGGCAAAGGCTCGCCGGGCGTGCCCTCCGGCAGCAGGGCGGCGGGGCCCTTGCCGCTCACCCGGCTTTCCGCGAGCGCGATCTGGCGGTCCTCGTCGGGCAGGTCGCCCAGCGGCAGTTCGCCCTCGGGGGGAACGCTGCGGTCGGGCATGATGATCTTCGCCATCAGGATGCCGCCCGGTGCCGCCATGAAGCTCGCCGCGAGCAGATAGTCGATGCTGATCCCCATCGACGCATAGGCCGCCAGGATCGTGCCGGCGACGCCGGCCATGCCGCTGGTCATCACCGTGAACACCTGCGGCGGCGTCAGGCCGGCGAGATAGGGGCGGATGACGAGCGGGCTCTCGCTCTGCCCCACGAAGATGTTGGCCGCGGCGCACAGGCTCTCGACCTTGCTGGTGCCGACCACCTTCTCGATCGCGCCGCCGATCCAGCGCACGATCAGCTGCATGATGCCCAGATAATAGAGGATCGAGACGAGGCTGGCGAAGAAGATGATCACCGGCAGCGCGGCGATGGCGAAGGAATGTCCGCCGACGGTCGGGCTGGCGAGATTGCCGAACAGGAATTCGGTGCCCTTCTGCGAATAGCCGAGCAACGCGGCGACGCCCGCCGATGCACCCGCCAGCGCGGCGCGGCCGGGAGTCCAGTACAGCACCATCACCGCGATCAGCGCCTGCAAGGCAAAGGCCGCTCCGACGACGCGCAGCCGGATCGCGCGGCGATCGGTCGACAGCGCGAAGGCGATGCCGAGGATGACGAGGATGCCGGCAACGCCGATCAGGATACGATTCATGGATGCGTCCGGGTGTGGAAAAGGGGGACGCGGCCCCCCGGCAGCGTCGATCCACCATACACGCGCTTTTTCCGGGGGCTAGGGGGAAGTGCATATGCCGATCCCCGATGCGGGGGCGGGGACATAGCCCGGATACCCTGTCTGTGCCGGCGCGGCCGCCCCCCTCTCCCGGCGGGTCGATGGCAGCGGAAGTCTTTGCCCGTCCCGCGAAACCGGCTAGCGTCGAGCCGATGGACACCCCCACGCGCGGCATTGCCCCCTCGCTTTTCGCCTATTCGATCTTCTACGGGGGGATGGTGTGCATCGCCGGCGTGCTCGGCAACAAACAGGTGGCGCCCTGGCCAATCTCGGAGATCGGCCGCCTGTTCCTGGGAGGACCGCTCGCGGTCGAGGCCGGCATCTTCGCCTTCCTGCTACTCGTCGTCACGTCGAGCGCCGTCGCCGAGCTGCACGGCAGCCATGTCGCCAACCGCCTGGTCCGCGTCGGCTTCGTGCCGTTGCTCGTCTCGCTGCTGCTGTCGTGGATCGTGTGGATGCTGCCGCCGTCGCCGGCGATGCTGCCCGCCAACCGCGACGCGATCCAGCTGATCCTGGGATCCACCTGGCGCATCTGGCTCGGCGGCATCGTCGCTTATGGCGTGTCGCAGACGCTCAACGTCACGATCTTCGCCGCGCTGAAGGGGTCGGAAGGCAGTCGGCTGCTCTGGCTGCGTGCCGCGATCGCCAGCATGCTCAGCCAGGTCGTCGACACGTTGCTGTTCGTGACGATCGCCTTCTACGGCGAATTCCCGATCGGGCCGCTGATCATCGGCCAGATGATCGCCAAGGTGACGCTGTCGGCGATCCTGGTGCCGCCGCTGATCTATCTGTTCGTCGGCATCGGCAAGCGCCTCGACGCACGCGGATGACCCTTGCGGGGTCGCCGGAGCGAGGAGGACAAGCCTCTGTTCCCGCCCCCCGTGGCCCGCTAAAGCGCCGGATATGACCGACTCCCCCTCCCGCGCGGCGCTGCTCGCCAAGGCCGAGACGCTGACCGAGGCCTTGCCCTATCTGCAGCGCTACGCCGGCAAGACGTTCGTCGTGAAATACGGCGGCCATGCGATGGGCGACCCCGAACTCGCGCGCGATTTCGCGGAGGACGTCGTGCTGCTCAAGGCGGTGGGCATCAATCCGGTCGTCGTCCACGGCGGCGGTCCCCAGATCGGCGCGATGCTGAAGCGGCTGGGCGTCGAATCCCGCTTCGTCGACGGCCTGCGCGTCACCGATCGCGAGACCGCGGACATCGCCGAGATGGTGCTCGCCGGATCGATCAACAAGGAAATCGTCGCCTGGATCGGCAAGGCCGGTGGCCGGGCGGTCGGCATCTCCGGCAAGGATGCCGGCTTCGTCACCGCCGCCAAGGTCGGCCGCGATGCGCCAGATCCGCTACAGGGGATCGAGCGGCACGTCGATCTCGGCTTCGTCGGAGAGCCGG
This sequence comes from Sphingomonas beigongshangi, assembly GCF_016820445.1. Taxonomy (GTDB): domain Bacteria; phylum Pseudomonadota; class Alphaproteobacteria; order Sphingomonadales; family Sphingomonadaceae; genus Sphingomonas; species Sphingomonas beigongshangi. The sequence continues at coordinate 96,436 of NZ_JADHDT010000002.1, forward strand.
TGGCGGTCGACCGCACCATCATCGATCAATTGTCGGCGAGCGGGATCATCCCCGTCGTTGCGCCGATCGCGATGGGCGCGGACGGCGAAACCTACAACATCAACGCCGACACGATGGCCGGCGCCATCGCCGGTGCGCTCGGCGCCGCGCGCTTCTTCCTGCTCACCGACGTCGCCGGCGTGCTCGACAAGGCCGGCACGCTGCTGACCGACCTCGACGCCGACCGGATCGCCGGGCTGAAGGCCGACGGCACGATCTCCGGCGGCATGATCCCCAAGGTCGAGACCTGCGTCGCGGCGGTCGAGGCGGGCGTCGATGCCGCCGTGATCCTCGATGGCCGCGTGCCGCATGCGATGCTGCTCGAGATCTTCACGAGCGCGGGCGCGGGGACGTTGGTCCACGCCTGAACGCGCCGGCGGCTCCGTCCGTCCGTCGCGGGATCGACTTGATCCCGGATTGGCCCCACCTATGTTGCAGTGCAGCAACAGCAAGGTGGCAAACGATGCCCTTCCTGGCCAGTCCGGGCCGCTTCCTGTGGCATTATGTCGCGGCGCGCCCGTGGATGTTCCTCGGCCTCGCTGTCCTCGTGGCGGCGGCGTCGACCGGATCGGTCGGCGTTCAATATGCGATGAAGATGCTCGTCGACGCGATGACGACGGGCGGCGAGGCGCGTACCCATGTCTATCAGGCGCTCGCCGCCTTCGTCGGGCTGGTCGTGCTGGAAAGCGCGTTGCAGCGCGCGGCCGCGCTAACTCTGGGCCATGCGACGGTCGTGTCGGGCGTCGGGATCCGGCTCGACATGGTCGATTACCTGACGGGCCATCAGCTGCAATTCTTCCAGAGCCAGCGCGCGGGATCGCTCGGGCACCGCATCTCCGGCCTCGCCGGCATCTTCGGCGCGCTCATCCACCGCCTGCTGCAAGAGGTGACGCCGCCGTTGATCGCCTTCGCGGGCGCGATCCTGATCTTCGTGTCGATCGATCCGCGCATGGCGGCGGTGCTGGGCGCGATCTTCCTGATCGTCACCGGCGCGCTCGTGCTGCTCGGGCTCAAGGGCCATATCCATCATCGCGAGTTCGCCGAGCGTGCGGGCGTGGTCGGCGGCGAGCTGGTCGACCTGATCGGCAACATCTGGGTGGTGAAGGCCTTTGCGGCGCGCGACCGCGAGCTCGACCGGCTGCGCGACTTCCTGCACGAGGAAGCGGCGGCGCAGCGACGTGGCTGGTTCTTCGTCGAGCAGATGCGCGGCCTGCACGATGCCGCGCTGGCGATCCTGGTCGGCGGCACCTTGATCTGGGCGATCGGCCGCTGGTCGGCGGGGGCCATTTCCACCGGTGACGTCGTCGTGATCAGCACGATGACCTTTCGCATCCTGCACGGGTCGCGCGATCTCGCCATGGCGCTGATCGATACCAGCCAGCAGTTCAGCTACCTGCGCGAGACGCTCGACATCATCGGCGTGCCGCAGGCGCTGGCCGACGCGCCCGATGCGGTCCGGCTGCGCGCCGGCGAGGGCAGCGTGCGGCTCGACCACGTCACCTTCGGCTACGATCCCCGCCGCCCGGTGGTGCACGATCTGTCGCTGGAGGTACCCGCCGGGCAGACGGTCGGCATCGTCGGCCCGTCGGGCGCCGGCAAGTCGTCGATCCTTCAGCTCGTCCAGCGCTTCTACGATCCGCAGGCGGGCGCGGTGTCGGTCGACGGCCAGCGGATCGACCGCGTCACGCTGGACAGTCTCAGCGACGCGCTCGCGGTGGTGCCGCAGGAGGTGCTGCTCTTCCACCGTACCGTCATGGAGAATATCCGCTTCGCGCGGCCGGACGCGAGCGACGAAGAGGTGTACCGCGCCGCCGAGGCCGCCGGGTGCGACGATTTCATCCGCCACCTCCCGCACGGCTACGACAGCATCGTCGGCGAGCGCGGCACCAGCCTGTCGGGCGGGCAGCGCCAGCGGATCGGCATCGCGCGCGCCTTCCTGAAGGACGCGCGAATCGTGCTCCTCGACGAAGCGACGAGCGCACTCGACACCGAATCGGAACTGGAGGTGCAACGCGGGCTTGACGCGCTGATGGCCGGGAGGACCGTGCTCGCGGTCGCGCACCGGCTATCGACGATCGCCGGCTTTGACCGTGTCATCGTCGTCGAGGCAGGCCGGATCGTCGAGGACGGGCCGCCGCAGGCGCTGCTCGCGCGGCCCGACGGCGCGTTCCGCGCCCTCTGGGCGCGACAGGCAGAGGGGCTGGAGCAATCCGCGGCCCGGGGCCGGCTGCGCCTCGTCTCCGATACGGGCACGTTGATCGGCGACCGCCTCCAGGCCGCGTGGCGGCGGGCACGCGCGCGATGACCGCCCTCCGCGGAACCGCCCCTGTTCCCCGTGCGTCCGGCACGCTACATCGTAACGCTACCGTTTCCACGAAAGGCCCCGCGTGTTCGCGCTGACCCTCATCCAGATCCTCCAGGTGCTGCTCGACGTCGTCTGGTGGATCATCTTCGTGCAGTTCATCCTGTCGCTGCTGATCGCGTTCAACGTCATCAACACGTCGAACAACTTCATCCGCTCGCTCTACCAAGGGCTCGATCGGCTGACGGAGCCGATGTACCGGCCGATCCGGCGCTTGCTGCCGAACACGGGCGGGATCGATTTCTCGCCGATGGTGGTGCTGATCCTGATCGCGATCGGCGACATCATCCTGCGCAACCTGGCGATCGGCGTCGTCTCTTCCGCCACCGTGTGAGCCCGCCATGCCCGCGTGGCGGCGCGTCGGCGACGGACTGGAGATCGCGGTACGCGTCACGCCGCGCGGCGGCCGCGACAGCCTGACCGCCGGGATCGAGGCGCATCTTGCCGCCCGGCTCGCGGCCGCACCGGTGGATGGCAAGGCGAATGCGGCGCTGATCGCACTCGTCGCCGAAACGTTCGGCGTGCCGCGCCGGTCGGTGACGCTGGTCGCGGGCGACACGTCGCGGTTGAAGCGGCTGCGAATCGCCGGCGACGCCGCGGTGCTGGCGGAAACCGCCGCCCGGCTCTATGAGGCCGGGCCATGACCGACACCGCCCCCGCGACTCTCATCGACGGCAAGGCGCGCGCCGCCGCCCTGCGTGCCGACATCGCCACCCGTGTCGCGCCGTTTCGCGCCGCGACCGGCCGCGCGCCCGGCCTGGCGGTCGTGCTCGTGGGCGAGGATGCCGCCAGCGCGGTCTATGTCCGGTCGAAGGGCAAGGCGACCCGCGAGGCTGGCATGGAGAGCTTCGAGCATCGCCTGCCCGCCGACACGACATCGGACGTGCTGCTCGACCTGGTGGCGCGGCTGAACGCCGATCCCGCCGTCGACGGCATCCTGGTCCAGCTGCCGCTGCCCGCGCATATCGACACCCAGGCGGTATTGCTCGCGATCGACCCGGACAAGGACGTGGACGGCTTCCATCCCGTCAATGCCGGCAGACTCGCGATCGGGGCCGAGGGATTCGTGCCCTGCACGCCGCTCGGCTGCCTGCTGCTGCTCCGCGACGTCCACACCAGCCTGGCGGGCATGGAGGCGGTGGTCATCGGCCGGTCGAACATCGTCGGCAAGCCGATGGCGCAATTGCTGCTCCAGCAAAGCTGCACCGTCACCGTCACGCACAGCCGGACGCGCGACATCGCCGATCACGTCCGCCGCGCCGACATCGTCGTCGCCGCGGTGGGCATCCCCGGCTTCGTGCAGGGTGACTGGATCAAGCCCGGCGCGAGCGTGATCGACGTCGGCATCAACCGCACCGATACCGGCCTGGTCGGCGACGTGGACTTCGCGGCCGCCCGTCAGGTCGCGGGCGCGATCACCCCCGTACCCGGCGGGGTCGGGCCGATGACGATCGCCTGCCTGATCCGCAACACCTACGTATCCGCCTGCCGCCGCGAAGGGATTGCGGACGAGGGGCTGGCGCTGTGATCGAGCTCTTCGTCTCGTCGGTCATCACCTTCTTCGTCGTCATCGACCCACTGGGCTGCGCGCCCATCTATGCCGGCCTGTCCGCCGGCGCTTCGCCGGTGCACCGCCGCGCGATGGCGGTGCGCGCCGTCACCGTCTCGTCGATCATCCTGCTCGTCTTCGCGCTCGTCGGAGAGAAACTGCTGCATGGCCTCGGCATCAGCCTGGCAAGCTTCCGGATCGCCGGCGGCATCATGCTGTTCCTGATCGCGCTCGAGATGGTCTTCGAAAAGCGCACGCAGCGGCGCGAGGATCGCGCGGCAAAGGTGGCGCACGACCCCGAGGCGGACGACGTGTCGATCTTCCCGATGGCGATGCCGATGATCGCCGGGCCGGGCTCGATCGCCACCGTGATGCTGCTGATGGCGCGCAGCGACGGGCTGGAGGCCTCGCTCGTCGTGCTCGCCGCGATGGCGACCATGCTGCTGCTGACGCTGCTTGCGCTCCTTGCCGCCGGCCCGCTGATGCGGCTGCTTGGTACTCGCATCGAGGCGGTGATCACGCGTCTGCTGGGTGTCTTGCTCGCCGCGCTCGCGGTGCAGTTCGTAATGGACGGCCTTCAGGTCAGCCTACGCTGAACGTCGCGCGCGACGCTCCGCCCGGAAAGGCCGGAAGCGTCGCGGCTGGCGGTTCTTCCCATGCGATCCAGCGAGGCAGGATCGGGGGCGATGCCGCACCCCACCCCCACCGGCCACCCACACAGCGAATCGTGGATGGGCGGCCGGGTGGGCTAAGGGCAGGCGCCGTTTCCATGCACATGAATCAGACTTCAGGCCTCTACCATCCCCGCGCGTGCGTTGAGCTTTGCGGTGGCGAGTTCGGTCAGCTTGGCGTCGGTCGCCTTTTCTTCCTCGAGCGTCTCGCGCAGGATCGCGGCGCACTCGCTGCGGCCCAATTGTTCGGCCCAGGTGACGAGCGTGCCGTAGCGGCTGATCTCATAATGTTCGACCGCCTGCGCTGCCGCGGTGAGCGCCGCATCCAGCACCGCCTTGTCCGACACCTCGCCCGCGACCTCGTCTGCCTCCTTGATGATGCCGTCGATCGCTGGGCACGTGACCCCCTTGGGCTGAAGCCCCTCGATCTCGAACACGCGACGCAGCCGCTCGATCTGCCCTTCGGTCTCGCGCAGATGCTGCTCGAATCCCTGCCGCAGCTGCGTGTCGGTCGCCTTCTCGATCATCTTGGGCAGCGCCTTGGTGATCTGCTGCTCGGCGTAATAAACGTCCTGAAGCTGATGGACGTACAAATCCTGCATCGAGGCGATGTCTTTGCTGAATAGGCCCATGATCTTTACTCCAGGATGAAATCTTCATGACGGGGCTGCAACGATCGCGGCGTCATTGCGATAACTTGATGGTTTAAACGAACTTTGGCGCTTGGCGGTTGCGGGGAAATCTGCCTAACCTTGGTCAGGGTCGGGCGTGTGCCCCGGCCGGAGGGGACGGACATGGTATCGCGTTGGGCAGGATCGATCGCGTTGGTGGCCTTGCTTTCGGGCTGTGGTGGAGGGGGCGGTGGCGATACGTCTGGCGGGACGACCGCCAGCACGTCCTCCGCAAGCGTCGCGGGATGCTCGTTGCGCGATCGGCAGAACTGGGTCGCCTCGCAGGTACGCGAATGGTATCTGTTCCCGGACACCCTGCCCGCCAGTCTCGATCCCTCGCCCTACTCTACCGTCAGCGCCTATCTCGACGCGCTGACCGCGACCGCGCGCGCGCAGGGCAAGGACCGCTATTTCACCTACCTGACCTCGATCGCGCAGGAGAATGCCTATAACGCATCGGGGGCGACCGCCGGTTTCGGTCTGCGCTTCAGCCTGGACACCAGCCAAGGCGCGCGGCTCTACGTCACCGAGGCGTTCGAGGGCGCGCCTGGCCTCGCCGCCGGCATCGATCGCGGCGCGGAGATCCTCGCGATCGGCGCGTCGAGCGGCAACCTGACCTCGGTCACCAATCTGTATGCGCAGGGCGGCACCGCGCTCAACGACGCGCTGGGGCCGTCGACCGCGGGCACGGTGCGCTATCTGCAGGTTCGCGACGCCAGCGGCACCCGCACCGTGGCGGTGACCAAGGCGGACTTCAACCTGCCGGCGGTTTCCCCACGCTATGGGGCGCAGGTGATCACCGACGGCGGCCAGCAATATGGCTATCTCAACCTGCGCACCTTCATCCCGGCGGCCGACCAGTCGCTGCGCGACGCCTTCGCGCAATTCCGTGCGGCGGGGATCACCAATGTGGTGATCGACTTCCGCTACAACGGCGGGGGCGCGCTGGCGACGGCGGAACTGATCGGCGACCTGCTCGGCGCCAATCGCCAGACCTCCGAAGTCTTCGACTATGTCAGCTTCCGGCCGGAGAAGGCGAGCAACAACACGACGCGCTATTTCAATCCGCAGCCCCAGTCGATCGCGCCGACCCGCCTCGCCTTCATCGGCACGAGCGGCACGGCGTCCGCCAGCGAGCTCGTGATCAACGCGATGATCCCCTATCTGCACGCCAATGTCGGGCTGATCGGCGGCAACACCTATGGCAAGCCCGTCGGCCAGATCGGTCTCGACCTGACGCAATGCGACGATCGGCTGCGCGTGATCGCGCTCGCCATCCAGAACGCCAACCGTCAGGGTGGCTACTACACCGGCCTGGTCGGCACGGTAGAGGCGAGCTGCCGGGCCGGCGACGACATCCGCTATGCGATGGGCGATCCGCGCGAGGCCTCGACGCGCGCCGCGCTCGACTTCCTGCAGGGCAAGAGCTGCACGCCGATCACGGCAAGTGCGAGTACCGGCGTCACCGCGCAGGCGGCAGGCGGTCGTGAGCCGATCGTCCAGGATCTGCAGACGCTCTCGCCCGCGCAACGCGACGTCCCGGGACTTTACTAATGTATGATCCAGCAAGGCTGGATCGGGCGAGGGGCGAATTCGGGCGCCGCTTCCACGCACGTGGATCGGGGTCTGGCGCATGGCGCGTCGCGAGGCCATCCACCCGGTTGATCACGGCGCCGGGCCAACGGTAAGGCCGCGCGCATGACCGATCCCCGCATGGACCCAAGCTGGCTCGAGCCCCTCCGGACCGCCTTGGACACGCCCGAGATGACGGCGCTGCGCGATTATCTGCGGGCAGAGGAAGCGGCGGGAAGGCATGTCTTCCCGCCCCGCGAGGACCGGTTTCGGGCGTTGGAGCTGACGCCGCTATCCGACGTCCGCGCCGTCATCCTGGGGCAGGACCCGTATCACGGGCCGGGCCAGGCGCACGGCCTGTGCTTCTCCGTCCGCCCCGGCGTCAAGACGCCGCCCAGCCTCGTCAACATCTACAAGGAACTGAAGAGCGATTGCGGCATCGCGCCGGCACCGCACGGCTTCCTCGAACATTGGGCCCGGCAGGGCGTGTTGCTGCTCAACAGCGTTCTGACGGTCGAGCAGGCGCGCGCCGCCTCCCACCGCGGGCGCGGCTGGGAGGCGTTCACCGATGCGATCGTCCGGCTCGTCGCGGCAAAGGACGAGCCCGTCGTCTTCATGCTCTGGGGCAGCTACGCGCAGAAAAAGGCGGCGTTCGTGGCGGATGTGTCGCGCGGCGGCCGCCATCTGGTGCTGAAGGCACCCCATCCCTCGCCCCTCTCCGCGCATACGGGGTGGTTCGGCACCGGTCACTTCAGCAAGGCCAACGCCTTCCTCGAAGCCCATGGCCGCGGGCGCATCGACTGGGCGCTGCCGCCGGTCTGAGCGCCGCCGGACCTGCGTCCCGGCCGAGGACGCGACACACCGCCGCTACGCATGCGGCGGCCGCGTGCCCGTCCCGATGCCGCCCGCGGCCGGCGCGCTTCCAATTCCCGGACCGCCTTATTCGGCGGCCGGCAGGTAGACCTCCCCGCCCTTTTCCCGGAACGTCTCGCTCATCTTCGCCATGCCGGCTTCAGCGTCTTCGGCGGCAACGAACGTCTCGACTGGCGCATTCTGCTTGGCGGCGAAGTCCCGCACCTCCTGCGTGATCTTCATGCTGCAGAATTTGGGGCCGCACATCGAGCAGAAGTGCGCCGTCTTGGCACCTTCCGCGGGGAGCGTCTGGTCGTGGTACTGCTCCGCCGTCTCCGGATCGAGGCTCAGGTTGAACTGGTCGCGCCAGCGGAATTCGAAGCGGGCGCGGCTCAACGCGTCGTCGCGCATCTTGGCGGCCGGATGACCCTTGGCGAGATCGGCGGCATGGGCGGCGAGCTTGTAGGTCACCACGCCGACCTTCACGTCGTCGCGGTCGGGCAGGCCGAGATGCTCCTTGGGCGTGACGTAGCAGAGCATCGCCGTACCGTACCAGCCGATCATCGCCGCGCCGATGCCGCTGGTGATATGGTCATAGCCGGGCGCGATGTCCGTGGTGAGCGGCCCCAATGTATAGAAGGGCGCCTCGCCGCACGCTTCCAGCTGCTTGTCCATGTTCTCCTTAATCTTGTGCATCGGCACGTGGCCGGGGCCCTCGATCATCACCTGCACGTCCTGCTGCCACGCGCGCTTGGTCAGTTCGCCCAGCGTGTAGAGTTCGGCGAATTGCGCCTCGTCGTTCGCATCGGCGATGCTGCCCGGGCGCAGGCCGTCGCCGAGCGAATAGGCGATGTCATACGCCTTCATGATCTCGGTGATCTCGTCGAAACGCTCGTAGAGGAAGCTTTCCTTGTGATGCGCGAGGCACCACTTCGCCATGATGCTGCCGCCGCGGCTGACGATGCCGGTGACGCGCTTCGCGGTGAGCGGGACGTAGGGCAGGCGGACGCCGGCGTGGATGGTGAAATAGTCGACGCCCTGCTCCGCCTGCTCGATCAGCGTGTCGCGGAAGATCTCCCAGGTCAGGTCCTCGGCGATGCCGCCGACCTTTTCCAGCGCCTGATAGATGGGCACGGTGCCGATCGGCACCGGGCTGTTGCGGATGATCCATTCGCGCGTGTCGTGGATGTTGCGGCCGGTCGACAGATCCATCACCGTGTCTGCGCCCCAGCGGATCGCCCAGACGAGCTTGTCCACCTCGGTCGCGACGTTGCTGGCGACCGCGCTGTTGCCGATGTTGGCGTTGATCTTGACGAGGAAGTTGCGACCGATCGCCATCGGCTCGGTTTCGGGATGGTTGATGTTGTTGGGGATGATGGCGCGGCCCCGGGCGACCTCGTCGCGGACGAATTCCGGCGTCACGTAATCGGGGATCGCGGCGCCGAAGCTGTTGCCGTCACGCGCATATTCGCGAAGCATCTCGCGACCGAGATTCTCGCGCGTCGCCACATATTCCATCTCGGGCGTCACGATGCCGCGGCGCGCATAATGCATCTGGCTGACGTTGGCGCCTGCCCTGGCACGCAGGGGGCGGCGGACGGTGTTGGGGAATTGCGGCACGCCGCCGGAGCGGTCGGGGCCGAGCTGGCCATTGTCCTCGGGCCGCACCTCGCGCCCGTCATAGGACTCGACATCGCCCCGCGCCTCGATCCACTGTCGGCGCAGCTGCGGCAGGCCGGCCATGATGTCGATGCGCGCCGCCGGATCGCTGTACGGCCCCGACGTGTCATAGACGTTGAGGGGCGGCTCCCCCGACGACGGATCTAGATCGATCGCGCGCATCGCCACGCCCAGCGGCCCCACGTGGATCTTGCGGCTGCCGCGGATCGGGCCGGTGGTGACCTTGAGTTCGGTGCGGGCGGGAATATCGGCCATGTCGCGCATCTCCTTGCTATCGCAAGGAGCGGCTCGCATGCACGCCGGTCGACCGGACCGGCACTTCTCGCAGCGACGCCCTCCCTACGCCGGTGTCAGCCGGATCAGGTTCGGCGGGTCGGAGGCTCCGGCCTCCCTCTCAAGCGCAGGATCAGCGCTCCCCCGGGGTGGCGCCTGTCTACGCGCCTTATCCCCGGACGCCAAATGAAAAGGGCCGCTCCCGCAAGGGGAACGGCCCGTGACGATGCCAAGGGGTCGCGCGTCAGCCGTTGCTGGCCGAATTGAAGATCGTGCCGTTCACCCCGCTCGGGAAGAAACCGCCCGACTTGACCTGCGACTTGTTGAGATAGGCGATGTTGAGCACCTGCCCCGTCGAGCGGCTGAACACGATGCCGTTGCTGTCGGTCGGCACGATGTTCGACGTCGTCGCATTGCCGATGCCCTGGTCGATGTCGGGCACCCCGTCGAGGCTGTCGCGCGCGTCGCTGAGCTGCTGGACCTGCGCGAAGATCGTGTTGGTCGACACGCCCTGGCGATAGAGCAACGTGCGGATCAGGCCGGCATGATAGGCCTCCGTCGCCAGGATGCCGGCCGCGGCTTCGATATACACCTTGGTCTGCAGCAGCGGCGCCGCGCCCTTGTAGGCGCTGACCCCGACGTCCTCGAGCAGGAAGGCGGCGAGCAGGAAATTGACGTCGCTGGCATAGGGATTGAACGTCTGACCCTGCTGGATCAGGCCGGCCGCGAGCGCCGCCGCGGTGAACGCGCCGTTCGCATCGCCGCCGATATTGATCGCGGGCATGGCGATCGCCGACGAGCCGATCGTCGCGCGCAGGAAGCCGACGTGCGCCGCCTCGTCGGCCGCGATCTCGCGCGCATATTTGGTGACCGTGTCGCTCAGAGTCGCTTTCTGACCGCCAGTGACGGTGCCGAGCGTGCCGACGCCGCCGGTCAGCCCCGCCGACAGGCCGGTTCCATAAGCGGCATAGCTGTAGAACTGGGCCTCGAGATATTCGAGGTTGAGCGCGAAGTTGAGGACGTTGAAATCCCCGGTCAGGTCGGTCGCCGAGGCGCTCGGCGACGGCGCGGGGGTGTTGCCGGTGTTGCTGCCGCCGCACGCGGACAACAGCGCCAGGCCGCCGCTCGCGGCCGCGGCGCCGCCGGCATAACGCAGGAAGGTCCGGCGTTCGGCACGGCGCGCGGCGATCGCATCGACGACCTGATGGCTCGAAAAATCGGTCATGGGACGATACTCCGCTGAATCAGGCCGAAGCCGCGCTGGCCGCGCTTTGCTTGACGTTGCCGTTGACGCCGTTCGGGAAGAACCCGCCCGATGTCGCCTGCGCGCTGGTCAGATAGGCGATGTTGAGCACCTGCCCCGGCGTGCGGCTGTAGGCGATCGCATTGGCGTCGGCTGGCACGATGTGAGCGACCTGAACCGACGTGGTCGACGCATCGGCGTTGGTGATCGTGGTTGAGGTCTCGGCGATGCCCTGGTCGATGTCGGTCTGGCCGTCGAGTGCGTCGCGCGCATCGCTGAGCTGGCCGACCTGGGTGATGATCGCCGCATTGCCGAGGCCGAGGCGATACAGTTCCTCGCGCACGATCGCCGCGTGATAGGCCTCCGTCGCCAGGATGCCGGCCGCCGCCTCGAGATAGGTCTTGCTGGTCAGCAGCGTCGAGGCGCCCTTGTAGGCGGTGACGCCGACATCCTCGAACAGGAAGGCCGCGTAGAGGAAATTCTGCACGCTGGCGAAGGGATCGAAGACCGCGCCGGTCGCGATGAGACCGGCGGCCGCGGCCGCCTTCGAAAAGGCACTGGTCGGCGAGGCCGACAGGTCGATGGTCGGCTGCGCGATCGCCGAACTGCCGAGCGCCGAGCGCAGGAAGGCGACGTGCGCCGCCTCGTCGGCCGCGATTTCGCGCGCGAAGTTACCGATGATCGCCGCGTCGCTGGCGCTGACGGTGGCGTCGCCGCCGAAGTTGACCGCGCTACCGCCCAATACCGCGCCCTGCGTGCCGGTGCCGGTCAGCAAGCTGTTGGACAGGCCGACGCCGTTCGCCGCGAAGCTGTAGAATTGCGCCTCGAGATACTCGAGATTGAGCGCGAAGTTGAGCACGTCGGCGTCGGTGACCGTCGCGCTTTGCGCCGCGGCCTCGCCGGCCAGCCCCAGCGTCGCGGCACCCGCGGCGCCCACCGCGACCGCGCCCAGCGCCGATTTGAAGAAAGCGCGGCGATCGTCGCGCCGCAGCGCGCGCGCGTCCAGCGCCGCGGTCACATCCAGGCTGTCGGTCATACTCGGGATCTCCCCTTCACGCGCGAGGCCGGGCCCCGCATGGGCCGTCAGCCGTTCCGCATCACAGGCCGCGCGTCAAGCGAAAGCACGGCAAATCCGCGTTTTGGCGCGGCACCTTGAGACCCGTCCGGGCAGGCCATCCGGCCGGCACGGGGGAGAGCGCCGCACCGCCGTCAGAAGGTATAGGCGACGCCCAGGGCGCCCAGCCACTGCGTCTTCGATCCCGCGACGCTCACCAGCGGGCTGTCGGCGAAGTCGCCCAGCATCCGGCCATAGGTGACCCCGCCGACCAGCTTGAAGCCGTGCAGCAGGTTGCCGGTCAGCGCATAGGTGCCGAGCCCGCCGATCGACCAGTCCTTCCACCCGCCGCGCGGGCGATACGCGACGAAGCCGCTGCGCACGCTCTGCGCCGGGGTGACGCCGAAATAGCTGCGCGCATAGCCGCTGTCGGCATGTTCCGCCGTCGCGAACAGACCGACGGCGGCCTTGAGGCTGAGCGGCGTGAAGTAATTGACCGACGGCTGCCAGATGCCGCTGTCGTGCACGCCCGCGACGTCGTGGCGATAGCTGACGGACACGGACAAGCGGTCGTAGGGGCTGGTGACGATGCCCGTCTTGCCGACGCCGACGTAGCCGCCGAGCTCGACCGCGGTGCCGACCTTGCCCAGCGCGCGCACGCGTGGGTCGTCGATCCCGCGCAGGCTGGCACGATTGAGGTTGAGCACCGCGATCGGCCCAGCCTGCAGTTCGATGCCATTGTCGTTGCGATTGGGGACCAGGTCGAAGCTGACGCGATTGCCCGCCAGTACGAAGTCGTGCCCCTTCACCGTGCCGATCGCGCCGGGCGCGGGGGTGAAGCTATAGTGGTCCGACCCTTCATAGTCGGGCAGGTAGGCGGCGCCCAGGCCGATGGTGATGCTGTCGCCACCGATATTCATGTCGGCAGCCGGTTTCTGCGTGCCGCCGGCGTCGGGAGTGGCGACCTGCGCCGCCGCGGGCGCGGCGATCAGGGCGAGCGAAAACGCCAGCGGCGCGGAAAGCTTACGGGACACGAATCTGGCTCCAACCTGTTACGGTCCCGCAACGCCCCGTTTACGCGAAACGATCCGGCCGTTGCGGTCAGAGGATGTAGCGCATCCGAATCTGTTGCCGATCTGCATCACCTGCGAGCGTGAAACGCGCCGCCGTGAAGCGCGGCGCGCCGAAGCGGATCGGCGGATTGCGCGAAAAGCCGAAGCCCTCGCGCGGGATGCCGGCGAAGGTATCAAGCTTCGCGTTGTTGTTCTCGTCGTGGATCACCGCGATGGCATAGGTACCGCGCGGCAGTCCCGCGAACGACAGCGCATGCGTTCCGGCCGGGATCGAGCGCGTCACCGCGTCGGCATCGTCGACGCAGGCGGGGAAATTGTCCGGATCGGCGGTCAGGCAGACGCGCAGCATGCCCTTCGCGGACCGGACCTGGTCGACCGCGACGTCAAGCCGCGCGACCGGCGTCGCGCCGAGCAGCAGCACCGACGCCGCCGACAGTCCCAGCGCCGCCGCGCCGCGCTGCCTTCGCATGCGCCCGCGCGAAATCGCCGATGCCGCGGTCCGTGCCGCACAGACGATCCCAGAAGCGGAAATAGAGACCATAATTGCACCCATATTGCTCATGGTGGCGCTGATGATGACTTGCGGTGATGAGCCAGCCCCCCAGCCGCCCATGCCACATGAACCTGGGAAAGATTTCCCAGCCCATGTGATTGGTCACCCCCATTACCGTCATCACCGTGAGCACGAAACCCAAAGCACTGACATGGATCGGAATTGCGAGGACCAGTAGCGGAATGGCCACAGCACCCGTCACCGCCTCGATCGGGTGGAAGGCCATGGCTGCCCAGGCGGTCGGCGGGCGGCTGTCGTGATGGACCGCATGGGCGACGCGGAACACCGCCGGCCGGTGCATCCAGCGGTGCGTCCAGTAGAACCAGCTGTCGTGCAGGAACAGGTAGAGCAGCACCGACACCGGCAGGTACCAGATCGGATAGGCATGCACGTCCGCGTAGACGCGCGTCCAGCCATGATGCTGCCAGCCCCAGGCCAGCACGCCGGCGGGAATGCCGTAGATGGCGGCGGAGGCGAGGCTCCAGCCGATCTCGCGCCGCATCTGCGCGTCCAGGCCGCGATAGAGGCCGGGATGCCGGACTCGCGTCGCCGCCGCGAAGGCGCCCGAGACGATGAGGTAGCGGACGCCGACGATCGCCGTCATCGCCAGCGCGGAGAGGAGAAGCAGCACCATTGCGTCGCATCGTCTAGCCGATCGGGACGTAAAAGTCGCCTCCGTCCGTCGCAGGGATCGGCAGGAACGCGCGGCGTCACGCCCGGCGTCAGATCGCGCCGCGGCGAGGCGGGCGCCGCGTCATCGTTCGAGCACGGCCACCGTCTTGCCGTGATAGGGCGCCTCGCGCAGCGGCCGATAACCGAGGCGCGCCGCGAGTCGTAGCGACGGCGCATTGTCGGTACCGATGATGCAGGTCGTGCGCGCGATGCCGTTCGCGTCGCTCCAGGCGAGCGCCGCGCCCATCGCCTCGCCCGCGAACCCGCGTCCGTGCAGCTCGGGTGCGATCATCCAGCCCATCTCCGGCAGGGTCAGTGGCGGATCGAGCGCGCGTCGCGCCTCGATCAGACCCAGTTCGCCGACCGCCGGCCCGTCGCGGCTCGCGCGCACCACCCACGATCCATAGCCGAACGTCGCCCACATGCCGACATGCCGCAGCAGGCGTATCCATACCTCCTCCCGCGATCGCGCGGCGACCCCGATCGGGCCGTAGACCGCCGGATCGGCCCACAGGGCGGCAAGCGCGTCGAGATCGTCGGGGCGGTGGCGATCGAGGACCAGACGATCGGTCGACAGCATGGGGGCATGGAGCATTGCAGGGAGCACGGCGGGGAGCATGCCGCCGAAGATGCGTCGGCATTGCCGGCCTGTCGAGCGCCCGCAGATCACGCCCGACGGTGCGCGTGCGCCGTCATCCCGCCCGGCGGCCGGAGTCGCCTGTCATTACCGGACCATTGCGGCACGCCGGGGACGCCACCGGCCTCACCTCGGCCAGGCTAGCCGTCCATGCGCATGGACGCGACGACGATGCGCGATAAGACGGTTCTCGGCCTGCGCATCTTGCGTTAGGCGGATCGGCGATGGGTAGGACGATCCCTTGCGACGTGGCGGTCGTCGGCGGTGGGCTGGCGGGGTCGCTGGTCGCGCTCGCGCTGGCGGCCAGGCATCCGACGCTCGACGTGCGAATCGTCGAGGAGGCGGACACGCTGGGCGGCAACCACGTCTGGTCCTTCTTCGGCAGCGATGTCGCGGCCGAGGATCGCTGGCTGCTCGCGCCGCTCGTCGTCCATGCCTGGCGCGGCTATGACATCGCTTTCCCCGCCCATGCCCGCACGCTGGACGAGACCTATTACTCGCTCACCAGCGCGCGGCTCGACGCGGTCGTGCGCGAACGGCTCCCCGCGCATGCGCTGATGACCGGGCGGCGTGTGCTCGCCTGTTCCGCGACTGCGGTCGTGCTCGGCGATGGCGACCGGGTGGAGGCGCGCGGCGTCATCGACGCGCGCGGTCCCGGCGACCTGTCACGCCTCGATCTCGGCTGGCAGAAGTTCGTGGGACGCACGCTGTCCCTCGCCGAACCGCACGATGTGGAACGACCCGTGGTGATGGACGCCACCGTGCCCCAGATCGATGGCTACCGCTTCGTCTATTGCCTGCCCTTCTCGCCGACGCGGATGTTCGTCGAGGATACCTATTACAGCGATACGCCCGACCTCGACGTGCCGTCGATCCGCGACCGGATCAGCGCCTATGCCACCGCGCACGGCTGGCACGGCGACACCGACGACGGCCATGAGGAAACGGGCGTGCTGCCCGTCGCGATCGGCGGCGATTTCGACGCTTATTGGCGGTCCAGCGGCACGGGCGTGGCGAAGGTCGGCATGCGTGCCGGCCTGTTCCATCCGACCACCGGCTATTCGCTGCCCGATGCGGTGCGGACCGCGGCGATGATTGCGACGCGCCGCGACCTTTCGGGCCCCGCGCTGCACGCGACGACGTACGATCATGCCAAGGACCTCTGGCGCGGGCGCGGCTTCTACCGCATGCTCGACGCCATGCTGTTCAAGGCCGCCGAACCCCAGGAACGCTACCGTGTGCTGGAGCGCTTCTACCGCCTCGACGCGGGACTTATAGGCCGATTCTATGCGGGACGATCGACGATGACGGACAAGGCCAGGGTACTTATCGGGAAGCCGCCGGTGCCGATCGCGCGGGCGGTGCGCGCGCTGGCGGGAGGCCGCTGATGGCCAAGCCGCGTCGCGCCATCGTCGTCGGAGCCGGGTTCGGCGGCCTTGCGCTCGCCATCCGCCTGCAATCCGCCGGGGTCGAGACCACGATCGTCGAGGCGCGCGACAAGCCCGGCGGCCGTGCCTATTATTGGGAGAAGGACGGCTTCACCTTCGACGCCGGCCCGACGGTGATCACCGATCCCGCCTGCCTCGCGGAACTCTGGGCGCTGACCGGCCGCGACATCGCCGACGACGTGACGCTGGAGCCCGTGACGCCCTTCTACCGGCTCAACTGGCCTGACGGCACCAACTTCGACTATTCGAACGACGACGTCGCGTTGCGGCAGGAGATCGCGCGCCTCAACCCCGCCGACGTGTCGGGCTATGCGCATTTCCTCGACTATGCCGCGGGCGTCTACCACGAAGGCTATGAGAAGCTCGGCCACGTCGCCTTCCTCGACTTCGCCTCGATGGTGAAGGCGGCGCCGGCGCTGGCGAAATACCAGGCGTGGCGCTCGGTCTATTCCATCGTGTCGAAGTTCGTCGCGGACGAACGACTGCGCCAGGCGCTAAGCTTCCATACGCTGCTCGTCGGCGGCAATCCGATGACGACCAGCGCGATCTACGCGCTCATCCACAAGCTCGAGCGCGACGGCGGCGTCTGGTTCGCGCGCGGAGGCACCAACCGGCTGGTCGCCGGCATGGTCGCGCATTTCGAGCGGATCGGCGGCACGCTCCGCCTGGGCGATCCGGTCGTACAGATCGAGACTTTGGGCGACCGCGCGACCGGCGTCGCCTGCGCCAGCGGCTGGCGCAGCGACGCCGATGCGGTGGCATGCAACGGCGACATCATGCATGCCTATCGCGATCTCCTGTCCGGCTCGCGCAGCGCCCAGCGCACGCGCGGCCGGCTGGAGCGCAAGCGCTATTCGCCGTCGCTGTTCGTCGTCCATTTCGGCATCAAGGGCACCTGGCCGGGCATCCCGCACCACATGATCCTGTTCGGACCGCGCTATAAGGGGCTGCTCGAGGACATATACGACCACGGCGTGCTGGCGGAGGATTTCTCGCTCTATCTGCACCATCCGACCGTCACCGACCCCGCGCTCGCGCCGGAGGGGCATTCGACCTTCTACGCGCTCGCACCCGTACCGCACATGGGCAAGTTCCCGGTCGACTGGGACGAGATCGGGCCAATCCTGGAGAAGCGCATCCTGGACGAGGTCGGCCGGCGCCTGATCCCCGACATCCACGAGCGGATCGTCACCAAGTTCAGCTATGCGCCGAAGGATTTCGCGCAGGATCTCAACGCGCACATGGGATCCGCCTTCAGCCTCGAGCCGATCCTGACCCAGAGTGCCTATTTCCGCGTCCACAATCGCGACGATGCCATTCCGAACCTCTATTTCGTCGGCGCGGGCACGCACCCCGGTGCGGGCATCCCGGGTGTCGTCGGCAGTGCCAAGGCGACCGCCGCCCTGATGCTGGAGGGGTGACCGGCTAGCGCTGCCCCGCTATGGGGCCGCCACGGTTCTGCCGGGCGGCCCAGATGCACTTTACCCAGACGTTCGACCTCCACGCCTATCTCGACACGCTGGTCAGCTATGCCGCGGCGTTGGTGCTCGGCGCGCTGATCGGGGCGGAACGGCAATATCGCCAGCGCAATGCGGGGCTGCGCACCAACGCGCTCGTCGCGCTCGGCGCCGCCGCCTTCGTCGATCTCGCCCAGCGGCTCGCCGGCAATGCGGAGGCGATCCGCGTCATCGCCTACGTCGTCTCCGGCATCGGCTTCCTGGGCGCAGGCGTGATCATGAAGGAGGGAATGAACGTGCGCGGCCTCAACACCGCCGCCACGCTCTGGTGCTCCGCTGCGGTCGGCGCGGCGGCGGGGACGGACATGCTCGCGGAGGCGGCGACGCTGACCGTCTTCGTCGTCGCGGGCAACACGCTTCTGCGTCCCGTCGTCAACGCGATCAACCGCATCCCGCTGGTCGGCGGCGTCCTGGAGGCGACCTATTCGGTAACGGTCAGCACCGATCCGGACCGCGCGCCCGCCGTGCGCGACCTGCTGGTCGATCATCTGGAATTGATGCGCTACCCTGTCGCCGACACCGACCTCGTCGAGCGGACGGCGGAGCATGTCGACATCGTCGCCACGCTCGTCAGCACCGCCGCGATCGACGCCGATCTCGACGCGATCGTCGCGCATCTCGCCGCGCACCACGGCATCGACCACGCGACCTGGGACGTGCAGACGCACGATTGAATGCGGGAGGGGGCAGCGGCCGGCTTGCCAGCTTCTCGGCCCCGCCATAGCACCCGGGCACCAATGCGGGGGAGCCGATGCCGTGCACATTCGTCCCGAGCTATCGCTTGCTCTCTTCCTCGTCGCCGCTCTGGCGCCCGTGATGGTCTCCGCGGAACCGCAGGGCAGGATCACCGGCGTCGGCGGGATCTTCATCCGAAGCAAGGACCCCAAGGCATTGATGGCCTGGTACCGCGATGTCCTGGGCATCAGGGTCGAGGCCTGGGGCGGCGCGATGTTGCGCTATGACGCACCCGGTCATCCCCCGGTGCTGACGTTCAACGTCCTCAAGGACGGATCCGCCTATATGGAGCCGTCGAAGCGGGAGTTCATGCTGAATTTCGCCGTCGACGATCTTGCCGCTTTCCTCGACCGGCTGAAGGCGAAGAATGTTCCCATCCTGAAGCGCGACGACGACGATCCCAGCGGCAAGTTCGCCTGGATCGTCGATCCGGACGGGACGAAGATCGAATTGTGGCAACCCAAGCCCTAGCCGGAGCCCGTGACGCTTCCTTTCCGCGAGGCGTGCCCTGGCGATACGGGCAACCGAGCAATCCCCGGCATGCGGCCCGTGACGGGAGTGGGATATCCGTGCCAGCGATAGGGCCACCGGCCGCTTGCCCCCTGCGGCCCCATGGCCTAGCGCCGCAGCCATGAAGCGTCTCGCCATCTACTGCGGCTCCGCCACCCCCGCCGACCCGCTCTACATCGACACTGCTCGCGCCGTCGGCGCAACCCTGGCCGACCGCGGCATCGGCGTCGTCTATGGCGGTGGACGCCTCGGTCTGATGGGCGCGGTCGCCGACGGGGCGCTGGCCGCGGGCGGCGAGGTGATCGGCATCATCCCCCAGGCGCTGGTCGACGCCGAGGTCGCGCATCGCGGCCTGACCGAACTGCATGTCGTCACCGGCATGCACCAGCGCAAGCAGGCGTTCACCGACCTGTCCGACGGCTTCGTCACCATCCCCGGCGGCACCGGGACGATGGACGAACTGTGGGAGGCGCTGAGCTGGGCGCAACTCGGCTACCATGCCAAGCCCGTCGGGCTGCTCAACACCACGGGCTATTACGATCACCTCATCGCCTTCTGGGGAAAGATGGCGGAGGTCGGCTTCCTGCGCCCGCAGCACCGCGACCTGCTGATCGTCGGCGACACGCTCGAAGCCCTGCTTGACGGCATGGCCGCGCATGTCCCGACCCAGCCGATCGTGCGCATGAGCCACAGCGACCTTTGAGCCGCGCCGGCGGCCCCAGCCGCGACGCCATCGTCGCGACGGCGCGCGAGTCGATCGCGCGCGGGTCGAAGAGTTTCGCCGCCGCCAGCCTGTTGTTCGATCGCCCGACGCGCGAGCGGGCCTGGCTGCTCTACGCCTGGTGCCGCGCCTGCGACGACATCGCCGACGGTCAGGACCACGGCCATGGCATGACCGCGATCGACGACGCACCGCGCCGGATCGCCGCGATGGCGACGCTGACGGATGCGGCGCTGGCGGGCGAAACGATCGGCATTCCCGCCTTCGACGCGCTTCGCATCGTCGCGGCGGAGACGCGGCTGCCGCCACGCTTCGCGCACGACCTGATCGCGGGCTTCCGCCTCGACGGGGACGGCTGGCGACCGCGTTCCGAGGACGACCTGTACCGCTATTGTTATCACGTCGCCGGCGTCGTCGGCTGCATGATGGCGGTGATCATGGGCGTGTCGCCGGATGAAGACGCGGTGCTAGACCGCGCCTGCGATCTCGGCCTCGCCTTCCAGCTCGCCAATATCGCGCGCGACCTCGCCGAGGACGCCGAGGCAGGGCGATGCTACCTGCCGCAGGATTGGCTGGACGAATTGGGCGTGCCGGCGGATCGTTACATGGCGCCCGAGCACCGCCCCGCGCTGGTGGCGATGGCGCGGCGGATGACCGACGCGGCCGCCGCCTTCGAGGCGAGCGCGCGCGTCGGCACCCGCGCGCTGTCGCGCCGGTCGGCATGGGCTGTCCTCGCGGCCGCACACATCTATGGCGCGATCGGCCGAACGGTCGCGTCACGCGGCGCGGCCGCGTGGGATGCGCGGGTGACGACCTCGACGGCGGACAAGCTCGCTTTCATGGTGAGAGCCAAGGGCGAGGCAGCACGACGCAAGGACATCCCGGACACCCCGCGACCGTCGGGATTGTGGCTGCGGCCCCGCTGACGTCGCGCTTTTGCTTTGGAGGCAGATCGCGAAGAGGGTTGGTCAGGAACGCGCCGGCCTGGTGTCGGCCTTGGCCATCTGTGCGCTGGCCGAGCGGCAGAGCGCGCTGATCTCCGGAAAATCGATGTCCGTGTTGCGGGACAGCTGGACCGGCAATGCCGCGCGGCATTCCGCCATGGAATGATATTGCACCGGGACGACCCGTGCCTCGCTGCACTGGACGTTGCCGTCGCCGCAGCCCATGATTGCCATGACGTAGAATACAGCCTGCATAACCGCCTCCACTCGTTGGGAAAAACCAGCGAGAGGCTTGTTATGTTCCCGGTGCGCTTCCGTGGGCGCGCTCGGGCCCCTACATGTCGGGGCGATGCCGCCCGATCCCACCGTCCAGACGCGCGCCGACCAGCCGCTGCTCCCCACGCTCCGCCGCTTCCTCCCCTACCTCTGGCCCGCCGGCCAGCCGGGGCTGAAGGCGCGCATCGTCGGGGCGATGATGCTCGTCGTGGTCAGCAAGTTCGTCCAGGTCTTCGGCGTCTCCTATTCGTTGAAATATGCGGTCGATCGCCTGTCGGCGGGCGATCGCGGCGCGATCACGCTGATCGTGCTTCTCGTCTGCGGCTATGCCGCGGCGCGGTTCGGCACGACGCTGTTCGACAATCTGCGCAACGCGGTGTTCGAGCGCGTCGGCCAGGACGCGACGCGCCGGCTGGCGGCCGCCGTCTTCCGCCATCTGCACGGCCTGTCGCTGCGCTTCCATCTGGAGCGGCGCACCGGCGCGGTCACCAAGGTCGTCGAGCGCGGCACCAAGAGCATCGATACGATGCTCTATTTCATCCTGTTCAACATCGCGCCGACGATCCTCGAGCTTGCGCTCGTCCTGGGCATCTTCGGCAAGAGCTTCGGCTGGCAACTCGTCGTCGCGACGGTGGTGATGGTCGCGGGCTACATCGTCTTCACGCGGCTGGTCACCGACTGGCGCAACGCCCTGCGCGCGCGGATGAACGATCTCGACACCGGCGCGGTCGCGCATGCGGTCGATTCGCTGCTCAACTTCGAGACGGTGAAATATTTCGGCGCTGAGGAGCGCGAGGCGCGCCGCTACGACGCCGCGATCAGCGCCTATGCGCAGGCCGCCACCAAGTCGGAGAACAGCCTCGCCTGGCTCAACATCGGCCAGGCCTTGATCACCAACCTGATGATGGGCGCCGGCATGGCGTTCGTCGCATGGCGCTGGTGGCAGGGGCAGGCATCGTCGGGCGACGTCGTGCTCGTATCCACCCTGCTCAGCCAGCTGTTCCGGCCGCTCGACCTGCTCGGCATGGTCTACCGCACGATCCGCCAGGGGGTGATCGACATGGCGGCGATGTTCGAGCTGATCGACACCCCCGCCGACGTCGTCGACGCACCGGATGCCGCACCGCTGGTGGTGACCAAGGGACATGTGCGGTTCGCGGGCGTGCGCTTCGGCTATGATCCCGAACGGACCATCCTGAACGGCCTCGACCTCGACGTGCCCGCGGGTGCGACCGTCGCGGTGGTGGGGCCGTCGGGCGCGGGCAAGTCGACGCTCGCGCGGCTGCTCTACCGCTTCTACGACGTCGGCGAGGGCAGCATCACGATCGACGGCCAGGATATCCGCGGCGTGACCCAGGCCTCCCTACGCGCGGCGATCGGCATCGTGCCGCAGGACACGGTGCTGTTCAACGAGACGATCGGCTACAACATCGCCTATGGCCGCGAGGGCGCCAGCGAGACGGACGTCGCCGCCGCCGCGCGCGGCGCCGCCATCGCCGGCTTCATCGACCGCCAGCCCGACGGCTATGCCACCCGCGTCGGGGAGCGCGGACTCAAGCTATCGGGCGGCGAGAAGCAGCGCGTCGCGATCGCCCGGACCCTGCTCAAGAACCCGCCGATCCTGATCCTCGACGAAGCGACGAGCGCGCTCGACAGCCGCACGGAAGACGAGATCCTCGGCACGCTGGAGGCGATCGAGCAGGGGCGTACGACGATCGTGATCGCGCATCGCCTGTCGACGATCGTTCATGCGGATCGCATCGTCGTGCTCGACGGCGGCCGCGTCGCGGAAATGGGCACACATGCCGAACTGCTGCGCCGGAATGGGCTCTATGCGGAGATGTGGGCACGGCAGGCGCAGGAACGCCGGGCGCAGGACATGGCCGCCGAGTGACCGGAGAGTG
This sequence comes from Sphingomonas beigongshangi, assembly GCF_016820445.1. Lineage (GTDB taxonomy): Bacteria > Pseudomonadota > Alphaproteobacteria > Sphingomonadales > Sphingomonadaceae > Sphingomonas > Sphingomonas beigongshangi. The sequence continues at coordinate 119,392 of NZ_JADHDT010000002.1, forward strand.
GAATGACCGGGGATATGGATGGCTTAGCGCAGGATCGACGCGCCCGATCGTCCGCACCGTGGTCGGTATTTACCGCCCCTCGTCACAGCGTGCCCGCTAGGCGGGCTTAGCGTGCGGCTTACGCCAGCTCCGCCGCGTCCGGATGACGTCGGATATAGGCCGCGACAAAGGCGCAGGCCGGCACGACCTTGAGACCCCGCCCGCGAACCTGTTCCAGCGCACCCTCTACCAGACGACTGGCTATTCCCCGCCCCTCGAGTGCGGGCGGCACCTCGGTATGCGTGAAGACGATGTGGTCGTCCTCCAGCGCATAGGCGGCGATCGCGGTCCCGCCGTCGACCGTGAGTTCGAAGCGGTGGGCGGCCTTGTTGTCGACGACATCGGTCATGCGACAGGAACGCGCTTGCGTCGCGTACGGTTGCGGCGGGAAAACGGCCGCCGACGGAACTCCCCCGCGCACTCGGCGAGACCCGGCGGTGGCGTCCAGGTGTCGAGGGCGGGTCATACGGCCGATCCTAGGCGCAGGTCAGTCGGATCACCGCCGCCGCCCGATCGAAGACGATCGACGAACATCGCGCGAGCACATCCGCCCCAAGCGACACGACATCGCGACGAAGGTCACGCTTCTTCCCCGATGCCGTGACAACGATCTCGTCCGGGTCCGTCTTGACCGGCCCGGAATCCGCCTCGCGGATCGCATCGGCCTTGCCGTTGTCGGCGATGCGCACGCCGAGCCGATCGATCGCCAGCGGTCCAATCGCCAGTGGGCGGGCGAGCGTCATCGTCCGCACCGGCCGTTCGATGCCGAACCGGATCTCGGTCGATACCGCCTCGCCGGATAGCGTTCCGTCGTTGTGCCGCGCGATACGCACCGCCGCGCCGGCGGTCGCGAGCGTACGAGGATGCAGCGGATCGATGCGCACGCGCAGCGGTGCGCCATCGAACATGATCTGTGCCTCCGACGCCGCCCAGCCGCTGCCGAACAGCGTTTCGGGAAAGCCAGGTCGTACCATCGCCATCGTCACCGTGCGCTCGCCGACGAGCGGGGCGTGCAGGACAAAGCGGACGACGGGTTCGGGCAGGCCGCCGGGTCCGATGCTGCCCTGCGGCGCGACCGCGGCGAAGGGCTGTCGCGTGCGACCGATCCTCTGCTTGACGGGGCCAGCGCCATAATCGACGCGCGCCACCTCGGTGTCGGCCACGATGGTCGTCGATCCGACCCCGAAGACGTAGGATATTCCCATTCTCCGGGATTTCGCGCCGCGATCCGCTGTCTTCGCGATAAGCGGCATGTTCGGTGCGGCCGGATCGATTCGCACCCGAAAAGCTGCACCGTTGACGCTTACCGCCACGAAGGGATCGTCGATCCGCACCACCCGTTCCGCCGGCGCGGCGCCGATCGTCGTCAGGGCCGCCACCGCCATCCACCGTTTCACCACGCACTCTCCCTTGGGTTATCCGCGCAAAAGGGAGGAACCCGATGTCGTTTCGGTGGCGGAATTATGGCCGATTCGGTGCGACGATGAAGTCCGCGATGGTCGGTACCACGCCCGCAGCGAGCGGCAGTTCGGGATCGGCGTAGGTCGCCAGGTTCGCCGCACGCGCGTCGCCGTCGACCTGTTTCAGCACATGGTTGACGCCGGGCAGCAGCGCCAGCTTCGCGCGGGGCGATGCGGCCTTCAGCGCCTGTGCGTCCGCCTCCGTCACCTGCAGGTCGCGCGCGCCCTGTACGATCAGCATCGGCTGCCGCACCTTCGCCGCGAGCTTTGCCGGATCGGCATGGAACAGGCTGATCAGGAAGCCTTGGATGTCGGCGCGGAACAGTCCCTGCAGCGGCGCGGGCAAGGTTGCCGGATCGACGCGCCGGCCGGCCGCCAGCGCGTCGAGCGCGCCGTCGGCCGCCGGCAGCAGCGGCGCGTTGGCGGGATTGGCATGCAATTGCTCGCGCATGATCGCCGCGAGCGGCCGCCCCGGCGCGGCGACCAGCACCAATCCGCACACGTCCTTCGTCCCGCCGGCCGCTGCCGCGAGCGCGATCAGACCGCCCTCGCTATGGCCGAGCAGCCAGACGCAACCCGCACCGGTCCGGGCGCGGATCGCAGCGATCCAGGCGGCGGTATCATGGACATAATCGTCCAGTGTCACCGCATTCCCGTCCGTCACGGCACCGGCACTGGCGAACAGGCCGCGCTTGTCGATCCTGACGCTCGACACGCCGCGTGCCGCCAAACCTTCCGCCAGAAGGCGGTAGGGTGCGGCCTTGACGCCCATCGGATTGTTGCCGTCGCGATCGGTCGGGCCGGAGCCTGGCAGGATCAGAACGACGGGTGTCCCCTTGCCGGCGTCGACATAGCTACCCTTCAGCGGCCCCAGCGGTCCCGCCGCCGCGATATCCCCGCCATTGACCGAAGCGGCAAGCGCCGCAGCGAAAAGCAACATGATCCAGGCTCCCCCTCAAGAATGTCGATCAGCCGCGCACACCGTGTCGCCGCCAGAACCACCAGGAAAAGACGATCGGCGGCACGATCGCCACGCCGATCGCCGAGACGAGCACTGCCATCCGGACTGCGGCGGACAGCGGCAGCAGCCCTGCCGCGACGAGCAACAGCCCACCCAGCATCATCGTCCTGCCGCCTAGGCGGTGCGTCGCGACCCAATTGTCCGTGTCGGTCAACGTCCATGGCGTGCGGATGCCGACGAAGAAGCTGGGCCGCGACTTCGGCAGGACGTTGCCGATCACGATCAGCAACAGTCCTGCGCCCGCCAGCGGCAGCATCGCCGGAAGCGCCCAACCGAATGCCGGGGCCGCGATCTTCGCCTCGACGACGGCCATCAGCACCAGCGTGCCCATCCACGCCGCGCGATAGACCGGCGCGCTCGCCGCCATCCTGTCCTGCAGCGGCTCCAGCGCGGGGACGGCGGCCAGCACGAGGCTGACGGCGGCGGTGACGCCCACACCGAAGAACAATGCCACCGCAGCGGGCATGGTGCCGTTGACGTTGCCGTCGATGTCCCAATGCGTCGCCAACTGTGCGCCTGACGGCAGTCGCTGGAGTGCGAGCACGGCGACCAGCGCCATGCCGACGACGACCAGCACAGATGCGATCTTCAGATCCCGGAATGTCATGCGCTCTCCTCCCTCGGCTCCGTCGCGTCATCGCCCACGCCGAGCCGCGCCATGAAGGCCATCATCACCTCCTCCAGCGTCGACAGGTTGAGCGTGTAGATCGTGCTCGTGCCGCGAATCTCCGCCTGCACCAGCCCGGCGGCGCGCAGCTTCGCGAAATGACCCGACATCGTCGGCTTGGACACGTCGAATCGCTCGGCGATCGCGCCCGCGCTCATCCCGCCGCCTTTCAGCAGCTCCAGGATGCGGCGGCGCGTCGGATGCGCCAGGGCTTCGAACAGGCTGTCCATGTCAACGACGACTCATTAGCTGATAGACTAATAAGCTTATCGGCTAACAAAGGCAAGCCAGGGGTCGTGGCTTGTCCGGGCAGGATCACGTCGGGCGGATCGATGCACTGCGCCCAAGCTGTTCCGACACATGGACGATCGGTTCGGCTCGTCGGGAGCGCGCGCAAAAAACGGCGCGGGGATGGCCCCGCGCCGCATGATGTCCGTCGCATCCCGGCATCGGCGGGCGGCGGCACAGCCGCATCCGCCGCCGGCCCCGATCAGAGCTTTTCGGTCAGCTCGGGGACGACCTTGAACAGGTCGCCGACGAGGCCGATGTCGGCGACCTGGAAGATCGGCGCATCCTCGTCCTTGTTGATCGCGATGATCGTCTTGGAATCCTTCATGCCGGCCAGATGCTGGATCGCGCCGGAAATGCCGACCGCGATATAGACCTCGGGCGCGACGATCTTGCCGGTCTGGCCGACCTGATAATCGTTGGGGACGAAGCCCGCGTCGACCGCGGCGCGGCTGGCGCCGACACCCGCGCCGAGCTTGTCGGCCAGCGGCTCGATCAGCGCGTGGAAGTTCTCGCCGTTCTGCAGCGCGCGGCCGCCCGACACGATGATCTTGGCGCTGGTCAATTCGGGACGCGCATTCTGCGCGATCTCCGCATCGACGAAGGTCGCGATGCCCTTGTCACCGGTCGAGGAGACCGCCTCGATCGTCGCGCTGCCACCTTCCGCCGCCGCCTTTTCAAAGGCGGTGCCGCGCACGGTGATCACCTTCTTGGCGTCCGACGTCTGCACGGTCGCGATCGCGTTGCCGGCGTAGATCGGACGCGTGAACGTATCCTCACCCTCGACCGACAGGATGTCGCTGATCTGCATGACGTCGAGCAGCGCGGCGACGCGCGGGCACAGGTTCTTGGCGGTGGTCGTCGCAGCGGCCACGAACGCGTCGTGATCGCCCATCAGCTGGGCGACAAGCGGCGCGACATTTTCCGCGATCTGGTGCGCATAAGCCGCGTCGTCGGCGACATGGACCTTGCCCACCCCGGCGATCTTCGCCGCCGCCTGCGCGACGCCGTCGACGCCCTGGCCGGCGACGAGCAGATGCACCTCGCCCAGTTTGGACGCGGCGGTTACCGCGGCGAGCGTAGCATCCTTGACGGCCGTGCCGTCGTGTTCGACCCAGACGAGCGTCTTCACTTGGCAATCCCCATCGCTTGCAGCTTCATGACCAGTTCGTCGACGTCGGCGACCTTGACGCCGGCGCTGCGCTTGGCCGGCTCGACGACCTTGAGCGTCTTGATGCGCGGGGTGACGTCGACGCCGTAATCGGCCGCCGTCTTCGTTGCGAGCGGCTTCGACTTGGCCTTCATGATGTTGGGCAGCGAGGCGTAGCGCGGCTCGTTGAGGCGCAGGTCGGTGGTGACGATCGCGGGCAGCGTGAACCGGTCCGTCTCGAGGCCGCCGTCGACCTCGCGCGTGACGGTGACGCTGTCGGCGGCCAGCTCGACCTTGGACGCGAACGTCCCCTGTCCCCAGCCGAGCAGGCCGGCGAGCATCTGGCCGGTCTGGTTGTTGTCGTCGTCGATCGCCTGCTTGCCGAGGATGACGAGGCTGGGCTGTTCCTCCTCGACGATCTTCGCCAGGATCTTGGCGACACCGAGCGGCTCGACCTTCTCGTCGCTGGTGACGAGGATTCCGCGATCGGCGCCCATCGCCAGCGCGGTACGGATCGTCTCCTGCGCCTTCTGCTCGCCGATCGACACGACGACGATCTCGGTCACGCCTCCCCCGTTCTTGCCTTCCTTCAGACGGATCGCTTCCTCGACGGCGATCTCGTCGAACGGATTCATGCTCATCTTGACGTTGGCGAGGTCGACCCCCGTCCCGTCCGCCTTCACCCGGGGCTTCACGTTATAGTCAAGCACGCGCTTGACCGGGACCAGCACCTTCATCAGCGTCCTTCCAGTCTTGGCCGCCGGAGCCGTTCGAAGGCTCCGTATCGGCGGCGTATATGGCGGTTTTCCGCCGTTTTCGCAAGTTCAGTACGGAAAAGCGTGGCTGCCGCTACGGCATCCTTGCCCGCCAAACGCATCGGGCCCGGACATGGTGTCCGAGCCCGTGCAATTTGATCGGTCAGGAGACGGGAAGCATCACGCCGCCTTCTGGACCTCCGCGACGATCTTCTTCGCCGCGTCGCCGAGATCGTTGGCCGGCACGATGGCGAGCCCCGAATTGGCGAGGATTTCCTTGCCCTTCTCGACGTTCGTCCCTTCGAGGCGGACGACCAGCGGAACCTGCAGGTTCACTTCCTTCGCCGCCGCGACGATGCCGTCGGCGATGATGTCGCAGCGCATGATGCCACCGAAGATGTTGACCAGGATGCCCTTCACGTTCGGATCCTTGAGGATGATCTTGAACGCCGCGGTGACCTTCTCCTTGTTGGCGCCGCCGCCGACGTCGAGGAAGTTGGCCGGGAACATGCCGTTCAGCTTGATGATGTCCATCGTCGCCATGGCGAGGCCGGCGCCGTTGACCATGCAGCCGATGTCGCCGTCGAGCTTGATATAGGCGAGGTCGTACTTCGACGCCTCGATCTCGGCCGGATCCTCCTCGGTCTCGTCGCGCAGCGCGGCGAGGTCCTTGTGGCGGAACATCGCGTTCGAATCGAAGCCGACCTTGGCGTCGAGCACCATCAGCTTGTTGTCATCGGTGACGGCGAGCGGATTGATCTCGATCTGGGCGGCGTCGGTGCCGAGGAAGGCGTCATAGACCTTCGACGCCAGGCTCTGCGCCTGCTTGGCGAGGTCGCCGGTCAGGCCGAGCGCCTTCGCGACGGCGCGGCCGTGGTGCGGCTGGAAACCGGTCGCGGGATCGACGGCGAAGGTGTGGATCTTCTCGGGGGTCGAATGCGCGACCTCCTCGATGTCCATGCCGCCCTCGGTCGACACGACGAAGGCGACGCGGCCGGTAGCGCGATCGACCAGCAGCGCGAGGTAGAATTCCTTGGCGATGTCGACGCCGTCGGTGACGTACAGGCGGTTGACCTGCTTGCCGGCCTCGCCGGTCTGGATGGTGACCAGCGTGTTGCCCAGCATCTCGGTCGCCGCGTGGCGGACCTCGTCCTCGGTCTTGGCGAGGCGGACACCGCCCTTGGCTTCGGCGGGCAGCTCCTTGAACTTGCCCTTGCCGCGGCCGCCGGCGTGGATCTGCGCCTTCACCACGTACAGCGGCCCGGGCAGCTTCTTCGAGGCCTCGACCGCCTCCTCGACGCTCATCGCGGCGAAGCCGGCCGGAACGGGCACGCCGAACTTCGCCAGCAGTTCCTTGGCTTGATATTCGTGAATGTTCATGGCCTGCCTCGCCTCATGCTACTATATGGAGAGTTGCGCACGCCCTTCGCACAGGCGGCCACTCGAATCCACCCCGCATTTTCGGGCATCGCCCGTCTTATTGCAAGTGCATCGCAATAGTTGGAACACCTATGTCCTGGGTCGTCGGCATCCTCTTATTCCTCGCGACCGTGGTCGGCATGGAGGCCTTTGCCTATGCCGCGCACCGATGGATCATGCATGGCCCCGGCTGGTTCCTGCACGAGAGCCATCACCGGCCGCGCCACGGCAACTGGGAGCTCAACGACCTGTATGCCGCGATCTTCGCGGTGCCGTCGTTCGTCATGATCCTGGGCGGCGTGCAGCTCGGCTGGTGGCCGGGCTTCACTTGGATCGGCGCGGGCATCGCCGCTTATGGCGCGATCTATTTCGGCTTCCACGACGTCATCGTGCACAAGCGGCTGCCGACCCGATACCTGCCGAAATCCGCCTATATGAAGCGGATCATCCAGGCGCACCGCCTGCATCACGTCGTGGAGACCAAGCACGGCACGGTGAGCTTCGGCTTTCTCGTCGCCCCGAAGCCCGAGTCGCTCAAGGCGGAACTGAAGCGCCGGCACCGCGCGGGGGTACGGGCGCCCACTGCCGCGCAGCCGGAAAGACCGTTGGCAGAAAAGTAACCTTCATCGGGCTATGCCGGCGGCCATGGAACAGCCGAGCTTCACCGGGCCGATCGAATCGCTGGATGGCGGCGACCATCGCCAGTCGCTGCGCAAGGTCGTCCGCATGCGCGCGCACCTGCGCGATCGCGGCCAGACGCGGTTCGAGATCGACGTCAGCGACCTCTCGCTGTCCGGCTTCCGGGCGGAAACCAGCTTCACGCTATGGCCCGGCACCGTCGTGTGGCTGACGCTTCCCGGGCTGGCAGGACTGGAAGCCGTGGTCGCGTGGCGCGACAAGTTCCAATATGGGTGCGCCTTCGCCAAGCCACTGCACCCGGCGGTTTTCGAGCACATCATCGCCCTGTCGCAGCGCTGAGCCGAGACCCGGCGCGGAAGCCGGGAATCGACGCCCTCAGTCGAACAGCGACGACACGCTCGTCTCGTCCGCGATCCGCTTGATCGCCTCGCCCAGCAGCGGCGCGATGGGAAGATGACGGATCCTGTCCACCTTGCCGATCGAATCGTGGTTGCCGATCGAATCGGTGATGACCAGCTCGCGCAGCGCCGATCCTTCCACCCGCGCGACGGCGCCACCGGACAGCACGCCGTGCGTCACATAGGCGACGACATCCTCCGCCCCCGCCTCGCGCAGCGCCGCGGCGGCGTTGCACAGGGTACCCGCCGAATCGACGATATCGTCGATCAGGATGCAGAAACGTCCCTCGACGTCGCCGATGATGTTCATCACCTCCGACTCGCCGGCGCGCTCGCGCCGCTTGTCGACGATGGCGAGCGGCGCATTGTCGAGCCGCTTGGCGAGCTGGCGCGCCCGCACCACGCCGCCGACGTCGGGCGAGACGACCATCAGGTTCCGCCCCGCGAACCGCGCATGGATATCGGCGCTCATCACCGGCGCGGCATAGAGGTTGTCCGTCGGGATATCGAAGAATCCCTGGATCTGGCCGGCGTGCAGGTCGACCGACAGCACGCGATCCGCGCCGGCGACGGTGATCAGATTGGCGACCAGCTTCGCCGAGATCGGCGTGCGGGGGCCGGGTTTCCGGTCCTGGCGCGCATAGCCCATGTACGGGATGACCGCGGTGATCCGCTTCGCCGACGCGCGCTTCAGCGCGTCGATGATGATCAGCAGCTCCATCAGATTGTCGTTGGCGGGAAAACCGGTCGACTGGATGACGAACACGTCCTCGCCGCGCACGTTCTCCTGGATCTCGACGAAGATTTCCTCGTCGGCGAAGCGGCGCACCAGCGCCTCGGTCAGCGGCAGCTCCAGATAGCCCGCGATCGCCTTCGCCAGCGGAAGGTTCGAATTGCCGGTCATCAGTTTCATGCGTCGCTCCACCCGTTCGGATGGCGAGGTCCCTTAGGCGTCCCTGCCGCGAAGCGGAAGCATGCTTGTTCGCGTCGCCCGGGCTGACTAGGCGGACGGGCATGACGGTCACCCGCTTCGCGCCCTCGCCCACCGGCCTGCTTCACGTCGGCAACATCCGCGCCGCGCTCCAGAACTGGATGCTCGCGAGGCGCGACCGCGGCCGCTTCGTGCTGCGGATCGACGATACCGACGCGGAGCGTTCGGAGGAGCGGTATGTCGAGGCGATCCGCGCCGACCTGGCCTGGCTCGGGCTGATGCCGGACCTGGAGGTGCGGCAGTCGGAGCGGTTCGCCCTGTACCAGACGCGCTTCGATGCGCTCGTGAGCGCCGGGCGCATCTATCCGGCCTATGAAAGCGCGCAGGAACTCGACCTCAAGCGCAAGGTGCTGCTGGGCCGCGGCCTGCCGCCGGTCTACGACCGCGCGGCGCTCCGCCTGAGCGATGCAGACCGGGCGAGGCTGGAAGCCGACGGCGTCCGGCCGCACTGGCGGTTCCGGCTGGATCACGACGCGCCGATCGTCTGGGACGACCTGATCCGCGGGACCCAGCGGTTCGAGCCTGCGACGATGAGCGATCCGGTCATCCGCCGCGCGGACGGGTCCTGGCTCTACATGCTGCCGTCGGCGATCGACGACGCCGACCTCGGCATCACCCATGTCGTGCGCGGGGAGGATCATGTCTCGAACACGGCATTGCAGCTGCAGATGTTCGCCGCGATGGGAGTCGCGCCGCCGCGCTTCGGGCATGCCGCGCTGCTGACGGGCGCGGAAGGCAAATTGTCCAAGCGGCTCGGCTCGCTCGGGGTCGATCATTTCCGCGACGAAGGCATCGAGCCGCAGGCGGTCATCGCCCTGCTGGCGCGGCTGGGCACCAGTGATCCGGTCGAGCCGATCGTCGATCCCGCGCCGCTGATCGCGACGCTGGATTTCGCGCGGTACGGCCGCGCGCCCGCCCGTTTCGACGAAGCGGAACTCGCGCAGATCAGCGCACGCATCGTCCATCAGTTGCCTTATGAATCGGTGCGATCGCGTCTGCCCGCCGGAATGGGGTCGGCGGAATGGGACGCCGTGCGCCCCAATCTGACGCGCATCGCCGATGCGGACGACTGGTGGCAGGTCATCGAGGGTCCCGTCGACGCACCGGCATTCGACGCGGAGACGCGGGACTATCTGGCCGCGGCCGCGAAGGCGGCGGAGACGATCGACTGGGCGGGCGACCCCTGGCACGCTTTGACCAACAGCCTCAAGGAAACGACGGGCCGAAAGGGCAAGGCGCTGTTCCTTCCGCTGCGGCAGGCGCTTACCGGTCGCGACCAGGGTCCGGACATGGCCGCGCTGCTGCCGTTGATCGGCGCGGGGCGCAGCGTGGAGCGCCTGCGCCGCGCCGCTTCATGACGGGAGCCTAATGGAGCGCTCACGCCGCCGACACGTTCGACCTGATATCCATTCGCGATGCGGAGTCCGCCCATGCGCTACCTGCTTGCCCTTGTGCTGTCGTCCGCCGGCCTGCTCGTCGCCGCGCCGGCCGCCGCGGCGTGCACGTCCGGTCCATTCACGGTCGATTGGCCGGCGCAGCGGATGGACGAGCGACTGCAGGCGCTGGCGCATACGACAGGGTGTTTCGTCCGGTTCGATCCCGCGCGGTTCGGCGCGCTGCCCGCACCGCGCCTGCGCGGCCGCCTGGCCACACAAGCGCTGTTGGTCCACTCGGTCCGCGGAACCGGGCTAGAGGCGAACAGGACCCGCAACGCCTGGCATGTCGATCGCGCGCAGCAGGATCGCTTCGGCCAGCGAATCGCCAGCCTGTCGCGCACGATCGACGCGCGCCACCTGCCGCCGCATCGCGCGGCCATGCTGCACCGGGATCTGCGTCGCGTTCGCCAGGCGATCGCCGACGAAGTCCGCACGCAAGGATTCCTCAGCGCCGCCGAACGTGCGGGTCATACCCGCGCGCTCGACTCGGCCGCCGCCCGCATCGCCCGCTGACAGTCCGCCGGGAAGCCGCCGATGGCCGGTTCGACGCCGCTTGACCCCAAAGCGTGATGATGTAACATTTCATTTCCTGCAGGAGATTGGATGACGCTTATCATTGTCTATTGAGGAGAGGGTTCCATGTACGCCGACCGCTACGCCAAGCCGACCCGCTTCAGTCCCTCGGGACTCACCGCCGCCGTCGCGATCAATGCCGGCCTCGTCGCCGCGCTGATATTCGCCGCCCCGCACGTCATGCCCGCGCCGCCGAAGGGCGAGCCGATCGATATCTTCACCGTACCGACCGACCCACCACCGCCGCCACCCGAATCGAATCCCAAGCCGCACGATGTCCGGGCGCGCGTACCGGACGAGACGATCGTCGCGCCCAAGCAAATCGTGCAGACGATTACCGACCCCGTTATGACCGTCGTCGAACCGCCGGTCGTGCCGCAGCCGTTCACCGACCGGATCGGCACTGACACCGTCGCGAAGCCCGATCCCGGCCCGACCGCGACGCCGCTGCCGCCGCTGATCGCGCCGAGTGTCGATCCGCGCTACGCCGATGCGCTCCAGCCGCCCTATCCCGCTGCGGAACGACGCGCCGGGCGCGAGGGCCGCGTGACGGTGCGCGTGCTGATCGGCGTTGATGGCCGCGTCAAGCTGATCGAACGCGTCGACGCGACGAGCGACGCATTCTGGAACGCGGCCCGGACGCAGGCGCTGTCGCGCTGGCGGTTCCGGCCGGCGACGCGCGGCGGCGTGCCCGAAGAGGCGTGGCGGACGATGACGTTGCGCTTCGTCCTCGAGGAATCCTGACCCGACGCGGGAGGGCTGGTCGCGGCGCGCCGGTCCTCCTATCTTGGTGTCATGCAGTTCTTCAGCCGCTTTTCGCCGGTTCGTGCCTACAAGGACCTGCGCCTTTTCCTGGCCGGCCGCGAGCGTCACGAGCTCGGCTTCCTCGCCGCAGCGGTCGCGATCACCGGATTCTTCGTCTACGCCTTCGCGCGCAACGATTACGACATCCCGCCCAAGCCGCCGCAGATCATCTATGTCCAGCAGTGGACTGCCGATCGCACCGACGCGCAGATCCGCGCCCAGCAGGCGATCGACAAGGTCGCGCAGGACAAGCGCATCGACGAATACAATGCCCGCGTCGACAAGATGCGCGCGCAGTTCAAGAAGGCGGATGACGCCATGAACAAATGGGGGCTGTAAGGGCTGGCGAAACCACGACCGCCCAAGGCGATTCGCGTTGGATGGCGGCCGCGCTCGCGCTGGCCGAGCGGACTCGCGGGTCGACGGCGCCCAATCCCAATGTCGGCTGTGTCCTGGTGCGTGGCGGCCGGGTCGTCGGGCGTGGCTGGACGCAGCCGGGCGGCCGTCCCCATGCCGAGGCGATGGCACTTGCCCAGGCCGGCGACCACGCCCGTGGCGCCACGGCCTTCGTCACGCTGGAACCTTGCGCGCATGCCAGCCACCGCGGCCCCGCCTGCGCGGCGCTGCTCGTCGCGGCGGAGGTGGCGCGAGTCGTCGCCGCGCTGCGAGACCCGGATCCGCGCACGGACGGCGCCGGTTTCGCCCTGTTGTCCGAGGCCGGCATTGCGGTCGAACATGGGATCGGCGCAGACGAGGCGGCACGCAGCATGGCGGGGTTCCTGACGCGCCGCAGGCTCGGCCGTCCGTATGTGACGCTCAAGCTCGCCACATCGCTCGACGGGCGGATCGCGCTGCCGGACGGCACCAGCCGCTGGATCACGGGGTCGGCGGCGCGCGCGCACGCGCATCTCGAACGCAGCCGGCATGAGACGATCCTCGTCGGTCGCGGCACCTGGCAGGTCGATCGGCCGGTCCTCGACGTGCGGTTGCCCGGGCTGGAGCGACACAGCCCCCGGCGGGTGGTCCTCACGTCGCGCGCCCGATCGGTGACGGCTTCGCCGCATCTCGCCTTCGACGCAGCGGAGGACGAACCCGGCCCCATCGTCATCGCCGATCCGGCCGCGATAGCCGACCTTCCGGGCGATCATCTTCTGGTCGAAGGCGGTGCGGCCACCGCGGCCGCCTTTCTCGCGGCGGACCTCGTCGACCGTCTGCTCCTGTATCGCGCGCCGATCGTCATCGGCGCCGGGCTGCCGGCGATCGGCGACATCGGTCTTGCCGACCTGGCAGGGGCACACGGCCGCTGGCGATGCCAGGATGCACGCGCGCTTGGCAGCGATCGGCTCGAGGTCTACGAGCGCATCCCATGTTCACCGGCATAGTCAGCGACATCGGAACGATCGAGGCGGTAGAGCACCGCGGCGACGCCCGTTTCCGCATCTCCACGTCCTATGACACGGCGGGGATCGACCTCGGCGCGTCCATCGCCTGTTCCGGCGTCTGCCTGACCGTCGTCGACAAGGGCCCCGGCCCCGACGGCAAAGGCTGGTTCGCGGTCGACGTCTCCGGAGAAACGATCGCGCGCACGGCCGATCAGTGGCAGGAGGGTCGGCGCCTCAACCTCGAACGCGCGATGAAGCTGGGCGACGAACTCGGCGGCCATATCGTCACCGGCCATGTCGACGGTGTCGCGACCGTGATGGGCATCTGCCCGGACGGCGATTCGCATCGCATCGGCTTCGCGGTGCCCGCCGACCTTGCGCCGTTCATCGCCACCAAGGGATCGATCACCGTCGACGGCGTCTCCCTCACCGTCAATGCGGTGGAGGACAAGGGCGACTCGACGCATTTCGCGGTCAACGTGATCCCGCACACCCAGGCGGTGACGACGCTCGGCACGCTGGCGGCGGGCCAGCGCGTCAACATCGAGATCGACGTTCTCGCCCGCTATCTGCAACGCATGGAGCATTACCGTGGCCAGTCCCGCTAAGGTGGCGTCGCTGCGCCACGCCTTCCTCTCCTCGCCGGAGGAGATCATCGACGAGGCCCGAAATGGCCGGATGTTCATCCTGGTCGACGACGAGGACCGCGAGAACGAGGGCGATCTCGTCATCCCGGCGCAGATGGCGACGCCGGAGAAGATCAATTTCATGGCGACGCACGGCCGCGGCCTCGTCTGCCTTGCGCTGACCAAGCGGCGCGTCGAGGAACTCGGCCTGTCGCTGATGAGCCGCAACAACGGCACGCGCTACGAGACCGCCTTCACCACCTCGATCGAGGCGCGTGACGGCGTGACGACGGGGATCTCCGCCGCGGATCGCGCACGCACGATCGCCGTCGCGATCGACGCGTCCAAGGGCCGCGACGAGATCGTGACGCCCGGACACGTCTTTCCGCTCGTCGCGCGCGACGGCGGCGTCCTCGTCCGCACTGGTCATACGGAGGCGGCGGTCGACGTCTCGCGCCTCGCCGGCCTCAATCCGTCGGGCGTGATCTGCGAGATCATGAACGAGGACGGGACCATGGCGCGGCTCGACGACCTGGTCGCGTTCGCGCAGCGCCACAACCTGAAGATCGGCACGATCCGCGACCTGATCGCCTATCGTCGCCGCCACGATCATCTGGTGGAGAAGCGCGCCGAGGCCCGGTTCGTCAGCGACTGGGGCGGCGAGTGGACCGCGATGACCTTCTGGAACAAGGCGACCGGCTCCGAGCAGATCGCGCTGGTGAAGGGCAAGGTCGATCCTGCCAGGCCGACGCTGGTGCGCATGCACGCCCTGTCGCCCTTCGCCGACATCTTCGGCGAGCGCGGCGGTCGCGCCGAGCTGCTGCGCCGATCGATGGAGATCATCGGCGAGGAAGGTGCCGGCGTCGTCGTCGTCATCAACCGCCCCCGGCCCGACCAGTTCACCGTCGCGCTGCAGGCGAAGGCGGGAACGCTTGCGCCGGCCGAGATGGACGAACTGCGTGATTACGGGGTCGGCGCGATGATCCTGACCGAGCTCGGGGTCGAGGAGATGGTGCTGCTGACCAACACGCATCACACGCTCGTCGGGCTCGACGGCTATGGCCTGTCGATCGTCGGCGAACGGCCGATCGACTGACCGAAGGAATCCTCATGGCCCATGTGCTCATCGTGGAAGCGCGCTTCTACGACCATCTGAACGACATGCTGCTTGCCGGCGCCCGCGCGGCGATCGAGGCGGCGGGACACAGCCACGCCACCGTCACCGTTCCCGGCGCGCTCGAGGTACCCGGCGCGCTCGCGATGGCGGCGGAGACCGGGCAATATGACGCCTATGTCGCGCTCGGCGTCGTCATCCGCGGCGAAACCTATCATTTCGAAATCGTCTCGAATGAGAGCGCGCGCGGCATCATGGCCCTGACGATGGACGGGCTGCCGATCGGCAACGGCATCCTGACCACCGAGAACGAGGAGCAGGCGATCCGCCGCGCCGATCCGGCGCAGCTCGACAAGGGCGGCGGCGCGGCGGAGGCGGCGCTGGCGATGCTCGCACTGAAGCACCGGCTCGGCTGACGATGCTCGGCCCTGTCCTCTTCACGCCGCGGCTGATGCTGCGGCCGCTGAACGGCGAGGATCTTGAGGGCTATGTCGCCTTCTACGGCGAACCGGAGACCATGCGCTTTCTGGGCGGCGTCCAGCCGCGCGAGGTGGCGTGGCGCCACCTGTGTACCATGGCCGGTGCCTGGATGGTGCGCGGCTTCTCGATGTTCTCGGTCATCGAGCGCGACAGCGGCGCCTGGGTCGGCCGCGTCGGTCCGCACCAGCCCGAAGGCTGGCCGGGCACCGAGATCGGCTGGGGCATCCTCGGCCGCTTCGCCGGCCGCGGCTATGCGCATGAGGCCGCCTGCGCGGCGATGGATTATGCCGTCGACGTGCTCGGGTGGACGCGGATCATCCACACGATCGATCCCGACAACCACAGCTCGATCGCGCTGGCCAAGCGGCTGGGGTCGACCAACGGCGGCCCGGTGACGCTGCCGCCTCCGCTCGAGGCGTATCGCGTCGACGCCTGGGGGCAGGATGCGGCAGACTGGCGGGCGCGGCGCCGCGCATGATGACGCCGCCGCCCTCCCGCTGGAAGGTCGTGGAGCGCGGCCGGCGGCTGGAGGTCATCGACCTGCGCGCGGGCGTGGATGAGCGCAGGCGAGCCAAACCGCCCGCCTCGCGCGGTTCGGCCCCTGTTACGAAGACGTCCCTGACCGGGCTCCGCAAGATCAGCTTCGACGGGTCGAGCAAACTGACCACGCACCGGCTCTATGACGACCACGGCCCGAGGATGGTGCGGCTCGACCCGGCAAGCGCGCGGATCGCGGCGATCGCGGCGGCGGCCACCGTGCTTGCGGCGACCGCCCTGATCGTCACGGCCGTCTTCTGGCCGGCGATCCTGCTGATCCTGCCGGTGCTGGCCCAGGACAAGGCGCGTGCGGCGATCCGCCGCCCCGTCACCGCCTGGCTGGACGATCGCGTCCGCCAGGCAAGCTGATCCCCCCTTCCGCGCGCGGAAGGGGAGACTGCGTCACGCCGCTTCGGTCTCGAGCGCCGGATAGTCGGTGTACCCCTCCGGCCCCTTTGTATACCAGGTCTTCGGATCGTCCTGGTTCAACGGCGCGTCCCGGCGCAGGCGCTCGACCAGATCCGGGTTGGCGATGAACTTGCGACCGAAGGCGATCGCGTCCGCGACGTCCGAGTCGAGATCCGCCTGCGCGCTGTCCTTCTCGTAATCCTGGTTGAGGATGAGCGGGCCGCCGAACACCTTGCGGATCTGCGGGCTCAGCTTGGGCACGTCGGTCTTGCCGAACGTGCCGTCGGGACCCTGCTCGCGCAGTTCGAGGAAGGCGATGCCGAGCGCGTCGAGCGCCTTCGCCGCGGGGATGAAGACGCTGGCGGGATCGCTGTCGTCCGCGCCCTGCGTCTCGCCGTTGGGCGACAGACGGATGCCGGTGCGGCCGGCGCCGATCGCGTCGATGACGCGCGCCACGGCCTCCTGCATGAAGCGGATGCGGTTTTCGGGGCTGCCGCCGTAATCGTCGTCGCGCTGGTTGGTCCCGTCGCGCAGGAACTGGTCGATCAGATAGCCATTCGCGCCATGCAGCTGCACGCCGTCGAAACCGGCGCGAATCGCGGCACGGGCGGCATCGGCATATTCGTCCTGCGCGCGGCGGATGTCGTCGAGCGTCGCCGCCTTCGCCTCGGCATAGGGATTCTCGGGCTTGTGATAGGGCGCGCGCGTCGCGGACGACGACAGCGGCTGCTGGCCGGTCACGTCCGGGCGCGCCAACCGGCCCATGTGCCAGATCTGCGCGACGATCTTGCCGCCCGCCTGGTGCACCGCCTCGGTCACCGGCTTCCACGCCTCGACCTGCGCGTCGGTCCAGAGGCCCGGCGCATTGGGCCAGCCGAGGCCAAGCCGGCTGACGCCCGTTCCCTCGGTGATGATCAGCCCCGCGCCCGCGCGCTGACGGTAATAGTCGATCATGACTTCGGTCGGCACGTGATCGTCGGTCGCACGGCCGCGGGTCAGCGGCGCCATGACGAC
Organism: Sphingomonas beigongshangi; assembly: GCF_016820445.1. Classification (GTDB taxonomy): domain Bacteria; phylum Pseudomonadota; class Alphaproteobacteria; order Sphingomonadales; family Sphingomonadaceae; genus Sphingomonas; species Sphingomonas beigongshangi. The sequence goes on from NZ_JADHDT010000002.1 coordinate 136,593, forward strand.
GCGATTGGCAGCGGCGATATCGCCCAGTTGGATCGGATCGAAGAGCGTTGGCATCGGACATTCCCTTTTGTTGCCTGACGCACGGCAGATAGGACGCTACAGCGGGGCATGCATCAGGATCGGTGGCAAAGAAAAACTGTTGGCAGGGTAACGCAGATCAGGGGAAGCGGGTCCGCATTGTCGTCTCGTACCGACGGCGGGACGGTCGTGCCAGCGGCGAGCCCGGTCGCGCATCCGCTCGCCTTCGCCGCGCTCGTCATGGCGAACGTGATGCTCGCCTTCGGTCCGTGGTTCGTCCGGCTCGCCGACGTCGGCCCCGTCGCGGCGGCCTTCTGGCGGATCACGCTGGCGGTGCCGTTCCTCGCGATGCTCGCGCTCGCGGGCGGCGCGCGGCCGATGCGGCTGCCGCGCGGCCTGGTCGCCTTGCTCGTCATCGCCGGGATCGGATTCGCCGGCGACCTCGGCAGCTGGCACCTCGGCATCGTCCGCACGACGCTCGCCAATGCGACCCTGTTCGGCAATTGCGCGATCCTCGTCTATCCGCTGTACGGCTTCCTCGTCGCGCGCGCCTGGCCGACGCGCGGGCAGGCCTTCGCGCTCGCGCTCGCCGCCGCCGGCGCCGCCCTGCTGCTCGGCCGCTCGTACCAGCTCGATCCGCGCAATCTGGCCGGCGACCTGCTCTGCATCCTCGCAGGCCTGCTCTACACGATCTATATCGCGCTGATGGCGCGCATCCGCGAAACCATGGCGTCGCTCCCCGCGCTCGCCCTCGCCTCCACGGCCAGCGTGCTGCCGCTCTTCATCTATGCCGCCGTGCTCGGCGAGGCGATCATGCCGCACGCCTGGACCCCGCTGATCGGCCTCGCCCTGGTCAGTCAGGTGATCGGCCAGGGACTGATGATCTTCGCGATCGGCCAATTGTCGCCGCTCGTCGTCGGCATCGCACTGTTGATCCAGCCGATCGTCGCCGGCACCGTCGGCTGGATCGCCTATGGCGAGCGGCTGCACGGAGCCGACTGGATCGGCGTCGCGTTGGTGGCGACGGCACTGGTGCTCGTCCGCCGGGGCGAGGTTGCGCCGCGCGCGCCGGAGGCGCAGGAGGAACTGGCATGACCGAGGATCTGACGCTCGACGAAATCCGCTTGGCGCTCGCGCCGGGCATCGCCGCCAATGCGGCGTTCGATGGCTGGGGCGATGCCGCGCGCGACATGGCGGCGGACGCGGCGGGCATCGACCGCGACATCGCGCGACTCGCGTTCCGGGACGGCGCGGTCGGCATGATCGACGCCTGGTTTGCGCATGTCGACGCGGAAATGACGCGCGCCCTGCCGCCGGAATCGCTGAAGGCGATGCCGATCCGCGCCCGGATCAGCGAACTCGTCACCGCGCGCCTGACCACCATGGCGCAGGACCGCGAGGCGCTGCGCCGCGCGCTCGCGATCCTCGCGATGCCGCAGAACGTCGCGCGCGCAGCCCGACTCGGCTGGCGCAGCGTCGACGCTATATGGCGCCAGGCGGGCGACACGGCCACCGACTACAATCACTATACCAAGCGGACGATCCTGCTCGGCGTCTATGCCGCGACGGTGACGGTGTTTCTCGACGACGAGAGCGACGGCTTCGCCGATACGCGCGCGTTCCTCGGCCGGCGGATCGAGGGGATCATGCGGTTCGAAAAAGCGAAGGCGGGCATGATCCGTCGCGCCGACCATCGCCCCAGCCTGTCCCGCTTCATCGGACGGCTGCGGTATCCGGTCGTATGATCCCGGGCGCCCCGTCCCGCACGGACGGGTACGATGCGACGGACGGTAATTGATAATCAATCTCATTGTGCTTATACAGGCCTGGTGTTGTCAAAGCTGAACCTCGAGACGCTGCCGCGCCATCACGCCGCCACGGTCGATGCGATCGACTGGACCCGTCTTTCGCCGCCGGAAGCGCGCCGCCTGCGCGAACTCGGCTTTGACGAGGGCGTGCCGGTGGAGGTGCTGCACCGGGCGCGCCTGGGCGGCGGGCCGATCGCCTGCCGCATCGGCCGGATGACGGTGGCGCTGCGCCGTGCGGTCGCCGCCGCGATCCAGGTGACGATCCCGCTACCTGCCGAATAAGCCTCACCCCGCGATGGAACATCCGCCGCTGGTCGCGCTGGTCGGCAACCCCAATGCCGGCAAGAGCGCGCTTTTCAACGCCCTGACCGGCGCGCGGCAGAAGGTCGGCAATTATCCCGGCGTGACGGTGGAGCGCCATTCGGGCCGACTCGCCCTCGCGGACGGCCGCCCGGTCGAATTGATCGACCTGCCCGGCGCCTACAGCCTCGACCCGTCGAGCCCAGACGAACGGGTCACGCGCGACGTGGTCACCGGCAAGAGCGGGCTGGAGCGGCTCCCCGATGCGCTGATCGTCGTCGTCGACGCCGCCAATCTCGACAATCATCTGCGCTTCACACTCCAGCTGATCGCGCTCGGCCTGCCGGTGGTCGTCGCGCTCAACATGATCGACCTCGCGGAACGCGACGGCCTGACGCTCGATGCGGCGGTGCTCGAGCGCGAACTGGGCGTGCCGGTCATCCCCACCGTGGCGGTGCGCCGACGCGGGCTTGAGGATTTGCGCGAGGCGCTCGCCCGCGCCGTCGTGCCGGTGACAGGCGTCGTGCCGCTTCGACCCTCCGACGGCAGCGTGCAGGACGACATCGTCACGCTGCAGCGCCGCGCCCGGCGCATCGCCACCGCGGCGACGGTGGCGGAGACGAGCGGCCGGCGCTGGATGCATCTGCTCGACGCGGTCGCCTTGCACCCCATCGGCGGTCCGCTGCTGCTGGCGACGATCCTCTTCGTCATGTTCCAGGCGGTCTTCACCTGGGCCAAGATCCCGGCCGATGCGATCGACGCCGGCTTCGCCGGGCTGCAGGGGCTGGTCGCCGCGCACCTGCCCGACGGCTTCCTGCGCTCGCTGCTCGCGGACGGCCTGATCGCGGGCGTCGGCGCGGTCGTCGTGTTCCTGCCGCAGATCCTGATCCTGTTCCTGTTCATCCTCGTGCTCGAATCGTCGGGCTACATGGTGCGGGCGGCCTTTCAGATGGACCGGCTGATGGCGACCGTGGGCCTGTCGGGTCGCGCCTTCATCCCGCTCCTCTCCAGCTTCGCCTGTGCGGTGCCGGGAATCATGGCGACGCGGACCATCGAGGACGAGAAGGACCGGCTGACCACGATCCTGATCGCGCCGCTGATGACGTGCAGCGCGCGCTGGCCGGTCTACACGCTGATCATCGGCGCGATGATCCCCGACACGCAGGTGCTGCCCTTCGTCCGGCTGCAGGGCCTCGTCATGTTCGGGCTGCTGCTCATCGGCATCGCCGGCGCCTATGTCGCCGCGCTCGTGCTGCGCCGGACGGTGACCAAGGGCGCGTCGTCGGGCTTCATGATGGAGATGCCCAAATATCAGGTGCCGCGCCTCGGCGACATCGCGCTCGGTCTGTGGCAGCGCGCGCTCGTGTTCCTCAAGCGCGCGGGCACGACCATCGCCGCGACGACGATGGTGCTGTGGCTGCTGCTCTCGTTCCCGAAGCCGCCGGTCGGCAGCGGCATCAGCCCGGTCGACTATTCGATCGCCGGCCGGATCGGCCACGGCATCGAGCAGGTCGTGAAGCCGATCGGCTTCAACCGCGACATCGCGCTTGCACTGCTGCCGGCGATGGCGGCGCGCGAGGTGGCGGTCTCCGCGATCGGCACCGTCTATGCGATCGACGACAGCGACGGGAAGGGCACCGACCGGATCACCGACCAGATCCGCGGCCGCTGGAGCCTGCCGACCGCGCTTGCTTTTCTGATGTGGTTCGTTTTCGCGCCGCAGTGCATTTCGACGATCGCGGTGACACGCCGTGAAACCAACGGCTGGAAATGGCCGCTGTTCATGGTCGGCTACCTTTTTGCGGCGGCCTATGTCATGGCGGGGATCACATTCTGGCTGGCAACGTTTGCCGGCCTCTAAGAGGATCTCATGGCAGGCAGCGTCAACAAGGTCATTCTCGTCGGCAACCTGGGGCGCGACCCCGAGTCGCGTTCGTTCCAGAACGGCGGCAAGGTTGTGAACCTGCGGATCGCGACGTCCGAATCGTGGAAGGACCGCAACACCGGCGAGCGCAAGGAAAAGACCGAATGGCATTCGGTCGCGATCTTCAACGAGGGCCTCGCCAACGTCGCCGAGCGGTTCCTGCGCAAGGGCTCCAAGGTCTATATCGAGGGCCAGCTGCAGACCCGCAAATGGCAGGATCAGCAGGGCAACGACAAATATTCCACCGAGATCGTGCTGCAGGGATTCAACTCCGTGCTGACGATGCTCGACGGACCCGGTGGCGGCCAGGGCGGTGGCGGCCGTAGCGGCGGCGACGAATGGGGCGGCGGCGATGATTTCGGCGGCGGCTCGTCGGGCGGCTATGGCGGCGGTGGTGGCGGTGGCGGCGGAAGCCGCGGCGGCGGCTATGGCGGCGGCCAGTCCGGCGGCAACCGTGGCGGCGGCGGCGGCTTCGGCGCCGGACAGCCGGGTGGGTTCGCCGACGATCTCGACGATGACGTGCCGTTCTGATCGTGGACGAGGTTCCCGCGCCCACGGCGCCCGGCTGGCGGATCGACGAACGCGCGCGCCTGGCGATGCTCGCCAGCTACCAGCCGCGCGCGCTGCGTGAATCCGTCGCCCTCAAGCAGATCACGGATTTCGCGGCGGCGCTGTGCGACGCGCCGATCGCATTGGTCACCCTGGTCGAGGATCAGGAACAGCTCTTCCTCGCCAGAACGGGACTGGCGCTGGAAGGGACGTCGCGCGCCATCTCCTTCTGCGACCATACGATCCGGACCGAGCGCGCGCTGATCGTACCCGATACGCACGACGATCTGCGGTTCGTCGCCAACCCGCTCGTCACGGATGCGCCCTTCGTCCGGTTCTACGCGGGCGTGCCGCTGCGCGGAGACAATGACGTACCGCTGGGCGCGCTGTGCGTCCTCGACGACAAGCCCCGCGACGGACTCACCCCCTTGCAGATGCAGGGGCTGGAGGTGCTCGCCGCCAATGTGATGGCGCGCCTCTCGGATCATCGCGATGCGACGCAGCGGCGTGACGAAGCGGACGTCGCCGCACGCGCGCTGACCGACAGCGAGGATCGCTTCCGCACGCTCGCCGACACGATGCCGCAGATGGTATGGTCGACGCTGCCCGACGGCTATCACGATTATTACAACGCGCGCTGGTATGAATTCACCGGCACGCCGCCCGGGTCGACCGATGGCGAGGGCTGGAACGACATGTTCCATCCCGACGACCAGGACCGCGCCTGGACGATCTGGCGGCACAGCCTGGAGACGGGTGCGCCGTATCAGATCGAATATCGCCTGCGCCACCACGACGGCACCTACCGCTGGGTGCTGGGGCGCGCGCTGCCGATCCGCGATGCGGAGGGGCGCATCACGCGCTGGTTCGGTACCTGCACCGACATCCACGAGCAGAAACTCGCGCTGGAAGAGCGGGAGATCGTAAGCCAGGAGCTGTCGCACCGCATCAAGAACATCTTCGCGGTCGTCTCCGGCCTCATCTCCTTCGCCGCCCGCGGCAAGCCGGAATTCGCCGCGACCGCGGCGGACCTTCGCGAACGGATCACCGCGCTCGGCCGTGCCCATGACTTCGTCCGCCCGCACAGCGCGACGAGCGCGCGGGCCGCGGTGCAGCAGGACAGCCTGCACGGCCTTCTGGGGGAGCTGTTCGAGCCCTACCGGCGTGGCGACCGCCTGCCGATCCGGATTGCGGGCGACGACATCGTCATCGACGACCGATCCACGACGCCGCTTGCGCTGCTGTTCCACGAGCTCGCCACCAACGCGAGCAAATATGGCGCGCTCTCGGCGGACGACGGCGAGGTGATCGTCACCATCGCGCGTTCCGATGACGAGGTGACGCTGGAATGGGTCGAGCATGGCGGCCCGCCCGTCGCGGCGCCGGAGCGGTCGGACGGTTTCGGCAGCCAGCTGATCGAACTGTCGGCGGTCCGCCAGCTTGGCGGGACGGTCGCGCGGCGCTGGAACGAAGACGGGCTGTCAGCAACTGTGACGGTGCCGCTGCCGTCCTTCAGCCGTGGCTAGAGTCTGATCAACGTGCGTGGAATCGGCACCGCGCCGATCCAGCGGTGCTGGATCACACACTAGATCTCAGCATCACGACGTCGTCGTTGGCTGCGTCGTGCGCTTCGTGATCGTCCGTCGCGAGCGCCGCCGCGGCAAGGATCGCCGCCTCGCTGAACGGCTTGCGGATATAGCCTAGCGCGCATTCGGCCGCGCCGTCGATCTGCGCGGGATTGGCGGTGACGAACACCACCTTCACGCCATAGTCCTGCGCGATGCGGCGTGCGATCTCCGGCCCAGTGGCTCCGTCGCGCAGGTTGACGTCGACGAACGCGAAACCGCATTCGGGCGCAGCCTCGATCGCGCTCTCGCTGTCTGCCGCGATCGCCGCGACACGATAGCCGGCGTCGAGCAGAATCCGCTCCAGATCGAGCGCGACGAAAATCTCATCTTCGACGATCAGGGCGGTCTTGGTCATCACTCTTTCCGGCTTTGGCATGGCCAAACCACGCTACGCGCGCTTTGTTCCGGGCCGGTCGGAAATGTCGGTCAATTCCCCGGCGCGCGTTGCAGCAGGAACACGGCGTGCTGGGCGAGCAGGTTGGCGGCGGCCGAGCTGCGCTGCCGATCCCCCGAGAGGAACCATGCGCCCTCCACCCTTATGCCCCGATCCTGCAAAAAGGCGCGAAAATCGTCGATCGTCAGATGGTGGATATTCGGGGTATCGTACCATTGCTGCGGCAGCTGCCGCGTCACCGGCATCCGCCCTCCCCACAGCAGCGACAGCCGCACCCGCCATTGCGCGAAATTGGGGAAGCTGACGAAGGCACGGCGCCCGATCCGCAACAGATGGTCGAGAACCACGTCGGGCGCGCGGGCGGTCTGCAGCGTCTGGCTGAGGATCGCATAGTCAAAGCTGTCGTCGGGATAGCCTGCGAGATCCACGTCGGCGTCGCCCTGGATTACCGAGAGTCCGCGCGCCACGGCTGCGGCGACGTTGCCGGCGTCGATCTCCAGCCCCCGCGCGTCGCACCCGCGTTCGTCCCGCAGCGCCGCCATCAGCGCACCGTCGCCGCACCCGACGTCCAGGACCCGCGTGCCGCGCGCGACATGGCCGGCGATCACCGCGAGATCGGGACGCAGGCTCATGCGCGGCCGCCCCTCAAGAAGCCGTCGACGACGCGGTTCATCTCCGGCGCGTCGAGCAGGAAGGCGTCATGGCCATAGGGACTGGACAGTTCGACGAAGCTCACCGCCGCGCCAGCGGCATTGAGCGCCTGCACGATGTTGCGCGATTCCAGCGTCGGATACAGCCAGTCCGTATCGAAGCTGATCACGCAGAACCGCGTCGCCGTGCGGCGAAAGGCGTTGGCGAGCAGTCCGCCGTGCTCCTCCGCCAGGTCGAAATAGTCGAGCGCGCGCGTGATGTAGAGGTAGCTGTTCGCATCGAAGCGGTCGACGAAGGCGAGCCCCTGATGCCGCAGATAGCTTTCCACCTGGAAATCCGCGTCGAATCCGAAGCTCTTCGCGTCGCGCGCCTGCAACCGCCGTCCGAACTTCTCCGTCAGTCCCGCCTCGGACAGGTAGGTGATATGCGCCGCCATCCGTGCCACGGCGAGGCCCGCCGCGGGCGGTTCGCCGCTATAATAGTCGCCGCCGTTCCATTTGGGGTCGGCCATGATCGCCTGCCGGCCCACTTCGTGGAAGGCAATGTTCTGCGCCGAGTGCCGGGCGGTCGAGGCGATCACCACCGCGGCGCGCACGCGATCGGGGAAGGTCGCGGCCCAGCTGAGCGCCTGCATCCCGCCCATCGAGCCGCCGACGACCGCCTTTAGCGTGACGACCCCGAGGTGATCGAGCAGCAGCGCCTGCGCCCGCACCATGTCGCGGATCGTGATGACCGGGAAGCCCATCGCCCATGGCCGCCCGGTCGCGGGATTGTCCGTCGCCGGGCCGGACGAGCCCATGCAGCTGCCGATGACGTTGGTGCAGATGACGAAATCCCGCGACGGATCGATCGGCCGGCCGGGGCCGATCATCCGCGTCCACCAGCCCGGCTTGCCGGTGCGCGGGTGGACGGAGGCGACATGCTGGTCGCCGGTCAGCGCGTGGCAGACGAGCACCGCATTCCCGCCGTCGGGCGCGAGCGTGCCGTAGGTCTCGTAGCCGATGTCGACGGGCGACAGCAGTGCGCCCCCGTCGAGCCGCAGCGGCCCGGGCAGCGTCGCACGGCGGGACAGCCCGAAGCGCTGATCGTCAGACATGCGCGGTTCGCTACGGCGGCGCGCGGGGCAATACAAGACGCGTCGCGCCGCGGCTGCGAGCGCCCCGCGAGGATTGGCTTGCCCCGCAATCCCGCCTAGAGCACGCGGCCATGACCGCACCTGCTCCCAAGCCCTGGATCCTCGGCATCGCCCCCTATGTCCCCGGCCGCGCCACCGCGGACGACGGGCGCCGCGTCATCAAGCTGTCCTCCAATGAAAATCCGCTCGGCACGCCCGAGTCCGCGCGCGACGCCTATCGCAGCGCCGCGACCGAGCTGGAACGCTACCCGGACGCCGCCGCCGTCGAACTGCGCGCCAAGATCGCGGCGCATTACGGCATCGAAGCGGACCGGATCGTCTATGGTACCGGTTCGGACGAGGTGCTGCACCTCGCGGCTGGCGCCTTCGCCGGGGTCGGCGACGAGATCATCCACGTCCGGTACGGCTTCGCGGTCTACGAGATCGCCACCCGTCGCGTCGGCGCGACGCCGGTGATCGCGCCCGACGCGGACTATGCGACCGACGTCGACGCGATCCTGGCCGCGGTGACCGACCGCACGCGCGTCGTGTTCGTGGCCAACCCCAACAATCCGACCGGCACCTATACGCCAAGGGTGGACATCGCGCGGCTGCACGCGGGCCTGCGCAAGGACATCCTGCTGGTGCTCGACCAGGCCTATACCGAATATCTGGAGCCGGAGGACGACGACGGCGGCCTCGACCTGGCGCGTACCGAGCCGAACGTCCTCGTCACGCGGACCTTCTCGAAGATCTTCGGCCTTGCCGCGGAGCGGATCGGCTGGGGCTATGCCGCCCCTGCCATTATCGACGCGATGCATCGCATCCGCGCGCCCTTCTCCTTCGGTATCGGCGCGCAGCGCGCCGCCATCGCGGCGCTCGCCGACACGGATTTCGTGACGCGCAGCCGCGAGCACAATCGTGAATGGCGTGGCTGGTTCGCGCACGCGGTCGAGAGCATTCCCGGCCTGCGCGCCGTACCGTCCAAGGCGAATTTCGTCCTGGTGACCTTCGCGGGGCCGCTGCGCGCCGAGACGGCCTATCAGGCGTTGATGGCTTCGGGCTATGCGACGCGCTGGCTGCCCGGCCAGGGCCTTCCGGACGCCCTGCGCATCACGATCGGTTCGGAGGAGGACATGCGCGCGGTGGTCGAGGTGCTGCGCACCGAGGCTGGCAAGGCATAACCATGGTGCCGTTCGCGCGGGTCACCGTCATCGGTCTGGGGCTGATCGGCTCGTCGATCGCGCGGGCCCTGCGCGCCTACAGCCCGACCGTGCGCGTGACGGGCTATGACGCGGATCCGTCGGTGCGGGAAACGGCGATCCGCATCGACCTGTGCGATGATGTGGCCAACACCGCCGGCACCGCGGTGATCGATGCGGAGCTCGTCGTGCTTTGCGTGCCGGTCGGGGCGATCGGCGCCGCCGCGGCGGCGATCGCCGACGATCTTCCCGCCGAGGCGATCGTCACCGACGTCGGCGGTGCCAAGGCCAGCGTCGCGGCGGCGATCCGCGCCGCGCTGCCGCACGCCGCGGTCGTGCCCGGCCATCCCGTCGCCGGTACCGAGCACAGTGGCCCCGAATCGGGGTTCGCCAGCCTGTTCCGCGGCCGCTGGTGCATCCTGACCCCCGACGGGACGACGCCGTCGATCGCCACCGCCCGCGTGCGCGCCTTCTGGGAGGCGCTGGGCGCGAGGGTGGAGGAGATGTCCGCCGACCATCACGACCGCGTCCTCGCCGTCACCAGTCACGTGCCGCATCTCATCGCCTATGCGATCGTCGGCACCGCGTCCGATCTTGAACAGGTGACGCAAAGCGAGGTGATCGCCTATTCCGCCGGCGGTTTCCGCGATTTCACCCGCATCGCCGCGTCGGACCCGACGATGTGGCGCGACGTCTTCCTGAACAACCGGGAGGCGGTGCTCGAAATCCTCCAGCGGCTGACGGAGGACGTCACGATGCTGCAGCGCGCGATCCGCTGGGGCGACGGCGACGCCCTGTTCGATCTGTTCACGCGCACCCGCGCCATCCGCCGCGCGATCATCGACCAGGGGCAGGACGACCCGGCCCCCGATTTCGGGCGTGCGCACTGAGCTTGGCGCCGACCTGATCGACGCGGGCCGTCGCGCTCAGTCGTTCAGCACGTTGATCGCGGCATGGACCTGCGCCTCGATCTCGGCGCGCGGCAGGCCGGGCGGGATGGGCGCGCCGATCAGGATCGTCACAATGCCCGATCGCTTCGCGCCATGCCGCGGCCACACGCGTCCCGCATCCAGCGCGATGGGTACGACGGGCAGGCCCAGCGTGCGGTACAGGCCCGCGAAACCCGATTGCAGCGGCGGCCGCGCGCCCGGCGCGACGCGCGTCCCTTCCGGATAGATCAGGATCGATCGTCCCTCGGCGGTCAGCGCGCGCGCGTCGCGCATCATGCTGCGCAGCGCCGAGGCGGACGCCGCCCGGTCTGCGACGATCGCGCCGTACCGCTGCGCCGCCCAACCCCATAGCGGGATGCGCGCCAGCTCGCGCTTCAGCACCATTGCGGGGCCGCCGAGGATCAGCTGGAGCTCCAGCGTCTCGAACATGGCCTCGTGCTTCGCCGCGTAGAGCACCGCGCGGGCCGGCACCACGCCCTCGACGCGTACGTGGATGCCGAGCAGGTGGCGTGTCAGTCCGCGATGGAGCCGCGCCCAGCCATGCGCATGGGCGATCATGGCGCGGCGCCCGAACAGCGCCGCTATCGGCGAGGCGAGCACGATCGGCACCGATAGGCCATAGAAGGCGATCCGGAACGCCGTGGTGCGCAACCAGCCGCTCACAGGCCGACACCCAGCCATAGCGCCACACGCCGAAGGAGCAGCTTGTTATATTCGTTGATCAACGTTCCCATCCTGGGGCTGCTCGGCACACCGTCGCCGAGGATCGTCGTCTTCGGCCCCAGCACCGCGGCCAGTTCCATCTTCGCGCGCGGCACGTGCCAGTCGGACGACACGAGACGGATCGTCCGATAGCCGTGCGCGGCGACCCACGCCTTCGTCTCTTCCGCGTTGGTCCGCGTGTCGACCGCGTCGGCGCCCAGGTCGATGCAACAGGCGAACAGCGCGGGCGACGTGTCGTATTCCCGCGCCAGGTCGACGGGGCGTACGCCCGGCGCGACACCCGTGACGAGCATCCGGTGTGCCTGATGCGCCTTGAGCAGCGCGATGCCGCGATCGATCCGGCCTGCGCCACCCGTGGGTACGACGATCGCGTCGGTCGTATAGCCCTCCAGCGGCCGCGGCAGCAGCAGCATGAAGGCCGCGAAGCCCAGGCACCAGCCGAGTGCGACGACGCCGAGCGCGCGGACGATCACAACGTCTTCCGCAAGGCTGCGAGCACGGCGATCCGCGCTGCCAGGGTCGCCAGCAGGACGAATGCGACGGGGAGCAGCAGCAATATCGTCCAGTCTGCCGGCGCCAATGTGGCGCTGCCCAGCAGGTCGGAACCGACCGCGGCGACGCGCGCCGCGACCAGGGCGAGCACGCCCATCGCCAGCACGCCGCCGCCGATGGCGCCAAGTGCGGCATCGCGCGCGATCCGTCGCTGGAACAGGCGCGCGACCTGCACGTCGGTGCTGCCGAGCATGTGCATGATCTCGATCGTCGCGCGATGCGTCTCCAGCCCGGCGCGCGCCGCCAGCACCACCACGGCCGCGGTCGCCGACAGCATCAGCGCGACCAGGCCGAACGCCAGCCAGGTCACCGTCGCCATCAGGCCGCTGACCGGCGACATCCAGCTGGCATGCCGGTCGACGCGGCTGGCCGCGTCGATCCGCCGGACCGCCGCGACGACGGCCGCCGGGTCTGCATCGGCGATGAGGTCGACGTCGATCATCGCCGGCATCGGCAGATCCGCATCGGCGCCGGCAGCACCCAGCCAGGGCGCCAGCAGGCGGGTCAGCTCGGCCCGGTCGACCGGCATCACGCGCCGGACCTGCGGCAACGCCTTCAGGGCGGCCACCATTTGCGCGGCGATCGTGTCGCGCTTCGCCGGGCTGCCTTCCACCACCTGCACGGTCATCCGGCCGGCGAGCTGCCGCTCCAGCGCGGTGGCCGCTTGGCGCGTGCCGAGCCCCGCTGCCGCGGCGAGCAGGGTCAGGAACAGCATGATGGCCATGACCCAGGTCATCGCGCGCAGCGTTCCCGCCTCGTCGAGCACGCGGCGATCCGCGCCGCCGCGCCGGGTCTCTCCGCCGCGCGTGCCGAACGCGATCACGATTCGCCCCGCGGCGGGGGCGGGTACCGCAGCGCTCCCGTCGGATCGAGCAGCCGTCCCTTGTCCAGCCGCATCATCTGCGCGCCCGGTACGCGAGCGAGCAGCTGGAAATCGTGCGTGGCGACGACGACGGTCGTGCCGAGACGATTGAGCGAATCGAACAGGTGGATCAGCCGGTCCGCCATGTCCGGATCAACATTGCCCGTCGGCTCGTCCGCGACCAGGATTTCCGGCCGCCCGATCACCGCGCGGGCGATCGCGACGCGCTGCTGTTCGCCGCCCGACAGCGTCGCAGGCTTGGCGCCCGCGCGTTCGCCCAGACCGACCCAGGCGAGCATCTCGCGCACAGGCTGCTCCAGGTCTTCCTCCGGCATGCCGGCGACCCGCAGCGGCAGCGCGATATTGTCCCAGGCCGACAGGTGCGGCACCAGCCGGAAATCCTGGAACACGACGCCGATCCGCCGACGGAACCCGGGCAGGCGCCCGCGCGGCATCGTCACCGCGTCCTCGCCGAACAGCCTGATGATGCCGCGGCTCGGCCGCTGCGCCAGGTAGAGCAGCTTGAGCAGCGACGTCTTGCCCGCGCCGCTGGCGCCGGTCAGGAAATAGAAGGCGCCACTGCCCAGCGTGAAGCTGATGTCGGACAGCGTCTCCGGCCCGGTGCCATAGCGGAGGCCCACATTCTCGAACTGGACGATATTCGCCATGCGCGTGGCTGGGACCGCTTCTTCCAAAAGGTGCCGTCGCAGGCCGTCCTGCCGGTTTCATCAGCCTTCGCATGACCTGCGTGCGGCTTCAAGCTTGCCACGGCAGGCGGACGCGTGCTTAGATTCGTACCGTTCGTGGCCACTGGCGGCCGCCGGTTCCCGTAAAGCGCTGCTCGCATGATCCTCGAATGTCCCGAATGCCGAACGCGTTACCTGGTCCCCGACAGCGCGATTGGCGTCGACGGGCGTACGGTGCGCTGCGCGAACTGCCGCCATAGCTGGTTCCAGGACCCGCCGCCGGCGCCCATCCCCGATGCCCAACCGCTCGCCGCAGCCCCGCTTGCGTCGCCCGCGGACGCGGACCAGCCGGATCGGGTGTCGCCGTCGCCTGCCGCCCCCTCGCCTCCGCCGCCCTTCGTCGAGCCGGATCCGATCGTCACCGCGCCCGCCTATGACGCCTTCGCGCACCGCCCGCCCTTCCGCCCGCGCCGCGACCCGTCGAAGCGCTGGACGGTCATCGCGATCCTCGCGGGTCTGCTGATGCTGGCCGGCGTCGCGGCGATCGTGTGGGTCGGCGCACCGGGCCTGCTGTCGCGCGCGGGCCTGCCGGTCGCCACCGAATCGCCGCTCAAGATCAAGGACAATCCGATCGAGCGGCGCGAGCTGGAGAACGGGTCGGAACTCTTCGCCGTGAGCGGACAGATCACCAATCCGTCGGCCGAGCGACAGCGCGTACCCGACGTGCGCGCCGAACTGCGCGATGCGCAGGGGCGGATCGTCTACAGCTGGACGATCACGCCGCAGCAGCGCACGCTCGCCCCTGGCGGCGCGATCGACTTCAATTCGGCGAAGCTCGACGTGCCGTCCAATTCGAAGCGGCTGGAGTTAAGCTTCGCGGGCGAGGACGGGCGCTGATCGCGCCCTGCCGGCCGATCGTCCGCCGCGCCGGTCTTTTCGCCTGTTTTCGCCGCAGCCGCAAAAGGGGCGTTGCGCAACCCGATCGCCTTTGCTAGGGGCCTGCGCCTGCCAGACGCCGGTCGATCCGGTGTTCTTATCACGTGCGGTCGTGGCGGAACTGGTAGACGCGCAACGTTGAGGTCGTTGTGGCCGAAAGGCCGTGGAAGTTCGAGTCTTCTCGACCGCACCATCCTTCTTCGCCGGCGGTGAAGAAGGGCTTCAAAAGATCAGCAGCAGCCCAGGACGCGCGCGAGCATGTCGAGCGTCAGCGGGCTCGAAAAGCGGAAGCCCAGCTTTTTATCCTGCGTCCAGCAGACGACGCCGAAGACCGGCGTCGGCAGGTCGGGCAAAGTGATGCTGCCGGCCTGGCCGATTTCCGCGCCCGTCTCGCCTTCCAGCTTCGCGCCGCCGGGCGAGATATCGAGGATGTCGACCGCCCAGCGGCGCTCGAGCAGGCGGAGCGTGCCGCTCGCCTCCATCGCGAACCGCGGCGTGCGCATGACATGTCCGTCGTCGTCGCGGAGGCGGAACACGCGCGCCAGGTCCTGCGGCGCGTCGAATTCCACGCCGCCCTTGCATCCATTCACCCAGCGTATGGTGCCACGGACGGGCGGCAGGCCGCGCACCTCGATCTCCAGCCGGTCGTCGACGCGATGCGGTTCGGTGAACCGCACCTTCATGCCGCCCGCCGATATGTCGTGGACGAGACAGGCCGCCTCCCGACCGGCATGACGGACCTTGCCGATAAGCAGGACGAGCGCGTGGCGCTGTCCGCTACGCCGGTCCAGCGCCTCCTGCGGCGTGACAGAGGCTGGAGAAGTCTGCATCATGGTGCCCTTGCGCCGACCGCGGATCGCGCGTTCGCGCCGGCGGACCATGATCGTCGGTTTCTGCCGTCTCCAGGCCGGCATGCGCCGGCCGGTCGACGTGACCGACAGCCCCCCGGCACGCGAAAGCGCCCGCATTCATCAGGGCGCCGATGATGAGGCGCCGGGGTTAATCAACCGCTACCGAACCAGAACGGGTGCGATGTCGCCCCTCGGTGGAACCGGTTCCGGCAGCGGCCCTATCAATCCTCCGGATCGGATGCGATTGCAGGCGTCGGATGCGGACCCGGCGGTCTCAGCGACCGTCCGCGCCGAGCCGCTGAAGATATGCGAGGACCGCCGCGTGGCCCGTGTCGCTGAGCGAGATCTCCATCCGGCGGCGGTCGGTCGGGTCGATCACGCGGTCGATCAGCTTGAGCTTGTGCAGATGATCGATCCAGCGCTGCGACGTCGTCACCGGCGCATTGGCGCTCCCGACCAGCGTCTTGACGTTCATCGTCTGCCGTTCCTCGTGCGCGACGAACAGCGCCAGCAGCATGTCCCAGGCCGGCTCGTGAAACAATTCGGCCGGCAGATAGTCGAAGCGCGCGCTGCGCTGTGCGAGCAACTGTCGTGCGATGTCGCTTGCATCGCGGTTCGTCGCGTGCGCCGACAGCGATGTCTGTCGCGCCAGACGATCCGCACGCCCGCCAAATTCAACCGCGATCGCGGACAATTGCGTGCTCAGATCCTTTACCAGCGTTGCGATGGATTCATTCGCCACGAAGCTCTCCCCGGCTGCCAGCGGATAGGCGAACTATCATTCGCCAGCGAATAAAAACAAGTTCATTCCGATATATCGCCAATTCGGTTTATGGTTCCTTTTGCTTCAAAACGGAGGCATTCGACGGGATAAGTACGCGAAGACCGGGGGATGGCGGCACCATGCGGCGTTCGCCGCCGCCGCGCGTTATGCAAAGCTGTCCCCCGGGCTCGCCCGGCGCGGGCAGTTTTTAGTGAAAGGCCCAAGTTGTCCGCCTTCGTTCGTGCCATCGGTACCGCTACTCCCCCGCATGACATCCACCATGCCTTCATCGACTGGGCATCGGCGCGGATCGATCCCGCCATGCGGCCCGTCTTTCGGCGCATGGCGTCGCGGGCGGGGATCGGCCATCGCTGGTCCGTGCTCGCCGATCCGGTCGGGCCGGGGGGCTTCTACGCGGGCCGCATGCCCGGGACCGAGGCGCGGATGGCCGTCTATGCGGATCGCGCGCCCGCCCTTGCGCGGGACGCGGTCGAAGCCCTGGCGCAGCGGATCGACTGCGGCGGGATCACCCATCTCGTCGTCGCCAGCTGTACCGGGTTCGTGGCACCGGGGATCGACCAGATCCTGGCACGGTCGCTCGGCCTTTCCCCGTCCGTGGAACGGACGCTGATCGGCTTCATGGGCTGCTACGCCGCGGCCGCGGCCCTACGCACGGCACGTCACATCGTCCGGTCGGAGCCGATGGCGCGCGTGCTCGTCGTCACCGTGGAGTTGTCGACCCTGCACCTGCAGGACACGCATGCGATCGAACCGCTGCTCGCGATGCTCCAGTTCGGAGACGGTGCCGCCGCCGCGCTGGTGACGTCCGAAGCCGGTGGGATCGCGCTCGGCACCCCCTTTGCCGCCGCCTTGCCCGACAGCGCCGACCTCATCCGCTGGACGATCACCGACCAGGGCTTCGCCATGCATCTGGACGGTGCCGTGCCGGGGCGGATCGGCCACGCGCTCGCGGATCCAGCGTTTGTCGCGCGTGTCACGGGCGGCGTGCCGCCGGCAGAGCTTTTCTGGGCGGTCCATGCCGGCGGGCGATCCATCCTCGACGCCGTCGGCCATGCCTTGGCGCTGCCGCCCGACGCACTGGCCCAGTCGCGGCGTGTGCTCGCCGAAAAGGGCAACATGTCGTCGGTCACGCTGATGGCCGTGCTGGCGGCGATGCTCGCGGATCCGCCGCCGCAACGACAGGGCGTCGCGCTCGCCTTCGGTCCGGGCCTTGCCGCCGAGGGACTGGCGCTGGAGCATGTCGGATGAACCTGGCCCATCGCGCCCAGGAAGAAGAGCGCATGGACGCCGACGACCTGCCCGGCGACGTCTATGCCGCCGTCGTCGCCGATCTGGCGCGCGTCAACAGCGTCACCCTCGCGCGGCGTCCGACGCTCGCCTTCCTCGATCGCGCAAGCGCCGGGCGCGACCGGCTGCGGCTGCTCGACGTCGGCTTCGGGGACGGCGACATGCTGCGCGCGATCGCCGCCTGGGCGCGCCGCCGGCGGATCGCGGTCGATCTCGTCGGCATCGACCTCAATCCTCGCAGCGAGGCGGCAGCGCGTCGGCATACGCCCGCCGATGCACCCATACGCTATATCACCGGCGACTACGCCGCTCTTTCGGGACAGGGCTGGGACGTCGTCATCAGCAGTCTCGTTGCGCATCACATGACCCGCGACCAGCTCGTCGCGTTCCTGCGCTTCATGGAAGAAGAGGCGCGCGCGGGCTGGTTCGTCAACGATCTGCATCGTCATGCCTTCGCCCATGCCGGCTTCCCGCTGCTCGCCCGCCTCGCCCGCTGGCATCCGATCGTCCGCCACGACGGGCGCCTGTCGATCGCGCGCAGCTATCGGCCCGGGGAGTGGCAACCGCTGCTCGCCGCCGCCGGCGTGTCCGATGCGCGCGTCTTCCGCGCCTTTCCGTTCCGGCTATGCGTCGAACGCCTGCGCTGATCGTCGGCGGCGGCCCGGCCGGCAGTGCGGCGGCGATCACGCTGGCGCGCGGCGGCGTGCGGCCGGTCGTGCTCGAACGCCATGCGGCGGCGGACGCGATCTGCGGCGGCTTCGTCAGCTGGCGTACGCTGGAGCGGCTGGCCACGCTCGGGGTGGATCCCGCCACGCTCGGCGGAGACCCGATCGATACCGTCGCGCTGTTCGCCGGACGGCACCGTCGCACCGCGACGCTGCCCGGCGGCGGCATGGGCGTCTCGCGGCGACGCCTGGACGGCCTGCTGCGCGACGCCGCGGTGCGCGCGGGCGCGGCGGTGGAGATAGGGGTCACGGTCCGCACGCTGGAGAACGGTGTCGCGCGTCTCGCGGACGGCGGGGAAATGGCGGGCGACGCAATCTTCCTCGCCACCGGCAAGCACGACCTGCGCGGATCGGCACGACCGGCCGGCGCCCGGGGCGATGATCCGACGCTCGGCCTGCGCGTGCGCCTGTCGCCCTCCGCTGCCAACCGCGCGGCAATGGCGGGCCGGGTCGAACTGCACCTGTTCGACCGCGGCTATGTCGGGCTCGTCCTGCAGGAGGATGGCAGCGCGAACCTGTGCCTCGCCGTGCATCGCTCGCGCCTGAACGAGGCCGGAAGCCCCGCCGCGCTGCTCGCCGAACTGGCGCGCGAGGCACCCGTCCTGGCGGAGCGGCTCGCGGACCTGACGGCGGACCCGCCCGTCGATGCCATCGCCAATGTTCCCTATGGCTGGCGGGCGCGGACGACGGAGCAGGGGCTGTACCGCCTAGGCGACCAGGCCGGCGTCATTCCCTCGCTCGCCGGCGAGGGGATGGGCATCGCGATCGCGAGCGGCATCGGAGCAGGCCAGGCGCGGCTGCGCGGCGAAAGCGCGCCGGACTGGCAGGCGCGCTTCGCACGACGCATCGCCGCCCCCATCGCGATCGCCGGCGCGGCGCGTCGACTGGCCGAAAGCCGCCGTGCAGCCAGGTTCCTTCCCGTCATCCCGACATCGCTCGTCGGCTGGGTGGCGCAGATGACGAGGGTCGGCCAGCGACCTTGACGCATCGGATATCGGGCGGAAGAACGAGCGTATGGACCAGCTGAACGTGTCAGAGGCAGAGTGGCGCAAGCGTCTCTCCCCCGCGCAATATCACGTTCTGCGCGAGGCCGGCACCGAGCCGGCCTATTCCGGCACGCTCACCGACAACAGGGCCGACGGGCTTTACCATTGCGTCGCGTGCCACCTCGACCTCTTCGATTCGGCCGACAAGTTTGACGCGGGGTGCGGCTGGCCAGGCTTTACCCGTCCCGTCGCATCCGACCGGATCACCGATCACAGCGATACGCACCATGGCACGACCCGGACCGAGACGCGCTGCGCGCGCTGCGACAGCCATCTGGGCCATCAATTCGACGATGGACCGCCGCCGACGGGGCGGCGCTACTGCATCAACAGCGTCGCACTGGAATTCCGCGCTCGTCCGGTGCCGGAGACATCTGTCTGATCGCTTGCCGCCGCGCGGGTCGGAGTCCGATCCGATTGCTCGGACGCGATGCCGGCCGCCCGCACAGCGTATCCTGGATGGGCGGTGAGGGCCGACACCGCCTCGATCCAGCCTTGCTGGATCGCACACGAGCGCGTATCTGCGTCGCCTGCTCATGGCCCGTGCGCGTACCCCCCGCCCCGCCCCGCGATCCCCCTGGCGCCGCCGGCTGATCGTCACGCTCCAGCTTCTGGTCGGCCTTGCCGTGCTCGCATTCGGCGCGCTCGTCATCGCCGTCTATGTCGCCCGCTCGCAGCTGCCGAGCTTCGACCAGCTCAAGTCGTCGCCCAACGGCCAGATGATCCGCGTCCATGCCGCCGACGGCACGGTGATCGCCTCGCTCGGGCCGAGCTATGGCGAGTGGCTGGCCTATGGCCAGATCCCGCAGGTGATGCGCGAGGCGACCGTTGCAGTGGAGGATCGCCGTTTCCGCAGCCATCCCGGCGTCGACCCGATCGGCATCCTCCGGTCGGTCCAGGTCCGCTACGAACGCGGCCACTGGGTGCAGGGCGGCTCGACCATCACGCAGCAGCTGGCGCGCAACGTCTTCCTGAACAACCAGAAGAAGTTCGGCCGCAAGTTCCGCGAGTGGATCCTCGCGCTGGCGCTCGAGCGCAAATTCTCGAAGGACGAGATCCTCGAGCTGTATCTGAACAAGATGTACTATGGCGGCGGCACCTATGGGATCGACGCGGCCTCCCGCAAATTCTTCGGTCACAGCGCGAACAGCTTGAGCCTCGGCGAGGCTGCGGTGATCGCCGGCCTGGTCAAGGCGCCGTCCAACTATTCGCCGACCGCGGACGTCGATGCGGCCAAGGGCCGCGCCGGGGTCGTGCTGCAGCAGATGGTGCGCGCCGGCGATATCTCCCAGGCGGAAGCGGACGCGGCGGACGTCGCCGACCTCAAGCTGACGCCGGAAAAGCAGCAGAATTCGGCGCGCTACTTCACCGACTGGGCGCTGCCCCAGCTCGATACGCTGATCGACGAGACGCAGGCGCCGCTCGAGGTATGGACGACGCTCGACCCGGCGATGCAGAAGGCGGCCGACGCCGCGATCCGCGCCAATGCGCCCGACGGCGTGCAGGGTGCGCTGGTCAGCCTCGACCGTGACGGCGCCGTGCGCGCGATGGTCGGCGGCAAGGATTACATCACCTCGATCTACAATCGCGCCACGCAGGCGGTGCGCCAGCCGGGCTCGGCGTTCAAGCTGTTCGTCTACCTCGCGGCGCTGGAAGCCGGTCACAAGCCCGAGGACACGATCGTCGACGAGCCCGTGACGATCGACGGCTGGAGCCCGCGCAACGATTCGCGCCATAATTCCGGCCCCGTCAGCCTGCGCACCGCATTCGCCTATTCGCTCAACACCGTGGCGGCCAAGCTGGGGCAGGAGGTGGGCTTCACCACCGTCGCCGACATGGCCCGGCGTTTCGGCATCACGACCCCGATCAACACCCATCCCGCGATGGTGCTCGGTACGTCGGACGTGCGGCTGATCGACATGACGCGCGCCTTCGCCAGCGTCGGCGCGAAGGGCGTCGCCATCGCGCCCTATGGCATCACCCGGGTCACCGCCAACGGCCAGACGATCTACACGCACGAGGTCGATCGCAGCCACGTGCTGGTCGCCCCCTATGTCGCGGCCGAGATGATCGACCTGCTGCAGACCACGGTGAACACCGGCACCGGCCGCGCCGCGCAGATCGGCCGCCCGGTCGCGGGTAAGACGGGCACGACGACCTCGCTGAAGGACGGCTGGTTCCTCGGCTTCTCGTCGGGGCTGACGACGGGCGTTTGGATGGGCCGCGACGACGCGCGCCCGGTTTCCGGGCTGCACGGCGGCACCGCGCCGGCGCGCGCCTTCGCCGACTATATGAAGCAGGCGGTCGCGAACCGCCCGATCGAACAGTTCGATACGCAGGTGACCTTGCCGGAATGGCAGCTGGAGCCGGACGAGGAGAGCTATTTCGGCCAGCCGGACAATGGCGCCGCGATGGTCGATCCGGACGGCAACCCGCTTCCCCCCCAGGCGACGGTCGGCGACGAGCAGGACGGTGACGGCAGCACGCCGGCTCCACAGCCCGGCCCGCCGTCGCGGACACAGCCGCAACAGCAGCTCGACGACCTGATCGATCGGGTCACGGGCCGCGACGCCGCTCCCCGCGACGACCGCCGCAACGCGCCGCCGCCGGTCCGCCAGCCGCTACCGCGCGGCGACCTGCCCCCGCAGCGTCAGCCGGACGATCGCCCGACCCAGTGAAGCGCTGCGCCGTGCGCGCGCAGCCAGGCGCGCGCGGCGGTCGCATCGCCCTCGTAGAGCCGCGCGACCACCGCGTGGAAGGCGGGCGAATGGTCCATGTGGACGCGGTGCGCCACCTCGTGCGCGACGGTCGCGCGTCGCACCCAGGCTGGGGCGAGGATCAGCCGCCAGCTGTATCGGATCGTTCCGTCCCCCGCGCAGCTACCCCAACGACCGCGCGCGTCCCCGATCGCGACCTTCGACACGGTGACGCCCGCTTTGGCGGCATAATGCGCGGTCTCCGCCGACAGCGTCTCGAGTGCCCGCGCGCGCAGCCACGCTTCGACCCGGCGGGGCAGAGTCTCGATCGGGCCGGACAGCGACAGCGTGTCGCCGATCCGCTCGACGCGCCGCCGGCTGCCCGCCGTCCAGCCGATCGTCAGCGTCTCGTCGGCCACGCTCAGCACCGCGCCGGGTGCGAAGGGCACCGCCTGCGGCAGGGCCGCGCGCTGGGCGGCGATCCAGTCCGCCTTGCCCTGTGCCCAGGCGAGGGCCGGTTTCATCGCCGCGCGCCTTGGCAGCACCAGTCGTACGGTGCCGTTCGCCGGATCGACGACCAGCCGGATGCGCCGCGCGGTCGGGTGGCGGACGACCTCGATGTCCGTCACGCCGTCCGTCCTACAGCGCGCGATCGACGACGTGGTTTTCGAGGTCGCCGACCTCGTCCTCGCTGACCGTCCAGCCGCGCACCGACTGTCCCGCCGCATGCACGCTCTCGCGGTCGCCGGAGATCAGATAATGCCAGTCAGGCAGCGGCCGCCCCTCGGCGCGCAGCCGATAGGCGCAGGTCGACGGCAGCCAGTCGATGTCGCGGACGTTGCCCGCGGTCAGCCGCACGCATTCCGGCACATAGGCGCGCCGATTCTTGTAGTCGGAGCAGAAGCCGGTGCGCCGGTCGAGCAGTCGGCAGGCGACGTTGGTCGGATAGACCTCGCCCGTCTCCTCGTCCTCCAGCTTGTGGATGCAGCATTTGCCGCAGCCGTCGCACAAGGCTTCCCATTGCCCGCGGTCGAGCTGCTCGATCGGCAACTCCCAGAATTTCGTCATTTCGCCCAGCGTTCGATCTCGTCGGCCACCGCCTGCGGCCCCTTGTCGGCGGGCAGCAGCGCCAGCGGCTTGCCGTCCGGATCCATCAGATAGGTGGCGCGGCTGTGGTTCACCAGATAGCCGCCGCCCGGCTGCGTCTCGCCCTTGCCCGAAAAGACGCCATAAGCCTGCGCCAGCGCGGCGATCGCCTGGGGGCTGCCGGTCAGTCCGACCATCGTCGGGGAGAAGGCCGCGACGAACCGCTTGAGCACCGCCGGCGTGTCGCGCTCCGGATCGACGGTGACGAAGACCGGCACGACCTTCGCCGCGAGAGCCGGGTCCTTCTTCGCCAGCAGCGCCATCGCCTGTCCGACCGTCGCCATGTCGGTCGGACACACGTCGGGGCAGAAGGTGTAGCCGAAGTACATGATCCGGTACTTGCCCGCGAAGCTGCGGTCGGTGACCTGATGCCCGTCCTGATCGGTCAGCGAAAACGCCCCGCCGATCTTCGCGCCGGCGAGCGGCGGCTCCCCGGGTTTGGCGCTGCCGCCGTGGCAGGCGGCGAGGAGAAGCGCGGCGGCGAGCGGAAGGCGACGCAGAATGTTCATGACCACGCCAGCCATGATCTGTTACCGACGGCCGGGCAAGCCCACTTGCGCGCCCGTCTTTGCCAAGGGACCATCGATGAACGCCCGCCGCCTTCTCTCCGCCGCCATCCCCGCCGCCGCTCTTGCCGCCACCGCCGTTCCCGTCGCTGCGCAGCAGCAGTCGGAAAGCTACAAATTCCTGTCGGCGATCGACAAGGAGGACGGCAAGACGGTCACCGACATGATCGAGGCGCCGGGCAGCACGATCATCAACACCAAGCAGGTGACCACCGGCAAGGGCGCGCTGCACATCCTCACCAGCCACGCCGGCACGCTCTACATGCAATATCTGCTGCAGCATAAGGCTGACCCGAACATCCGCGACGCAAAGGGCAATACGCCGCTGATCCTGGCGGTGATGGCGGGGCGCGAGGATCTCGTCTCACTGCTGCTCGGCTACAAGGCCAATCCGAATCTCGCGAACGGCCAGGGGCAGACGCCGCTGATCCTGGCGGTCAACAATCGCGACGTCGAACTCACCCGCGTCCTGCTCGCGAAGGGCGCCGACCCGGATCAGACCGACAATCTTGCCGGCATGTCGGCGCGTGACTACGCGATCCGCGACGCGCGCAATCCGGCGCTGGTCGCGCTGTTCAAGGACCTGCCCAAGAAGTCGCGCGCGGCAGTGGCGGGTCCCAAGCTGTAGGCGGGGCTTACAGCCCCACCAGCGTCGCCACCGCCGCGAAATCCGCCGCGATCGCATCGACGCCGATCGCACGCAGCCGGTCGGCGTGGCCGATGCCGCAATGCGTGCCGGCGCACACGCCGATGACATAGCCGCCGGAGGCGACCGCCCCCGTCGCGCCGACCGGCGAATCCTCCAGGATCGCGCAGCGTTCGATCGGCACGCCGATCGCCTTCGCGCCGTACCAATAGAGGTCGGGCGCCGGCTTGCCCTTCGCGACATGCTCGCGACCGCTGTAGACATGATCGCCGAACGCGTCGCCTAGGCCGATATGGTCGAGGTGGCGGCGGATCCACGCGGTATGGCTGGACGAGACGACCGCCTTCGGCAGGTCGCGCGGCAGCGACCGGACGAACGCGACCGCGCCCTCCACCGCGCCGACGCCCTCCGCCATGGCGCGCGCATCCTCGGCGGCGCGCGCCGCCTCGAAGTTCGCCGGCAGCGGCCCGCCGATCCAGCGCCGGATCGCGTCGCGAAAATCCTCGCCCGACAGTCCCATGAAATGCGCCATCGAATCCTCCGGCGTCGTCGGATGGCCGGCCGCGGTGAGCAGTTCGGCGAGGTGCCGGTTGCCCGCATATTCGCTTTCGATCAGCACGCCGTCGAAATCGAACAGGATGCCCTCGAACCTCACGCCGTCGCGCTCGCGCGCGCGCCGAACAGGGCGCTGCCCACCCGCACATGCGTCGCGCCCAGCGTCACCGCCGTCGAATAGTCCGCCGACATGCCCATGCTGAGCCCGTCCAGCCCATGATCGCGCGCCAACTTGGCGAGCAGTGCGAAATAGGGCGCGGGCTCGATGTCCGCCGGGGGGACGCACATCAGCCCGGCGACCGGCAGGCCCACGGCCCTGGCCTGGTCGATCAAAGCCGGCAGGTCGGGAATCGCACATCCGCCCTTCTGCGCCTCCTCGCCGATATTGACCTGGACGAAGCAGGCGGGACGGCGTCCGGCCTTGTCCATCGCCTTCGCCAGCGCGTCGACGAGCGAGGGGCGATCGACGCTGTGGATCGCGTCGAACAGCGCCACCGCCTCGTCGGCCTTGTTCGATTGCAGCTGACCGACGAGATGCAGTTCGACGCCGGGATAGGCCGCACGCAGCTCCGGCCATTTCGTCGCCGCCTCCTGCACGCGATTCTCGCCGAACACTCGGTGGCCGGCGTCGAGCAGCGGCCGGATCGCGGCGGCGGCATGCGTCTTGGAGACGGCGATGAGCGTGACGTCGCCGGGCTTGCGGCCGGCAAGCTTCGCTGCCTGCGCGATTTGCGCGCGCGTCGTGTCGAGGGGAGAATTGGTCTCGGTCATGCGTGCCGCTATAGCGGCGCCGTGCGCGATCTGAACCGCAATCTGAACCCGATGCGCGCCGCCTGGCTGATGACCGACCCGCGCATGCCGGACGACCCGGTCGCCGCGCTGCGGGCGCTTCCGCCCGGCGCGGGCGTCGTCTTCCGCCATCGTGATCTGCCGCGCGCCGATCGCCATGCACTGTTCCTGCGCGTCCGCCGGATCGCCGCCGCGCGCCGATTGCGCATCTCCGCCGCGGGCGACCTGCCGGGAGCGCCCGGCCATGGCGGCCGTCGACCGCTGACGCATGCCGCGCACGACCGCAGGCAAGCCGTCGCAGGCGCCCGCGCCGGCGCACGCTATCTGTTCGTGTCTCCTGTCTACCCCACCCGATCCCACCCGGGCGCGCGGCCGCTCGGCAGCCGACGCGCGGCAGCAATCGCGCGGGGCATGCCGGTGGCAACGATCGCGCTCGGCGGCATGACGCCACGGCGGTTCCTGCGCCTGCGTCACGTCGGCTTTGACGGGTGGGCGGCGATCGACGCCCTGTCCGGCGCGACGTCCCGGGCAACGTCCCGGGCGACCATCGCCTGACCAGGCCTGCTTGATCGGCACAAAGCTTTTCTTCCTATTCCCACTATTCCGATGGGATAACCTTGCGGGCGATGGGACACGCTCTTCCTTTCGGGATCGCGCGCCCCCTTGCCGGGGCGTCGATCAGCGACGCGGTCGCGGCGCTCGGCGCCGCACGCGACGCCTGGCGCGCGCGGCAAAGCGAAGCGCATCGCCAGGCACGGTTCCCGTCGCTCGGCGCCGTCGAGCGGATCGTCATCCATTTGTCCGAAGCGCTCTACCCGCGCCGGCTCGGGCAGCTCCGCGGCACGCGGATCGAGGAGGATCGGTTCGTCGCCGCGCGCATCACCGCCGCCTTCGCCGAGCTGGAGCGCGAGGTCGCGCACGAGCTCGGCTATTGGCAAGCCGAAAGCGACGCCCGCTTCGACGCCGACCAGCCCGCGACGATCGTGCGCCTGTTCGCCGCGCAGCTCGCCGAGATCCGGCGCCTCGTCGACAGCGATATCGACGCGGCCTTCGTCGGCGATCCCGCCGCGCGCAGCACCGACGAGATCCTGCTCTGCTATCCGGGCGCGATCGCCAGCCTGCATCACCGGCTGGCGCATCCGCTCCACGCACTCGGCGCGCCGATCGTCGCGCGACTGATCTCGGAACTCGCCAATGCGCGTACCGGCATCGACATCCACCCGGGCGCGACGATCGGCGAACGCTTCTTCATCGATCACGGCACGGGGGTCGTGATCGGCGAAACCGCGATCGTCGGGAATCGCGTACGGCTGTACCAGCATGTCACGCTGGGCGCGCGCACGCCGCTCGGCCTCGGTGGCGACGGGCCCCGCACCCGCTATGCACGGCATCCGATCATCGGCGACGATGTCGTCATCTATGCCGGCGCGACGATCCTGGGCCGCGTCACGATCGGCGCCGGCGCGACGATCGGCGGCAATGTCTGGCTGTTGACCGATGTCCCGGAGGGTGCGGTGGTGACCCAGCCCGAAGCCCGGGTGCTGCCGCGCGGTGCCGCGCACGCGCTGCTCGGCGTGCTCGCGGAACCTGCCGCATGACCGGCCAGCAGCGATCGCTGAACGGCGTCCGTCCGCTGGTCGGCATCGTCTGCTGCAATGAACAGGCCGGACGACCGGTCCAGGCGGTCGCCAGCCGGTTCGTCGCGCCGCTGACCGCGCTTGCGGACGCCAGCGTGCTCCTGATCCCAGCGATACCGGAAGCGGTCGACCTGCCCCGTCTCGCCGCGATGCTGGACGGGCTGTTGCTGACCGGTGCGCGCTCGCATGTCGCGCCGGAGCGCTACGGCGGCGCGGCGCTGCCCGACGGTCAGACGATCGATCGCGATCGCGACACGGTTGCGCTCGGTCTCGCCGGACGGATGATCGACGCGGGCAAGCCGGTCTTCGGCATCTGTCGCGGTCTGCAGGAGATCAACGTCCTGTTCGGCGGCTCGCTCGGCCCCGTCACCTCGCACCATCCCGGGGCCTGGGACGGCGATTATGATGCGCTGTTCGATCATGCCCACGATGTCGAGCTTCCCGCGAGCGGCCGGCTCGCCACCGCGACCGGGGCACGGCGGCTGCGCGTCAATTCGGTTCACCAACAGGGCATCGACCGGCTCGGCGCGGGTTTGTCGGTCGAGGCGACCGGAGCCGAAGACGGACTGATCGAGGCGGTGTCCGCCTGCCCGTGCGGGTCCGCGATCCTCGGCGTGCAATGGCATCCCGAATGGGATTGCGGGCGATCGCCCGCCAGCCGCGCCTTCTTCACTCTGCTCGGCGCCGGCGTGCGCGGGCATCATTTTCAACAGGGAGATTACCAATGAAAACACGCTTCCTCCTGCCGTTCGCTGTCGCCACGACGCTCGGCCTCGCCGCCTGCGGCAGCAACGGCGCCGTGAACAACGCCGCCGCGGCCGACGAGACGCTGACCCTCAACGAGGAAGGCGGGGCGGGGAATGACGCTATCGTCACCGATGGCGGCAATCTCGATGCGCCGGCGGACAATCAGGCGCTGCCCGCCGACGTCCCCGGCAACGCCGCCGCGACGAACGCGCTCTGATCCTTTTTTCGAACACGCCTGGATAGCTCCCTAGGCGTTCCTGGCGGCTCGGCATTGCTGGTGCCGGGCCGCCTTTTTCCTGCCGCCCGCCGTGGCTGCCGTGCGATCCAGCATAGCCGGATGGGCGCGGTACCGGCCCCCACCCGCACCCGGCCGCCCGATCAGCCTATCTTGGATGGGCGGCCGGGTGCGGGCGGGGGCCGGTACCGCTTTCACGCACGTGGATCAAACTCTATATCGCCGCGCGATGGATCCCCTCCCCACCCTGCAGCGCGTCTTCGGCTTTCCGGCATTCCGGGGCGTGCAGGAGGACGTGGTCGCCCGCGTGCTCGCGGGTGAGCGGACGCTCGGCGTCATGCCGACGGGCGCGGGCAAGTCGCTCTGCTACCAATTGCCCTCGGTGATGCTCGAAGGGACCTGCGTGGTGGTGAGCCCGCTGATCGCGCTGATGCACGACCAGTTGCGCAGCGCGGAGGCGGTCGGCATCCGGGCCGGTACGCTGACCAGCGCCGACGACAATCGCGCCGAGACGATCGCGCGCTTCCGTGCCGGCGCGCTCGACCTGCTCTACGTCGCGCCCGAGCGTGCCTCGTCCGGCCATTTCCGTGAGCTGCTGGGCAGCGCGAAGCTCAGCCTGTTCGCGATCGACGAGGCGCATTGCGTCAGCGAATGGGGCCATGATTTCCGGCCCGACTATCGGCTTCTCGAACCGCTGATGGACGCCTTTCCGGACGTTCCCCGCCTCGCGCTGACCGCGACCGCCGATGCGCACACCCGCGCCGACATCCTGCAACAGCTCGGCATCCCGCGCGACGGGCTGATCGTCTCGGGCTTCGACAGGCCCAACATCCGCTACAGCATCACGCCAAAGGCCAACACCAACAAGCAGATCGCCGACGTCATCGCCGCCACGCCCGGCCCCGGCATCGTCTATGCGCAGACGCGCGCCGCGACCGAGAAGCTGGCGGAGGCGCTCGCGCGCACCGGCCGGCCGACGCGCGCCTATCACGCCGGGCTGGAGCCGCACATCCGCGCGAAGAACCAGGCCGACTTCGTCGCGTCGGAGGACATGGTGATCTGCGCCACTGTCGCCTTCGGCATGGGCATCGACAAGCCCGACGTCCGCTTCGTCGCGCATGCCGGCCTGCCCAAGTCGATCGAGGCCTATTATCAGGAGACCGGCCGCGCCGGTCGCGACGGCGATCCTGCGGTGGCGCACCTGTTCTGGGGGGCGGAGGATTTCGCCCGCGCCCGCCAGCGGATCGGCGAGGTCGAACCCGAACGGCAAGCGGGTGAGCGCACGCGCCTGACCGCGCTCGCCGCATTGGTCGAGACCGCCGGCTGCCGCCGCCGCATCCTGCTGCGCCATTTCGGCGAGGAGCTGGCGGAGGATTGCGGCAATTGCGACAATTGCCTGGGCAGCCCCGACGCGGTCGACGCGACGACGACCGCCCAGAAATTCCTCTCCGCGGTGTTCCGCACCGGCCAGATGTTCGGCGCCGGCTATATCGAGCAGGTGCTGCTGGGCCAGTCCACGGACCGCAGCCTGATGAACGGACATGAGGGCCTGTCCGTCTGGGGTATCGTGCACGGCGACGAGGTCGCGCTGGTCAAGCCGGTCCATCGCGCGCTGTTGCTGCGCGATGCCCTGCGGACCAACGCGCATGGCGGTCTCGAATTCGGACCGGGTGCCCGCGGTCTGCTCAAAGGCGGCGAGCGGCTGTCGCTCGTCATCCCGCCCAAGCGCCTGCGGTCGAAGAAGCGCGGCGAGGCGCCGACCGTCGCCAATCCCGCCGACCATCCGCTGTTCGAGGCCTTGCGCGCGCGTCGCCGCGACATCGCCAAGGATGCCGGCGTGCCGCCCTATGTCATCTTCCACGATTCGGTGCTGCGCGACATGGCCGCGCGGCGACCGACCAGCCGGGCGGAGCTGGCGGTGCTGTCCGGCATCGGCGCGCGCAAGCTCGATGCCTATGGGGATGCCTTCCTGCAGGTGATCCGCGACGCCGCCTGACGCACGCGCGCGCCGCGCAAAGGATGGCTCCAGCCACCCAATTTGGGCTGACGCCTCTCGACCGATCGCGTAAAGGCCTCGCATGGCCGACATTCGCACCATCAACGACCGCGTCAGCGTGGCACCGCAGATCACGCCGGAGGACATCGCCGCCATCAAGGCCGCCGGCTTCGTCGCGATCGTCAACAACCGTCCCGACGAGGAAGAGCCGGGGCAGCCCTCGGGCGAGACGATTCGTGCCGCCGCGGAAGAGGCGGGGCTCGCCTATGCGGCGATTCCGGTGACGCACGCCGGTTTCTCGCATCCGCAGCTCGACGCGATGGCAGCGGCGCTCGCCGCGGCCGACGGTCCGGTGCTCGCCTATTGCCGATCGGGCACGCGCAGCTGCAACCTGTGGGCGCTCGCCGCGGCGAAGGCGGGGCGCAATCCCGAACTGCTCGTGATGCAGGCGCGTGCCGCCGGCTACGACATCGGCGGGATGCGACCCACGCTGGACGCGCTCGCAGGCGCCGCCCCCTCTGCCGAGACGCCGCACGACGCATGACGGACGCCGCGCTTCCGATCGCCGCCGCCGCTGCGGGCGCGGCGGTGCCGGTGCTGGCATGTGCCTTCTGGGCATGGCGCCGCAGCCGGCCCGGACGGATCGACAGTCCGGAGGATGCCGCCGCCGCCGCCGACGCGGCGCTGGCGGGCTTCGCCACGCAGGGGGCGGTGGTGGGTGCCGACGGCGCGGGCGCGCTCGCGGTCGACGCGCGCGGGCGCGTCGCGGCGCTGCGCCGACTGGGACAGAGGGTCATGGTGCGCGAGGTCGCCTGGGGCGCGTTGCGCTCGACCCCGTCGGGCATCGTCGTCGAGACGGGCGACCGCAAACTCGGCACGGTCACGGTTGCTGGCGTCGACGCACTGGATATCCGCCGGCTCGCTCCGGGCGACCTGCGCAAGGGCTGAGATCGCGCGATCCGCGCGCGCCTTGACGGAGGCGCTGCGTCGTCGGCGCACATCCGTGGCGCGCCGGCGGTGAGGGCCATACCGCCCTCGCGGTCCCGAGGGCCCTGTCATGTCCGCCGCGATGGCGCCGGGCGCGGATCGGGAAAAAAAGACCCGGTACGTCGCCGTACCGGGTCAGGGTCGTCCGCAGGAGGAACGTCGTGGGGGGCGGGGGCCTCAAGCCCCCGCGCCCGATCCATCAGTAATTGTAGGCGCGCTCGCCATGCTCGTTGATGTCGAGGCCCTCGGCTTCGACCTCCGGCGCCGGGCGCAGACCCGTGGTCAGCTTCAGCGCGTAGAACAGCACCGCCGAGACGCCGCCCGACCAGACCAGGGTGATGACCACCGCCTGGACCTGCTTCAGGAACTGAGCGCCGATATGATAGCTGGCCGCATCGAACGCCGCGGGGAAGACGGTATAGTCGAACACGCCCTGGCCGCCGAGCGCCGGCGAGGCGACGACTGCGGTGCCGAGCGCGCCGACGATGCCGCCGACGCAGTGGACGCCGAACACGTCGAGCGTATCGTCATAGCCGAACTTGTTCTTCACCGTCGTGACGAAGAAGAAGCAGACCGCCGACACGACGAAGCCGAGCACGATCGAGGTCATCGGGCCGCCGAAGCCGGACGCCGGGGTGATCGCGACGAGGCCGGCGACCGCGCCCGTCGCCGCGCCCAGCAGCGACGGCTTCTTGTGCACGACCTGCTCGATCACCGCCCAGGCGACCGCCGCAGCGGCGGTGGCGACGAAGGTGTTGATGAAGGCCACCGCGGTGACGCCGTTCGCCTCCAGGTTGGAGCCGGCGTTGAAGCCGAACCAGCCGACCCACAGCAGCGAGGCGCCGATCATCGTCATGGTCAGCGAGTGCGGCGGCATCGGCTCCTTCTTGTAGCCCATGCGCGGCCCCATGATCAGGCAGCCGACGAAGCCCGCGATGCCGGCGTTGATGTGCACCACCGTGCCGCCCGCGAAGTCGATCGCGCCCAGGTTGAACAGATAGCCGCCATCGGTCTTCGCGTCGGGCAGGAAGTCCGGGCCTGCCCAGTACCAGACCATGTGCGCGATCGGAAAATAGACGATCGTCAGCCAGGCGACGACGAACAGGATCAGCGGCGTGAACTTCACCCGCTCCGCGAACGCGCCGACGATCAGCGCCGGCGTGATGCAGGCGAAGGTCATCTGGAAGCAGACATAGGCGAATTCGGGGATGTAGACGTTGTTGGAGAAGGTCGCGGCATAGGTCGTGCCGCTGACGCCCATCAGGAACGCCTTGGAAAGGCCGCCGAAGAAGTGGTTGTCGCCGCCCGAGGTGAAGGCGATGCTATAGCCCCAGCAGACCCAGACGAGGCTGGCGACGCTGACGATCATGAACACCTGCATCAGCACGCTGAGCATGTTCTTGGTCCGCACCAGACCGCCGTAGAACAGCGCGAGCGCGGGCACCGACATCATCAGCACAAGCGCCGACGAGATCAGCATCCAGGTCGTATCGCCCTTGTTGACCATCGTCGCCATCTGCGCGGCGGTGGGCGCCTTGACCGGGGCCGCCGCGGCGGCCTGTGCCCATGCGGGGGCGGCGGCGAGGGTGCCGGCGAGAAGCGCGCCCGCACCCGCGAACTTTTGCGTGAGTTTCATCGATTCCCCCTTCACAGCGCCGAATCGTCGGTTTCGCCGGTGCGGATGCGCACCGCCTGGCCGACGTCGAGCACGAAGATCTTTCCGTCACCGATCGCGCCGGTGTTGGCCGACGCCTGGATCGCCTCGACCACCCGGTCGGCGAGCGCGGCGGCACAGACCACCTCGATCTTGATCTTGGGCACCATGTTGGTGCTGTATTCCGCGCCCCGATAGATTTCGGTCTGCCCCTTCTGGCGACCGAACCCCTTGACCTCGGTGACCGTCATGCCCGCGACGCCGAGCGTGGTGAGCGCCTCGCGCACCTCGTCCAGCTTGAACGGCTTGATGATGGCAATGACCAGCTTCATCCATGCCCCCTCGATTGACCCGACGGGGCGCGTCGCAAACAGCGTGCCAATTGGCCTTCAGGAGGGAAGCAACCCGATCAAGGTCATTGGAACAGGTCCGTTGCGGTCAAAATAGAGGCAAGCCCGCTCCGCTGCCCGAAAATCAGGCAGCGCCGACGATCCCCCGTGCCGCGTCCAGGTCGTCGGCGTCGACCATCACCCGCACCGGGATCAGCAGATAGCTGCCGTCCGCGATACTCGCGCCGCCGTCGAACGCGATCGCCGGAATGCCCTCCGCCGCCAGCCGACCGACCAGGATGTTGGCGAGGTTGCGGTCGAACCGCCCGAGCTCGGCGAGCGCCATCAGGCGGCGGCCGTCGGGTTGCGCACCGGCAGGCCGTCGATGCTGTGCCCGCGCACCGCATATTTGGCGAACCGCGCCGCATCGTCGTGCGCGGCATGATATTTGGACAGTGTCTGCCGCTCGCGCTCGAACGCCATATGGGGCACGCCCCAGCCGCACGAGGTCTGCACGCTTTCCACCTCGACGACGAAGATCTGCCGCGTGCCGGGCAGCAGCGTGAAGGCCGCCGCGGTCGCCATCCAGTCGACGTCCTGCGGCAGCACCGCCCGCCCGCGCCCGTACAGCTGCAGGATCAGCGCCGGATTGTCGAAGGCGCAGAACATGATCGTGATCCGCCCGTCCGCCGCGAGATGGGCGTTCGTCTCGTTCCCCGACCCCGCGACATCGAGATAGGCGACCCGATCAGGCGCAAGGACTCGAAAGCTGTCCATCCCCTTGGGGCTGAGGTTGATCCGCGCCCCCTCCGCCGCGGTCGCGACGAAGAACACGGGCTGGCGCGCGATGAAGGCAGCGTGATCCTCGGTGATGGCAGGAAAGAACTGGGACATGGCCGGCTCCGATTGACGCGCATCATCCATGCGCATAGCCTCTGCGCGCATGAAGCACGATCCGGTGCCCTCGGGCAAGCGCAGGTCCGTCAACCTCTCGCTCGACACGGGCATCGTGGCGATGGCGAGGGAGGTCGGCATCAACCTGTCTCAGGTCAGCGAGGCGGCCATCCGCGAGGCTACCCGGAAGGCGCAGGCAGCCCGCTGGCAGGAAGATAATGCCACCGCCATTCAGGGCTGGAACCGCTGGTACGAAGAGAACGGCAACCCGTTGGAAAAATATCGCACGTGGTGACCACGCAATTCGATGTCTATCGGTTGCCCGATGGCATCCAGGTCGTCGACGTGCAGTCCCCGCTCGCGTCTGTTCACGCCACCCGGCTGGTCCTTCCCTTGATCTCACCAACGGACGGCGCCGCCGTGGTCCAGCGTCTCGATCCGCTGGTGACGTTGAACGGGGAGCGCTGGCTTCTCGCGACGCACTTCGCGACGACGGTCGACGCCCGGCTGCTGCGCACGCCCGTCGGTTCGTTGGCCGATCAGGAATGGACGATCAAATCCGCGCTCGATTTTCTGCTGAACGGCTTCTGACCCCTCACGCCGCCGTTCCGCCCACCGTCAGCCCCTCAACCAGCAGCGTCGGCTGTCCGACACCGGCCGGCACGCTCTGCCCGCCCTTGCCGCACACCCCGATGCCCTCGTCGAGCGCGAAGTCGTTGCCGATGCCCGTCACCTTGGTCAGCACGGTCGGTCCGTCGCCGATCAGCGTCGCGCCCTTGATCGGCGCGCCGAGCCGGCCGTCCTCGATCCGATAGGCCTCGGTGCACGAAAAGACGAACTTGCCCGACACGATGTCGACCTGTCCGCCGCCGAAACTCTTGGCGAAGATACCCGACTTCACGCGGCCGAGCAGCTCCGCCGGATCGTCGCGCCCCGCCTTCATGAAGGTGTTGGTCATCCGCGGCATCGGCGCATGCGCGAAACTTTCGCGCCGGCCGTTGCCCGTCGCGGCGACGCCCATCAGCCGGGCGTTCAGCCGGTCCTGCATATAGCCCTTGAGGATACCGTCCTCGATCAGCACCGTTTCGCGCGTCGGCGTTCCCTCGTCGTCGATCGACAGCGACCCGCGCCGGTCGGGGATCGAGCCGTCGTCGACGATGGTGATGCCCGGCGCGGCGACGCGATCGCCGATACGGCCCGAGAAGGCGCTGGTGCCCTTGCGGTTGAAGTCGCCCTCCAGCCCGTGGCCGATCGCCTCGTGCAGCAGGACGCCGGGCCAGCCCGGCCCGAGCAGCACGGTCATCTCGCCCGCGGGCGCCGCGACCGATTCGAGATTGACCAGCGCCTGCGCCAGCGCCTCGTCGATCGCGCGGTTCCACGTCGCCGGATCGACCAGCCGATCGTAGAGATAGCGGCCGCCGATCCCGAAACTGCCCGTCTCGCGCCGGCCGTTCGCCTCCGCGACGATCGACACGTTGAGCCGCACCAGCGGGCGCACGTCGGTCGCGACGAACCCGTCGGGGCGGACGATCTCGACCACGCTCCAGCTGCCCGACAGGCCGACGGAGACCTGCGCGACGCGCGGGTCGCGCGCACGCGCCGCCGCATCGATCGACTGGCACAGGTTCACCTTGTCGGCGAACGGCACCAGATCGAGCGGATCGGCGTCGGTATAGAGCCGGTGGTTGGTCCCCTGCGGCGCCGGCGCCCGCGCCGCCGTCGAGGGATCGATCAGCGCCATCGTCTCGCCGGCGCGCCGGATGGCCGCCTCGCTCAGTTCATTGGCATGCGCGAAGGCGGTCATTTCCCCCGATACGGCGCGCAGGCC
This sequence comes from Sphingomonas beigongshangi, assembly GCF_016820445.1. GTDB lineage: Bacteria > Pseudomonadota > Alphaproteobacteria > Sphingomonadales > Sphingomonadaceae > Sphingomonas > Sphingomonas beigongshangi. The sequence goes on from NZ_JADHDT010000002.1 coordinate 172,288, forward strand.
GAAGCCGGCCCCCGTGTCATAGCTCGCCGTCTTGAGCCGGCCGTCGTCGAAGCCGAACGCCTCCGACCGGCGATATTGCAGGTAGAGCTCGCCGTCGTCGGCACGGCCGAGCGCCTCGGCGGTCAGACGCTGGGCGGCCTCCGGCGTCAGCTGGTCGCGGTACAGGAACGAGCGGGGATCGGCGGAGGCGGTCATGCCTCCAATATAGGGATGCATACCCTTTAGGCTAGCGGGCGCGCGGCCCGCTTCGCCCGGACGCTTATCGCACGCTGGGGCTGGCGCCTTCCGAGATATCGGGAAGCGTCGCCGGGTCGACGCCGTCGGCGGGGCCACCGATCAGCACGAAGCGACGGTCGCAATAGCCGCAGTCGATATAGCCATGCTCGTCGATCTGCAGGAAGACGCGCGGATGGCCGAGTGCGGCCCCGTCGGGAATGTCGGTGGCGCCGTCGCAGGCGACGCGGCGTTGGGAGACACGGACGACTTCGGGCGGCGGCAGCATGGGCGCGCGATAGCGCGTTAGCCCATGCCCCCGCAAGAGCCCCGACGATGCGCCCCTTTCCGATTCGACACGCCTTGCGCTTCCACCTCGCCCCGCTTGCGCCTATGCGATGCGGCATGACCGAGCCCCTCGAAGCCGCCATCTCGATCCGCGACATGTGCAAGACCTATGCGGGGGTGAAAGGTGGCCCGCCCAAGCAGGCGCTCGACGGAGTGACGTTCGACGTGCCGCGCGGCCAGATCTTCGGCCTGCTCGGCCCCAATGGCGCCGGCAAGTCGACGCTGATCAACATCCTCGCCGGTCTGGTCAACAAGACGAGCGGATCGGCGAGCATCTGGGGCTTCGACATCGACGAACACCCCCGCAACGCCAAGGCGTCGATCGGGATCGTCAATCAGGAGATCCTGTTCGACCCCTTCTTCACGCCGGTCGAGACGCTGGAGATCCAGGCCGGCCTGTATGGCGTGCCCAAGGCGGCGCGGCACAGCATGGACCTGCTGCGCGCGGTGCATCTGGAGGACAAGGCGAACGCCTATGCCCGCACCCTGTCGGGCGGCATGAAGCGGCGGCTGATGGTCGCCAAGGCGATGGTCCATTCGCCGCCGGTGCTGGTGCTCGACGAGCCGACGGCGGGCGTCGACATCGAGTTGCGCCAGCAGCTCTGGGCCTATGTCCGCCAGCTCAATCAGGCGGGTGTCACGGTCGTGCTGACCACGCACTATCTCGAGGAAGCCGAGGAGCTGTGCGACCGGATCGCGATCATCAACCAGGGACGTCTGGTCGCGAACGAACCGACGCGCGAGCTGGTCGGCAAGGCGCAGGAAAAGCTGGTCGCGGTCACCGTCGACCGCGACCTGACCCAGGCGCCGGCGGCACCGTGTTTCGAGAAGATCGTGCTGAAGGGCGCGCGGACGCTGGAGATCACCTACAGCAAGGACAAGGTCAACGCCGGCGAGGTCCTGGCGGCGGTGACGCGGGAAGGCCTGGGCATCGTCGACGTCACGACGCGCGAGGCGGATCTTGAGGACGTGTTCCTCAGCCTGACGCGATCGCACGGGTGACCCGCGGCGGCAACGATCGCGCCAAACACCCCTCGCGTCTGCGACAGGGGCTCTCCCTTCTTCCCCCCTCGCGGCTGCGGGAGGGGCTTCCTCTTCTCCCCTCCCGCCTGCGGGAGGGGCTTCCTCTTCTTCTCCCCTCCCGCCTGCGGGAGGGGCTGGGGGTGGGCCTGAGTGATGCCCGAATGGACGCCCCGCGATACCGCCCGTGCAAGGGAACTCCGCAACCAGGCGACGCCGGCGGAACGCATGCTCTGGCAGCAAATCGACGCCGGCAAGCTCGGCGCCAAGTTCAGCCGCCAGATGCCACTGGGGCCCTATTTCTGTGACTTCCTGTGCCGGCGACGGAAGCTGGTCGTCGAACTGGACGGCGAATCGCACCTATCCGATCAGGACGACCTGCGGCGCGACCGCTACATGATCGGCCAGGGATATCGCGTGCTGCGCTTCACCAACGCGGACGTGCTCGGCCATGTGGAGGGCGTAATCTCCGCCATCGTCGCCGCGATTGCCGACGGGCCCACCACCGACCCCTCCCGCAAGCGGGAGGGGAGCCGATGACGGGATTCATATCGGCAGCGCCCATTCCCGGCTCGGGCGCCTGCATCTCCGCCATCACCGCTGCCCCCGACCACCGCGCCTGCGGACAGGCCCGATCCCACCCTCTCCCGCAGGCCGGAGAGGCGTGTATAGCGTTCCCTCGATGACCCAGTCCGACATCCTCATCATCGGCTCCGGCGCCGCCGGGTTGACCGCGGCGCTCACCCTCGCCCCGCGCTTCCGCGTCACCGTGCTGGCGAAGGGCGCGCTTAACGACGGGTCCACCGCCTGGGCGCAGGGCGGGATCGCCGCGGTTCTCGAACCGGGCGATACGTTCGACCATCATGTCGAGGACACGATGGTCGCGGGCGCCGGACTCAACGACCGCGACGTCGTCGAGTTCGTCGTCGAGCACGCGCCCGCCGCGATCGAGCGGCTGATCGGGCTCGGCGTGCCCTTCGCCACGGAAGGCAACGCCTTGCACCTGACGCGCGAGGGCGGCCATTCGCACCGCCGCATCGTGCATGTCGCCGACGCCACCGGCTGGGCCGTGCAGGAGGCGCTGCAGCGGGCGGCGGAGTCGCATCCCAACATCACGCTGGTCCCGGACCAGGTCGCGATCGACCTCGCCACCAGCCGGCACGAGGAACGCTATTCGGGCGCGGGCAATGTCTGGGGCGTCTATGCGGTCGACCGGCGCACGGGCGACGTGAACCTCTATACCGCCAAGGCGACGATCCTCGCCACCGGCGGCGCGGGCCGCACCTATCTCTTCTCCACCGCGCCGCGCGGGGCGACGGGGGATGGGATCGCGATGGCATGGCGGGCGGGCTGCCGCGTCTCCAACATGGAGATGATGCAGTTCCACCCGACCTGCCTGTACAACCTCGAGGTCAAGAACTTCCTGATCACCGAGGCCGTACGCGGCGAGGGCGGCCGGCTGATCAACCCGACCACGGGCAAGCGATTCATGGCGTATTATGACGCGGTCAGGATGGAGCTGGCACCGCGCGACGTCGTCGCTCGCGCGATCGACGCGGAGATCAAGCGATACGGCCTGGACTATGTTCACCTCGACATCAGCCACATGCCCGCCGACTTCGTGCGCGGCCATTTCCCCAATATCCACGAAAAGCTGATCGGCCTCGGCATCGACATGACGACGCAGCCGATCCCCGTCGTCCCGGCGCAGCATTATACCTGCGGCGGCATCGTCATCGACCGCGACGGGCGGACCGACCTGCCGGGCCTCTACGCGGCCGGCGAATGCACCGAGAGCGGGCTGCACGGCGCCAATCGCCTCGCCTCGAACTCGCTGCTCGAATGTTTCGTGTTCGGCGAGGCGTGCGCCAATCACATCGCCGCGCATTGGGACGCGCTGCCCCCGGTGCCGAAGATCCGCCCCTGGGACGAAAGCCGCGTCACCGATTCGGACGAGGAGGTGGTGATCAAGCAGAACTGGACGGAGATCCGGCGGTTCATGTGGAATTACGTCGGCATCGTGCGCACCACCAAGCGGCTGGAGCGCGCGCAGCACCGGATCGCGATGCTGACGGAGGAGGTCGCCGATTACTACGGCCATTTCCGCGTGACGCCCGACCTTATCGAACTGCGCAACCTGCTCCAGACCGCCGAGCTCATCGTCCGCTCGGCGCTGCACCGCCACGAAAGCCGCGGCCTGCACTATACGCGCGACTGGCCGGAAACCCTGCCCGAGGCGGTCGACACCGTGCTCGTGCCGTGACGACCCACGTCCGTCCCGCGCGCTAGCGGGTCCCCGCGCCGCACGTCACGGTTCCCGCCGGCTGTCCGATCAGGCGACATTTGGGCTGGCCAGCAATGCTGACCGTGCCGAGTCCCGCGTTGGACACGCTCGCCGTGTAGCGCGCCCGCGCGGTGATCGCGCCCGATCCGGCGAGGTAGACCTTGGCGTCCCCCGCATCGACGCCGCCCGCATCGATGGCGCCCGTCCCGCTCGCGGTCAGCCGCGCCGCCGCCACCTTGCCGGCCCCGATGCGGATCTGTCCGTCGCCGATCAGCTGGACGCCCAATTGGTCCGCCGTCACCGTATCGACCGCGATCCGCCCGCCGCCGCCGAGCGCCACGTCGACGCGCGCGGCCGCCATGCGCGTCACGCTGACCTCCGCCCCACCGCTCGCCGAGACCGATGCGAGCGCGGGCGTCGTCAGCGCGACCGTCACCGGCCCGCTCGCATCGGCGCGTCGTTCCGCCCAGTCCGTGCCCCCGGCGCGCCGCAGCACCAGCGTGCCGCCGTCCGCGCGCAGTTCGACGCCGTCGAGGCCTCCCGCACCGCGCACCGTCGCACCCGGCGAGGCCCCCGTCGCGATCGTGACGCGATAGGGACCTTCGACCCGCACGCGCTCGAAGCTGCCGAGGCCGATGCGCCGCTCCTCCGCAACCGCGGGGGTCGACAGCGACAGGAGGACGACGAGCGGCAGGAGGGTGTGGGCGGTCATGCCCGCCACGGTCGCATCATGCGCGCCCGCCGACAAGCCGTGCCGCGACCGGCCTTCAGCGTTCGGTCGCCATGCTCCCGCATTGCACCGTGCCCGATCCCAGCTTCGACACCCTGCAACGCGCCGACGCGCCGAGCGTGACGTCGCCAGACCCGATCATGTTCACCTTGGCATCGCCGGCGACCGATGCACGCACGTCGCCCGATCCGGCGATCGACACCTCCGCGGACTGCGCCTTCAGCCCGGCCGCGTCGAGGCTGCCCGATCCGGCGATCGATACGCGCAGCTGCTTGATCGCGCCGCCCGCATGGACGTCGCCCGATCCCGCGATCGACAGCGTCGCGGCATCGGTCGCGAGCGCGGCGATGTTGAGATCGCCCGATCCCGCCAGCGTGCCCTCGAAGCTGCCGCCCTCGATACGGTCGACCGCCATCGTTCCCGATCCCGCCAGCGTCGCGGCGGCGAGGCGCGGCATCGTCACATAGACCTTCACCGCATCCTTGCGGCTGCTCCACCCGATCAGCGTGCGCTGGCGCCGGCCGATCACCAGCGTGTCGCCGTCGCGCGCGATGCGCAGCGTATCGAGTTCGCCGCCCGGCCCCTCCGCACGCACGGAAAAGCCCGTGCCGACGCGCACGTCGACATCGTCGCCGCCCTTCAGCAGGAGTCCGGTAAAGTCGCGCGCGGCATAGCTGCGCGACGTGCCGCCGCCCGAGGCGGCGACCTCGTCACCCGTCTCACGCGCCGAACAGGCGCCCAGCACGCCCGCCACCATCAGGATCGCCACCGTCCGCATCACCGTTTCTCCCTGCGTGTATTGGTTTTATAATACACGCAGGGATTGTGCGCAAGCGTACTCAGCGGCCGCAGCGCACCGTGCCGCTGAGTACTCAGCGGCCGCAGCGCACTGTGCCGCTGCCCACCTTGCTGATCGAGCAGCGGGCCTGCGGACCAAGGTCGACGCTGCCGCTGCCCGCCAGCGAGACGTCCGCGGGTCCGACGACGGCGACATGCACATTGCCCGAACCGCCGACCGACACGCTCGCGCGCGCGGCGCGCAGCCCGGGCGCGTCCACGCCGCCCGATCCGCCGACGTTCGCCGTCAGCGCCCCGACCTGGCCGGCGGTGGCGATCGACCCCGATCCGCCGACGTTCAGGTCCGCGTTGCGCGCCTCCAGCCGATCGACGCGCAGGCCGCCGGATCCGCCGACGCTCAGCGACACCGAGTCGCCTTCGGCGCGATCGAGCCGCATCTGTCCCGATCCGCCGACCGACGCACTGGACAGTCTGGGCAGCGTCACGCGCACCACGATCTGCTTCTGCAGCGCGCCGTCGTCGCGCCCGTCGTACCGGCGCCCCAGTTGCAGCGTGTGCCCCTCGACCGCGACGCGGAAATTGGCGAGCGCGGCCGCCGGTCCCTCGACCAGGACCGACCAGGCCGGACCATGGCGCACCTCGACGCGGGCGGCCCCGCCCAGCGAGACGCCGTCGAACCCGCGCGCGCCGGGATAGACGAAACCGGCACCCTGGCGCTGGCCGGCAAGTCCGGGGCCACGATCGCGCTCCGCGGCGTCGGTGCCGGCGAGCGGCGCCGCAAAGGGCAGCGCGATCGACAGAAGCAAGGTCACGGCACGCGTCATGGTCGGTCTCTCCAACTGTTGTATTTCTCTAATACAGCCGACAATTACGTGCGTAAACGAAAAAAGGCGGCCCCACCGGGACCGCCCTTTTTCTGCTTGGCAGAAGGGATGCCGGATCAGGCCGGCACCTTCTCCTTGTTGTAGATCGCGGCCGCGGCGCGCAGGATCTCGAGGATCTTCTCCTGCGCCTTCGGCTCGTCGATCTGCTCCATGGCGGCGAGCTCGCGCGCCAGGCGGCTGCACGCAGCCTCGAAGATCTGCCGCTCGGAATAGCTCTGCTCGGGCTGGTCGTCGGCCCGGAACAGGTCGCGCACGACTTCGGCGATCGACGCCAGGTCGCCCGAGTTGATCTTCGCCTCATATTCCTGCGCCCGGCGCGACCACATGGTCCGCTTGACCTTGGGCTTGCCCTTCAGCGTCTCCATCGCCTCGCGCATGGTCTTGTCCGACGACAGTTTGCGCATGCCGACCGACTCGGCCTTGTTGGTCGGAACGCGCAGCGTCATGCGCTCCTTCTCGAAGCGGAGGACATAGAGCTCCAGGCTGGTCCCGGCGATCTCCTGCTTCTGCAGCTCGATCACACGGCCGACGCCATGCTTCGGATAAACTACGTAATCACCGACATCGAAGGACAATGCCTTGGCAGCCATGAACGGGCCTTTCTACAAAGTCCCATCACCCGCAAAGGAAAGCCGCCCGGCCCCGAAGGAAAGATCCGTGGAGCCAAACGGCGCGAGGATGGTTGGTACGAACGTCTCCGGCGGGCGGCGCGCTAGGTCGCGCCCGTCACGGACCATTTAACACGCTCGCAACAAAATTACCAGTGCAGATGAGGCAGATCGCCTGTCCGATCGCCGGATCGGATAAAAAAATCAGCCTTTCCGTGCCGCCACGGCCAAGCTCAGTCGCCTTTGCCGGGCTCCGGCGAGAAGAACTTGTCGTACTTGCCTTCGACACCCTTCATCGCATCCGCATCGGGCGGGGTCTGGTCGAGCTTGCGCGTGACGTTGGGCCATTGCGCGGAGAAGGTGCTGTTGAGTTCCAGCCACTGTTCCAGACCGCTCTCGGTATCGGGCAGGATCGCCTCGGCCGGGCATTCCGGTTCGCACACGCCGCAATCGATGCATTCCGACGGGTTGATGACGAGCATGTTCTCGCCCTCGTAGAAGCAGTCGACCGGACATACCTCGACACAGTCCATATACTTGCAGCGGATGCAGGCATCGGTGACGACGTAGGTCATGGGGACTCCCTCGCGCGCCCGAATGGCGGGCGTCTTGTTCACGAACGGCCGGCTGCTATGCCGCGTTCCGCCCCGCGTCAATCGATCGCGGCGGCTTGCGAGAGGTTCGCAGCATCGCCGGCGACGAGATCCTGGTAGCAGGAGCGCGCTTCCGGCGCCGGCCCGCGACGCGCGGGCAGGGCCTCCACGCGCAGCACGCGCACCTCGCCATGCAGCGCGAAGGTCAGGATATTGCCGACACGCACCGGCGCATGCGCCCGGTCGATCGCACGCCCGTCGATCCGCAGATGGCCGTCGCTCGCCATCGCCTGCGCCCGCTCCCGCGTCTTGGCGAGCCGGACGAACCACAGGAAGCGGTCGAGCCGCATCGTGCCGCCGCCTGGCCCGCCGTCAACCATGGTGCCGCCATCCCGCCAGCGCAGCGAACGCGCCGGTCGGCACCGGCGTCGGCCGCGCCGCCGCACGCGGCGCACGCCGACCCCGCCAGACCCAGCCCGGCTCCGCACCGCGGGCCGGCTGAAACCCCAGTTCCGCCATCAACCGCGCGACCGTCGCGGATTCAAGCCCCATCGAGGTCGCCAGCGCCGGATCGGGTGCGAAAGGCTTGCGACCCTCGCGTGCGTCATGGGCGGCCCGCGCGATCCGCTCGACCAGATCGATGCGCACCGCCTGCGCTCCGAGCGGCCGGAACCCCGCCGCCGGCACGGCGCCCGCCGCCCCGCGCGCCAGCACCGTTGCCCCCTCCCGCGCCAGCGCCGGCGGGACACCGCGCAGGCCCAGCAGCGTCCGCCGCCATCCCGCCGCCGCGGGCTTGAGCAGGCGCGGGTCGAACAGGTCGAGCGCGCCGATCGTCACGCCCGCCCTGCGCAAACGCTTGCGCTCCTCCGAAGACAGCGCGGCGAGCGGCTCGTGCAGCGCGAGGCGGGGCGACAGGCCGCCGACCGCCTCCAGTTCGCCGGCGACGACGCGCAGGTGGGGCGTCGCGCCCGCGTCGCGCGCGATGTCCGCCAGTGCGACCAGCGCGGGCACGCGTTTCGCCAGCGTCGCCGAAAGCCATGTCTGCAGCCGCGCCTGCACCGCCATACGCTGCGCCTTGTCGAGGCAGTCGAGATCGCGGTCGAGCTTCAGTTGCGGCCGCGCCAGCGACGGGCCGGCAACCAGCCGCGCGACGACATGACCCTGCCACGACACCGCGTCGTCCGTCAGGGAGAAGGCGGCATCCTCCGCCGCGACCAGCGCCTCGGCCCGCCGCCCGCGCTCGCCGACCAGCCTTTTCTCGGCCGCGGCGAGGAGCAGCCGGCGGTCGCCCGCGCGCGCGGCGGGATCGACGGTGAAGCGGAAACCGTCCAGCCGGCCGATCGCATGATCCTCGACCAGCACCTCGCCCTCCGGGCCGATCGTCACCGGCAGGACCCCCGCGTCTGCACCGATCCGGCGGATGAGCGCGGTCGTGCGCTTGTCGACGAACCGTTGCGTCAGGCTCGCGTGCAGGCCGTCGGACAGGCGCTCCTCGATGCTCCGCGTCCGCTCCGCCCACAGCTGCGGTTCCGCCAGCCAGTCGGCGCGATGGGCGATATAGGCATAGGTGCGGATCGCCGCGATCCGTCCAGCGATCGTCTCGACATCCCCCGCGATCGTGTCGAGCCGCGCGATCTCGTCGGCGAACCACTGATGCGGCACGACCATGCGCCCCTCGGACAGATAGCCGAACAGCCGCGCGACGAAGCGGGCATGGGGATCGAGGCCGAGCTTGCGGAAATCAGGCAATCCGCAGGCGGCCCACAGACGCTTGACCATCGCGCCGCCGCGCGCGCGGTCACGGACCCAGGTCTCGTCCGCCAATCGCTTCAGCACCGCCAGGTCCATCGCCTGCGGGGCCGCGATCAGGACGCCGGGCTCCGGCCGCCGTTCGAGGCTGGCGATCAGCGCATCGACGCTCGAGAAGTCGGGCGTGCCGCTGCGCCAGTACATATGCTCGATCGGCTTGAAGCGATGCTCCTCGATCGCCAGCACCTCTTCGGGCAGGAAGGCACCGGGGCCTTCCTCGGTGATCGCACCGAAGGTGCCGTCACGCTGGTGGCGCCCGGCGCGGCCCGCGATCTGCGCCATCTCCGCCACCGTGAGCCGCCGCTGCCGCCGCCCGTCGAACTTGGACAGGCCGGCGAAGGCGACATGCGCGACATCCATGTTGAGGCCCATGCCGATCGCGTCCGTGGCGACGAGGTAATCCACCTCGCCCGCCTGGAACATCGCCACCTGCGCATTGCGCGTGCGCGGCGACAGCGCGCCCATCACCACCGCCGCCCCGCCGCGCAACCGGCGCAGCATCTCCGCGACGGCATAGACCTCCTCCGCGCTGAACGCGACGATGGCGGAGCGCTTGGGCAGGCGGCTGATCTTCTTGGCCCCGGCGTAGGTGAGCCTGGAGAAACGCGGCCGGCCGATGATCTCCGCATCGGGCACGAGCGCGCGCACCATCGGCCGCAGCGCTTCCGACCCGAGGATCATCGTCTCCTCGCGCCCGCGTCGGCGCAGCAGGCGGTCGGTGAAGACGTGGCCGCGTTCCGGATCGGTGCCCAACTGCGCCTCGTCCAGCGCGACGAAGGCCGCGTCGTGCTCGGGCATGCTTTCCGCGGTGCAGAGAAACCAGCGCGCATGGGGGGGAACGATCTTTTCCTCGCCCGTCACCAGCGCGACCTTGTCCGCGCCCTTCTGTGCGACGATCCGGTCATAGACCTCCCGCGCCAGCAGGCGCAGCGGAAACCCCATGATGCCGCTCGAATGGCCGCACATCCGCTCGACCGCCAGGTGGGTCTTGCCGGTATTGGTCGGTCCCAGGACCGCGGTGACGCCACCTGACATGTCCGCAACATCGGCATTCGCGCGGACGAACGCAATAACGCAAAGCTACCCGTCACCGCCGGTCCGGATGATCGGGACGATCGACGCGTCCGCGCCGGCGAGCGGCGGCGGTGCCGGCGGCGGTGCAGGCGGCAAGGCGCGTGTCGCCAGGCCGGACGCTCGCTTTCGCGGGGTTTCGAACCGCCGCAGGTCGACCACAATCCATCGCAGCGAAGCGCCGGGGATCGACCGGTTAATTTGACTTTAGCACGTCATCCCCACAACGCTTCATCCCACGCCGGGGGGATAGCGCGGCGATCGAAGGGCTTTTTGGGGCGTCGCACGCGTGTTCCTGCGCAACGATCAGGGTCTGGAACTTGCCGGTGGCGGTGCATCGCGCACGCCGCCAGGCCTCGCGGCGTCGGCGTCGCGTGGCCCGGCGCCGACCTCGCTGCTCGCCCGCCTTCATGCCGCCGTGCTCGATGCGACGCACGATGTCGATTGGGTCCCCGACCTCGGGTCGCAGATCGGCAGCCGCCAATGGTGGCGCGGCCTGGGCACGCTGGGCGGCCTGATCGCTGCGGCGTGGATGGTGTCGCCCGGGTTCGACCGTCCGTTGGTGGGCGCCGTGCCCGCGCCGCTCGCCGGCACCGCGTGGGAGGAAACGCGCGCCCAGGGCATCGCGCCGCTCGCCTGGGGCGGTGACACCGGTCGGCGCATGGCGGCGGGCGACCTCGTCGCGCCGCTTGCCGAGGCGCCGGAGCGGCCGCAGGTCGAGCTCAGCGCGACGCTGGGAGAGGGCGACGCGCTGGACCGCGTCCTCGTCAGGGCCGGCGTCGGTCGTACGGATGCGCGCGCCGCCGCCGAGCTTATCGGCCAGACCACGGACCTCGACTCGATCGCGCCCGGCACGCGCATCGCGCTCACGCTCGGCCGGCGTCCGAACAGGACGGTCGCGCGCCCGCTCGACAAGCTCGCGATGCGCGCGCGGTTCGACCTCAACGTCACCCTCAATCGCGCCGGCGACGGCCTCGCGCTGACGCGCCAGCCGATCGCGATCGACGCCACGCCGCTGCGGATTCAGGGTCTCGTTGGCTCAAGTCTGTACCGTTCGGCGCGCGCCGCCGGTGTGCCTGCGCGTATCGTGGAAACGTACATCAAAGCGCTCGCAACCCGCCTGTCGATCGGACGCGACGTCCATGCCGCCGACACGTTCGACCTGATCGTCGAGCGCGAACGCGCGGCGACCGGCGAAGTGCGGCTCGGCAAGCTGCTGTTCGCCGGCATCGACCAGAGCCGCCGCGCGGTACAGCTCGTTCGCTGGCAGCAGGGCAATGGCGACGACGATGGCGCCGACGGGGATCACCCCACCTGGTTCGACGCCAACGGCCAGGCGGAACGCCACGGTACGATGGGCATGCCCGTCGCCGGACGCATCACCTCTTCCTTCGGCCTTCGCATGCATCCGTTGCTCGGCTTCATGCGCATGCACAAGGGGCTGGACATCGGTGCGCCCTATGGCGCCCCGATCTACGCGGTGCTCGACGGCACGGTGCAATCCGCCGGCCGCTCCGGCGGCTATGGCAATTTCGTCAAGCTCGCCCACCCCGCAGGCCTCGCCAGCGGCTATGGCCATATGAGCCGCATCGCGGTGGCGCGCGGCCAGCATGTCCGCCAGGGGCAGGTGATCGGCTATGTCGGCTCGACGGGCTTGTCGACCGGCCCGCACCTCCATTGGGAAGTGTGGCGGAACGGACAGACGATCAATCCGCGATCGATCTCCTTCGCCACGACCCAGACGCTGTCGGGTCCGGAGCGCCGTCGGTTCCGCAACTGGGTCGCTGGGCTGCTTTCGGTCCGGGTCGACCACGCCGGCTGATCGGCGATCGGGTCGGCGGCGTATGCGAGACGCCGCCCACATCGCGATGCCACCGATCTGCAGCCTTCCGACATTTCTTCCGTCGCAGTCGCGCGAGACGGTTTAGCGCGCGATCCCGCGAGGCGGGATCGGGACGGTGCCCGCCCTAGCGTCCCTGCGCACGCCAGCGCCGGATCGTCCGCTCCAGGATCGAATCCTCGCCGCCCGCATCGCGCCACAGCTGCGAGAAGAGCGGATCGCCCGATGCCGGACGCTTGCTTTCCTCCAGGGCGTCGAAGCTGACGCGGATCGGTATCGACACGCCCTCGCCGCAGACGATGCACTCTCGGTTGCGCAGCGCCGGAATGGCATCGAGAAACCCGCGTGCGCCCTCCGGCATCGCCGCGCGAACGAAGGCCTGGTCGCGCTCGTTGTTGAGCCGCATGGCGATGATCGTGCCGCATTGCGACAGCACGCCCTCCTCGAGATCGGAGGGCCGCTGCGTGATCAGCCCCAGGCTGACGCCATATTTACGGCCTTCCTTGGCGATGCGACCGAGGATGCGACCGACCGCGGTGCCCTTTTCGTTGCGCCCGGCGGGAATGTAGCGGTGTGCTTCCTCGCAAACGAGCAGGATCGGCCGTTGCGGCTCGTTGCGCGACCAGATCGCATAGTCGAACGTCATGCGGCTGAGCACCGCGACGACGACGGCGGTGATTTCCGACGGTACGCCCGATACGTCGACGATGGAGATCGGCCGGCCGTCCCCCGGCATCCGGAAGATCCGCGCCAGGAAATCCGCCATCGTGTCGGCGACCAGCATGCCCGAGAACATGAACGAATAGCGCGGGTCGGCCTTGATCTCGTCGATCTTGGTCTTGAGGCGCAGATAGGGCGCGGTATCGCCGGCGCGGTCCAGCTTGCCCATCTCGGCCTGGATCAACTGCGTCAGGTCGGAAAGAAGATAGGGGATCGGCGCGTCCACGGTCAGCTTGGCGATCTCCTGCCCGAGCCGGTTCTTGGCGCGGGCGGCCAGCAGGCATTTGGCGAGGATATCGGCATCGATCTGGCGCTCGGCACCGGCACTGGTGACGAAGACCTCGCAATGCTCTTCGAAATTCATCAGCCAGTACGGCATGGCGAGGTTGCCGACATCGAAGATCGCCCCGGTGTGGCGAAAAGCCGCGGCATATTCGCCATGCGGGTCGATCATCACCACATGGCCCTGCGGCGCCATCTGGCAGATGCGGTGAAGGATCAGCGCGGCCGCGGTCGACTTGCCGGTACCGGTCGATCCGACGAGCGCGAAATGCTTGCCGAGCATGGCATCAATGTACAGCGCCGCCCGCACGTCGCGGGTGGGATGGACGTGGCCGACCTCGACATGCGGTTGATCGGCCGCCGAATAGATCTGGCGCAGGTCGGCGGTGCTGATCGGGAACACCTCGCATCCCGGCACCGGATAGCGCGTGACGCCGCGCCGGAAATTGTAGAGCTTGCCGGTCAGGCGCTCCTCGTCGCCCTCCCCTAAGAAGTCGATGTCTGCCGCGACCCAGTCCTGGCCGACGCCCTGTTGCAGCGACAGGCTGCGGACATTTGCGATCAGCCAGGCGCCCGCAACGCGCATCTTGATCTGACCGCCGACCTGTCCGGCGGCCGCAATGACCGGATCGCCATCCGCGCTGACGAGATCGAGGCTCGCCCGATCGAGCAGAACGCGGCTGCCGCTGCCGCCGACGGACGTGACGCACCCGATGGGAGTCAGGGGACCCGATCCGCCGCGTAGCGCCGCCGCGCCATAGCCCAGGGGAACGGCGTTCTCGAACGCACGCGGGCCAGGCATCTCACTCATCACATCGCGCCTCTAAGCATATCGGACCTAGGCTATGCCCGCGCAGCGGTTAAGATAGCGTAAGGTGGTCATTTCGGCGGAATCTCCGCCATCCTCACATGCGTCGTGCGACCATGCCGGCCGCATAGCCCAGCGCGATCGACAGCGCGACGGCGGTCAGCCCGTAGAGGATAGCCGACCGGTCCGCCGCACGCGCGACGAACCGCTCGAACCCCGACTTGCGGATGTCGATGTCGCGTACCGCCGCCGCCAGCACCCGTCCGTCGCGGATCAGGAACGTCTCCGCGCTGAACCGCCCGACCGGAACGCGCGCGGGAATCGTCAAGCGCGCGCGATAGAGCACGCCATCGGTGATCTCGACCGCATGCGGTGCCTCGACATACAGGCCGCTCCGCCGCTTCAGGTCGACGAGACCCTGCTGGAACCGCTCCTGTACGTCGCTCAGCGTGCCCGCGCCGGGGGATAGCTGCAGGCTGCCTAGCCCCAGTTCGTAGATCGCGCGCGTTCGCTCGTCGACGATCCGCTCGATCGGGCGCGAGGAGGCGAGCGCATAGAAGGACGGTGCCGAACTGTAGCGCTGGCTCTTCGCATTGACCCAGATGCCGGCGATCTTTTCCTTTTGCCGGACGAGGATCGACTGCGTCGGTCCCTTCACGACGACGACGATGTCGGTCGGCGCCTGTCCGGCGGGGCGCCGGCCGCCCGGGTAGAGGATCGCGCCGAACAGCAGCAGTTCCGCGCCCGTGAAGCTGTAGGCGATTTCGATATTGCGCTGCGAGACGTCGGGGACCAGCTCCGGTTTGGCGTCGGGCACCGACTGCGCCATCAGCAGCGGGGCCAGGACGGCGAGCGCCGCGCGCATCACGTGAGCTCGACCGAAAAGATGTCCTCGGGACGCCAGACGAGGCCGAGCAGGATGCGCAGCCCGACGAGCAGCACCATGATCGCCAGCGCCAGACGCAGATATTCCGGCTTCACCTTGGTCGCGAACCGTGCGCCCAGCTGCGCGCCGGTCACCGAACCGACCAGCAGCAAGGCGGCGAGCACGATATCGACCGCCTTGGTCGTGGTCGCATGGACCATCGTCGCGATGGCGGTGACGAACAGCGTCTGGAAAAGGCTCGTCCCCACCACGACGCTGGTCGCCATGCCCAGAAGATAGATCATCGCCGGCACCAGGATGAAGCCGCCGCCGATACCCAACAGGATGGTCAATATGCCGGTACCGAACCCGAGCAGCAGGGGGGCGAGCGGCGAAATGTACAGGCCCGACGCATAGAATCGCGTGCGCAGCGGCAGAGCGGCGACGAGCGGATGATGGCGGCGCTTGCGGGGGCGCGGCTTCAGGCCGCCGCGGCTGACACCGATCGCGACGATCGACTCGCGCGCCATGGTGAAGCCGATGAAACCCAGCATTAGCACGTAGATGACGCCGATCACCGTATCGATCTGGCCGCTGCGCTGCAGCAGCCGGAAGATCCAGGCCCCCGCGAAGCTGCCGAGGACGCCGCCGGCGACCAGGACGCCGCCCATCTTCACATCCACCCCGCCGCGGTGGAAATGGGCGAAGACGCCCGAGACGCTGGCGCCCGTCACCTGGCTGGCGGAGGACGCGGCCGCCACGGTCGGCGGAATGCCATAGATGATCAGCAACGGCGTGGTCAGAAAGCCGCCACCGACGCCGAACATTCCCGACAACAAACCGACGCCGCCACCCAGCAGCACGATCACCAGCGCGTTGACGGACAGGTTGGCGATGGGAAGATACAGGTCCACGGGCTGGCGTTATAGGCGCAGCCGGCGGGTGCCCGCACCCCCTAAAAGTCGCTGCCCAGGCTGATCGCGGGACCCGATCCCGGACGCGCCTCGCCCGCGATCCGCTGACGCCAATCCGCGGCGATGCGCAGGCGGCGGGCCCCTGCGGGCAGCGACAGGCCGAGCGTCGGTCCGAGATCCAGCCGTCGCGCGCCGCGCTGGATGCCGCCCCAGACGCCGCCGCCGATATCGACGCGCACGCCATCGCGATCGACCACGGACCGCGTGATCCGGAGGGAGCCGTCCGCAAAACCCTCGGCGGCGTCGCGGCGGATGATGCCTGCCTGGGCATATCCTTCCGCCCGCCAACTGCCCCTGATCGCGGTGGGGCCGAAGCCGCCTATCACGCCCAGCATCGGACCGCCCCTGCCGCCATCCAGCGCCATGCGGCGCTCGGCGATCAGGTGGATGGGAACGGCGGTGGGCTGCCAGTCGATGCCGATCGCAGCCTCTCGTCCCGCACCATTCAGCGGTGTCGACAATCGAGCCGCCAGCGCGAGGCGCCGCCCCCTGTCGAGAGCGTAGGTCACGCGCAGTCCCGCCTGCGATCCGCCCAATTGACCGCCCAGCAGTGCGCTGCTCGATCCGCCGCGGACGATGCCCCAAAGGCTGGCGGCCAGCCGTCCACGTCTTGCCGTGATGGAAGGGGGTCTCGCCGCTGGAGGTGGCGCGACCGGTATCGGCAAGATGGCTTGAGACGCGGCGCGATCCTCCCCCGACGCCACTTTCTGCTCTGTCAGCGACGTCGTCGGCACGGCATCGTGGATTGTGCCGGCCCCTCGTGATCGGTGATCCGTCTTGCCATGTGCTGCACGTTCGTTGTTGGAAAGGCGGCTCCTCGGGTCCGCACGAGGCGTCATGGCCGCTTGCGCGACCCGCCTCGCCTGCGTGGTACGCAACGCGATCGCGGCGATCGCCGACGGGATCGGCGCCGGCGGGGCCACCGCATCCGCCTGGTGCCCGACGGGCCACAGGGCGGCGCTGCGCGCGAATACCCATATCGCCAGCGCGCCGGCGAGGAAGCGAAGCGGCCGACCCTTCACTTCGGTAGCGTGGTGCCGTCCGGAAAGGCATGGCTGGTCTTGTCCCAGGCGACGGTGCCCCCGCGCAGCAGCCGCACGTAGCGGGCGAGCGCGCGCGGCGCGGCGACGAGCGCGACGACGTTGCCGACGAAGAACCGCGGCACCGATCGCAGGGCCTCCCTACCACCATAGGTTCGGCCGGTGCAGACGATCCGCATCGCGATCCGCCAGCCGAGCAGCCCCGTCGTGGAGACCGCCAGCCAAGGCGCCAGATAGGCAGCGTCGCCCACTCGGCCGGTCGCCAGATGCAGCAGCAGACTGGCGCCCCATAGGAGGATCGCGGCATAGGCGATCGCGAGGACCAGCACGGAAAGCAACGCGCGCCGGTCGCGCATCCGCATCCAGTGGTCGCCTAGAGCATGGGGACGCGCCCATCCGGTGCGGTCCCACCCCGCAAGCGCGATGCCCGTCATCCACCGCGCCTTCTGTCGGGTGGCCGCTTGCAGCGTTTCGGGGAAATAGGCTCGCACCGCGATCAGGGAGCCGTCGACAGGATCGCGCAGGCGCACGAAAGCCGATCGCCCGTGCAGTTCGCCGATCCTGAGGCCCATCTCGTAATCTTCCGTCAGGCTCGCGGCATCGAAGGGATCTCCGCCCCGCTCATCGGCCAGCCGGCCGAGCATATCGCGCGCAATGGCGCACCCCGTCCCGGCGAGCGGCATCGCGGCGCCGAGGCGGTTGCGAACGATCTGCTGTACGCCATGGGCATAGGCGAACTCGTCCGCATAATGGCCCGAGACCAGCGATCCCCGGCGGATCAGCGGCAGGACCGGCAGTTGGACGACGGCATAACGATCGATCAACGTATCGAATGTCGAAAGCTCCCTTGCATGCACGACATCTTCCGCATCGTGCAGCACGACCGCACGCGCGCGGAAGCCCTGGCGACGTTCGTCGTCGCACAAGGCACGCCACACGGTGTTCAGGCACCCCGCCTTGGTCGTCGGTCCGGGCAGATCGCCGATGACCAGCCGGATGCGAGGATCGGTCGCAGCAACCGCCGCGGCAGCGGCGATCGTCGGACGATCGTTCGGATAAAGGCCGACGTAGATGCGATAGTCGGGATGCTCGAACCGCTGAACCGCGGCGGCGAGCATATGTCCGATCACCGCGACCTCGTCCCATGCGGCCACGAACACGACCAGCGGCCCCTGCGCATCGGGCAGGGCCGACCATGCGCGCTGAACAGGTCGGCAACGCGCGGTGTCGGCGACATACCATCCCAGGAAGCAGAGATCGACCAGCGCATCGTCGATGCCGCCGATCAACAGGCCTGCGGCGGCGAACAGCATCGTCTCGCGCGCAAGCACGTCGATCACGACGAGACTTTGCTTCAACACCTGCGGCCCCCATACCGAAGATGAAATCACATCCGTTTCGGACAATGTCTTAAGCCAAGATGGCCCGGCGGACCCTATTATTATGGTCCATTATGGATCATGTTGGCTTCGCTTGGGTATCAGTGGAAATCCCGTGACTTCGGCAGGATCCTGACGTCGCGCGGGTGGCCGCGGCCGCTTTGACCGCGCGAATCCTGCGCCATGATCGGCTTTGACCGGATCATCGAATCGACGTCCCCCCGGGACAGGCGCGCCAATTCGTGGGTGCGGTCGTAGGCGCGCGTGGTCATCAGGTGGACGACGCCTTCTTCGCTGCGCTGGATGACGCCCTCCAGGACCAGCAACCGCGCGGCCATGACGACCCGTCGATTCGCCTCGAAATCCCGCGCCCACAGAAGCGCATTGGTGATTCCTGTCTCGTCCTCGATCGTCACGAAGATCGCATTCCCCTTGCCGGGTCGCTGGCGGACCAGCACGACGCCGGCGACGCGGGTCCGCCGGCCGTCACGGGCGCCTGCGGCCTGTTCGCTCGACAGCACGCCTTCCGCCGCGAACATCGGGCGCAGGAAGCGCATCGGATGATCCTTGAGCGACAGACGTGTGGTCTGATAATCCGTCGCCACCTCCTCGCTGGCCGGCATCGCCGGAAGCGCGGAGCAAGGTTCCGCCGCCATTTCCGGTGCATCGGCGGCGGCGAACAGGGCGAGTTGACGGGGCGGCGTACGACGCACCTCCCACAAGGCGTCGCGTCGCGGTAGCGCGATCGAACGGAAAGCATCGGCGTCCGCGAGCAGCCGCAACGCGCGCGGCGGCAGGTCGACGCGTGCGGCAAGCGCCTCCACGCCCTCGAAAGGACGGTCGACGCGCGCGGTCACGATCGGACGCGCCCAATCCTCGCGAAAACCGTCGATCTGGCGAAAGCCGAGCCGCACCGCGAGCTTGCCGTCTTCGCAGCGTTCCAAAACGGTGTCCCATGCACTGGCATTGACGTCGACCGGCCGCACCACGACGTCATGCGCGCGCGCATCCTGCACGAGTTGCGCGGGCGCATAGAAGCCCATCGGTTGGGAATTCAGGA
This sequence comes from Sphingomonas beigongshangi, assembly GCF_016820445.1. Taxonomy (GTDB): domain Bacteria; phylum Pseudomonadota; class Alphaproteobacteria; order Sphingomonadales; family Sphingomonadaceae; genus Sphingomonas; species Sphingomonas beigongshangi. The sequence goes on from NZ_JADHDT010000002.1 coordinate 191,614, forward strand.
TGGCGGCACAGAAGACCGCCGGGTGGAAGCATTTGATCCAGCTCGAGACATAGACCAGCCGCGCGAAGCTGAGTGCATGACTTTCGGGAAATCCATAGGAGCCGAACCCCTCGATCTGCTTGAAGCACCGCTCGGCGAAGTCGCGCTGATACCCCCGGCGTGCCATGCCTTCGACGAGCTTGGCGTGGAAATTGTGCATGCCGCCGACGTTGCGGAACGTCGCCATCGCACGCCGCAGCTGGTTCGCCTCTTCGGGCGTGAACTCCGCAGCGACGATGGCGAGCTTCATCGCCTGTTCCTGGAACAGCGGCACGCCATACGTATCCTTGAGCAGGGTCTGCAGTTCGTCCGCCGGGCCGAAGCGGGGGTCCGGCGAAGGCAGGTCGGCCGCCTCCTTGCCGGCCCGGCGGCGCAGATAGGGGTGCACCATGTCCCCCTCGATCGGGCCGGGCCGGACGATCGCGACCTGAACGACGAGGTCGTAGAGCCGGCGCGGGCGGAGGCGGGGCAGCATGTTGATCTGCGCCCGGCTTTCCACCTGGAATACGCCGATACTATCCCCCTTGCACAGCATGTCGTAGACCGCGTCGTCCTCCGCCATCGCCACCGTATCGAGCGCGGGATCGCCCAGTCCGTGCATGCGCATCAGGTCGAACGCCTTGCGGATGCAGGTCAACATGCCGAGCGCGAGCACGTCGACCTTCATCAGGCCCAGGCAATCGATGTCGTCCTTGTCCCATTCGATGAAGGTACGGTCCTTCATCGCGCCATTGTGGATGGGCACCGTCTCGTCGAGCCGCCCCTGGGTGAGAACGAAGCCGCCGACATGCTGCGACAGGTGGCGCGGAAATTCGAGCAGCTGCTCGACCAGGCCGTATAGCCGCACGATCTCCGGCGAATCCGGGTCCAGCCCGCTTTCCGCCAGATGCTTCTCCTCGAACCTGCCGGCATAGCTGCCCCAGACGGTACTGGTCAGCCGCTGCGTCACATCCTCGGTCAGGCCAAGCGCCTTGCCGACCTCGCGTACCGCGGAGCGCGGCCGATAGTGGATCACCGTCGCCGCGATCGCAGCGCGGTGACGGCCGTAGCGCCGGTAGATGTACTGCATCACCTCCTCGCGCCGCTCGTGTTCGAAATCCACGTCGATGTCGGGGGGTTCGTCGCGCTCGGCGGAGACGAAGCGCGAAAACAAGAGATCGTGCTCCATCGGATCGACCGACGTGACGCCCAGCAGAAAGCAGACCGCCGAATTGGCCGCCGACCCGCGCCCCTGGCACAAGATCGGCGGCTCGATGCTGCGCGCGTAGCGGACGACGTCGTAAACGGTCAGGAAATAATAGGCATATTCCTTTTCCCGGATCAGCGCGAACTCGTCGCGGAGAAGACCCAGCATCTTGTCGGGAACGCGGTCCTGGTAGCGGTCGAGTGCGGTCTGCCAGACGAGATGTTCGAGCCAGTCGTGCGCATCCCAGCCCATCGGCACCGGTTCGTGCGGATATTCGTATCGCAGTTGGCCAAGGTCGAAATCGATCCGGTCCAGCAACACGCCGCTTTGCGCCACCGCCGCCGGCCAGCCGTCGAAGAGGCGCGCGATCTCCTCCGGCGCCTTCAGGTGCCGTTCGGCATTGGCGGCGAGCAGCCGCCCGGCGCGCTGCACCGTGACGCCTTCGCGGATGCAGGTCACGATGTCGTGAAGCGCACGCGCGTCGGGGCTGGCGTAGAGCGCGTCCGCGGTGGCAAGCAGCGGAACGCCGGCGGTGTCGGCAAGGCGCGCCAGGCGCAGCAGACTGCGCCGGTCGCGACCCCCGCGCGGCATCGAAACGCCCAGCCACAGCCGCCCGGCCGCGACGGCGCGCAGCCGCGTCAGCGTCGCGGCGAGGCTCGCATCGCCGCGACGCGGCGGCAGCGGCCCCTGCGCCGCGTCCGGATGGGGTATCGGGGGCGTATCGCCGATGCTGCTGTACGGCAGCACGATGAGCAACAGATCGTCCGCGTGCCGGACGAGGTCGCCGATCCCGAGGATGCAGCCGCCCTTCACGGCCCGCCGGTTGCCCGTGGTGAGAAGCCGGGTCAGCCGTCCCCAGCCATGGCGGGTGGCGGGATAGGCGACGATGTCCTGCGTCCCGTCGACGAAGACCAGCCTGGCGCCCACCGCCAGCTTGAAATCGTAGGATGGCAGGCGCGCACCGAGCAGCCCCTTGTTCGCGCGCTGCAGCGCGTCATAGGCGCGCACGACCCCCGCGACAGTATTCCGATCGGCGATTCCGATCCCCGCGAAGCCGAGCTTGACCGCACGAGATACCATGTCCGACGGCGCACTCGCGCCATGGAGGAAGGAATAATGCGTCGCGGCGACGAGTTCGGCGAAGCGCGGCGCCTCACCCATCGCGCGGACGGGGCCGATCATGCGAACAGGCCGTGTAGATACCAGCGCGGATCTTCCGTTTCTCCATGCAGGCCATGACGGAATATCCAGAAACGCCGACCGCGGCGATCCTCCACCCGGTAATAGTCGCGGGTCGGGATGGTCGCATCGTGACGCCGCCACCATTCGCCGGCGATCCGCTCGGGCCCTTCGGCGCGCGCGACCTCGTGCAGCCGGCGGCGCCAGCGAAAGCGATGCGGCGGGCCGTCGGGCACTTCGGCCATCACGCTCTCGATCGGCTGGGGCGGATCGAACAGATAGATCGGCCGCATCGGCGGCTCTCCCTCCTCGGGTTGCGGCCATGCCGCCGCGGCGGCTGCGGGCGCCGTGGCGGGCAGCATCAATTCGGCCTGTTCGGGAATATGGCTGTCGCGGGGCACGAAACGGCGCAGCCGGTTGCGCCCGAGCCGCGTCGACAGTCGATCGACCAGACCGGCGAGCTGCTCGGTGCCGCCCTCCCCGCCCTCGAGCTGGAGCTGCGCGGCATCGAGGCGTTCGGCAAGTGCGACGTCGAGACGGACGAGGTCATAGCCGAAGCCGGGATCGAGCGGATCGGCGAGTGCGTCGATCCGCTCGGCGAACAGCCGCATCAACAACGGCACGTCGCGGGTCGGCTGCCCGGTTTCGATGGGGAGCGGCTGGACGTGACCGTCGGCGCGGAACAATCGCGCGATCCAGCGACGGCCACCCTGATGACGGGTCTCGAGCATCGCCGCCGCCTCGCCGGCAAGATCGGCGATCACCGCCAGCACATGCTCGGTCCGGGCGATCGGTTCGGCAAAGCGGCGTTCGGCGATCACCGGCGCCTGGCGGACCCATGGCTTGACCGGCGTCTGCACCTCTCCCGACAGGCGACGGACCGCGGTCGCGGCGTCTGCCCCGAAGCGTGCGGCGATGCCGGCAAGCGGCCGCGCCATCACGTCGCCGACCGTCTTCAGGCCGGCGCGCGCGAGCGCGACCGCATCGTCGGGATCGAGTTCCAGTGCCGCGACGGGGAGGCGGCGCACCGCGCTCTTCTCGTCCGGCGCGGGACCTCCGGCATAGCGGGCGAGGGCCAGCGCGATCTCCGGCGTGTCGCCGAAGGCATGGCGGACGAGGATGCCGCGCCTTGCCATCCGCCCCTCCACGTCCGCCGCCAGCGGCCGCTCGCCGTCGAAAGCATGGGTACAGCCCGCGATGTCGACGACGAGTGCGGACGGCGGCACCAGCGCGACGGTAGGACTGTAGCGGGCACAGCCTTCCGCCAGTCGCTCCAGCCAGTCCAGATCGGCATGGGGATCGGCGGGAAACGCTTCGAGCTCGGGCACGCGCGCCCGGGCGTCGGCAAGCGTCAGCCCCGGCTCCAACCCCAGGCGCGCCGCCGCCAGGTTCACCGCGGTGAGCCGGGTCGCATTGCCGACCGTTTCGGTGAACGCGACAGGCGTCTCATCCCGACCGGCGAACAGGTGCGGCCGGGTGGTGCGCAACCGTTCGATCGGCAGCCACGGAAAGACCAGCGCCAGATACCGGCGCGCCACGGAAACTCTGGGCATCTCGATCCCATTCCACACGCCAACTCTCGCCCGCCGGGCCGCCGCGGCGACGCAGGCATTCGACGTCGAAGGCCGGTACGCCGGGCGCATCCGCCTCCAGCGCACGCGACGGCGCCGCCCGCACGCTCCAGCGCGTCGCGGCGGCGCTGGGCGCGGGCGTCGCCGCGACGCGCAGCGACAGCACGGTCACGCCCGATCCTTCCGCCGCCAACATCAGCCGCCGGGTCGCGGTGAGGTCCAGCCCGCGTGCGGGGCCCACCGTTTCGACCAACAGCGTGCCGAGTCCCGCGCAACGCGCCGCATCCGCGGAAGCGCGCAGCAACGCCGATTCGTCGGGCAGGATACCCAACACCAGCGAATCGGCGCCGAGCCCCAATTCGGCCAGTCCGCCGGCATGCGGCCGACCCTGGGCCTGCTCCGCCGCCTCCGTCCTCAGCCAGAACAGCGGCAGGGCGCGGGCGGCGAGCGCCGTGGCGATGCCGAATCCCGCGCCGCTCGCGCCATCTTCCGCCTGAACCGCATAGATTTCATGCAGTTGCCCACGCGCCAGGCCACGTTTCAGCCAGCCGTCGGGGCTGGCCGATGTGGCTTGCAGCATGGCCGTACCCGCGGCAATGCGCCGCAGCCGGGCGATCAAGGCAGTCGAGTCGGGCATATATGTTCTTGTAATGTTCTACATAGCGAGTCGCCAAGACGGAATCTTTCGCTGCGCATGCACAAGATGCTTGCGCACCCTCGGACCCCCTGCTAGTGGCCGCGCCTCACCCAGCCGGTTCGCCGGCTCAAGGCGCCAGAGCGGGCGTAGCTCAGGGGTAGAGCACAACCTTGCCAAGGTTGGGGTCGAGGGTTCGAATCCCTTCGCCCGCTCCAGTCTCTCGAAGACTTGCCGGACATGCCGGGCTTCTCGCGAAGCCATCTGTTCCCCATCGACGCGGACGCTGCTTTGCGTGGATAGAGTCTGATCCCCGTGCGTGGAAGCGGCGGCGGCCCGATCCGGTTTAGCTGGATCGCACATCAGCGAAGCCGCCAGCCGGGGAATTTCGGGCACGCATTCTGTCGCCGACGCGACATAGCGACGGCTCACCCATGACCGCGCCCTGCGCGTATACCACGACCATGACCATTCGAATCGGGATCGGCGGCTGGACCTACGAGCCGTGGCGGGGAAGCTTCTACCCCGAAAGATGGCCGCAAAAGCGCGAGCTGGAATATGCCGCATCCAGGATGACCGCGATCGAGATCAACGGCACCTATTATTCCCGCTTCAAGCCGCAGAGTTTCGCCGCCTGGGCGGCAAGCGTACCCGACGGCTTCGTCTTCACGCTCAAGGCATCGCGATACTGTACCAACCGCAAGGTGCTGGCGGACGCCGGCGAAGCAATCGAGCGGTTCGTCGGACAGGGCATCGTCGAGCTTGGCGACCGGCTGGGCCCCATCCTGTGGCAATTCATGGCGACCAAGCGTTTCGATCCCGACGACATGCGCGCCTTCCTTGCGCTGCTGCCTAGAACCCATGCCGGCGTCACGCTCCGCCATGCGGTGCAGGTGCGGCACGAAAGCTTCGCCGATCCGGCCTTCGTCGCGATGGCACGCGACTCCGGGGTGGCGATCGCCTTCGCCGACTCCGCCGACTATCCGGCCATCGCCGACGTGACCGGGGACTTCGTGTACGCGCGACTGGAACAGGCCGAGGACGCGCAGCCGAACGGCTACAGTGATCCGGCGCTCGATCGCTGGGCCGGGATCGCACGCGGCTGGGCGGCGGGGGAACAGCCGCCGGGCCTGCCCTATGCCAGCCCCGACACGCCGCCCCGCGAAGCGCGGGACACATTCATCTTCTTCATCAACGGCGCCAAGATCCGCGCCCCCCATGGCGCGATGGCGCTGATCGAGCGGATGGGCTGACGATCAGACGCCGTCCGTGGTCACCGCCGGCGCCGTCGGCTGAGGCGCGGGTGCCACGGGTGTCGGCGCGGGCATGCTGAGCGCCGTCGTCTCGATCCGGTCGAGTGCCTGGCGCGCCGCGACGTAGCGGCCCGCTGCGGAGAGCCAGTTGCCGGCGTTGCGGGCGCCCGGCATGCGCAGCACCTCCGCCCGCGCCGCCTCGACCTGCCCGCCCTCGAGCAGCCGGCGGGCGCGCGCCAGCCGGTCGGCCGGACGCGGCGAGGGCGTGTCGGCACGACGCAGGACGACGAGGCTGCCGAGCTCCTGGCGAAGGCTCACGATCAGATCGCTGCTGCCGATCGTCTGGATCTGCGGCGCGATCGCATCGAGGCCCTGGCGCAGATCCTCCAGCGTCACCGGCTGGCGCGCGGCCGCGATGACCTCCGCGACCGCCCGCGGCTGGCTGGCGCCGAAGCGCGTGCGGAGCTGCTCCTCGAGATACCCGAGCCCGGTTCCGCGGTCGAGCGCGCGTCGTGTCGCGACCGCGACGAGCACGCCCTCCGCGCGCGCCGCCTGCCCGGCGGCGGCATTCGCTTCCGTCGTCACCGTGGCGGTACGCGCCTCGATCGAAGAAAGCTGGCCGGCGAGCATCGCCTGCCGCGACGCAAGCGCGGCTGCGTCCGGCGCGGCACCCTCGTCATTGGCGTTGACCGGCTGCGACGGCGAGAAGCCGGACGGTTCGGCGACCGCCTGCCGCCTTGCCTGCACGGGCGCGCCGCCAAACCAGGCGATTCGCTTCATCGCATAGGCCGCAAGCCCGATGCCTGCGACAAAAGCGAGTAGCGCCAACAGGATGACGACACCCGCTTGGATGCCGTTTCGCGGGGCGCGCGAACGCATCGCGTCGATCGGCACATGGTCGGTCATAGCGTCTTATCCCCGCCCCCCGCCGCACGGTCAATCGATTGTGCAAGCGCGACGAGCGTCGCGTCGACCGGCTGCGCTGCCGCCGCCACCGCACGCCAGCCCGATCCCGCCGCGCACGCGACCGCGGGGCTCAGCGCCACGATCGACGCGTCGTGCCGTTCGCCCTGCGGGATCAACGCGGCGACGCGTCGGGCCGCGCGGGCGGAATGCAGGAGCACGAGCCGCCCCGCCGCTGCCGCGGCGAAGGCGGCGGCGTCCACGGGCAGCGCGACGCTGTCATAGACGATCGCGGTGGGCGACCCGGTCGCGACATGGTCCCGTCCGGCGAGATGGAGCGGACGGACGAGCCCGGCCTCGGCCGCCGTCGTCAGTACGGCGGCGACATCGCGCGTGCCGGTGATCGAGACTTGCAGCCCGGCCGCACGCGCCACCGACGCCGTGGCGTGTCCGACCGCGATCACCGGCATCATCGCCAGCATCCGCAATTGCGGACCGGCGTGCCGGATCGCCTGGGCGCTCGTCACCAGCAGCGAATCGAACGTCGCGGGATCGGGGGGAGCCCATTCGACCGGTTCGACGGCGAACAGCGGCCACCCCAGCGCATCGCCGCCGGCCGCCCGCAGGCGCGCGAGGGTCCGCGCATTGCCGGGTTCGGGTCGGACGACGAGGAAGCCCATCAGCCGCCGAACAGGCGCCGGACGCGATCGGGCGCGCGCGACAGCAGGTCTCCGGCAAGTTCGGCGGCGATCGCCTCGCCGATCATCCCCTCCGCATGTCCCTCGACGAACGCGCCGCCATCCTCGGCCAGCAACTCGGCGCGCAGCGACAGCGTCGTGCCGGCGACGGAGGCAAGCGCGGCGACCGGCGAATGGCAATCGGCACGCAGCGCGGCGAGCAGCGCACGCTCCGCCAGGACGCAGCGGTGCGTCACCGCATCGTCGATCGCGGCAACGATCGCCCGCGCGGCGGCGTCGGCGGCGCGGACCTCGATGCCGACCGCACCCTGTGCCGGTGCGGGAAGCATCGCGTCCGTCGGGATGGCATAGCCGATCGTATCGCGACCCAGCCGGTCGAGCCCCGCCGCCGCGAGCAGCGTCGCATCCGCCTCCCCCGCCGCCAGCTTGGCCAATCGGGTATCCACGTTGCCGCGGAACAGCACGATGCGAAGGTCCGGCCGCTGGCGGAGCAGCTGCGCGCGACGGCGCGGACTGCTGGTGCCGACCACCGCGGCGGGCGGCAGCGCGGCGATCTCGGCCGCACCGATCAGGCGATCGCGCACGTCGGCACGCGGCAGCATCGCGGCGATGGCGATCGCATCGGGTCGGAAGGTCTCGACGTCCTTCATCGAGTGGACGCAGGCGTCGATCTCGCGATCGAGGAGGGCGCGATCGAGCTCCTTCGTCCACAGCGCCTTGCCGCCGATCTCCGCGAGCGCACGGTCCTGCACCCGATCGCCGGTGGTGCGGACGACGACCAGCTCGACCGCGTCGACCGGCCAACCGTGGCGCGCGCACAGGGCGTCGCGCACCATGCTCGCCTGCGTCAGCGCCAGCGGAGAGCCGCGCGTGCCGAGCCTGAACTTGACGGTCACCCCTTGCCCTTCCTGCCGTACCCGGCCGCCATGGCGAAAGCGCGGGGCTTCGACAAGTTTCGCGCGAGCGCGTAAGGGCCTGCAGCATGGCTGCATCGATCATCCTTGGCCTCGAATCCTCGTGCGACGAGACCGCCGCCGCGCTGGTGACCGGCGACCGCCGGGTGCTGGCGCATCGCCTGGCGGGACAGGAAGCGCATCATGCGCCGTTCGGCGGGGTAGTGCCTGAAATCGCGGCACGCGCGCATGTCGAGGCGCTGGAGCCGCTGATCGCGGCCGCGCTGGACGATGCGGGGCTGCGGCTCGACCAGGTCGATGCGATCGCCGCGACGGCTGGACCGGGACTGATCGGCGGGGTCATGGTCGGCCTCGTCACCGGCAAGGCGCTCGCCCATGCGGTCGGCAAGCCGCTGGTCGCGGTCAATCATCTCGAAGGCCATGCGCTCAGCCCGCGGCTGTCCGACCCCGACCTCGCCTTTCCCTATCTGCTGCTGCTCGTGTCGGGCGGCCATTGCCAGCTGCTGCTCGTCGAAGGCGTCGCCCGCTATCGGCGGATCGCGACGACGATCGACGATGCCGCGGGTGAGGCGTTCGACAAGACCGCCAAACTGCTCGGCCTGGGATTTCCCGGCGGTCCGGCGGTCGAGCGCGCGGCCGCGCACGGTCGGCCGGTCGTACCCCTGCCGCGCCCGCTGAAGGGATCGGCCGAGCCGCATTTCAGCTTCGCGGGCCTCAAGAGCGCGGTGGCGCGCGCCGTCGGCCAGCATGCACCGGAAGATATCGCCGCCTCCTTCCAGGCGGCAGTGGTCGATTGCCTGATCGACCGGACCCGCCGCGGAATCGCCGGCATTCCCGCGACCGCCTTGGTCGTGGCGGGCGGCGTCGCCGCCAACACGGCGGTGCGCGCCGCGTTGCAGGCACTGGCCGAAGACCATGGCCTGCGTTTCGTCGCGCCGCCGCTGTGGCTGTGCACCGACAATGCGGCGATGATCGCATGGGCGGGCGCAGAGCGGTTCGCCGCCGGGCTCACCGACCCGCTCGACACGCCGGCACGCGCGCGCTGGCCGCTCGACCCCGACGCAGAGGCCGTGCGCGGCGCAGGAGTGAAGGCATGAAGATCGGTGTGATCGGCGGCGGCGCATGGGGCACGGCGCTTGCGCAGGTGGCGGCGTACCGCGGCGAGCCCGTGCTCCTGTGGGCACGCGAGCCCGACGTGGTGGCGGGGATCAACGACGCGCACGAGAATCGCCTGTTCCTCGCCGGCGTACCGTTGTCGCCTTCGATCCGCGCGACGGGCAGCCTCGGCGCCTTGGCCGAATGCGATGCGCTGCTCGTCGTCGCGCCGGCGCAGCACGTGCGCGCCGTGCTGGCCGAGACGGCGGTAGGGACGACGCCCCTGGTGCTGTGCGCGAAGGGAATCGAGGCCAAGACGCGCCTGCTGGTCGGCGAGGTCGCGCGGTCGGTGCATCCGCGCGCGCCCGTCGCCGTTCTTTCGGGCCCGACCTTCGCGCATGAAGTGGCTGCGGGGCTGCCCACCGCGGTGACGCTGGCGGCATCGGACGAAGCCTTGGGCCAGGCGCTCGCCGCGCGGCTCGCTGCGCCGCATTTCCGGCCCTATGCGAGCGACGACGTGATCGGCGCCGAGATCGGTGGCGCGGTCAAGAACGTGCTGGCGATCGCATGTGGCGTGGTCGAGGGCGCGGGCCTGGGCCAGAACGCGCGCGCCGCATTGATCGCACGCGGCTTTGCGGAAATGACGCGCTTCGGACTGGCGCGTGGCGCGCGCGCGGAGACGCTGGCTGGCCTGTCGGGGCTCGGCGATCTGGTGCTGACCTGTTCGTCGACGAGCAGCCGCAACTTCTCGCTCGGCGTCGGCCTCGGCAAGGGGCGCTCCGCGACGGAACTTCTTGCCGATCGGCGGACGGTCGCGGAAGGCGCCTTCACCGCGCCGGTGCTGCGCGAGGCGGCGGCCGCTGCGCACGTCGACATGCCTGTGACGGAGGCGGTCTGCCGACTCCTCGAGGGCGAGCCGCGCGAACATGTGATCGGCGCGCTGCTGGCACGACCGCTCCGCCGCGAATAACCCAGCCGGCGAAGGGCGGCGCGCTGCGCCCCCGCAGCCCGCACCGCGCGCGTTCAGCGAAGGGCCTGTCTCGCGAGGGCATTGCAATCGGCGTCGCTGGCGAGCGGCCCCTGATGGCCGGTGATAGCGCGGCCGATCGCCTTGAAGATGTTGCCGACGGACTTGGTTTCCCTGGGTACGACGAGCTGCGGCGCGCTGAGCGTCCCGGACAGCGACGCGCTGCCGGGGAGACGCAACAGGCTGCGCTGCTTTGGCGCGCCGGTCAGGCGGATCGCGATCGCTTCCGCGGGAAAGACGATGCTGCCGACGCCGTTCATCCGGCTGAGGCTGGTGTCGACGACGAGCGGACGCACGGTTCCGTGCCCTTGCACGATGGGCAGGCCGAGGACGACGCAGCGCAGGCGGGCTTGCCGATCGTCGCCGATCGTCAGCGCCCGCCCCGCGTCGAAACCGAGCGCGGCGGCATATTTCGCCGGCAGCGTGCCGTCCTGAACGACAAGCCCGACATGGCCGTCCGCATGCGCGATCGCGCTGCGGATCGTATCGCCGCGGCCGGTCAGCCGGGCACGGGCTCGAATGCGGCCGGCGACATCGCCCTGCCCGGCCAGCAATTCGAGGCGGCTGCCGATCATCGCCAGGTCGAGGCGAAGCGTCGGATGCGCCGCGCCGCCGCGCTGATCGACGATCGCGCGTCCCGACGCCCTGCCTCCGGCCAGACGGATGGCGAGCGGCGCGACGGTGAGCGTCTGGTGGTCGAGGGAAAGCGTGCCGCTCAGCCCGGTGACCCCGGTATCGCCGCCCGCGCTGACCACGCGCGCGATGCGGACGTCGATCGTGCCGTCGGTCGAGTCCAGGTTGGCGAGGCTGATCGGCGTATCCGGAATCACGCGCGGCCCGATCCGCGCCTCCTGCGCACGGGCCGCCGCGCGCCCGGCGTCGGAGGCGAGATCATCGAAATCGAACCGTCGCGACGCGATGGCGCCGGTCAACCTGGTGCGGCCGTCCCGCTTCATCACCGTGACATGGCCCGCAATGTCGGAACGACCGATCGTGCCGGTCAGGCCGGTGACGGTCCAGTCCGGCGCGTCGTGGCGGACATGGGCGCGCAGCGCGACCGGCTGCGTGCCGAACAATCCCGCCTCGATCACCGCGTCGATCAGCTTGAGATCGGCGGCCCGCGTGACGAGGTCGAGCGTCATCCGGTCGGTGTCGAGCGGCCGATCCATCGTGCCGCGCGCCGCCATCGCCAGGGCGGCACCATCGATCCGCGCGGTGAAGGGCCAGGGGCCGGGCCGCGCCTGGGTCACGGCGGCGCCGGCGAACGCGAGCCGTACGGACGCGCCCCGGATCGTCCCGGTGCCGCTGGCGCGCAGGCCATTCGTGTCGGAGACGAAGGACAATCGCGCGTCGCGGTCGCGCTTGGCGTCGCGATAGCTGATCATGCTGTCGCGAACGGTGAGCCCGCGCAGGTCGGTCGAGGCGCCGCCGCTCTCCGCCGCGCCAGGCCGCGACCAGTTCGTGCGACCGTCGGCTGCGCGGACCAGGGCGAGTGCGAGTCCGCTGACCCGGATGTCCCGTGGCTGGAAGGTGCCGGAGAGCAACGGCCAGACCGGGAAGGTCACGCGCGCCTCGCGCAGACGCAGGAAATCGCCCGAACCCGCCCAGTCCGCCTGTGGTATGCGCACGTCGCGCACCGCGATCGTCGGCGTGAAGCCGATCGTGTCGAGGCGCGCCATGCTGCCGATGGTCACCGGACGCCCGAAGCGCTTGGTCAGCCGGTCGGCGACGATCCCGTGCAGCATCTCCCAGGGGAAAAGCGCGACGAGGAAGAGGAGACCCGCGACGATCGCGACGACGATGGCGGCGACCCGCCCGGCCCTGTTCATTGCCCCCTGCTCATGCCGATGCGACGCGCGAGCCTTGGCGTTGGTTCCGCTTCGGCCCTCCTCCCGCAGCGACGCGCGCGATCGGAACCGGCTCCGTCAGAAGTCGATCGCGATGCCCTTCAGTTCCCAGTCGCCATAGCGCACGGGATCCTTGCCCAGCGGATCCTCCGCAGGCCGGTCGGTCGCCTGCGGCTTTGGCACGGGCGGGCTCTTGGACAGATAGGCGGGCGGCTTCACGTGCGAGGGGCGCTGGGCCATCTTGCGTCTCCGGTCTCTCGTCGCCTCTTTGGCGCGGCGGACAACGTGCGTGGCACGATGTCCGAACGAGCGCTAAGGCGGGCCATCACATCGGTATTTCATCCCAGGATCACAAGTTTGGCGCGTCCCCCTTCCGGAAAGAAACCCATCTCGGCCAGCAATGCCGAACCGCTCGGCACCGCGACCCGGCGGGCCGCGCTGCGCCTGCTCGACGCGGTATTGCGCCGCGGCGAACCGCTGGAGGCGGCGCTCGTCAGCGCGACGCGGCATATCTACGGCCCCGACCGGGGCCTGGCCCATGCCATCGCCGCCGAGGTGCTGCGCCGCCTGCCCGATCTCGACGCGATGATCGATTCGGTGACGGAGCGGCCGCTGCCCGACGATGCCAAGGCGCGCATGGCGCTGCGCATCGCATTGGTGCAGGCGCTCGTGCTCGGCACCCCCCATCATGCCGCCATTTCAACCGTCCTGCCGCTGGTCGACGGCGGCCCGCGCAAGCTGGTCCATGGCGTGTTCGGCGCGATCGTCCGCGCGGGCGTGCTGCTGCCCGAGACGCCGACCCTGCCGCCCGCTGTCGAGGCGCGATGGCAGACCGCCTGGGGCGAGGCGATGGTCGCGGGCGCCGAAACCGCGATCGCCGCGCCGCCGCCGCTCGATCTGACGCTCGCCGACGCCGGCGAGACCGCGCATTGGGCGCAGGTGCTGGGCGGCACAAGCCTGATGCCCGGCCATGTCCGGCTGCACGATGCGGCGCCCGTCGCCGAGCTGCCCGGCTATGCGGAAGGGCGTTGGTGGGTGCAGGACATCGCCGCCTCGATCCCTGCGCGGCTGCTCGTGGCGAATGGGCCGAGCCGCGAGGGCGCGCGTGCGATCGACCTTTGCGCCGCGCCGGGCGGCAAGACGCTGCAACTGGCGGCGGCGGGATTTGGCGTCGCGGCGCTGGACGTATCGCCGAGCCGGATCAAGCGGCTGCGGGAGAATCTGTACCGCACGCGGCTGAAGGCGGAGGTGATCGCCGGCGACGTCCTGCTGTGGCAGCCAGACGCACCGGTCGATGCGGTGCTGATCGACGCGCCGTGCAGCGCGACGGGCATCTTCCGTCGCCATCCCGACGTGCTGTATCGCGCGCACGATCGCGTCATCGCGGAGATGGCCACGCTGCAGGCGCGTATCTTCGCGCGGGCGGCGGAGTGGGTGAAGCCGGGCGGCAGCCTGGTCTATGCGACGTGCAGCCTGGAACCCGCCGAGGGCGAGATGCAGCTGGAGCGGTTCCTCGCGGCCCGTCCGGATTATGCGATCGATCCGCCCGACGCGACGCTGCTGCCGGAGGGCGTGCCGGTCGCGCAGGGCGGTTACGTCCGCACGCTGCCGGGCATGCTGGCGCAAGCGGGCGGATGCGACGGCTTCTTCATCGCGCGCCTGCGGCGGCAGGAATGATCCCTTCCGTTCCGCGTCCGGAAGGGGAGTAGGTGTTGTAATCACCATCCCTGCGACTAGAGAGCCACCATGCAGCCCGTCCGTATCGCCCCGTCGATCCTGTCCGCCGATTTCGCCAAGCTGGGCGAGGAAGTCCGCGCGATCGACGCGGCGGGGGCCGACTGGATCCATATCGACGTCATGGACGGACATTTCGTCCCCAACATCACCATCGGGCCCGCGGTGGTGAAGGCGCTACGCCCGCACACCGCCAAGCCGTTCGACGTCCACCTGATGATCTCGCCCGTCGACGTCTATCTGGACGCCTTCGCCGAGGCGGGCGCGGACACGCTGACGGTGCATCCGGAGGCCGGCCCGCACATCCACCGTACCGTCCAGCATATCAAGTCGCTGGGCAAGCGCGCCGGCGTCGTACTCAACCCCGCGACGCCCGCCAAGATGCTCGACTATCTGATCGACATGGTCGATCTGGTGCTGGTGATGAGCGTCAACCCCGGCTTCGGCGGCCAGAGCTTCATCGACAGCCAGCTCAAGAAGATCGCCGCGATCCGCAAGATGATCGACATGACCGGCCGTGCGATCGACCTGGAGGTCGACGGCGGCGTCGACGCGATCCACGCCAGGCGCTGTATCGAGGCGGGCGCGGATGCGCTGGTCGCGGGCACAGCGGTGTTCCGCGGCGGACCCGATGCCTATGCGGCCAATATCGCGGCCCTGCGGGGATGAGCGACGCGCTGCCGCCGAACCTGGCGCCCGACTCGATCCAGGAAGGCCGACGGCTGATGCGCGTCGGCGGCGACAAGGGTCTGAGCCTTGCCGAACGGCTGAGCGAGCATTTCCACCGGCTGACGTGGCGCACGCCGATCCATGCGATGCGGCTGAGGGGGCGTTACCCGCTCAAGCTGATCGCCGTGCCCGACGATCCCGTGATGGGCGACGCGAAGCGCGGCCAGGCGCTGCTGCGCGGCGAGATCGCCTTCCGCGGCGAGGCGCATCCGATCGACGCGCTCGATTTCCGCCGGCGTGACTGGGGCAAGCCGTTCGCGGAATATGTGCATAGCTTCGCCTGGTTGCGTGACCTGTCCACCGTCGCGACGCGGGCGCAGGGATCTCCCGTCGCCGAGCACCTCATGGGGCGCTGGCTCGCCGACTATGCGGACAAGGTCGACGCGCTGGCGTGGCGCCCCGACCTGTGGGGACGGCGCATTCTTTACTGGACCGCGCACGCGCCGCTGATCCTGTCGTCGACCGATCTCGTCTATCGCTCCAGCGTCCTCAACACGCTGGCCCGCGGCGCGCGCCATCTCGACCGCGGTGCGGACAAGGCCGCGCCGGGTGCGCCGCGCGTCGCCGCCTGGTGCGGCGTCGTCGCGGCGGGGCTGCTGATCCCCGGTGGCGACCCGCGCAAGGATTTCGGCGAAGCGGGATTGGCGCGCGCGCTGCAGACCGGCCTGACGGAGGACGGCGGCTCGGTATCGCGCAGCCCCGCGATGCTGCTCGATACGATCCAGCTGATCGCCACCCTGCGCGAAGTCTATGCCGCGCGCCGGGAACCCTTGTTCGCGCCGGCCGAGGCAGCGCTGACCCGCATGGTGCCCGCGCTGCTCGGGGTGATGCACGGCGACCGGGCGCTTTCGAGCTGGCAGGGCGGCGGACCCGCCACCGCGGAGCAGATCGCGGCGGTGATCGACGCGAGCGGCGTGCGCACCCGCCCCCTGCGCCAGGCGCGCGACTGGGGCTATCAGCGGCTGGCGGCGGGTACGGCGGTGCTGATCGTCGATGCCGCGCCGCCGCCGGTGGCCAAGATGGTGGCGGGGGGCTGCGCCTCCACGCTTGCCTTCGAATTCTCCGACGGGCCGGCGCGCATCGTGGTCAACTGCGGCGGCGCGCGCGCGTCGGTGGCGCAGCTGCCGGCATCCCTCGCCGAGGCGCTGCGGACCACGGCGGCGCATGCGACGCTGACCCTGTCCGACAGCAACTCGACCGCGATCCTGAGCGACGGCACGCTGGGCCGCGGCGTCGCCGAGGTCGAGCTGAGCCGGCAGGAATCCGACACCGCGAGCCGGATCGAGGCGAGCCACGACGGCTATGTCCGCCGCTGGGGCTTCGTCCATCGCCGCCAGCTCATGCTGACGGGTGACGGGCGCGAGCTGCGCGGCGAGGACGCGCTGCTGCCGCAGGGACGCAAGCGCAAGAGCGGCAACACCGGCTTTGCGATCCGCTTTCATCTGGGCGCCGGGGTGGAGGCGTCAGCGACCGCAGACGGCCTGGCGGCGATCCTGCGCCTGCCCGGCGGCGCGCTGTGGCAGTTCCGCTGCCGCGGCGGCGCGCTCGGCATCGAGGACTCGCTGTGGATCGACGGCGACGGGCGGCCGGTGACGACGCAGCAGCTGGTGGTGACGGGCGAAGCGCCCGCTGGCGGCGCCAACGTCAGCTGGGCGCTGAAGCGCGCGATCTGAACGGCGAGCGCTGTGGTTCCCGTCCGGCCCGACCGACGGTGATGCCGGCTGGCCCCACGGAGAGCCGATCGGAGATCGTCGGGCGCAACTCGCATCTGTTCCCGCGTCCCATCCCCCGCTAGGGGAGCGCGCACGTTTCCTCCCCCCGAGAAGGCCTCTCATGTCGACGATCCGCATCCGCCGCGCCCTGCTGTCCGTATCCGACAAGACGGGCGTCGTCGATCTGGCACGCGGTCTCGCGGCCAAGGGTGTCGAGCTGGTTTCGACCGGCGGTACCGCGAAAACGCTTCGCGAGGCGGGTCTGGACGTGCGCGACGTCAGCGACCTCACCGGCTTTCCGGAGATGATGGATGGCCGCGTCAAGACGCTGCACCCGATGGTCCATGGCGGCCTGCTCGCGGTGCGCGACGATCCCGACCATGCCGCGGCGATGGCGGCGCACGGCATCGGCGCGATCGATCTGGTCGTGGTCAACCTCTATCCGTTCGAGGCGACGGTCGCCCGCGGCGCCGACCGCGATACGGTGATCGAGAACATCGACATCGGCGGCCCGAGCATGGTGCGCTCGGCGGCGAAGAACCATGCCTATGTCGCGATAGTCACCGATCCGGCGGACTATGCCGCCCTGGAGGCGGGGGAGACGACGTTGGACCAGCGGCGCGTCTTTGCGGCGAAGGCTTTCGCCGCGACGGCGGCCTATGACGGTGCCATCGCGCGCTGGTTCGGCACGGTCGACCAGGGCGAGGCGTTCCCGCCGGTCCTGCCCGTGACGCTGAAGCGCGCGGCGTCGCTGCGCTATGGCGAGAACCCGCACCAGTCGGCGGCCTTCTACACCGCCAACGACGGCGTGGCCGGCATCGGCCAGGCCCGGCAGGTGCAGGGCAAGGACCTTTCCTACAACAATCTAAACGACGCCGACGCGGCGCTGGAACTCGTCGCCGAGTTCCGCGAGGCGGCGCCCACCTGCGTGATCGTCAAGCACGCCAATCCCTGCGGCGTGGCGACCGCGGCAAGTCTCGAGCAGGCCTATGCCGAGGCCTTCGCCTGCGACACGGTGTCGGCGTTCGGCGGCATCATCGCGGTCAATCGCCCGCTCGACGCCGCGACGGCCAGGGCGATCACCGGCATTTTCACCGAGGTCGTCGTGGCACCGGACGCGGACGAGGAGGCGCTGGCCCTGTTCGCGGCCAAGAAGAACCTCCGCCTGCTGCTGACCGGCGACCTGCCCGACGCGCGGCGCGCGGGACTGTTCGCCAAGTCGATCGCGGGCGGCTGGCTGGTACAGGACCGCGATGCTGGTGTTCCGGGCGAGCTGAAGGTCGTCACCCGGCGGCAGCCGACCGCGCGGGAACTGGCCGATTGCCGCTTTGCCTGGACGGTGGCCAAGCACGTCAAGTCGAATGCGATCGTCTATGCGAAGGATGGTGCGACCGCGGGCATAGGTGCCGGCCAGATGAACCGGCTCGAGTCGGCGCGCATCGCCGCATGGAAGGCGAAGGATGCGGCCGACAAGGCGGGCTGGTCCGAACCGCGCACGATCGGATCGGCGGTGGCGTCGGATGCCTTCTTCCCCTTTGCCGATGGGTTGATGGCGGCGGTGGAGGCGGGCGCGACCGCGGTGATCCAGCCGGGCGGCTCGATCCGCGACGACGAGGTGATCGCCGCCGCCGATGCGGCGGGCCTGGCGATGGTCTTCACCGGCATGCGGCACTTCCGCCACTAGAATTTGATCCACGTACGCGGAAGCGGTACCGGCCCTCACCCCGCCCGGGGAGGACGTCAGGCCTCGACGGGAGAAACCCCGGTCTCCTCGGGATCGGGCAATGGCGGGACGCGCGCGAGCCACGCGCCGCCTGCCAGCGCCAGCAGCGCGAGGATGCCGCAGAACAGCGTGACGCCAGGCCAGCCGCGATGCGTCCAGGCGAGGCCGCCCGCCGACCCCAGCACGCTCGAGCCGAGATAATAGAAGAAGAGGTAGAGGGCCGCCGCCTGGCCGCGCTGGCTGCGCGCGCGGCGGCCGACCCAGGCGCTGGCGATCGAATGCGCACCGAAGAAGCCGATCGTCACGAGCGCGATGCCCGCGACGACGAGCGGTAGCGGGCGCGCCGCCCCGATCGCGAGACCGGCGAGCAGCAACACGACCGGGATCCAGAACATCCGCCGCCGGCCGATGCGTCCCGCCTGGGTGCCGAACCAGGCCGAGCTCAGCGATCCCAATATGTAGAGAAGGAACACGGCGCCGACCGCCGCCTGGCTGAGCGCATAGGGCGGCGCGACGAGACGGAACCCGGCATAATTGTAGACGGTGACGAACACGCCCATCAGCACGAACGCCTCGGCATAGAGCACGGGCAGCGCCGCGTCGCGGACGAGCGCAAGCAGCCCGCCGCCGACCCGCCCACCCGGTACGAACCCGCGCGACGCGGGTGCGAGGCGACGGAACGTCTCCGCCATCAGAAGGCCGGCGATGCCCACCGCCGCCAGGGCCCAGCGCCAGCCGGCCACGTCGGAAACCAGGCTGGCGACCAGCCGCCCGCCCATGCCGCCGATGCCGCTGCCCGCAATGTACAGCCCCATCGCCGCGCCGACGGAGTCGGCATGCACTTCCTCGGAGACATAGGCCATCGCCACCGCCGGCACGCCGGCGAGCGCAAGACCGGTGAGCAGCCGCAGCGCGAGCAGGCCGTGCCAGCCCGGTACGAGCCCGGCGGCGAGCGTCAGCGCACCCGCCGCGAACATCGCCCCGATCATGATCGGCCGGCGACCGACCCGGTCGCTGATGATGCCGGCGAACAGGATGCCGATCGCCAGCGGCCCGGTCGCCAGCGATACGGCGAGCGACGCGCCCTCCGCGCTCAGCCGATAGTCGCGCGCGAACAAAGGCAGCAGCGGCTGCACCGCATAGAGCAGCGAAAAGGTCGAGAATCCCGCGAAGAGCATCGCCAGGGTCAGGTGACGATAGGCGGCGCTGCCCTGGCGATGAAGGTCAGAAGCCGGAGAGGAAGGCCGCGACATTGGTGCCGAGCGCGTCGACGGCATATCCGCCCTCCATGATGATCGCCGTCGGCCAGCCGAACGCGGCGATGTCCGATGCGATCCCCCGATAGTCCCCGGTCGCGATGCGGAAGGCGGAGATCGGGTCGCCCTCCCACGTGTCCGCGCCGAAGCTGACGATCAGCAAGCCCGGGTCGAAGTCCGCGATGGCCTTCAGCGCCCGATCCTGCGCGGCGCGAAACGCCGCTCCGTCGGTCCCGCGCGGCAACGGCAGATTGCGCGTCGTGCCGAAGCCGTCGCCTTCCCCGTGCTCGTCGGCATGCCCCCAGTAGAAGGGAAAATCGGTCGCGGGATCGGCGTGCAGCGACGCGTAGAAGACGTCGCCCCGGCGCCAGAAGATGTCCTGCGTGCCGTTGCCGTGATGATAGTCGATGTCGAGGATCGCCACGCGCGCAACCCCCGCATCGCGCGCCGACTGTGCCGCGATCGCGGCGTGGTTGAGGTAGCAATAGCCGCCGCAATAATCCGGACCGGCATGATGACCCGGCGGGCGGCAGAGCGCGAAGGCGGCCCGCTCCCCCGCCAGCACCGCGCGCGTCGCGGCCAGCGCGGCCTGTGCGCTGCCGTAGGTGGCGGCCCAGGTATCGGGCGTCACCGGCGTGACGCTGTCCATCGCATGCGCGCCGAGCAGCGCATCGACGCGAGTCAACGACAATGGTCGACGACCGACGACCGGAAAGGCGTAGGGGATCGCGTCGCCGGCACGCCCCGCCTCGCGCCAGAGCCGGGGAACGTCGCGTAGCATCGCGCAATAGGCGGGCGAATGCACGGCGTGGATCGGATCGATCCCCGCATCGTCGGGCTGCTGCGTCGGGCCGATGACGGCGAGGATGTTGGCGATCCGCCCGGGAACCTCGGCATGCGGTGCGAGCGCGCCGTTGTGGAATTCGTGTGTCGGCGCGTGGAGCGCCTGGTCGGGGTGGTGGAAGATTTTCATGCGTCCCGTCTCCGCGCCGTGGCGAGCAGCGCCATGCCGGCGAGCGCGGAAGCGATCGACCCGGCAAGCACGCCGACCTTGACCCGGTCGAGCAGCGCCGGGTCGGTAAAGGCCAGGCCCCCGATGAACAGGCTCATCGTGAACCCGATGCCTGCAACCAGCGCCATCCCATAGAGCTGGCGCCACGACACACCGTGCGGGCGGCGCGCGATGCGGAGCCGGTCCGCAAGCCAGATCGCGGCGAAGATCCCCGCCTGTTTGCCGACGAACAGGCCCAGCGCGATGCCGAGCACGAGCGGCTCGACAAGCGTCGCCAGACTGGTGTTCGCGAGCGGCACGCCGGCATTGGCAAGGCCGAACAGCGGCACGACGACGAACGCGACCCAGGGCGACAGCGCGTGCTCGAGCCGATGCAGCGGCGACCCGCGATGATCGGCCGCATCGGACGTCGCGCGGAAGGGGATCAGCGCGGCGGTCGCGACGCCCGCGATGGTCGCGTGGATGCCCGACATGAAGATCGCGAGCCACAGCGCCGCGAAGCCGAGCAGATAGGGCCACAAGGTCAGGACGCCACGCCGGTTCAGGACGTACAGCCCGGCGACCGTGGCGGCCGCGACGCCAAGCGCCATCGCATCGACGTGATCGGTATAGGCGACCGCGATGATCGCGACCGCGCCCATGTCATCGACGATCGCGATCGTCGCGAGGAGCAGCTTGAGCTGTGGCGGCACGCGCGGCCCGAGCAAGGCGAGCGCGCCGATCGCGAAGGCTATGTCGGTCGCGGCGGGAATCGCCCAGCCGGGCTGCAGGGCCCGGTCGGACCCGGTCACCGCCAGAAACACGAGCGCAGGCACGATCATGCCCGCCGCGGCGGCCAGGAACGGCAGGCGCCGATCGGCGGCGCTGGCGAGCTGGCCGTCGACCAGCTCGCGCTTGATCTCCAGGCCGACGAGCAGGAAGAAGACGGCCATCAGCCCGTCGTTGATCCAGAGATGCACCGTCATCGCCCCGTGCTCGGGCGACAGCAGCGGGCCGGTCCTGAGGTCGAGCAGAGCGGCATAGCCGGGGGCGGTCGCGGGCACGTTGGCCAGGATCAAGGCTATGGCCGCCGCCGCGATCAGGATGATGCCCGCCGCCGCCTCGCTGGACAGAAACGTGCGCAGCGCCGATCGCGCCCGGTGGGGCAGAATGCTCATCTTCCCCCGGGTACCGGCTTCGCGGGCGGAGGCAAGTCCAACCCGCGCCGGGCCCGTATCCGCGCAAGCGACCGAACCGCGCGCGACGGCTGCGGGTCAGGCCGCTTTGGTCAGCGCCTCCGCAATCAGCTTGCGGCTGTTCGCGACGCCATAGAGCGCGATGAAGCTGCCCATGCGCGGACCCTGGCTGGAGCCTAGCAGCGTTTCGTACAGCGCCTTGAACCAGTCGCGCAGCTCGGCGAAGCCCGCCGTCTTGCCGATCTCGTACACGATGTTCTGAATGTCCTCCGCCCCCGCGCCCTCGGGCAGCGCGGCGAGGTCGGCATCGAGCCGGCGCAGCGCCTCGATCTCCATCCCCTCGGGGGCGCGCCGGTGCAGCGTCGGCGCGACGAAGTCGCGGGCATAGGCCAGCGCATGGCCGATCAGCCGGTCGAGCGCGGGATAACGCTCCGGCGTCGCGTCGCCGACGTAATTGGCCAGATAGCCCCAAACCTGCTCGCGAGTCGCATCGCCGCCCATCACGCCGACGAGGTTGAGCAACAGACCGAAGGTGACGGGCAGCGCTTCCGCCGGAACCTCGCCGGCATGGATATGATGCACCGGATTCCCGAGCTTCTGCGCGAGCGGCTGATTGGGGTAGTTGCCGCGGAACTGCCAATAGTCGTCGACCGCGCGCGGGATGACGCCGAAATGCAGCTGCTTCGCCTTCTTCGGCTCGCGATAGGCGAAGAAGGCCAGGCTCTCCTCCGGACCATAGGTCAGCCACTGGTCGATCGACAGGCCGTTGCCCTTCGACTTGGAGATCTTCTCGCCCTTTTCGTCGAGGAACATCTCGTAGTTGAAACCTTCGGGCGGGCGGCCGCCGAGCACGCGCGCGATCTTGGACGACTGGACGACCGAATCGATCAGGTCCTTGCCCGCCATCTCGTAATCGACGTCGAGCGCGACCCAGCGCATCGCCCAATCGACCTTCCACTGCAGCTTCGACAACCCGCCCAGCGCCGACTGGACGACCCGCTCGCCGCTCTCGTCGACGAAGGCGATCGTGCCGGCTTCGGCGTCGACGACCTCGACCGGCACCTGCAGCACGACGCCGGTGACGGGACTGATCGGCAGGATCGGCGAATAGGTGGCGCGCCGTTCGCTGCGCAGCGTCGGCAGCATCACGTCCATGATGCCCTGATAGTGACGCAGCACGCCCTTCAGCGCGTCGTCGAAGCGCCCGGACGTATAATAGTCGGTCGACGAGGCGAATTCGTAGTCGAAGCCGTAACGGTCGAGAAACGCACGCAACATCGCGTTGTTGTGCGCGGCGAAGCTGTCGAACTTGCCGAACGGATCGGGGATGCGCGTCAGCGGCTTGCCGAGATGCTCGGCGAGCATCGCGCCGTTGGGCACGTTGTCGGGCACCTTGCGCAGCCCGTCCATGTCGTCGCTGAACGCGATCAGACGCGTCGGCTGGTCGCTCAATTCCTTGAAGGCATTGCGCACCATCGTCGTGCGCAGGACTTCGTTGAACGTGCCGATGTGCGGTAGACCCGACGGGCCATAGCCGGTTTCGAACAGGATCGGCGCGCCACCGGGCTTGCCGTCCGGCCACCGCTTGAGAAGCTTGCGCGCCTCTTCATAGGGCCAGGCCTTGGATGCGAGCGCGATGGTGCGAAGGTCGTCGGTCATGATGCGCCGGGGGACTAAGCCCCCGACGCGGTCACGGCAACGCCGGAGTTTTCAGCCGCTCAGCGGCAGCGGCGATGCGCAGTGATCGAGCGGTCGATCGCGCGGCCGGCCAGGGCGCCGCCGACGCCGCCTGCGATCGTGCCGAGTGCGCCATGGCCGAGCACGGAATTGCCGACCAGCGCACCGCCGACGCCGCCCGCGACCAGGCCCGTGGTGCCGCCCGAATAGCTGCAGCGGCGGACGTGATGATAGCCGCGCTCGTAATGGCGATGGTGATGGCGCGCCTGCGCGGCGCTGGTCGGCAGCACGAGGCTGGCCGGCAGGGTGAGCGAAACCGCGCTGAGCGCGAGCAACATCTTACGCATGAAAAGGTCCTCCTCCGACCGATGGTGCGTGCCGAACGAGCGACGGGCCGACGGGTTTCAACGCAGGCTGGTTGCCAATGTGTTCCAGCTGGTTAAGGCATGCCAGCGCGTGCTCCCCTATCCCGCCCTCCACGCCAGCCACGGCGGCATCTGGCTCGCGACCGCGGAGGGGACGCGCGCGCTGTCGCGCGGCGAGGCGATCGGTATCGCCGCGGACACGCCGGTGATCCTGCTGAACGCGCCTCTCGTCGGACAAAGGCTGGGCTATGCGGAGCTGTCGGGGCTCGACCTGCTCGAGCTGTTCGCCTTCCTGCATCCGGCGCGCTTCGCCGTGCCTACCCCGAAGGGACTGGCGCGCGCGGTCGACCTGTCGCCGCCCGACGGCGACGAGGATGTCGCCGCCTTCCTGCGCGAGGCGGCGGCGGCGCTGCTCGCGGTCCCCGCGGGCGAATGGCCGGAACGCGAAGGCGCCTGGAGCGCGGTACAGGCGCTGACGAGGCTGCGCTGGCCATGGGCGCCCGCGCTCGCCCCGTTGATCGCCAAGCCCAAGGAGCATGAGCGCTGGCTGTTCGGCGCGCTGCCCGAATGGGAAGAGGGCGCCCCCCGCCCCGCCCCGCGCTCCGTCTCCATTCCCACCGTCGAGGCCGAGGCGCGGCTGGTCGACCTGACGGGCCATGGCGCGGAGGAACGCCCGGGTCAGCGCGCCTTCGCCGCCGCCGCCAGCGCGGCCTTCGCGCCGCGTGCCATACGCGATGCGCCAAACCTCGTCCTCGCCGAGGCCGGGACCGGGATCGGCAAGACCCTGGGCTATCTCGCGCCCGCCTCGCTATGGGCGGAACGCGCGGGCGGCGCGGTGTGGCTGTCCACCTATACCAAGGCGCTGCAGCGCCAGTTGGCGCAGGAAACGGTACGGCTGTTTCCCGACGCCGCGACGCGCAAGGCAAAGGTGGTGACGCGCAAGGGGCGCGAGAATTACCTGTGTCTGCTTAACCTCGAAGACGCGTTACAGGGCGGTTTCGCGGGACGGGCCGCCGTGCTGGCGCAGCTCGTCGCGCGCTGGGCCGCCTATAGCGCGGACGGCGACATGGTCGGCGGCGATCTGCCGGGCTGGCTGCCGACGCTGTTCCGGCGCAACGGCCCGGCCGCGCTGACCGACCGGCGCGGGGAATGCGTCTATGCGGGCTGTCCGCATTATCGCAAATGCTTCATCGAGCATGCGGCGCGCGCCTCCGCCGATGCCGATCTGGTCATCGCCAATCACGCGCTGGTGATGGTCAATGCCGCGCGCGGGCGAGAGACCGCGACACGGCCGACCCGCTACGTCTTCGACGAGGGGCATCACCTGTTCGACGCCGCCGACTCGATGTTCGCGGCCGCGCTGACCGGGCAGGAGACGATCGAACTCAGGCGCTGGATCCTCGGTCCGGAAAGCGGCGGACGCGGCCGTCGGCGCGGCCTGCAGGCACGGCTGTCCGACGTCGCGAGCTATGACGAGCAAGGTGGTCTGGCGATCCAGGATGCGGTCGATGCGGCGCGGCATCTCGCCAGCGACGGCTGGCTCGGGCGGATCGCGGAAGGTGCGCCGTTCGGACCGATCGAGCGCCTGCTCGCCGCGGTACGCGGCCTGACCTATGCCCGCGCCGAGCAGCCGGGCGACGCCGGATACGGGCTGGAGACCGAGATCGCGGAGCCGACCCCCGAACTGATCGAGGCGGCCGCGCCCGCCGCCGCCGCGCTCGACGCGCTGGTCCGTCCGCTCGTCACGCTTGGCAAGCGGCTGGAGGCGGTGCTGGCGGAGGCGCCCGACTGGATGGACGCGCCGGCCCGCGCGCGGATCGAGGGCGCGATCGCGTCGATCGGATGGCGCGCCGAGACGGTGGCCGGCTGGCTGGCGCTGCTCGCGCGCGTCGGCGGTCCCGTCGACCCGGATTTCGTCGACTGGCTCGCGGTCGACCGTATCGAGGGGCGCGAATACGACATGGGGCTGCACCGCCACTGGCTCGACCCGACGCGGCCCTTCGCGAAAGTCGTGCTGGAGCCCGCGCACGGCGCGCTCGTCACCTCCGCGACGCTGACGGGCGGCGGCGACTGGACGACGGCGGAAGCCAGGGTCGGCGCGCCGCATCTCGCCCGCGCGCCGGCGCGATTCGAGGCGGCAAGTCCCTTCGACTATCCCAACCAGGCGGAGGTGCTGATCGTCACCGACGTCAAGCGCGGCGACCTGCCGGCACTTGCCAACGCCTATGCGCGACTGATCGTCGCGGCGGGTGGCGGCACGCTGGGCCTGTTCACCGCGATCCGCCGTCTGCGCGGGGTGCATGCACGCATCGCGGACCGACTGGCGCGCGAGGGGCTGCCGCTCCATGCGCAGCACGTCGATCCGATCGACACCGGAACGTTGGTCGACATCTTTCGCGACGATCCCGCCGCCTCGCTGCTCGGCACCGATGCGCTGCGCGATGGCGTCGACGTGCCAGGCCGGTCGCTGCGCCTCGTCGTCATGGAGGGCGTGCCCTGGCCCAAGCCGAGCGTGCTGCATGCCGCGCGACGGCTGGCCGGCGGCGGCAGCGCCTATGACGACCGGATCGTGCGGGCGCGCCTCGCCCAGGCGTTCGGTCGGCTGATCCGGCGCGCCGACGACCGCGGCGCCTTCGTCATGCTGTCTGCCGCCTGCCCGTCGCGGTTGCTGACCGCCTTTCCGCCGGGCGTCGCCATCAGCCGGGTGACGTTGGACGAGGCGGTCGCGCGGGTCGCATCCCGGCTTTCCTTGCCTTCGATCATGGGGCATGAGGCCGCGCATGACGGCTGAGCCCGGGGGGATCAGCCCCTGGCCGACGGGAGACGCGCGATGAAGACGCTGACGCTGCTGCGCCACGCCAAGTCGGGCTGGGACGATCCCGTGGCGCGTGATTTCGACCGACCGCTGAATGCCAAGGGACGGCGCGCGGCGGAGGTGATGGGCCGCCACATGCGCGACGCGGGCTTCGCCTTCGACCATATCGTCGCCTCTCCCGCCATCCGGGTGGGCGAGACGCTGGATGCGATCGAGGCGGGCTATGGGCGCAAGCTTGCGCCCGAATGGGATCGGCGCGTCTATCTCGCCTCGGCGGCGACGTTGCTCGACGTCGTGCACGGTTTCGACGACGGGGCGGCGCGCGTGCTGCTGGTGGGGCACAATCCGGGGCTGGAGGATCTGGTGCTGATGCTGGTGCCGGAGGATGCAGGCGCGCTGCGCGGCGCGGTCGAGGCCAAATATCCGACCGCGACCCTTGCAGAAATGACCTTCCCGGTCGACCATTGGGCGGACGTCGCCGACGGCTGCGGGACGCTGACACGGTTCGTCCGCCCGCGCGACCTCGATCCGACGCTGGGGCCGGACGAACGATAGCCCCTCATCTCGCCGCCGCGGCGTTCGACGGGCTGGCAAGGGGTGGCACCGCTATTTCTTCTCCAGCTGCGCTTTCAGTCCCGAGAGCGCACCGAACGGGCCGGCCTCTTCCTCGCTGATCACGCCGGCCGCGCGCAGCGCCGCCTCCGCGCCCGGGCTGCGTGGAAAGGGATCAAGCGCCAGCGCCATCGTCTCCGCCGCCGCTTCGCCCAGATCCACCGCGCCACCGTCATATTCGACCGTGTCGAGGTCGCCGGCATCGAGCTCCACCTCTTCGCCCTCGCCCAGCGCGGTGACGAACAGCAGGGCGACGGGCTCGTCGACGTTCGCCGGGATCGGATCGCCCGTCACCGAACAGGCCTGGATAACGCGCGCCGTGACGCGGCCGCGTGCGGCGATGCCGGCCGCCTCGCGCCGGATTGCAAAGCGTGCTTCCAGCCCCTCGATGGCGATGAGGCCGAAACGCTCGGCCAATGCCGCGCGCTCGGTCTCGTTGGCCGCGATCGCGACGTCGCGATCGCGGTCGCCGATCGTGTCGATCCGCTCGGGGCGACTGAATTCGGGGGTCACGGCAGGTCTCCGGCGGCGAGGTGGTCGAGGGGCGTGGCGGCCAGGCGGGCCCTGAAATCGCTCAGCGCCTGCGCCACATGGGCGAGCGCATCATCACCCGGCGCCGCGCCGCGATACAGGTTGCGGACCAGCGCCGGGCCGAGGTCGCTGGCCACGAAACCGTCCCGATAGGCGCCGAGGCGGCCGCCGAGCAGGCTCATCATCTTGCCCATCTGCTTGCCGACGACGAGGTCGCCGATACCGATCTGGCGCAATTGCGCGTCCATGTCGTCAACGAAGCGCTCGGTCAGTTGCACCGAAAGCGGCGTCGCGACCTCTGGTGCCTGCGCTTCTTCCTCCAGCCGGAGCAGGACCACCGCGAGGACGGTGGCGATCATGTCGAACCGGCCGTCGAGCGTATCGGGCACGCCCCCCGCCAGATACCAATGGTCGGCGCGCCCGCGCGCCACGATCGCATTGTAGAGCGGCAGCGCCTCGTTCCGCGAGCGGCCGAACAATCTTGTCCACAATCCCACGCCGTCACCCTCTTCCGCCTGGCGCCGGCAAGCCTTGCCGCAACCCCGTGCTTGATGCCTCTTCGTTCCTCGCATATCGAGGCGATCGGCGGGCGATGCAATCGGCCTTGCCGCTGCCGGCCGTTGCCGCCGCTGGAGAATGTGATGAGCGTATCCTTTGCCCGTTCGTGCCTGGTCGCGGGCCTCGGGCTGACCCTGATGACCGGCGCGTGCGTCCCGCTGCGTTCGCACCAGGGCTATATCATCGACGTCGACCTCGTGAACGCGATCCAGCCCGGCGTCGACAACCGCCAGTCGGTCGCCGCCACCCTCGGCCGGCCGACGATCGCGAGCCAGTTCCCGCCGAACGACTGGTATTATGTCGCACGCGACAGCCGGAACCTGAATTTCCAGACGCCGAAGGCGCGCGACCAGATCGCGCTGAAGATCAGCTTCGACCAGGCCGGCACGGTGACGTCTATCACGCGGACCGGCGTCGACGAGGTCGCGAGCATCAGCCCCTATGGCAAGACGACGCCGACGCTGGGGCGCAAGCGCGGCTTCTTCGAGGATCTGTTCGGCAATATCGGCACGGTGGGTGCTGCCGGAACCGGCGCGGGTGGTCCCGGCGGCGGTGGTGGGGGTCGGACCGGCCCCTGATCGGGCATTGGCCCACACGCATCCGCCGCCTAGTCTGTCCCCCGCGCGTTGGCCGCGCCGCCTGCTACGCATCGGCGCGGCCGTGCCGCGCTTGGAAACGGCACTGATCCCGAAAGGGGTGGGATCAGGTACTCAGAACGCCGGTCGCGCCAATTGGTTCTGATCCTGGCGCGCGATTGTCGCGTGATGCGATCGCCGGCTCAAAGACGGGCCGCGGTTTGACCTTCGCGATCCGCCGCCCCACATGGGCGCGGATCACGAACAGGAGCGTAAACCTTGGCCACCCTAGGCATGTCCCCCGCCGAGAAGACCGCCGTCGAGGAGTTCCGCCGCGACGTCGTCGAACCGTCGATGACCAAGCTGGTGATCCTGGATTTCTGGGCAGAATGGTGCGGGCCATGCAAGGCGCTCGCGCCGGTGCTGGAAAAGGTCGCCGCCGCCTATGCGGACAAGGGCGTGGTGCTCGCCAAGGTCGACACCGACAAGAACCAGTTCATCGCCAGCCAATTCCAGATTCGCTCCATTCCCACCGTCTATGCGATGTTCCAGGGGCAGCTGGTCGCGGACCTGACCAGCGCGCGCACCGAGTCGCAGCTGCGCGTGATCCTCGACCAGTTGCTCAAGCAATTGCCGATCCAGTCGGAGGCGGCGGATGCCGCGGCGGAGATCGAGCCGCTGATCGCGATGGGCGAGGACGTGCTGGCCGGCGGCGACGCAGAGCGCGCCTTGTCCATCTTCGACCAGATCGCCGACATGGCGCCCGATCACCCGGCGGTGCTGTCGGGTCGCATTCGTGCGCTCGTCGCGCTGGGACAGACAGAGGCGGCCCAGGCGGCGATCGACGCATTGCCGGCGGAGATCAAGGATCCGGGCATCGACCGGGCCAGGGCGGCGCTCGCGCTCGCGCAGTCCGCGCCGCCGGCCGACGATTTCGCGGGCCTGCAGGCCGAGGTCGCGGCAAACCCGGACGACCACGAGCGCCGGTTCGCGCTCGCCAATGCGCAGATGGCGGCTGGCGATCGTGACGGCGCGGCGGACAATCTGCTCCATATCGTCGCCGCCGATCGCGAATGGCACGACGGCGCGGCGCGTCAGCAATTGCTCAAGCTGTTCGAAGTGGTCGGCATGATGGACCCATGGGTCTCGACGCAGCGCCGGCGCCTGTCGGCGATCCTCTTCGGCTGAGGCACGCCATGCCCGCCACCCGCCTCTCGATCTTTCCCCTGCCGGGCGCGCTGCTGTTCCCTGGCATGCACCTGCCGCTGCACATCTTCGAGCCGCGCTACCGTGCGATGGTGTCGGACGCGATGGCGCGCGATCGGCGCATCGGCATGATCCAGCCCAACGGCGACGGCGATCGACCGGCGCTATACGGCCTGGGTTGCGTCGGGCGGATCGCCGAGGTCGAGGCGCTTGACGACGGGCGCTACAATCTGGTGCTGGAGGGCGTCGCGTTGTTCCGACCGCTGCGCGAACTCGATGTCACGACGCCATTCCGCCAGGTCGAGGCGGAGATCCTGCCGGTCGCACAGGACGACCTGTTGTCTCTGGGTCGCCGCGCCGCCCTGGAGAGCGAGTCGCGTCGCTTCGCCGACCTGCAGGGCTATGCCGTCGACTGGGACGGCGTCGCGCGGCTTGACGACCAGAGCCTCGTCAACGGCATCGCCCAGATCGCCCCCTTCGACGCCGCCGCCAAGCAGGCGTTGCTCGAGGCGCCGGATCTGGAACAGCGCGCCGAGCTGATCATCCAATTGATGCAATTCTTCGGGCGCCACGACGGCGAGGACCGGGTGACGCTGCAATGACCGAAGCGGCGGCTCTCGATCCCTGGCTGCTCGACAAGCTCGTCTGTCCGGTGACGCGCCAGCCCTTGCGCTACGATGCCCAGCGCCGGGAACTGGTCAGCGCTGCGGCGGGTCTCGCCTACCCGATTCGCGACGGCGTGCCGGTGATGCTGCCAGAAGAGGCGCGGCCGATCGGCGACTCGGCGGTGACGCCCGACTGAGAGACGACGGAATGGGCCGATGGCGCCTAGCGGCGCATCGGAAAAACGCGACAACGCGACTAGTATTTCCCAGTCCCGCGGCGCTGATGACTATTACTAGCCATCGGCCTGATTTCGCTTGTCAAAATATTTGATACGCTAGTCAGAATCATTCTGCGCAGGGTTCCGAGGGCTTCGGGAATCCGATTTATTTTCCTGAAACGTATTCCATTCGTCACCAACCGGTTGGACGGAGGCGCCATATCGATACTTGGTCTGCCGACGAATGCATCGTCAACGCCCTTGCGTGAGATTGTGCGCGTCTTGCAATGTCTTGGTGGATGTTCACGGCCTCAACGCCCGACGTCGGTCTGTGCAAGGCACAATCCCTGATCCGGAAATCAACCATAGATTCGGGAGGGTTATAGTCATGCCAAAGATCATAGTCAGAATATTGATGGCGCTGGTGACGCTGCTCGTGACAGGCACGGCGGCCAATGCGCAATATTACAATACGGACAAGATTGGCAATCTGCTGCTCAACGCGCGTAACGACATGACGATCGTCTGCGCACATCGCGGTCTTCATGGGACCATCACGGGCCGCAATTCGGACAGCTGGATGCAGGATTATGCGGAGAACACGTTCGCCGCGGTGAAGCTGGCGGCATCCCGCGGCATCGAATGCTCGGAGCTGGATATCCGCCTCGACCAGTCGGGAAGGGTCGTATTGATGCACGATTCCAACCTCGGCCGGCTGACGATGGAATCCTATTCGTCGCCCTTCGGTGTTTACGACCCCTATTCGGGGCGGGGCAGCAATCCCGCGGTCGATTCCTATCCGGGGACCGTCACGAACATCCGACTGCGGCGGCCCGATCTGAACGGCGCCGTCACCCAGTCGAGCTATGTCGAGACGCTCGACCAGATGCTTCAGGCGATGAAGGACAATAAGATCTCGATGGTGCTCTTCCTCGACATCCGGGACGCCACGACGGCGCGGGCCGCTTGGTCGATCGTCAAGCGCTACACCAATGCCTGGGGAACACCCGCGGAACGCTGGGTCTATTTCAAGATGCAGACCGGCGCGCTGGGCGAGGCACCCTGGATGTTCGAGTCGCAGCTGATCGTCCCGACGAACGAACTGTCGCGCTTCCGGCTCATTCCGGTGTTCACGCCCGCGCATATCGACGCGAGCAACGGCCCCGCGTCGAGCCTGTCGAACTGGCAGAGCTACTACAACAAGCCGTATGTCTACGCGACCGAACTGCTGCTGAAGCAATATGACTCCTCCCTGCGCTACCCGCTCAACAACATCCTCAATACCTATATGGCGTGGCGGACGCGGCCGGGGCCGGTGAAGGTCCTCGGTTCTTACCAGCCCGTGCCGGAAACCACGAACAAGATGTATTACGCGCTGGACGGTCATTGCTGCACGGGGCCGCAATTCTGGCTGTGGACGTCGAGCAAGGGCTTCGGGCAGGAGACGGCGGACAATCGGGAAAGCCTGGACTGGCAGATGCACGTCGGCAATCAGTCGTTCAGCTACATCATCACCGACGACCCCCTGACCGCGAAGGAGCAACTGTTCTTTGCCGGCCGGCGCAACGAGAGCGTCATCACCAACTGACGATCGGAGGGAGCCGGGTCGGTCCACCTGCCCGGCTTCCATCCCGCCCAATGGCTCATGGGGGATAGCGTGCCGAAAGGTCGAAGGATGACGATGGTTTTGGCGATCCTGCTGGCATGCGCCGTCGTGACGATCGCATGCCTGCGCTGGCCACGGTCGTCGGAAAGGCGTTCGGCCAGCGTCGAGGTGGTCGACACCCCGCCCCCGTCGGACGCGCGCGGTGTACCGCCGGCCTCGCCGCCTCTCCCCGACGGTGACCATCCCCTGCCCCTTCCCGGGCCTCGCCAGCTGGCGGACGCGACCACCAAGGCTTTTCCGATGCTGTACAACGGGCGGATCGTCTGCGGACCCGAGTGCACCTTTCAGGCGACCTTCGGCCCCGCCAATGTTTCCAGGACGTGGCAGGCGGCGGAAACGCCGTATCACGGCAACATGGAGCGGTTCCTGACCAGCCACGGCCTTAAACCGCTCGGCACGATGACGATCGATCAACCGCCCGACGGCGAGATGTCGCTCCGGGTGCCGATCGCCCCACCACCGGCGGCGGCAAGCCCGCAAGAGCGATGACGACGATCGACCGCGTCTAGATCATCAGGCCTTGCAGCAGCTTCGGCAAGTCGCCCGATTCGCCCCGAGCTTCCGCCATGAAACGGTCCTTGAGCGGCGGCAGCCGGTCGACGGCGCTGATGCCGAAGCGACGGACCGCACTCGCGGCCCTGCCCGGGATACCGAACAGGCGGGTAAGACCATCCGTCGCGGCGGCGACCATGAACGTGTCGAGCCCGCGCCACCGCTGGTAGCGGTCGAGGAGCGCCGCATCGCCCAGGTCGAGGCCGAGCCGCTTCCCCTCGACGAGCACCTCCGCCAGCGTGGCGACATCGCGGAACCCGAGGTTGAGCCCCTGCCCCGCGATCGGGTGGATGCCATGCCCGGCGTCGCCAACCAATACGAGCCGCTCCGCCGTGATCCGGGCCGCATGGTGGAAGCCAAGCGGATAGCTTGCGCGCGGGCTGGCATCCGACAACGCGCCGAGAAAGCCGCCCATGGCCTTTTCCGCCTCGGCCAGGAAAGCGCGGTCGGAGAGTTTGACCAGTCCCGCGCCGTCCTTCGCCGTCACCGACCAGACGATCGCGGAGCGGTGTCCGATCGCGTCGTCGGGCAGCGGCAGGAGCGCGAAGGGCCCGGCGGGATAGAATATCTCATAGGCGATATTTTCGTGATCGTGCTCGTGATGGAACGCACCCACGATCGCGGCATGATCGTACTGCCAGCGTGCGACCGCAATCCCCGCCGCCTGCCGCGTCGGCGACTGTCGCCCTTCCGCCGCGACGAGCAGGGGTGCGGTGACCACGCTGTCGTCGGACAGGACCGCGGTGACGCCCGCCGCCTCGCGCCGCACCTCCGTCGCGCGTGTCTTCATGCGCAGGCTTACCCCCGCTGCCGCGCTCGCCGCCTCGAACAGCGTACGGCGCAGCAGCTTGTTCTCGTACATCGTGCCGAGCGCATCGTCAGTCGCGTCCGGAATGAAGTCGAGCTTGCCCGGCTTGAGACCGTCGCTGACGCGGATCTGGCGAATGGCGCAGCCCTGCCCTGCCAGTGCCGCGCCGACACCGATCGCATCGAGCATTCGCCCGCTCGCGCTCGCGATCGCGGACGCGCGGCCGTCGAAGCCGGGCGCCAGCGTCACCGCGGGATCGGCGGGATCGACGACGATGCTGGTGAGGCCATGCGCGTCGAGCGCCAGCGCGAGCGTCGCACCGACGAGGCCGCCGCCGAGAATGATGACGTCCGCCTTCGCTGCGGATGGCTGTGTGGGCGTGTCCATGGCGCTTCTCCTACGCGTCCAAACGACGGGTGCCAACGGCCAGGTCCACCGTCGCCTGCTTGACGTCGCCCCTGCTTGGGCCGATGAATCCAGGGGGCATTCCGGCATAGTGATAAGGATTTGAGGCAATGGCGAGCCGTGCGCAGCCAGGCTTGTTGCGTGAGACCGTGAAGGCGGGCGCGGTGCGCGGCGGCGCGCTGGTGTCGGCGCTGGCGCTGTTCCTGGCCACCGCGCTGACGGTGCTGGCGCTGGCGAGCTATCGGGCGAGCGACGCCGCGCTCAATACCGCATCGGGCAGCCCCGTCGCCAATCTGGCGGGTCCGCCCGGCGCCTGGTTCGCCGATCTGGTGCTGACCTTGTTCGGCCCGGCAGTCGCGCTGTTGCTGCCCGTACTGCCGATGATGGCGATGCGGCTGTGGCGAGACCAGCCCGTCGGTCGCTGGGTGCGGATGCTCCGCGGGGCGACGATCGGCGTCGCGCTGATGGCGAGCGCCCTCGCCTTCGTGTCCGACAGCGCGGTGCTGGCGCTACCGGCCGGCTGGGGCGGGGTGATCGGCCTGTCGGTGTCGCGCCTCGTCGAATGGGCGCTGTCGTTCATCAACCATCCCGCCGCCGAGCGTTGGGCTGCGCGCGGTATCGGCCTGGCGTTCGGGGTTGCCGGTGTCGTCATCTGGGCGAAGAGCCTGGAGATCGAGCTGGGCGATCGCCGCTTCCGCCTGCGCCGACGCCGGGCGAGCGTCGATGCGGAGGGCGCGGACCTGCCGTTCGATGCCTATGACGATGCAGACGAAGACGAGGAGGAGGAACCGCTCGACCTCAAGCGCAAGGCTATCGAGCCCCGTGCGGTCGCCACGCCCGACCCTCGTCCCGCGCCGGTGATCGCCGACCGAAACCTGGCGCCCTCCGCGGCGACGGCAAAACCCAAGCAGGCGCAGCTCGCGCTCGACCACAGCTACGCCCTGCCCGAGATCGATCTGCTCACCCCCGCCCCGCCGGCGCCCAAGGCGGCCATCGACAAGGCGTCGCTGGAGCGCAATGCGCGGCTGCTCGAGAACGTGCTGGACGATTTCAAGGTGCAGGGCGCGATCACCGAGGTGCGGCCCGGGCCCGTCGTCACGATGTACGAGCTGGAGCCCGCGCCGGGTATCAAGGCCAGTCGCGTCATCGCGCTCGCCGACGATATCGCGCGCAACATGTCCGCCGTCTCGGCGCGCGTCGCGGTGATACCGGGTCGCAATGTGATCGGCATCGAGCTGCCCAACGCAAAGCGCGAGATGGTCAGCCTGCACGAATTGGTCGGCAGCCAGACGTTCGAGGATCAGGCCGCGCAGCTGCCGATCATCCTGGGCAAGAACATCGCCGGTGATCCGGTGATCGCCGATCTCGCGCCGATGCCGCACCTGCTCGTCGCCGGTACCACCGGCTCGGGCAAGTCGGTCGGCCTCAACTGCATGATCATGTCGTTGCTCTATCGGCTCACCCCCGAACAGTGCCGCATGATCATGATCGATCCGAAGATGCTGGAACTGAGCGTCTACGACGACATCCCGCACCTGCTCTCCCCCGTCGTGACCGATCCCGCCAAGGCGGTGCGCGCCCTCAAATGGGCGGTGGAGACGATGGAGGACCGGTATCGCCAGATGTCGTCCGTCGGCGTGCGCAGCCTCGCCGGCTTCAACGACAAGGTCCGCGCCGCCAAGGCCAAGGGCCAGCGGCTCGGCCGCCGCGTCCAGACCGGCTATCACCCCGATACGGGCCAGCCGGTCTATGAGGAGGAGCAACTCGACTACGAACCCCTGCCCCAGATCGTCGTCATCGTCGACGAGCTCGCCGACCTGATGATGACCGCCGGCAAGGAGGTGGAGTTCTTGATCCAGCGCCTGGCGCAGAAGGCACGCGCGGCGGGCATCCATCTGATCATGGCGACGCAGCGCCCCTCCGTCGACGTCATCACCGGCGTCATCAAGGCAAATCTGCCGACGCGGATCAGCTTCCACGTCACCAGCAAGATCGATTCGCGCACCATTCTGGGCGAACAGGGCGCGGAGCAGCTGCTCGGGCGCGGCGACATGCTGTACATGCCGGGCGGCAAGGGCATCGTGCGCGTTCACGGCCCATTCGTCAGCGACGACGAGGTTCGCGCGGTCGCGGATCACTGGCGCGGCCAGGGTCAGCCCGACTATATCAGCTCCGTCACCGAGGAGCCCGAGGAGAGCTACACGCTCGAAGGTGCGCCGATCGGCGAGGATTCGGCCGAGGATCAGCAATATCGCCAGGCGATCCAGCTCGTCTGCGAATCGCAGAAGGCATCGACCAGCTGGCTGCAGCGGCAGCTGCGCATCGGCTACAATTCCGCCGCCCGCCTGATCGAGCGGATGGAGAAGGACGGTATCGTCGGCCGTCCCGACCACGTCGGCCGACGCGAGGTGCTGCGCGATGCGGAGGGGCATGCGATCTGATCGGCCACGTTCCGGTACGCGCGGAACCGCAGGACCGGCAATCGGCCGCGCGTGCGACCCTGCGCTGGCGCGTCGACAGGAGCACCGCGGCGCCGGACACGCGCAGCACGGACCCACAGCGCTCGTTACCGGTTAAGCGGCTATTCAACGCCTCTCTGCCAACAGGACCCGCATGATCCGCCACGCCTTCGCCGTTGCCGCCGCGCTCACCACGCCAGTCGCCCTCGCCGCCCAGTCGACCGGCGACCTCGCCATGGTGCAGCGCCACTTGCAGGCGCTGACGACGATGACCGCGGACTTCACGCAGACCGACCGCAACGGCAAGGTGCTGACCGGCACCTTCACGCTGAAGCGGCCGGGCAAGCTGCGCTTCCAATATGAGAAAGGCGTGCCGATCCTCATCGTCGCGGAGGGCGGGGCACTGACCTTCATCGATTATTCGGTGCGACAGGTGCAGCGCTGGCCGATCAAGAATTCACCGCTGGGCGTGCTGCTCGACCCCAGCCGCGACATATCCCGCTATGCGAAAGTGGTGCCGACCGGCAATCCGCAGGTCGTGTCGATCGAGGCGAACGATCCCAACCACCCCGAATATGGCAGGATCACGCTGATCTTCCAACGCGACGGTGCCGCCCCCGCAGGACTGATGCTGCAGGGCTGGGTCGCGCTGGACAGCCAGAACAACCGGACGACGATCCGCCTGTCGAACCAGAAGTTCGGCGTGCCGGTGAGCGACGGGACGTTCCGCTGGAACGATCCGCGGCGCAGCTCGACGCGAAACTGAACGAATTTATCGGACCCATTCATGCAAGCGACAGGTTTGCGGTCCTAAACAGGGGTCGCGGATGTGGGGTGTCCGGGATTTTTCCCCCTGTTGCCCGGACCGAACGACCACTTCCCGCCTGCGTGACCAACACCAGGTCGGCCCTCGCTCCATGCCCCCGGAGCGGGGGCCTTTGCTTTTGGCGACGCTGCGACAGCGTGGATCGGCGGATATGCCCGCACCTTGCCGCCCTCTTCCGCGCGGCCTAGATGCGTGGCCGTGAAAATCGCCTCCTGGAACATCAATTCGGTCCGATTCCGTTCGGCCATCGTCGCACAATTTCTGACCGAGGCGGCGCCGGACATCCTGTGCCTGCAGGAAACCAAGGTCGTCGACGAAGACTTCCCGCACGATCTGTTCGAAAGCCACGGCTACGTCCATCGCGTCGTCCACGGGCAGCGGATGCACCATGGCGTCGCGATCGTCAGCCGCGTGCCGATCGCGGAGGACGACCGGCTTGACTGGCAGGCGAACCGCGAGGCGCGCCACGTCGGCGTCCGCCTGTCGAACGGTGTGCGGCTGGAGAACGTCTACGTGCCCGCCGGCGGCGACGAACCGGATCGGGAGGTCAATCCGAAATTCGGCCAGAAGCTCGATTTCGTGGCGCGCATGACCGAATGGTCGCGCAGCCTCGCCTGTCCGACGATCCTGACGGGCGACTTCAACATCGCCCCGCTGCCCAGCGACGTGTGGAGCCACAAGGCCTTGCTCAAGGTGGTCAGCCACACGCCGATCGAAGTCCAGGCGCTGGATGGCCTCATGACGTCGAACGACTGGGTCGACCTCGGTCGCCATTTCCATCCGGCGCCGGCACGGCTCCACACCTGGTGGAGCTACCGCTCGCCCGACTGGACGAAGAACGATCGCGGCCGGCGGCTGGACCATATGTGGGCGACCGGCGACGTCGCGCGCCAGGCCGTCGCGCACACGGTGTTCGAGTCCTGCCGCAGTTGGGAAAAGCCGTCGGATCACGTGCCGATCATGACCGAGTTCGCCTTTTGACGCCTCCGCCCGCGCCACGTCCCCGCGCCGCCGCGCGGGCTGTCGACGCGCTGCGCCGGGGATGGCCGATCGCGATCGACGGGCTGACGCTGCTGGCGATCGAGACGAGTGACGCGGGGCGCCTCGCCGACTTCGATCCGGACGGACGATCGGCGGTCCTTATCTCGTCCGGACGGGCGGTGACGCTGAAGCTCGCCAACCAGCGCGATGCGGCCGATCCCGACCTGCCGGTCCTGATCGAGCGCGCACCCTGGCTCGACTTTGCGGGCGCCACCGCCCTCGCGGATCCCAGCCTTGATCTCGCCACGCCGCTGAAAGGGCCATGGCGCAGCCTTCCGGTTGCCCATCCGCAAGCGGCTGCGGCGGCGCTTCGCCTGGCGCGGATCGCGGGCCTGCTGCCCGCCTTCTTCGTCGACGGGCGTGATCCGGAAATCACGATCACCCCGGCCGATATCGATGCGCACGAGGATTCCCGGCGGCTGACGCTGGCAACGCGCGCGCGCCTGCCGGTCGACGGGGCGGAAGATGCGGAGATCGTCGCCTTCCGCTCGCCCGAGAGCGCGGACGATCACGTCGCGCTGCTGATCGGGCAACCGGACGGCAGGCCGCCCCTGGTGCGCCTGCACAGCGAATGCCTCACCGGTGATGCGCTGGGCAGTCTGAAGTGCGATTGCGGGCCGCAGCTGCAGGCCGCGATCCGCGCGATCAAGGCGAGCGGCTGGGGCATCCTGTTGTATCTGCGGCAGGAAGGGCGAGGCATCGGGCTGGTCAACAAGCTGCGCGCCTATGCCTTGCAGGACCAGGGGTTCGACACGGTCGATGCGAACACGCGCCTCGGCTTCGCCATCGACGCGCGCGACTTCGGCGTGGCGGCGCAGATGCTCGTGCTGCTCGGCCAGGACCGCGTGCGGTTGCTGACCAACAACCCTTCGAAGGTCACGGGCCTGGAAGCTGCAGGCGTGGCGGTGACGGAACGCGTACCCCACGCCCTGCCCGCCAATCCGCACAACGCCCGGTATCTCGCCACAAAGCGCGATCGCACCGGGCACCAGCTCTAATTTGCGATTCAGCGGGCGGCGGCGGTAGCTGATCCACGATGTCGATCAGATGCCCGACACCGGCTTGCGACGTCTATCCCGTGATGGCATCGGGATCGATCAGTCCCGTCAGTCGCCGTGCGGCGCGACGGGCAAAGGCTAAGGTGCACCGCTTGCGCGCATGCGCGGGAAGCGGCGTCGTGTGCGCCTCGCGGACGATCGCCGCATCGTAGCGGTCCGCCACGATCACGCCCGTCCGTTCCGGCAGGAAAGCGGGGCCGTTCAGCGGCGACAAATCGAAACCGGCCGGCACCGCCCAGTAATAACGGTCGCAATGCGCAAGATAATCGGGCCACTTGCCGTCGCCGAGCAGATCCGCACGCGACACCTTGATCTCGACGATCACGAGTTGCCCGCGGGCGTCGATCGCCATCAGGTCGGCGCGCCGTCCGCCGTCGAGCGGGACCTCGCCCATCGTGGTGAGATCGTGGCGCAGCAGCATGCGCGTGACGCCACGCGCCACGTCGGCGGCACAGATCGCAGGATCGCCGCCGTCCAAACACGAAGCCGGAGCCATGTCGAGCATGACCCCGGCTTAGAACATTTGACGAACGGGGCAAGCCCCGCCAGCGTACCGATCAGCGATAGAAGACGTGGTTGCCGATCATAGCGATCTTGGTGAGGTTGCCGCCCGGGCGACGGTTCGGCGTGTTGAAGTACAGCGCCTGCGGGGCGGGGCTGTCCCAGGCCGCGTCCATGGCGACCTTGGCGACCGCGATCGCCGTGCGATAGGCCGCGCGGGCCTGGTCGATCGTGGGGATCTGGCCTCCGCGCACGAAGGCGAATTGGCCGCGCTGCTTCACGACGGCGCAGACGTCCGACGGGAAACGTCCCGACTTGGTGCGGTTGATGATCACGTTGGCGACGGCGAGCTGACCGGCAAGCGGTTCGCCCTTGGCCTCGAAATAGATCGCGCCGGCCAGGCAACGCTCGGCGTCGGTGACGTCTGCGCCGTCCTGCGCGGCGACCGCATCGGCCAGCGTGTCAAACTCGTCGTCAGCCCCATCATCCGCGACGGTCTGGGTGGGGAGCTGCTGGACGAAGTAGGTGGCGGGCTTTGCCTGATTCACCGGAGCCTGCGGCGCGACGGCAGCGGCATCGACGGGAACAACGGCGGGGAGGAGGGGGTTGGCAGCAGACGGAGCGGCCGTCTGAAGCGCCGAGAGGACCTTGCGATCGAGGTCCGTGGCGCGGCCGGGCGAGCTGTTGCCAAGCAACCCGACCAGGGAGAAAGTCATCGCCGCGAAGGTGGCGGCGCGCTGGAGAACGGTCATCAACACTATCAATGTGCGGTTGGATCACGGACCCGATGCCCCCGAAGGGCATCGTCCGGGCTTCCCCCCGACTGCGTAACCGACCCGGATCGCACCCGGGCACAGCACAACGCGCTTAAAACGTGCGCGTCGCGTGCGTCACAGGGCTGTCATTCGTCAATCGTTCAGGATCGTTTCAGCGGCGAACCGTTCAGCGTCCGCGATATCCAGTTCGATCACCCACAGGTCGGGGTCCCGCTCGCGCCGCCGGCGCCAATAGTCCTCGATAGGTCCGGATGGAGTCGAATCACGCAGTATCGCTGACCCATCCAGGTCGAATCCATGCTCGATCGCCCGTTCGGACCCGTCACGGCCGGCGATGAGGATCAGCACGCCCCCAGCCTGCGCATCCCCCCTAGCGCGCACGACCGCCAATCCGCCGGCATCGTTGACCCGGCGTAGCAAGGCACCGACCGCGAGGTGCGCCGGAAGCCGGCCGCTCATGCCGCACGATAGCCGGGAAGGCCGGAAAGAGGGATTTGCGAGCGCATGAAGGTACCCGTCCCGCGTGCGGCTTCCTCGCCCTCGGCATCGATCAGCCGCGCGTCCGCGACATAGACCCGGCGTTTGCCGCTGATCCAGCGCCCCTCCGCCACCACCGGACCCGCGCGCAGCGGCCGGGTCAGCAGCAGGTTGAACGCCGTGGTTAACAGGAAGCGATCGGTGACGAGGCTGTTCGCCGCGTAGAAGGCTGCGTCGTCGAGCATCTTGAAATAGCTGGTGCCATGCACCGCCCCGGCAGCGTGGAAATGCTGCTCGCCCAGCGTGAAATGGATGCGAGCCATACCCGGCTCGGCGATCTCCAGGCGGGAATCGAACAGCCGGTTGATCGGTGCTGCGGCATAGAGCGATTCGAGCGCGCGGAAATGCGCATCCTGCGCCGCGCTGCCCGGCTCAGGCGGCGCCATGCGCAAGTTCTGCCGTGAACAGGGCATAGAGCGCGTCCGGGGACCCTGCGCCGCGCAACTTTGCCAAGAATGCGCGATCGCGCAGGCGCCGCGACACGCGGGCGAGCGCCTTCAGATGGTCCGCGCCGGCATCCTCCGGCGACAGGAGCAGAAACACGAGGTCCACCGGCAGATCGTCGACCGCATCGAATTCGATCGGCTGCGGCAAGCGCAGGAACACGCCGGTAACGGCATCGAGGTCCGGCAGGCGCGCGTGCGGGATCGCCACGCCACCGCCGAAGCCGGTGGATCCGAGCTTCTCGCGCGCCGCCAACCGCTCGGCGACCAGCCGCGCGTCCAGGCCAAGCGCGCCCGCGGCCGAGGCGAGCTGCGCGAACAGCGTCTTCTTGTTGGCGACGGCCACGTCCGTATGGACGGCATCGGGCCGCAGCAGATCACTGAAATCGCTCATGCATACTCGTCGGAAGCCCCGCCGGCCCCATAACGGGTCCGGCGGGGGCAGGAAAGGTCAGCTGCCGGCCTGTACCCGCTGGGGCTCGACCCAGCCGATCGTGCCGTCACCACGACGATAGACCATGTTGTACGCCCCTGTGCCGGCATTGCGGAAGAGCAGGGCGGCAGTGTTGCGCAGGTCGAGCATCATCACCGCGTCGGACACGCTGGCATCGGGCACGTCGACCCGCGTCTCCGCGACGATCAGCGGCGCGTCGCCCGCCTCGTCCTCCGCCGGCTCCTGGAACAGCGTGTAGCCCGCGCTATTGTCATAGCCGGCGTCCTCCTGCAGCTGGACGACTTCGCTCGCATTGCGGTCCTTCAAGCGGCGCGAATAGCGGCGCAATTGCTTGTCGATCTTTTCCGCCGCGCCGTCGAAGGCGAGATGCGCGTCCTGCGCTTCGTGGCGGCCCTTGAGGACGAGACCGCGCGTCACGTGCATGACGATATCACACTTAAATCCGACGTCGTGCGGCCCCTTTCCGAACGTGACTTCGGATGAAATGGCACGGGCGAAATACTTCGTGGCGATACCCTGAAGCCGGTCGCTCACATGATCCTTGAGCGCGTCGCCGGTGGCGACCTGGTGACCAGAAATCCGGATATCCATCGTGTTCTCCATGATGTTGGGGCGGACCTGTTGGCCTTCGCCCGGGGTGATGTCATGCGGACGATCCTGCCCCCCACAATGGATCGTCCAACGTAGCAACAAACGCGGCATGCACCGCAAGTTCCGCCTCGGGTGCGACGAAGCGCCGCGGCGGCCGGACGACACTGGGCCGGCGCGCGACGATTTCGGCCGCCGCCCCGCCGACGCTTTCGCTGACGAGGCCCAGCCCGATCTGGCGACCGCCCATCAGTTCGACATAGACCTGCGCGAGCAGTTGCGCGTCGAGCAGCGCGCCGTGCAGCACGCGGTGCGAGCGATCGATGCCGAAGCGCGAGCAGAGCGCATCAAGCGTATGCTTGGCACCGGGATGCTTCTGACGCGCGATCGCCAGAGTATCGACCATGCGGTGCATGCCGATGAGCTCGCGTCCGCAGCGGCCGAGTTCACCGTTGATGAAGCTGAAGTCGAAACCGGCATTGTGGGCGATCAGAGGCGCATCGCCCAGGAACTCGATAAGCGCCTCCACCGCCGCGCCGAACAGCGGCTTGTCGGACAGAAACGCATCGGAGATGCCGTGCACCGCCTGTGCCTCCGCCGGCATGCTCCGCTCGGGATGGTAATAAGCGTGGAATGTGCGCCCCGTCTCGACGCGG
This sequence comes from Sphingomonas beigongshangi, assembly GCF_016820445.1. Lineage (GTDB taxonomy): Bacteria > Pseudomonadota > Alphaproteobacteria > Sphingomonadales > Sphingomonadaceae > Sphingomonas > Sphingomonas beigongshangi. Next base: position 235,233 of record NZ_JADHDT010000002.1, read on the forward strand.
TTGATCAGCTCGACGCAGCCGATCTCGACGAGGCGGTCACCCCCGGCGAAGCTCAGGCCGGTGGTTTCGGTATCGAACACGATCTCGCGCATGCCAGCGTTATCCGCCCGCGCGCGTCCGCATGCAAGCGAGGACATCGCGCACCGCCGCCCGCGTCGCGTCGAGCGAGCCACCGGTCGGGATGACGAAATCGGCGCGCGCGCGTTTCTCCGCATCGGGCAACTGCCGCGCGAGGATCGCGTCGAGCTTCGCCGCCGACATGCCCGGTCGCATGAGCACGCGGGCGCGCTGCACCTCGGCGGGGGCGGAAACCACCGCCACCGCATCGACCTTCGCATCGCCACCCGTTTCGAACAGCAGGGGCACGTCGAGGATCACGACAGGCGCCCCGGCATTGGCAGCGAGGAACGCCAGACGCTCCGTCGCGACCGCCGGATGGACGATGTTCTCCAGCCGCCGCATTGCCGCCGCATCGTGCAGAACCGCAGCGCCCAACGCCGCGCGATCGACACCCGCCGGTCCAGTCGTCCCCGGGAAAGCCGCCTCTATCGCCGCCACCACGCCACCGCCGGGCCCCTGCAGCCGATGAACGGCCGCATCGGCGTCGAACACGGGCACGCCCTCCGCCGCCATCATCGCGGCGACGGTCGACTTGCCCATGCCGATCGACCCGGTCAGGCCGAGCAGCAGCGTCATGCCGTCAACAGCTCGCGCAGGGCGTCGTCCCGGTCGCGCGGCGGCTCGGCGCCGAAGAACAGCTCGAACGCCAGCGCTGCCTGACCGATCAGCATTTCCAGACCGTCGACCGTTTCCAGTCCACGATCGTTCGCCTGGGCGAGAAGGTCGGTCTCCAGCGGCGAATAGACGATGTCGTAGACGATCGCATCCTCGCGCAGCGGGGCCAGATCGACGTCGAGCGGCGGCTGGCCGGCCATGCCGAGCGTGCTGGCGTTGACCAATAATGCGGTATCCGCCGCCAGCGGGTGGGTGAGTGGCCGTGCCTGCCCCTTCAGCCCGAAACCGGCGAGCAACGCACCCGCTTTCAAGCTATTGCGGTTCATCACGGTGACGGGTCCGACCCCCATGCGCGCCAGCGCGAACAGCACCGCGCGCGCCGCACCGCCCGCGCCGATCACCGTCACCGCCTTGCCGACGAGGTCGAAGCCGGCGAGCGGTGCGTAAAAGCCGCCCGCATCGGTATTCGTGCCGACCGCGCCGCCATCCTCCGCGCGGAAGACCGTGTTGATCGCGCCAATGCCGCCGCGCACGTCACCGCGATCCTCGACATGGTCGAGCGCAGCGAGCTTGTGCGGCATGGTGATGTTGCACCCGCGCCAGTCGGGATCGGCACGGCGTTCTGCGAAAAAGGCGGGCAGCTCGTCCACCGTGACCAGCGTCTTGCGATAATCCGCCTCCAGGCCGAGCGCTTCGAGCCAGAATCCATGGATGATCGGCGACTTGGACTGCGCGATCGGGTCGCCGATCACCTCGGCATAGGGACGGCGGCTGGCAGTCATGACGGCATCACCTTTCGCACGCGCAGATAATCCAGCACGGCCAGCAAGGGCAGGCCGAGCACGGTGAACTGGCTGCCCTCGATCCGCGAGAAGAGCTGCGCACCCGGCCCCTCGATCCGGTAGCAGCCGACGCAGCCGCTGATCGCGGGCCATTCCATGTCGAGATAGTGGTCGATGAAGGCCGGGGAGAGGGGGCGGACGTGCATCTTCGCCGCCTCGACGTGCCGCCATACCGGGCGGCCATCCTCCGCGATGACGGCCGCACTCCACAGCTGGTGCACGCTGCCGCTCAATCGTGACAGATGGTCCGCCGCCTCGTCGCGGCTGGTCGGCTTGTCGAGCAGGCTGCCGTCGGCGAGCGCGACGACGCTGTCGCTGCCCAGCACCAGCCGCTGCGGCGCACGGGTCGAAACCTTGATCGCCTTCAGTTCGGCCAAGGCATCGGCGAGGTCCCGCGCCTTCAGATCGGCGAGGCTCGCCTTGGCCGCCTCTTCGTCGACACCGGCGGCGGTCGCTTCGAACGGCACGCCGGCGGCGGTCAGCATCGCCCGGCGTGAGGCGCTTTGGGAGGCGAGAAGGAGAGGGGTCATACGTGTCATCTAGGTTGCGCCGGCGAACTTGTCGAAGGCGCCCTGCGGATCAATCCTTCAGCGAACGCTGGTTGGCCAGCGCGATGATCGCCGCCGCCGTCTCTTCGATCGAACGGCGGGTGACGTCGATCACCGGCCAGCCATTGTCGGCGAACATCCGACGCGCATAGGCGATCTCGCGCGTCACCGCCTGTTCCTCGACATAGGGCGTGTCGGGCTGTTGGTTGAGCGACAACAGGCGATTGCGGCGGATCTGGATCAGGCGATCGGCGCTGGTGGTCAAGCCGACGACCAGCGGCCGCTTGAGATCGAACAGCGTCCTGGGCGGCGGACTTTCGACGACGATCGGAATGTTCGCGGTCTTCCAGCCGCGGTTGGCGAGATAGATGGAGGTCGGCGTCTTGGACGAGCGCGATACGCCGGCCAGCACGATGTCGGCTTCCTCCCAATCCTCCCAGGCGATGCCGTCATCATGCGCGATCGTCCACTGGATGGCATCGACACGCGCGAAATAGGCGGCGTCGAGCGCGTGCTGCCGCCCCGGACGGGCCTTTGCCTGCTGGCCCAGCAGGCCCGACAGGGCGTCGTTGACCGGGTCGAGCGGCGCCACCGCGGGCAGGCCGAGGGCCAGGCACCGTTGCTCCAGATTGCGCCGCGTCGCGGGATTGACCAGCGTATAGATGACGAGGCCGGGGTTCTGCGCGATCTCCTGAAGGATGCGCTCCAGATGCGCCTCGGTCCGCACCATCGGCCAGAAATGGCGCACCGTCTCGACGTCGTCATATTGGGCCAGCGCCGCCTTGGCGATGTTCTCCAGCGTCTCGCCCGTCGAGTCCGACAGCAGGTGCAGATGAAGGCGCATCATCGGCTGCGGCCTTCCGCCGGACGGGGGGAGCAGCGCCGCGGGCGTCGATGCGTGAGGGTGGGACTCGTGAGGGTGGATCGCTCCACGCCCCGGCACCGATCTGTGGAAAACATGGGGGCAACGAATAGGGCAACTTTGCCACCCGGCCAAGCGACCGCCGCCCCGTGGAAAAGCCGCATTTCATCCACATCCGCGTCCACAGGGAGCAAAGTTATCCACAGCCTGTGGGAGTCGGGAATGCGGGCGCCCGAATCGACGGCGTTCCGCCGATCCTTGCCGGTCAAGCTGTGGGTGATTACGGGATGAAACGCTTTATCCCGTTACCCACGTGCCAACCTCTTCATCATCCTCTTTCTTGAATCTTCTTATATAGGAAGAAGGCCCTGACCGACCCTGTGAACAAGCCGTTGCTCGCCGCGCTGAAGGGGGTTCGCCAATCCGTGCCTCCGATCTGGCTCATGCGCCAGGCGGGACGGTATCTGCCGGAATATCGCGCGCTGCGGGCGGAGAAGGGCGGCTTCCTCGCGCTAGCGACAGACCCGGTCGCGGCGGCGGAGGTGACGATGCAGCCGATCCGCCGCTTCGGCTTCGACGGCGCGATCCTCTTCTCCGACATCCTCATGGTCCCCTGGGCGCTGGGCCAGGATCTGACGTTCGGTCCGGGGGAGGGGCCTCGCCTCGCCCCGCCGCTGATCGATGCGCAGCTCGAGGCACTCGCGCGCGTTCCCGAGCGGCTGGAGCCCGTCTATGCCACGGTCGCCCGCGTGGCCGCGATGCTGCCGGCCGAGACCAGCTTCCTGGGGTTCGCCGGATCGCCCTGGACCGTCGCGACCTATATGGTCGCCGGACAGGGCTCGAGGGACCAGAGCGAAACCCGCGCCTTCGCCTATCGCGAGCCGGCTGGCTTCGGCGCGATCATCGACGCGATCGTCGCCACGACGATCGACTATCTTGCGCGCCAGATCGAAAGCGGTGTCGAGGCGGTGCAACTGTTCGACAGCTGGGCGGGCAGTCTGTCGCCCGACCAGTTCGAGCGGTGGGTGATCGCACCCAATGCGGCGATCGTCGCGGGCCTGCGCGCGCGCTGCCCCGACGCCTGCATCATCGGCTTTCCGAAGGGGATCGGCGGCAAGCTGCCGGCCTATGCGCGGGAAACGGGCGTGGATGCGATCGGGCTGGACGAGACGGTCGATCCCGGCTGGGCGGACGCCGCGCTGCCGCAGGGCATGGCCGTGCAGGGCAATCTCGACCCGCTCGCCCTTCTTGCCGGGGGCGATGCGCTGGAGGCGGGGATCGATCGCGTACTGGCGGCCTTCCCGGATCGTCCGCACGTCTTCAACCTCGGCCACGGCATCGGCCAGCACACGCCGATCGCGCATGTCGAGCGGTTGATCGCGCGGGTGAGGGGCGGATGAGCGACGGGCGGCACGCGCAATCGCCGCCCTCGTCTTCCGCACCATGTTCCGGCATGACGCGCCGTTGAAGGAAGGGACCGTTCGATGGACTGGCTGCAGGCGCATTACCCCTGGATCGTCGCGATCCATGTCATCCTGGTGATCTTCTGGATGGCGGGCATGTTCATGCTGCCGCGCTATCTGGTCTACCATCAGGAGGCGCTGGTCGCCGGCCGCGATGCGGAGGCGGCATTGTGGCGGGAGCGCGAGGGAAAGCTGCGCGGTATCATCCTGACGCCCGCCATGGTCGGCGTATGGCTGCTGGGCGTGACCCTGGCGACCGTCAGCCAGCAATGGGGGGCTGGATGGCTGCACGCCAAGCTGCTGCTCGTCCTGATCCTGTCGGGCTATCACGGCTGGGCGGTCGGCTACGCGAAGCGGCTGGGACGGGGCGAGATGCGGCTGAGCGGCAAGACACTGCGCATGGTCAACGAGGTTCCCGCGCTGCTCGGCATCGCCATCGTCATACTTGCCTTCGTGAAGCCGTTCTGACCGCGACGCGCGGTCCTGGGGGGCAATACGAAGGGAGCGGGACAGCGTAGCGCGGTCGCGCCTCCCGGCCTCGATGTGGGCAGGGGCCCCTTGCCGGTCGCGCCACCCGGATCGTCTGTTCCACGCTTGACGCAGCCAGCGCCGGCGCTTACCTCCTGACGGGCGTGCGGAGCGGCGTCCTGCCGGTCCTTCGCGCCTCCTCCCTCCAGCTTCGGCACAGTTCGCGGTTCCTTCGCCCCGCCAAGCTTTCTCCCCCCGCATCCGCATCCGGAAAAACCTTCCATGCATCTCAAAGACTTGAAGAAAAAGACGCCCGCCGAACTGGTCAGCATGGCCGAGGAGCTTGGGGTCGAGAGCGCCTCGACGCTGCGCAAGCAGGACCTGCTTTTCGCGATCCTGAAGGTTCAGGCGGAAAACGGCGACCAGATCATGGGTCTCGGCACGATCGAGGTCCTGCCCGACGGCTTCGGCTTCCTGCGGTCGCCCGAGGCGAATTATCTCGCCGGGCCGGACGATATCTACGTTTCCCCCAATCAGGTCCGCAAATGGGGTCTGCGCACCGGTGACACGGTGGAAGGCGAGATCCGCGCGCCCAAGGACGGCGAGCGCTATTTCGCGATCACCCGCCTCACCAGCGTCAACTTCGATGATCCCGATGCGGTTCGCCACCGCGTCAATTTCGACAATCTGACGCCGCTCTATCCGGAATCGAAGCTGCGGCTCGATCCCGCCGATCCGACGCAGAAGGACAAGTCGGCGCGCGTCATCGACATCGTCTCGCCGCAGGGCAAGGGTCAGCGCACGCTGATCGTCGCGCCGCCCCGCGTCGGCAAGACGGTGATGCTGCAGAACATCGCCAAGGCGATCACCGACAATCATCCCGAGGTGTTCCTGCTCGTCCTGCTGATCGACGAGCGTCCGGAAGAAGTCACCGACATGCAGCGCAGCGTGAAGGGCGAGGTCGTCTCCTCGACCTTTGACGAGCCGGCGCAACGCCACGTCGCGGTCGCGGAGATGGTGATCGAAAAGGCGAAGCGCCTCGTCGAGCATAAGAAGGACGTCGTGATCCTGCTCGACTCGATCACGCGTCTCGGCCGTGCCTACAACACCGTCGTGCCTTCGTCGGGCAAGGTGCTGACCGGCGGTGTCGACGCCAATGCCCTCCAGCGGCCGAAGCGGTTCTTCGGTGCGGCGCGCAATATCGAGGAAGGCGGTTCTCTGTCGATCATCGCCACGGCGCTCATCGACACCGGCAGCCGCATGGACGAGGTGATCTTCGAGGAATTCAAGGGCACCGGCAATTCCGAGATCGTGCTCGACCGCAAGGTTGCCGACAAGCGCGTCTTCCCGGCGCTGGACGTGGGCAAGAGCGGCACCCGCAAGGAAGAGCTGCTCGTCGACAAGGACAAGCTGTCGAAGCAGTGGGTGCTGCGCCGCATTCTGATGCAGATGGGCACGATCGACGCGATGGAGTTCCTGCTCGACAAGATGAAGAACTCCAAGACCAACGAGGATTTCTTCGACAGCATGAACCAATAGCCGGTCGCGGCTGGCGGGGGCATCGTATCCCGCCCGCCGCGTCGACGATGTGGAACCCGAGCGGCGCGCGAAGGCTTGATGGCTTTCGCGCGCCGCTTCGTTCATGGAAATCTCATCACAACCGGGGAGCCGTACCTTTGTCCGTCATCGCCATGCTGAGCGCCGCCGCCGCGGCCGGCGCAGGATCGCCTGCCGAGATCTGGCAGCATATCGTCAACGACTTCTCGAACATCACCTCGCCTGCCGCGCTGACCGCATTCCTGCAGGTGCTGATGATCGACGTGGTCCTTGCGGGCGACAATGCGATCGTCGTCGGGGCACTTGCGGCAGGGCTGCCCGCCGACCAGCGCAAGAAGGTCATCCTGATCGGCATCATCGCAGCCCTGGTGCTGCGCATCGCCTTTGCCCTGGTCGTCAGTTGGTTGCTCGGGCTGATCGGGCTGATCTTTGCGGGCGGAATCCTGCTGCTATGGGTTGCCTGGAAGATGTGGCGGGAAATCCGCCATGACAGCGGCGCGCAGGAGATCGATGGCGAGGGGGCGGCGGTGCGTCCCGCCAAGACGTTCATCGGTGCGGCCTGGGCCGTCGCGGTGGCCGACGTGTCGATGAGCCTCGACAACGTCCTCGCCGTTGCCGGGGCCGCGCGCGAGCATCCGGGCATCCTCATCATCGGCCTGCTGCTGTCGGTGGCGCTGATGGGCATCGCCGCGAACCTCATCGCCCGCTATATCGAGCGCTATCGCTGGATCGCCTATGTCGGCTTGCTCGTGATCCTCTATGTCGCCGGCAAGATGATCTACGAGGGTGTCGTCGATCCGCAGGTCGGACTGGCGACATTGTTCTGAAGTAGGGAAGGGGGGCGATAAGCCCCCCTTTCTGTGTCAGCCGAGATGTTCGGCGAAGAAGGCGGCGGTGCGATCGTCCGCCAGCTTGGCCGATGCGTCGGAGCGACGTTGGCCGAATTCCGTCGCGAAGCCGTGGTCCTCGCCGGGGTAGTCGTACAGCGTCACCTTCGGGTGATCATCCAACCCCTCGTGCATGCGCTTCTGCGCATCCTTGTCGACGAAATGGTCCTCCTCCGGCACATGCAACAGGACGGGATTGGCAATCGCATGCTTCTCGCCGAGCAGGCCGTCGATGCCGACCCCGTAATAGCCGACCGACGCATCGACATCGGTACGTGCGGCGGTCATGAAGGCGAGGCGGCCGCCCAGGCAATAGCCTACGGCGCCTACCTTGCCGCCGTGGGGCAACATCGTGCGGGCAGTGCGGATCGTCGCCTCGATGTCGCGGATCCCTGCGTCCTGATCGAACTTCCCCATCAGTTCGAGCGCCTGCTGCATCTCGTTCGGAACATCGGGGTCGAGCTCAACGCCTGGCGCGAAACGCCAGAACAATTCGGGGGCAATGGCGAGGTAGCCGGCCTCGGCCAGCGTGTCCGCCTTGCGACGGATCCCTGCGTTGATGCCGAAGATTTCCTGGATCACGATGATTGCGGCCTTCGGCGCCCCTTCGGGTTGGGCGACATAGGCGGGAAACTGGCCGTCGTTATCGAGTGTATCGATGGTGATGGTCTTCGTCATGGAGGTCCTCTCGCAAGCCGGGTCCGGCTGGGCTATGTCAAACGCGACAGGGCTGCAACGGGATGCATGCGATGAAGGTGACGGTGGACGTGGATCTGACCCCGGAAGAGGCGCGCCGCGCGATGGGATTGCCCGATCTTACACCCGTCCACGATCGCTATGTCGCCTCGCTACTCGAGGCGATGAACGGCCAGGTCAGGCCGGAGCTGCTCGAGAATATGATGAAGAGCTGGGCGCCCATGGGTGAGGCGGGCATGACGATGTGGCGGCAGCTGTTCGAGCAAGTCGGGAGCGGCACCAAGAAGGGCTGAGCGTTGACAATCTTCGCATTGTCGAGCGGGGCGCCGCCGGCGGGTATCGCGGTAATCCGGATCAGCGGCGCCGAGGCATTCGCCGCGGTAATGCGTCTGGCGGGATCATTGCCCGCCGCCCGGGAGGCGCGCGTACGTGCGCTGCGTGACGATGACGGCAATCTGCTCGACCGAGCGTTGGTCGTCTGCTTCCCAGGCCCGCAGAGTGCGACCGGCGAGGATCTTGCCGAATTGCACTGTCATGGCGGTCGCGCCGTCGTCGCGGCCTTGCTCACGGCGCTGGGCCGGATCGATGGCCTGCGCCCGGCCGAGGCCGGGGAGTTCACGCGGCGCGCGCTCGGCAATGGCCGTATCGATCTTGCGGAAGCCCGGGGTCTCGCCGATCTGCTGTCCGCAGATACGGAACGTCAGCGGGTCGTGGCTTTGCGCGCGGCCGAGGGGATCGTCAGTCAATTGGTCAACGGATGGCTCGATCGGCTCGCCATGTTGGCCGCGATGGTCGAGGCGCAACTGGACTTCGCGGATGAGGGCGATGTCGCGGTCGAAGCCGATCCGTTGATCCGCGTGCGCGACGCGATGGCGGCGTTGGCCCGGGAACTCGCCGCGGTACTTTCGGAACCGCCGGTGGAACGGCTTCGCGACGGCATTCATGTCGTTCTGGCCGGCCCACCGAACAGTGGCAAATCGACGCTGATCAACCTGCTCAGCCAGCGCGAGGTGGCCATCGTCAGTCCGATTGCCGGGACCACGCGCGATCGCATCGAAGTGCAGGTCGTCCGCGCGGGCTTGGCTTTCGTCCTGACGGACACGGCCGGCCTGACCGCAACGGACGATCCCATCGAGAAGATCGGTGTGGGACTGGCAGGATCTGCGATTGATGGCGCCGACATATTGGTCTGGCTGGGTGATGATGTGCCGCCCCGCACCGATGCGATCTGGCTGCACAGCCGTGCGGACGAGAGGGGGCGTGAAGCGGTTCCGGAGCACCGTATCCTGGCGGTGTCGCGGGACGATCGCGCGAGCATCGCCGCTTTGTGGGACCTCATCGCCGATCGAGCAGAGCGGCTGGTGCCCAGGAGCGACATGGCTGCGCTACGCGCGGATGAACGCAATGCCGTATCGGTCGCGATGGCGGCCATCGCAGAGCCGCCGTTAGACGCGCTTCTCATTGCGGAGGACCTCCGGGTTGCGACGCGTGCGCTTGGTACGATCCTCGGTATCGATGCCACCGAGGCAATGCTCGACTCACTGTTCCGACGGTTTTGCATTGGTAAGTGATGTTCCACGTGGAACAGTTTTGACCTCGGCCGCGGCGTAACCTAGGCGTCGGTCATGTTCGATGTGATCGTGGTCGGCGGCGGACATGCCGGGACCGAGGCAGCCGCTGCCGCCGCGCGGCGAGGCGCGCGTACCGCCCTTGTCAGTTTCGATGCCACGATGGTTGGCGCCATGTCCTGCAACCCTGCGATAGGGGGGTTGGGCAAGGGGCATATCGTCCGCGAAGTCGACGCGTTTGACGGGCTTATCGCCCGGGCGGCGGATGCCGCCGCAATCCACTATCGCATGCTCAACCGCAGCAAGGGAGCGGCCGTACAGGGACCGAGGGTCCAGGCAGATCGAAGGCTGTACAGTCGCGCGATACAAACCATGCTCGCCGCATTCCCCGCATTGCAGATCGTCGAGGGCGACGTCGAAGCGCTCCTGATCGAGCACGGTCGGGCGGCAGGTGTGGAGCTATCTGACGGAGGCCGGATACCGGGCCGGACCGTCGTCCTCGCTACCGGTACCTTCCTCGGCGCCAAGATGTTTCGCGGCGAGGAGCGGGAAGAGGGCGGTCGCCTTGGCGAACGACCCGCGAAGCGGCTTGCTGACCAGTTGCGATCCCTCGGCTTGCCGATGGAACGGTTGAAGACCGGAACCCCGCCCCGCCTCGACGGGAGGACGATCGATTGGGCGCGATTGGAGGAGCAGAGGTCGGACGCCGAGCCATGGACAATGTCTTCGATGACGACGGGCCGGCTCAATCCGCAGGTTGCGTGTGCGGTCACGCGTACCAACGCCGCGACGCACGATGCCATACGCGCCGGCCTCGACCGATCGCCGTTGTTCGGCGGCGCGATCGAGGGGCAGGGGCCGCGCTATTGTCCGTCGATCGAGGACAAGATCCACCGTTTCGGCGATCGGGACGGGCATCAGATTTTCCTGGAGCCTGAGGGCCTTGATGATGCGACCGTTTATCCCAACGGCCTTTCCACATCGCTGCCGGTCGATGTACAGACGACGCTGATCGCGACCATTCCGGGCCTGGAGCGGACCCGTATCACGGTTCCTGGCTATGCCGTGGAATATGACTATCTCGACCCGCGCAGCCTCGATCCGCGATTGGCATTGCGCGCGATACCAGGCGTCTATTGCGCCGGCCAGATCAACGGCACCACCGGATACGAAGAGGCCGCGGGGCAGGGGCTGATCGCCGGACTGAATGCCGCCGCCGACGCCTGCGACCGGCAACCGTGCGTGCTCGACCGCGCGACGAGCTACATCGGCGTCATGATCGACGACCTCGTCCTCCAGGGGGTGACGGAACCCTATCGCATGCTGACCGCACGCGCGGAATATCGTCTGTCGTTGCGCGCCGACAACGCGGAGACACGGCTGGGTGCGATCGCATCGTCCCTCGATTGCCTGGGTGACGCGAGGATCGCCCATCGGGAGGCGCGGGAGAGTGCACGCGCGCGCGTCCGCGCCGAACTCGCCACCTCGTTCACCGCCACGGCGCTGGCGAATGCTGGTGTGACCGTTGCCCAGGACGGCAGTCGCCGCAGCCTGTTCGAGTGGATGCGCCTGCCCGGTGTCGCCCTCGACGCGTTCCTGCCGACCCTATCCGATATCGCGCCGCTCGACGTGATCAACGAGCTGGTCGAAGACGCGCGCTATGCGCCCTATCTTGAGCGGCAGGCGGAGGAGATCGCGCGGATGCGCCGGGATGAACACGTGGCGCTGCCGCCGTCGCTCGACTATGCGTCGATCCCTGGCCTGTCCAACGAGATGGTGGATCGGTTGCGGCTGGCGCGGCCCGAGACGCTGGGCGCGGCGGGTAGGGTGCGCGGGATCACACCGGCTGCCCTGTCTGCGATCTACTTGCACGCGCAGAGGATGGCGGCGTGACCGAGGACGAAGCACGGACATGGATCGCCACCCGTTTCGGTGACGCGAAGACGGATCTGGTGGCGCGATTCCTCGATCGCGTGAGACTAGAAAATGCGCAGCAGAACCTGATCGCGCCATCGACGATCGATACGATCTGGGTGCGCCATGCATTGGACTCGGCGCAACTGATCGAGCTGGTGGGGAAGCCGTTCACCTCGTGGCTCGATATCGGAACGGGCGGTGGATTCCCCGGGGTCGTCGTCGCCATCCTTAGCGACGCCAAAGTGACGATGGTGGAGCCCCGTCGGCGGCGTGTCGAATTTCTCCAGCAGTGCGTCGACACGCTGGGTATCGCGGGGGGACGGATCCTCCAGGCCAAGGTCGAACAGGTCGACGGCCGGTTCGATGTCATCAGTGCGCGCGCGGTCGCGTCTGTCGAAAAGCTTTTGCATGCGGCCGAGCATTGCGCCACAGCGGGGACGCGTTGGATCCTGCCGCGCGGGCGATTGGAGGCGGATCACCTCGCGGCGTTGCGGCAGAATCGTCACTGGATGTTTCACGTGAAACAAAGCCTGACCGACGCGGGATCGTCGATCGTGGTGGGAGAGCGAAGAGCGTGACGGTCATAGCGGTCGCTAATCAGAAGGGCGGGGTCGGCAAGACGACCAGTGCGATCAACCTCGGGACGGCGCTTGCGGCAACCGGAAAGCGCGTGCTGTTGATCGATCTGGATTCCCAGGGAAATGCCTCCACCGGACTGGGGATCGGCCAGTCGCAGCGCGCCCGCTCCAGCTATCACGTCCTGGTCGGCGAGGCCGAGGTCGGCGATGCGGTGGTAGCGACGCGCGTGCCGCGGCTCGACCTCGTCCCGGCGACCGTCGACCTGTCCGGCGCAGAGATCGAGCTGGTCGAGTTCGATGCGCGTACGCATCGGCTCGACCATGCTCTGCGGCGTGCCAGCAATGCGTGGGACATCGTGCTGATCGATTGCCCGCCCTCCCTTGGTCTTCTGACGATCAACGCGATGGTTGCGGCCGACAAGCTGCTCGTGCCGCTACAATGCGAGTTCTTCGCGCTCGAAGGCCTGTCGCAATTGCTGACGACGGTCGAACGCATCCGCGAGCGGTTCAACCCCGGCCTCGCCATCCTGGGGGTCGCGCTCACCATGTACGACCGTCGCAACAGGCTGACCGAACAGGTTGCCGCCGATGTCCGCGCGGTGTTGGGGCGGGTCGTGTTCGACACCGTCATTCCGCGTAACGTCCGCCTTTCGGAGGCGCCGAGCCACGGACTGCCCGCGTTGATCTACGATCATCGCTGCTCCGGATCGCAGGCCTATATCGACCTTGCGCGCGAGCTGATCGCGCGTCTGCCGCAACAGGCGGTCGCGGCATGAGCGAGCAGGGAAAGCGGCAACGACCGGCAGGGTTGGGAAGGGGCCTTTCCGCCCTGTTGGGCGAAATGGCGAGCGAGGCGCCAATCTCGCGCGATGGCACGGCGCCGGTACCGTCAGGGGTACGCATGCTGCCGGTGAGCGCGCTGTCGCCGCATCCGGACCAGCCGCGTCGTCATTTCGATGAGGCGGCCCTCGATGAACTGGCGGCTTCGATCTCCGCCCGCGGATTGATCCAGCCCATCGTCGTGCGCCCGCATGGGCACGATTATCAGATCGTCGCGGGCGAGCGACGGTGGCGCGCGGCGCAGCGGGCGCGGTTGCACGAAGTGCCCGTCGTCGTCCGCGAATTCGACGACGCGCAAACGCTCGAGATCGCGCTGATCGAGAACATCCAGCGGCAGGATCTCAATGCGATAGAAGAAGCGCAAGCTTATCAAAGGCTCGCGGGAGAATACGGCCATACGCAGGAGGCGCTGGCCAAAATCGTGCACAAGTCGCGTAGCCACGTCGCCAATCTGCTGCGGTTGCTCGAATTGCCGGATCCGGTCCAGGCGCGTGTCACCGATGGATCGCTATCGATGGGACATGCGCGCGCGCTGCTGGGATCGCGCGATGTCGAAGGACTTGCCGAGCAGGTCATAGCCCGTGGCCTCTCGGTCCGGGAGACGGAGAAGCTCGCAAAGGGGGCCAAGCCCGAGCGCGCGGGCGGCAGGCCTGCGACGCGCGTCGCCGCGCCGGAACCCGATGCGGACATCGCCGCGCTGGAACGGCAGCTGTCCGACCTTCTCGGTCTCGGAGTGCGCGTCGCGTTCGGCGAGAAGGGCGGTACGCTGACGCTCAGCTATTCGACGCTCGACCAGCTCGACATGATCTGCCAGCGATTGACGGGCGACACGATCTGAACCCTGGCGTTTGATCCACGTACGTGGAAGCGGTACCCGCCCGCACCCATATCCGGCCGCCTACGCAGCCTGTCGTGAAAGACCATCCGGGGGTGGGTGAGGACCGGTACCGCGCTGATCCAGCCTCGCTGGATCGCACACTAGCCGCGGCGCTCGACGCCGCGGGTGAGTTCGGTCATGGCATGGTCCGCGACCACGCTGCCCGCATTGCCGCTCGCCATCACCGCGCGCTCGGCGTGGCGGACGCGCATCAACGCGGTCGCCAACATCGCGGGCGTCCAGCGGCGCAAGGCCTGCGCGGTCGCCGCCTCCTCGCGGAAGAATATCCGGTGACGCTTGAAGACGCTGTCCTGCGTAGCGCCGCCGTCGATGTCCGCCCGCATCTCGGCCAGGGTCATCAGCCGACGCGCGAGCAGACGCAGCCATGGTATCGGCGACGTGCCCGCCTCGTTGAGGCGGACGAGTTCGGCGCCGAGGACGGCGGTCCGCCCGGCCACGATCGCCTCGATCACGCTCCCCATCTCGGCTTCCCCGAGGTCGGCGCCGATCGCATCGAGCGCGGCCTCATCCGCATCCCTCGGGCGATCGGGCGCCGCATCGAGGAACAGCGCAAGCTTGTCGATTTCCTTGGCAAGGATGGCGCGATCCCCGGCGCAGGCGGCGGCAAGCCGATGCGTCACCGCGCCATGCGGCCGCATGCCAGCGTCGCGTAGCAGCGTCGCCGCCAGCTTCTCCAGATCGGCGGCGCTGGGTTCGTAGCAGGCGAATGCCATGGCCCGGGGACTGTCGATCGCCAGTTTGACGATCTTCGCCGTCGACTTGACCGTCGGCGCGAGGGCAACCACCGGGTTGCCGGCATGATCGGCGTTCAACAGGGCCGACAGGGCGTCGAGGCTTTCCTCTCCGACCGACGCTATCCGGATATGGCGGGCGCCACCGAACAGCGACAAGGCGGCGGCCTCGTCGACGAGCCGGGCCGGGTCGCCCTTCAGCATCGCCCCGTCCAGATCGATCCGTTCCGCATCCGGGCCCATCGCATGCGCCAGTCGGCCGGCGAGTTCGGCCGCCGCCGATGCATCCGGTCCATGCAGCAGAAACAGACGCATGTCCGGAGACGGACGTTCCATCGCGGCGCGGATATCGCGCGCATTGGCCTTCACGGGCGCGCCAGCCGCATCAGCGCGCCGGCTGACGGCGCCGGGCGTACAACGCTAGCTTCGCGACGATCTGGTCGGCGACGATGCCCGACAACCGTTCCAGCGCGGTATTTTCGGCGGCGATGGTCGCATATTCCGACGACGCGATGACATCGATGCCGGCGTCCGACCCGGCCGTCGCGTCGAGCATCACCGCGCCATCGCTGAGATCGACGAGCTGATACCGTGCCCGGAGCGTCCGTCGCTCGCGGGTCACGCTGTCGTCACGCCGTACGCCAAGGCCCGCGATCGAATCGTCGAGCTTGACGTCAAGGCGGTAGCGCGGAGTGCCCGAGGCGGCGAGCCGGTCCCGCAGCGCGTTTGCCATCAGCCAGCCGGATTTGCCCTGGATCGGCGAAACGTCGACCGCCGCCAGCGTCTGAGCGACGCTGCCACCGGCACCCCCCGCATAGAGCGGATGCAGGCCGCAGGCGGTGAGCGGCGCCAGCAGCAGCAGGGGAAGGATGAGCCGAGTCATCATGCGACGATGTTCACCAGCCGGCCCGGAACGACGATCACCTTCTTGGGGGCCTTGCCCTCGAGGGTGCGGACGATCTTGTCGGAGGCAAGGGCGGCTGCCTCGACGTCCTCCTTCGCCATGGTCTTCGGAAGGGTCAGCGTGTCGCGCAGCTTGCCGTTGACCTGCACCGCGATCGTCATCTCATCCTCTATGAGAAGCGCCGCATCCACCTCTGGCCAGGATGCGTCGGCGATCAGGCCATCGAAGCCGTTCTCCGCCCCCTTCTTCGCCCACGCCTCCTCGGCGATATGCGGTACCATCGGGGCGACCAGCAGCATCAGCCCATGGATCGCGTTGCTGCGCGATGGCGACGGGGCGGCCTTCTCGATGGCGCTGGTCAGTTCGTACAATTTGGCGACGGCCTTGTTGAAGGCCAGCGCTTCGATGTCTGCGCCGACGCCCTGGATCGTCTGATGAAGCTTGCGGTCGAGCGCGGGGTCGCCGCCTTCACCGGGTTCTGCCGGATCGGCGTCGAACAAGCGCCAAAGCCGCTGGACGAACCGCCACGACCCCTCGATGCCCGCTTCCGACCAGGGCAGGTCCCGCTCCGGCGGCGAATCCGACAGCATGAACCAACGCGTCGCGTCCGCGCCATATTGGTCGACGATCGGTTCGGGATCGACGGTGTTCTTCTTGGACTTGGACATCTTCTCGACGCGGCCGACCTGAATCGGCTGACCGGTCGCGATTTCGATGCCGTTTTCGACCTCCGCCGGGGAGAGCCAGCGACCGTCGGAGGATTTATAGGTCTCGTGCGTCACCATGCCCTGCGTGAACAGGCCGGTGAACGGCTCCGCGATATCGAGCATGCCGATATGCCGGAGCGCGCGGGTCCAGAACCGCGCGTAGAGCAGGTGGAGAATCGCATGCTCGACGCCGCCGATATACTGGCCGACGGGTAGCCAGCTTTCCGCCACCGCCCGGTCGAAGGGTTTGTCGTCGGGCTGGCTGGCGAAGCGGATGAAGTACCAGCTGGAATCGGCGAACGTGTCGAGCGTGTCGGTTTCGCGCAGCGCTTCGCCGCCGCAGGACGGGCAGGGGACGTGCTTCCACGTCGGATGCCGGTCGAGCGGATTGCCGGGAACGTCGAACGTCACATCTTCCGGCAGGCGGACGGGCAGCTGCTCCTTGGGGACCGGCACGGCGCCGCAGGCGGCGCAATGGATGATCGGGATCGGCGTACCCCAGTAACGC
The DNA here is from genome assembly GCF_016820445.1 of Sphingomonas beigongshangi. Classification (GTDB taxonomy): domain Bacteria; phylum Pseudomonadota; class Alphaproteobacteria; order Sphingomonadales; family Sphingomonadaceae; genus Sphingomonas; species Sphingomonas beigongshangi. The sequence goes on from NZ_JADHDT010000002.1 coordinate 251,942, forward strand.
TGGCGGCTGACGCCCCAGTCGCGCAGGCGATAGACGGTCGATCCCTTGCCCCAGCCGTCCTCTTCGGCGCGGCGTATCACCGCGCGCTTGGCATCCTCGATGTCCATGCCGTCGAGGAACCGCGAATTCACGATCGTGCCCGGCCCGGTATAGGCTTCGTCGCCGTCGAAGGCCGGATCCGTCCGCTCGCCCTCGGACACCACGCGGCGTACGGGCAGCGCGTATTTACGCGCGAAATCGAGGTCGCGCTGGTCATGGGCCGGCACACCGAAGACGGCGCCGGTTCCATAGTCCATCAGCACGAAATTCGCGATGAAGACGGGCAGACGCCAATCGGGGTCGAGCGGATGCGCGGCGGTCAGACCGGTGTCGAAGCCGAGCTTTTCCTGCGTCTCGAGCTCCGCGGCGGTGGTGCCGCCCTGTTTGCAGCGCTCGATGAACGCCGCCACGTCGGGCCGATCAGCCAGAGCCTGTGCGATCGGGTGATCGGCCGCGACCGCGACGAAGCTTGCACCGAAGATCGTGTCCGGGCGGGTCGAGAAGACCTCGACGGATTCGCCGTTCGACAGGTCGAAGCGGAATTGCAGGCCCTGGCTCTTGCCGATCCAGTTCTCCTGCATCAGCTTGACCTTGTCCGGCCAGTCCTTGAGATCGCCAAGCCCCTCGATCAGCTCGTCGGCGAAGTCCGTGATCTTGAGGAACCACTGGCTCAGCTTGCGCTTCTCGACCAGTGCGCCGGATCGCCAGCCGCGCCCGTCGATCACTTGCTCGTTGGCGAGCACGGTCATGTCGACCGGATCCCAGTTGACCGCGGATTCCTTGCGATAGACGAGTCCGTTCGCGAACATGTCGAGGAACAGCGCCTGCTCGTGCCCGTAATACTCGGGCTCGCACGTCGCCAGTTCGCGCGTCCAGTCCAGCGCGAAGCCGAGCCGCTTGAGCTGCGCCTTCATCGTCGCGATATTGGCGCGGGTCCAGGTGCCCGGATGCACGCCCTTCTCCATGGCGGCATTCTCGGCAGGCATGCCGAATGCGTCCCAGCCCATCGGGTGCAGCACTTCATAGCCGCGCATGCGACGATAGCGGGCCAGTACGTCGCCCATCGTATAGTTGCGGACATGCCCCATGTGGATGCGCCCCGACGGATAGGGGAACATCTCCAGCACATAGCTCTGCGGCTTGCCGCTATCGTCCTTCGCCGCGAACGTGCGACGGTCGTCCCAGATCGCCTGCCAGGCGGCGTCCGCCTTCAGTGCGTTGAAGCGTGATGCCACGTGGGCTGAACTCCATTCATGTTTTCGGCTGCGCTTCATGCGGTGCCGGGCGGCGTCCGGGAAACAACGCCGCGCGCTGCTCGCCCGATCCTGGCCCCGGCATCGCCTCCGGCCTCAGCCGGCGATAGACGCACGGCGCAGGTCCCGCGCCTTGGTCAGGATGATATCCTCGAGCTTCTGGGTCGTCGCGGCGGCGACCGGCGCGGATACCCACTGACCGCCGCGATTGACCTCGCGCAGCGCCGCGACACGTACCGCGTCCGCGCGCAGATCCTGGTCGAGGATGGACACGGTGACCTTCATCCGCTCGGTCGGCACCTGCGGATTCACGTACCAGTCGGTGACGATGACACCGCCGTTCGAGTCGGTCTGCACCAGAGGCATGAACGACAGGGTATCGAGGCTGGCGCGCCACAGGTAGGAATTGACGCCGATCGTCGTAACTTTCGACGCGGCGAGATCGGCCTGGGCCGTGCCGCTGCGGCCGCCGCATGCGGCAAGCGGCAGTGCGACGACGGCGACCATGAGGGCGGTGCGCAACGGGCGGATCATGGGCGGGTAGTCCTTGGTCGAGAAATCCCTTTCATCCCTACAGGCGCGCCGATGCGCCCGCAAGAAGCCGTGCCGATGAGACAACCTGTGTGTCTGATGCAACAGTCGGACAAAATGATGCGGCCGTGACACGGTTGGGCATGTTGGCGTGCGGCCGAATCGTGGTAGGCGCGTTGCTGCGGGATTCTGATGGGGTTCGACTCGTGAGCACGAAGCGTGCGATGGCTGCATTGATGGCGGGGGCGCTTGTCGTCACCGGCATCGCTGTCGCACCCGCATTCGGTGCCGCGGAGAAGGCGCAGGGCGTGCGCCGTATCGCCGCCCCGCTCCGCTTTTCCGGTGCCTTCACGCCGGCAGCCGCCGATCCGCGCCTTGCGGCCGTGATGGCACGTGCCGGTCTCGACGACACGGCGTTCCGGTTCACGCCGGCGGAATCGACGCAGGACAAGCGCGCGATCACCGTGGCCGTGCGCGCGCGCTCGAACCGCGTCGCGCTCGCCGCCGCCGATGCCAGCCGCGCCGGCCTGGCCAAGCCTGCCACCCTGGGCATCCAGCCGAGCGCGTACAGCCTCGGCGCGTCCGTGGCGTGGAAGCGCTTCTCGCTGTCCGGCGACGTATCGCACTTGGACATGGGCCCGCAGCCGGGTAGCCGCGAGACGACCGACGTCGCGCTGACCTACAAGGCCGGCCGCGCGAGCAGCAGACTGACCGCGACCACCGATCGTCCGCTGGCGGGAACGAGCAAGCTCGTCGAGGAGGCACCGAGCTATTCGGTCGATCTGTCGAGTTCCTACTCGCTGACGCGGCATATCGATCTGACTGCGGGCATGCGCTATCGGTCGGATCGCGAGCGGCTGGCGCGGCTGGGCGACGACGATCATCGCGACAGCCAGTCGGTATACGTGGGCACGGCCTTCCGCTTCTAAGCGGATCTGAGGCGCTTTCGCCTTTGGCGTCCAACTGCCGGCGCCACATGCGGCTGGGGTTCGCGCTGTCCAAATCCTCCGCAAATCGTGCTCGTCGCGGAAAATCGCATGTTCGCGGCCACCCGATCTTCCTGACCAGCCAGACGCCGACCGCGGCCTTGGCTGGCACGGCATGACGGATGACCGCAACCGGCAAACGCCTGCCACGCCAGGGCCGTTCGCAGCGCTGATCGAGCCATGTATGATCCAATCAGGGGACGGGCGCGCCCACGTTGGGCAAGGTGGCATTCTCCGCGCGCGGCATCTTCCCAAAAAGGGTACGGTCGCCGGGGCCGAAGGCGAATTTCCACAGGATCAGCAGATAGGTCCCCGCGATCGCGGGTTCGCCGAACAGAAGCTCTGCCCATTCGAGCCGATGCGGCAGCATGGTGAATGCGGTGCCCACGACGATCGCCGCGACGGCAGCACCCGCGAGCGTCCAGCGCCACGGCGACACGGGCGCCCCGAGGATGCGGCCCAGCAGCCGCGCCTTGATCAGCGACGTCATGCCGACGCTCAGCATCAGGGCGAGCGCGGGGCCGGCGGCCTGCCATGTCTCGGGCCAGCCTAGGCGGCGGGCGGCCACGATGAAGCCGATGCTGAGCAGGATCTGCACGCCCAGCATCGCGGTGGATATCATCAGATTGCGATGACGCGCGGTATAGACCAGCGCCGATTCGCACACCGCGCCGGTGGAGGCGAGCACTTCCGCGGCGAGCAGAAAGCCCAAGGCATAGCTGCCCGCCACGAACTGCGGCCCGACGACGCCCATCACCGCTTCGCCGGGGATCGAACCCATCAACGCCAGGCAGCCTTGCGCCGCCATGATCCAGAAGGCGACCTGCCGCACCTGGTTGGCGATGGCGGCGCGATCGCCGATCGCCAGGCTTTGCGTGATGACGGGCCCCAGGATGGGGTCGAAGCTCGTCTTGAGCTTCTGCGGCAAGCTCGCGACCTGCTGGGCCATGTAATAGATACCGACCACCTTGGGTTCGAACGCCATGCCCAGGATGAAGCGATCCACATTGCGGCTTCCCCATTCCAGCGCGTCCGCACCGGCAAGCGGGGCGTTGGCGCGGGCCAGCGCGAACAAGGCGCCCGGACGCGGCGACCAGTCGTGCGGCAGGCCATAGCTGCGCAGGAACGGCACGATGCTGGCGATCAGCGCCGCGGTCATCGAAGCGACATAGGAAAGGACGAGCCCGTCCTTGATCGTGACGAAGGAGAAGGCCCAGGCGGCGATCGAGATCGTCCACGGTTCCACCACCGCACGCGCCGTGACGGCGGCCTTGACGTCATGACGATAGGCGAGCGCGGCGAGGCTGACGTCGGACCAGGCGACCGCGACGATGATGCAGGGCAGGAATCGGTCGAGCCCCGTGACCTGCGTGTTGGCGTACATCACCTCGGGAAAGGCGATCAGCACCGCGCTTGCGGCGATCGATGCGAGGAAGGCGACCGCCAGAGCGTCCCAGACGACGTCGACGTGCGACCGATCGTCCGCCGAGGACAGCGCCTGCGCCAGTCCGCGCTTGAGGCCCAGCGTCGCGAGCAGGGCGGCAAGTTCGACCACCACCACCGCAAGGGCGAACCGGCCGACGAGATCGGCGCCGTAGAGGCGGCCCGCGATGAACAGGAACGGGATGCGTGCGGCAAGACGCAGGATGAACCCCGCGATATTGGTGCGCCCGCCCTTGGCCAGCGCGTCGATATCCTGATTCTTGGACATCATCGGCGAAGGACCGTCGGAACGCAGGGGGCAAAGCCGTCCGTAAGGGCGATCAATGCGCGGCTCCCCAGCTGGGACCGACGCCGATCTCGATCCCCAGCGGTACGCTGAGCCGGATCGCCGGCTCCGCGGCCGTCGCCATGACGTGTTCGATCACCGGCTTGGCACGTGCGACATCGCCTTCCGGCAGCTCGAAGACGAGTTCGTCATGCACCTGCAGCAGCATGCGCACCTGCGAGAGGCCGGCTTCGGCAAGCGCCGGCTCCATCCGCACCATCGCGCGCTTGATGATGTCCGCGCTCGTTCCCTGGATCGGAGCGTTGATCGCGGCGCGTTCCGCGCCCTGCCGCTCGTGCTGCACCTTGCTGCGGATGCGGGGGAAATGGGTCTTCCGGCCGAACAAGGTTTCCGTGAAACCGCGCTCGCGCACCTGCGTCAGCGTCTCGGCGATATATCGGTTGATGCCGGGAAAACGATCGAAATAGCGGTCGATCATCGCCTGCGCCTCGTCGGCGCCGATGTCGAGGCGGCCGGCGAGGCCCCAGCGGCTGATGCCATAGAGGATCGCGAAGTTGATCGTCTTGGCGCTGGCGCGCGTATCGCGCGTCACTTCGCCGAAAAGCTCCTGCGCGGTCAGGCTGTGGATGTCGTCGCCACGGGCGAAGGCCTCGCGCAGCTGCGGCACGTCCGCCATATGCGCCGCCAGCCGCAACTCGATCTGCGAATAGTCGGCGGCGAGGATGACGTTGCCCGGCTCGGCGACGAAGGCGTCGCGGATCTGCCGCCCGACCTCGGTGCGGATCGGAATGTTCTGCAGGTTCGGGTCGGTGGAGGAAAGACGTCCGGTCTGGGCGCCGGTCAGCGAATAGCTGGTGTGAACGCGGCCCGTCGTCGGATTGATCTGCTCCTGGAGCGTATCGGTATAGGTGTTCTTCAGCTTGGTGAGCTGACGCCACTCGAGCACCTTCGTCGCCATCGCCGCGCCAGGCGAATCCTTGTCCGCCGCCAGCCGCTCCAGCTCGGTGACGTCGGTCGAATAGACGCCGCTCTTGCCCTTGCGGCCGCCCTTCAGCCCCATGCGTTCGAACAACACGTCGCCCAGCTGCTTCGGGCTGCCGATCGTGAAGGGGCCGCCGGCGAGCGCGTGGACGGTTTCCTCCAGTGCGGCGATCTGCGTCGAGAACGTACCGGAGAGCTGCGCCAGCGTCTCACGATCGACCTTGATGCCGCGCTGCTCCATCCGCGCGATCACGGAGACGAGCGGGCGATCGACCATCTGGTAGATGCGCGTGCCACCCTCGACCGGCAGGCGCGCCGCGAACCGCCGCCAGAGACGCAAGGTGACGTCCGCATCCTCCGCGGCGTAACGCGTCGCGGCCTTCAGATCGACCTCGTGGAACCCCAGCGCCTTTTTGCCCGTGCCGACGACGTCCTTGTAGGCGATGCAGCTGTGCGACAGATGCGTCGCGGCAAGCTCGTCCATGGCGTGGCCGTGCAGCCCCGCGTCCAGGTCGAAGCTCATCACGATCGTGTCGTCATAGGGCGCGACCCCGATGCCGCGCCGGCCGAGCACGATCATGTCGTATTTGAGGTTGTGCCCGATCTTGAGAACGCTCGGGTCCTCGAGGAGCGGCTTCAGCTTCGCCAGCGCTTCCGTTATGTCCAGCTGCGGCGGCCGTTCGGCGAACATGTCGGTCCCCCCATGGGCAAGGGGCACGTAGCAGGCGAGATTGGGCGCGAGTGCCATCGACACCCCGACCAGCTCGGCAAGCATCGGGTCCTTGGCGGTCGTCTCGGTATCGATCGCGACCCAGCCCTGATGGCGCGCGACCTGTATCCACCGGTCGAGCGCCGCGACGTCGACGACCGTCTCATAGCCGTCGTGGTTGCAGGCGGGCTCCTCGTCGTCGAACGCGACGTCGGTGGCCGATTCGGGCACCGGCGCATCCGCGACCTCTCCCAGTCGCGTCAGGAGGGAGCGGAAACCGTGATGCTCCAGGAACGCCCGCAACGGTGCGTCCGGAATGCCGTCCGCCAGCGACAATTCCTCCAGCGGCTGCGGCAGCGGCACGTCGCACGCCAGTTCGACCAGCTTGCGGCTCAGCCGCGCCGCCTCGGCATGGTCGATGAGATTCTCGCGCAGCTTGCCCTTCTTCATGCCGTCCGCCGCGGCGAGCACGCCCTCGACGTCGCCATGCTCCAGGATGAGCTTTGCCGCCGTCTTGGGGCCGACGCCGGGCACGCCGGGCACGTTGTCGACGCTGTCGCCCATCAACGCCAGCACGTCGCCGAGCTTCTCCGGCCCGACACCGAATTTCTCGACCACCGCCTCCGGCCCGAGACGACGGTTGTTCATCGTGTCGAGCATGTCGACCGACGGATCGGTCATCAATTGCATCAGGTCCTTGTCGGAACTGACGATCGTCACCTGCCAGCCCTGCGCCAGCGCCGCCTTGGTATAGCTCGCGATCAGGTCGTCCGCCTCCCAGCCCTGTTCCTCGATACAGGGAAGCGAGAAGGCGCGCGTCGCGTCGCGGATCATCGGGAACTGGGGAACCAGATCCTCCGGCGGCGGCGGACGATGCGCCTTGTACTGGTCGTAGAGTTCGTTGCGGAACGTCTGGCTCGACTTGTCGAGGATGACCGCCATGTGCGTGGGGCCGTCCGCCTTGTGCAGATCGTCGGCGAGCTTCCACAGCATCGTCGTATAGCCATAGACGGCGCCTACCGGCTCGCCATGCTTGTTGGTGAGCGGCGGCAGCCGGTGATAGGCACGGAAGATATAGCCCGAGCCGTCGACGAGATAGAGATGGGGCATCGCCCCTGCCGCTTAGCGGATCGCGGGAAGGGGGCCAATCCATCTCGACGCCGGCCGTACCGAAGTCGCGGGACTGTGGCCTTCGTGTCGCTGTCGGCGACCCTGGATGTGCGGGGCGCGGCGTGGTGACTAGGCGACCGGATTCCGATCCCCTTGCGGGGACGCGGTGCCGCGCCGATCCAGCCTCGCCGGACTGCACACGGGAGAGGACCGCGTCGACTGGCGTCCCCATCCGCGCCTAGCGCCCCGCGCCGCCTTGTCGACGCGGGCTTCGTCAGCGACAGCGACCGTCAGCGGCGCGATCCCTCCGCATAGTCCGCCACGGCGGCGGCGACGCCCGCGATCAGCTGCTGCCGTTCGCGGATCGGTCGGCGGCTGTCGCCGATCATGACCGCGATCGCATAGCGGCGCCCGTCGGGTGCGGTGAGCAGGCCGACATCGTTGAAGCCGGCGTTGCGGCTGCCGAGATCCTGCCCCGTCCCGGTCTTGTGTGCGATCTTCCAACCCGCCGGCAGCGCCGAGCGCAGCCGGGCGCGGCCGGTGATCGAAGCCCCCATCGTATCGAGCAGGATGCGGGTCGAGGTCTCGGTGAACAACTCCCCCCGCGCAAGGCGCGCGAGCGCGTCCGCGATCGCGAGCGGCGCCGCGCCGTCGGGCGGATCGTTGACATAGGCGTCGAGCGCTGCGGCACGAACTTCGGGCGCGAGGCGCGAGCGCGCGAGTTCGAAGCCGTTGCCCTTCGACATCGTCGCCTGGTTCCAGGTCAGGCCCGCCGTCTTCGCTTGAAGCAGACGTTCGCCCGGACCGAAACGGATGTCGCCGAGCTGCTTGCGCTCGATCATCGCGCGGACGGCGGCGGGGCCGCCGACATAGGTGAGCAGCCGGTCGTTGGCGGTGTTGTCGCTCATCGTCAGCGCGCGTTTGAGCAATTCGCCGACCGTGGTGTGATAGCCATCGCCCTTCACCAGCATCGCGATCGGCTGATGGAAGAGCGTCAGGTCCTCGGTTCTGACGACGATCGGGTCGTCCAGACGTGCCTTGCCCTGGTCGCGCAGGTCGAGCAGCGTCATCGCCACCCACAATTTGCTCACCGATTGCTGGGGCATGCGCGTGCGCGCGCCGGGCGAGGCGACGGTCCAGCCCTCGTCCACGCCGCGAATGGCAATCCCGAACTTGCCGTCGAAACCGTCGGCAAGCCGCTGGATCGCCTGGCTCAGCTGCGCTGGCGCAACGCGGCGGGCAGGGGGGGCGGCGGCGGGAATCGGGATCGATATCTCCGCCGGCGGCGTCGTCACCGGAGCCCGGGTGCTGCCCGCCGGATGCGATGTCGAACCGCAAGCCGCGGCGAGCGAAAGGAGAAGGAGAGGAGCCGACCGGCCAAACGCATACATACGGATATTGAATGGCCCCATCGCGAGAGCGGTAGCCCGATCCATATCCGCCAGATCATCGCGCGAAACCGGCGACGGCGCACGGTGCGACGAGCCGCCGCTGCGGCGCGGCGAACCGCAGGAAGCGACCAACCGCCGCCGCACGGCGCAACCATGGCGTCAGGCACCCGTTCTCCGGCGATTACCACCGTTTTCGCAAGGAGATGCCCCGTGGCCGAGATGACCAGCGACTTTTTCGTCGAGCGCCTGAAGGCCTGGGGCGTCACGCGTATCTACGGCTATTCCGGCGATGGCATCAACGGCGTGCTCGGCGCGTTGCAGCGCGCCGAGCGCAAGGGCGAAGGCATCGAGTTCGTCCAGGTGCGGCACGAGGAGATGGCCGCATTCATGGCGAGCGCGCATGCCAAGTTCACCGGCGAGATCGGCGTCTGCCTGTCGACCGGCGGGCCAGGCGCGACGCACCTGCTGACCGGCCTGTACGACGCCAAGCTGGATCATGCCCCGGTCTTCGCGATCGCCGGGCAGGCAGAGACGACGGTCCGCGGCGCCAGCTACCAGCAGGAGCTCAACCTCGACCGCATTTTCGCGGACGTCGCCGATCATGTGCAGGAGGTGACGGCACCCGCGCAGGTGCGCCATGTCACCGACCGGTCGATCCGCAGTGCCCTGGCGCGCAACGGCGTCGGCGTCGTCGTGCTGCCCAAGGACGTGCAGGACGAGCCGTACAGCGATCCCAAGGTCGCGCACGGCTTCACCCGATCCGGACCCGGCTACGTCCGGCCGCGCATCGTGCCGCAACCCTCCGAGCTGCGCCGTGCTGCCGACATCCTCAACGCCGGCAAGCGCGTCGCCGTCCTGATCGGCGCGGGCGCTCGAGATGCCGCGGACGAGGTGGAACGCATCGCCGGCCTGCTCGGCGCGGGCGTCGCCAAGGCGTTGCTCGGCAAGGACGTGCTCAGCGACGAATTGCCCTTTGTCACGGGGGCGATCGGCCTTCTCGGTACCAAGCCGTCCTGGGACATGATGCAGGACTGCGACACGCTGTTGATGATCGGCACCGGTTTTCCCTGGGCCGAATTCCTGCCACCCGACGGACAGGTGCGCTGCGTGCAGATCGATGTCGACGCCGGCATGCTGTCGCTGCGCTATCCGGCGGACGTGCCGCTGCACGGCGGCGCGAAGGAGACGCTCGAAGCGCTGATCCCGCTGGTCGAGGCGAAGGGTGATCGCAGCTGGCTGACCGGGATCGAGGCGAATGTCGCGACATGGTGGCAGACATTGGAGGAGCGTGCGCATGCCGCGGCGAATCCGGTCAATCCGCAGCGGGTGGTGTGGGAGATGTCGCCACGCCTGCCCGCGAACGCGATCGTGACGTCGGACTCGGGCAGCTGCGCCAATTGGTATGCGCGTGATTTCAAGGTGAAGCGCGGCCAGCGGTCGTCGCTGTCGGGCGGACTTGCGTCGATGGGCGCGGCGGTTCCCTATGCCATTGCGGCGAAGTTCGCCTATCCGGAACGGCCGGTCGTCGCGCTGGTCGGCGACGGCGCGATGCAGATGAACAATCTCGCCGAGATGATCACCGTCCAGAAATACTGGCAGCGCTGGTCCGATCCGCGCTTCGTCGTCTGCGTGTTCAACAACCAGGATCTGAACGAGGTGACGTGGGAACAGCGCGTGATGGAGGGCAACCCCCGTTTCGAGACGACGCAGGACCTGCCCGACGTGCCTTATGCCAGATTCGCCGAGATGATCGGGCTCAGGGGCATATTCGTCGACGATCCGGACGACCTGGCCGCGGCCTGGGATGCGGCACTGGCGTCCGATCGTCCAGTGGTGCTGGAAGTGAAGACCGACCCTAATGTCGCGCCGCTGCCGCCGCACGTGACGCTGGCGCAGGCAAAGGCCTTCATGACGTCGATGGCGAAGGGTGACCGGGGCGCGGGACAGGTGATCGCCGACACCGCCCGCCAGCTGTTCAAGGAACTGACCGGCTGAGGGCTCAGATCAGCGCGAGCTCGGCGAGCTTGCCGACGAGCGCCGGGGGCAGGCCGGCCAGGCCCGTGGCGTCGCCGCCCAGGTCGGCGGGCGCATCGCCCGCTTCGAGGTATCGCCACCCCTGGTGCGCGCGCTTGGGCCGCGACTGGACGATGACCAGCGCCGGGTCGATGTGGATCGCCACGCGCCCGCCTTCCGCCTCGCCGAAGGCCAGGATCGGCGAGCGCGCGACGAGCTGGTGCTTGACGATCCAGAACAGCGATCCTTGCCCCGCGACCTCTTCGTGCCGCTTGGGCAGGTAGCGCGTCGTCAGGAAGACCGGACCATCCTTGGCGCGCAGGGCGAGGCGATCGGCGAGCTGGTCGACGCTGGTCGCGCCGAACGCCACTTTGGTGAGGTGCAGGGCCATGTGCTGCCCATGTGGGTCAGGGGCTTAGGAGTGGCAAGTCGGGCTGCGACCCGTGCGTCGAGAAGACCGGCAGCGATAGGACGGTCAGCCGCCGAGACCCCACAGTGTCGCAAGGCCGAGGAAGGAGAAAAAACCCATCACGTCGGTCGCCGTCGTCACGAACACCGCCGAGGACACGGCGGGGTCGACGTTGGCCTTGTCGAGGGCGACGGGCACGATCACGCCGACGAGTCCGGCGACGAGGCTGTTGATCATCATCGCGAGCGCGAAGACGATGGACAATTGCGCGTTGCCGAGGATCACGTAGCTACCGAGCGCGCCGACCAGGCCCAGCGCGACGCCGTTGCACAAGGCGATGCGGAACTCGCGCAGCAGCATGCGGACGGTGTTCGAACTGGTCAGCTGGTTGGTCGCCAGCGCCCGCACGACGACGGCGAGCGTCTGCGTGCCGGCATTGCCGCCGAGCGCGGAAACGATGGGCATGAGCGCAGCAAGCAGCGCGAAGCGGCCGATCTCGCCCTGGAAGAGGCCGACGACGGAAGCGGAGAGGATCGTCGCGCCGAGGTTGACGACCAGCCAGGCGACGCGGCTGCGCACGGTCAGCCGGATCGGCTCGTTGATGTCGCCCTCGCCCGCGCCGGACAGGCGCAGCGCGTCCTCGCCCGCCTCCTGCTGGATGATGTGGACGATGTCGTCGACCGTGATCATACCGACCAGCCGCTCGTCGTCGTCCACCACCGCAGCGGAGATCAGCGCGTATTTCTGGAAGCGCAGCGCGACCTCCTCCTGGTCCATGTCGACCGGGATCAGCGTCTGCTCGCGCTTCATCACGTCCGACATGGCGATGCCGCGGGGCGTGCGCAGGATCCACGACAGCTGGCAGGTCCCTACCGGGTGGTGGCCCGCATCGACCACGAAGATCTCCCAGAAATCGGTCGTGAGTTCCTCGTGGCTGCGCAGGAAGTCGATAACGTCGCCGACGGTCCAATGCTCGGGCACCGCGATCAGCTCGCGCTGCATCAGGCGGCCTGCGGATTCCTCGGGGTAGGACAGCGCCTCCTCGATCGCGGCGCGATCATCGGGGTCGAGCGCGCGCAGTACCGCGCGCTGCTCGTCCTCGTCCATGTCCTCGATGATCGCGACCGCGTCGTCGGTATCCAGCGCAGCGGCGATGTCCGCGACCTGATGCGGCTCCAGCGCATCGATCAGCGTCTCGCGGACATAGTCGTTCATTTCCGCAAAGACGTCGCCGTTCAGCTGGTCGGCGACGGCGCGGGCGAGGGGACCGCGATCGTCCTCGGGCACGATCTCGAACAGGTCGGCAAGATCGGCGGGATGGAGCGGCTCGACGAGGTCGCGCGCTTCCTCGTCATTATGGTCGCGGACCGCCTCGAGCACCGCATCGACGAATTCGGGGCGCAGGCGGTCGTCCTCGTCGAGCTCGGTCTCGCCGTCCTCGTCGATCACCTCGGGAAGTTCGTGCTCGCTCATCGCTACCTCCCTCCGGTTCGCGCGGGCCGGCCTTACCCGCAGCCTTTGCGATTTGCCAGCGGGACGAAGCGACACTACCTGCGCGCCAGCAACAAGAGGAGCCGATCATGGCCGACACCGAATATCAGACGCTGACGCTCACGCTCGACACCAACGACGGCGAGGGCGGCGACGTCACGATCCGCCTGCGTCCGGACTTGGCGCCGAGCCACGTCGCGCGCATCGCGGAACTGGCCAACGAGGGCTTCTACGACGGCGTCGTCTTTCATCGCGTCATCCCCGGCTTCATGGCGCAGGGCGGTGATCCGACCGGGACCGGCATGTCGGGTTCCGACAAGCCGAACCTGAAGCAGGAATTCTCGAAGGAGCCGCACGTGCGCGGCGTCTGCTCGATGGCGCGGACGATGGATCCGAACTCGGCGAATAGCCAGTTCTTCATCTGCTTCGACGACGCGCGCTTCCTCGACGGTCAATATACCGTCTGGGGCGAGGTGACCGACGGCATGGAGCTGGTCGACGCGCTGCCGAAGGGCGAGCCGCCCGCGAATCCCGGCAAGATCGTCAAGGCACGCGCGGCCTGACGCGGCCGGCGGACCGGTCGTCGCGCCGGTCCGCCACCGACGATGTCAGCTGGCCTTCAGGTTCGACGTGACGTTGCCGAAGGTCGTCTGAAGCTTGCCGCCGAGCCCCTTCATCGACGCGATCGCGGCAATGGCGATCAGCGCCGCGATGAGGCCGTATTCGATCGCAGTCGCGCCCTGCCGACTGCCGATCAACGCCCTGACAATTCGAATCATTGCACTTTCGCTCCCGTTTGCCGGGGGGCATGTGCGGGCGAATTCTTGACGCTGCGTTAAGCCTGTCATCCGATCAGTCGGATCCGTGCTCCCCGAGCGTCCGGATGAGCCAGTCGTGGAACAGCCGCACCGGGCGCTGCTGCAACGCCCGTGGGCGGCAGACGAACCAATGGCTGTAGGGACTGTCGACCTCGATATCGAAAAGCCGGACGAGGCGCGGGTCCTTGGCATTCTCGAAATGGCTGGCGTGCATGAAGGCGACGCCAAGGCCCTGCGCCGCGGCCTCGAGCATCAGTACGCCCGAATCGAAATAATCGGTCGCAAGCGGTTCGACGTCGCCCAGGCCGATCGCGTCGCGCCACGCGGAGATGGTATCGGGCATTTCGCGGTGGATGAGGGCGGTCAGCCGCGACAATTGCTCGGGTCGCGTCACCGGGTCGGGGCCCTCCAGCAGCGTGCGCGCACCGATGACATAGACGGAGTTGCGGTCGAGCCGCTTGGCATAGAGCGACGGTTCGATCTCCCGCGCGAGTGCGATCACCGCGTCCAATCCCTCCCCGAGCCGCACGACGCCATGCCCCGCCGTGTCGATGTCGAGATGCAATTCGGGATGTTCGTGACGCAATTTGCCGAGGTGCGGGAACAGGCGCTGCGACGCGAATAATGGCAACACGCCCAGCCGCACGCGAAGCACCTCGACCGTGCCGGTCAGCGATTCGACCGCGTCGGACAGCGAGTCGAGCAGGGGGGCAAGTTGGGCGAGCAGCCGCTCGCCGTCGACGTTGAGCGTCATCGCCTGATGTCGTCGTTCGAACAGGGGCCTGTCGACGAACCGCTCAAGCGACTGGACGCGACGGCTGAGCGCGGGCGCCGACAGGGCGAGTTCGGCGGCCGCGGCCTTCACCGACCCGAGCCGCGCCACCTGCACGAACGCCTCGATCGCCCCCAGCGGCGGCAGCCTGCGCATGCTTCCTACCCTCTTGCCCGCCCAGCCGGACGCACCGACAGGCAGACGACGATTGCAACTTATGCAATCATAACCTGCGTTCTTCGCACTTGCAACATGGGCGGGCTCGCCGCAAACGGACCGGGCCTTTCAGGCATCCTCTCCTAAAAACTTTCACGGGCCGCTCCTTTCTGGACGCGGCCCTTTTTTTGTCCTGCAGCCCGGGCTCCCGGGGTCGCATCGCCGGAACCGGCTTCCTACCTCGCGCGCTTCGAACTCCATTTTCGACGGCAGAAGGACAGATCATGGCCGAAGGCGATGCACCTCAGCGCAAGATCCAGGTGGCGAACGCACGCCCGGAGGATTCGGGCCGGGGCCTTGCGCATCTGCCGCGCAGCCTGATGGCGGCCCTGGGCATCGGCGAGGGCGACGTGATCGAGATCGTCGGCAAACAGTCGACGCCCGCGCGTGCGGTCGGTCCCTATCCCGAGGACGAGGGCATCGACGTGCTGCGCATCGATGGCCTGCAGCGGGCGAACGCCGGCGTGGGCGCGGGCGACTTCGTCGAGGTGCGCCGGGTCGAATCGAAGCCGGCGACGCGCGTTGTCTTCGCGCCGGCGCAGCAGAACCTGCGCCTGCAGGGATCGGTGCAGGCGCTGAAGCGCACCTTCTTCGGCCGGCCGCTGGCGCAGGGCGACATCGTCGCCACCGCCGGGCAGCAACGCGTCACCAACATGCCGCCGGGCGTGCAGCAGTTCATGAACGCGCCCGCCTATGCCTTGCAGGAAATCCGGCTTGCGGTCGTGTCGGCGAGCCCCAAGGGCGTCGTCCATATCGACGAGAATACCGAGGTCGAACTACGCCCGGAATATGAGGAGCCGCAGCAGGCGCGGCGTGCCGACGTCACCTATGACGACATCGGCGGCATGGCGACGACGATCGATCAGTTGCGCGAGATGGTGGAGCTGCCGCTGCGCTATCCCGAATTGTTCGAGCGGCTCGGCGTCGAGCCGCCCAAGGGCCTGTTGCTCTATGGGCCCCCGGGCACCGGCAAGACTCGGCTGGCGCGCGCGGTCGCCAACGAGAGCGACGCGCAATTCTTCCTAATCAACGGTCCGGAGATCATGGGATCGGCCTATGGCGAATCGGAAGGTCGACTGCGTGAGATCTTCGAGGAGGCGGCGAAGAGCGCGCCCTCGATCGTATTCATCGACGAGATCGACTCGATCGCACCGAAGCGCGGCAACGTGCAGGGGGAGGCGGAGAAGCGGGTCGTCGCGCAATTGCTGACGCTGATGGACGGGCTGGAGGCGCGCGCCAATCTGGTCGTGATCGCCGCGACCAACCGGCCCGAGGCGATCGACGAGGCCCTGCGCCGACCCGGCCGCTTCGACCGCGAGATCGTAGTGGGCGTGCCCGACGAACGCGGGCGGCGCGAAATCCTGGGCATCCATACGCGCGGCATGCCGCTCGCGGATGGCGTCGACCTCGCCGAGCTGTCGCGCACCACCTATGGCTTCGTCGGCGCCGATCTCGCCGCGCTGACGCGCGAGGCCGCGATCGAGGCGGTGCGGCGGATCATGCCGCGCCTCAACCTCGAGGAGCGTACCATCCCCGCGGAGGTGCTCGACACGCTGTCGGTAACCCGCGACGATTTCCTCGAGGCACTGAAGCGCGTCCAGCCGAGCGCGATGCGGGAGGTGATGGTGGAGGCGCCGCGCGTCCGCTGGGAGGACGTCGGCGGCCTCGACAAGGCGCAGGAACGGCTGAAGGAGGGGGTCGAGCTGCCGCTGAAGAACCCGGATGCTTTCCGGCGCCTCGGGATCCGGCCGGCAAAGGGCTTCCTGCTCTATGGGCCGCCAGGCACGGGCAAGACGCTGCTCGCCAAGGCGGTGGCCCGCGAGGCGGAGGCGAACTTCATCGCGACCAAGTCGAGCGACCTGCTGAGCAAATGGTACGGCGAGAGCGAGCAGCAGATCAGCCGGCTGTTCGCGCGCGCGCGCCAGGTCGCGCCGACGGTGATCTTCATCGATGAACTCGATAGCCTCGTGCCCGCCCGCGGCGGCGGCCTCGGCGAGCCGCAGGTGACCGAGCGCGTCGTCAACACCATTCTCGCGGAGATGGACGGGCTGGAGGAGTTGCAGTCGGTCGTCGTCATCGGCGCGACGAACCGCCCCAACCTCGTCGATCCTGCGCTGCTGCGACCCGGCCGCTTCGATGAGCTTATCTATGTCGGCGTGCCCGATAAGGAGGGTCGGCGACGCATTCTCGCAATTCAGACGGGCAAGATGCCGCTCGCGGCGGACGTCGATCTGGACGTGATCGCCACGCGGACCGACCGGTTTACCGGAGCGGATCTGGAAGATGTCGTCCGTCGTGCGGGCCTGATCGCGTTGCGCCGGTCGGTGACGGCGCAGGAGGTCTATATGAGCGACTTCGAGGATGCGCTGGGCGAGGCGCGCGCCAGCGTGACGCCAGAGATGGAAAAGGACTATGAACAGATCGCCGCGCGGCTGAAGCAGGAGGCGGCGGCGATCCAGCCGATCGGATTTGCGATGCCGACGCGCAAGGCCGATTAAGGTGTGGTCGAGCAAGGCTTGATTGGGCGGTGGCGGCCCTCGCTCCCACCACGCCGCTCATGCCGGATCAACGGTGTCGGCGGCTCAACGGGGGGTCAAAGCCGGCGCTGCATTTACACAAATGGACCAGGCTCTGCCGCCGCCCCATCACCGTTTCAGCGCAAGGCGCGCCAGCCGTAGCCCGCGAGAAGGAGCAGTGCGCCCGCGACGATGAGGTAGGGCGCGGGATGGGCGAACTCGTATAGCCCGATGCCGATCGAAGGGCCGAGCACGAAGCTGGCGCCATTGACGCTGGTCACCTTGCCCGCGACCGAACCCTGGGCTGCCGGACCGACCGCCAGACTGGCGCCTGCGGTGAAACCGGGTCGGGTGAAGCCGAATCCGAGGCTCGCCAGCGCGTAGGCAGTGGCGATGCCGTAGAGCGAGGTGGCAAGCCCCGTTAGCGCACACCCGGTCGCCGCGAGCAACGCGCCGACCAGTACCAGACGCCGCGGACTGAGCCCGAGGAGCGGGATCACTCCCCATTGCACGAGCAGTGCGGCCCCCGCGCCCATCATCAGCACGATACCCGTCGGCTCCAGCGCGGCGGCCGGCGCGAGGTGAAGACGATCGATAACGAGAAAGCCGATCACCTGGCTCGCGACCGCTTGGGCATGGCCGGCGACGAGCCCGGCGATCATCCACGCGCGCACCCGCGGATCGGCGAAGCGCACCGCCTCCGCATGTGGCTGCGTCGCGGCGGCGATACTGGCGCCCGTGGGTGCGCCGCCGATGGACGGATAGGCCGACGAGGCACCGTGGCCCGGGTGCGCACCCAGGTGGTCGTCTGGTAGAATTGCGCGCACCGCCAGCGCCACGACGATGCCGAAGCCGGCGAAGACGAAGGCCGGCCCCGCAAGCCCGATCTCGATGGTGCCGATATGGCCGAGCAACAGATAGGGCGCGATCGCCGGCCCGAGGATCGTACCGAGCCCGAAGGCGGACGCGAGCAACGTGAGCGCGCGCGTCCGCTCCTCCCGCCCGGTCTCTCCCGCGACCAGCGCCTGCACCGCCGGAGGGGCTGCCGAACCGCAGCTTCCGTAGATCAGCCGACCGAGGATGAAGAGCCCGAACGCGGCGGTACCGCCGATCCAGCCATTGATACCAGCCGCCAGAAAACTGCCGCACAGCAGCAGCGACGTTGCGAAGCCGGCAAGACCGATCAGGATCATCGCGCGACGCCCGTGCGTATCGGATCGAGCCGCCCAGAAGGGTGCGGCGATCACCCACAGCAACGCGGATACCGAAAAGGCGGCCGCGACCGCTTGGTCCGCCACGCCAAGCGCGCGACCGAGAGCCGGCAACACCGATTGCAGGGCGGTATTGCCGGCGGCGATCGTCAGCATCACGACGAACAGCAACGCGAAGCGGCGATCGAGCGAAGAGACGGCGCGGCTCATGCGCGGTGCCAGCGATAGTCGCGCGCGACGGTGCAGACGGTGACGCTATAGTCGTCATACCAAAGCGCCCGCCCCGCCGCGCGTGTCGTCGCATGATCGGGATGGTCGCGCCAGGCGAGCGCCGCCGCTTCGTCCTCCCAGTAGCTGACCGTGATGCCGAAGCCGTCCGCACCCCTTGCACTGTCGATGCCGCAATATCCCGGCTGGCGCGCGGCCAGCGCGTCCATTGCCGCGGCCGCTTCTTCATAGCCCGCATCGTCGTCCCGGGTACGCCGGGACGTGAAGATCACCGCCACCTGTCCCTGGCGTGTGCCGCCCATCTCGATCGCGCCCCTAGCAAGACGCTTCCGCCCCGGCCGGGCGTCGCGTCGCAAAGGCTTGGCGCAGCGTCACCCGTCTCGCAACCCCGCATCTTTGCCGTCAAACGCGCCCGACCGAGCAACCCATGGTCTTGCCAGCTGTTTCACATTCGTGGCACGGGGATTGCCGTTGTGCGTCCTTTTCGGGACAACCACGAGACCAAGGAAGACGATGCCCAGTTCGACCACCGCCACCCGGCGCTCACGTACCCGTCCGGCTGGCGTTCCCAGCCCGGTGGCGATGTTCTTTCAGGGCTTCCTGAAGCATCCCGTGATGGTCGGCTCGATCATACCGTCGTCGGACAAGCTTATCCGAAAGATGCTCAAGCCCGTCGATTGGGCGACGTGCAAGGTCTTCGTGGAATACGGTCCGGGTGTCGGCACCTTCTGCCGTCCCATCCTCGACCGGATGGCGCCCGATGCGATCCTGATCGCGATCGACACCAATCCCGACTTCATCAACTATCTGAACCACGTCATCACCGACTCACGTTTCTTCGCGGTGCACGGCTCGGCCGCAGATGTCGAAAGAATCGTACAGGATCACGGCCACGAAAAGGCGGACTATGTATTGTCCGGGCTTCCCTTTTCTACCCTGCCCGCCGGGGTAGGCCCCGCGATCGCCGCCGCGACGCAGCGTGTCATCCGGCCTGGCGGTGCGTTCCTCGTCTACCAGTTCTCACCCAAGGTGAAGGACTTCCTGACCCCGCACTTCCAGACCATCGATCACGACATGGAATGGTGGAACGTTCCCCCCGCGCAGCTGTATTGGGCTTGGAAGGATTGATCCTTCGCAACGCATGAATTGAAATTTAAATACGAAATCAGGGGCGGGGAGGCTTCACGCCTATCATAGGTTGCGCTAGCGTCGGCCGATGGATGGAAGCCGCGTTACCCCCGCCCTTTTCCTGCATGACGCCGCGATCCGCCGCGGCATGGAACTGATGATGTTCGCGCAGTCGCGTTTCGTGCGGACTGCGGACGAGAAGCTGGCCGAAATGGGTCTCGGTCGTGCGCACCACCGCGCGCTTTACTTCATCGGCCGCAAGCCGGACATCACCGTCGGTGAACTGCTCGAGCTCCTGGGGATCACCAAACAGTCGCTCAGCCGCGTCATGCGCGATCTGATCGAGCGGCAGCTCGTCGCGGTGCGGCATGGGGAAAACGACCGGCGCAATCGCCTGCTCCGCCTGACGGCGGCGGGGCGGCAGCTCGAAGCGACGCTCTATGAGGAGCAGCGCGACCGGATGGCGGCCGCCTATATCGAAGCGGGGCAGGAAGCGGTCGGAGGATATTGGAAGGTTCTGGAATCCTTGATTCCGGAACCGGCGCGCAACGGCCTCGCCTCGCTAGACGGTCAGACGTCCTCGATCCCGAAATTCAACCCGCGCGATACCCCAGGATCGACGACCGCGATCAGCAGATAGGCGGCGAACTGACGAAGGCGCTGCAACCAGCCGGTATGCGCCTTGTACCAGTCAGGCGTGACATGCACCGAGCGTGCGACCTCGCCCTCGACATAGGCGCGAACCTTGTCGGCAAACGCGGCGTCCTCGATGCGCAGCATCAGTTCTAGGTTGATGAACAGGCTGCGCATGTCGAAATTGGCCGAGCCGATATAGACCGCGTCGTCGATGACGTAGAGTTTGGTGTGCAGCTTGGTCGGCTGATATTCATAGATCTCGACGTTTTTCCGCAGCAACCCGGCGTAGGTGAAGCGCGCTGCGGCGATCGTCGCCGCATTGTCGGATTTGGCGGCCGTGACGACGCGGACGCGCGCGCGCCGCCGCCCGGCCTTGTCGAGTCGTCGCAGCATCGTCGGCGAGGGCGTGAAATAGGCGGCGATCACGTCGATCCGTCGGCCGTGGCGCATGTCGTGGCGAACGGCACGTGCCCAGGGCGACAGTCGTCGCGTCGGACCACCGATCAGCCAGCGCATCGCGCCTTCCGATTCGCTCCAGTGCGCCAGCGCGCGATTGAGTTGACGCAATTTGCCGTCGGGACGGGCGGCCCAGTCGAGCAGCGCGTCGAAATAGCCTGCCAGCCGTGCGGCAGCCGGTCCGGCGACGAGCAGGCCGAGGTCGCGCCATGCTGCGTCGGCGGGCGTGCCGAAATAATCGTCCTCGACATTGAATCCGCCGACGATGATCCGCGATTGCGGCGCCGTCTCCGCGTCGGCGAGAGCCAGCTTCTGGTGGTTGCGGAGCAGATAGCGGCGGCCGAACCGAGGCGAGAAGCGGCATAACGTCACGCCGGCCGCCGTCAGGGGCGCGAAGAAGGACGGACGGTCCTCGCTGCCGAAGCCGTCGACGATCAGCGCGACCTTCACGCCGCGTCGGGCGGCGGCGATCAAGGCGGCGTTGACGCGTCGTCCCGTGTCGTCGTCGGCGTAGATGTAATAGAGGATGCGCAGCGAGATCGCCGCCTCGTCGATCAGCGTCAGCAACGCGTCGAGCCGCCGCGGCCCCGTATCGAGCAGCGTCAGTCGGTTGCCCGCGACGCGGAAAACCGGTTGTGCGACGGGTGCATCGGGCTGGTCTGCCATGATGCGACGATGGCTCCTCTCTCGGGACGCGGGAAGGGGCAACGAAGCGGATCGCCTTGATGTTGCAGGCAGCGCATCCTGTTTGTTGGCGGTGGGGGTATCGGCGCGGCGCATGTGCCGAAGCCCGTCCATCCTCGGGCAGCGGCAAAATCGTCCGGATCGCAGAGACGGGGCGCCGGGAAGCAGGGGGTCTAGCCCTTTCTTTGACTTTGCGGGCGTGGGTTGCTAGAGGCCCGGCTTTCCATCATCGGTATTTGCGAAGGAAAGCGTCCATGGCGCGCGTCACTGTCGAGGATTGCGTCGACAAGGTTCCCAACCGCTTCGACCTCGTGCTGTTCGCGGCGCAGCGCGCCCGCCAGATTTCCGGCGGCGCCGAGCTGACGCTCGACCGCGATCGCGACAAGAATCCCGTCGTCGCGCTGCGCGAGATCGCCGAGGAGACCGTGCGCCCCGATCACCTCGAGGAATCGGTCGTCGGCAGCCTGCAGCGCGTGCAGATCGACGACGATGATGAGGTCGATGCGGTCGGCTCGCTCAGCGCGTCGGCCGAGGCGCTGCGGCTCACTGCAGCCGCGCCGCCGCGTAACCAGAATCTGGGCGCCGATTACGAGGGCTGATCCGGGGCGGCGGGGGGCACGGGTGGGTCCGACCCCGCTCCGATCCCCGCCCGGCGAAAACGGCCGTCCTTTTAGACGCGGGGGCCAGCACTGCCCTTCTGACCACTGCCCTTCTGACGACGCGGCCTGGCCGCGTCGTTTGCGTTTTGAGCGTGCCACCGTTGCTTCGGGCGTCCCGGGTCCCCATCGCGGTTCTCCGCGATAGGCGGGCGCTGCTATTCCGCCTTACGGCCCTTGAAACCCTGCGCGACGACGAACCATTCGACCGAACCCTTGCGACTTGAGGGCGGTTTGGCATGTTTCACCGTGGCGAATGCGCGCTTCATCTCCGCGACCAGCGTCGAATCCGCGCCCCCCGCGAAGACCTTGGCGACGAACGTGCCGCCGGGCGCCAGCACGTCCTGGGCGAAAGCCAGGGCAGTTTCGACCAGCGCCATGGTGCGCAGCGCGTCGGTCTGCGGATGGCCGACAGTATTCGCTGCCATGTCGGACAGGACCAGATCGGGGGCTCCCCCAAGGGCGTCCATCAACAATCCCGGTGCGGCATCGTCCAGGAAATCCATCTGGAAAATCGTGACGCCGTCGATCGGATCGACGGGCAGCAGGTCGATCCCGACCACCTCCGCCTTGGGCAGCCGGCGCTTAATTACCTGGCTCCAGCCGCCCGGCGCGATGCCGAGGTCGACGACGCGCTTTGCGTGGCGGATGATGCCGAATCGTTCGTCCAGCTCGATCAGCTTGTACGCGGCGCGGCTGCGATAGCCCTCCGCCTTGGCGCGCCGCACATAGGGGTCGTTAAGCTGGCGTTCGAGCCAGCGCGTCGACTGCGCCGTGCGGCCGCGCGCCGTCTTGACGCGGGTGCGTAGGCCGCCGCCATCGCGGCTCATCGGGGCGCGCTCGTCATCATCACATCGGTCACGGCCGTGGGCTCCCCATCAGACGGCGTAAAATCCCCTCGCGGATACCGCGGTCCGCGATACCCAGCCGTTCTGCAGGCCAGAGGTCGAGAATGGTCTCCAGTATCGCGCAGCCCGCGACGACGAGATCGGCACGTTCGCTACCGATGCAGGCGAGCTGCGCGCGCTCGTTGATCGCCATCCGCGACAGGTCGGCGCTGATGCGCCGCATCGCCTCGGCAGGGACGATCAGACCATCGACCTGCGCACGGTCGTAATGGCTGAGCCCCAGATGCACGCTGCCCAACGTCGTCACCGTCCCGCTGGTACCGAGCAGCCGCGGCCGTCGGACGGTTTTCGGCAGGCGCGATGCGAAAGCGGCGAAACTTTCCGCAACCGTGGCGCGCATGCGCGCGTAGGCGGCCAATCGGTCGGCCTCCGCCGTCGCGGTGCCTCCGGCGCTTTCCGTCAGCGAGACGACGCCCCAGGGCGCGGAATGCCAGTCGAGTACCCGCGGCATCGCGCCGCGCGGCGTATCGATCAGCACGAGCTCGGTCGATCCGCCGCCGATGTCGAAGACGAGCGCGGGATCATCGCCCGGCTCGATGAGCGCATGGCAGCCGAGCACTGCGAGGCGCGCCTCTTCCTCGGCGGAGATGATGTCGAGGTGGATACCCGTCTCGCGATAGGCGCGGGCGATGAATTCCGGACCATTGGCAGCGCGGCGACATGCCTCCGTCGCGACCGAGCGAGCAAGCGTCACGTTGCGGCGCTTGAGCTTGTCCGAACAGACACGCAGCGCCGCGATCGTGCGTTCGATCGCGGCATCGGAGAGGCGTCCGGTCGCGGCAAGACCCTCGCCCAGCCGCACGATGCGTGAGAAGGCGTCGATGACCGCGAAACCGTCGCCTTGCGGGCGCGCGATCAGCAGGCGGCAATTATTGGTGCCGAGATCCAGCGCAGCGAAGGCCTGCGCGTCGGACCAGCGGCCGCGTTGCGGCCGGATCGGCGCCGGACGGGCAGGCCTGGCCTGCCGGTACGGCTCTCGGGCGGAACGATCCCCCATGGCCGTGGTGACTCTTTCATTTCTGTTCTGCCGTCGCGGGCAACGTGTGGCCCGTTCGGTGCTTGCCCCCTAGGTAGCGTGCGCGCGCGCTTGCGACAAGCCGAGCGGACAGGCCCCGTTGACAGCCGACACCGGCCCGACTAGAGGCCGCTGCCTGTTGCCCCGTCGTCTAAAGGTAAGACTACGGACTCTGACTCCGTCAATTGAGGTTCGAATCCTCACGGGGCATCCAGGACATCGTTATCTCAGAATAGTGCAAGGCGGGCTTCGCCACGTCCGGCTGTCGCTCCGCGCGAGCTCGGCCATTGCGACCCCTGCGCCGCGCCCGTGACGGCGACATTCAGCCAGTCGCCGCCCCCCTGAATCAATTGCGCATCAGGCTCGCTCGGGTCTCATGCTGCGGCACGTGTTCGCCAGCGGCTCTCCCGGTCGCAGGAGTGACGTCGAGCCGGTGATCGCCGCGCATATTTCTGCATGCCGGTGCGGCGCGATAGGTCTCGACGGCATCGATTTCGCTCTGGATCAAGTCGATCGCCAGCTGAATGTGGCAAATCGCGGCGCCCACGTCAACGTCGTCCAGGACAGACGCAGCAAGGTGAAGATGACGAATGGCGTCATTGGCGCGCGTGATCATGAATCTCCCCTCGAAGTGTTCGGAGTCGCATCGCTTCGCTGCACGACGCGTCACAAATCCAAATATTTAGTCAACATTCGAAGCTTGGCTATAGGACGCACGCGCGAAACGCGGATTTCCGGGTGAGAGGGTGATACTTGCGCATTGCCTCGCCGGCATCATCTGCGTGATCTTTGCATCATTCCAGCGATTTGAAGCGGACGTGAGCCTCGATGGCGCATGGTGCCTGCGCGGAAATTGCATCCGCGCGGCCGACCAGTGTTGCACTTATAACACATGTCAAGTATGAACCGAGCTGAGGAGGGCGTATGCTCGGCAGACAAGGCGATGCGGCAAGGCCGCTCGGCAGGATAGCATGAGAGAAAGCGACTGGCGGCCCCAGCCGGCGTTCCATCATGCCGTGACGGACACCGGGCAACTGGATTCCATCAATGCCGGCGGCGGGCTCGCAGTCAGCTTCGCGCCGCCCGGCAAGTCCGTCCATCTGTCGTTCGAGGGAAGCCAGAGCAAGACGCTGAGCGTCTGGCGCACCGAGAGCCGGTCGGGCTTCATGACGAAGCCGAAGATGGAAGCCGAACTGGTCACGATCCGGTTTGTCGATCGGGGGGCGATGGTACAGTTCGATCGAAAGGGGCGGGATCGGATCGCCGGGCCCAGCCAGGCGATTCTCACGTCTTTCGATGCCATGCGCATAGGTCAGGCGACACCCGGATTCTGCGCGATCAGCGCGACCGTGGGCCGCGATGCGGTGATGGCGGCCTGTCGTGCGATGTTCGGACCGGATAGCGCCACCGTTCCCGTGTTCGAAAGCGTTGTCGACGTCCAGACCCCGGGCCTTCTGTCGGTACGGGCGACAATCGAGTCGTTGCAGAAGCGTCTGGTCGCGGCGAACGACGATTTCGACATGATCACGCCGCTGCTGCAGGAGGTGCTTCTCTACCAGCTCGTCGGCAATTGGCCCCTATTGGGGCGGCCGAGCTCGGAACGTACGCCGGATCCGACCGGCCGCGCGGTGCGGCGGGCGATCGATTTCATCGAGGGCAACCTGCAACGTGCCGTCACCCTTCGCGATATCGCGCAGGCCGCCGGACTGAGCGTGAGGGGCCTGCAGTCCGCGTTCAAGCGCCGGATCGGATGTAGCCCGATCCAGTATCTGATCGCCCGGCGCCTGGACCGGGTCCATGCCGATCTGCTCGTCGACGACGGCGACACGATCAGCGCCAGCGCCCGTCGCTGGGGCTTTGTCCACATGAGCGACTTCTCCGCCCGATATCGCGCTCGATTCGGCTGCCTGCCGCGAGAGACGCGTCGATAGGACCCGTCGTCAGGATGCGGACAGGCGCGCATCCGCATTCATGGGCGCATCGCCATGTTGGCCCGTCTGCGCGAAGCCGATCTTCGCCTTTGCCTCCGCCTCGCCCCCGGCAGACCGGGATCATTTTTCGCAAGAGCCCGCCGACGTTGCAGACCTCTGGTTTCGGATCGCATAAAGCGCGCAGGCTCATGATCGAATCATCGTCTTCCTCGGATCGCGACAAGGCGCTCGCCAAGCTCTCGCAGCGGCAGATCGACTGCCTGCGTCGCGTCGCCGAACTGAAGAAGACGGAGCAGATCGCCGAGGAACTCGGCATCTCCCCGAGCACGGTCAACACGCACATCGAGCGCGCGATGACCATCCTGGGCGCGCCCAGCCGCCGCGAGGCCGCACGTATGGTCACGGCGGTGCCTCTCGACGCACCGTTCCCGCAGGCCGCGCCGCCCCCCGCTCTCCCGGCGGATCCGGTTCCGGAGAAATCGCCTACGGAGTTTTCGCGACTGGTCGAACCGATCGGCGACCTGCCACTTCCTGCCGTGGCGGTGCCGGAGCTGCCGAGGCGCAATCGTCTCGACCCGCTCCAGCGGATGGGCGTGGCGCTCCTTTCGCTCATCCTCCTGTGTCTGGCGATCGCCGGGCTCGGGGCCGCCATCGAACAATTGAGCGCGTGGCGATCCAGCCTCGCGCCATCAGGGACAAACCACTCGGGCCGACGCTGAACCGGTCGGCCCGTCGCGAAAGGCAGACCATGAGCCAGGACGTCGCCGTCGCCGCGCACACCGTGCGTGACGCTTTCATTCCGGCCGAACAGGCCGCCGACCTTGCCGCCGCACGAACCGCGCGACTACTTGCCACCGTGCTCGAGCAGCGCGCCGCCACCGGTGTCGCAATGGGCACGGGCGTGCCGATGATTCGCAAGATCGCCAAGTCGCTCGCCGCCCAGATCGAGGCACGCGAGGAGTTCGTCATGGCGCACAAGCTCGCCGCCGAATTGCCTGCGACCATGGGTCTCGACCCGACGATGTTCGGTGACGCGTCGGATTGCCCGCCGCCCGAGCAGCGGCCATCGGGTTCGGGTGCCAACCAGGGCAACGTCGTCGCGATCCGCGCCGCCTGACAATGCCCGGTCCGAACGTCATCGCCTTCACGCTGCTGCTGCTGGCGACGGTTGTGCTGGCGGGGTGGCGTGGAGGACAACCGGAAAAGATTGTCGCGGGCATGTTCGCGCTTGCCTATGTCGCCACGATGGCGGGCTATTCGGGAATGCCCGCGCGCTTTGCGCGGATAGAACCCTACGTCGCCGCAATCGACATTGCGGTATTGGTGGGGGTGACGGTCGTCCTGCTGCGAGCCGACCGGTTCTGGCCGATCGCTGCCTTCGCGGCGCAGGGTGTCGCGGTGCTGACCCATCTTATCAAGCTGATCGACCCGGGGATCGTGCGCCAGGCCTATGCCATTGCGCTCGCCGCGCCGGGTTGGCTGGCCGTGTTGATCCTGCTTGCCGGCGTCGTGCGGCATGCGCGCCGCGCCGCGATTTCCGGCCGTCAGCGGGACTGGAGTTGGTGACAATGGATATGGAGCAGCCGCGGCATTGGGCGGTCGACGAATCTCGCCCGCAGGTGGCCCTGCCGCGGCAGCCGGGGGAGCGCGCGAGCGGCGGAACCGAGGGACGTGGGCTACCGCGATCCGATGCGCTGGCCGTCGCGCAGATGGTGCGGCGGGTGCGACTGGCCGCACGGACGGGCGCCGAGGCCCATCGCGATCTCTTCGCGGATCCGGCCTGGGACATGTTGCTCGACCTCTATGTCGCGCAAGGGGCGGGACGGCGCGTCAGCGTATCGGACGCCTGCATCGCCGCCGCCGTGCCGCAAGCGACGGCGCTCCGCTGGCTCAACATGCTCGACCAGCGTGGGCTCGTCGTCCGTACGGCTGATACGACCGACCGACGTCGCTGGTGGATGACCCTCAGTGCCGAGGGTGTCGCGCTGGTCGAACGCATGCTGCCGGACTGACATCCTCCGTACGAGCGTAGAATCTGCTCGGGTCTGATGGATTTACATTGAAGCGGCGACGGCCCTCACCCGTCCAACCGTGCTGGATCGCCCATCAGGCATCATTCGCAAGGATGGCTGCGACGGCTTCGGCGTCGATGCCGAATGCGGCCGCAAGTCCGGCGACCGACGCTCCCCGCTTGAACAGGACGCGGATGCGCTCGTCGTCCACGATCGTCGTGTAGCCGCGCGTATCACGTTGCTCGCGCACGACGTCCTTGCGTCCCGAGCCGCGCGGGCGCGCGGGCGCCGCATGGGGATCGATCATCGCGCGCCGATCCGCAGCGTCCCGCCGTTCGACGCGGTCCGCCTCCCGTGCTTCGGCAGCGGCCGCGCGTTCGGCGGATCGGTTCGCCAGACGTTCGGCGAGCGCGGCCTCGCGTTCGCGCGCGCGCTCGGCGCGGTGCCGCGCCCGGCTAGTGGCGCCGTCTTCGCTGCTTCGGATGTGAAACCCCGGGGTCGAATCGACACCCCAGCTCTTGTCCGCCACTGCGCGGTTCCCGCACTCGGAAAAAGTGAATGGCGCGCCCGGAACGATTCGAACGTCCGACCCTCAGATTCGTAGTCTGATGCTCTATCCAGCTGAGCTACGGGCGCTTGGAAGCGGCGCGCCTAGGCGATTCGCCTGGAGGACGCAACCCCTTGCCCGTCCGGCGGTTCTCGCCGGCATGCCCAGCTATGATCCCCGCTCCACCGCGCTTGTCCTCATCGACCTTCAAAAAGGTATCGTACCCGGCGACAAAGGGCCAAGGTCCGGCGAGGCGGTCGTGGCGACCGCGACCGCACTCGCGGAGCGGTTCCGGAAGGGGGGAGCGCCGGTCGTGCTCGTCCATGTCGGCTTCACCGCGGCGGAAGCGCCCAGCCTCGACGTCGATGCGCCCCGCCTGCCCAAGGAGGGTACGCCGGCAGGTTTCGCCGACTTCGTTGACGGCGTCCGGCAGGATGGCGACATCGTCGTCCTCAAGCACCATTGGGGTGCGTTCACCGGCACCGATCTCGATCTCCAGTTGCGGCGACGCGGTGTGCGGACGGTCGTGGTGGCGGGCATCGCGACCAACTTCGGTGTCGAATCGACGGTCCGCAGCGCGTGGGAGCTTTCCTACGACGTCGTGGTCGTCGAGGATGCCTGCACCTCGCGTTCGACCGAGCTTCACGAATTCGCCGTGCGCCACATCCTGCCGCAGATCGCCCGCCTCGTCGAAAGCGACGCGATCACACTGGCCTGAGGTTATTTCGCCTCGGCGATCAGCGCTTTGGCAGCGGCGCCCGTCCAGTCGTTGCCGCCGCGCCAGCGCCACACCTCCTTGCCAGTGGCATCGAACAGCACCGTCATCGGCAGATTGGCGCCATAGCCGAGCGAGAGCGCCATCGCCTTGTCCACATAGGGCGTCAGCGCCGCGCCGCCGTGCGCTTGCAGGAATGCCGGCACCTTGTCGGTCGCCTGCATGTCTTGACTGATCGCCGCGACGCGGACCGTGCCGGAACCCGCCAGTTTGCCGAGCGTGGGCAGCTCGGCGACGCAGGGGCCACACCATGTCGCCCACAGGTTCACCAGGACCGGTCTGCCGCGGAACGCGGCGAGGCTGGTCTGCTTTCCGTCGGGACCGGTGAACGAAGCGGTCGGTGCCGCTTCGCCGCTATGGCTGCGATCGATGCCGGTTGCGGCGGCGGCCGCACCGGCCGCAGGTGCCGCCTCGTCGGGCGACGGCGCGCTCGCGTTGATCGCGGTCGCGTCGCCTTGTGCGTTTCCCGCGCTTTGCCTATCGCAACCGCCGATGGCGAGCGCCAGGAGACCAACCATCGCGACGCGCGCAAAAGGTGACGGGGACATGAGCGGTTCCAATTCGATGTGGGGCGGACGGTTCGCCGAAGGCCCGGCCGCGGTGATGCGCGAGATTAACGCCTCGATCCCGTTCGACAAGCGCATGTGGCGCCAGGACATCGCCGGATCGAAAGCGCACGTCGCGATGCTGGCGCAACAGGGGATCGTGTCGGCACACGATGCCGCGACGATCGATGCCGGGCTCGACCGCGTCGCCGCGGACTATGCGGCGCACGGCGTTGCGGAGGACCTCGCGCTCGAGGATATCCACATGCAGACGGAAGCGCGGCTGGCCGAGGCCATCGGCCCGGTCGCGGGTCGCCTGCACACCGCGCGCAGCCGCAACGACCAGGTCGCGACCGACTTTCGCTTGTGGGTGCGCGACGCGATCGATCAGACGCTGGTGGCGCTCGACGCGCTCCGCGTGGCGTTGCTGACGCGCGCGGAGGAGCATGCCGCCAGCGTCATGCCCGGCTTCACGCACCTGCAGTCGGCGCAGCCGGTGACCCTGGGCCATCACCTGATGGCCTATGTCGAGATGGCCTCCCGCGACGTTTCGCGTTTCCGCGACGCGCGTGCGCGGATGAACCTCTGCCCGCTCGGCAGTGCGGCACTGGCCGGCACCGGCTTTCCGCTCGATCGCGCGGCGACGGCGGCGGCGCTCGGCTTCGACGGACCGACGCGCAACAGCCTGGACGCGGTCAGCGACCGGGACTTCGCGATCGATTACCTGACCGCGGCCGTGCAATGCGCGCTGCACCTGTCGCGCCTAGCGGAGGAATTCGTTCTCTGGGCGTCGCAGCCGTTCGGTTTCGTCGCGTTGAGCGACCAATGGTCGACCGGCAGCTCGATCATGCCGCAAAAGCGCAATCCAGATGCCGCCGAACTGGTGCGCGGTCATGCCGGCCGCATCATGGGCTGCATGACCAGCCTGATGGTGACGATGAAGGGGCTGCCGCTCGCTTATTCGAAGGACATGCAGGACGACAAGCCGCCCGTCTTCGAGTGCCACGACCTCCTCGGCCTGTCGATCGCGGCGATGACGGGGATGGTGGAGAGCGCCACCTTCCGCACCGATCGCATGCGCGCGCTGGCGGAAAGCGGCTTTGCGACCGCGACCGATTTCGCCGACTGGCTGGTGCGCGAGGCGGGCCTGCCGTTCCGCGAGGCGCATCACGTCACCGGCCGCGCCGTCAAGCGGGCGGAGGAGTTGGGCGTGCGGCTGGACGAGCTGCCCTTCGCCGAATTCCAGGCAATCGACGCGCGGGTGAACGAGGCTCTGTACGACGTGCTGTCGGTCGACGCCTCGGTCGCCAGCCGGACCAGCTTCGGCGGCACCGCGCCCGCCAACGTACGCGCCGCGATCGCGGCCGCGCGGGAGACGATGCGATGAACCGTCGGACGATCCTGACCGTGGCGGCCGCACTCGGCCTGGCGGGTTGCGGCGCGGTGTCGGACCTCGAGCCGCCGCCGGGGCGGCCGCTGCCCGTGGCACCCGAGGGTGCGACCGCGACGCCCACGCCCAAACAATTGCTGACGCCGACGACGCAGCAGCGTCCGCAACGCAGCGACGAACTGCTGCGTCAGTCCGACGAGCGGCGCTCGGATGAATTCGACTTGCCCCCGACCTGAACGACCCGGATCAGCCATGGACCATTTCGCCTATCGTGACGGCATCCTGCATTGCGAGGACGTGCCGCTGCCCCGGATCGCGGCAGAGGTGGGGACGCCCGTCTACGTCTATTCGACCGCGACCTTCCGCCGTCACGCGCGTGCGTTTCGCGACGGACTGAAGGACTTGCCGCGCGTCCACCTGGCCTATGCGATCAAGGCGAACCCGAATCTGGCGGTGCTGCGCGTGCTGGCGGACGAAGGCTATGGCGCCGACGTCGTGTCCGGCGGCGAGATGGCGCGCGCCCTGGCGGCGGGCATCCCGGCGAAGGACATCGTCTTCTCCGGCGTCGGCAAGACGCGTGCCGAGCTTCAAAAGGGGCTCGACGAAGGCATCGGCCAGTTCAACCTGGAGCTGGAGGAGGAGGGCGTGGTCCTCGCCCGGCTCGCGGCGGCGGCGGGCAAGCGGGCGCCCGCGACCCTGCGCGTCAATCCCGACGTCGACGCGGGCACGCACGCCAAGATCTCGACCGGGCGGCGCGAGAACAAGTTCGGCGTGCCGATCGATCAGGCGGCGGCGATGTTCGCGCGCCTCGCCGCGCTGGACGGGCTCGACCTCCGTGGGGTGGCCTGTCACATCGGCAGCCAGCTGTCCGATTTGTCGCGGCTGGAAGAGGCCTATGCCCGTATCGGTACGCTCGTCGCGGAACTGCGCCGCGCGGGACACGCCATTACGCACGTCGATCTGGGCGGCGGCCTGGGCGTACCGTACAAGGCGGGCGAGGTCCTGCCGAGCCCGGCAGAGTATGGCGCCATGGTCGCCAGGGCGACGGCGGGATGGGACGTCGAACTGATGTTCGAGCCCGGCCGCGTCATCGCGGGCAACGCCGGCGTGCTGCTGACCGAGGTGATCTGGGTGAAACCCGGCGTCGAGCACCCCTATGTCATCGTCGACGCGGCGATGAACGACCTTGCCCGCGTCGCGCTCTATGATGCGTGGCACGATTTCGCCGCGGTGGCGCCGGGCGGGGCGCGGATGACCGCGAACATCGCCGGGCCCGTGTGCGAAACCGGCGACACCTTCGCGCTGGCACGGGACATCGACGCGGTGAAGGGCGGCGATCTCGCGGTATTGCGTACCGCCGGCGCCTATGGCGCGACGATGGCGTCGACCTATAACAGTCGGCCTTTGGTGCCCGAAGTACTGGTCGACGGCGATCGCTATGCCGTGGTCGCAGACCGGATCGCGGCCGAGACGATCCTGGCGGCGGAGCGGGTTCCCGACTGGCTGCAGCCCAAGGCCGGCGGATGAGCCTGCACAGCCTGCCGCTGTTCGTCCGGCTGGCGGGGCGCCCCGTCATCCTGATCGGGGAGGGGGAGGCGGCCGAGGCGAAGCGACGTCTGCTCGCGCGTGCCGGCGCGATGATCGTCGGGGAAGCGGGCGAAGCGGCGGTGCTGGCGATCGTCGCCCTGCCCGAACCCGATGCGGCGGTCGCGCGGTTGCGCGCGCGCGGCATATTGGTGAATGCGGTCGACCGGCCGGATCTGTGCGATTTCACCTTGCCCGCCATCGTCGATCGCGATCCCGTGATCGTCGCGATCGGGACTGGCGGCGTTTCCGCGGGTCTCGCCGCCGCCTTGCGCCAACGGCTCGAGGCGCTGCTGCCGGCTACAATGGGTGCTTTGGCGGAGCGGCTGTTCGCGGCGCGCGGGTCGTTGCGGCGGCGCATCCCCGATATGGGCGAACGCCGACGCCTGCTCGCGCGCGGGATGGCGGAGGGACAGCCGCTCGATCCGCTGGGACCGGGCGATGCCGCTGCGGTCGACGCCTATCTCGCGGGGGCGTCGGTGCAATCGACGCAGGCGGTGACGATCCGCCTGCGCTCCGACGATCCCGACGATCTGACCCTTCGCGATGCCCGTGCGTTGGCACAGGCGGATCGGGTGATCCACGATGCCGACGTGCCCGCAGCGATACTGATCCGCGCGCGGGCGGACGCGGAACGACTCTTGGCCCCGGCCGAGGCGGCAGAGGGACTGACGGTGCGGATTGTGCGGGCATGAGCGGCTTCGGTTATCGTATCAAAGGCGGGCGGGCGGAGGAGATTTCGTTCAAGGATGCTTTGGGCGACGGTGCCGACCTCGTCTGGATGCATCTGTCGACGACCGCGGACCATGCGCAGCTATGGCTGCGCGAGCGCGCGCGACTGCCGGAATATATCGTCGATGCCCTGACCGCACAGGAGACGCGGCCGCGGTGCGAGGCGGTCGACGAAGGCGCCTTCCTCAATCTCCGCGGCCGATCGTCCGAGGAGCTCGACACCACCGACCTGCTGGCGTCGGTCCGCATCTGGGCCGTCAGAGGCCACGTCTATTCCGTGACGCGCAAGCCGCTGGTTGCGGTCGGTGCGGTCCGCAAGGAGGTCGAGGCGGGGAAGATCGCCGATCCGGGTGACCTCATCGCGGCCTTCGCCACCGCGATCACCGCCGACCTCGATCCAGAGGTCGCCGAACTTGGCGACCGACTGGACTCGTGCGAGGCAGACCTGGACGCGGCGCGCATCTTCGAACTGCGCCGCACGGTCACGCAGGTGCGCGTCGCCGCCATCGGCTATCGACGCTTCCTCAGTCCGCAAAGGACCGCGCTTGAGACATTGGCGGCACTGCCGGGCGACTGGTTGCACCAAGACGACCGCCGACATCTCGCCGCCGCGGCGGACCGCGCCGCGCGCATGGCGGAGGAATTGGAGGCGATCCGCGAGCGCGCCGCGCTGACGCACGAGGCGCTGACCGACCTGCGCAGCGAACAGATCGATCATCGTTCGCTGATCATCTCCATCGTCGCGATGATCTTCCTGCCGCTGACCTTCATCACTGGCCTGTACGGCATGAACGTCGACAATCTGCCTTACCAGCATGAACCCTGGGCGTTCGACGCGATCACCGGTGTCTGCGCGCTGATCGCGGCCGGCGTGACGATCTATTTCGTCCAGCGGCACTGGTTCCAGCGATAGAGTATGACCCACGTGCGTGGTTGCGGTTCCGGCCCTCACCCCCACCCGGCCGCCCACGCAGCGTATTCTGGATGGGCGGCCGGGTGGGGGCGAGGGCCGGAACCGCCCCGATCCAGCCTTGCTGGATCGAAGACTAGGGGCCGGCGAAGAGCCGGCGGTCACGTCGATCGGGGGTGAAGACGTCGCCCGACCTAAAACGGGCGACGGGACGTGGGCGAGGGCCTCGTATCAGGCGGCGCGGGCGATGCGCCACGCCTCGGCGATTTCGGACAGGCTTTCCGCCGCCGCGCGGAACGGCGCCGGGTCGGTGCCGATCGACGCGTCGACGATCGCCTTGCGGATGCCGCCGTAGAAGCGCGACAGGGTGACGGATACGTCCCCGCCCTTTTCAAAATCCAATCCGGCTTCGAGCGCGAACAGGATCGCCGTCGCGCGCGTCACGCGCTCGCTCTTCACCGTCAGGCGGCCGTTCTCCACCGCCCAAGCGGCGGCGCGCAGCGCGGCGACAAGTTCTTCGTACAACAGCTGGACAAGCCCCGGCCCCTGCGCCTCCGCGGTCCGGCCGACGACGTCGATCTGGCGATAGGTGGCATAGGGATTGCCGGCGAGAGCGGTCGCGTAGGCCATCAGTTGCTCTTGTTCCACGCCTTGATCTGGTTATCCATGAACGTCTGCGTCGCTTTGTAGGCGGACACGCGTGCATTCATGCTGGCGAACTGCTGGGTGAGACGCTGCGTCATCGCGTCGGACTGACGCGACAGGTCGTCCTGCTGATCCGCGACGTCCTTCTGCGCCAGCGTATAGGTGTTGGTGGACGCGCCGAGACCCGTGGTCGTGCTTGCTGCTGCGAAGGACATCTGCGCGATCGAGGATTGCAGTCCGATCGCGTTGCTGGCGGTCGGCGCGAACATCGCCTCGACCGCATCGGGCGCGTTGGCGAGCGCCTGTTGCAGCACCGTCGAATTGACGGTCAGCGTGCCATCCTTGTTGGTCGCGACGCCGATCTGTGCGAGTGTTGCGGGTGTGCTGCCCGTCGCGCCCGGTACGATCGATTTGGTCGTCAGCTGTTGCAGCGTACGCATCATCGCGGATGCGGCGGGATCCCCCTTCAGCTTGCCGTTGACGGGATCGAGGTCGGTATTCAGCTGACCATAGATCTCGTTGTAGTAACTGACGAAGTTGTTCACCGCATCGCTCAGCGCGGTCGTCGGTCGCTGGCTGCCCAATGTTGTCGTGCCGGTGCCCGCGAGGTCGAGCTTCACGCCGCTGACCAGGTCGCTGATCGAATTGGTTGCACGCTGAACGGTGATGCCATCGACGGTGAGCGAAGCATTGCCGGCGGTGCCGGTCAACGTCGTCGGCGCCCCCGTCCCGACGTTGAACTGGGCAAGATTGCCCGACGGATCCGACGAGGCCGACAGCGTGAAGGCCTGCGCCGCGCCGGTCGATCCCTTGAGCGAGAGATAGGCCTTGCCGTCGCTGTCCGCGACCACGCTGGCGGTGACGCCGGCCTTGGCGCCGTTGATCGCCGCCGCGATGCCGTCGAGGCTGGCGTTGGTGACCGAAATCGAGACGGGCGTGCCGCTGCCGGCGGAGAAACCGGTCATTTGGGTGCCGTCGGAGGAATAGGTTGCGGTGCCCAGCGTGAGCGTGAACGTGCCGGACCCGATCGGCGCGCTACGGTCGGCAATCGCGCTCGTGGTGCGCGCACCCTGCGCGGTGGCAAGCGCGTTGACGGTGATCCGGGAAGACAGCGCCCCGATCGTCGCGCCGGGCAGGGCAGTGGCGTTCAGCACGCCGGTGCTCGAACTGGTCGGCTGGGTCTGGACCGTCCCGCCGGTGGCGAGCGACGTCATCACGGTCGACAGCGTCGTCATCGTGCTCTTCAGGTCGGACACCGCGGAGATCTGGGCCGTCAGCGCGTCGTTCTTCGCGGTCAGCGCGGCGGTCTTGACCGCGAACTGCGCCTGGACCAGCGACGGGATCAGCGTCGCCGTGTCGATCCCCGATCCGGAATTGAGCGAGGTCAGCAGCGCCTGCGCCGCATTCTGCGTGATGCTCTGCGCCGTCTGCGTCGGCGTCGGCGTGGGGGTCGGGGTGCTCGTGGTGCTGGTCGTGGTGGTCATCGCGAACTCCCGCCTTCACCCTGGTAAACGGCCGATGGTGCCGTGGTTTTAACGAATTTTGACGCCGTTCTCGTCGAACCGGGCGCTCTCCGGCACCTCGATCGGCGGCTGGCTGCCCCCCGCCGCGGCGTTGAGGTTGAAGACGAAGGCGAGCACCGTCGCGATCGCGGTATACAGGTCGTCGCGGACCTCCTGTCCCTCCTTGGCGGTATAATAGACGGCGCGGGCGAGCATCGGATATTCGAGCACCGGCACGCGCGCCTCCGCGGCGACCTCGCGGATCGCGAGCGCGGTGACGCCGCGGCCCTTGGCGACGACGACCGGCACCTGATCCTTGCCGCGATCGTAGCGCAGCGCGACGGCGAAATGCGTCGGGTTGGTCAGGACGACATGCGCCTCGCTGACCGCCTTGCGCACGCCGCGCGTCGCCATCTGGCGCTGCATCGCGCGGATGTGGCCCTTCGCCTCCGGATTGCCCTCCGTCTCCTTGTGCTCGTCCTTGATCTCCTGCTTGGTCATGCGCAGCTTGCGCAGCAGCTGCAGGATCTGGATCGGCACGTCGAACAGCGCGATCGCGACCAGGCCCATCGCCATGGCGATCATGATGCCGGTGAAGGTGCCGCCCAGCTCGCCCAGCGCGGTGCCGAGGTCGGATGAGGACAGGCCCAGCGTCGCTCGGCTCGACTTCCACAGCATATAGCCGCCGATGGAGCCGAGCAGGATCATCTTGAGCAACGACTTGCCGAGCTCGATCCAGCCGTTCATCCCGAAGATGCGCTTGAGACCCGAGGCGGGATTGATGCGGCTCGCCTGCGGCGCGAGCTTCTTGCCATGGAAGCTCAGCGAGCCGAGACCGGCCGAACTCGCGACCGTCGCGAGCACGGAGATGATCGCGAGCGCGGCGAGCGAGGGCAGCAGTTTCCAGCCCGCTTCGGCAAGCGGCCGCCAGGGCGAGAAATCCTCGACGTCGCCGCGATCGAAGCGGAAGCTCGCCGCCATCACCGCCTTGCACGCGCCGAGCAATTGCGGACCGAAGAAGATCAGCCAGCCGACGCCCGCCATCACGACCAGCGCGGTCGCCAGGTCCCTGGATTGGACGAGATCGCCGTCCTCCGCCGCCTTTTGCCTGCGGCGCTGGGTTGGGGCTTCTGTCTTCTCCTCCGACATCAGCCCTCCACCAGCCCTTGCGTGGCGGCGAGCGCCTCGCGGATGATGACGAGCATATAGTCGCCCATCGCCGGGAAGGCGACGGCGAGCGCGATCACGCCGACCGCCAGGCTGGCGGGCAGGCCGACCGAGAAGAGGTTGAGCGCAGGCGCGGCACGGCTGACCATCCCGACGACGAGGTTGAGGCAGAGCAGCAGGAAGCCGACGGGCAGCGCGAGCAGCATTCCCGCGAGAAAGGCATAGCCGCCGAACAGCGCGATCTGCTTCAGCCGGTCAGGCGCAAGCCACGTCCCCGGCGGCATCGTCTGATAGCTTTTGACGAGCAGCTCGACGAGGACCAGGTGGCCGTCGACCGACAGGAACAGCAACGTCAGCATGACGCTGAAGAACTGGCCGAGCGCGGGCGTGCTGCGGCCGTTCTGCGGGTCGATCGTGTTGGCGAAGCCGAGGCCCATCGATCCGCCGATGATCTCCGCGGCGACGAGCGGGGCTGAGAAGGCGATCTGGAGCACGAAGCCGATGGCGAGGCCGACGAGCGCCTCCGCCGCGACGGCGAGGAAGGTCGCCACGGCGAAGATCTGCGCCGGCGGCGTGACCGGGTGCACGGCGAGCACGAAGATGCCGATCGCGCCCGACAGCGAGACCCGGACGGGTAGCGGGATCGAGACCGCGCCGAACACGGGCGCGACGACGAACGCCGCGCCGATGCGGATCATCACGAAGACGAGCGCCCAGAGCTGGGGCTCGATCGAGAGGCCGAAGCCCAGCATGGCTCAGCCTGCGAGGGCGCGCATGCCGCGCGTCACTTCACCAGGTCCGGGATGCGCTCGAACATGCCGATCGTGAAGTCACTGAGCAGGCCGAGAATCAGGCTGCCGAAGATCAGGATCGAGACCGCGACGACGAGCAGCTTGGGGACGAAGGTGAGCGTCTGTTCGTTGATCGACGTCGCCGCCTGGATCATGCCTAGGATGAGGCCGGCCAGGAGCGCCGGGATCAGGATCGGCGCGCTCGCCAGGGCGAGCACCCACATCGTCTGGTTGGCGAGCGTCAGGAAGTAATCGGCGTCCATCGTTCCATGATCCCGAAGCGTCTCGATCCCGTTCGTCCGAACGGCGGCGGAATTGCGATCGCCCTTAGGTGGCGAAGGAATTGGCGAGGCTGCCCATCGTCAGCGCCCAGCCGTCGACGAGGACGAACAAGAGCAGCTTGAACGGCAGCGAGATGATCGTCGGCGACAGCATCGCCATGCCGAGCGCCATCAGGACCGTCGCGACGATCAGGTCGATGACGATGAAGGGCAGGAAGACGAGGAAGCCGATCTGGAAGGCGGTCTTCAGCTCGCTGGTGACGAACGCCGGCAGCAGCACCGCATAGGGAATCTCCTTCGGGCTCGCATAGGGGCCGCTCTTTGCCATCTGCGCGAACAGCGTCACGTCCTTGACCCGCGTCTGCTTGGTCATGAAGTCGTGCAGCGGCGCGCCGGCGCGTTCGATCATCTGCGTGCCGGCGAGCTGTCCCGCCGCATAAGGCTGGATCGCCTGGCTATTCATCTGGCTGATTGTCGGCGCCATCACGAACAGGGAAAGGAAGAGCGCAAGGCCGATCAGCACCTGGTTGGGCGGCGTCTGCTGCAGGCCCAGCGCCTGGCGCAGGACAGCGAGCACGATGACGATCCGCGTGAAGCTGGTCATCATCAGCAGGATGCCCGGCAGGATGGTCAGCAGGCCCATGATGATCAGGACCTGGAGCGACAGCGACAGCGGCGCCGACTGGCTGTTGCCGCCGCCCGCGCCGCTGCTGAGCTGGCCGAGCGCGCGGTCGACCGCGTCGCCGACGCCAGGCGCGGGGGCGGCAGGCGCGCCCTGCGCGAAGGCGGGGGCGGCGATCAGGATGGCGACGAGCAATGCGAGCGCGACCCACAGCCACTTGGCGGGCGTCGCGGTCCGGCGCTTCGCCGTCGGTTGCTGGAACAGCGCCGGGCCGGTGCCGCGACGGGTAACGGTGACGCTCACGCGTGCGGCCCCTCGGACTTGTCGACCAGGGTCACGCCGCCGCGTCCGACCGACACGAGCAGGCGCTTGCCCTCGAAGTCGAGGACCGCGAGCCGCAGGCCCGGCGAAATCATCATGGTCTCGCGCACGGCGATCAGGCGCGTCGACGGCTTGCCCGGCATGCGCGATTCGAGACGGCGCCAGAGATAGAGGCAGCCGATCATCAGGCCGCAGACCAGCGGCAGCATGATGACGAGCTTGAGGATATAGGACCAGAGCATCGAAGAAAGCCTGCCTCAGCCGCGCGCGGGCGCGGTCTTGTCGGGGGAAACCAGCTCGGTCATGCGCACGCCGAAGCGGTCGCCGACCGTGACCACCTCGCCGCGACCGATCAGCGTGCCGTTGACGAACACGTCGAGCAGCTCGTTCGCCTGCCGATCGAGCTCGATGACGCTCGATTCACCCAGCGCGAGCAGTTCGCGGAGCGTCAGCTGCGTCGAGCCGATCTCGACGGTCAGCTTCACGTCGACGTCCTGCAGCAGCCGGAAATTCGCGGCCACGGCGGCATCGACGGGAAATCCGCCGGTCATGTCGTTCATTGATCCTGTCCTTGATCGAGGTCGTGTGCGGCGCTCGGGTCGGTGCCGACGTCGAGATGCGCGATCTGGGTGAGCCGGACGGCGGCATGGCCGTTGGCGGTGCCGACGGTGCCGCGGCCGAGCAGGTCGGAGCCGACCATCACCGGCACTTCGGGGCCGAAGCTGATCGGGATGATGTCGCCTTCCTTGAGGTTCATCAGCCGCGACAGCGGGACGACGGGTTCGGCGAGCACCGAGCGGATCGGGAAGCGTACGCCCATCGCCGCGCGCGTCAGCTGCGTACGCCATGCGGGATCGGCTTCCACCTTTGCCAGCACCTTGCCGGTCAGCGTCGGTGCGTGCGGCTTCAGTGCGGTGACGGGATAGAGGATGTCGATGAACACCGGCTTCGCCTCGCCGACCGCAAGGCCGAAGCGGGTGACGATCATCGCGTCTTCCGCGTCGATCGCGAGCATCGCGGGCGAGATCTCGACACGGCCCGGCGTGAACTCGATACGGGCGAGCGGTTCCCAGGCGGCCC
Organism: Sphingomonas beigongshangi; assembly: GCF_016820445.1. Lineage (GTDB taxonomy): Bacteria > Pseudomonadota > Alphaproteobacteria > Sphingomonadales > Sphingomonadaceae > Sphingomonas > Sphingomonas beigongshangi. Next base: position 292,663 of record NZ_JADHDT010000002.1, read on the forward strand.
GCAACGGCGCCGCGAGCATTTCGCCGAGCCGGCCGACCATGGCCTCTCCCGCAGGGGAGAATTCGGCGGGGATCACCGCCGGTGCGGCGCCCGTACCGCCAAAGAACAGGTCGAGCAGCTCGAGCACGAACACGCCGTCGAGGACGCAAAGGCCGGTGCCGCCGGGCGGCACCATCGCGAGCGGCAGCCAGGCGGTCAGTCCCTCCGGCCGTTCCGCGCGGTAATCGGCGAAACGCTGCACGACGAGCGGCTCTGCCCAGGTGCGCGCCTCGCGGCGCAGCATCGGCTCGAACATGCCGCGCAGCGACCGGGCGAAACGTGCCGAGAGATGCTGCAGCGTGTGGAGGTCACCGAACGGATTGAGCTTGGCCATGCCGAGCACCGCCGCATGCGCGGCGGGGGCGCGATCCCGCGTGCGTCGATCCGTGGTTGCTTCGGCGTTAACCATGCCGTCACTGAACAACGAAACTGGTAAAGTAAACGTTACTGATCCCGCCGAATCCCTCCTTTTGCTCGAGAACCGCATTGATCGCCTTGGCCAGGCGACCCTGCAGCTGCTGCTTGCCCTCGCTGGTGAAGATCTGGTCTTCCGGCGTATCCCCGAGCGTGAGCAGCACCGCGGAGCGGACCGCGATGTCGTTGGTCTTCAGATTCTCGATCACGGTGTCGTCATAGGGCGTCGAGACGGCGAGCCCGATCTGGACGATGTGCACCGAATCCTTGAGGTTCGACGTGAAAGAAGGATCCATCGTGAAATAATTGGAGGCATAACGGTCGCCGCCTCCGCCCGACGGCGGATGCTTGCCGCCGCTCGCGCTGCCGCCGCTCTCACCGCCACCATGACCGCCTTCGCCGCCCTCCTTGGGCCGCTTCTGCTCCGACTTGGGGACGAGCTTGGGGCCATTGTCCTCCGCCTTGGCGGCCCCGTGTCCGCCGATCAGGCCGCTGCTGCTGGCATAGACACCGGCACCGACGCCCCCGCCGAGGAGGACGAGCACGCCAAGGATCATCACCAGCATCTTCTTCTTGCCGCCCTTTTTCTTGGGCGCATCGGCTTCGGGCTTGTCGCTCATCGTGGGTCAGTCCTTCGGGAAATGGGGAGGGGAATCAGGCGAGGCGGCCACTGCCGGCCTCCGCCTCATCGGAACCGCGGTCGCGCGGTGTGCGGTTGGGCAGGGGCGCGTCGGGGGTCCGCCGCGCCTGCTGGCGGGATTGCTGCTGGCCTTCGCCGGACTGCATGGCGGAACCGCGCGTCGGCTCCGCCGATCCGCGCGGCTGCTCCGGCTGTCCCCGCGGGCGATCGTCGGTCTGACCGCCGGCCGCGTTGCCGCCGGCGGTGACCTGCGTTTCGCTGAGCCGGATGCCACGCTGCTCGGCCGCCTGGACGAGCTGGGGCTGCGCATCCTGCAGCAGCGCGCGCGTCGACGCCTGATCCGCGGCGAAATGGACGTGGAGCGTGTCGCCGTCCTTGCGCAGCGCGATGTCGATCGTGCCGAGCGCGTCGGGGACGAGCCGGATCCGGGTGCTGGAGGCATCCGCCGCGTCACGCAGCGTCTCGATATGGTCGATCATCGCGTTCGGCCAGCGCTCCTGGCGCATGTCGAGTGTCGGTCGCGCATCCGCGGCGATCGGCGCGGTGGCCTGCTGGACAGGCGTGGCGAGCGGCGTGGCGATCGCGGCAGGTAGCGCCGCCGGCCCGTCTTCCTGTCTCTGCGCCGCATGGATGGCGGCGCCGAAGACCTGGGCCGCCGGCGCGGTGACCCCCGCGGAGGGCCGTGCAGCGGGCGCGGCACTGGGCGCGAGCGCGACCGCCTGGGCCGGCGGACCGGCGACTTCGCGGGTGAACATCGCCCGTCGAGGCTCCGTCGTGCTGCCCGCGGACGGTGCGCTGGCCTCTGCGGCGATGCTGCTGTCGACGGATGCGGCGGGGCTCGTGCCAGCGGGTGCGGCACGGGCGGTCGGCGGCGTGTCGGCCTGCGCGGCCAGCGGCGCGGGTGCCGGCATCGCAGCCTTGGCAGCCGTCGTCACCTGGGCGGGCACGCCGGTCGACGGCGCTGCCACGGGTGTGGCTCGCTGCGCATCGATGACGCTATCGCCGCGACGCGGCGAGGCTGGTGGCTTTCCGCGGACGGCAGCGGATGTCGCCGGGCTTGGCATGATACCGGGGACGGACGGATTCGCGGCGGGAACCGTGGTCGTCGCTGTCGCGGGCGGTGCGGTGGCCGGCGTCGCGGCGGATGTCGGTGTCGGCTGCGATGTCGGGTGGTTAGTCGCGCTGCCCTGCGCCACGTTCTCCTGTACCAGTGCGGCGGTACCGCGTGCCGCCTCCGGTGGGGCCATGTCGGGCGTCGCCATATCGATCGAGGGTGCGGACGGTACGGCGACCGACGCGGCAGCGGGGGCGGTTGCGTCGACGGTCGTCCGCAGGTCCGACGCGTCGCGGCCGCCCCCTTGGACCTCCTTGTCGGCTGCCGCCTCGGCGCGCGCGGCGTTGCCGGATCCTGCCGTCGCCGCGGGGCGATCGACGGGCGATGCGGCGGCGAGCGGGGTGGACGCGCGTCCTGCCCCGTTCGGCACCGCCACGTCTCCGCGCGCTGCAGAAGCGGCAGGGTCGGCCGCGCGGGGCGCGAGGGCGGCGGGCGATGGCGGTACCGGCGCGATGGGTGTCGCGGCCGGATCAGGCTGGATCGCCTCGGACAATATGTGTCCCGCTTCGGCACCCGCCTTCGGGGCCGCTTGCCGCGACGGGGTATCGGGGAGGCCGGCAGGCGGCTGTGCTGCCGGTCCGCCACGCCGGGAGCGACCGGCTTCGCCGTTGGGCGTCACGGCCGCCTGCCGGGACGCGGCGCGCGGTGTCACGGGGGCGGTCGTCGTGCCGGTATCGGGCTCCGACGACGGCGGACGGGACGGTTCGGCGGCAGCGGGCGGCGGGTCCGGAACGGGATCGCCGCGATCGGATACGCTCTCGGCCGTCACGTCGCTCTCGTCCGCCGCTGGCTCGGACGACGCCGGTCCGCCGGAGGTGCGAGGCGGAAGGGCCTTGCGCTGCGCGATTCGCATCGGCAGGTCCGCCTTGATCTCCTGGCGCGGCGCCGGTCGTGGTTCCTGGATCGCGTCGGTGTCGCTTGCGGCGTTCGCGTCGAGCGGAGATGCCAACGCCGCCGTCACCATGGCGGCGGCGGAGGCGGTCGACCGGATCGCCGCCAATGGCACGGCAGGGCGCGACGGCAGCCCCGGCGCGCCCGTATCGATCGCGGGTGCCGATGGCGCGCTGATCGGCGCCGCGGCCGTCAGTCGTGCCGTGGTCGTCGGCGCGGCGGCGCCCGCCGGCGACGGCGCGGGCGGCACTGGCATGTCGGCGGGGGCCATGGGGGCGGGCACGGGAAGATGGACCGCCGCAAGCCAGTCGAGCGCCGGATCGACGCCACCGGCAATCGTCGGCAAAACCGGCAAGGCCTTGCCGGACACGGTCGGCGTGCCGGCTGCCGGCTCGGCGGCCGGCGCGGTGGCGGGAACCAGATCCGCGCCGATCGCCAGCATCGACAGCCCGAAAGCCGCGCCGTCGCCCGGTGCGGCGCCGGCCACGGCAAGGCCGGGGGCGGTCGTTCGCAAGGCGGCGGCAGGCTGGATCATGATAGCGCTCGTATCGGCTGGGGCACCGGCAAGCCGGCTCTCGATCCGATCATCAGCAAGAAACGTGCCGTTTTAATCCGGCTGCCAGCGCCGCGGCGGGGGCGGTGCCTCCTCCAGCGCGCGCATCTCCTTGCCGAGCGCGGCGACCCGCGCGCGGTCGAGCAGCTTTTCGACGGCGGTCTGATCGCGCTTCGCGCCGCGGGTCGCCTCTGCCGCGCGTGCGACATGGTGGCCGGCCATCTCGACGCGCGCCTGTGCGGCACTGGCCGACTGGTGCAGCCGCTCGCGGAAATGCGCCTGTGCCAGCATCGCGGCCCCGCCGGTCTGGCTCGTCACCGGCGCGACGGCGTCGGCGAGCGCCTGGATGCGACCGGCGAGCTGCGTCTCGCTGTGATGCTTTTCGTGCGCGCGCACCTCTTCGGCGCGGACCAGATTCAGCTGGAGCGTGCGCACCCGATGGATGCGACGCAGCTTCTTGGCGTTAGGCACCGAATACGCCCGTCAGCTCCGCGACGGCGTCGTCGAGCGATACCGTCTCGTCGGCCGCCTGCTTGATATACTCCATCACCACCGGGTGGCAGGCGATCGCCGCGTCGATCGCGGCATCGGCGCCGGCGCGATAGGCGCCCATCAGCACCAGGTCGCGATTCTCCTCGTAGGTCGCCAGGTGGCGGCGCAGCACGCGCGCGGCGCGCAAATGGTCGGCATGGGCGATGTCGGTCATCACGCGGCTGACGGAGGGGCCGATGTCGATCGCCGGGTAGACGCCGCGCTCGGCGAGGTGGCGGTTCAACACGATATGCCCGTCCAGGATCGACCGAGCCGAATCGACGACGGGGTCGTTGCCGTCGTCGCCATCGGCGAGCACGGTATAGATGGCGGTGATCGATCCGCCCGTGGTCACGTCGGTGCCCGCACGTTCGATCAGGTTGGGCAGCATCGCGATCGCGGACGGCGGATAGCCGCGCGCGCTGGCCGGTTCGCCCAGCGCCAATCCGATCTCGCGCCCGGCGTGCGCGACGCGCGTCAGGCTGTCCATGATCAGCAGGACCTTCTTGCCTTCGGCGCGGAACGCCTCGGCGATCGCGGTGGCGCGCAGCGCGCCGCGGATGCGCAGCACGGGCGAGTGGTTCGCGGGCACGGCGACCACCACGGACCGCGCACGCGCGGCCCCGGCCACCTTGGTCTCTAGGAAGTCGGCGACTTCGCGGCTGCGCTCGCCGATCAGGCCGATCACGATGACGTCGGCCTTGGCGGCCTTGACCATCATCCCGAGCAGCACGGACTTGCCGACGCCCGACCCGGCCATGATGCCGACGCGCTGGCCCTGGCCGATCGTCAGCAGGCCGTTGATCGCGCGCACGCCGACGTCGAGCGGCTCCAGAACCCGACCGCGATCGAGCGGCGACTGCAACTTGCCCGCCAACGGCCAGCGCCCGGCGCCGCGGATCGGACCCAGGCCGTCGATCGGCCGACCGGCACCGTCGACGACGCGACCGAGCAGCGCCGCGCCGACCTCCGCCTCGCCGGGAGGGCCGATCGGGCGTACGGGCGCCTTGGGCAGCAGCGGCGCGGGGCCGCCGAGGTTCATCAGCAGCGTGCGACCGCCGCGAAAGCCGATCACCTCCGCCTCGACCTTGCTGTCGCCGTGTCCGCCGATCTCGCAGACCGTGCCGACCGGCAGCGACAGGCCGACCGCCTCCATCAGCAGGCCGTCATAGGAGGCGAGGCGGCCCGATACCTTTGGTGCAGGACGGAAGTCGGCGATGCCGAGCGTGTCGAGATAGTCGGCCGTGAAGCGGTTGAGCATCGATCTGCGGTTCAGGCTGCGGTGGGGGGAACGGGGACGCGGTCGATCGCTTCGGCGAGCTGCTCGAGCCAGAGTTCCGGACCATCCTCCACGAGGGTGGAGGCGCTTTCGAGCACGAAGCTGCCGCGTGCCACCGCCGCGTCGCCGATCGCGAAGATCGACTTGGGCAAATTGCCCTCCACCAGCGCCACGTCGGCGGGGTTGAGGCGCAGCATCGCCGATTCGCTCGCATCGGCAAGCAGGTCGGCGGCGGCCTCTATCCGACGGGTGAGCACCTCCGCGGCGACGCCGGTCTCGCCGACCAGTCGCGTCACCAGCAGCATCACCGTCTGCCGGAGCTGGCGGGCGATGCGCTCGCGGTCGAGCTGATGGCCATTGGCGAGCGCGGCGGCAAGCTCGACGAGCAGCGCCTTGTCCCGGTCGCCGCTTTCGCGTGCAGCAGCGGCGGCGGCCGCCAGCCCCTCGGCATAGCCGGCCGCATGCGCGGTCTCGACCGGGTCGATGAACGGCGTCGGTTCGGCGGATGCGTCGAGCGGGTCCCAGCCTTCGGTCGCCCGCCCCGTGCCGCCGCCGTCTGCGGGGCTGAAATGCTTCGGCCTGACCGGCGAATCGTCCGCCATCTCGCGCGCGATACGGTCCCACATGTCGCGCGGCGTGAAGCCCGGCGTCGGCGACAGCGCGGCGGCGAGCAGGTGCGGCGGCGTGTCGTGCCGCACCGCGAAGCCGGCGACGAAGCTGGCGGGCGACGACGGGCGGGCGCCGGAGGCGAAGGCGTCAGACATAATCGTCGTCTCCGCCGCCCATCATGATCGTGCCGTCCTTGGCCAGGTTGCGTGCGATGGCGATCATCACCTTCTGCGCGTCGAGCACCTCGGCGAGCTTCATCGGGCCGCGCGCTTCCATCTCGTCGCGGATGCCGTCGGCGGCGCGCGCCGACATGCAGCCCAGGAAGCGCTCGCGTGCCGCCTCGTCCACGCCCTTGAGCGCGCGCGACAGGACGTCGCCGTCGACATTGCGGATGAGCGTGCCGAGATTCTTGTCGTCCATGTCGAGCAGATTGTCGAAGACGAACATCGCCTCCTCGATCGCCTTGGCGAGATCCTTGTCGATCTTGAACAGCTTGGGCATGACGCGCTGCTCGGTGGCCTTGCGCGCGCCCTGCAGGATCTTCGCGGCCTCGCGCGTGCCGCCCAGCGTCAGTCCGGCTCCGCCGCCGCCGCGCCGGTTGGCGAGTAGCGTCTTCAGCGTGTCGATCGCGTCCGGGTTGACCGGGCCGAGCTTGGCGATGCGGTGCAGGATGTCGGGCTGCGATCCTTCGGGCAATTGTTCCAGCACCTTGCCGCCGACCGCCGGATCAAGGTTGGCGATCACCACCGCGGCGATCTGGGGATGCTCCTTCTCGATCATCGCCGCGATCTCCGGGGCATCGAGCCAGCTCAGAATCTCCAGGCCGCAGGCCGCGTCGGGCGGCGTGATCCGGGCAAGGATGCTGCCTGCCTTCTCGTCGCCGAGCGCGCGCGTCATCACCGCCTCCACCTTGGGGCGGGGATCGAACGAGATGCCGGTGCGATCGCGCGCCTTGCCGGTAAAGTCGTCGAGGACGTTCGCCATCTCTTCCTCGGAAACGTCGGCGACGTTGAGCATCGCGGCGCCCAGCTCGCGGACCTCTTCGGGATCGAGCTTCTGGAGCATGGCCGCGGCTTCCTCCTCGTCGACGAGCATCATCAGCACGGCGGCGCGTTCGACGCCGGTGAAGTTGCGCGGGGCGGTTGCGACGTCGCTCATTTCGCATCCGCCTTCATCATGTCGCGCAACGCGAGGGCGGCGCGGGCGGGATTGTCACGCGTGAAGCCGCGCACCGCGCCGATCCGGTCGTCGATGTTCTGGCTTTCCGCGAGCCGCTCAAGCCCGACGGGGTGATGCACGGTGATCCCCTCCGCGGCGAGCGCCGCGGCCGTGTCACCATCCGCCGCACCCATCGGCAGCGCGCCCGGCGTGGCTTCCTCGCGCTTCTTCATCAGGCCCTTGGCAAGCGGACGCACGCCGAGCAGCAGGACGAGCAGGGCGATGACGATCGCGGTCGCGTTGCGCGCCAGCACCGGCAGCCAGGCATTGTCGTACCATTTGGATGTCGCGACGTCGCCCGGGTCGGCGAACTTGCGGCTGATCACGGTCACCTGATCCTGCCGACCCTGATCATAGCCCACCGCGCTCTTCACGAGATCGGTGATCTGGCCGATCTCCATCGCGCTGCGCTTGCCGGTGGCCGGATCGCGGAGCAGCACGGCGACCGACAGGCGCTTGACCGTCCCCGGAGCGTTGCGCGTCACGGACACTTCCTTGCCGAGGTCATAGGCGCGCTGAAAACTGTCGGTCTGCTTGTTCGGATTGGGCGCTGGGCCGCCGGGGGTCGGCGCCGGATCCGGTGTCGCGGGCTGGCCGCTCGCGCCGTTCGCGGGCTGCGGCGTCGACAGCTGGCTGGCCGGCGGCGGCGTGTTGCTGAGCGCGCCGGGAATGCCGCCTGGCGTCGCCGGCGAGGGCGCCTGATTGCCGGTCCAGTTGCCGGTCTCGGCCCGCAGCGCGCCCTGCTTGTCGTAGCTTTCGCGCGTCGCCTGGGTCTCGTCCAGGTTGATGTCGGCCTGCACCTCCGCGGTGAAATTGCCCACGCCGACGAGCGGCGTGAGCAGCTGCGTCAGCTGCTGGCGGACCTTGGATTCCGTCTGGCGCTGCACCTCGAGCCGCTTGTCGCTGTCGCTGGTCGCCCCGGCTCCGCCGGGCTTGGACAGCAGCGCGCCCATCTGGTCGACCACGGAAACGCTTTCCGGCTTCATCCCCGGCACCGAAGAGGCGACGAGGTTGATGATCGACTGGACCTGCGCGTCGCTGAGCGCGCGGCCGCCCTGCAGCTTGATGATGACGGAGGCGGACGGGCTGGCGTTGTCGCGGACGAACACCGACGATTCCGGCATGGCGAGGTGGACGCGTGCCTCGGCGACCGCGTCGATCTCCTCGATCGAGCGGGCGATCTCGGTCTCGCGCGCCTGGCGCAGGCGTTCGCCTTCGACCGCGCGGCTCACGCCCATCGGCAGCTGGTCGAGGATCGCATAGCCGCCCGGCGCCGCCTTTGGCAGGCCCTGGCCGGCGAGCAGCATCCGCGCCTTGCTATACTTGTCCTCGTCGACCGTCAGCGCACCCGTGCCGTCGTCTATCCGGCTGTTGATCCCCGCCTGGGTGAGCGCGCTGGTGACCGCCTGCTTGTCGGCATCGGTCAGATTGGTGAACAGCGTCTTCTGCGTCGGCGTCGACAGCGTCATCCAGGCGAGCGCGGCCGCGGCGATCAGGCCGACGAGCATCGCCATCGGCAGACTGCGGCGCACCGCGGGCTGTGCCAGCACGCCCTTGATCTGGAGGAAGGGGTTGGCGAACTTCTCGGGCAGAGCGTTCGCCGATGGCGTGGTGGTGGTGAGGGCAGTGCTCATCGCGCGTTACACCGGCATGCTCATGATGTCCTTGTAGGCGGACAGCAATTTGTTACGGACCTGCAGCGTCGCCTCGAAGCCGACGGATGCCTGCTGACGGGCGAGCATCACCTTCGCGATGTCGACGGTCTCGCCGCGCTCGTAGCTTTCGGACAGCGCATTGGCCTTGTTCTGGCCCTCGTTGACGCTTTTCAGCGCGTCCTGCAGCGAGTCGGCGAAGCTGGCCGGCTTGGCCGCGCCGCCGGTCGCCTGCGCGCCGTCGACACCGGCGCCCGAACCGGCGCGGGCGAGCGCCTGATTGCGTTCGAGGATCTGCGCGCGCAGCGCCATCACCCGGTCGACGCCCATCGCGCCGCCGACGCCGGACACGCCGCTCATGCGGACACCGCGACGCTAGCGGGGCGGGCGAGATCCTCGCCCTGCTCGCGCGCCTTGGCGAGGCGGTAGCGCAGGGTGCGCTCGGAGATGCCGAGGCGGCGCGCCGTCTCGATCCGGCTGCCGCCGCAGGCGGCGAGCGTTTCGCGGATCGCCTGGAATTCGCTCATCTGAACGACGTTGCCCAGCGTGACCGCGCCGTGCGTCGCGGCTTCGGCCGGAGCGGCCGCGACAGGCGGGCGCAGCTGCACGACCTGCGCGGGCTGCGTCTGGTGGAAGGTGAAGCTGATCGGGCGGTCGAAGACGATGTGGCTGGCGTCGATCGTGTCGCCGCCGGCGAACAGCAGCGCGCGCTGGATGACATTCTCGAGCTCGCGGACGTTGCCCGGCCATTCGTGGTTGACCAGCGTCTCGATCGCCTCGCGCGTCGGCCAGGGCACGATCTGGCGCGTGCCGGCGTGGCGCAGGATCATCGTCGCGACGAGCGCGGGAATGTCCTGCTGCCGTTCGGCGAGCGGCTTGGTGGCGAGCGGAAAGACCGAGAGGCGGTAGTAGAGGTCGGCACGGAAGCGGCCGGCGGCCACTTCGCCCTGCAGGTCGCGGTTCGCGCAGGCGATGACCCGCACGTCGACCGCCTCCGGCTGGCTGGCGCCGATCGGCACGACCTCGCGCTCCTGCAGCACGCGCAGCAGCTTGGCCTGCAGCTGGAGCGGCATTTCGGCGATCTCGTCGAGCAGGATGGTGCCGCCGTCGGCCGCGCGGAAGAAGCCTTCGCCGCCGCTCGACGCGCCGGTGAACGCGCCCTTCTGATGGCCGAACAGCAGCGCTTCCAGCATCGTCTCGGGCAAGGCCGCGCAGTTGATCGCGACGAACGGGCCGTTGCGGCGGGGGGATTTGTTGTGGATCGCGCGCGCCAGCACTTCCTTGCCGGTGCCGGTCGGTCCGTTGATCAGCACCGTGATGTCGGCCTGGGCGACGCGTTCGGCCAGCGCCAGCAGCGCCAGGCTTTCGGGATCGGCGGCCGTGGGGGTGTCGGGCCCGGCGAGCAGCGCGCGGACGAAGCCGTTGCCGACCGCGGTGTCGTTCGGCCCGAAGGCGATTCGCGCCGGATTGCCGTCGGTCGAGGGAACGACATATTGCCCGTCCTCGCCCAGCACGACCGTCCGCGCCGGCGCCGGCGGCACCTCGCCGTCGGCGATCAGGAACATGTCCGACGCCGCCGGACGGGCCGAATCGGTGCTGCCGATCGTGAAACCCTGTGCCCGCAGGCTCGACACGAGTGCGTAACGGCGCCCCGACACGGCGGCGGAAGGAAAAATCGAACGCATGGCTATCCCCCAAGGATGCAGCCTAGATGCGGCAGTAGTGGTAAATGCCCCGTTAAAGCGGCAGCCGGCCCGGCAAAATATTTCCGGGCGCGCGTGCCGGCGGCGCGATGCGCGCGCGCGCGTGGTCTTTCTATGGGGGGCGATGACGATGCCGGCGGCAGGACGATGCCGCGATTTTTCTCCTAAAACCCCGATTTGCACGGCCGTTATCCCCTTTGACGGCTCGGCCCTCCGCTGAAGGGGGCGGCGGGAAGGCCGTAGCAAAGGAGACCTCACATGACTGTCATCGGCACGAATATCGCGTCGCTGCGTGCGACCAACGCCAACGCCACGGCCAGCAGCGCGCTGCAGACCTCGATGGAGCGCCTGTCGACCGGCAAGCGCATCAACTCCGCCAAGGACGACGCGGCCGGCGTCGCGATCAGCAACACCATGTCGGCCCAGATCCGCGGCATGAACCAGGGCATCCGCAACGCCAACGACGGCATCAGCCTGGCGCAGACGGCGGAAGGCGCGCTGGGCGAAGTCAGCAACATGCTGCAGCGCATCCGCGAACTGGCGGTGCAGGCGACCAGCGGCACCTACAGCGCCAGCGACAAGGCGAACCTGCAGCAGGAAGCGTCCGCGCTCCAGACGCAGATCACGTCGACGCTCGCCAACACGCAGTTCAACGGCAACAAGCTGTTCGATGGTTCGGTGACCGCTCCGACCCCGGCTCCCACGCCGACGCCGACGCCGACCCCGACCCCGACCCCGACCCCGACGCCGACGCCGACTGCCAGCACCTTCCGCATCCAGGCGGGCGCGAACAGCACCGACGCGGTCGACCTGTCGATCACCAAGCTGACGACCGACACGACGATCACCGCGGCGACCTCGGTCGATCTGACGACCGCGACCAATTCGTCGCTCGCCACGATCGACTCGGCGCTGACCACCGTCAGCACCGCCCGTGCCAGCCTCGGCGCCTCGCAGAACCGTCTGCAGTCGGTCGTCAACAACCTGACCACCAACGCGACCAACCTGACGGATGCGAAGAGCCGCATCGAAGACGCGGATTTCTCGACCGAGACGACCGCGCTCGCCAAGGCACAGATCCTCAGCCAGGCGTCGACCGCGATGCTGGCGCAGGCCAACCAGTCGCAGCAGGGCGTGCTCAAGCTGCTCCAGTAATCCGGCGCGGCGCCGGCACCGCCCCCCAAGGGTTCCGGCGCCGACGGACCGGCTCTTCCCCCAAGGAGAGCGGGCAAGGAAACCCCGGTGGTTCGCCACCGGGGTTTTCGCGCGTCAGGCGGGGGGCGGCACACCCTCTGCGCCGAAAGCGGCGCGCGCTGCCATGATCGCGCCGACATTGGCCTCGGCCCAGCCGATGACCGGGCGCAGCCTGTCGATCAGGCCCTCGCCCAGGCCGGTCAGCGCATAGTCCACCGCGACGGGCGTCGTCGGATAGACGGTGCGCGCGACCAGCCCGTCGCGCTCCAGGCTCTTGAGCACCTGCGACAGCATCTTCTGCGAAATGCCGCCGATCGTGTGGCGCAGCGCGTTGAACCGGCGTGGGCCGTCGGCAAGGTGCAGCAGGATCAGCACCGCCCATTTGTCACCGATGCGATCGAGCACCTGCCGGGTCGGACAGTGCGGATCGCGAGCATCGCCGGACGGCATGGTCGCGACCGTCCCGGCTCGCGGCGCGGCGGGATCGGGCGGGGCGGCGGCCGCCGCGCGCGGATGCGCCTGTGGCGGCGTGGCAAGGGCGAAGCCGGAAGCGGGGGCTGGAGCTGGGGGCGCGATCGGCCCGGATGCGGCGGACATGACGGGTTTCCTAAGCGTCACCTGGTGGATCGGCGGTGCCTTCTTTTCACCGCATAGCTTCATCGCTACCTGGTTTCCATTGGAAACCACCTTGGGATGTTCGACCATGAATATCGCTGTCGTCGGCGCTACCGGACGCGCTGGATCGGAAATCGTTCGGGAGCTCGCGCGGCGCGGCCACCGGGTCACGGCGCTCGCACGCAAGCCGGAGCCGCTTGACGGTATCGAGGGCGTCACGCCGGTCGCGGTCGACGCGGCCGATTCCGCGGCGCTTGCGGCCCGCCTCGCCGGCCATGATGCCGTTGTCAGTGCGGTGCTGTTCGTCGCCCTACCGGCCGCGACGTTGATCGACGCGGTGCGCGCTTCCGGCGTCAAGCGCTACCTCGTCGTCGGCGGCGCCGGCAGCCTCGAGGTCGCGCCGGGCGTGCGTCTGCTCGATTCTCCGGATTTCCCGTCGGAGTATCGGGCCGAATCGGAAAGCGGCGCCGCTTTCCTGGACGCGCTCCGCGCAACAGACGATCTCGACTGGACGTTCCTGTCGCCATCGGCGCTGTTCTTCGAGGGCCCGCGCACCGGCGTGTTCCGGCTGGGACGCGACACGTTGCTGAGCCACGCCGGCGGCAGCAGCATCAGTTTCGCCGATTTCGCGATCGCCATGGCCGATGAGATCGAGCGCCCGGCGCACGTGCGCGCGCGCTTCACCGTCGGCTATTGATCGCGCCAGGGGGCGGCCGGCCTCCGCCAGGCCGCCTTGCCGGACCCTACACCTTGCGGGCGAGCGCCTTCTTCAGCTTGGCATGGGCCGCCGCCTTGATCTGGCAGACGCGTGCCGATCCGACGCCCAGCACCTGCCCGATTTCCTCGAGGTTGAGTTCCTCGACATAATAGAGCTGGATGACCATCGCCTCGCGCTCGGGCAGCGCGGCGATCGCGGCGATCAGCGCATCGCGCAGGTCGCTCTCCGCCAGCTGCGCGAAGGCGTCGGGCGAATCGTCGGCGAACCAGGGCAGATCATCCTGATAGACGTCGTCGATCGACTCGAGGCGTAACGTGTCCGCCGTCGCGTAATCGGCGCGCAACCGTTCGACCGAGATGCCGAGCTGTGCTGCGACCGCGGCCTCGGACGGCGGCTGCCCGGTGGCCTGCGTCAGCGCGGCAACCGCCTCCTGATACTGGCGCCGCCGGCGCATCGCGCCACGCGTCGCGGTCGCCTGCCTACGCAATTCGTCGATCATCGCGCCGCGCAACCGGGTCTGCAGATAGGCGCGGAACTGCCCGCCCTGCTCGGCCGCCTGACCGATCGCCTCGACCAGCGCGACCAGGCCGATCTGTACCAGATCCTCGACATCGACGATCGTGCTCATCGACCCGTGCACATGCCAGGCGATCCGGCGGACCAGCGGCAGATACTGGCGGATCAGCGCCTCCTTCTCCGCTTCCGGTCGCCGGCGCGGCGAATAGGTCAGCGGCGGGGCAAGTCCTGCCGGCATCGGGCCGGGCACCGCGGGAATGCTGCCCGCGGGCGCGGGCTGTGCGTCGCGGAACGACTGGCTCATCGGTTCCATGCTCATGCCGCCAGCGCCTGTTGCTGGGGAGCACCGATCACGGCGACGACTTCCACGGCTTTTTCCTCCGGAACTTCGAAGAACGACAGCACCGGCGTGTCGGGCAGCACGGTGCGCACCAGCTTGCGGATCGCGAGGCGGATCGCGGGCTGGACGACGAGGGCGAACGGCTTGGCCTCGGCGATCAGCGGCTGCGCCGCCTGCTGCAGCGCATCGACGATGCGACGACCGAGATCGGGTTCGATGACGTGGCGGCGCGATTGATCCGCGCGCGCAGCCTGGCCGAGCAGCCCTTCCAGCTGCCCTTCCAGCGTCATCACACGCAACGGTTCGCGCACCCCGCACAGTTTCTGGATGATCAGCGGTCCGAGTTCGGGCCGGATCAGCTCGATGATGTCCTCCGCGTCGGCGGCTCGCGTCGCGGCGACGGAGATCGCCTGCGCGATCCGGCGGAATTCCTTGAGCGGGATGTTCTCCGCGAGCAGGCCCTTCAGCACCTGCGTCAGCGTGGTGAGCGGCAGCGGGTTGGGTGTCAGCGACGCGACTAGCTGTGCCGCGCGCTCCTTCAGTCCGTCGAGCAGCGACTGCACCTCGTCGGGACCGAGGAGGTCGGACGCGTTCTGGCCGAGCAGATGGTTGAGATGCGTCGCCATCACTGTGCCCGCATCGACCACCAGATAGCCCGCGCCCGTTGCCGCATCGGCGTCGCCCGCCGGGATCCACGTCGCGTCGAGACCGAAGGTCGGATCCTTCGCCTTCTTGCCGTCGAGCTGGCCATAGGCCTGGCCCGTGTCGAGCGCGAGCATCTCGTCCGGGCTCACCTGGTCTTCGCCGACGACGACGCCGTTGACCAGGATGCGATAGGTGAAGGGCGCGAGGTTGATGTCGTCGCGTACCCGGCATTGCGGCACGACGAAGCCGAGGTCCTTCGACAGCTGGCGGCGCACGCCGGTGATGCGGCCCATCAGCGGCGCGCCGCGGCGCTCGTCGACCAGCGGCACCAGGCCATAGCCGATGTCGAGGTTGACCTGCATGCCGTCGGTGACCTCGTCCCAGCCGATCTTCGACGGATCGACGGGTTCGGCGGGCGCCTCGACCGGGATCGGCTTCGGCCGTTTCTCGATCTGGCGGAGCTTCCAGGCGGTGAAGCCGGCGATCGCCGCCGCGCCGAGGATGACGATATGCGGCATGCCGGGAAGGATGCCGAGGAGCGCCAGGATGACCGCGACGGGGATCCACGTCCGCGACGAGCCGAACTGGCTGCCGATCTGGCCGGCGAGATCGTGCTCCGAATTGACGCGCGTCACGATCGCGGCGGCGGCGATGGAGAGCATCAGCGCCGGCAGCTGCGCGACGAGCGCGTCGCCGATCGCGAGCAGGATATAGGTCTTCGCCGCATCGGCCAGCCCCATGCCGTGGCTGACCGGGCCGAGGATCAGGCCGCCGATGATATTGGCGGCAAGGATGAGCATCGCGGCGACGGCGTCGCCCTTCACGAACTTGGACGAACCGTCCATCGAGCCGTAGAAATCCGCCTCGGTGGCGACCTCGACGCGGCGCGCCTTCGCCTGGTCGGGCGTGATCAGGCCGGCGTTGAGGTCGGCGTCGATCGCCATCTGCTTGCCGGGCAGCGCGTCGAGGGTGAATCGCGCGGAGACTTCCGATACGCGGCCCGCGCCCTTGGTCACGACGATCAGGTTGATGATCATCAGGATCGCGAAGACGAAGATGCCGACGACATAGTCGCCGCCGATCAGGAAGGTGCCGAACGCCTCGATGACATGGCCCGCCGCGCTCTCGCCCTCGTGCCCATGGACCAGCACGATGCGGGTCGAGGCGACGTTGAGGCCGAGGCGGAACAGCGTCGCGAACAGCAGCACGGTCGGAAAGGCGCTGAAGTCGAGCGGCTTCTGCGCGTTGAGCGATACCATCAGCACGGCAAGGCTGATCGCGATGTTGGCGACGAAGAAGACGTCGAGCAGCTGCTTGGGGATGGGGACGACCATCACCAGCACGAGCAGCAGGATGGCGAGGGGCAGCGCGGCGCCGCGGCCGCCGGCGAGAAGCTTGTTCATGCCGTCAGTTCCCCAGGCTCGCGAGCATCATATAGGCGAGCCGCGCGGTGTTCGGCGTCGGACGCAGCAGGCTCTGCGCCGCGTCGGCGGTGTTGCCCGCGCCGAAGCGGGCCATTGCCTGCTTCGCCCAGTCGAGCGCGTCGGTCGCGCTTTCGTTGCCCCCGGTGACGACGGTGGCGTCGCCATCCATCTTCAGCGACTGCGCGGCAAAGGCCAGGTTGGCGGCGCGCGTCTCGCTGACGCTGTCGCTCGCCGCGTTCAGCTTGTCGGTGAACCGCTGGTAGATCGCGGACAGCGAACGGGGCTGGCCGTTCGAGGCGTAGAAGATGCTGCGATTGCTGTTCGCGGCGGCCGGAAACAAGGCGGCGGCAGAGGCGCCGGGGCTGGCCGCCATGGCCGACAGGAATTTCTTCGCGCCGCCGATCCCCAGGAAATGCGCCATGTACAGGTCGGTGCCATTGGCGCTGCGGCCCAGCGTACCTTCCAGTTCGCTCTTGTTGTCCGATGCATGTTCCGCCGCCATCAGCGAGGCGGCGGTGGGGTCGTTGCGCAGCGCGAGGATCGCCTGGCGCGTCGCGCTGTCGGAAACGGTGTAGCGGCCGCCCGCGGTCTGGCCGATGCTGTTCGCCGCCCATGCCATGCCGTGCTCGCCGCCGTGCTTCTTCATCACCGCCAGCCAGCTCTGCTCGACGAACTGATACAGGCCGCTGGCGGACGAGGTGCCCGCGCGCGCGCCGGCATTCAGCCCGCTTTCGATCTTGGCCTGGCCGAGCAGATAGTCGAAATCGACGCCCGTCTTGCTGCTCGCAAGCGCGATCGCCGATTGGACTCGTCCGGCAGAAATCGGATTGACGGTCATTGCGTCGGAACACACCCCTGTTATCGAGTGATGTTCCAGCAAGAGCCGTGCCAAATTGGGTTAACGCTTTTCCCGTCGCGCCTGTCGCCCGCCGATCTGCGTCGGGGGACGGGGGCAGGGGGGCTCAGGCGTAGGCCTGGAACACCCGGTTGCGGCCGCCGCTGCCGGCGTCGCCGGACAGGATTTGCAGGCGGCGGCGAACATTTGCCGCCATCAGGTTGACGTAGATGCGGCACGTCTCGTTGAGACGGTTCGCCTCTTCCGCCAGCTCGCGGATTTCGGGGCCGGCGGGGCCGGTACCCAGTGCGGCGATTTCCTCGATCCCCGCCAGCTTTTCGGCGGTGGCACGCTCGAGCGCGCCGACGTCGTTGCTCTTCAGCGCGTCGATCTCGGCATGCAGCGCGTCGATGACGCGGATCAGGGCCTCACGCCTTTTCATTGCCGTCCCAGTTCAGCTTGAGGGCGATGAGCCGGTCGGCGATGGTCGCCGGCAGGATGGGGAAGGAGCCGTTCTGGATCGCCTTGCGGATCTCCTGGACCCGGTCGGAGTCGATCGGCGCCTCGGAGGCGAGGGCCTTGGCAAGACCGCTCAGCTGCGCGCCCGCGCTCGCCGCGAGCAGTGCCGGATTGGCCTGGGTCGGGCTGGGCTGCGCGGCCACGGCCTGGGGCGACGGCACGGCCGAAGGCGCGGTGACGCGCGAGACGTTTCCACTTCCGTTCAGCGGCGATGAGCCGATTGATTCCACCATGTCCGCACCTGTCCGAGGTTTCCGACAAGGGGATAAACGGCCGATCGCGACGGGAGTTTAGCAGATATTTGTGGCCGGGGCGCAGCGGCCCGGTCATTCGTCCCAGCCGGGCAGGGTGGCGCGGCCGCCGGCGATGGCGATCGCCTGGACCGGCGTCTTCGCATCGTCGACGCGAACCATGAACCGGGCGCCCGGCGCGGCATCGCCGATGGCGACGCCTTCACGGCTGATCGAGAAGCCGGGCGACCCCGCCTCGATCACCACCGGATCGCCGCGGCGGATGACGGGCTCCGCCTTTGCCGTCGGCAGCACCGCGGCGCGCGTTGTCGGCGGCGGTGCGTCGGCGGGACGGATGACGGGCACGAAGATTCGCCAGTCGGGTCCGGCGCACGACACCACCACCGCGTCATGCGCGTCCGTGCGCCACGACAGCGACACGGTCGGGCAGGCGGCGAGGCGCAGGCGGGAATCGATCGCGGTACGGGCCCCGCCCTCGGCGCCGATTGGCCGGCTGGTGAACGCCGCGACCGCGCGATCAAGGCCGCTGGTATCCTGGAACGCGCCGATGGCGGCGCCGGCGAGCAGAAACAAGGCGATCATGGCATTTCCTTGCGCTCGCCGGCGAAGGCGAGCGTGACGATGGCCGCACGACGGCCGGGTGTGGTGGAAGATGTGATGGTGATGCGCGGCGACACCGGCGCCAGCACGGCGGCGAGGGCCCGGGCACGATCGGCCGCGAGGATCGCGCCGCTGCCGGTCGAGGGATCGACATCGGCGCGGCTGCCGTCGACCGAACCCGTCACGGTCAGCGCGATCCGCGGATCGCGCGTCGCCTCGCGTGCCCAGGCGACGAGCGCCGCCGGATCCTCTGGCAGCGTCGCCGCGCCGGGGGCGAAGTCGAGCATGCCGGACGCCATCACCGGCGCCGGTGCGGCACGTTCGCCGCCGAACTGCGCGCGCAGCGCCTCGGCGACCACGCGCGGGTGATCGCTGGCCTGCAGCAGCACGAAGAAACCGACGAGCAGCAGCGCCAGGTCGGCCAGCGTCACCAGCCACAACGGCTTGGCCGGCGCTGGCTCGGGCCAGGTCGGGGCGGCGGGATCGATCATGCCGCGCTCTGCATATGGTGGCGGGGCGTCTCGCGCAGCGCGAGGGCCATGAGCGGCGGCTCGAGGCGCGCCCGCTCGGATGCCTCGACCCGTCCCGCCACACGCAACCGGTGGCATATCGGCATCAGCACCAGATTGGCGAGCAGCGCGCCGTACAGCGTCGCCAGCAGCGCGATTCCCATCGCTGCGCCGATCGCATGCGGATCGGACAGGTGCGCGAACATCGCGGCAAGGCCGATCAGCGTGCCGACCATGCCCATGGCGGGCGCGGCCTCGGCGGCACCGGACCAGACATCGGCGGCGGCACTGTGGCGCTCGATCCGCGCGGCGCGTGCCTGCCGCAACCGCGCCTCGACATCGCGCGGGATCGCCCCGTCGACGATGGCCGCGATTGCGACGGCGACATCCACGTCCTTGATCACCGAACGGTCCAGCGCCATCACGCCGTGCCGCCGGGCGATCCGATCCTGCGCCGCGATCTGATCGAGCAGGGGGTCCGCACGGAACGGACGTCGCGCCAGCACGCGCAGCGCGCTC
This sequence comes from Sphingomonas beigongshangi, assembly GCF_016820445.1. Taxonomy (GTDB): domain Bacteria; phylum Pseudomonadota; class Alphaproteobacteria; order Sphingomonadales; family Sphingomonadaceae; genus Sphingomonas; species Sphingomonas beigongshangi. Next base: position 311,991 of record NZ_JADHDT010000002.1, read on the forward strand.
AGCGCGCGGATCAGGTCGCGCCCCGGCGCGCGCAGCATCGTCGCGAGCAGCGTGCCGCCGCCGACGATGGCGAAAGCGGTCGGATCGAGGAACTGGGCGATCGTCATGATCCCGCCGTGATGCAAGGGCCGGGCCAGTTCACGCGGGTGCCGTGGAAACCGCGTGACCGCGGCGGCGGCGGCGAGGGCGCTTGCCGCGACCCGGCAAGACTTGCCGCCGACCGGCAAGGGCTTGCCGCTTCATTTGCCGACGCCCGGCATATCCACTGCCTTTTCCAATTTTGCGCGGCTTCGCGCCTCGTCCGATCGAAATTGGCACGCCTGTTGCTTGGCATGGCGGCAGCGCAATGGGGCGCGGGAGGCAAGAGGCCAATGGCCGCAGACAGCTTGTTCGGAATTCACGGGGCCGCCCTCGAGGTGCGCTCGCAGCGCATGGGCGTGCTCGCGTCGAACATCGCCAATGCCTCGACCCCCGGCTTCAAGGCGCGCGACATCGATTTCCAGTCGGCGCTCGCGTCGGTCGAGAACGACGCCGGCGCCCAGGGCATCACGGCGGCGACCAAATATCGCGTCCCGCTGCAGACCTCGATGGACGGCAACACGGTCGAACTCAATCAGGAGCAGACCGCCTTCGCCGAGAATGCGGTCCAGTACCAGACGACGCTGTCGTTCCTGAACGGCCGCATCAGCCAGATCACCCGCGCGCTGAAGGGAGAATAAGGCATGGCGGACAATCCCATGTCGGTGTTCCAGGTCGCCGGGCGCGCGATGAGCGCGCAGCTTTTGCGCATGAACACGACCGCGTCGAACCTCGCCAATGCCGGCGGCATCGCCGGTTCCGCGGACGCCGCCTACAAGACGATGAAGCCGGTGTTCCGCACCAGCTTCGACGCGGCGAGCGGGCTCGCGACCGTCGACGTCGAGAAGATCGTGACGGCCGGCGAAGCGCCGACCAAGCGGTACGACCCAGCCAATCCCTTGGCCGACAAGGACGGCAATATCTACGAGGCCGCCGTCGATGAAAGCCGCGAGCTGGTCGACATGATGGAGACCGCGCGCTCGTACCAGAACAACGTCGAGGTGATGAACACTGCGAAGCAGCTCACCATCGATACCCTCAAGCTGGGCCGCTGATCATGGCAGATATCACCAATACGACGTCGAGTACGCAGCCGAACTATGCCGCGATGGGCATCGCCACCACCGCGTCGCAGACTGCGCCCAAAGTCTCTTCCACGGGGACCAAGACGACGCTCGACCAGTCCGACTTCCTCGCGCTGATGACCGCGCAGCTGAAGAACCAGGATCCGTTCAACCCGGTCGACAATACGCAGATGGTCGCCCAGATGGCGCAATTCTCGTCGGTCGCCGGCATCAGCCAGATGAACTCGACGTTGAGCGGCATCGCCACCAAGCTGGGGGGATCGAGCGCCGCCGACGCGATGAGCTACGTGGGCAAGACCGTGCTCGTGCCGGGCACCACGGCCTATCCGCGCTCCGACGGTTCGCTCGACGGTGCGGTCGAACTCGACAAGGATGCGACCCAGGTTACCGTCTCGATCGCCGATGCGAACGGCGGCACCGTCCGTCAGCTGCAGCTCGGCGCGACCAAGGCGGGCAGCGCCGAGTGGAGCTGGGACGGCAAGGACGAGGACGGCAACGCCGTCACCAACGGCCCGTTCACGGTCAGCGTCGCCGCCGCCAACGCCAACACGGACATCTCCAGCCGAAGCCTCGTCTGGGCCCCGGTCCAGTCGGTATCGCTGCCGTCGAGCGGCACGCCGACGCTGAAGGTCGTGGGCGTCGGCAACGTCAAGCCCGCCGACGTCCGCTCCGCCACCTGATCCCTCTTCGCACCCCTTTCCCCGTCTTTCTCAGGAGTAGCTTCCGATGTCCTTCTATACCTCGCTGTCCGGCCTCCAGGCGTCGCAGACCGACATGGCCACCATTTCGCACAATCTCGCGAACGTCTCGACGACCGGCTTCAAGAAGAGCCGCACCGAATTCGCCGACATCATCGCGTCCAGCGTCTCCACGGATCCGCGCAAGATGGTCGGCTCGGGCGTCGTCGTGAAGGGTTCGGCGCAGCAGTTCAAGGAAGGCAACCTCACCACCACGTCGAACGCGCTCGACCTGGCCTTGGTCGGCGAAGGCTTCTTCACGCTGCGCACGACCGGCGTCAGCGACGCACTCGCCTATACCCGCAACGGCAGCTTCTCGGTCGATTCGAACAACAACGTCGTCGACGCGCAGGGATCCTACCTGCTGGTCTATCCGGTCGACAGCGACGGCAACGTCACCTCGACCAGCCAGTCGGGCCTGACGCAGCTGCAGATCCAGCAGACCAGCGGCACGCCGAAGGGCACGGCCAACGTCTCGACCGCGGTGCAGCTGTCCGCCACCTCGACGGTGAAGACGCCGACGGCGCAGAAGCCGTTCGTCCGCACCGACCCGACGACCTATAACAACTCGGTCGCGACGCGCATCTACGATGCCAACGGCAACCCGCAGACGATGACCAGCTATTACATCCGCACGGCGGATGCGAATGCGGCGGCCACCCCGCCGACGCTGGGCACCTGGTCGGTGTACAGCTTCGTCGGCGACCAGCAGCTGTCGGTGAACAACCAGATGGACGCGAACGGCAAGCCCGCGCCCGTCACGCTGACCTTCGACAGCAAGGGCGCGCTCGCTTCGGTCAACGGCGATGCCAACGCCAAGTCGATTTCCTACGACCAGTTCGTCCCCACCTCGGGCGCGGCGGCGCAGAGCGTCACGCTCAACCTCGCCAATTCGACGCAGCTGCCTTCGGCCTTCTCGGTCAATTCGAAGACGCAGGACGGCGTTCCCGTCGGCCAGCTGTCCGGCGTCACCGTTACCGACGCCGGCCTGATCCAGGCCAGCTTCTCGAACGGCGACATCGTGCCGCTGGGCAAGGTCGCGCTGTCGAGCTTCTCGACGCCGACCGGTCTTCGCCAGATCGGCAACAGCTATTGGGCGGCGACGGGCGTGTCGGGCGCGGCGAAGCTGGGTTCGGCGAGCGCCGACGGCTTCGGTTCGCTGATGTCGGGGACGATCGAGGGGTCGAACGTCGACATCACCGAAGAGCTGGTCAACCTGATCGCGGCGCAGCGCAACTTCCAGGCGAACGCCAAGGCGCTCGATACCGCCAGCCAGGTCTCGCAGACCATCTTCAACATCCGCAGCTGATCGACGGCGGCGGCGCGAAGGGCATCTAGATGGACAAGCTGGTCTATACGGCGGCGACGGGCCTCAAGGCGCACATGGCGGCGCAGGCGGCCATCGCCAACAACATGGCGAACGCGTCCACGACCGGCTTTCGCGCCGACCGCGTCGTCTTCGACCGCATCCTGCTCAAGGGCGGCGGTTCGACGCTGGAGGCGCGCATGCCGACCAGCGAGGAGGTCACCGACGCGGATCGCACCCCCGGCGCGATCCAGTCGACCGGCCGTCCGCTCGACGTCGCGGTCTCCGGCAACAGCGACTGGCTCGCGGTGCAGGCGGCGGACGGCAGCGAGGCCTATACCCGCCGCGGCGATCTGGAAGTCGCGCCCTCGGGCGTGCTCCAGACGGGCGACGGCTATATCGTCCAGGGGCAGAGCGGCCCGATCACCGTGCCGCCGCACGACAGCCTGACGATCGCCGGCGACGGCACGATCACGATCGTGCCGCAGGGCGGCGATCCGAAGAACCCGCAGGTGCTCGACCGGCTGAAGCTGGTCAGCACCAAGGGCGCCGACACCGTCAAGGGCCTCGACAACCTGTTGCGCGTGCGCGGTGGCGGCACGCTTCCCGCCAACCTCGACGCCAGAGTGCAGGGCGGGGCGCTGGAAGGCTCCAACGTCAACATGACGCAGGCGCTGGTCGACATGATCGAGAACCAGCGCAGCTACGAGGTTCAGGCCAACATCATGAAATCGGCCAAGGACATGGACGAGAGCAGCACCTCCGTGATGCGTCTGCCGAGCTAAGGGATAAAAGAGCATGTCATCCGCAGCCATGCATATCGCGCGTACCGGGCTCGACGCCCAGGACACGCGCATGCGCGTCATCTCGAACAATCTCGCCAACGTCTCGACGACGGGATTCAAGAAGGATCGCGCGGCGTTCGAGACGCTCGCCTATCAGACGATCACCGCGCCGGGCGCCCAGTCGACCGCCGACACCAAATATGCCACCGGCCTCAATCTCGGCACCGGCGTGCGGATCCAGGGCACGGCGCGGATCGATACGCAGGGATCGCTGCAACAGACCGGCAACAGCCTCGACCTCGCGCTCGACGGCGACGGTTATTTCCAGATCCAGATGCCCGGCGGGCAGCTCGGCTACACGCGTGCGGGCAATTTCTCGCGCAGCCCGGAAGGCCTGCTGGTCACGTCCGAAGGCTATCAGGTCCAGCCCGGCATCACGATCCCGCCCAACGCCACGGGGATCACGATCGGCACCGACGGCACCGTCACCGCGCAGCTGCCCGGCCAGACGACCGGCAGCAACCTCGGGCAGATCCAGGTCGCGAGCTTTCCCAATCCGACCGGCCTCCAGTCCACGGGCGACAACTATCTGCGCGAGACCGCCTCGTCGGGGGCGCCCAACATGGGCATCCCCGGGCAGGACGGCCGCGGCAACGTTCGCCAGGGCACGCTGGAAGCGTCCAACGTCAACGTCGTCGAGGAGCTGGTCGACATGATCGAGACCCAGCGCGCCTATGAGGTCAACTCGAAGATGATCTCGGCGACCGACGACATGCTCAAATACGTCAACCAGAACGTCTGATCGGTACGCATATCATGGCATCCCGCGCTCCCACGCCTTTCCGCTTCGGTACCCATTGGGTCGAAATCGCGCTCGCCGCGGCATCGGGCCTGCTTGTCATCGCGGCGCTGTCGCCGACCGAGGCGCATGCCGGCATCTTCGGAAAGAAGGCGCCGCCGGAGGATTTCAGCGTCACGCGCGCGCCGCTGGCGGCGCCGGTGGCAGCACCCGCCAATGGCGCGATCTTTCAGGCGGGCGACGGCTATGCCGCGCTGTACGAGGGCTGGCGCGCGCGCAAGGTCGGCGATCCGCTCACCATCGTCCTGGTGGAGCGCACCGCCGCCTCCAAGTCCGCGAGCTCGAAACTCGATTCCTCGGGGTCCGGCAGCATCACGCCGCCGACCACGGGCCTGCTCAATCTGTTCAAGAACAGCGACGCCTCCGCCAGCGGCGCGCGCAGCTTCGACGGCAAGGGCGCCGCGGACCAGGCGAATTCGCTGTCCGGCGAAATCTCCGTCACCGTGTCGCAGGTCTACCCCAATGGCACGATGATGGTGCAGGGGCAGAAGCGCGTCACGCTGAACCGCGGCGACGAATATGTGCGGATCAAGGGCCTGGTCCGGGTCGCCGACATCGACGCCGACAATCGGGTGCTGTCGACGCGCGTCGCGGATGCGCAGATCGCCTATACGGGCAAGGGCGATGTCGCCCGCGCCAGCCGCCAGGGTTGGCTGAGCCGCTTCTTCTCCGTCATCAGCCCCTTCTGATGCTTTTTCGCGCCCATGGTTAGCGGTTCGGTAACCATGCGGACGGCAGGATCACGCCCATGACCATTCGCGCGCTTTTCTTCGGCCTTGCCACGCTGCTGCTTGCGGCGAGCCCGGCCCATGCCGACCGGATCAAGGATCTCGGCGGGTTCCAGGGTATCCGTTCCAACCAGCTGACCGGCTATGGCGTCGTCGTCGGCCTGCCCGGCACGGGCGACGACAATCTCGAATATACCGTCCAGTCGCTGAAGGCCGTCGCCTCGCGGTTCGGCCTGCAGCTGCCGCCCGGCGCGAATCCGGGAATGAAGAACGCCGCGGTGGTGATGGTGACCGCCGATCTGCCGCCCTTCGCCAAGCCCGGCCAGCGGCTCGACATCACCGTCGCCTCGATGGGCAAGGCCAAGTCGCTGCGCGGCGGCAGCCTGGTGCTGACGCCGCTGCTCGGCGCGGACGGCCAGATCTATGCGATGGCGCAGGGCAATCTGGCGGTGGGCGGCCTCGGCGCGGAGGGTGCTGACGGATCGCGTATCGTCGTCAACGTGCCCTCCACCGGCCGCATTCCGGAGGGCGCGACGGTCGAACGTGCGGTCGCGACCGGCTTCGACACCGCCCCGACGCTCACCTTCAACCTGCAGCGCGCCGATTTCACCACCGCGCAGAACGTCGCCGCGGCGATCAACAAGACGCTCGGATTCGGCACCGCCCAAGCGATCGACGCGGTGTCGGTCGCGGTGCGCGCCCCTCCCGGTGCGGACGTGCGCGCGACCTTGATGTCGACGATCGAGAACCTCGATGTGGCCGCGGCCGAGCCCCCGGCAAAAGTAATCGTAAATGCGCGCACCGGAACGGTCGTTATATCCTCTGCGGTCAGGGTCGGTCCTGCCGCGGTGACGCACGGCAAGTTGACCGTGCGCATCGACGAGAACCAGAAGATCAGCCAGCCCGCGCCGTTCAGCCAGGGCCAGACCGCGGTGCAGCAACGCTCCAACATCGCGGTCGAGGAGGAGAAGAAGCCGATGTTCCTGCTCAATCCCGGCCCGAAGCTCGCCGATGTGGTGAAGGCGGTGAACGCGATCGGCGCGTCGCCCGCCGACCTCGTCGCGATCCTCGAGGCGCTGAAGGAAGCGGGCAGCCTCAAGGCGGAGCTGATCGTCCTGTGACCGGCATCGTCCCCCCGTCGTCCGGCGCGATCCAGTCGACCGCGGGCGGCCTTTCAACCGATACGTCGCGCCTGAAGAGCGCGGACAACCTCAAGAAGGCGGGCGAGCGGTTCGAGGCGGTGTTCACCGGCATGATGCTGAAGAGCATGCGCCAGACGCACCTCGCCGAACCGCTGTTCGATTCCAAGGCGATCGACACTTTCACCGACATGCAGGACCAGCGCCTCGCGCAGTCGATGGCGGAGCATGCGCCGATCGGCATCGGCAAGGCGATGACCGCGTTCCTCGCCAAGGCCCAGCCCGACCTGAAGCCGCAAGCGGATGTTAACACATCCGTGGCAGATCCGCCGGCATCATGAGCGACCTGCTCAGCATCGGCGCCTCCGGCGTCCGCGCCTATCAGACGGCGCTAGCCACCGTGGGCGAGAACATCGCCAACGTGGGGGCGGCGGGCTATACCCGTCGGACCGTTCGCATGAACGAGGTGCCGGGCGGCAGCGGCTCGGTCAATCAATATGGCGCCGGCAACGGGGTGGTGCTCACCGGCATCGTGCGCGCCGGTGACAATTACGCCGCCGCCTCGCTGCGCGCCTCCACGTCCGATCTCAGCCGCACGACGAGCGGCGCGAGCTGGCTGGATCGCGTCGACGGCGCGCTGACCGGCAACGCGCTGACCGCGCGGGTCACGTCCTTCTTCGCCGCGTCCCAGGCGCTCGCGGCCGAACCCAGCTCCAGCGCGTTGCGGACCAGCATGCTGAGCGCCGCCGGCTCCGCCGCCACGGCCTTCACCGCGACCGGCAAGGCGTTCGACCAGGTTGACGCAGATCTCGATACCGCCGGACGGCAGGCGGCGGTCGACATGTCCTCTCTTTCTGCCTCGCTCGCCGGCATCAACGACGGCTTGGGGCGCGCCGCGCCGGGCAGTACCGCCGCGGCCCAGCTGATGGATCAGCGCGACCAGATACTGGCGCAGGTCAGCGGTCTGGCCGACGTGACCGCGACCTTCGACTCGATCGGCCGTACGACGCTGACGCTGACGGGCGCTACCGGTGTGCCGCTGGTCAAGGGCGATCAGGTCGGGACCGTCGCCTATGCGCGCGACGCCAACGGCCAGGCGAGCTTCTCCTACACCGTCAACGGCGTCGAGACGGCGATGTCGCCGAGCGGCGGGACGATGGCGGGAATCATCGACGGCGCGCAGCGGGTCGCGGCCAACCGCGACCAGCTGAACGGCATCGCCGCGGATTTCGTGAAGACCGTCAACGACAATCAGGCCGCCGGCCAGGACCAGACGGGCGCGACCGGCACGGCGATGTTCACCGTCGGTACGTCCCCGACCGATATCAGCGTCGCACTGACCAGCGGCAGCCAGATCGCCGCGGCGTCGCCGGGCGGCGGTTCGCGCGATTCGAGCAACCTCACCAATCTGGAGGCTTTGCGTCAGTCCAAGGGTTTCGAGACGGCCCTGGCGTCGCAGATCACCGACAATGCGACCGCCTATAAGCAGAAGATGACGATCGCGGACGCGCAAACCTCGATCCGCGACGGCGCGCAGACCGCGCTGTCGAGCGCGAGCGGCGTCAATCTCGACTCGGAAGCGATCGACCTGATGCGGTTCCAGCAGGCCTATTCGGCCTCGAGCCGCATCATCCAGGTCGCGCGCGAAACCATGCAATCCATCCTCGACATCCGGTAGGGCGCGCGATGCAGATATCCACCAGCCTGTTCTACGATACCGCGGCCACCCGCATGTCGCAGATGAACCAACGCGCCTCGGTCCTGCAGACGCAGATCGCGACCGGCAAGAAGATCCAGCAGGCGTCGGACGATCCCAACGCCGCCTCGCAGATCGCGGAACTGGATCGCAAGGATGCCGACGCCGCCGTCTACGGCACCAACCTGACCATGGCGGGGTCGCTGCTCGATCAGGCAAGCAGCGTGATCTCGCAGATCAACACGCAGCTGACCCGCGCGACCGAGCTGGCGACGCAGGCGGGCAACGGCACGCAGACCGACGCCTCGCGCCAGTCGATCGGCGTCGAGCTGAAATCGATCGTCGACGCGATCGTCGGGCTGGCCAATTCCACCAACGTCCGCGGCCAGCCGCTGTTCGGCACGCCGGGCGGCACGCAGGCGGTGACCGCCAATGCCGATGGCAGCTATGCCTATGCCACGACCAACGTGTCGGAAGTTCCGATCGCGGACGGCCAGACGGTGCAGGCGACCGAAAGCGCCACGCGCTTGTTCAAGATGGCGAACGGCAAGGACACGCTGTCGGTGCTGAGCAACCTCGCCAGCGCGCTGCAGGCGGGCGGCGACGTGTCCGACACCGTGTCCGGCGCGCTCACCGATCTCAAGGCGGGGATCGACCAGGTCGCGAACGTCCAGGCCTCGGTCGGTGCGCGCGGCGCGCGCGTCGACCTGCAGCAGCAGCTGCTGACCACGGCGAACACCGACCGCGCCGACCTGCGCCAGAAACTCGAGTCGGTCGACACCACGCAGGCGATCGTCGAGCTGCAGCAGATGATGACCGCGCTGTCGGCGACGCAGGCGAGCTTCAGCAAGCTCTCCAATCTCTCGCTGTTCGACTATCTGAAGTAAGTGCCGCGGGGCGGCGGGCTACGTCTGCCGCCTCCAGGGAGCGAATGCCGCGGCGCGGACGCGGGGGCGACATCGCGTCGGGCCCCGCGACCGGCCACGGGCCGCGCCGACGTCCAGGCAGTTTCGCCTATCCCACACCGTCCGCCGCATTGGGCGGGGTTGGTAACCGTTTATCTAGGAAATGCGGTTAACCGGGATTGAGTACAGCCGGCAGGGCCGCCGGCATCGCCTTTCCGGGGGTAGCCCACAGTGTTCCCAGCAATTGGTCTCGTCGTTCTTCTCGGCATGGTGTTCGGCGGCTTCGCCATCACCGGCGGTGCCCTCGGCCCCGTGTTCGAAGCGATCCCGCACGAGATGCTCATCATCGGTGGCGCCGCCGCCGGTGCCTTGATCATCGGCAACTCGGGCGCCGAGCTCAAGGCGATGGGCGGCGGCCTCGCGAAGGTGTTCAAGGGGCCCAAGTACAAGAAGCAGGATTATCTCGACGTCATCTTCCTGGTCAGCAAGCTGATGAAGATGCTGCGCATGGATGGCCCGATCGCGCTCGAGCCGCATGTCGAGGATCCCAAGTCCTCCGCCGTCTTCTCCGAATATCCGCGGCTGCTTGCCGATCATACCCTGGTCGCGCTGATCGCCGATACGCTGCGCCTCGTCGTCGTGTCGTCGGGCACACTCGACGTCCATGCGGTCGAGGAGGTGATGGACCATTCGATCAAGACCCACCACCACGAGGTCGAGGGGCCGGAGCATACGCTGACCACGCTCGCCGATTCGCTGCCCGCGCTCGGCATCGTCGCGGCGGTGCTCGGCATCGTGAAGACGATGGGCTCGATCGACAAGCCGCCCGCGATCCTCGGCGGCATGATCGGCTCGGCGCTGGTCGGCACGTTCATGGGCGTGCTGCTCGCCTATGGCATCGTCAATCCGCTCGCCAGCCGGCTGAAGCAGGTGATCCACGCCGACGCCGCGATCTACCATGTCGTGAAGCAGATCATCATCGCCTCGCTCCACGGCCATCCGCAGCCGCTCGTCATCGAGGCGGCGCGCAGCGGCATCGCGCACAAGAACCAGCCCGGCTTCGCCGAAGTGTTCGACGGACTGCGCGGCAAGTGATGCGTGGCGTCAATCTGAAGTCGGCAGCCGCCGACGGGCCGCAAGGAATACGATAGAATGGCGCGCGCAGCCCCGCACGGCAACAATCAGCCGCCCAAGATCATCATCGTCAAGAAGATCGTCGGCGAAGCCGGCGGCGGCCATCACGGCGGTGCGTGGAAGGTTGCCTATGCGGACTTCGTCACCGCGATGATGGCGTTCTTCCTGTTGCTCTGGCTGCTCGGCGCGACGACCGAGAAGCAGCGCAAGGGCATCGCCGATTATTTCGCGCCCACGCTGATCGACAAGAAGGTGCTGGGCCTTGGGGGCAGCGGCGTCCTGGGCGGCGAATCGATCCTCAGCAACAACAAGTTGGGGCCGAAGGCGGCGGCGGCACCGATCGCCTCGATCGGTATCCCGGTAGCGGCGTCGGGGGGAGCACGCAGCGGCACCGGCGAGAAGGGATCGCTGCGCAACCGCGATGCCAGGGCGGAGGATCTCAAGGCGTTCGAGGCGATCAAGCGCCAGATCGAGGCGGCGCTGAAGAGTTCGGAAAGTCTCGCCAAGCTTGCAAGCCATATCCGCTTCGTTCCGACGCAGGACGGGCTGCGCATCGACCTGGTCGACGATGCCGACTATTCGATGTTCGCGATGGGCACGACGGTTCTCGACGCCAAGGCGTCGGACCTCATCGGCATGATCGCCAAGTCGATCGCCGGAACGCCCAACACGATCATGATCCGCGGCCATACCGACAGCGTACCCTACGGCGATCCGCGCGCGATGAACAACTGGATGCTGGCATCCGGCAGGGCCGAGGCGACGCGTCGGCGGCTGGCGCTGGGCGGGATTCCCGAACAGCGGTTCGAGCGGATCGAAGGCGTCGCGGACCGCGAGCCGATCATCGCCGGCGATCCCTATGACGCGCGCAATCGCCGCGTCGCCATCACCTTGTTGTATCGCAAGGGCGTCTTCGGCCAGTAATGGCGAGCGCGAAAGCCCGATCCTCCGGCCGGGTCGGGCGACGGGGTGCGGCGGAACGGCGCCTCGGCGGGAGCCGGCATGAAAAAGGGGGCCTTTCCCGCACGGGAAGGCCCCCTTTTCGTCGGCAGAAGCGGTCGCCTCAGGCCTCGGCGTCAGCCGCCTTGCGGCCGCGGCGCGCGGCGCCTTCGCCAGGACGCTGGCCGGGCTTGCGGCCGAGACCGATCTTCTTCGCCATCGCGCGGCGGCTTTCGGAGTAATTCTCCGACACCATCGGGTAATCCGACTTCAGGCCGTAACGCTCGCGATACTCCTCGGGCGACAGGCCATGCGTCGCGAGGTGGCGGCGCAATGTCTTGTACGGCTTACCGTCGATCATCGAGATGATGTAGTCCTTGGAGGCCAAGGATTTCCGCACCGACACGGCGGGCGTATACTCGGTGGCGACCGGTGCTTCCGGCGCGGTGTCCGTCGCGCCAAGCAGTCCGCGCACGGTGTCGTGCATCTTGCCGAGGAAAGCCGGCACCTCGTCGGCGCTGGTACGAGTGTTGGGATTGCCAAGCCAAGCAATCGTCAATTCGGTTGCTAGCTCGACGGCGTTCAGACCAGTGGTTTCGTCAGTCATAGTTTGCTCCTTTGACCAAAGAGCAGCCGTAGGCACGCGAAATATCACGTCAAGCCATAACTATGGCGGTATTGATCGAAATGGGGGAAAAATGGTGCCCAGAAGAGGACTCGAACCTCCACGACCTTGCGATCGCCAGCACCTGAAGCTGGTGCGTCTACCAATTCCGCCATCTGGGCACGGGGTAGGCGGCGGCCTTTAGGGGGCGCGGCGGCGCCTTGTCAACACGACTTTCGCGGGGCAAGGGCGGCGTAGCGAATTTTCCCATTCCGGCGAGAAGGGCCGATCATGAACGACAAACTGGTAACCGTGTTCGGTGGCGGCGGGTTCGTCGGCCGCTACGTCGTGCAGGCGCTGCTGCGCGCCGGCGCGCGCGTCCGCGTCGCGGAGCGCGATCCGCGGCGGGCCTGGTTCCTGAAGCCGCTGGGTGGCCTGGGCCAGATGCAGTTCGTCGCGGCCGACGTGACGCGGGCCGATACGGTGCATCGCGCCGTCGCGGGGGCGGACGCGGTGATCAACCTCGTCGGCGTTCTCGAGGGGGCGTTCGAGGCGATCCACGTTACCGGTGCCCGCAACGTCGCCGAGGCGGCGGCGGGCGCGGGAGTCGAGGCGCTGGTGCACATGTCGGCGATCGGCGCCGATCCCGCCGCGCGCTCGGCCTATGGCAGCACCAAGAGTCGCGGCGAGGAGGCGGTGCGCGCCGCCTTCCCGCGTGCCGCGATCATCCGTCCCTCGATCGTCTTCGGCCGCGAGGACCAGTTCCTCAACCGCTTCGCGGGGATGATCGAGGCGTTCCCGGTCGTGCCGGTGCTGCGCGCGCCGGTGAAGTTCCAGCCGGTGTTCGCCGCCGACGTCGGCGATGCCTTCGCCGCGGCGCTGGCGCCGGAGCATGCCGGCCGAACCTTCGAGCTCGGCGGTCCCGACGTGATGAGCATGGGCGAGATCATCCGCTGGCTCGCCACCACGCTCGGCCGCAAGCCGTCGATCGTCGAGCTGCCCGATGCGGCGGGGGCGCTGCTCGCCCGCCTGCCGCTCGCGCCCATCACCACCGACCAATGGCAGATGCTTCAGCGCGACAATGTCGTCGCGCCGGACGCGCCGGGCCTCGCGGCACTGGGCATCGAGGCGACGCCGCTCGCCACCGTCGCGCCCGACTGGCTTGTCCGCTTCCGTCGCAAGGGGCGGTTCGGCCGCCGCGCCGAAACGCTTTATCACGCCTGACACGCCCCTCCTCGGCTAGGACATCACCATGGACCTCCTCACCGCCATCCTCCTCGGCATCGTCGAGGGGGTCACGGAATTCCTGCCCGTCTCCTCGACCGGCCATCTCATCCTCGCCGGCACGCTGCTCGGCGTGCAGAACCAGGGCACGGCGACGTTCGACATCGTCATCCAGCTGGGTGCGATCCTTGCGGTCATCGTCCTCTACTGGCGCCGCTTCTGGGGCGTCGCGGTCGGCCTGTTCGCGGCGGAGCGCCGGTCGATCGCCTTCGTGCGCAACGTCGTCCTCGGCTTCCTGCCCGCGATGGCGATCGGCTTCGTCGTCTACAAGGCGGTCAAGGCCCTGCTGGAGAAGCCGACCGTCGTCGCGGTCGCGCTGATCGTCGGCGGCGTCGCGATCCTGGCGATCGAGCGGATGGCGAAGCGCGCGCGTGTCGAATCGGTGGAGACGATGCCCGCCACGACCGCGCTCGGCATCGGCTTCATGCAGTGCCTCGCGATGATCCCGGGCGTCAGTCGATCGGGCGCGACGATCATGGGCGCGCTGACGCTGGGGGTGGATCGCCAGGCGGCGGCGGAATTCTCCTTCTTCCTCGCCATACCGACGATGCTCGCCGCCAGCGGCTACGACCTGCTCAAGTCGGGCGCGACGCTGGCGCAGGGCGAATGGCTGGCGATCGCGGTCGGTTTCGTGGTGTCGTTCATCGTCGCGATGCTGGTGATCCGCTGGTTCATGGCGGTCATCACGCGGCACGGTTTCGCGCCCTTCGCCTGGTACCGGATCATCGTCGGCGTCGTCGCGCTGATCGCGCTCCAGATTAGATAGTACCGGATCGATATGTATTTTCTCGGTATTTATATTGGCGGCTGGCCTTAGGGGCCTTGAAGTCGAGAAAATAGGTAACTTAGACTTCCCTATCGAGCATTTTGTACGTGACATGGCCCCCGATCGTGCGTAGCGGCACGGTCAGGAGGCTCCATGGCGCACGAATCGATGCTGAAGTTCGTCGGACGGGAACAAAAATATCCCGAGAAGCGCGAGGCGGAGGCGCGGGCGGACGATTTCCGCGAGATCGCAGCGCGCTATGCCGTGCCGGCGGCCGAGGAACAGGCGGGCCGCTGCTCGCAATGCGGCGTGCCCTATTGCTCGGTGCACTGTCCCCTGCACAACCACATCCCCGACTGGCTCCGCCTGACCGCTGAGGGCCGGCTGCGCGAGGCCTATGAGCTGAGCAACGCGACCTCGACCATGCCCGAGATCTGCGGCCGCATCTGTCCGCAGGACCGGCTGTGCGAGGGCAATTGCGTCATCGAATTCTCCGGACACGGCGCCGTCACGATCGGTTCGGTCGAGAAGTTCATCACCGACACCGCCTGGGAACAGGGCTGGGTCGAGCCGCTCGTGCCGGGTCCGGCGCGCGGCCAGTCGGTCGCCGTCATCGGCGCGGGGCCCGCGGGCCTCACCGCGGCGGAATATCTGCGCGGTCACGGCTATGACGTCCATGTCTACGATCGGCACGATCGCGCCGGCGGGCTGCTGACCTATGGCATCCCCGGCTTCAAGCTGGAGAAGCCGGTCGTGATGCGCCGCGTCGAGCGGCTCGCGGCCGGCGGCATCGTCTTCCACACCGGCTTTTCCGTCGGCGAGCAGGCGAGCCTCGACGAGCTGCGCCGACGGCACGACGCGGTGCTGATCGCCACCGGCGTCTATCGCGCGCGCGATCTCGACCTGGGCCAGGGTGACGACGGGCGTGTCGTGGCCGCGCTCGACTATCTGATCGCCTCCAATCGCAAGGGCTTCGGCGATGCGGTGCCGGCCTTCGACGGCGGCGCGCTCGACGCGCAGGGCAAGCATGTCGTGGTCATCGGGGGCGGCGATACCGCGATGGACTGCGTGCGCACCGCGATCCGCCAGGGCGCCGCGTCCGTGAAGTGCCTGTATCGCCGCGATCGCGCCAACATGCCGGGCAGCCAGCGCGAAGTGGCCAATGCGGAGGAGGAGGGCGCGGAGTTCGTCTGGCTTTCCGCCCCCGCGGCCTTCGACGCCGACGGAACCGTGCGGGCGCGACGCATGCGGCTGGGCGCGCCCGACGCCAGCGGACGGCGCGCGCCGGAAGCCGATCCGTCGGGCGACTTCACGGTGCACGCCGACCTTGTGATCAAGGCGCTCGGCTTCGACGCGGAGGATCTGCCCGGCCTGTTCGGCGCGCCCGAACTCGGCGTGTCGCGTTGGGGCACCGTGCTGGTCGACGGCAAGACGCTGATGACCAGCCTCGATGGGGTCTTTGCGGCGGGCGACATCGTGCGCGGCGCCAGCCTCGTCGTCTGGGCGATCCGCGACGGCCGCGACGTCGCGAGCGCGATGCACAAGTGGCTGAAGGCCAGCGCCAGGCGCGCGAAGGTCGCCGCCTGATTCACGCTTCGACACCGATACCGGCCGCCCGCGGCGGCCCGACGATGGACCGATCCCATGACTGATGCCGTGACCGCCCCCATGACCGATCCCACGACAGATCAGCGCCGGTATCTCGCCGACCATGGCATGTACCGTCCGGATTACGAGGGCGATGCCTGCGGCGTCGGCCTCGTCGCCGCGACCGACGGGCGCGCGTCGCGCCGCGTCGTCCAGTCGGCGATCGACGCGCTGAAGGCGGTGTGGCACCGCGGCGCGGTCGATGCCGACGGCAAGACCGGCGACGGAGCGGGTCTTCACATCGACCTGCCGCACCGCTTCTTCGACGATGCCGTCGTCGCCTCCGGCCACAAGGTGCTGCCCAACCGGCTCGCGGTCGGCATGATCTTCCTGCCGCGCACCGACCTAGGCGCGCAGGAGAGTTGCCGCACGATCGTCGAAAGCGCGATCATCGAGGCGGGCTACACCATCTACGGTTGGCGTCAGGTCCCGGTCGACGTCTCCGTCATCGGCATAAAGGCGCAGGCGACGCGTCCCGAGATCGAGCAGATCATGATCGCCGGGCCGATGCCCGACGAGATGTCGGCGGCCGAGTTCGAGAAGAATCTGTATCTCATCCGCCGCCGGATCGAGAAGCGCGTCATCGCCGCGCAGATCCAGGGCTTCTACGTCTGTTCGCTCAGCTGCCGCTCGATCGTCTACAAGGGCCTGTTCCTCGCGGAGAGCCTGTCGGTCTTCTACCCCGACCTGCAGGACCAGCGGTTCGAATCGCGCGTCGCGATCTTTCACCAGCGCTATTCGACCAACACCTTCCCGCAATGGTGGCTCGCGCAGCCGTTCCGCTGCCTCGCGCACAACGGCGAGATCAACACGATCCGCGGCAACAAGAACTGGATGCTCAGCCACGAGATTCGGATGGCGGCGACGGCGTTCGGCGACAATTCGGAGGATATCAAGCCGGTGATCCCCGCCGGCGCCAGCGACACCGCGGCGCTCGACGCGGTGTTCGAGACGATCTGCCGCTCGGGGCGCGACGCGCCGACCGCGAAGATCATGCTGCTGCCCGAGGCGATGTCGGCCGACCTGCCCGCGCCGCACGCCGCGATGTACAACTATCTCGCCTCGGTGATGGAGCCGTGGGACGGCCCCGCCGCGCTGGCGATGACCGACGGGCGCTGGGCGGTCGGCGGCGTCGATCGCAACGCGCTGCGCCCGCTGCGCTACACGCAGACCGCCGATGGCCTGCTGATCGTCGGATCGGAAAGCGGCATGGTCGTCGTTCCGGAATCGACGATCGTCGCCAAGGGGCGGCTGGGGCCTGGCCAGATGATCGCGGTCGACCTCGACGAGGGGCGCGTCCTCAACGACCGCGAGGTCAAGGACCGGATCGCCGCCGAGCATGACTATGCCGCGATGATCGGCGAATTCCACGCGATGCGCGACCTGCCGGAGGTACCGGACGCCACCGTCCGCTACGATCGCGCCGACCTCACCCGCCGCCAGGTCGCCGCCGGCCTGACGCTGGAGGACATGGAGCTGATCCTGTCGCCCATGGTCGATTCGGCGAAGGAAGCGGTCGGCTCGATGGGCGACGACACGCCGCTCGCGGTGATCAGCGACAAGCCGCGGCTCATCAGCCAGTTCTTCCGCCAGAACTTCAGCCAGGTCACCAACCCGCCGATCGACTCGCTGCGCGAGCGTTACGTCATGTCGCTCAAGACGCGCTTCGGCAATCTGGCCAACATCCTCGACACGGAGGATCGCCGCGAACGCGTGCTGGTGCTCGATTCGCCGGTGCTGACCGGGCACGACTGGGCTCGGTTGCGCGCGCATTTCGGCAGCAGCGCGAGCGAAATCGACTGCACCTTCGACGCGGACGGTGGCCCGGAAAAGCTGCGCGCCGCGATCCAGCGCATCCGCAACGAGGCGGAACAGGCGGTGCGCCAGGGCAAGAGCGAGCTGTTCCTGACCGACGAGCATGTCTCCGAAGGCCGCGTCGCGATCGCGGGCGTGCTCGCCGTCGCCGCGGTGCATACGCATCTCGTCCGCAAGGGCCTCAGGTCCTACGCCTCGATCAACGTGCGCTCGGCCGAATGCCTCGACACGCATTACTATGCGGTGCTGATCGGCGTCGGCGCGACGACGGTGAACGCCTATCTGGCGGAAGCCGCGATTGTCGACCGCCAGGCGCGCGGCCTGTTCGGCGATCTCGGCCTCGACGCCTGCCTCGCCCGCCATCGCGTCGCGATCGAGGAGGGCCTGCTCAAGATCATGTCGAAGATGGGGATCGCGGTGATCTCCAGCTATCGCGGCGGCTATAATTTCGAGGCGGTCGGCCTCAGCCGTGCGCTCGTCAACGACCTGTTCCCCGGCATGCCCGCCAAGATCTCGGGCGAGGGCTATGCCTCGCTGCACCACAGCGCGATCGTCCGGCACGAGCTGGCCTGGGACGAGGGGATCGCGAAGCTGCCGATCGGCGGCTTCTATCGCCAGCGTCATACCGGCGAGACGCATGCCTATTCGGCGCAGCTGATGCATCTGCTCCAGACGGCGGTCGCGACCGACAGCTATACCAGCTATCTCCAGTTCAGCCGCGGAGTCGCCGACCTGCCGCCGGTCTATCTGCGCGACCTCCTCCAGTTCAATTTCCCGGCGGAGGGCGTGCCCGTCGACCAGGTCGAGGCGATCACGGAAATCCGCAAGCGCTTCGTCACGCCGGGCATGTCGCTGGGCGCGCTGTCGCCGGAGGCGCACGAGACGCTGGCGATCGCGATGAACCGCATCGGTGCCAAGGCGGTGTCGGGCGAGGGTGGCGAGGACGTCAGCCGCTTCACGCCTTATGCCAATGGCGACAACGCCAATTCGACGATCAAGCAGGTCGCCTCCGGTCGCTTCGGCGTCACCGCCGAATATCTCGGCGCCTGCGAGGAGATCGAGATCAAGGTCGCGCAGGGGGCAAAGCCCGGCGAGGGCGGGCAGCTGCCCGGTTTCAAGGTGACCGAATTCATCGCCAAGCTGCGCCATGCGACCCCGGGCGTGACGCTGATCAGCCCGCCGCCGCACCACGACATCTATTCGATCGAGGATCTGGCGCAGCTGATCTACGACCTGAAGCAGATCAACCCGCGCGCGCGTGTCGGGGTCAAGCTGGTCAGCTCGGCGGGCATCGGCACGGTCGCGGCGGGCGTCGCCAAGGCGCATGCCGACGTCATCCTCGTCTCCGGTCACGTCGGCGGCACCGGCGCCAGTCCGCAGACCAGCATCAAATATGCGGGCACGCCCTGGGAAATGGGGCTCAGCGAAGTGAACCAGGTGCTGACGCTGAACGGTCTGCGCGGCCGGGTCAGGCTGCGCGCCGACGGCGGGCTCAAGACCGGGCGCGACATCGTCATCGCCGCGATCCTGGGCGCGGAGGAATTCGGCATCGGCACGCTCAGCCTCGTCGCCATGGGCTGCATCATGGTGCGCCAGTGCCATTCGAACACCTGCCCGGTTGGCGTCTGCGTGCAGGACGAGCGGCTGCGCGCCAAGTTCACCGGCACGCCGGAAAAGGTCATCAACCTGATGACCTTCATCGCCGAGGAGGTGCGCGACATCCTCGCCCGCCTGGGCTGCCGCAGCCTGGACGAGGTGATCGGCCGCACCGAACTGCTCCGTCAGGTAAGCCGCGGCGCAGAGCATCTCGACGACCTCGACTTGAACCCGATCCTCGCCAAGGTCGATGCGACCGATGCGGAACGGCGCTTCAGCCTGTCGACCTTCCGCAACGACGTGCCCGACAGCCTGGATGCGCAGATCATCAAGGATGCCGCCCCGGTGTTCGCGCGCGGCGAGAAGATGCAGCTGACCTATTCGGTGCGCAACACCCACCGCGCGGTCGGCACGCGCCTGTCGAGCGAGATCACGCGCCGGTTCGGCATGGCGACGCTCGCCGATGGCCATGTCACGGTCCGCCTGCGCGGCTCGGCCGGCCAGTCGCTCGGCGCGTTCCTGTGCAAGGGCGTCACGCTGGAGGTGTTCGGCGACGCCAACGACTATGTCGGCAAGGGCCTGTCAGGCGGCACGATCATCGTCCGCCCCGCGGTATCCTCGCCGCTCGCCAGCCAGGACAATACGATCGTCGGCAACACCGTCCTCTACGGCGCGACGTCGGGCACGTTGCTGGCGGCGGGACAGGCGGGCGAGCGGTTCGCCGTGCGCAGTTCGGGCGCGACCGTGGTGGTCGAAGGCTGCGGTGCCAACGGCTGCGAATATATGACCGGCGGCGTCGCGGTGGTGCTGGGTCAGGTCGGCGCCAACTTCGGTGCCGGCATGACGGGCGGCATGGCCTTCGTCTACGACGCCGACGACAGCTTCGAACGCCGCGCCAACCCCGAAAACATCGTCTGGCAGCGGCTGGCGTCCGCGCATTGGGAAGCCGTGCTGCGCGCGCTCGTCGAGCGCCACGCCGCGGCGACCGACAGCCGCTGGTCGAAGGGCCTGCTCGCCGACTGGGACCAGGCGCTCGGTCGCTTCTGGCAGGTCGTGCCGAAGGAGATGCTGTCCCGCCAGACGCATCCGCTCGACGACAGCCCGGAGGCGGTCGCCGCGGAGTGATTTCCCCCTCCCGTTAGCGGGAGGGGGTCGGTCCGGAGATAACGGACACGTCCGCCATGCGATCGCCGTCACGCGAGGACGCGCCCACCCCCGGCGCCTCCCGCAGGGGGGCGGCGCGCCTGTTGCGCCTGGTCTCCTTTCGCGCTCTACTCGCTTGAAATGAAACGAGAGGGGCATTCATGACGCGTACCATCACCGGCCTTGCCACCGCGGCGGTCGCGCTCGCCACGGCCACCGCCGCCCCGGCGCAGACCCGGCCGGACCAGCGCGCCTTCTTCGATCTCTACAAGCAGCTCGTGGAGACCAATACCGTGGTGGGCGTCGGCAGCTGCACCCAGGCGGCGACGCAGATCGCGACGCGCCTGAAGGCGGCCGGCTATGCCGATGGCGACGTCACGCTGTTTTCCACCCCAGATCATCCGCAGGACGGCGGTGTCGTCGCGGTGCTGCGGGGCAGCGACCCGGCCGCCAAGCCGATGCTGCTGCTCGGCCATATCGACGTCGTCGCGGCCAAGCGCGAGGACTGGGTACGCGACCCGTTCAAGCTGATCGAGGAAGGCGGCTATTATTACGGCCGGGGTACCGTCGACGACAAGGCGATGGCGGCGGTGTGGGCGGATACGATGATCCGGCTGAAGCAGGCGGGCAAGCCGCCGCGCCGGACGATCAAGCTGGCGCTGACCTGCGGCGAGGAGACGACCTATGCCTTCAACGGCGCCGAATGGCTGGCGAAGACCAAACCGGACCTGATCGCCGCCGAATTCGCGCTCAACGAGGGCGGCGGCGGCCGCCTGACCGCCGACGGCAAGCGCGAGGTCCTGGCGATCCAGGTCGGCGAGAAGGCCGCGCAGAACTACACCTTCCTCGCCACCAATCCCGGCGGCCACAGCTCGCAGCCGGTGCCCGACAACGCGATCTACGAACTCGCGGACGCGGTGAAGGCGGTGCAGGGCTATGAATTCCCCATCCGCTTCACCGATACCACGCGCGCCTTCTTTACCGCCGCGGCGAAGCAGGCGGGCGGCGAGACGGGCGCGGCGATCACCCGTCTTCTCGCCAACCCCAATGACAAGGCGGCCGACGCGATCGTCAGCCGGGACAAGACCTTCCACTCGACGCTGCGCACCACCTGCGTCGCGACGCTGCTGAGTGCCGGCCATGCCGAAAACGCGCTGCCGCAGCGCGCCACCGCCAACATCAACTGCCGCATCTTCCCGGGCGAGACGGTCGACGGCACGCTGGCGACGCTACAGAAATTGGCGGGCGCCAAGGTCAAGGTGACGGCGAACCAGCCCGTCCGTCCCACCGCGATCCCGCCGACGCTCGACCCGAAGATCGTCGGGCCGGCGACCACGCTCGCCGCGAAATACTTCCCCGGCACCCCCGTCGTGCCGCTGATGTCGACGGGCGCGACCGACGGCATCTTCTTCGAGGCGATCGGCATCCCCGTCTATGGCGTGCCCGGCATGTTCATCGAGAAGGACGGCGGCGGCATCCACGGCCTCAACGAGAGGATCGGGGTCAAGTCGCTCTACGAAGGCCGCGACTATCTGTACGATCTGGTCAAGACCTACGCGGGGTAAGGGGGGGCACCCTCACCCTTCGCCGGCTGCTCCCCCTCCCGCCCGGAGAGGGAAGGGGCCTGCCGCAGAAGGCGGTGGGAAGGGTGAGGACCGGTACCGCGCAGATCCAGCCTTGCTGGATCGCAGACTAAACCGTCACCTGCTCGCCCAGCTCCAGCACCTTGCCCGGCGGGATGCGCAGGAATTCGGTCGGGTCGCTGGCGTTGCGCTGCAGGAACATGAACACGCGGTCCTGCCACAGCGGCATTCCCTGGTCCGCTTCCGGCTTCAGCGTGTTGCGGCCGATGAAGAAGCTCGTCTTCATCGCATCCAGCCCCTGCACCTCGGTGCGGGCGCCGACACCCAGGTCCGCCGGCACGTCCGGGCTCTCCATGAAGCCATAGGTCAGCACGACCACTTCGAAATTGTCGTCGAGCCGCTCGACCCTGGCGCGGTGTTCGGCGTCGACCACCGGCCGGTCCGCGGTGCGGATGCTGACCACCAGGTTGCGCGCGTGCAGCACCTTGTTGTGCTTGAGGTTGTGGAGCAGCGCACCGGGTGCGGCTTCCGGATTGCCGGTCAGGAACACGGCGGTGCCCGGCACGCGCTCGGGCGGCCGCTTCGCCAGCGCTGCGGCGAGATCGGCGAGGGGGATGCTCTGCCGCGCCTCGAACGCGCGCACGATGCCCTTGCCGCGTACCCAGGTGTAGATCAGGAAGCCGATCGCCGCCGCGATCGCGAGCGGCACCCAGCCGCCCTCGATCACGCGCAGGATGTTGGCGCCGAAGAAGATCGTGTCGAGCAGCAGGAACGGCAGGATGGCGGCGAGCGCCAGCGGCCGGCGCCAGCCCCAGACGTGGCGCGCGACCAGATAGCCCAGCAGCGTCGTCACCACCATCGTGCCGGTGACCGCGATGCCATAGGCGGCGGCCATGTCCGACGAGGTCTTGAACTGCAGGATCAGCACCAGCACGCCGGCCAGCAGCATCCAGTTGATCGCGGGCAGATAGATCTGCCCCGCGAAATCCGCGGACGTCTGGCGCAGGCGCATGCGCGGCAGCAGGCCGAGCTGCACCGCCTGCTGTGTCAGCGAGAAGGCGCCCGTGATCACCGCCTGGCTCGCGATGACGGTGGCGAGGCCGGCGAGCACGACCAGCGGCCCGCGCACGCTTTCCGGCGCCATCAGGTAGAACCAGTCCTGATTGGTGAACGTCTTGCCCGCGGCCTGCGCCGCCTCCAGCTTCGACAAAGCGAAGGCGCCCTGGCCGAGGTAGTTGAGCATCAGCGCGGGGAAGACGAGGAACAGCCAGGCGAGGCGGATCGGACGCTTGCCGAAATGCCCCATGTCGGCGGTCAGCGCCTCCGCGCCCGTCACCGTCAGGAACACCGCGCCCAGCACGAACAGGCCGACCGTGCCGTGCGTCGCGAGGAAGTGGATGCCATAGCTCGGCCACAGCACGCGGAAGATCGAGAGCTCGTCGGCGATATGCCAGATGCCAAGCCCCCCGATCACGACGAACCACACGACGCAGATTGGGCCGAACAGCGTCGCGACCATCGCCGTGCCGCGCGATTGGATGAAGAACAGCGCGATCAGGATGACGATCGTCAGCGCGCGTATCGTGCCCTCGTCGAAGATGTGCGCCGCGCTCGGTATGGTGCGCAGCCCCTCCATCGCCGACAGCACCGACAGCGACGGCGTGATGATCGCGTCGCCGTAGAAGAGGGACGCGCCGATCGCGCCCAGCACGATTGCGATGCGCGACCGCACGCCGATCGCCCGCCGGGCAAGCGCCGCGAGCGCGAGCACGCCGCCCTCGCCGTGATTGTCCGCCCGCATCAGGAACAGCACGTATTTGATCGTGACGATCAGCGTCAGCGTCCACAGCGCGAGGCTGAGCACGCCCAGGATCTCGGACGGGTCGATGCCGTCGGCGGCGGTCTGGCCCAGCGCCTCGCGGAACGCGTAGAGCGGGCTGGTGCCGATGTCGCCGAACACCACGCCGATCGCGCCCAGGATCAGGCCGGGCAGCGCGGGATGCGGATGGTGCGACGACGATAGGTCGTGCGACGTTGGTTGTTGAACGGTCGGTGGACCGGCGAGCGTGGACATGGCGCGCGACTTACCCCTGTAAAGAGCGCCCCTTGCGAAGGACGGCGCGCTTTACGCCTAATCCATGACAAGGCAAGTCTATTCGCATCGGCCACTTCAAGCGCTTGATTTGCCGGAGTCATGACGGCAAGGCGGCGGAATGGTTCCCTTTTCGTTCGGCGGTCATGATCTCGCCGCGCTTCGCGACGGCGCCCTGTGGTGGCCGGCGCGACGCGCGCTGCTCGTCGCGGACCTGCATTTCGAGAAGGCGAGCTGGTTCGCCATGCGCGGCCAGATGCTGCCGCCCTATGATTCGATCGCCACGCTGACCGAGCTCGCGCGTCTCGTCGCGGCGACGGGCGCAGTCGAATTGTGGTGCCTGGGCGACAGTTTCCACGACTCGGCCGGGTGCGAGCGGCTGCCGGCTGCCGCGCAGGCGCTGTTGCGCGACCTGACGGCGCGGCTCGCCTGGACCTGGATCACCGGCAACCACGATCCCGTGCTCGTCGATCGCTGTGGCGGCGACGTCGTCGAGGAGGCGATGGTCGAGGGCCTGGTCCTGCGCCACGAAGCGGCGCCGGACGAGCCGCGCCCCGAACTCTCGGGCCATTTCCATCCCAAGCTGCGCCTGCGGGTGCGCGGCAAGCAGGTCGCGCGCCGCTGCTTCGTCGCGACCGCGCGCAAGATCGTCCTGCCCGCCTTCGGCGCGCTGACCGGCGGCCTCGACGTCGACCATCCCGCGCTCACCGCGGCCGTGGGTCGCGGCGCGGAGGCGCTGGTGCCGGTCGACGACCGCTTGCTGCGCTTCCCGATCGCGGCCTGAGCGCCGCCCTTCGCGGACGGCTTGCCGCTCTCCCCCGAATCGGGGCATCCTGCCGCGGCATGTCCAGGGGTAAGAAGGCTATGACGACCGACCATGCACGACCGATACCCCGAAAGGTGCCGGCCGTGACGCTGACCTTCTGGATCATCAAGATCCTGGCGACGACGCTCGGCGAGACCGGCGGCGACGCGGTCAGCATGAGCTGGCTGGGCGAAACGACGCCCGCTGCCGGCGAGGGCGGCGTCAACGGCTATCTGGTCGGCTCCGCGATCTTCGGCGTGCTGCTGATCGGCCTCGCCGGGTTGCAGATCCGCGCGCGGCGGTTCCATCCCTGGCTGTACTGGGCGACGATCATCGCCTCGACGACCGCCGGCACGACGCTTGCCGATTTCGCGACGCGGTCGCTCGGCCTGGGCTATCCCGGCGGGTCGCTGCTGCTGCTCGCGCTCGTGCTGCTTTCGCTGTTCAGCTGGCATCGCGCGCTCGGTTCGGTGAACGTCGAGCGGATCGCGACGGCGCGGGCGGAGGTCTTCTACTGGGTGACCATCACCTTTTCGCAGACGCTGGGCACCGCGCTGGGCGACTGGGTGGCGGACGGGACGCTCGGCTATGCCGGTGCCGCCTTGCTGTTCGGCGCTGCGCTGGCGGTGCTGGCGCTGCTCTACGTCGCCACGCGCGTGTCGCGGGTGCTGCTGTTCTGGGCGGCGTTCATCCTGACCCGGCCGCTAGGCGCGACGGTCGGCGATTTCCTAGACAAGCCGATCGCGCGGGGCGGCCTGGACCTCAGCCGCCCGCTCGCGACGGCATTGCTGTCGGCGGCGATCGTCGCGCTCATCCTGATCACGCCGCAGCGCGCCGGCGATCATCCCGGGCGCTGACCGCGCCGCCCCGATCCAGCATCGCTGGACCGCACATCAGCGTGCCAGCGTGGGGAAGCCCGCCTTGAACGCCGCGACCTTCGGCTTGTCCCAGGCGACGATATAGGGGTGGTTCGGGTTACGGTCGTAGAAGTTCTGGTGATAGGCCTCGGCCGGGTAGAAGGCGCCCTGCTCGATCCGCGTGACGATTGGCTTGCCGAAGCTCTTCGCCTGGCCCAGCTGCGCGATATAGGCGCGGGCCACCGCCGCCTGCCGCGCATCCTGCGGGAAGATCGCGGAGCGGTAGCTCGGCCCGCTGTCCGGCCCCTGGCGATTGAGCTGCGTCGGATCGTGCGCGATCGAGAAATAGACGCGCAGCAGTGTCGCATAGCTGACCTCGCGCGGATCGAAGACGATCCGCACCGCCTCGGCGTGGCGCGTCGTCTCGGTCGAGACCTGCGGATAGCTCGCGTCGCCACGCGTCCCGCCGGCATAGCCCGCGGTCACGGTCTTCACGCCTTTCACGCGCTCGAACACCGCCTCCATTCCCCAGAAGCAGCCGCCGGCGAGGACCGCGGTCTGCGTGCCAGGCGTCGCCGGCACGTCGACGCGTGCCGCGGGGATCGGCACGGCGCGCTCGGCATGCGCGAAGCCGGCGGAGGCGAGGAGCAGGCCGCCTGCGGCAGCCACGGGCAGGAGCGTCTTGAGCATGGCGTCAAGATGGGCGGCGACCGCCGATTTACCAGAGGCCGCGACGCGCATCGTGCGTTATCGCACTGGGTGGACGGCGGCGGCCGGCGCGGGTTGCGACTGGTGCTGGGCGCTTGCCGGCTGCAGCGTCACCACGCCGACGGCACCGATCGCGAAGCCGCCGACGAACCGCCAGAAGAAATCGGACTTCACCAGCTTCTGCATGGTCTTGGACATCGTCTGTCACCTCTACGTCACCGGGGCGCGGTGTCGTCGCTGGCCCGGCCTTCACCGTGCGACATGGTCGCGCGGCATGTTGATCTCAATCGCGTTTATGGAAACGCACCGATGAACGACGCGTGGGCGCGCCGTTCATCGTGCAGCGATCTATGTTAATGATGTGCGCGCGGGGGCCTAGCGCAGGGCGGCGCAGGCCGCCTGGATGCGCGTGCAGGCCTCGCGCAGCAGATCGTCCGACGTCGCATAGCTGATCCGCATCGCCGGCGACAGGCCGAACGCGGCGCCCTGCACCGCCGCGACCTTGGCATCGTCGAGGAGGTAGCCGACGAAGTCCTCGTCGCTCGCGATCAGACGTCCGCCCGGCGTCGTCTTGCCGATGAGCGGCGCGAACGACGGATAGACGTAGAAGGCGCCCTCCGGCGTGGGGCAGGTCATGCCGTCGATCGCATTGAGCATGCCGACGACGAGGTCGCGCCGCGCCTGGAACGCCTGCGCGCGCTCCTTGAGGAAATCCTGCGGTCCGGTCAGCGCGGCGACGGCGGCCGCCTGCGCGATCGAACAGGGATTGCTGGTCGACTGCGACTGCAGCTTGGCGATCGCCTTGATCAGCCATGCCGCGCCGGCGGCGAACCCGATGCGCCAGCCCGTCATCGCATAGGCCTTGGAGCAGCCGTTCACCGTCAGCGTCCGGTCGTACAGCTCGGGGCAAACCTCGGCGATCGTCGCGAAGCGGAAGCCGTCATAGACGATATGCTCGTACATATCGTCCGCGAAGATCCACACGTGCGGATGCCGCGCCAGCACCTCGCCCAGCGCCTTCAGCTCGTCGACCGTGTAGGCCGCACCGGTCGGGTTCGACGGCGAGTTCAGGATCACCCATTTGGTGCGTTCCGTGATCGCGGCGTCCAGCGCCTCGGGGGTCAGCTTGTAGTTTGTCTCGGGCCCGGCGATCGCGATCACCGGCGTGCCGCCCGCGAACTGGACGACGTCCGGATAGCTCACCCAGTAAGGCGCGGGCACCACTACCTCGTCACCGGCATCCACCGTGGCGACGATCGCGTTGAACAAGGTGTGCTTGCCGCCGACGTTCACCGTCACCTGGTCGGGCGTGTAGGTCAGGTGGTTGTCGCGCGCGAACTTCGCGACGATGGCCTGCTTCAGCTCGATCGTGCCGTCGACGTTGGTGTATTTCGTCTTGCCGTCGCGGATCGCCTGGATGGCGGCCTCCTTGACGAAGTCGGGCGTATCGAAGTCAGGCTCGCCCGCGCCAAGGCCGATGACGTCGACACCGGCCCGCTTCAGCTCGAGCACGCGGCTGGTGATCGCGAGCGTGGGCGAGGGGCTGATGCGACCAAGCGCGGCAGAGGGCTTCATGACAGGGACTTTCGAGCTGGAAAGAGCGCGCGCGCCCTATAGCGACCCGGTGCCGTTTTCCGCAACCGCGAGAACCGCCGGAATCAGGCCGCGCACCGCGTTTCCGACAAAAAATTGCGCAGGGAGCAAGTCGATTGACACATCCTGCTCGATCGCCACGCCCGTTTCGATCAATTCGGCGCGCAATATGCCGGGCAGCAGGCCGCGGGATGATGGCGGGGTCAGCAGCAGGCCGTCGTCGCGCGGCACGAACAGCGAGGTGAAGCTTCCCTCCGTCAGCACCCCCTCGCTCGCGAACACGACCTCGTCCGTTCCCGCCGCACGCCGCGCGGCGTCGTAGAAGCCGCGGTCGCTCGTCTTGTGGCGCAACCGATAGTCGTGCGGCGCGACGGGCAGGGGTACGACGGCGACGCGTATCGGCGACGTCCGCGGCGCGGGAAGGGGAGCTACCTCAATTGCGAGCGCGCCGTCCCGGGCGAGCAGCAGCCGCACCTTCGCCGGTTGGCGCAACCGGAAGGTCGCCGCCTGCAGTTCGTTGCGTGCGGCGTGGCGGTCGAATGCGAAGCCCAGCGCCGACGCGCTCGTCTTCAGTCGCGCCAGATGCCGCTCCAGCAGCGCGATGCCGTCTTCCGGGTCGAACGCCATCGTCTCGATCAGGTCGACCGGGCGCTGCCCGGCCGTGACGAAGGCACCCTTGGCGAGGCATTCCGCCCATTCCGCGTCCGCGCGGCTGTCGGCGACGATGCCCGATCCAAGGCCCAGCGTCGCTGCGGCGGCGCCGTCGGCGACCTCCAGCGTCCGGATCGCGACGTTGAATGCCGCGTCCCCGCCGGCATCGATCCGCCCGATGCTCCCGGTATAGACGCCGCGCGCTTCCGTCTCGACCGCGGCGATCACGTCCATGCTGCGCAGCTTGGGCGCGCCGGTGATCGAACCGCAGGGAAACAGCGCCTCGAGCACGTCGACGGCGTCGCGCCCGGGTGCCAGCGTCGCGGTGACGGTCGAGGTCATCTGGTGAATCGTCGGATAGGTTTCGACCGCGAACAGCGTCGGCACCGCGACGCTGCCCGGCACTGCGACGCGCGACAGGTCGTTGCGCATCAGGTCGACGATCATCAGGTTCTCGGCGCGCTGCTTTTCGTCCCGGGCCAGCCGGTCCGCCGCCTCCGCGTCCGCAAGCGCCGTATCGCCGCGCGCGGCCGTGCCCTTCATCGGGCGGCAGGTCAGACGGTCGCCGTCCAGCGCGAAGAACATTTCGGGCGACAGCGACACGATCGTCCGTGCGCCCGTCGCCACCACCGCGCCATGGCCCGCCGCGGACCGGGCACGCAGCCGGGCGTAGAGCGCCAGCGGATCGCCCGCGACCGGCACGTCGGCGCGCAGCGTCAGGTTCGCCTGGTATATATCGCCCGCCGCGATCCAGTCGAGCACGCGTGCCAGCGCCGCGTCATAGGCGTCGCGGCCGATCCGCGGCACGGGCGGACCGGCATAGGCGCCCGCCGGATCGGGCAGCCAGGCCGCCGCGTCCACCGCCTGCCACGCCGCGAACAGTCCGAACCACAGCAGCGGCGCATCGCCGCCGTCGACTGCGTCGCGCTGCGGCGCGCGCGGCATCAGCGCGGCGCCGGCTTCATAGGTCAGATATCCCGCCGCATGCAGCCCCTGCGCCCGTGCCGCCCGCAACCGCGCCAGCGCGGGTGCCACCGCCGCCGTGTCCTTAGCCGAGACGATCGCGACCGGGTCGCGGTACAGGCGCGCCGCGCCGCCGGGGCGGGCATCGTCGAGCAGCACGAACGGAGCGGCGGTCATCGGCCCAGATGCGCAGGCGACGCGACTTCGCGCAAGCCGCGATTGCCGCGACCCGATGCGCGGCCTATCTCCTGCGGCGATGAACCAGCCTTCCCCCCTTCGCGCCGCGATCGTCCCCGTCACGCCGATCCAGCAGAATTGCACGTTGATCTGGTGCACGGAGACGATGAAGGCGGCGGTCGTCGATCCCGGCGGCGACCTGCCGCGGATCAAGGCGGCGATCGGCCAGGCGGGCATCACCGTCGAGAAGATCCTGCTCACCCACGGTCATATCGATCATGCCGGAGAGGCGAAGGCGCTTGCGCGCGATCTCGGCGTGCCGATCGAGGGGCCGCACGAGGCGGACCGCTTCTGGCTCGCGCGGCTCGACGAGGACGGCCGTACCTATGGCATCCGCGGCGAGGTGTTCGAGCCCGACCGCTGGCTGGTCGACGGCGACACCGTCACCGTCGGCAACCTGACGCTCGATGTCTACGAGACGCCGGGCCATACGCTCGGCCACGTCATCTTCCACCACGCGCCGTCGAGGTTCGCGCAGGTCGGCGACGTCCTGTTCCAGGGCTCTGTCGGGCGCAGCGACCTCGCCGGCGGCAACCACCAGCAGCTGATCGAATCGATCGTCACCAAGTTGTGGCCGCTGGGCGACGACACCGCCTTCATCCCCGGCCACGGCAATC
Source organism: Sphingomonas beigongshangi (assembly GCF_016820445.1). GTDB lineage: Bacteria > Pseudomonadota > Alphaproteobacteria > Sphingomonadales > Sphingomonadaceae > Sphingomonas > Sphingomonas beigongshangi. Next base: position 342,343 of record NZ_JADHDT010000002.1, read on the forward strand.
CCAGCACCTTTGCGCACGAACGTGCGCACAACATGTTCGTCAGCGACCGCGCGCTCGCGGTGGAGTAGGCGCAGCGGCCATATCCCTCTCCCCGGCTGGCCTCCTTCCCCGGGTCTGATCGACGCGCCGAGCGACGGTCGTTCCCCAACGTCGCAGCGGCGGGCTTCCGCACTGCGTCAGCTGGCATGGTCGTGTGTGGGACTGCCAACCGCACCCGCGTCCGGCAGTCGGGGGCAGCTGTCGATGGTGGTCAAGGGGGCCGGGAACCTGCGGCACGCAGATCATCGTTCGCCCTGTGCTCCTCATCGGCAACGCAGCGGCTTTTCACGAGACTGGGGGGACGACGCTATAGACGACGCACGTCCCCCGGCGGGTCGCAATAGAAACCTGGCCAAGAAAAGCCTGGCTTAGGCTCTGGAGCCGGAACGGGAGGCGCCGAAAAGAACCGACTCGGCCTTTCCTACACGGTCCGAATCGGCTATGGTCATGCGATTGGCTCGACGCGGCGCGCTGTTTCTTATCGTCGTCGCGCTCCGGGCGTATGACTCGCGAACAGCGCGACCTTTGTGACTTTTCACAACGGGGGGTCGGAGCTTGCCCGGCGAATCCTCCCCGAACGCGCGGGCGGGTGAGACCGTCGGGCAATCCGGTGGGATAGGCGAATGCAATTTTCCGGGGGGTCTGCCGGTTGCCGGCGGGCAAAGCTTGCAACAATCGGCGAATTCGCTATAGGCCCGCGCTTCGCGATGCGCCCGGCTGTACGGCGGCGCCCAGCGACCGGCGGCGAGCGCGGGTCGTGCGGGCGGCGCCGGTCGTGCGTATCGGTTCGTCATTTGATCAAGAACAAGGTGCCGCAATGGCCGTCCCCAAGCGAAAGACCTCTCCCTCGAAGCGCGGCATGCGTCGTGGCCACGATTCGCTGTCGATCGAATCGTTCCAGGAATGCCCGAACTGCGGCGAGCTGAAGCGTCCCCACAATCTGTGCACCGCCTGCGGTCACTATAACGGTCGCGAGATCGTCTCGGTCGAGGGCTAAGCCCTCCACCTCACCTCTGGACAAGCGCTGAACATCATGCCCGACCAATCCTGGATCGCCGTCGATGCGATGGGCGGCGACGAGGGGCTGGCGGTGATGCTGGCCGGCGTCGCCCGCGCGCGCCGCCGCCACGAGGGCATGCGGTTCCTGCTGGTCGGGGACGAGTCCGCCATCGCCGAGGGGCTGAAGGAACATCCGAACCTTCGCCAGGCGAGCGAGATCGTCCACGCCGCCGATCAGATCGGCTCCAGCGAAAAGCCCAGCCAGGCGATCCGCCGCGCCAGGACGACGTCGATGGGCGTCGCGATCGATCTCGTGAAGCAGGGTCGGGCCGGTGCCGCGGTGTCCGCCGGCAATACCGGTGCGCTGATGGCGATGGCGAAGCTGGCGCTGCGCACGCTGCCGGGCATCGATCGTCCCGCGCTCGCCGCGCCGCTGCCCACGCTTGGCGACAATGACGTGATCATGCTCGACCTCGGGGCGAACACCGAGTGCGACGCGCGCAATCTCGTCCAGTTCGCGGTGATGGGCGCCGCCTATGCGCGCACCATCCTCGACCTCGAATCGCCCCGCGTCGCGTTGCTCAACATCGGCAGCGAGGACCAGAAGGGCACCGACGAGATCCGCGACGCCGCCGCGATCCTGCGGGGCGCCAACCACTTGCCCTTGACCTTCACCGGGTTCGTCGAGGGGGACCGGCTGGCTCGCGGTCATCACGACGTCATCGTCTGCGACGGCTTCGCCGGCAACATCGCGCTGAAGACCGCCGAGGGGACCGCCCGCTTCGTCGGCGACCTGCTCAAGCGCGCGTTCCGCAGCTCGGCGCGGTCGAAGATCGGCTTTCTGATCTCGCGCCCGGCGACCGAATTGCTGCGCGACCACCTCGACCCCAACAATCACAACGGCGCGGTCTTCCTCGGCCTGGGCGGGATCGTCGTGAAAAGCCACGGTGGCGCGAACGAGCTGGGCGTCGCCACCGCGATCGGCAATGCGGCCAAGATGGTCCGGGCCGACCTGACGCGGCGCATCGCCGACGACCTCGGTAATTTCGAAAAAGCCGCGTAAGGAAGCGTCATGATCCGTTCGGTCCTCCTCGGCACCGGCTCCGCGCTTCCGGCCCGCCAAGTCTCCAACCACGACCTCGCGCAGCAGATCGACACCAGCGACGAATGGATCGTCGAGCGGACGGGTATCCGCATGCGGCACATCGCGGGGCCGGACGAGACGACCGCGACGCTCGCCGCCGATGCCGCACGCGCCGCGCTCGCCGCGGCGGGCAGGGTGGCGCAGGACATCGACCTGATCGTGCTGGCGACGGCGACGCCGGATCAGACCTTCCCCGCCACCGCGACCAAGGTGCAGGCGATGCTCGGCATCGACGATTGCGTCGCCTTCGACGTCGCCGCGGTCTGCTCCGGCTTTCTCTATGCGGTGCAGGTCGCCGATGCGATGCTCCGCTCGGGCGTGCAGCGCCGCGCGCTGGTGATCGGCGCCGAAACCTTTAGCCGCATCCTCGATTGGGAGGACCGGACCACCGCCGTGCTGTTCGGCGATGGTGCCGGCGCGATCGTCCTCGAGGCGCAGGACAGCGCCGAGGGCGACGGCCGCGGCATCTTGGCGACCCGGCTGCACGCCGACGGGCGGCACAACGGACTGCTCTATGTCGACGGCGGACCGTCGACGACGGGCACCGTGGGCAAACTGCGGATGAAGGGGCGCGAGGTTTTTCGTCACGCCGTCGTCAACCTCGCCGCGGTGATGGACGAGGTGCTCGGCCTCGCCGGCCTGACCGCCGCCGACGTCGACTGGGTCGTGCCGCATCAGGCGAACGCGCGCATCCTCGACGCGACCAGCCGCAAGCTGGGCCTGCCGCCGGAGAAGGTGGTGGTGACGGTGGATCGGCACGCCAACACCTCCGCCGCCTCCGTCCCCCTCGCGCTCGACGTCGCGACGCGCGACGGCCGTATCAAAGCGGGACAGATCGTCGTGCTGGAGGCGATGGGCGGGGGTTTTACCTGGGGCGCCGCCGTCCTTCGCTATTGATGTTGATCAAATCCATGCCAGCGCGGTACCCTCAGGCAAACAAAGTCCCTTTCGGACACGTTTTTGGTGTTGTAAGCACGGCACCACATGGACGAACTGCAGAAGGCGGGGGCTGGAAGTGTTGATGACAACGGCGGGAACGCTGACGCGGGCCGATCTGGCCGAGGCACTGCACAGGCAGATAGGTCTGTCGCGCGCGGATTCGGCCAAGCTGGTCGAGCAGATACTGGTCGAGATGTGCGAAGCGCTGGGGCGAGGGGAGAACGTCAAGATCTCCGGATTCGGCACCTTCGTGCTGCGCGACAAGGGTGAGCGCGTTGGTCGCAATCCGAAGACCGGGGTGGAGGTGCCGATCGCGCCGCGCCGGGTCCTGACCTTCCGCGCCAGCCAGATGATGCGCGACCGCATCGTCAACGCCGGCTGAGGCGGATCGCCTCGGACGTGGCCGGGTCAGACCGAGCCGGATCGGAACAGGCCGGATCGCGGCGGATCGCATCGCAGGGAGGCAAGCCGGAGGTTACCAAGGCGAGCGGCGCATTCCGCACGATCGGCGAGGTGGCGGCGGACACGGGCGTGCCGCATCACATCCTCCGCTATTGGGAAGGGCGGTTTCCCCAGCTGCGGCCGGTAACGCGGGCCGGTAACCGCCGCTACTATCGGCCGGAGGACGTGGCACTCGTCCGCCGTATCGACGCGCTGCTCAACCGCGAAGGCTATACGATGCGCGGCGTGCAGCAATTGCTCGCGAACGAGGGGCGCCGCGCGCGGACGCCCGCCGATACGGTGGAGGCGCTGCGATCGATACGCGACGGACTGGCCGACGCGCTCGACGCGGACGAACCGACGGGCTGACCGCAGAGCACACCGCCGGGCGCAGCAGGTGTTCCGCGCGCGGCGCGGGCCTCACGCATCGGGTTTGCCGCGTCCGTCGCGCGGCGCCAGGCCATCGCGCAGCAGCGACGCCGCCGCATCCGCGACGGCTTCGGCGGTTCGGTCCTCGTCCCAGACGCCGTACCGCAGGCCCAGGAACACGTTCATCCCCATGACCGCCCAGGCGTGGACGTCGTTCACGTCGCCGCGTACCTCCCCCCGCGTCGCCGCCGCGCGCAACCGCTGCGCGATCCGCTCCGCGGTCGTCGCATAATGGTCGCGGAAGCTGGCGGGATCTACGAACTCGGATTCGTCGATGATCCGATAGATCTCCTTGTGGGCGCGAACGAAGCGGATGAACTGCACCAGGCCCGCCCGCTCCGCCGCGAGCCCGTCCGGCGCGGCCCGGACCATTGGTGCGACATGATCGCGCACCTGGTCCGACATGTCGCGCACCAGCGCGCGGAACACCGCATCCTTCGAATCGAAATACGTGTAGAAAGTGCCCAGCGCGACGCCGGCGCGCCGCGTGATCGCGCTGATCGACGCATCGTGAAAGCCGCGTTCCCCGAACTCCACCGCCGCCGCATCGAGCAGTGTGCGTAGCGTCCGCCGGCCGCGATCGGTGCGCGGCGTCTTGTCGGTCGGCGCGCCGATCGCTTCCCCGCCCTGCTGCGTCATCGCATCCCCTCCACCCCTACGAACCCATGCACTCATCATAAGTTGAAACATGGTTCAGGTTTCAGTATAGTGCTCCTGCAACGGCGTACAACCCGGATCAACCGGGCGCGACGAGGGTCGCGGCGCCGACAGGAGGGGATAGGCTATGAAGGCGCTTCGTACGTCCACGACACTCATGCTGGGCGCTGGGCTCGCGGCGTTGGCCGTCTCGCCGGCGCTGGCGCAGGTCGCTCCTGCGGATTCCGCACAGGACGTTCGACAGGGCGCCGCCGCCGCCGAAACGGAGCCGGCCACCGCTGCCGATTCGGCGCAGGACAATGGCGATATCGTGGTCACCGCGCGCCGCCGCGCGGAAACGCTGCTGTCGGTGCCGATCGCCGTCACCGCCTTCACCGCGGACAAACTGGCCAAGACCGGCGCGATCGACCTTACCGACATTCAGAACACGACACCCAACACCACGCTGAAGGTCGCGCGGGGCTCCAACTCGACGCTCGCCGCGTTCATCCGCGGCGTCGGGCAGCAGGATCCGGTGCCGGGCTTCGAAGCGGGCATCGGCATCTATCTGGACGACGTCTATCTCAACCGGCCGCAGGCCGCGGTGCTCGACATCTACGACGTCGATCGCATCGAAGTGCTGCGCGGGCCACAGGGGACGCTCTACGGCCGCAACACGATCGGCGGCGCGGTAAAATATGTCACCAAGCGGCTGCCCGATACGCCCGAGGTGCGCGTCAAGGGAAGCTATGGCAGCTACAACCAGGCGGACGCGGTGGTCGCGCTGTCGACGCCGATCGGCGACATGCTCAAGGTCGGCGTGGCCGGCGCACGGCTCAGCCGCGACGGCTTCGGGCGCAATACGAACCTCAACATCGACAATTACAACAAGGACATCTGGGCTGCGCGCGGCACGGTCGAGTTCGAAAGCCCGGACACGCGCCTGTTCGTGCGGATCACCGGCGACTACACGCATGACAAGAGCAATCCGCGCAACGGCCACCGCCTGATCCCCGGGCTGTTTTCGGGCACGCCGGTGCTGTCGAACGTCTTCGACACGCAGGCCGGACTCAACACGCCGCGCCAGAACATCGAGGCGGGCGGCCTGTCGATGAGCGTCAACGCCAAGCTGACCGACCAGCTGACGCTGCGCAGCATCAGCGCCTATCGTGCCGACACGTCCTATACGCCGATCGATTTCGACGCCTTGCCCGCGGTCGATGTCGATGTGCCCGCGGTCTATCGCAACGAGCAGACCAGTCAGGAATTCCAGCTTCTCTACAGTTCCGACAAGCTGAACGGCCTGGTGGGCTATTATTACCTGGGCGCCAAGGCCTCGACGGTGTTCGACGTCCTGCTGTTCCAGCAAGGCGCGCTGCTCGGCCTGCCGACGCTTAACGCCAATACGGCGGGCGACGTCCGCACCGAGACATCCTCGGTCTATGGCGACTTCACCTATGATTTCACGCCGCAGATCAGCCTGTCGCTGGGCGGCCGCTATACCTGGGACGAACGCCAGGCCTTCGTCTTCAAGGCGAACAAGATCGGCGGCCTTTCGAGCGATTTCGGCGGCAATGCGGTCGTGCTCGGCGCGCCGCTGACCAACTTCCGCGGCAAGGCGAATTTCAAGCGCTTCACGCCGCGCGCCTCGCTGAACTTCAAGCCGAGCGAGGATCACCTGCTCTACATTTCCTATTCGGAAGGCTTCAAGGGCGGCGGCTTCGATCCCCGCGGCTCGGGGGCGTCGGCGCCGATCAGCAATCCGGCGGCCGGGCGCACGTACCAGGATATCTATAACTATCTGCTGTTCCGCCCCGAGTCGGTGACGAGCTACGAGATCGGCTGGAAGGGCGCGGCCTTCGACCGGCGACTGACCTGGGCGCTCGACGGCTTCTACGCCGATTATACCGACGTGCAGGTGCCCGGATCGGCGGCGTCGGTGGTGAACGGCATCACCACCTTCGTCGGCATCACCACCAATGCGGCGAAAGCGCGGATAAAGGGCATCGAGCTGGAGACGAACGCCGTGCTGGCGCGCGACTTCGCCGGTGCGGGATCGTCGTTCAACCTTGCCGGAACGATGGGCTATCTCGACGCGCGCTATCGCCGCTTCATCGGCCCGACCGGCGTCGACATCGCGAATGTCCGCGTCTTCCAGAACACGCCCAAGTGGACCGCATCGGGCACGGCGTCGGGAACGGTTCCAGTCGGTGACGGCCTGTTCACCGCCAATACCACGATTTCCTATCGCAGCCTGACCCACCAGTTCGAAACCGCGAGCCCCTTCCTCGATCAGCCTGGCTATACCCTGTGGGATGCCGGCCTGACCTATGCCTTCGGCGCGGAGCGGCGCTATTCGATCGGCGTCTATGGTCGCAACCTGACGGACAAACGGTACAAGACGAGCGGCTATCAGTATATCAAGACCGACATCGCCGGCACGCCGCTCAACGCCGCCAACCAGCCGATCACCAACGGCACGGGCTATGTCCCGACCCTGGGGCGCGAGGGGATCGCCACGGCCTTCTACGGCACCCCGCGCCAGATCTTCGGCACCTTCACCGCGCGCTTCTGATGTCGCGCCTCGCGGCGATCCGATGCCCTCACCCTTTCCACCGCCTCGCGCAGTGACGAAAGGGTGAGGATGATCGAGAAGAGGGTATCATGACCGGCACGACCACCCGTCCCCGCTACCCGATGCTCGTGCTGGCGATGCTCTTGCTCATCTACACATTCAATTTCCTCGACAGGCAGATCCTCGGGATCCTGGCGCAGCCGATCAAGGCCGATCTGAAGCTGAGCGATACCCAGCTCGGTGCGCTCGGCGGCATCGCCTTCGCCTTGCTCTATTCGACGCTCGCCATTCCGCTGGCGCTCGTCGCGGACCGGACCAGCCGAAGCTGGGTCGTCACGGGCAGCCTGGCGGTGTGGAGCGGCTTCACCGCGCTGTGCGGTCTTGCGACGGGCTTCTGGCAATTGTTCGCCTTTCGCCTCGGCGTCGGCGTCGGGGAAGCGGGGGGCGTCGCGCCCTCCTATGCGATGATCGCCGACTATTTTCCGCCCGAGCGCCGCGCGCGGGCGCTGGCGATCTACTCGCTCGGGATCCCGATCGGCCTCGCGGGCGGCGCCCTGCTGGGCGGCGTGATCGCCAGCCTCGTCGACTGGCGCTGGGCGTTCATCGTCGTCGGGCTGGCGGGCGTGGTGCTTGCTCCCGTCTTTCGGCTCGTCGTCAAGGATCCGCCGCGCCCCGCGAGCGCGGCGGGCGAGCATGTCCGCGTCGTGGCGGTGTTCCGACTGCTCGCGGGCAAGCGGAGCTTCTGGCTGATGGCCTTCGCCGCCGCATTCAGCTCCATGTGCGGCTATGGCCTGGCGTTCTGGATCCCCTCGGTGCTGATCCGCAGCTTCGGGTTCACGCTGCTGGGGACGTCGCACTATGTCGCGTCCCTGCTGCTCGTCGGCGGCACGATCGGCGTCTTCGGCGGAGGGTGGTTGGCAGACCGGCTCGGCGCGCGCGATCGCGGCGCCTATGCGAGGCTGCCGGCCATCGCCTGGGTGCTGACGGCGCCCCTGTTCGGCGCGGCGCTCATGAGCCCCTCGCCGGTGCTCGCCTGGTTCCTGTTCGTCGTGCCCAACGGCCTCAACATCCTGTGGCTGGGGCCGGTCACCACGGCGGTCCAGCATCTGGTGCCCGCGCCCATGCGCGCGACCGCCTCGGCAAGCTTCCTGTTCATCAACAATCTGATCGGCCTCGGGCTGGGATCGTGGCTGATGGGACGGCTGTCGGACGCGATGAAGGCGGCCTATGGCGTCGACGCCCTGCGCTTCGCCACCTTCTATGCGCTGGGCTTCTACCTCGTCGCGGCGGCGCTGATGCTGGGGGCGGTCAAGGCGCTGCGCCGCGACTGGGTCGACTAATGTGCGATTCCGCTAAGCTGGATCGGCGCGGTACCGCTTCCACGCACGTGGATCGAACTCTCGAAGGACCGGCCGGGGAGGCGTGAGGCTCCTCCGTTCCGCCCCGGCCGCACAGGCTAAAGGCGGCGTCCGTCAGAAGATTCCCAGGAACTTCTTGCGCTGCGCCTTGGTCGTGCCGCCGTCGCCGCTCTTCGCCGTGGTGCCCGTGCCGACGTCCTCGCGTGGCTTGCCCTTGGTCGTGCGCTGGGCGCGGGCATCCGCGCCGGCAAGCACCGGGCCACAGGCCGCCGCCTTGGCGTCGCCGACGTCGACGAAGGCCAATATGCCCGCCAACGGCGTCGCCGCCACCGCCAGCCCCAGCCCGGCGCCCGCGCGCGCCAACAGCTGCGGACTGATCACCGCGAGCGACGGATGCGCGAACGTGCCGCCGATGCCGACGGGGGACTGGCCGGAGAACAGGCTGAATTGCTTGCCGTCGGCGCGGATCGCCAGGTCGACCGTCTCGTTGCGGAAGCTGAACCCGCCACGCCCGGTAACGACGTTCTTGGTGGTGTCGATCAGGATCGGGTCCGCCGCCGCCACCCCGTCGCGGACCGTAAAGCCGATCAGCCCGCAGTTGATCCGCACCGGCTCCTTCAGCTCCTTCTGGAACATCTTCTGGATGAAAACGCCGATGTCGAGCTCGGACAGCTGCGCGTTGCGCGTCCACATCGATCCTGCCGGCAGCACGAAGGCGATACGCCCGCGCGCGCTGGCCAGCGAATCGTGGACCGTGTCGCCACGACCCGCCAGCTGGATGTGGCCCTTGATGACACCCGTCGTGCCCGCTTCGGCCACGCCCCAGCCCGCGAGCAGCCGCCCCAGAGGCGTCGGCGCGAGCCGGATATCGTAGCTGTCCGCCGCCGGTCGGCGGCGCGTGTCGAACACGACATCGGCGGCGACGTTGCCGCGCGCCATCGCGAACGCCATCGGCGACAGCGCCAGGCGCCCGTCCTTGAGCGCCAGCGTCAGGTCGACGTCGCTGATCGGCACGCGCCGCGACCGGACGGCACGGATCGTCCATTTCAGGTCGGCGTCGAACCGCCGCATCGTCGCCACCGGCAGCGCCGCATCGGGCAGGAGCCGCTGCGGCGCGGCGCCGGTCGCGGCGGCGGCGGCCTCCGCGCCCCGCGTCGCGACGATGTCGGGATTGTAGCCGATGAAGGGTGCGGCATCGACGATGTCGAGCGTCCGCGTCGCCAGCGTCGAATCGAGGTGCAGCCGGTCGCCGTTGGTAACGGTCAGCCTGCCCGCGACGTCGCTGTCGCCGAACGTGCCCGACAGGTGCGTGAAGCGATAGTCGCGCCCCTGCTGCACCAGCTGCGCCTTCAGGCGGTAGGTGCGCGTATGGGGGATCGCGACGCCGATGATCGCGAGCAGATCCGACAGGTCGCGGCCGCGAGCGTGCGTCTGCAGCGGCACGCCCTCGAAGGCGGCGAGGCTGGGCAGCGTCCCGGTCACGTCGACGACGTTGCCGGCCGCCCGCGCATTCAGCTCCAGACGGTTCGCGCCGCGCGCCACCGTCTGGTTCGGCGACAGAAGGCGCGCGTCCATCGTGAAGGGCGTGCCGCGGATCAGGCCATTGCCCGTCAGCCCCACCGCGTCGCCGATCCGCGCATCGGTCGAGCGGATCGGATCGATCCGCATGTCGGCGAGCAGGCGCAGCCGCGGGTCGCGATAGCGTACGGTCGTGCCGACGACGGTCGCGCGGTCGATGACCGGAAAGGCCAGCGGCTTGCCGCCCTTCTTGTCGCTGAACGTCCAGGTGTTGGTGGCATGGTCGGGCAGCCACTCGAGGTCCACCGCGCCGTTGGTCAGGTCCAGCCAGTAGAAGCGCCGGCGACCGAACAGCAGCGATAGCGGCGCGATCCGCGAATCGAGGTCGTCGGCGCGGAACAGATAGGGTCGGCTGGCCCAGTCCGGATTGCGGATGCTGAAACCTTGCGCCGCGAACTTGATCTCCAGCGGCGCGAAATAGAGCTGGAAGTCGCCCGACACCCGCACCTCGCGATGCGTCAGTTTGCCGACGAGCGTCTCGAACGGATGCTTCAGGAACCGGCCCTTGGTCAGGAACAGGATCAGCCACAAGGCGAAGACCAGGCCGACGATGGCCAGGGCGACGTCGCGGGCGATGCGCCACCCGCGGGCGCGGCGCGGCGGCGTGTCGGCGGGCGCCGCGGCGGGAAGAGGCTGGTCCATCGCAACGCATCCAAGCGTCTGCGCGTCGTTCCGGTTCCGCATCGGTTGCTTTTGCCGTGCGACGCGTCTAAGGGGCCCAGCTTCCCGAGCGTTGCGTGGACGAACGGCCCGGCCATCAAGGGCTGCCGCGGCTGTTCAAGCGACGCTCTCATGCGAAAGGACCAAAATGCCCAAGCTCAAGACCAAGAGCGGCGTCAAGAAGCGCTTCAAGCTCACCGCCACCGGCAAGCTGAAGCACGGCGTCGCCGGCAAGCGCCACCGCCTGATCAGCCACAACGGCAAGTACATCCGCCAGAACCGCGGCACCACGGTGCTGTCGAAGGCCGACACCGCGACGGTGAAGGCCTGGGCGCCGTACGGCCTGAACTGAGGAGCTGAACAATGGCACGAGTGAAGCGCGGCACGACGACCAAGGCCAAGCACAAGAGGATTTTGGATCAGGCGAAGGGCTATTACGGCCGTCGCAAGAACACCATCCGCATCGCCCGTCAGGCGGTGGAGAAGGCCGGCCAGTACGCCTATCGCGACCGCAAGGTGAAGAAGCGCACGTTCCGCGGCCTGTGGATCCAGCGCATCAACGCCGGCGTCCGGGCCGAAGGCCTGACCTATTCGCAGTTCATGCACGGGCTGAAGCTGGCGGGCATCGAGCTGGACCGGAAGGTCCTGGCCGACATCGCCATGCACGAGGGTGAGGCGTTCAGCGCCATCATCGCGCAGGCGAAGGCGGCGCTGCCGCAGGAGCAGGCGGCCTAACCGCTCCCTCGCGACGCGACCGATCAGCGGGCGCCGGTGGCAACACCGGCGCCCGTTTTGGTTTGGCGGCGCGTCAAGGTGGCCAGCTGTACGCCCCCTCGTCATCCCGGCGCATGCCGGGAGCCATGGACCCGACTCGGTCAAAGGCAGCACGCAAATGTCGGCCAACCGTTTCCATGGGTCCCGGCGTATGCCGGGATGACGATTGAGGGAACAGGATGATGGTCCGTATCGACTTCTGTCCCTGCGTCTACCTTGTCGCCAGCCGCCGCCATGGGACGCTGTACATCGGCGTGACCTCGAACCTCATCCAACGCATCCATCAGCATCGAGAAGACTTGATCCCGGGCTTCACTCGCCGATACGGCGTCAAGCGCCTCGTCTGGTACGAGGTCCACGACACGATGGAGGCCGCGATCGCACGCGAGAAGCGGCTGAAGGAATGGCGGCGGGCGTGGAAGATCGACCTGATCGAAGCGCACAACGAGCATTGGGACGATCTCGCGATCGGGTTGGGCCTTCCGCCTTTGCCTGATAGCCCCCGTCCGGGAGTGATGAAGTGACCGATACCGACGACCTCAGCCATATCAGGTCCTACCTGCCGCAGATTGCGGAAGCGTCCAGCCTGGAGCTTCTCGAATCCCTGCGCATCGACGCCCTGGGAAAGAACGGAAGCGTCACCCAGCTGCTCAAGACGCTCGGCAAGATGAGCCCCGAGGAGCGTCAGCTACAGGGTCCCCGCATCCACGCCCTGCGCGAATCGGTCGGCGACGCGATCGCGGCGCGCAAGGCGGCGCTGGAGAAGGCGGCGCTCGATGCGCGCCTCGCCGCCGAGACGCTCGACATGACGCTACCCGCCGACGCGCCGCTCGCCGGGACCGTCCATCCGGTCAGCCAGGTGATGGACGAACTGGCGGAGATCTTCGCCGACCTCGGTTTCGCCGTCGCCCAGGGGCCGGAGATCGAGACCGACTGGCATAATTTCTCCGCGCTCAACATTCCGGAGACGCATCCGGCGCGTGCGATGCACGACACCTTCTACCTGACCCAGGGACAGGAGGCGAAGGCGGCCGGGACGTTCGACGAGCGTGCCACCTTCTCGCTGCTGCGCACGCATACCTCGCCGGTGCAGATCCGCACGATGCTGGAGCAGAAGCCGCCGATCCGCATCATCGCGCCGGGCCGCACCTACCGGTCCGACTCGGATGCGACGCACACGCCGATGTTCCACCAGGTCGAGGGGCTGGTGATCGACAAGGGCATCACGCTCGGCCACCTCAAATGGACGCTGGAGACCTTCCTGAAGGCGTTCTTCGAGCGCGACGATATCGTGCTGCGCCTGCGCCCCAGCTATTTTCCCTTCACCGAACCGTCGGCGGAGGTCGATGTCGGCTATACGATCGAGAAGGGCAAGCGCGTCATCGGCGGCCACCCCGGACGAGAGGGGGGCGGCGGCTGGATGGAGGTGCTCGGCAGCGGCATGGTCCACCCCAAGGTCATCGCCGCCTGCGGCCTCGACCCCGACGAATGGCAGGGCTTCGCCTTCGGCTGCGGCATCGACCGGCTCGCCATGCTCAAATACGGCATGGACGACCTTCGCCCCTTCTTCGACGGCGATATCCGCTGGCTGAAGCATTATGGCTTCGCCGCGCTGGACGTGCCGACGCTGTCGGGCGGCGTCGGCGTCGCGGCCTGACACGAACACCCATCCCCTCCGTCATCCCGGCAATAGCCGGGACCCACGGACACGGCGCGGGGGGTGAGGACACGGGGCGGCTACCATCAGCCGCCCGCACCCATGGGTCCCGGCGTTCGCCGGGATGACGAAGGTACCGGACATGAAGTTCACCCTTTCCTGGCTCAAGGATCACCTGACCACCGACGCGAGCCTCGAGGAGATCCTCGACGGCCTGACCCGCATCGGGCTGGAGGTCGAGGGCGTCGACAATCCCGGCGCGGCGCTGGCGAGCTTCCGTGTCGCGCGCATCCTGTCGGCCGAGCGCCATCCGCAGGCGGACAAGCTCCAGGTCCTCTCCGTCGACGCGGGTGACGGCCCCATGCAGGTCGTCTGCGGCGCCCCGAATGCGCGTGCCGGTCTGGTCGGGGTATTCGGCGCGCCCGGTGCCTATGTCCCCGGACTCGACGTGACGCTCAAGGTCGCGGCGATTCGCGGCGTCGAATCGAACGGCATGATGTGCTCCGCCCGCGAGCTCCAGGTGGGCGAGGGGCATGACGGCATCATCGAGCTGCCGGGCGATGCGCCGGTCGGCACGCCCTTCCCCGACTATGCGGGGTTGAACGATCCCGTCATCGACGTGTCGATCACCCCCAATCGCCAGGATTGCATGGGCGTCCACGGCATCGCGCGGGACCTCGCCGCCACCGGGCTCGGGACGCTCGTGCCCCCGACCGTCCCGTCCGTCCCCGGCGAAGGCCCCGGCCCCGACATACGCATCGAGGATGCTGCCGGCTGTCCCGCCTTCTACGCGCAGGAGGTTCGCGGCCTTGCCAACGGCGAGTCGCCGGAATGGATGCGTCGCCGGCTGACCGCGATCGGACAGAAGCCGATCTCGACACTGGTCGACATCACCAATTACCTGACCGTCGACCTCGGCCGCCCCTTGCACGTCTACGACCGGGCGAAGCTGTCGGGCGGCCTCGTCGCGCGCCATGCCCGCGCCGGCGAAACCGTCGAGGCGCTGAACGGCAAGACCTACGCGCTCAGCGAGGGGATGACCGTCATCGCCGACGATGTCGCGGTGCACGATATCGGCGGCATCATGGGCGGTGCGCATTCGGGCGTGTCGGAGGGGACGACCGACGTAATCATCGAATGCGCCTATTTCGCGCCCGACGCGATCGCGCGCACCGGTCAGGCGCTGGCGCTGACCAGCGACGCGCGGCAGCGGTTCGAGCGTGGCGTCGATCCCGCGTTCCTCGACGATGGCCTCGCCATCGCGACCTTCCTCGTGCTCGAATATTGCGGCGGCACCGCCAGCGCCGTGACGCGGGCCGGCCAGCCGCCGCTGGCGATGCGCAGCTACGCCTATGATCCCGATCTGGCGGAGACGCTGGGCGGCCTCGGCATCCCTGCGGAGCGTCAGCGCGCCATCCTCGCGTCGCTCGGCTTCACCGTAACCACCGACTGGCAGGTGACGCCGCCGACCTGGCGCCGCGATATCGACGGCCCCGCCGACCTGGTCGAGGAGGTGATCCGGATCGAGGGGATCGACAAGGTCGCGCCGGTCCCGCTGCCGCGCGTTCCCGGCGTGGCGAAGCCGACCGCCACCCCGCAGCAGAAGCTGGAACGCCGCGTCCGCCGCGCTGCCGCCGCGCGCGGCCTCGACGAGGCGGTGACGTGGAGCTTCGTTTCCGAAGCCGAGGCCGCACCCTTCGGCGGCGGCGCCTTCACCCTGGCCAATCCGATCAGCGAGGACCTCAAGGTCATGCGGCCCTCGCTGCTGCCGGGCCTGCTTTCGGCGACCCGCCGCAATGTCGCGCGCGGCGCCGCGCAGGTGCGCCTGTTCGAGGTCGGCCGCCGCTATCTCGCGGACGGCGAGCATCCCACGCTCGGCGTCGTGCTTGCCGGCAACGCGCGCGAACGCGGCTGGAAGGCGGGAAAGGCGGCGGTCTTCGACGCCTATGACGCCAAGGCGGAGGCGGTCGCGCTGCTCGCCGCCGCCGGCGCGCCGGTCGACAATCTGCAGGTCATGGGCGAGGCCGGCGATGCCTGGCACCCCGGGCAGTCGGGAACGTTGCGCCTTGGCCCGAAGACGATCCTCGCGCGCTTCGGCATGCTGCACCCGGCGCTGCTCAAGGCGTTCGACCTGGATGGCTCGGTCGCCGCGGTCGAACTCTACCTCGATGCCTTGCCTGCGAAGCGCGGCGGCGGCGGTTTCATGCGGCCCGCCTTTGCGCCGCCCGCGTTGCAGGCGGTGCGCCGAGACTTCGCCTTCCTCGTCCCCGCGTCGCTCTCGGCGGATGCGCTGGTGCGCAGCGTCCGGGGTGCGGACAAGGCAGCGATCACCGGCGCGCGCGTCTTCGACGTCTTCACCGGCACCGGTGTCGAACCGGGCATGAAGTCCGTGGCGGTCGAGGTGGTGCTGCAACCGACCGACAAGAGCTTCACCGACGAGGCCTTGAAGGCCATCGGCGACAAGATCGTCGCCGCGGCCGCCAAACAGGGCGCGATGCTGCGCGCCTAGATCCTCCTCGCTGGGCGGGGAGGGGGACCGTTCGGCGCAGCCGAATGATGTAGGGGCAGCCACGGGCGCTGGCTCTGCTTGGCTGCCCCTCCACCGCCTCCTCTGCGAAGGCAGGGGAGGATTTTGGCCGGCACATGCGTTACACGCCGCATCATGACCGACCGCCAGATGATCCGCATCCGCTCGCACCAGCTCACCGCCGCGATCAACCCCTTCGGCGCGGAACTCTCGCACCTCGAGGACGGCGAGGGGCGCGAGCTGATGACCAACGCCGATCCCGCCTTCTGGACTGGCCGCGCGCCGATCCTGTTCCCGGTGATCGGCGTCACCAACGGCCTGCAGATCCGGCTGGACGGCACGACCTATCCGATGCCCAAGCACGGCTTCGCGCGCCACTCGCTATTCGACGTTGCGGAACTATCCGACAGTCGCGCGGTCTTCGCGCTCGAGGATAGCGAGCAGACGCGCGCCGCCTATCCCTTCGGCTTCCGGCTCGAAATCGCCTTCTCGGTTGAGAATACGACGCTGTCGGTCGAGGCGCGGATCACCAACCGCAACGCAGGACCGATGCCGGCCAGCTTCGGCTTCCACCCCGCGTTCGCCTGGCCGCTGCCGTATGGCCGGGGCCGCGCCGATCATCGCATCGTCTTCGAACGCGAAGAGCCCGATCCGCTGCGCGAGATCGCGCCGGATGGCCTGATCGCGGCTGCCACGCGGCCTTCGCCACTCGAAGGTCGTACGCTCGTCCTGCGCGACGACCTGTTTACCGACGATGCGCTCGTCTGGGATCATATCCGCTCGCAGCGCGTGACCTACGGCGCGAGCGATGGCCCGCAGCTCGACATCGCCTTCCCCGACACGCCGAAACTCGGCATCTGGACCAAGCCGGGCGCCGCCTATGTCTGCGTCGAGCCCTGGCACGGCATCGCCGATCCGGAGGGTTTCACCGGCGACTTCCGCGACAAGCCCGGCGTCTTCGAGATTGCGCCGGGCGACACGAAGAGTATCCGCATGCGTGTGACGCTGACCGCATAAGCGCGGGGCTGGTCGCGCAACGCGGCAA
This sequence comes from Sphingomonas beigongshangi, assembly GCF_016820445.1. Taxonomy (GTDB): domain Bacteria; phylum Pseudomonadota; class Alphaproteobacteria; order Sphingomonadales; family Sphingomonadaceae; genus Sphingomonas; species Sphingomonas beigongshangi. The sequence goes on from NZ_JADHDT010000002.1 coordinate 359,144, forward strand.
TTCCCATTTTCGTCATTCCCGCGTAGGCGGGACTCCATCGACGCAACCCCAGCGACTCCTGCCCGAACGCCTGAGTATCTGGATCCCCGCCCGCGCGGGGATGACGCCTTCTGACCGGACCCAGTGATGACATCCCCCCGCCGCACCTTCGCGATCATTTCCCACCCCGATGCGGGCAAGACGACGCTGACCGAGAAACTGCTCTATTTCGGCGGCGCCATCCATCTCGCCGGCGAGGTCAAGGCGCGGGGTGCGAACCGGCGCGCGCGATCGGACTGGATGAAGATCGAACAGCAGCGCGGAATCTCCGTCACCTCGTCGGTGATGACGTTCGAGCATGACGGCATCACCTTCAACCTGCTCGACACGCCGGGGCACGAGGATTTCTCGGAGGATACCTATCGCACGCTGACCGCGGTCGATTCGGCGATCATGGTGATCGACGCCGCCAAGGGCATCGAGCCGCAGACGCGCAAATTGTTCGAGGTCTGCCGGCTGCGATCGGTGCCGATCATCACCTTCGTCAACAAGGTCGACCGCGAGGGACGGCCGGTCTTCGAGCTGCTCGACGAGATCGCCGACATGCTGGCGCTCGACGTATCTCCCATGACCTGGCCGGTCGGCATGGGCGGCACGTTCCAGGGCATCCTCGACCTCGCCACGAAGCGGATCACCCGTCCCGAAGGCGACAGCCGCACGTTCCAGGGCAAGGTCGAAGAGGACCCCGCGCTTCCCGACGATATCGCGGAGGAGATCGAACTGGCGCAGATCGGCTATCCTGCCTTCGACGCCGCCGCCTATCGCCATGGCGACCTGACCCCGGTCTTCTTCGGTTCGGCACTCAAGGATTTCGGGCCCGCCGAACTGATCGCCGCACTCGCCGAACATGCCCCGCCGCCACGCGCGCAGCCCGCCGAGCCCGCGCCGGTCAGCCCCGAGAATGGCGAAGTGACGGGGTTCGTCTTCAAGGTCCAGGCGAACATGGACCCCAATCATCGCGACCGCATCGCGTTCATGCGGCTGTGCTCGGGAACCTTCAAGCGCGGCATGAAGCTGACGCCGACGGGCCATGGCAAGCCGATCGCGGTCCATTCGCCGATCCTGTTCTTCGCGCAGAACCGGGAAGTGGCGGACGAAGCCTTTCCGGGCGACATCATCGGCATTCCCAATCACGGCACGTTGCGGGTGGGGGACACGCTCAGCGAGAAGGCGGACGTACGCTTCACCGGCTTGCCCAATTTCGCGCCCGAGATCCTGCGCCGCGTCGCGCTCAAGGATCCGACCAAGACCAAGCAGCTGCGCAAGGCCTTGGACGACATGGCCGAAGAGGGCGTCACCCAGGTCTTCTATCCGGAGATCGGCAGCAACTGGATCATCGGCGTCGTCGGGCAGTTGCAGCTCGACGTGCTGCTGAGCCGGCTGGAGGCGGAGTATAAGGTGGCGGCCGGGCTGGAGCCCGCGCCCTATGACACCGCACGCTGGATCGCGGCGGACGATCCGGCCGACCTCAAGGCGTTCATGGATCTCAACCGCTCGGCCATGGCCAAGGATCGCGACGGCAACCCCGTCTTTCTCGCCAAGAGCGCGTGGGAGGTCGGCTATGTCGCCGACCGTTATCCCAAGGTGCGCTTCCTCGCGACGCGCGAGCGATAGGGCGTCGATCGGCCGTTTTGGCGTCGCGCGCGCGTCGCGCCGATCAATGGTCGTGATGCGTCGCGCGCAATGCCTCCAGCACGTCGTCGGTGCGCGCGGGATCGCCGATGGCGAGCACATGGCCGTCGCTCGACGCGGTCAGCGGCTCTCCGTTCCAGTCGCACATCCGCCCGCCGGCGCCCTCGACCACCGGCACCAGCGCGGCGAAATCGTAGAGCTGCAGGCCGCTTTCCGCGACGATGTCCAGATGGCCGCTGGCGAGCAGCCCGTAATTGTAACAGTCGCCGCCATAAACGGGACCCTGTCGCGCGCGGCCGCCCGAAGCGGCGGCGACGAGCGCCATGTAATGCGGCACGTCGCCATCGGCGAAGAGGTGCGGGCTGGTCGTGGCGACGATCGCGCCCTCCAGCTGCGCGCACGGACGGGTACGCGCGGCCTGACCGTTGAACAGGGTCGGCCGGCCTGCGACGCCGACCCAGCGTTCGCGCTGCACCGGCTGGTCGATGATGCCGAGCACGGGCCATCCGTCCTCGACCAGGGCGATCAACGTGCCGAAGATCGCACGACCGACAGTGAAGCTGCGCGTGCCGTCGATCGGATCGAGCACCCACTGTCGCCCGGTGACGCCCGGCTTGTCGCCATATTCCTCGCCGACGATGCCGTCGCCCGGGGCCTCCGCGTCGAGCAAACGCCGCATCGCGGCCTCGGCTTCGCGGTCGGCACGGGTGACGGGGCTGTGATCGGCCTTGGTCTCGCCACCGAAGTCACGGCGGAAATACGGGCGGATGACCGCGCCGGCGGCATCCGCGAGGCGCTGGGCAAGGGCAAGATCGGCGGAAGATACCGGCATCCGACCGTGCCTATCGCGCCCAGCCGGATCGCGCTAGGCTGCGCGTCGTCAAAGGAAAGGATCGTGTCCATGCGCCTGTTTTCTGCCGCCTTGGCGATTGCGCTGGTCGCCGCCCCGGCCACCGCTGCGCTGACCGTCGGCGCCGCCGCACCCGATTTCACGACGCGTGGCGCCATGGCCGGCAAGGTCATTCCCGTCCATCTCGCCGAAGCGCTGAAGAAGGGCCCGGTGGTCCTCTATTTCTTCCCGGCGGCGTTCACCGGCGGCTGCAACGCCGAAGCGCACGCTTTTGCCGAGGCCATTCCCGCCTTCAAGAAGGCTGGGGCGATGGTGATCGGCATGTCGGCGGACGATGTGCCGACGCTGCAGCGCTTCTCGAGCGAGAAATGTGCGGGTCAGTTCGCGGTGGCGAGCGCCGGGCCGAAGGTGGTGCAGGGGTATGACGTGGCGCTCAAGAACGGCCCGGCCGGCCGCGCCCTGACGTCGCGGACGAGCTATGTCATCGGTCAGGATGGCCGGGTCGCTTTCGTTCATGACGACCTCGATCCGTCGCGTCACGTCGCGCTGACGCTCGCGGCGGTCGAGAAATTGCGCCGCCCGCGCTGACCGGATTTCACGTGATGATAACCAATGGCGGGTAAGCGCTCTGCCTATCTATCCGGGGGACAGGCATGCGCGGACCCATGACGGCGAGAAAGGGCGGTGAGGGCGACGTGTTCGCCCGCATTGGCGCTTTCCTGTCCGAGCAGGGGCTGAGTCCGGAGCCCTCCCATTACAGTTTCGCCTATTCCATCGTCACCGAACCCGACGGCGTGATCGCCCAGGCCGTGCGACGGCTCACCGACGGCGGATTCCGGCTGCAGCGCGGCGACATCGAGTCGCTGGGCGGCAAGGTTTCGCTGGGCGCATCCGCCGCCGCGGAAGCCGTTCAGACCCGGCAACCGGATATCAGCCACGCGGATGCGCTGGAAGAAAACGCTGCTCGTCTCGTCGCGGAAACCCAGGCCCAGGTCGCCGATTTCACGACGATGATGCAGGCGATGCAGAATGAAACGCGGGGATTCGGCCGCGACCTCGCCGAAAGCGCTGCCGCGATCGCCGCGCCCCAGGTCGGGCATGCGGTAGGACTGGAAGCGATCGCGCGCATCACCGGCACGATGCTCGCCCGGGTTCGCGATGCGGAGGCGCGGCTTGCCTCCGCGACGCGCGAGGCGGAGGCGCTGCGCGCCAAGCTTGACGAGGCGAACGACACCGCACGACGCGATGCGCTGACCGGCCTGCCCAACCGCCGCGCGTTCGAAGAGTCGTTCGTGACCCGGCCCGAGCATGACGGGCCCTATTGCCTGGCCGTCGCGGATATCGATCGGTTCAAGCGGATCAACGACATCCATGGCCATCCGGTCGGCGATCGCGTCCTGTGCGCCGTCGGGCGGTTGCTCGTCGAAGAGTGCGCGGGCCAGCTGGTCGTGCGGCACGGCGGCGAGGAATTCGCGATCCTGTTGCGCGGCATGACGCTGGCGCAGGCGGCGGATCATCTCGACAGCGTCCGTGCGATGATGGCGGCGAAGCGCTTCCGCATACGCGAGAGCGATCAGCCGCTCGGCTCGGTGACGATGTCGATCGGCGTTACCGCGGTGCAGTTCGGCGAAGACAGCGCCGCCGCCTTCGATCGGGCGGACCGCTTGCTCTACACCGCCAAGGCGGAAGGTCGCGACAGGGTATGTGCCGCCTGACAATGGCGTGATTTCCCAGGCAAGGTTGGCGTGATACGCTAAACGTTCGTTCGTTACGATCGAAAAGCCGGCAAAAACAGGGGTTTAGCAAATCTGGCACGCTGGCTGCAAAGCCCAATGCGTCACCGCGGAATGGACCGCGGGCCACATAAAGGGATTGCCACCATGTTCCTCCGTTTCGAAGCCGCCCAGCGCACCGCCGTCTCGATGATCGTCGCCGTCGCCTTTGCCGCACTGGCGGTCAGCGCCGCCGTCCCCGTCCTGCCGATCGCCTGATCGCACCCATGCCTGGGAGAGACACGATGTATCGCAGCCTGTTCATCGCCGTCGCGTCGTTCGCGACCACCGTCCTCGTCATCGCCAGCCAGGGCGGCGTCCACTTCGCTTAACCACCGGGCCTGACGCCCGTCTGGCGACACCGGGCCCGGCATGATGCCGGGCCGGTCCGCCGCCTCAAGCGATCGCCGCCGCGCCTGACGGCCCCACGGGAGCCTCCTCGCCGCGATCGTAGGTACCGATCAGCACCCCCGCCGCCAACACATGCCCCGCCATGGCGGTTACCACCGCGCTGCGGCCAGGCATTTCGCCAGGATCGCCCGCGTCCGCATCCAGCGCGAAGAGCTGGAAGGCATAGCGATGTGCGCCGTGCCCGGTCGGCGGATCGGGTGGCAGCCAGCCCTCCGCGAAATAGCTGTTGCGTCCGACGTCGCGTGCGGCCTCTCCGCCGCCGTCGGCGACGATCGCTCCTTCCGCCAGCCGTCCCGCATCGGCGGGAAGGTGCCAGACGACCGCATGGACGAGCGGCTGTGGCGTCGGGGCGTCGGCATCCTCCACGATCAGCACGAGGCTGGCCGTCCCAGCCGGGACTTCTCCCCAGGTCAGCGGCGGCGATATACCCTCGCCGTCGGCGGTGAACCGCGGCGGCAGGCGTCCGCCGTCGGCGAACGCGGGACTGGAGAGGGTGAGCGCCGGATAGCCGCCGCCCAGTTCGGGCCGTGCGATGACGAGCTTGTCGGCGCCCGCCCGGAGCCCCGACAGCGCCTTGCCCAGCCAATGCGGGATGTGTTCGAGCATCGGTGCCTCAGCCCTGCGGACAATCGCCGGGCCGCCGCATCGCGGTGCTGCCGGCATACCAGAAGCTCGCATCCCGCGCCTTGTCCGCGTCATGCCAGCACGCCTCGCCGCGATTGCCGTCCGGCTGGATGATGAAGGTCCAGTTCTGGTCGCCGCAATCGTGGGCTGTGCAACCGTGCGCGGCGATCCGGCCATCGGGCAGGCGGAAGATGGGCACCGTCACCGAATCGCGCGCCACGATGCGGTGGCGCAAGGCTTCGTCTCCGACGGCGTCGACAAGTGCCTGCGCGACCTCGGTGCGGTCGAAGAACGCGATGCCGGATACCGCATCGGTCGGATATTTGCCGACATAGTCGCCGAGCGGCGGTCGCTGTTCCTGTCCCGGCAACGGCTTTGCCTTTTGCATCGGCGGCGGCACGAAACCCGCTGGCGCGACGGTATTGTTGGCGGCGGCCTTGTCGCGGCTGCCGCAGGCGGCGACCACGAGAAGCAACGGGAGCGCGAGGGCGGGGCGCAGGCGGGTCATGTCGTTGGAACGCAGCAGCCGCTCCGGCGGTTGCCTCGATGATGACCGGCTTCGATCCCGACCGTTTCCTCGCGGCACAGGCCTCGACCTACGCCGCCGCGCTCGGCGAGCTGCGGCGCGGGCGCAAGACCAGCCATTGGATGTGGTTCATCTTCCCGCAGCTCGCGGGGCTGGGGCGGAGCGAGACCGCGCGCTTCTATGCGATTTCGTCGGCAGAAGCGGCGCGCGCCTATCTCACGCATCCGGTGCTGGGACCCAGACTGATCGAGGCGACACGCGCCGCGACAGCCGCCGGGGCTTCGGCCGAAGCCATTTTCGGCGGGATCGATGCGATCAAGCTGCGGTCGTCGATAACCTTGTTCGCAGCCGTGGCGGACGACCCCGCGCCATTTCTGGCGGTACTCACGCGATTCTACGACGGCATGGGCGACCCGGCGACGCTGAACCTGCTGGCGGCGGACGAACCGTCCCGAGCCTGATGGGGAGGGGATGTCCCGGTCGCGATCGTTAGAGGACGAATGCGGGCGATGATCAGAACAAGCGACCGCCGTTCGGGACCGCCAGGCCGGGACCGATCAGCACGACCTTGCCGTCGGCATCGGGAAAGCCCAGCGTCAGCACCTCCGACATGAACGGTCCGATCTGGCGTGGCGGGAAATTGACGACCGCGGCGACCTGCCGGCCGATCAGCGCGTCGGGCGTGTAATGGTCGGTGATCTGGGCGGAGGATTTCCTCACGCCCAATTCCGCACCGAAATCGATGCGCAGCTTGATCGCGGGCTTGCGGGCTTCCGGAAAGGGTTCGGCCGCGACGATCGTGCCGACGCGGATATCGACCCGCTCGAAGTCGGCGAAGGCGATCGGCTCAGAAATCGACATTGTCGTAATGGGCCGGCGGTCCGATCATTTCCATCCGCTCCGACAGCAGCGGGCGGAAGGAGGGGCGGCTCTTCAGCCCGCGATACCAGCGCGCGGTCTGCTCATGCCCCTTCCAGTCGATGCCGCCGAGATAGTCCGCGACCGAGATCTGCGCCGCGGCGGCAAGGTCGGCGAGGCTCAACGTCGCGCCACCGAGCCAGTTGCGATGGTCGAGCAGATAGTCGGTATAGTCGAGATGGCTGACCGCGGCCTTCATCGCCTCGCGCAGCCCCTTGGCATCCGGCGCCGCGCGGTGTGCCAGCCGCTTCACGACGCGTTCGTGGAGCAGCGGCCCGGTCACGTCACGGTAGAAATGCGTGTCGAACCAGGCAACCAGCCGGCGGATCTCGGCGCGGTTGGCGGCGGTGCCGTTTATCGTTGCCGCCTTGTCGACGGTTTCCTCGAAATATTCGCAGATCGCCATCGAATCGATCAGCGGCGCGCCCGGGCGACCGGCATCGACCATGACCGGCGTCTGCCCGGCGGGGTTCATGTCCATGAACTCGTCGCGCCGTTCCCAGGGCGATTCGCGCACGAGCTCGTAGCCGACGCCCTTCTCGCCGAGCAGCAGCCGCACCTTGCGGCTGAAGGGGCATAGGGGGAATTGGTAGAGCTGCCACATGGTTCATGTCCCTTAGGCGATGCGGGCGGGGAAGGTGAAGGGTTTGCTTGCCCCTTTCTTCGTCATCCCGCGCAAGGGGGGGATCTAGAGACGCTGACGTATCGATGGCGCCGCGGCGTCGGCGCCTCTAGATTCCCGCCGTTGCGGACATGACGGAGGCGTCTCAATCCATCCGCATCGCTTCGGCGGCCAGCGCTTCCGCCTCGACGAGCAGCGCATCGTCGGCGCTGTTCGTCGCCACCCGCTCGCGCCCGATCAGCGTCAGGACCGGGACCGCAAGCGGCGTCACGCGGTCACGGTCGACGTGCAGCATCGTGTCGGCGGCGCGATCGAGCAGATCCGCGAGGCGTCCGACGTCGGTCATTCTCGCGCGCGCATCCTCCCACGCCGCCTGCAGCAGCAGATGGGTCGGCTCGTACTTACGCAGCACGTCGTAGATGAGGTCCGTGGAAAAGGTCACCTGCCGCCCGGTCTTGCGCTTGCCGGGATGCTGCCGCTCGACGAGGCCGCCGATCACGGCGACCTCGCGGAAGGCACGCTTGAGCAGATGGCTGCGCTCCACCCATTCGACGAATTCATGCTCGAGGATGTCGGGGCTGAACAATGCCGCCGGATCGGTGACCGGTTCGAGCCCGTAGGTCGCGATCGCATAGTCGTTGGCGACGAAGCCGAGCGGCTTGAGCCCCTGCGCCTCCATCCGCCGCGTTACCAGCATGCCGAGCGACTGGTGAGCGTTCCAGCCTTCGAAACTGTAGGCGACCATATAGTGTCGCCCCTCGCGCGGGAAGGTTTCGACGAGCAGCTGGCCCGGACGGGGGAGCGCGGACCGGCGCGCCTGCACCTCCAGCCATTCGCGGACATCGTCGGGAAAACGCGCCCATTCGTCAGGTTCGGCAAGGAACGCGCGAACCCGATCCGCTAGATTCGTCGAGAGCGGCATGCGAGCACCGCCATAGGTTGGGATGCGCGCGGGCCGCGACGATGCGCGGACGACGAGATCCTCCGTATCGATCCGCTCCACCTCCAGGCTGAGACCGGCGAAGAAGAACGTGTCCCCCGGTGTCAGCGTCGCGGCGAAGCCCTCCTCGACCTTGCCCAGGCTGCGGCCGTTCTTGAAGCGCACGGTCAGCATCGTCGCCTCGACGATGATGCCCGCGTTGAGTCGATGTTGCTGGACGAACCGAGGATGGCTGACGCGCCAGGTGCCGTCCGCCTCCTCCGTCAGCCGCTTGAACCGATCATAGGCCTTGAGCGAATAACCACCGTCGCGAATGAAGCCGAGCACGCGGTCGAACGTCTCGTCGGGCAGCGCCGAATAGGGGGTTGCCCCGCGAACCTCGTCGAGCAGCGCGTCGCGGCGGAAGGGCGCGGCGCAGGCACAGGCCATGACGTGCTGCGCAAGCACGTCGAGGGCGCCGGGTCGAAAGGGATCGGCGTCGAGCGCACCCTCCTCCACGGCATCCAGCGCGGCCCGCGCCTCCAGATATTCGAAACGGTTGCCGGGGACGAGGATCGCTTCGGACGATTCGTCGAGCCGGTGGTTGGCGCGGCCGATGCGCTGGAGCAGACGGCTCGATCCCTTGGGAGCCCCCATCTGGATCACGCAGTCGACATCGCCCCAGTCGACGCCCAGATCGAGGCTGGCGGTGGCGACCAGCGCACGAAGCCGGCCCGACGCCATCGCGCCTTCCACCTTTCGGCGCGCTTCGAGCGAGAGGCTGCCATGATGGACGCCGATCGGCAGACTGTCGGCATTCTCCTTCCAAAGGTCCTGGAAGATCAGCTCGGCGAGACTGCGCGTGTTGCAGAAGACGATCGTGGTGCGATGCGCCGCGATCTCCGTCATCACCTGGCTTGCGGCATAGCGCCCCGAATGGCCGCTCCATGGCACGCGCCCCTCGGGCAGGAGGATCGCGATGTTCGGGTCGGCGCCCGGCTCGCCGTGAACCAGGGAAACCTGGTCGATGTCGCCGTCGGGTGCCAGCCAGGCACGGTAGGCGTCGGGATCGGCGACCGTGGCCGACAGGGCGACGCGGCGGCAGCCGGGCGCAAGCCGTTGCAGCCGCGCCATGCACAACGACAGCAGATCGCCTCTCTTGCCCGTGGCGAAGGCATGGACCTCGTCGACGACGATCGTCCGCAGTCCCTCGAACATCGTCGCCGCGTCGGGATAGCTGAGCAGCAGCGACAGCGATTCGGGCGTCGTCAGCAGGATCTGCGGCGGCCTCACGCGCTGGCGTGCCTTGCGGTCGGACGGCGTATCCCCGGTGCGGGTCTCGACGCGGATGTCGAGGCCCATCTCGTCGATCGGCGTGACGAGGTTGCGCTGGATGTCGACGGCGAGCGCCTTCAACGGCGAGACGTAGAGCGTGTGCAGCCCCTCGCGCGGATGATCGATCAACTCGGCGAGCGTCGGCAGGAAACCCGCGAGCGTCTTGCCGGCACCGGTGGTCGCGACGAGCAGCGCATGACGCCCGGCTCGCCCTTCGCGCAGCATGTCGAGCTGGTGCCGCCGCGGCCGCCAGCCCCTGTCGGCAAACCAGCCGGCGAGCGGCGCGGGAAGGATGGGGTCGAGCATCCCGGCCTATGTAGGAAGCCGCACCCAGGTCGTCAGCCGGTCAGCCCCTGGCACGATCGGCTCAGGATCGCCGCCGATCCGCCTCTTCCGCGGCATAGACGTCGCGTGTCGCCTGTTCGGTACGTCCTTTGTCGGCGGCACTGGCGCGATTGCGAAACTTGGCGAAGGCGATCGCTAGACCCAGGATGACGAAGCCGCCGATCACGACGAAGGCCCAGAGCCCGTCGGAGGGATTGTCGGCCATTTGCACTCTCCCGAAACCGAGCGGGCTCAACGAGGCGATGCGGCGAATCGATCCGCTTGCGCGTAGAAGCGGGCATGGCACGGCTCGGAGACTGGCTCGAACCCCATCCGCACGGGATCTACGTGCGGCCGGCGGATGCGTGGATCGATCCGTCGGAACCGAGCGCGCGCGCCTTGGTGACGCATGGCCATGCCGATCACGCCCGCGGCGGCCACGGCATCGTCTGGGCGACGCCGGAAACGCTGGCGATCATGGAGGCGCGCTACGGCCCGCAGGCGGGTGCGCCGGTCGCGTATGGCGAGACGATCCGACTGTCCGACGGAAAGGGCGGCGAAGTCGATGTCGGCTTCGTGCCGGCGGGCCATGTGCTCGGCTCCGCGCAGATCGTGCTGGACCATCGCGGCGAGCGCGTCGTCGTATCGGGCGATTACAAGCGTCGGCCGGATCCGACCTGCACGCCCTTCCAGCCGGTGGCGTGCGATGTGTTCGTGACCGAGGCGACCTTCGCGCTGCCCGTGTTTCGCCACCCCGATACCGGCGACGAGATCGACAAGCTGCTGGAGCGCTTGCACGCCAATCCTGACCGCTGCGTGCTGGTCGGTGCCTATGCGCTGGGCAAGGCGCAGCGCGTCATCGCCGAGCTGCGCGCACGTGGGCATGAGGCGCCGATTTACCTGCATGGAGCGTTGCAGCGCCTGTGCGACCTCTATGCCGAACACGGCGTTCGCCTAGGCGAATTGCGCCCCGTGGCCGATGCGAAGAAGGCGGACATGGCAGGCCATGTCGTGATGTGCCCGCCCGGCGCGCTCAACGACCGCTGGTCGCGGCGGTTGCCCGACCCGATCACCGCGATGGCGAGCGGCTGGATGCGGGTGCGGCAGCGCGCGCGACAGAAGAACGTCGAGCTGCCGCTGATCCTGTCGGACCACGCCGACTGGGACGAACTGACTCAAACGCTGACCGAGATCGCGCCCCGCGAGGTCTGGGTGACGCACGGTCGCGAGGAGGCGCTGGTCCATTGGTGCGAGCAGCGCCAGATGAAGGCGCGCGCACTGGCGCTGGTGGGGTTCGAGGACGAGGACGACTAAGCGGCTTGCAGGGAAATATGCACGCTTATATGCCCGTGCATGTAACTGTCGGGAGAGCCGGGAATGGCGGGGGATGTCATCAGCGAGCGCGGGCTGCTGTTTCTCGGCAGTCGTATGCGACGGCTGGGCGAACGGATGCAGGCCGACGTCGCCCGGATTATCGAGCAGGCGGGACTGCCGCTCCAGCCCAGCCATTATCCGTTGCTCGTGACGCTGGCCCGCGAGGGGCCGATGACCATCGGGGCGATGGCACAGGCGCTGGGGCTCAGCCAGCCCGCCGTGACACGCAGCGTCGCGCGGCTTGCCGACCTCGGCCTGGTCGCGACGACCCGAATCCATCGCGACCAACGACACAAGACGGTCGCGCTCACCGAACAGGCGCAGGCGGTGCTGGCGCAGTCCGCGGCGACCATCTGGCCACGGGTCGAGGCGGCGGTCGCGGAAGTGTGCGGCGACGGCGCTCCATCGCTGCTTGCGCTGCTGGCGCGGCTGGAGCGCGGACTCGACGCCGCCTCGCTCGACGAACGCGCGCCGTCGCTGACGGTGCTGCCGTTCTCCGACGATCTCGCGCCGGCCTTCCACGATATCAACGCGCAATGGATCGAGACGATGTTCACGCTCGAGCCGACCGATCGCGAGGTGCTGGAGAATCCGCGGGCGCGCATCATCGCGCCGGGCGGCGACATCCGATTCGTCGCGGCGGAGGGGCTGGGCGTCGTCGGGGCGTGCGCTCTGCAAAAGACCGGCGAGGGGCGCTTCGAATTGACCAAGATGGGCGTGCTGCCCGAGGCGCGCGGCCGCAAGGCGGGCGAGTTCCTGCTGCGCGCGATGATCGCGCGGGCCAGGGAAATGGGCGCCGAAACCTTGTACCTACTGACCAATGCGCGCTGCGCGCCGGCGATCCACTTGTACGAGAAAGTCGGGTTTGCGCACGATGCCGACATCATGCGCGATCACGGGGCACGTTATGTCCGCTGCGACGTCGCGATGCGATACCGCTTTCCGGCATGAGCCAGCCCGCGAGGCGGGGTCAGCCTCCGAGTGCCTTGGCACGGCGGCGCTGGACGGAGCTGCCGATGCCCATCGCCTCGCGATATTTCGCCACGGTGCGGCGGGCGATGTCGAAGCCCTTGGCCTGGAGCAGCTCGACCAGCGTGTCGTCGGACAGGATCTTCGCGCCCTCGTTCGCGATCAGCGCGCGGATCGCGCTCTTCACCGCCTCCGCCGACACGGCATCGCCGCCGTCCGCCGCCTGGATCGCGCTGGTGAAGAAGTACTTGAGTTCGAAGACGCCGCGCGCGCAGCTCAGATATTTGTTGCTGGTGACGCGGCTGACGGTCGATTCATGCATCTCGATCGCCTCGGCGACCTTGGCGAGCGTCAGCGGCCGGAGATGCGCGACGCCGTGCAGGAAGAACGCCTCCTGCTGCTTCACGATTTCGGCCGCGACCTTGATGATCGTGCGCTGGCGCTGATCGAGCGCCTTGATCAGCCAATTGGCCGAAGCGAGCGCGTCGGTCAGCCACGCCTTGGACGCCTTGTCCTGCGGGCCATGGGCCAGCTCGTGGTAATAGCGCCGGTTGACCAGCACGCGCGGCAGCGTCGCGGCGTTGAGTTCGATGCCCCAGCCGTTCCTCGTCTTCTGCACGAAGAGGTCCGGAGTCACCGCGGGCGCGGGCTCGCCGCCGAAACGGCATCCGGGCTTGGGATCGTAGCTCCGCAGCTCGCGAATCATGTCCGCCATGTCCTCGTCGTCGACGCCGCACATGCGCTTGAGCCGCGCGATCTCGCCGCGCGCGAGCAGGTCGAGATTGTCGATCAGCCGCGCCATGCACGGGTCGTAACGGTCCGCCTCCTTCGCCTGGAGCGCGATACATTCCGCCAGGTCGCGCGCGCCGACGCCGGTCGGATCGAGCGACTGGATCTGCGCGAGCACGCGCTCGACCCGGGCGCGGGGCGTGCCAAGCCGGTTCGCGACGTCGAGCAGCGGCACCGTGAGATAGCCGGCCTCGTCGAGCTGGTCGATCAGATGCTGCGCGATGAACCAGTCGGCGGCGTCGACCACCGCCCCCGCCTGCGCGAGGAGATGGTCGGCAAGGCTGATGTCGGCGGCAGCGAAGCTGTCGAGATCGGGAGCGTCCTCGCCACCGAGACCGCCCCCGCTGCCGCCGTTCATGGACAGCGCGCCGTCGAAGCCGCCGCCCCCGTCCGCCACGCTGTCCTGCTGGTGACTTTCGGTGGCATAGTCGACGTCGAGCGGGTCGGCCGCCGCCGCCCCGGTGACCAGTGCGTCGGCGCCCGCCGGCTCTTCCGCCTCGGGCCGTTCGGGGCGCACGATCTCGTCGGTCTGCGGCGCCTCGAGCAGCGGATTCTTCTCGATCTCCTCGGCGATGAACGCCTCGATCTCGAGGTTGGACAGCGCCAGCAGCTTGATCGCCTGCTGCAGCTGCGGCGTCATCACCAGCGACTGCGACTGGCGCAGGTCGAGGCGTGGCGCGAGGCTCATGGCATGCCCGGCATCGGGTTGGGCCCGAAGGACATCGCGCCGCGCCCGGCATGGCCCCGCGCCTCCTGGCGGCTGGTCCCTCTGCCGACCGGAGAGGGGAAGGGGTACCGCCCTTCGCGCATGACTAGAGCGAGAAACCCTCGCCCAGGTACAGGCGGCGCACATTGGCGTCGGCGACGAGTTCCTCGGGGCTGCCGGTGAACAGCACCCGCCCGTCATAGATGATGTAGGCGCGATCGACGATGTCGAGCGTCTCGCGGACGTTGTGGTCGGTGATCAGCACGCCGATGTCGCGGCGCTTCAGGTCCTTCACCAGGTCGCGGATGTCGGCGATCGAGATCGGGTCGATGCCCGCGAACGGCTCGTCGAGCAGCATGATCGACGGTTCCGCCGCCAGCGCGCGCGCGATCTCCGCCCGCCGCCGCTCACCGCCCGACAGCGCCATCGCCGGCGCGGCGCGCAGGCGGGTGAGGCCGAATTCGTCGAGCAGCCGGTCGAGCTTGCGCGTGCGCTCCGCCGGGTCGGGCTCCGCGAGCTCGAGGACGGAGGAGATGTTCTTCTCGATCGACATGCCGCGGAAGATGCTCGTCTCCTGCGGCAGATAGCCGAGGCCCAGGATCGCGCGGCGATACATCGGCAGGCGGGTGATATCCTCCCCGTCGAGCATGATGCGGCCCGAATCGGGCTTCACCAGCCCCATCACCGAATAGAAGCAGGTCGTCTTGCCGGCGCCGTTCGGTCCGAGCAGGCCGATCACCTCGCCGCGGTCGACGCTGACCGACACGTCGGTGAGCACGACGCGCTTGTCGTAGGATTTGGCGATCGACACGACCTGAAGGCCGCGCGACGTCGGTGCCTCGTGGATCGCCCCGGCGGCGTGAAGGTCGGAAACGGCGTCCATCGTCCTTACATCCTCGTCGCTTTACCGCGCATGCCGATCGCTTGGCAGGATTCGTGCATGCCCTGACGCGTCGGTGGCCGTCATGACCCGTTAAGCGTCGGGAGGAAAGCCCCCGCGTGTGCCGATGCGGACGAAACGCGGCGGCATTCCGATCGATCGCCGCTCAGTTGCGCTTCGGCACCGAGAAGGTGCCGGTGACGCGTCCGCCGCCCTGCGTCACGACGCCGCCCGTGTCGCCCCCGCTGCCGGACGCCGTGCCGCCCGCAACCGACGATCCATCCATCACCGCGCGACCCGTGTCGAGGTTGATCGTCAGCCGGCCGCCGTTGACGGTATTGCCGCCCTGCGTCAGCGTCACCGCACCGATCATCGTGATCACGCGGCGGTTGAGGTCGTAGATCGCATATTGGCTGCGCGCGGTCTGCCCCGGCCGGCGGACCAAGACGCCGCCAGCCGCGTCGACGCGCGAAATCTGCGGGTTGCCGCCGACGACTTCGCCCGTCAGCGCCAGCGTCACGCGCGCGGCGTTCAGCGTCATTTCCGCCTGCTGGATCACGACGTGGCCCGACAGCACGCTGCGGTGCTGCTTGTCCTGCAGTTCCGCGCTGTCGGCGGATACGTTGACCGGGGCGTCCGAGTTGTGACGCTGCTGCGCCGCCAGCGGCGTGGCGACGGCGAGGAGCAACAGCGGGATCTGGGCGGAAAATCGCATGGCGCGCTATTTCGCCCCTGCGGGCGAGAACCGCAAGCGCACATTGCCGTCCAGCCGCACGCGCCGATCATCCAGATTGGCGCGCAGGCTGTCGGCGCGGAAGCGGCCGTTGCTCAGCGTGCCCGTCACCGGCCGATCGCTCTCCACCGTCTTCGACTTGAGGTCGACCACCGCGTCGGTGGTGTCGAGGCTGTAGCCGTTCGGCGCACGCACCGCGATCGGACCCTGGACGCGCAGCTGTTCGCTGTTGAGGTCGTAATTGCCCTTGTCGGCGCGCAGGGTGGCGGGGCCATCGGCCAGCTGCAGGTCGGCGGCCATGCGGTTGATCTGCACGATCGGCACCGACGAGGACTGCTGGACCGCGGAGCCGGCGTCGAGACGGAACGCCTGCCCCTTGTCGTCGAGGCCGCGATAGCTCGCCGCCTGGAGCTTCATCCGCTCGTGCGCGACCTCGACCTTGTTCTTGTCGAGCACGAACGACACCTCGCTCCCCGCGGTCAGCGGTGCCATCACGAGAAACGCCGCCAGCACCCCGATCGCGATCGGCAGGCTGGTGCCGAGCACCCGGATCAGCCGGTCGTGACGGCTGCCGGGGGCGGCCCAGCGCTGGCGGGCGGTACGGGCGCGGATGGCGACGTCGGACATGGCGGCTATTACGCGTGAGCGAAGATATCGATCTCCGGCCAGCCGGCGAGATCGAGCGCCGCCCGGGTCGGCAGGAAGTCGAAGCAGGATTGGGCGAGCGCCATCCGGTTCTCGCGGACCAGCCGCCGCTCCAGTTCGTCCTTCAGCCGGTGAAGGAAGCGCACGTCGCTGGCCGCATAATCCTTTTGCGCATCGCTCAGCTCGGGGCCGCCCCAGTCGGACGACTGTTGCTGCTTCGACAGATCCTGCCCCAGCAGCTCGCGCACCAGCTCCTTCAGGCCATGGCGGTCGGTGTAGGTACGCACCAGGCGCGACGCGATCTTCGTGTCCCAGACGGGTGCGGCCAGGATGCCGAGATAATATTGGATCGCCGCGACGTCGAAGCGGCCATAATGGAACAGCTTGAGCCGGGCGGGGTCGGCGAGCACCGCCTTCAGGTTGGGCGCGGCATAATCGCTGCCCGGCGCGAAGCGGACGAGATGCTCGTCGCCGCCGCCGTCGGACAGCTGGACGACGCACAGGCGGTCGCGCGGCGTGATGAGACCCATGGTCTCGCTGTCGACCGCGATCGCGGCACCGGGGGCGAAGACGTCGGCGGGGAGGTCTTCCTCGTGGAAGTAAACGGTCATGCGAATCGCCCCTACGCCGTGCGGCCAGCCGGCTCAATGGGCGAGGCGTGCGCGCGTTGCGATCGATAGGGAAAGCGGCAAGATTATCCCAGGCTGTGCCGTTCCGGCCACGCCCGCGCAAGTATTGACACCAAACGCACCCCGGACGCGACGAATTTGTTCGCAGGGGCTTGCTTTGTGCGCTATGGGTTCGGGCATGGCGCAAAAGGTTTCGCGCCCGAAGGCTCGCGTTCGTCGTCCGGCGCACGGGTTCTTCGACAGGATCGGATGCGGGCGAACCGGGAAGACGAACAGGTTTATGAGTTACGACAAGGGTGGCCGCGGCAATCGTGGCGGACGTGGTCGCGACAAGCGCGACAGCTTCGGTGGCGACGATTTCGGCGGCGGCTTCGGTGGCGGTGGTTTCGGCGGCGGTGACCGTGGCGGCTTCGGCGGCGGCGGCTTCGGTGGTGGCGACCGCGGCGGCTTCGGCGGTGGCGGCTTCGGCGGCGGCGGCGGTGGTTACCGCGGCGGCGGTGGCGGCTTCGGCGGCGGCGGCGGCGGTGGTGGCGGCTTCGGCGGCGGCCGCGGCATGCCCCCGCAGGTCGTCGGCGAGGGCACCGGCGTCGTCAAGTTCTTCAATGCGCAGAAGGGCTTCGGCTTCGTCGTTCGCGACGACGGCGGCGAGGACGTGTTCGTCCACATCTCGGCCGTCGAGCAGGCCGGCCTGTCCGGTCTCGCCGAGGGTCAGCCGCTCGGCTTCACGCTCGTCGACCGTGGCGGCCGCATTTCGGCGACCGAGCTCAAGATCGACGGCGAGCCGATGCCCGTGCAGGAGCGCGCGCCGCGCGAACCGCGCGAGGGTGGCTTCGGCGGCGGCGACCGCGGTCCGCGCGGCGGCGCGGGTGGCCCGCAGCGCCAGCTGACCGGCGAGAAGGCGACCGGCACCGTCAAGTTCTTCAACGCGATGAAGGGCTTCGGCTTCATTCAGCGCGATGACGGCCAGCCTGACGCGTTTGTCCACATTTCGGCCGTCGAGCGCGCCGGCATGCCGACGCTGAACGAGGGCGACCGTCTGCAGTTCGAGATCGAGGTGGATCGTCGCGGCAAGTACGCTGCGGTCAACCTGTCCTCGGCGAGCTGATCGAACCGATCCTGATGTGATGACGGCGGCCCGTCCGGATTGTCCGGGCGGGCCGTTCGTGTTCTGGGGGCCTGCCAATGCGTATCTGGTCGATCCTGTCCGCACTTCCCGTGCTGCTTGCCGGTGCCGCCGCGCCGGTGCCGCAAGCCGCGCCGCCTGCCGCCGACGCACCCGTCCCGCTGCTGGCCGCGCATGTCGTCGCGCGATACCCGCACGATACGCGCGCCTTTACCGAAGGGCTGATCTTCGCCGACGGCGGCTTCTATGAAAGCGTCGGTCGTGAAGGCGAATCGGAGGTACGGCGCGTACGGCTCGCCGACGGCAAGGTGCTGGCCCGTGCGACCATCCCGCCCGCGCAATTCGGCGAGGGGCTCGCCCGCTGGGGCGACCAGCTGATCAGCCTCACCTGGCACGACGGTGTCGCACACCGCTGGGACCGCAAGACGCTCCGCCCGATCGGCACCGCGCGTTTCCCGGGAGAGGGCTGGGGCCTCGCGAACGAGGGCAAGAGCCTGATCGAATCCGACGGCAGCGCGACGCTGAAGCGCTTCGATCCGGCGACGATGCGCGTGACCGGCCGGCTGGCGGTGACGATCCGGGGCAAGCCGGTCGACCAGCTCAACGAGCTGGAGGTCGTCGACGGCCGGATCCTCGCCAACGTATGGCGCACGCCCTGGATCGTGCGGATCGACCCCACCAGCGGCAAGGTCGACGCGGTCGTCGATCTCCGGCCCATCGTCGCGGAAGTGAAGGCGACCGATCCGGAAGCCGTGCCGAACGGCATCGCCTGGGACGAGAAGGGCCGTCGGCTGTTCATCACGGGCAAGCTGTGGCCGACGATCTTCGAGGTGAAGCTGGAACCTGCGGCGGGGTAGCGCCAGCTATACGCCGAGCCGTTCGAGCAGCATGTCGGTCGGACGGCTCAGGGCCGCCCATGCGGCATAGGCGCACCGCGCCCAGTCCCGAACCATCGAGGCGTGCAGTGTTTCCGCTGCCGCGATCACGTCGGCGTGGGTCATATCGAACCCCTTCGGCGCTTCCGGCAAGGGAGCGAACGTGGCCCGCGCCAGCGTCTGCATGATTCGCGTGATTTCGGTGTGCGCACGCCCGTGTTCGAAAGCGAGCCGCAAGGCGGCATAATGTACCCATACAGACTGTACCGCGCGGCGGTCGTTGGCATCACCGGGATGCTGCAACGCGAAAGCGTCGACGGTCAGCCTGTGAACGGCCCCGAACAAGGCCGGATTCTCGTATTCACGCGCGAGCAGGCGACCGTAGGAAGCCCAGCAACCGGGGGTCGACAGCATATAGCTGTGCTTCGGCCCGGACTTGGCTGGAAAACGTCCGCCGCAACCGAAGCAGGGCTCCTCGCCAACGTCGGGCATGCCTGGCCTTTCCCGTCGCAACGCCGTGTTCTTCGTGCGGTATACACGCGCGGCGGGCGCTCCGCGACCGCGCCGTGGACCTAGGATTGGCTGGCCGATCGGGCAATTCAGCGGAAGCGGCATCCTGTGCCATCCTGGGGGTGCCGCGCACGCTTCAAGTCCTTTGAAAGCGGGGGCGATCCGATGTCGTCCTACGTCACCAGCCGCCGCAGTGTTTCCACCCGGTCCGCCTCCGCCGCCGGCTTGTCCGTGCGAATGCGGGCGATCCTCGGGAAGCGCATGGCGACGCCGGACTTGTGCCGGCTGGAGGCGTGGATCGAATCGAACGCTATCTCCAGCACGAGCGTCTTCTCCACCTCCCGCACCGGGCCGAAGCGCTGCACCGTGTGTCGGCGGACGAAGCTGTCGAGCATCCGCAGTTCCTCGTCGGTGATCCCCGAATAGGCCTTGCCGACGGGCAGCAGCTCGCCCTCCTCGGTCCAGCAGCCGAAGGTATAGTCGCTGTAATAGGAGGAGCGGCGGCCGTTGCCGCGCTGCGCGTACATCATCACGCAATCGGCGGTGAGCGGATCGCGTTTCCATTTGTACCACAGGCCGGCGCGGCGGCCGCCGACATAGGGACTGTCGCGCCGCTTGAGCATCACGCCCTCGATCGCCGCGTCGCGCGCGCCGGCGCGGATCGCCTCCAGCGCGGTGAAGCTGTCGGCGGCGATGATCTGGCTGATGTCGAAGCGATCGGGGTCGAGGCGCGGGACGAACGCCTCCAGCCGCGCCCGGCGCTCGGTCCAGGGCAGTGGCCGCAGATCCTCCGCGCCGTCGAACAATATGTCGTAGAGGCGGACGAAGGCGGGATAGTCGGCGAGCATCTTCGCCGACACCTGCTTGCGCCCGAGTCGCTGCTGCAGCGCGTTGAAGCTCGCCGCGCCGCCGCCATCCTCCAGCGTGCCGCCCTGCGCCTCGCCCTTGACGAGCAGTTCGCCGTCGACCGCGCCGGGGGTGGAGAAGGCCGCCGCGACGTCGGGGAAGCTGGCGGTGACGTCGTCGCCGGTGCGGCTGTAGAGGCGCGTCTGGCCGGCGGTGTGGACGATCTGGACGCGGATGCCGTCCCATTTCCATTCCGCCGC
Organism: Sphingomonas beigongshangi; assembly: GCF_016820445.1. GTDB lineage: Bacteria > Pseudomonadota > Alphaproteobacteria > Sphingomonadales > Sphingomonadaceae > Sphingomonas > Sphingomonas beigongshangi. Next base: position 379,455 of record NZ_JADHDT010000002.1, read on the forward strand.
ATAATCGGCGAGGTCGACCTGCGCATCCTCGAGCCCGTGCGCGAGCATGAAGGGGCGGAACACGGGCACGTCCGCGGCGGTTGGCTGCGCGCCGCCCGCAGCCCAGGCGAACAGGGGCTCATAGGGGGGCGCGAGGCCGTGCCACACCTCCTCCACCGCATCGACGTCCAGGTCGAAGGCCTGGGCGAGCGCGGTCTTGGCGAGGCGCGCGGAGACGCCGATGCGCAAGGCGCCGGTCGCCATCTTGAGCAGTGCGAACCGCTCCTCCGCATCGAGCCGGTCGAGCATGCCGGCGAGCGCGGCGGGCGCGTCCGAGCGCGAGAGGTGGAGCAGCGTCTCGACCACCGTCGCCACCGTCAGCGGTGGCCCGGCGGGGGCGGGTACGGGGGCGGGCCAGAGCAGGGCCACCGTCTCCGCGGTGTCGCCGACATAGTCGCGGCTCATGCGGAACAGCACGGGGTCGACCCGCGCCTCGATCAGCGCCCGCACGACGGCGGGCTTGATACCCGGAATGTCGAGATCCCCGGTCAGCGCGGCCATCGCCCAGCCGCGATCGGGATCGGGCGTCGTGTGGAGATAGTCGACGATGAGCTTGAGCTTCGCGTTGCGGCCGCGCGTGTAGATGAGAGAGTCGAGGAGCGCGGCGAAGGCGTGCATGGCCATTGAACGCATAGGCGTGGCCAAGCGCTCCCGCTATCGTCGCCTCGATGGGATGGCGGAGGCGGACGGTCTGGGCGACGTTGCTGGCGGGGGCGCTGTCGCTCGCGCTGTTGGGCGGTATCGGCGCGCGCGAGATCGTCGCCGACCCGATCGTGCGGACGACCCGCGTCGCGCTGCCGCACTGGCCCGCGGGCGCGCCGCCGCTCACCGTCGCCCTGATCAGCGACATCCATATCGGCAATCGCGCGATGGACGCGCACAGGCTGGCGCGGATCGTCGACCAGGTGAATGGCCGCCGTCCCGATCTGGTCCTGCTCGCGGGGGATTTCGTCATCGGCCATGACGCGGCCGGCGGGGCGGGCCTGGCAGCGCGCCTGACCGTGCCGCTGTCGAAGCTGCGCGCGCGGATCGGGCGGTATGCGGTGCTCGGCAACCACGATCATTGGACGGGCGCGGACCACGTCCGGCACGCGCTGCGCGCGGCGGGCATTGCGACGCTGGCCAATCAGAGCGTCAGGGCCGGACCGGTGACGATCGTGGGCATCGACGATGCGTATAGCGGGCACGACGACGTCGCGCGCGCCTTTGCCGGCACGGGCACAGGTGCGATGGTCGCGGTCACGCATTCGCCGGACGTGATCCCGCGCCTCCCCGCGGGGCAGGCGCCGCTTCTGCTGGCGGGCCACACGCATTGCGGCCAGGTCGTGTGGCCGACGGGGCGGGGCGCGATCACAATCAGCCCGACCAACGGCCAGCGGCTGTACGATCCGCGGTATCGATGCGGGCGGATCGAGGATCCGGGGCGGACGGTCATCGTGACCGCGGGGGTCGGTGGCGGCACCGCGCCGATCCGCCTCGGAGCGCCGCCCGACTGGTGGCTGATTACCGTCGGCGGCGGGGTCAGTCGATCGCGTCGCTGACCGTCTTGCCGGCGATCAGGCCCAGGACGAGGAAGATCAGGAACAGCGCGAGCGCGATGAAGAACAGGATCTTTGCGATCCCGATGAACGCACCACCGATCCCGCCGAACCCAAGCACGCCCAGTAGCACGCCGACGACGAGGAAAATGAGCGCAAGCTTCAGCATGGCAGCCTCCTGGCCGGGTGAACCGGTGGGAGGCCGCCATGTTCCGGCGGATCAGCCCTTGCGGCTCGCCTCGAACAGGAACCAGGCGCGCTCTTCCGCCTGGTCGGTCCATTCGTCGACGATGCCGCTGGTGGCATTGTCCTTCGCATCCTCGGCGGCGTCCTTCACCGCGCGGAACGCCTCGACCAGCTTCAGATTGTCGTCGCGCAATTCCGCGAGCATCGCGTGCGCGTCGACGAAATCCTTGTCGTTGTCGGCGATCGTCTGACGGCGGCTGATGTCGCCGATCGACCGCAGGGTCGTGTTGCCGATCTTGCGAACCCGCTCGGCGATCGCGTCGGTGACGCCGAGGATCTGCGCCGCCTGATCGTCGAGCAGCAGGTGATAGTCGCGGAAATGCGGGCCCGAGACGTGCCAGTGGAAATTCTTGGTCTTCAGGTAGAGCGCGAAACAATCGGCGAGCGCGGTATTGAGCGCGTCGGCGACGGATCGCGTGTTGCTGAGGTCGGTCGGCGTGCGCAGCGCCGGATCGGTATCGGCCATCAAGGGTCTCCCGAGACTGGGGTTTTAAAATCGTTGCGGCAACGATCCGATGGCCCGATGGCTCCCTTTGGGTCGAGGGAGAATTCCCGTCCTGTCTGATCGACGCGTCAGATCAGGCGAAGCGCGCTGAGTGCCAGCCAGGCCGCGGCGCCCAGGAAGGCCACGGCGGCGATGCGGCGGAACAACTGCTGCGGCAGCGCCTGCCACGCCGCCTCGCCGAGTGTCGCGGCGGCGGCAAGCGGCACGACCCCGCCGATGGTGGCGCCGATCGTCGCAAACAGCGGCTCGCCTGCGCGCGCCGCCAGCGCGAGGATGACGAACTGGACGCCGTCGCCGAAGGCGAGGATGAACAGTCCGGCCAGGCTGGTGCCGAAGGCGCCGAGCCGCCACCGTTCGAGCCGGTCGGGCGCCTTGGCGACGAACAGCATCCCGGCACCCTGCAGTGCCAGCGCGAGCGCCACGAACAGCGCACGCGCCTCCGGCGTCAGCCTCGGGGCGAGCAGCGCGCCAAGCGTCGCGGCTATGCCCGACGCGACAGCCAGCGCCACCAGGCTCGCGACGATGACGGCGCCGGCGCGTGCGTGGCGGTCGGCAAGGATCGCCGCGAGTCGTGCGGGCCGGTCGCCGATCTGGCCGAGGGCCGCCGCGAGCAGCGCCGCCATCAATGCGTCCATGCGCCGATCAGTGCGCCAGGCGGACCGAGCAGGCTGCGGCAAAGGCGTCGCAGGCGGCGAGGTCCTGTCGCTCGCACGCGACCGCATCGCCGAGGATGGCCAGCCAGCCATGCACCAGCGCGCCATGTTCGCCGCGCGCGAGCGCCGAATCGAGGAAATGCGCGACCGTCACCGCCGGGGCCAGACCGTTGCGATGCGCGATCAGCCGGATCGCGTCCACGTCACGCGCCAGTTCGCATGCCGCGCTGCGCGATGCCCGATCGTCGAGCGCCGCGATTCGCGCCGCGAGATCCGCCCTGACCGCGGCGAGATGCGACGCCTCCATAGTGCCTGCCATGATCCACCCCCTGCTTCGTCTATCCTTGTGGGTGCATGGTCGCACGACGGTAGTAACCTCATGGTTAAGCGACCGTGCCCTTGTCGCCGCGTGTCGCCGCGGTTGACTTTGGCGCCGCTATCCGCCATGCGCCGCGGCTGATCGAGCGGTGGCGTCCGTGCCGCCGCTCTTATGCGTTTTCAGGAATACAGGCCATGGCCAAGCCGACTACCGTCAAGATCAAGCTCGTCAGCTCCGCCGACACCGGCTTCTTCTACGTCACGAAGAAGAACCCGCGCACCAAGACCGAGAAGCTGAGCTTCAACAAGTATGATCCCGTCGTGCGCAAGCACGTCGAGTTCAAGGAAGCCAAGATCAAGTAAGCGCGTCGCGGGCGGTCCACCGCCCTCGCCGACGTGTCGGATCGACGAAAGCCGCCGGTGCCGTGTTGGTGCCGGCGGCTTTCGTCGTGATGTCGACCATGCGGGCCGCAGGCGCGTTACGCGCCGTCTGCTTCCGGCTAGGGTGCGATCCAGCAAAGCTGGATCAGCGCGGTACCGGCCCCACCCCCGCCCGGCCGGCTACACAGCGTATCCTGGATGAGCGGCCGGTGGGGTGAAAGCCGGCACCACTTCCACGCACGTGAATCAGACTCTGGCCGGAGGCGCGCGACCCGGACGCGGGCGCCGCATGAAGTGCGCTTTGCCTTAATTCGGTGCGGTTGCGGACAGGTTGCGTTCATCTTTTGCGGGCAAAGAGGGCTGCGGCGGCCGGAACGTCCGGTCGCCCTGTATCGCGTCACTACGGGCTGGGGGCGGCGGCTTCGATCGAGGCCGCCGCCCTTGGTTTTTGGGCTGGTCGTCGCCGATGTCCGATCGTGCCCGACCGCTGTTGGCAGCGGCGGGGCCGCCTCCCACATGGTCGGTGCCAGCGTCGCCAGGAGCCGATCCATGTCACGAGCCTCACGCCCGAGTGCCGTCCTCTACAGGATGGTGATGCCCGGGCATGTCTGTCCGTTCGGCCTCAAGGCACTCGACTTGCTCCGGCGGCGGGGCTTCGCGGTCGAGGACCATTGGTTGACGACGCGGGCGGAAACCGACGCGTTCAAGGCCGCGCACGATGTCCGGACCACGCCGCAGGTGTTCATCGACGGCGCGCGGGTCGGCGGCTTCGACGATCTGCGGCGGTTCTTCGGCAAGCGGGTGGCCGATCCGAAGGCGACGACCTATCGGCCGGTCGTCGTCGTCTTCGTGATGACGGCGCTGATGGCGCTCGCCGCCAGCACCGCCGCCTTCGGGACGCCGTGTACGATGCGGGCCGGCGAATGGTTCGTTTCGTTCAGCATGGCGGTGCTCGCGCTGCTCAAGCTGCAGGATGTCGAGCGGTTCTCGACCATGTTCCTCAACTACGACCTGCTCGCGCGCCGATGGGTGCCCTATGCCTATCTCTACCCCTATCTGGAGGGGCTGGCGGGCGTGCTGATGATCGCGGGGGCGGCGCGCTGGCTGTCGGTGCCGGTGGCGCTGGTGATCGGCGGCATCGGCGCGGTGTCCGTGATCAAGGCGGTCTATGTCGACGGTCGCGACCTCAAATGCGCCTGCGTCGGCGGCGACAGCAACGTGCCGCTCGGCGCGCTGTCGCTGACCGAGAATCTGATGATGGTGGCGATGGCGATATGGATGCTGGTGCGCTGATGGCTCGGCGGGCGCCGGCCGGCGCGGCAGGACCATCAGAGAAGCGCGTTCACCGCATCCATGAAGCGCATCAGGCTGATGGGTTTGGAGACATAGGCGGCGGCACCCGCGGCGCGGATGCGATCCTCGTCGTCGCGGCCGGCATAGGCGGTCACCGCCATGACGGGGATTTGGCGCAGCGCCTCGTCCGCCTTGAGTTCCAGGATCAGCTCGTAACCCGTGACGTGCGGCATCTGGATGTCCATGACGATCAGGTCGGGGGCGAAGTCGCGTGCGCGCGCCACCGCCTCGCGCCCGTCGCGCACCGGCTCGGCGGCAAACTGATGCGCGCGCAGCAGGTCGCAGAACAGCTTCAGGTTCAGCTCGTTGTCCTCGACAACGAGAATCCTTTTTGCCACCTCGCACACCGTCCTTTCCACTGAACACCGTGTAGGCAATGCGCGCGTCCGACACAAACATCCCCGAACCCGCGACGCTGGCGCTGCAGGCCTTGGTCTGGACGCTGGGCGACGGCGACCGTGCGGGACGTCTGCTGGCCGTCACCGGCCTCGATCCCGACGACCTGCGCGGCCGGGCGGGCGATCCGGCGGTCCTCGCCGCGACGCTGAATTTCCTCGAATCGCACGAGCCCGATCTCGTCGCCTGCGCGGCGGCGATCGGCGTGCCACCGGCGGCGCTGGTACGCGCACGCGAACAGCTGGAGACGTGATGAAGCCGCTTCTGATCTGCGATTGCGACGAGGTGCTTTTGCACATGGTGCGGCATTTCGGCGTGTGGCTGCGCGAGTCGCATGACATCGCCTTCACCCCCGATGGTGCCGATTTCGCCAATTCCATGCGGCGCGCCGACGGCAGTGCCCCGACCCGCGAGGAGATGTGGGGGCTGCTCGGCGGTTTCTTCCCCCGCGAGATGCACCGGCAGACGCTGGTGCCGCATGCCGCCGAGGCACTGGCGCGGCTGTCGCAGCAGGCACAGATCGTCATCCTCACCAATCTGACCGACGATTGCCGTACCGCCCGCATCGACCAGCTCGCACAGTTCGGCATCGACCATCGCGTCGAATGCAACCAAGGCGGCAAGGGCGATCCGGTCGCGCGGCTGGTGGCCGAGCATGGCGATCCCGTCACCGTCTTCGTCGACGATCTGGCGGTGCACCACGAATCGGTCGCGCGGCATGCGCCGCAGGTCCATCGCCTGCACCTGATCGCGGAACCGGCAATGGCGCCAGCCGTGCCGCCAGCGCCACATGCGCATGCGCGGATCGACGACTGGCGCGAGGCGGCCGACTGGATCGCGGCGCGCTTCGCGGCGGGCGTGCCGGCGGCGCCGGTCTTGCCGGCCGAGGCCTGATCCCGCTACGGGCGCAGCAATCTGGTGTGCGATCCAGCGAAGCTGGAGCGGTGCCGGCCCTCACCTCCACCCGGCCGCCACGCAGTGTATGCGGGGTGGGCGGTCGGGTGGGGGTGAGGGCCAGCACCGCTTCCACGCACGTGGATCAGACTTTAGCAAAGGACCCGTGATGACCGACCGTATCGCCCGCAAGCTCGAGGAACTCGGCCTTTCGCTGCCGGAGGCCGCCGCGCCCGTCGCCGCCTACGTCCCTATCGTCGAGGCCGGCGGCATGCTGCATCTGTCGGGGCAGCTGCCGTTCAGGGACGGGCAGCTGATCACCGGCCGGCTGGGCGACGGCGTCTCGCTCGAGGACGGTCAGGCGGCGGCGCGGGCCTGCGGCCTGATGATCGTCGCACAGCTGAAGAAGTATCTGAACGGCGATCTTTCGCGCGTGAAGCGGATCGTGAAGCTGGGGGTCTTCGTCAACTCGCATGCCGACTTCACCGACCAGCCGAAGGTCGCGAACGGCGCGTCGGAGCTGATGGTCGCGCTGTTCGGCGACGAGGGTCGCCACGCGCGCAGCGCGGTCGGCGTGCCGGTCCTGCCCCTTGGTGCCGCAGTCGAGATCGACGCGATCGTGCAGCTGGGGTGACGCTCGGGCGTCGCGGGTTGTGCTGCGACGGTCAAAGCGTGGGGAGCGCTGGAATGCCTTCCCCACGACCCTATATCGGCACGCGATGAATCCGAGCCCCTTCGCCGCATGACCGACCTCGTCGCGCGCCTCGCCGACGGCGTCCGTTCCATTCCCGCTGCGCAATGGGATGCCTGCGCGGGCACGGCCAATCCGTTCGTCAGCCATGCCTTCCTCTTCGCGCTCGAGGATTCGGGCAGCGTCGGCGGGCGCTCGGGGTGGCAGCCGATCCCGATCGTCGTCGACGGCGCCGACGGTCTGCCCGCCGCGATCGCGCCGGCCTATGCCAAGGCGCACAGCCAGGGCGAATATGTCTTCGACCATGCCTGGGCCGATGCGTGGGAACGCGCGGGCGGTAGCTATTACCCCAAGCTTCAGGTCGCCGCGCCGTTCAGCCCGGTGCCGGGGCCTCGGCTGCTGCTGCGCGATCCGGCGGCGGCACCGGCGTTGATCGCCGCGCTGGAGGCGGTCACCGACCGGCACGACCTGTCGTCCGCGCATGCCACCTTCGTCGCGCCCGATCAGATCCCGCTGTTCGAACAGGCGGGCTGGCTCGTGCGCGAGGGAACGCAGTTCCATTGGGCGAACCAGGGCTACGCCAGCTTCGACGAGTTCCTCGATGCGCTCGCCAGCCGAAAGCGGAAGGCGATTCGCAAGGAACGTGCGGCGGCGGTGCAGGGGCTGACGATCCGCCATCTTTCCGGGGCGGCGATACAGCCGGCGCATTGGGATGCCTTCTGGGCTTTCTATCAGGACACCGGCAGCCGCAAATGGGGGCAACCCTATCTCACCCGCGCCTTCTTCGACCTGCTCGGCGCGACGATGGGGGACAAGGTGCTGCTGATCCTCGCGGAGCGTGACGGCGTGCCGATCGCCGGGGCGCTCAACCTGATCGGCGCCGATACGCTCTACGGCCGATATTGGGGGTGCACGCAGGAGGTGCCGTTCCTCCACTTCGAACTCTGCTATTATCAGGCGATCGATGCCGCGATCGCGCGCGGCCTGCGCACGGTCGAGGCCGGGGCACAGGGCGAGCACAAGCTCGCGCGCGGCTATGTCCCCGTGCCGACCTGGTCGGCGCATTACATCCCCGATGCGGGCTTTCGCCGTGCCGTGTCCGACTTCCTGGTGCGCGAACGTGCCGCGGTCGAGAGCGACCAGGCCTATCTGGCGGAGCTGGCGCCGTTCAGGCGCGCGGCAGAATAGGCGAGGGGGCGGCGAGCGGCCTGCGCCGCGGCGGCAGCCAGGCCGGATCGATCGGGATCGCCGGCTGGCGACGGTCGTCGATGCGGTAGAGCACGGAGCGGCCCTCGCGCCAGATCGGGGTCATGCCGGCGACGAATTCCGGGCCATAGTCGGACGGGTTGATCAGCCAGACGTAGTCGAAGGCCTGGCGCGGCAGGATCGCGAGCGAGAGCTTCAGCGGCCGCCACCATTCGCCGCGGCAGCGCCGGTCGGTGACGATCTCCGACGGATCGTGCGCGAAGCGGCCGGCCGGGGTGTAGCGCACGGTCAGCAACTGGGCGCCCGCCATCGACCATTGGTCGTTGGCATAGGCATGCCGCCTGACCAGCGCGATGCCGGGGATGTGCTCGAACCGCGAATAGGTCCAGTCGTCATAGCAATGGCGGCCGACCATCGTCACCAGGCGCGCGCCCACCGGCACGTGGTCGAGGGCCGTGAGCGTCCGGTCGTAGCTTTGCGCGTAGAGCCCATAGCTTGCCGTCTGCGCCGCGACGCGCACGCCGAAGAAGGCGAGGCCGAGCGCCGCGAAGGTCGAGGCACCGCGCAGCGACAGGCCCCGCTTCGGCCGCAGCGCGATCACCGCGATCGCCAGCACGAACGGCGCGAGCCGCATGTCGGCATAGGCCGAGCCGAAGACGATGCGCGGCAGCAGCAGATAGACGGCGAGCAGGAACAGCGCCGACAGCCCGAGGTTGCGCGAATATTCGACCCGCGAATCGCGCACCCCCTTCAGCAGGATGACGAAGAGGATCGTGACGGACACGATGTCGAACGCCATCCAGCGATCGCGCAGCACCATCGTCACCCAGTTGATCTTCGCCTGCCAGTTGAACCAGTCCGTGGTCTGGCCGGTGACATGGTCGCCGGATCGCCAGAAGGCCATCAGCAGGAAGGGCAGCGACAGCGGCAGGCAGCCCAGCCCCGCGCGAACGAACGCCCGCGCCCAGTGGCGCGCGCCCCGGTCCGTCATCTGGTCGTGCTGGCGGATCATCTCCGCCGAGAAGGCGAGCACGCCCAGGACGCCCCAGCCGAACGTGTGGCATACCCAAAGGGCGCAGGACAGCGGCACGAACAGGGCGGCGCGCAGGCGCAGGTGCCCCGTCCGGGCAAGGCGCAGCCACAGCGCGAACAGGTTGAGCGCCAACGCCATCGACAGCGCGAAGTTCACGAAACCGAACTGGAAGGGATAGCTGTACGCGAGCGGCAGCGCGAACAGTGCGGTCGCCGGTATGCGGCCATGGACCTCGCGCGCGATCCAGAGCAATCCGGAAACGGTCAGCGCCGGGATGGCGATGACGATCAGCTTGACCGCCAGTTCCAGCCCGAAGATCGGCGCGAGCGGGATGATCAGCAGGTCGATGCCGAGATTGCCGATCAGCGACCACTGGAAATTGTACCAGTCGGCGAGCCACGGATGCCGGCCGCCGTCGAGCTGCACGGCATAGCGGCCCATATGGCCGGGCAGATCGACCAGCGGCGGGATTTGCGGCCACAGCAAGGGGATGATCGCGACGATCACCATCGCCACGACGAAACTGCGCGTCTGCCACCAGTGCAGCTGTTGATCCTGCATCATACCGCCTTAGTGCGCCGGCTTGGGTGCCGACAAGCGCTTCCGCGTTGATGTGGGATGGGTGCGGCGGCGACGAGATCCCCTCCCGCCGGCGGGAGGGGAGGGCTGTCAGTCGTCGCGCCGGCCGAGCAGGCGCAGGCGCAGCGCGTTGAGCTTGATGAAGCCCGCCGCATCGCGCTGGTCATAGGCGCCCTGATCGTCCTCGAAGGTCACGACCTTTTCCGAGTACAGCGAGTTGGGCGACTTGCGGCCAACGATATAGACGCCGCCCTTGTACAGCTTCAGGCGCACGGTGCCCGAAACCTTCGCCTGGCTGTGATCGATCGCCGCCTGCAGCATCTCGCGCTCGGGGGAGAACCAGAAGCCGTTGTAGATCAGCTCGGCATAGCGGGGCGCGAGCTCGTCCTTGAGATGCGCCGCGCCGCGGTCGAGCGTGATCTGCTCGATGCCGCGATGCGCGAGGTGATAGATGGTGCCGCCCGGCGTCTCGTACATGCCACGGCTCTTCATGCCGACGAAGCGGTTCTCGACGAGATCGAGGCGGCCGATGCCGTGCTTGCGGCCGAGGTCGTTCAGCCGGGTGAGCAGCGTCGCCGGCGACACGCCCTCGCCGTTCAGCGCGACGCCGTCGCCACGTTCGAAGTCGATCGTGATATATTCCGGTGCGTCCGGCGCGTCCTCGGGATTGACGGTGCGGCTGTAGACGTAATCCGGCACCTCCTGCCACGGATCCTCCAGCACCTTACCCTCGCTGCTGGTGTGCAGCAGGTTGGCATCGGTGGAAAAGGGCGATTCGCCGCGCTTGTCCTTGGCGACGGGGATCTGGTGCGCCTCCGCGAATTCGATCAGCCTGGTACGGCTGGTCAGGTCCCATTCGCGCCACGGCGCGATCACCTTGATGTCGGGGTTGAGGGCGTAATAGCCCAACTCGAACCGGACCTGGTCGTTGCCCTTGCCGGTCGCGCCATGGCTGACCGCGTCGGCACCCACCATCTTCGCGATCTCGATCTGGCGCTTGGCGATCAGCGGCCGTGCGATCGACGTGCCGAGCAGGTACAGCCCCTCGTAGAGCGCGTTGGCGCGCATCATCGGGAAGACGTAATCGCGCACGAATTCCTCGCGCAGATCGTCGATGAAGATGTGCTCCGGCTTGACGCCCGCCATCTGCGCCTTCTGGCGCGCCGGCTCCAGCTCCTCGCCCTGACCCAGGTCGGCGGTGAAGGTCACCACCTCGCACTTGTATGTCTGCTGCAGCCATTTCAGGATCACGCTCGTGTCCAGGCCGCCCGAATAGGCAAGAACGACGCGGTTGATCTGATCGGCCACGGCAGCATCCTTCGGCACTTGGGAAAGGGGTATGTCGCCGCGCCCCTAGGGCGAAGCCGCCGCAGGTGCAACGGTTGCGTTCACATCGGGTTTAGGCGGACGGCGCTAGGCGCCGGCGGTCGTTCGCAAAAACGGAAACCAGTCTTGATGTCGCGCCTGTTCCTGCTCGTGCCCCTGATGTTCGCCGCGACGCCCGCGCTGGCCGCGGACAAGGCGCCGGCGAAAACCCCGCAAAAGGTCCAGCCAAAGGCGGCACACGGCGGGATGGAGGTGGATCCCCGCATCCGTGCCGAATTCGAGCGGACCGACGCCAATCACGACGGCTTCCTCAGCCGCGAGGAGATCGACGCCCGCGTCGCCAGGATGGACGTCGGCAAGAGCCGCATGTCGCCGGATCAGGCGAAGATGTTCGCCAACCGCTGGTTCGTCACCGCCGATGCGAATCACGACGGCAAGGTCTCGCTGTACGAGATGCAGGGCCTGTTCCGCGCCATCGCCTCGCGCTACGACCTGAACCACGACGGCGTCATCAGCCTGGACGAGCGTGCCGCGGCGCGCGCGGCGGTGATCGACGGCGGCAAGGGCGCGGCGCCGCAGGGTCGGTGACGGCGCCCCTTCCCCGGCGGGAGGGGCAGGCTCAATCCCGCAGCGCGCGCTCGCCTTCGATCATATAGTCGCGCGTGATCGGCAGTTCGGTGCGGCTGCGCGAGAACTGGATCTGGTAGTTGCACATCCCGCCATTCTCGAACGCCATCGCGGCGCCGGCGAGATAGAAGGTCCACATGCGGTAGAAGCGCTCGTCGTAGAGGCCGACGATCGCATCGCGCGCCGCGACGGTGCGGCGGTACCATTCGTGGAGCGTGTGCGCATAGTGCAGGCGCAGCACCTCGACGTCCGTCAGGAACATGCGCAGCCCCTCGAACGCCGTCATGATTTCCGACAGGGCCGGGTTGTAGCCGCCGGGGAAGATGTACTTGGCGGTCCAGTCGTCCGTGACGCCGGGCTTGCCGAGCCGGCCGATCGTGTGGAGCAGCGTGACGCCGTCCGCCGTCATGAGATCGCGGCACTTGGTGAAGAACGTGCGATATTGCGGCGGCCCGACATGCTCGAACATGCCGACCGAGACGATGCGGTCGAATTTGCCCTCGACCCGGCGATAGTCGATGAGTTCGAAACGCACCTTGTCGGCGACGCCCGCCGCCGCCGCGCGCTCGCGCGCGATCTTGAGCTGTTCCTCCGACAGCGTGACGCCGAGCACCTCGACCCCGAACTTGCGGTTGAGGTAGAGCGCCATTCCGCCCCAGCCGCAGCCGATGTCGAGCACGCGCATGCCGGGCCGGATCGCGAGCTTCGCGGCGATATGCGCGAGCTTGTCCTCCTGCGCCTTCTCCAGCGTATTGGCGGGATCGGTGAAATAGGCGCAGCTGTATTGCTTGTCGCGGTCGAGGAACAGGTCGTAGAGCCGCGCCGACAGGTCGTAGTGATGCGCGACGTTGCGCTTCGAGCGGCGCTCCATGTTGACGCGGTCGATGCGGTGCTTGACCGCCGCGGCCGCCCGCGCGGGGGCGGAGGCACCGAGCCGGTCCTGCCCCGCTTCCCACGGGTCGTTTGCGGTCATCAGCCGGACGAGGCGCATGATGTCGTCGCCGTCGACGCTGATCCCGCCGTCCATGTACGATTCCCCCGCGCCCAGCGACGGATTGGCGAGGATGCGACGGACGACGCCGTCATTGTGGAAGCGCAGCACGACATGGCCGAGGTCGGCGTCGGGCTTGCCGAAGGTGACGGCAGGATGTCCGGGTCGGTGGAGGGTCAGTTCGCCGCGGGTGACAGCGCGGCGGAGGAAGGTGTCGATCAGCGCCATGGCCCGTGTCCGTAACGACCCGCAGGGGCAGAGCGCAACCGACATTGGTAAGGGTTACGGCTATTTCATCTTTACGCCGCGTGCGGGAGGCTCAGATGCCCGCGTACCAGTCGTAGTCGACGTTATCCTCCCAATAGCCGCCCTGGCCCTTGCCGATGCCGTCGAGGCTGGCGACGGCGGTGATCCCGGTCACGTATTTGGCATGCTTGTAGCCGAGTTGCCGTTCGACGCGCAGGCGCACCGGCGCGCCATGCGCGACCTCCAGCCGCCGCCCGTTCATCTTGAGCGCGAGGATCGTCTGGGGATGGAAGGCGTCGATCGTGTCGATCGATTCGTAATAGGGCTGGCCGTTGTAGAGGTCGGCGCAGGTGAAGACGACGTAGCGCGCGCTGCGGCGCAGGCCCGCCGCCTTGAGCACGGTGCCCAGCATCGGTCCCTGCCACTGGCCGATCGCGCTCCACCCCTCGACACAGTCGTGCCGCGTGATCTGGGAGCGGGAGGGCATGGCCGCGAGGTCGGCGAGCCGCAGCGACAGCGGCCGGTCGACCAGCCCGCCGACCGCGAGGCGATAGCTGGCGAAGCCGTCCGCCACCATCGCGGCATAGGCGGGCGTGCCGGGGTCGCGCGTGCCGTTGGCGCGGAAGATCGGCGACATTTGGTCCGGGCGGAACTCCGGCGCGAGCGCGCCGCGGTCCGTCAGCGCGCGCTGCAGCCCCTTGTGCATGTCGTCGCCGGCGAACAGGATTCGTCGCGCGGCGGGCTGCTGGATCACCTTGTCGCAGCCGGCGAGCAGCAGCCCGGCGCCACCGGCCAGCAGGTTGCGGCGGTGAAGAGAGGGGCGGGGCAGGATCATTCGGGCACCCTCCATCGACCGGTGATCATCGAACGCAGTTCGTTGCCCGCGCCCGCCAGGATGACGAGGACGAGATGGATCACCGCGAAGCCGCCGAGGAGGCTTGCCGCGATGAAGTGCACCGACCGCGCCGACTGGCGGCCGCCGAACAGGTCGAGCAGCCACGGCCAGGCAGCGTCCATCCCTGGCGACAGCGCGAGCCCCGTCAGGATCATCACCGGCAATGCGACGAAGAGGACGAGGATGTAGCTCCACTTCTGCAGCGAATTGTACGCGGCCGGATCATCCGCATCGTGGAAGCGGAAGTTCCAGTGATCGCGCACGTCCTCGGCCAGATGCGCCGGACTGACGTCGGCGCGGGTCAGCCGCAGCCGCCGGAAATGTCGGTTGAGCACGCTCGCGATCATGAACGCGGCGAGCCCGAAGGCGAAGACGAGCGCGAAGAAGAGGTGCCAGCGCCGCGAGATGGCGAGATTGTAGCTCGACGGGATCGTCAGCCATGCGGGGAAACGGGGCAGCTGCGCCCAGGCATGGTCGAAGTTGGCGCCATAGCGTCCCCAATAGAGTCGGGGATGCGCATTCGAGATGCCGAGCCCCGAACCGAGCAGGATGAAAAAAGCTATCGCATTGATCCAGTGCCATAGTCGCGTCGTCAGGGCATGGCGACGCAGGATCGTGCCGGGTGGCGACCCGGTCCGGGCGACATCGGGGGCTGGCGCAATCATGATCCATGTGTAGCAGAATTTGCGTCATGACCGAATGGCATTTCTACGAACCCCGCGCCGGCCACGGCCTTGCGCACGATCCCCTCAACGCGATCGTCGCGCCGCGGCCGATCGGTTGGATCGGCAGCGTGTCGCAGGACGGCGTCGCCAATCTCGCGCCGTACAGCTTCTTCAACCTCGTCAACTACACGCCGCCGCTGATCGCCTTCTCGTCGATGGGGTGGAAGGACAGCGTCGCCAATATCGCTGCGACCGGCGCCTTCACCTGGAACCTCGCGACGCGCGACCTCGCGGAGGCGATGAACGCGAGCGCGGCGAGCGTATCGCCGGCGGTGGACGAATTCGCGCTGGCGGGGATCGAGACCGCGCCGTCGCGGCTGATCGCGCCGCCGCGGGTCGCGGCGAGCCCCGCGTCGTTCGAATGCCGGCTGACCCAGCTCATCCGGCTGGAGACGAAGGAGGGGCGCGAACTCGACCAATGGCTGGTGATCGGCGAGGCGGTGGGCATCCACATCGATCGTGCGATGCTGGAGGACGGCGTCTATCAGACCGCCCGCGCGCGGCCGATCCTGCGCGGCGGCGGCCCCGCCGACTATTTCGAGATCGGCGAGGACGCGCTGTTCCGGATGCGCCGGCCGGGGTGAGCCTGTCCGCTCAGCCGTAGGCGCGCCAGAAGAACACCGCCGTGGTCACGGCGGTGACGAGCAATGTCCAGCCTCGGATCGCCCAGGCGGGTGCCCGCGATCCGATGAGCGCGCCGAGCCAGCCGCCGAGGATCGATCCGGCCAGCATCGGCAGGCAGTAGCGCCATGCGATCACGCCGGAGACGACGAAGATGATCGTCGCCGCGCTGTTGGCGACGGCGAGCATCAGCGTGCGCGGCGCGGCGAGGACGGCGGGATGCGCGCCGGTGAGCACGCCCCACATCGCGGTCAGCATCATGCCGACGCCACCGCCGAAATAGCCGCCATAGACGCCCAGCAGCGCCTGCCCCGCCATCACCGCGCGCGAACCGGCGCGGAAGCGGCTCGCCACCCAGTCGGCGGCATGGCGGCCGAGTGCGATCGCGACCGTCGCGGCGAGCAGCAGCCAGGGCACGATGACGTCGAACGCGCGCGCCGGCGTCCATACGAGCAGCAGGCTGCCGACGAGTCCGCCCAGGAAGGTCACGACGGACAGGGTGCGGACGGCGACCCCGCCGATCGGCGCGAGCCCGGCGCGATAGGTCCAGGCGCTGGCGATCGCACCCGGCTGGACCGCGACATTGCTGGTCGCATTGGCCTGTGTCGACGGCAGGCCGAGCGCGATCAGCGTCGGCATGGTCGCGAACGATCCGCCACCCGCCAGCGCGTTCATCGCGCCGCCGAGCACGCCGGCGCCGCCCGCCAGCGTGAGCGATGGCGCGTCGATCAAGCGGCGTCAGCCAATGGCGGCCATCTTCTCGTCCGCCTCGCGGTCGAGTTGCGCGCGGCTCTTCTTCTCGGCGGCGGTCTTGAGCTGTCCGCAGGCGGCATCGATGTCGCGGCCGCGCGGGGTGCGCACGGGGGCGGAGATCCCCGCCTCGAACACGATGTTCGAAAACGAGCGGATGCGCTCCGGCGTCGAGCATTCGTACGGCGCGCCGGGCCAGGGGTTGAACGGGATCAGATTGACCTTGGCGGGCAGCTTGTACTGGCGCAGCAGGCGCACCAGTTCCCGCGCGTCGTCGTCCGAATCATTCTTGTCCTTCAGCATCACATATTCGAACGTGATGCGCCGCGCATTGTTGGCGCCGGGATAGTCGGCGCACGCCTGCAACAGCGCCTCGATCCCGTATTTCTTGTTCAGCGGCACGATTTCGTCGCGAACGTCCTTGGTCACGGCATGGAGCGAGACGGCAAGATTGACCCCTATCTCCTCCCCCGCCCGCGCCATCATCGGCACGACGCCGCTGGTCGACAGGGTGATGCGGCGCTTCGACAGCGCCAGGCCGTCACCGTCCATCACCAGCTTCAACGCGTCGCGGACCGCATCGAAATTGTAGAGCGGCTCGCCCATGCCCATCATCACGATGTTGGTGAGCAGGCGCCCCTCCGGCTGGCTCGGCCATTCGCCCAGCGCATCGCGCGCGAGCATCACCTGGCCGACGATCTCGCCCGGCGTCAGGTTGCGCACCAGCCGCATCGTGCCGGTGTGGCAGAAGCGGCAGTTGAGCGTGCAGCCGACCTGGCTGGACACGCACAGCGTTCCCCGATCGGCATCGGGGATGAACACCATCTCGTAATCCTGGCCGTCCGGCGATCGCAGCAGCCACTTGCGCGTGCCGTCGTTCGACACCTGCGCCTCGACGACGTCGGGGCGGCCGATCACGAACCGCTCGGCGAGCCAGGGATGCTGCGCCTTGGCGATATCGGTCATCTGCGCGAATTCGGTCGCGCCGCGGTTGTAGAGCCAGTGCCAGATCTGCTTGGCACGCAATTTCGCCTGGCGCGCGTCCAACCCCGCCTCGGCGAGCGTGGTGCGCAGCTGCTCCTTCGACAGGCCGATCAGGTCGATGCGCCCGTCCTCCCGCAGCGACGGCGCGCGCGGCACGGGCACAGGATCGATATGGCCCGGAATGGGCATGGGCGGGGACGACACTGTCAGCATGCCCGCGCACATAGGCGAAAACGGCCGTGATTTCCACTCCCGCCCGGAAAGGCTCAGCGCAGGGGCAGGTCGAGTTCCATCATCGCCTCGCTCTCGGGCACGTCGGGAAAGAAGGACAGGCGTCGGCCATAGAGCGGCGCGTCGGCAGGGGCTTCGCCGCTCGGCGGCAGCCAGTCGCAATACAGCACGAGGGCCGCCGCCGCGAGCGCGGCGTCGCCGCCGACGACGCGCAGCATTGCGGCGCGTCCGGCCGGGACGACGTCGCGGTAGAAGCCGGCGGCGCGTTCCTCGTCGGTGGGGAGGTGATCGGTGGCGACCGCGAGGCCGAGGCGATGGTCCGCTGGCGCCACAGCCTCCGGATCGGTATGGAAGAGATTATAGGTATCGTGCCGCGCGGGCGGCAGATGGTTGGCCTTGCGAAAGGCGATGAAGCGGCGGATCGTTTCCCCGAGCCGAGCGGGATCGCCGCGATGCTCCAGAACGACGACGGGAACGGCGGGGCGATCGACGACCACGACATCGGCGGGGGTGGGAACGGTCATCACGTTTCTCCTGGCGAGGGTGAGCGGCGCAAGCGCCCCATGCCACGATGCCCAGTCGGGCGCCGCGCGGAAGGCCGCCGGCGCCTGGCCCAGCCGCGCCCGGAAGGCGCGGGCGAAGGCATCGGGTGCGCCATAGCCTGCGTCGAGCGCGACCGTCGTGACGGTTTCGCCCGCGCGATAGGCGAGCCGGTGCGACGCACGCTCCAATCGCGACAGCTGGACGTACCGATGGAGCGGCAGGCCGAGGCAGGCGGTAAACTGGCGGTGGAAATGATGCGGGGAGAAAGCGGCGAGCGCGCTCAGCCGGTCGAGCGACAGATCGGCGTCGGGATGCCGGTCGATATGATCGAGCACCCTGCGCATCCGCTCGTGATAGCGACGGGTCGTCTCCGCGTGCATCCCATTCCCCGTGTCGTGGCGATCGACGCGATAGCCGCGGGACGCCGCGGCCGGCTCGGCCGATCTTGCCTTTATGCGCCGAGGCAGGCGATTCCCGCCGCGTCGATGGCGGTCGCGGCACCGGCGAGACGGTAGACGTCGGCGAAGGGGGCGCCGCCCGGCGCGACCGCCTCGACGCTCATGCTGCGGCCGCCGCGCAGCGCCGCGACGATTGCGCGATCGCTCGGCGCGTCGGCCGCCCAGGCGTCGCGCGTGTTGGCGACGAGCGCGAAGCGCCGCTCACCGACAGTCAACGTCACCGGTGCCGAACGATCGCGGGCGCGCGACAGGCGCACGTGCAGCGACGCGCGCAACGGGCTGCCCGGCCAGGTCGCGACGCTCGTCCAGCCTCCGGCGCGACCGCCCGCGCGCACCGGGCGTGCAATGGCGAAACAGCGCGCCGGCGTCGCATCCCGAAACGCGCCCCAGCCCTCATATACGCCGATCGTCTCGCGCGCCGCGGCCGGCACGGCAAGCAGCAGCATGGCCGGCAGCAGCCGCGCGATCACGCCGGCGCATGTCCGGTGCCGCGATGCACCAGCGACTCGCGTCCGCCCTCGACCATGACGAGGGATCCCTGCGGCAGGCCGGGAGCGATCGGCGTGGCAAATGCAGGATGCATCGGCGCCCCCGTCATCACGCCGCGCAGGACGCGGCTGGTGATGCCGTGGCTGATCACCAGCCGATCGCCCGGATCGTCGTGCGTCGCCGCAAGCCAGCCGGCGACACGCGCGGCGATGGCCGGATAATCCTCGCCATCCGCCGCCGACCGCAGCAAACCGTCGGGGGTGACGACCGGTCCGACCTCTCCGATCACATCCGCATAATAGCGGCCGCCCCAGCTGCCCATGCCGATCTCGATCAGGCGCGGATCGGTACATGCCGCATGCCAATCGAGCTCGAGATGCTCGGCGATCACCGCCAAAGTCTGCAGCGCGCGGCCGGTCGGCGACGCCCATAAAGTCAGGGCGGGACGTGCACCCAGAAGGTTGCGCAGGACTTTCCCAATCTCATCGGCCTGCGCAAAGCCCGCGCGGGTCAGCGGCGTGTGCAATGCATCGCCCTGGAGACGCTGCGCGGCGTTGAACACGGTTTCGCCGTGACGGGCGATGAAATCGCGCCCGCGGCGCGGCGGATCGGCGTGGCTCATGGCCTCTCTGTGTCCCCGGCTGTGACCGAAAAGCAACGGCTTTGCGCGTTTAGGTGAGGTTCATGCAACGACAGCGGCACTGGCCCATTGGAGCCGTCCCCGCGCCGCGAGACGGTCGGGCGTGTGTGAACAGCATCTTTTGTAACGGAGTATAGTCATGCGTAACCTGATCCTTTCCGCCGCCCTTGCCGGCGCAGCCCTGTCCGCGTTCCCCGCCACGGCGCAGACCACGGGGGCGCCGTTCACCGGTCTGCGCATCGAAGGCGTCGCGGGCTATGACGCGCTGAAGGACGGTCACGGGTCGAGCGACGGCCTGGTCTATGGCGGCGGCGTCGGTTACGACGTGCAGCTCAACAATCTGGTCGTCGGCGCCGAGGGCGAACTGACCGGATCGACCACCGACACGCGCACCGACAATTTCGTCAGCCAGGGCGATCGCTTCCGCGTCGGCATGGGGCGCGACGTCTATCTCGGCGCGCGCGTCGGCTTCCCGCTCAACCCGACGACGCTCGCTTATGCCAAGGGCGGCTATACCAACGCGCGCATCGACACGCGCTACACCAGCGGCACGACCGAGGTGCGCGACCATACCGACCTCGACGGCTTCCGCCTCGGCGCGGGGCTGGAGCATCAGATGGGCGCGAATACTTACATCAAGGGCGAGTACCGCTATTCCAACTACGGCCGCGCCAACGGCTCGGTGGGCAGCTACGACATCGACGCGGATCGGCACCAGATCGTCGCCGGCGTTGGCATGCGTTTCTGAGCGAGCGGCGGTGCAGGCCGGCGTCGTGGAAAGCCGCCCGCGCTAACGCCGCGTTAACCGGAATCGGGGGAGGGGTCGGAGTGCTTGCTCCGACCCCTTTTTCGTGGGTAGAGCTATGGATGGACACGCCCCGGACTCGGGGGACGGGGGTTTTACTATCATGAAGGCGACGATCGAACGCGCGACGCTCCTCAAGGGGCTGAGCCATGTCCAGTCGGTGGTGGAGCGCCGCAACACCATTCCCATCCTGTCGAACGTGCTGCTCGAGGCGACGGCTGAGGGCGCGCTGCGGCTGATGGCGACCGACCTCGATCTCCAGATCAATGAATCGGTCCAGGCGGCGGTCGACCAGCCGGGCGCGACCACCGTGTCGGCGCACACGCTGTTCGACATCGCGCGCAAGCTGCCGGAGGGCGCGCAGGTCCAGCTGACGGCGGCCGAGGGGCGGATGACGATCGTCGCGGGGCGCGCGCGCTTCAGCCTGGGCACGCTGCCGCGCGACGACTTTCCCGTGATCGCCGAGGGCGAGCTGCCGACGCAGTTCGAGATCCCGGCGGAAACGCTGAAGCAGATCATCGACAAGACGCGGTTCGCGATCTCCACCGAGGAGACGCGTTATTATCTGAACGGCATCTTCCTGCACGTCGCCGATGACGGCAGCGAGCCGACGCTGAAGGCCGCCGCGACCGACGGCCACCGCCTCGCCCGCGTCACGCTGCCGCGCCCCGAGGGTGCCGCGGGCATGCCCGACGTCATCGTGCCGCGCAAATGCGTCGCTGAGCTGCGCAAGCTGCTCGACGAGGTCGACGGTTCGGTCGGCGTCTCGCTGTCCGGGACGAAGATCCGCTTCGATCTCGGCAGCGCGATCCTCACCTCCAAGCTGATCGACGGTACCTTCCCCGATTACAGCCGCGTCATCCCGACCGCGAATGACAAGATCCTGAAGCTCGACCCCAAGAGCTTCATGGAAGGCGTCGACCGCGTCTCGACCATCGCGACGGAAAAGACGCGGGCAGTCAAGATGGCGCTGGACCGCGATCGGATCACGCTGTCGGTCACCAGCCCGGAGAACGGCACCGCGGCGGAGGAAGTCCCCGGCGACTATACCGCGCTGCCGTTCGAGATCGGGTTCAACAGCCGCTACCTGCTCGACATTCTCGGGCAGATCGACAGCGATACGGTGGAGGTGCACCTGGCCGACGCCGCCGCGCCGACGCTGATCCGCGAGAACGACAAGGCGCCCGCGCTCTATGTGCTGATGCCGATGCGGGTGTGACGGCAATACGGGCAGCCGCCGCGGCGGCTCGACCTGGCGATTGTGGAGGGCCGTTCCGCCAGGAGCGGCCCTTCTTGTTTTCGGGGAAGACCGACGATATACTGACATCGTTGTAAGTAGGAGCCCGAGTCCGATGGCCAAGCTTCCCCCCTTTCCCGGTACGACCGGTCGCCGTCAGTGGCGCGTCGCCTTCGGGGCGCTGCGCACGCTGCTCGCGAACGGCGACGACACGACGCAGGTGTTCCGCATCATGCGCGCGCTCAACGTCGGCGACACGGCGGCGGCTTACGGCCGGCTGATCGCGAGCGCCGACGGCGGCCGGATGGCGGTGCGCCAGGTCGAGCTGGCGCGGCGTTTCTCCGATCGCGACTGGGTCGCGGGTTTCAAGCCCGGGACGGTCGGCGCCGCCTATCGCGACTTCCTGGAGACGACGGGCTATTCGGCCGACGGGCTGGTCGAGGTCAGCCGCGCCGAGCCAAGCGACGTCGACGTCGAGCATCCCTATGCCTGGATGGGGCGGCGCACGCGGGACGTCCACGACATCTGGCATGTGCTGACCGGCTACAAGGCCGACGAGACGATGGGCGAGGCATGCCTCGTCGCCTTCTCCTATGCGCAGACGCGCGGCCTGGGGTGGGCGTTCATCGCCGGCGGGGCGGCGCTCAAGTCGCTGCGCGTCACGGGCAACCGGCTGTTCGCCAAGGCGGTGATCGAAGGCTATCGCAACGGCAAGCGCGCCGCCTGGCTGCTGGGTGAGGATTATGAGGCACTGATGGACGAGCCGCTCGACGCGGCGCGCGCCCGGCTACGGATCGCCGAGCCGGTCGCCTACAAGCACGCGCAGGTCGAACTGGGCGAGCAATTGTCGTCCTATGCCAGCGCGATGAAGGAACGCGCCGCCGCGCTCGCCTAAGCGGCGCCAATCCTGCTAGGCGCAGGCGCGATGCTGTCGCGCCTCGCCCTGACCGACTTTCGTAATCATGCGGCGCTGCTGCTGACACCCGGTCCGGGCTTCGTCCTGCTGACGGGCGAGAACGGCGCCGGCAAGACCAACGTGCTGGAGGCGGTGTCGCTGCTCGCGCCGGGACGGGGGCTGCGCCGCGCGCCGCTCGCCGACATGGCGCGACAGGGCGGCCCCGGCGGCTTCGGCGTTGCGGCGATGCTGGGCGGCGAGGACGTCGAACTGGCGACCGGCGCACTGGCCACCGCGCCCGACCGGCGGCTGACGCGCATCCAGGGCGCGGCGGCCACTGCCAATGCGCTGACGGAATGGATCACCGTCCTGTGGCTGACCCCCGCGATGGATCGCCTGTTCGTCGAGCCCGCGGGTGAGCGACGGCGGTTCCTCGATCGTCTGACGCTGGCGCTGACACCCGCGCATGGCCAACATGCCGCGCGCTACGAGGCGGCGATGCGCGCGAGGAACCGCCTGCTTGCCGAGGAGGGGCGTCCCGATCCGGCATGGCTCGCGGCGCTCGAGGCGCAGATGGCGGAACATGGCGAGAAGATCGAAGTTGCGCGGCGCAACACCGTCAACCTCCTCGCTGACGCGCTGGCGGAGCAGCCGGAAGGTCCGTTTGCGCGCGCCGGACTCTTGCTCGAGGGGTGGCAGGGCGGTGCCGACCGCCTGCTCGACGACCTGCGGGCGGGACGCGCCCGCGATGCGGCGGCGGGGCGCGCGCTGGTCGGCCCGCATCGCAGCGATCTGGTCGTCACGCATCTCGGCAAGCGGCAGCTCGCGGCCTTGTCGTCGACCGGCGAGCAGAAGGCGCTGCTGCTCGGCATCGTTCTCGCCCATGCCGAATTGGTCGCGGCGCGCGTCGGCCGCCCGCCGGTGCTGCTGCTGGACGAGGTGGCCGCGCATCTTGATCCGCGCCGCCGCGCCGCGTTGTTCGAACGCCTGGCCGGTCGGGGACAGGTGTGGATGACGGGGACCGAACCCGCGCTGTTCGAAGCCATCGGCGCGGAGGCGACCCGTATCGCGCTGGGTGGCGGCTGAATGCCTCCTGTCGGTGCGGCTCATCGCGGGTTCAAGGCGTTTCGGCCACGTCACCCCGGCTGAGAGCGGGGACGAGAAGGAGACAATCGCCATGAAGATGCTGATCACCGCCGCCGCGACCGCCGCCCTGGTCGCGGGCATCGCTACGCCCACGAGCGCGCAGGGCAGAGGTGAGCAGGGCCGCTGGGATTGGGGTCCCGGCGACCGGCCGTATCGCCTGATGGGACCGGGCGTGCGCATGCTGTTTCCGGAGCTGCGCGACAATCCGCGGGGGCGGGCCTTCGTGATGCGCAACTTCGACTGGAACCATGATGGGATCCTGTCCCCGCGCGAGGCGGACGCCGCCAATCGCGCCTTTGCGCAGGCGGCGGGGCCACGTCGCGACCGCTTCGACTGGGATGCGCCCCGCCGGGGAACCGTGGTGGAAGAGCGGACGACGATCATCGAGCGCGGAGCACCGGGCGGCTGGGACCGTCGGGCGATGCACGACTACGGCTTCCGCCAGACGCCGCGCGGGGCGACGCTGACGCTGTCCGAAGATGTCTTGTTCGCGACCGACAGCGACCGGCTCCGCCCCGGCGCGATCGAGAAGCTGCGGCCGCTCGCCGCCTATCTGCGCGCCAATCCCGGCATACGCGTCGCGATCGACGGCTATACCGACAGCCGCGGCACCGACGCGCACAACCAGGACCTTTCCGAGCGTCGCGCCGCCAGCGTCCGTGCCGCCTTCGATCAGATGGGCGTGACGCGCGCGCGGTTCAGCGTCGCCGGCCATGGCGAGCGCGATCCGGTCGCCACCAATGCGACCGCCGCGGGTATGCGCCAGAACCGGCGCGTCGAAGTGACCCTGCTCGGCCGCCGCGCGACGGAATTCGCTCGCTACTGACCGGAACGGCTTTCAGCCCCGTCATCCCGGCGAAAACCGGGATGACGGCGGGCGTGCATGGTCCCATTTCGCTTTCGTTACAGGCGCCCGCTCCCTATATCGGCTGCCATGGCAGAACCTCAGAATAGCGAATACGGCGCCTCCTCGATCAAGGTGCTGAAGGGCCTCGATGCGGTGCGCAAGCGGCCGGGCATGTACATTGGCGACACCGACGACGGATCGGGCCTCCACCACATGGTGTTCGAGGTCAGCGACAATGCGATCGACGAGGCGCTCGCGGGCCATTGCGACCGGATCGACATCCAGCTCAACGCCGACGGCTCGGTCAGCGTGACCGACAACGGTCGGGGTATCCCGACCGGCATCCATCCCGAAGAGGGCGTGTCGGCGGCCGAAGTCATCATGACGCAGCTGCACGCGGGCGGGAAGTTCGAGAATACCAGCGACGACAATGCCTATAAGGTGTCCGGGGGTCTGCACGGCGTCGGCGTGTCGGTGGTCAACGCGCTGTCCGAACATCTCGACCTGACGATCTGGCGCGACGGCGAGGAGCATTACATGCGCTTCGCCCATGGCGATGCCGTCGCGCCGCTGCGCGTCGTCGGCCAGGCGGCGCCGGGCCAGAAGGGGACGCGCGTCACCTTCCTGCCGAGCCCGGCGACGTTCAAGATCACCGAATTCGATTTCGACAAGCTCGAGCATCGCTATCGCGAGCTCGCCTTCCTCAATTCGGGCGTCCGCCTGTTCCTCACCGATGCGCGGCACGATGAGCCCAAGACCGTCGAGCTCTATTACGAGGGCGGCATCGCCGCGTTCGTGAAGTGGCTGGACCGGTCGAAGACGCCGCTGATGCCCGAACCGATCGCGATCAGCGGCCAACGCGACGCGATCGGCATGGACGTGGCGCTGGAGTGGAACGATAGCTACTACGAGAACGTCCTCGCCTTCACCAACAACATCCCGCAGCGGGACGGCGGCACGCATATCGCGGCGTTTCGCGCCGCGCTGACGCGCACGCTCAACAATTACGCCGAAAAGTCCGGGCTCCTGAAGAAGGAGAAGGTGACGCTGACCGGCGACGACATGCGCGAGGGCCTGACCGCGATCGTCTCGGTCAAGCTGCCCGATCCGAAGTTCAGCAGCCAGACCAAGGACAAGCTTGTCTCGTCGGAGGTGCGCGCACCGCTCGAAAGCCTGATGGCGGACAAGCTCGCCGAATATCTCGAGGAGAATCCGGCGCACGGCAAGGCGATCGTCGCCAAGATCATCGACGCCGCCGCGGCGCGCGAAGCAGCGAAGCGCGCCCGCGAACTGACCCGGCGCAAGGGCGTGATGGACATCGCCTCGTTGCCCGGCAAGCTCGCCGATTGCCAGGAGAAGGATCCGGCCAAGTCGGAGCTGTTCCTGGTCGAGGGCGATTCGGCGGGCGGCTCGGCCAAGCAGGGGCGCGACCGGCATTTCCAGGCGATCCTGCCCCTGCGCGGCAAGATCCTGAACACGGAGCGCGCGCGCTTCGACCGAATGATCTCTTCAAAGGAGATCGGCACGCTGATCCAGGCGATGGGCACGGGCATCGGCCGCGACGAGTTCAACGCGGACAAGCTGCGCTATCACAAGATCGTCATCATGACGGACGCGGACGTCGACGGCGCGCATATCCGCACGTTGCTGCTGACCTTCTTCTATCGGCAGATGCCCGAACTGATCGAGCGCGGTCACCTCTTCATCGCGCAGCCGCCGCTGTACAAGGCGACGCGCGGTCGTTCGGAAGTCTATCTGAAGGATGATGCCGCGCTCGACGATTATCTCGTCGAGGCGGGCGTCGGCTCGATGGTGTTCGAGACCGCAGGCGGGCCGCGCTCCGGCGGCGATCTCAAGGCGCTGGTCGATCATGCGCGGCGCATGCGCACGCTGATGCGCTACGTGCCGCGCCGCTACGATCCCTCGATCATCGAGGTGCTTGCGCTGGGCGGCGCGCTCGACCCGACGTTCACGCGCGACCAGCGCGGGGCGAGCGTCGCGGAAGTGACCCGCCGGCTCGACGCGGGCGACGACGAGGCGACCTGGACCGCGCGCTTGACCGAGGATGGCGGCATCCACTTCGAACGGCTGTGGCGCGGCGTCACCGATCATCACATCGTCGAGGCGACCTTCCTGGCGAGTGCGGAGGCGCGCAAGCTGCACACGCTGGCGAGCGAGGAGGCGGACAGCTTCGCCGCCGCGGGCAAGCTGGTGCCGATGAAGGGCCATGCCGAGGCTTCGGACGATCCGACCGACGAGGAGGCGCAGGTGCCGACCACGCTCGCGCGCGGCGAGTCGCGCGTGGCGCGCCCGTCGCAGTTGCTCGACGCCATCCTGGCGGCGGGGCGCAAGGGCTTGTCGATCCAGCGCTACAAGGGGCTGGGCGAGATGAACGCGGAGCAATTGTGGGAAACCACGCTCGATCCCGCGAACCGGTCGATGCTGCGCGTCACCAGCGACGACGTCTCGGCCGCGGACATGATCTTCACCCAGCTGATGGGCGAGGTGGTCGAGCCGCGACGCGAATTCATCCAGGACAATGCGCTGAACGTCGCGAACCTCGACGTCTGACCGCGCGCGCCGTCCCGGACCGATCCGGGATGGCGGCGAGTCCACGATCATGCCGGGCCATCATCATGCCCGGGCAAGGGAGGCAGACATGAAGACCGCACTCGTCACCGGCGCCACTGCCGGGATCGGCGCCGCCACCGTTCGCGCGCTGGCAGGCGCCGGG
This sequence comes from Sphingomonas beigongshangi, assembly GCF_016820445.1. Classification (GTDB taxonomy): domain Bacteria; phylum Pseudomonadota; class Alphaproteobacteria; order Sphingomonadales; family Sphingomonadaceae; genus Sphingomonas; species Sphingomonas beigongshangi. The sequence continues at coordinate 406,477 of NZ_JADHDT010000002.1, forward strand.
TGGCAGGTCGTCGCTACCGGCCGTCGTGCCGACCGGCTCGAGGCGCTTGCCGCCGCCTTCGACGGCCGGGTCCACACCGCCGCCTTCGACGTGCGCGATGCGGATGCGACCGGGGCGGCGATCGAGGCGCTGCCCGAAGGGTTTCGTGGGATCGACCTGCTCGTCAACAACGCGGGTCTAGCGCTCGGCACCAAGCCCGCGCAGGAGTCGAGCCTCGCCGACTGGCGCACGATGATCGACACCAACGTCACCGCCCTGGTGGCGATCACGCACCGGCTGCTGCCGACGCTGATCGAACGCAAGGGCGGGATCATCAACCTGTCGTCGGTCGCCGCCACCTACCCCTATACCGGCGGCAACGTCTATGGCGGGACGAAGGCGTTCGTGAAGCAATTCACGCTCGGCCTGCGGTCCGACCTGCACGGCACCGGCGTCCGCGTCGCCTCGATCGAGCCTGGAATGGTCGAGACGGAATTCACCCTGGTGCGCACCGGCGGCAACCAGCAGGCATCCGATACGCTCTATGCCGGCGCTGAGCCGATGACGGCCGAGGACATCGCCGCGACCGTGCTGTGGATCGCGACGCTTCCGCCGCATCTTAACATCAATTCGCTGGAACTGATGCCCGTCAGCCAATCGTTTGCGGGCTTCCAGGTCGCGCGCAAGGGCTGATCGGCGCGTCACGCCGGCGGGGAGGGAGCGCTATTGCGCCCGGGCGCGCTTCGCCGACCCGTCCGTAAGCGCCCAGCGCAGCACCGATCCGACACCCGCCATCCCCGCCCGCACCACCGGGCGGTGGATCGGCGATCGGCCGAGACCGTGCATCGCGCGCGCCCAGTCGGGCAGCAGCGCGATCCCGCCCTCCATCATCAGGGCCCGGGCCGGGGCAAGCGTCGCACTGGCAGGCTGCTGCCGCATCAGGGCCCGTGCCACTTCGCGCGTGCGGTGGTCGGCGCGCAGTTGCGGGCGTACAGAGCGGAAATAGGCCTCCACCTCGTTGCGCGAACGCGGCACGTCGGTTGCGCCCAGCCGTTCGCCGAGCGTCGCCATCTCTGCCAGATAGCGGTCCTGTTCCGCCCCGGACACGTCGGGGTCGCGGTAGCGGCGATAGGCGGCGAGGAACATCGCGACTTCTGCGACATGCACCCAGGTCAGCAGTGCGGGATCGTTGGCGCTGTATGGCGTCCCGTCCGGTAACGTGCCGGCGACGCGATCGTGGATCGATCGGACCCGGTCGATCAGCGCCTCCGCCGTCGCCGTCGCGCCATAGGTGGTGCCGGAAATGAACTGTGCGGTGCGGCGCAGCCGGCCAAGCATGTCCTGGCGGAAGTTCGAATGATCCCACACGCCCGCCAGCGCGCCGGGATGCAGCATCTGCAGCAGCAGGGCGGCGACGCCGCCGGCCATCATCGCGGTGAAGTCGCCATGGACCCGCCATGCAGCGGAGGCGGGGCCGAACAGGCCGTCGTCACCCGGCGGCCGGCTTAGGTCGACGCCGCCGTCGCCGAAGCCGACCAGCCGATGCACCTGATCCTGGATCGCGTCGCGGATATCGCTCATCGCATTCATTTAGTGTAGCGAACGGCGCAAACCAGCGATGGAGACGGATGATGCGGTGGATCGGTGCGGTGGCGGTCATGGCGCTGGCGGGAGCGGCGACGACCCAGGGCCTCGAGGCGCAGACGAATGCGTCGAAGGCGCCCGCGTCCGGCGGGATGGTGGCGCGCGCGCTCGCCGATCCGGCCCGCGTCGACCAGCAGGGTGACGACGAACGGCGCCAGGCGGCGGCCGTCGTCGCCTTCTCCGGCGCCAAGCCGGGCGACACCGTGATCGATTACCTGCCGGGCAGCGGCTATTGGACGCGCATCTTCAGCGGCGTCGTTGGTCCCAAGGGCAAGGTCTTCGCCTATTGGCCCGCCGCGGCGGCGGCGCGCGCCGACAAGAGCCTCACCGCGCTCAAGGCCCGCAACCTCGCCAACGTGACCGCGGAGGTGCAGCCGACCAACCTGCCGACGGCGCCGCAGCCGGTCGACCTGTTCTGGACCGTGCAGAACTACCACGACGTGCCCAATGCGGGCGCGGGCGAGCCGGTGCTGCGCGCCTTCGACACCGCCGTGTACAAGCTGCTCAAGAAAGGCGGCACCTATGTGATCATCGATCACGCCGATGCCGCCGGCACCGGCCTTGCCAACACCCGCACCAAGCATCGCATCGATCCGACGCTGGTGCGCCGGCAGGTCGAATCGGTCGGCTTCCGCTTCGTCGGCGAAAGCAAGGTGCTGGCCAACCCCGCCGACGACCACAGCAAGCCGGTGTTCGACCCCGCCATCCGCGGCCACACCGACCAGTTCGTCTACAAGTTCCGCAAGCCGTAAGTTGCGTGCGCTCCTGCGAACGCAGGAGCCCAGGGGGGGAGGGCGGCGACATTCGTGGCTCTGGGTTCCTGCGTGCGCAGGAACACGGATGTCGCTCAGCCCGCCCGCCGGTCGAACGCCGCCAGCTCGTAGGCGATCGACGCCTCGACCAGCAGCTCCCACAGCTCGCCGACAGCCTCTTCGGGCACGCCGAGCCGCACCGCCTCGGCGCGCGCATTGGCGATCACCTGCGCCTTGCGCGCCTCGTCGCGGACGTGACCGCGCTGCGGCTTGATGCGCGCGGCCGCGTCCATATAGGCGAATCGGCGCGCGAGCAACGCGACCAGCTCGCGATCGAGCGCGTCGACACCGGCGCGGACCTCGGTCATGGTGGTGCAGTCGGGGCCGGCGAGGATCGTCGTCATGCGCCCGCCTGTGCCGGGGCGGCATCATCCTGTCCAGCTTGACTTCGCGCGTCCCCCCCGCTAGGCGCGCGCCTTCGCAACCGCCCCCGCATCCCGGTGAAGCGGCGGGCCTGCCCTCCTTGTTGGAGACCAGCAGCGCGATACCGGGACCACCCCTGCGGCCCAAGCTGCAGGATCACGTCGTTGTAGTTGCCAAGGAATCATTATGTCGAAGCGTGCAAGCGCCAAGTACAAGCTCGACCGGCGCATGGGCGAGAACATCTGGGGCCGCCCGAAGAGCCCCGTCAACAAGCGTGAATATGGCCCGGGCCAGCATGGCCAGCGTCGCAAGGGCAAGGTTTCCGACTTCGGCCTGCAGCTGCGCGCGAAGCAGAAGCTCAAGGGCTATTACGGCGACGTCACCGAGAAGCAGTTCCGCGCCTGCTACACCGAGGCGGCGCGCATGAAGGGCGACACCAGCCAGAACCTGATCGGCCTGCTCGAGCAGCGTCTCGACATGATCGTCTATCGCGCCAAGTTCGCGCCGACGATCTTCGCCGCGCGCCAGCTCGTCAGCCACGGCCACATCCGCGTCAACGGCGTGAAGTGCAACATCGCGTCGCGCCGCTGCTACGTCGGCGACGAGATCTCGCTGGGCAAGAAGGCGCAGGAAATGGCGCTGGTGCTTGAGGCGCAGGGCCTGGCCGAGCGTGACGTTCCCGATTACGTCGCCGCCGACGGCAACGCCAAGGTCTCGCTGGTCCGCGTCCCGACGCTGGACGAGGTGCCTTATCCGGTGAAGATGGAGCCGAACCTGGTGGTCGAGTTCTACTCGCGCTAAGTTGAGAAAAGGCGAGACCAACCGGAGGCGCCACGGCGCCGTTCGGCGGTCGGTCGAAAAGGGCGGTCCCGTCGGGGCCGCCCTTTTTCTTGGACGAGGGGCAAGGGTGCATCCCGCCCGCTGCCGGTATAGCGTCGGGGCGCGACGCGCGGGGATCACGAACGTGGACAAGCCCCCCACCTCGCGGCACAAGACGCGGCATGTCGCCATGCCGGAGTTCCTGATGCGCCGTCCTTTTCTCGCCGCCCTCCTCTTCGCCACCGCGGCGCCCGCCACCGCGCAGACCCTGCCGCAAATCTCTGTCGAGACGATGAAGGAGGTCACGAAGACCCTGTCGTCGGACGCGTTCGAAGGACGCGCGCCGGGCAGCGCGGGCGAGACCAAGACGCTCGCCTATCTGCAGCAGCAGTTCGAGAAGGCGGGGCTGAAGCCCGGCAACAAGGGCAAGTGGCTGCAGGACGTGCCGCTGGTCGAGATCACCGCTAAGAACGTGACGCCGCTCACCATCACCGGCGGCAAGACCCCGCTCAGCCTAGCCTATGGCCCAGACATGGTCGTCGGCACCTATCGCGTCACGCCGCATATCGATGTGAAGGACAGCGACGTCGTCTTCGCCGGCTATGGCATCGTCGCGCCTGAAAAGGGCTGGAACGACTATGCCGGCCTCGACGTGAAGGGGAAGACGGTGATCGTGCTGATCAACGATCCCGACTGGCAGCAGAAGGATCTGAACGGCCCATTCAACGGCCGGGCGATGACCTATTACGGCCGCTGGACGTACAAATACGAAGAAGCGGCGCGCCAGGGCGCGGCGGCGGTGATCATCGTCCATCAGACCGAACCCGCCGCCTATGGCTGGAACGTCGTCCGGTCGAGCAATACCGGACCAGCGCATGTCGCGGACGCCGCCAACGGCCACATGGACGATACCGCCGTGCACGGCTGGATGCAGCTGGACAAGGCGCGCGCGCTGTTCGCCAGTGCGGGCAAGGACTTCGACCAGCTGGCCGCCGCCGCCAGGGTTAAGGGGTTCAAGGCGGTCCCGCTGGGCGTCAAGGCGTCCGTCTCGTTCGACAACGACATCACCAAGCAGGTGTCGCACAATGTCGTCGGTATCCTGCCGGGGCGCGAGGCGCCGAACGAATATGTGCTGCTGTCGGCGCATTGGGACCATCTGGGCCATTGCACGCCGGTCAACGGTGACGGCATCTGCAACGGCGCGATCGACAATGCGGACGGTACCGCGGCGCTCGTCGCGTTGGCTGAGGCCAATGCCAAGGCGGGACCGGCCCGCCGCTCGATGGTGTTCGTCGCGCTGACGGCGGAGGAATCGGGGCTGCTCGGCTCCGCTTACTATGGCGACAACCCGATCTATCCGCTCAGCCAGACGGTGGGCGGTGCCAATATGGACGCGCTCGCGATGTACGGGCCGGCGAAGGACGTGATCGTCATCGGCCCGGGCAAGTCGGAACTCGACCGCTATCTGAACGCGGCGCTTGCGCGGCAGGGCCGCACCGCCACGCCCGAGCCGACGCCGGAAAAGGGTTTCTATTACCGCTCCGACCATTTCAGCCTGGCGAAGCATGGCGTGCCGATGGTCTATTTCGAAACCGGGCAGGACCTGGTGACGGGCGGCCGTGCGGCGGGCGCCGCGGCGGCCAAGGATTACGAGGAGCATCGTTACCACGCGCCTCAGGACGAATATGATCCCAAATGGGATTGGCGCGGGGTGGAGCAGGACGTGCAGCTCTATTACATGATCGCGCGCGATCTCGCGGACGGACGCGACTGGCCCAACTGGATGCCGGGCGACGAATTCCGCGCGATCCGAGACAAGAGCCGCGCAGGAGCTTCGCAGTGACCCTTGCCGTGACGAACACCCCGAACCGTCCCACGCCGCCGGCCGAATGGGCGCCGCACAAGGCGGTGTGGATCGGCTTTCCCAGCCATCCCGAATTGTGGGTGGACGATCTCGCTCCCGCGCGTGAGGAGGTCGTCGCGTTCGCGCGCGCCGTCCACGCCGAGGGACGCGGAGAGGCGGTGATTCTCGTCGCGGCCGATGCGGAAGCAGGCGAGGCCGCCGAGAGCATGGCGCCCTTCGCGCAGGTGGTGGTGGAGCCGTTCGGCGACATCTGGTTGCGCGATACCGCACCGATCCTGCTCGACAACGGCGAGGCGGCCGACTTCGATTTCAACGGCTGGGGCGGCAAATACGATCTGCCGGGGGACGATTCGATCGGGCTGCGGCTCGGCAGGTCGATCGGCGCGAAGGTCGGCTATTGCAACTGGGTGCTCGAGGGCGGGGCGATCGACGGCGACGGCGCGGGCACCGTTGTGACGACCGAGCAATGCCTACTCAACGCCAATCGCAATCCTACGATGAGCAAGGCGGACATCGAGCGCCGACTGCGCGAGGATCTGGGCTTCACGCGTATCGTGTGGCTCGGCGACGGCCTGCTCAACGACCATACTGACGGCCATGTCGACAATCTCGCGCGGTTCGTCGGCGAGGGACGCGTCGCCTTGCCGCAGGCGGCGGAGAACGACCCCAATTGGCAGGTGTTTCAGCATGCCGAACGCGACGCGCGCGCTGCTGGTCTGGAGGTGGTGCTGATCCCCTCGCCGGGGCGCGTGCTGCGCGACGAGGAGGTCGTGCCCGCAAGCTACATGAATTTCTTCATCGGCAACGCCGCGGTGGTCGTGCCGCTGTACGGCAGCGAGAACGACGCGGCCGCCGTCGCCGCGATCCAGGCGATCTTCCCCGACCGGACCGCCGTGGGCCTGCGCGCGGACCATATCCTGACCGGTGGCGGCAGCTTCCACTGCATCAGTCAACAGATCCCGGCGTGATGGACAGGCGCGCGCCGGACGCCTAGTCTGCCGGGCGCCTGCGTACGGGGCGGTGATCCTCGGGCGGGACGACGCGAGGGATGGCGGCGATGACGTTCGCGACGATCGGCACGACGGAGCAGGCGCGGCGACGGACGATCCTGGCGCATGTGCTGCCGATCACCGCATTAGGGGCGGCGGCAATGGCGACGCGCACCGCCCCCGCGCTGAATCATCCCCGTATCGCCGCGCTGCTGTTCGTCTGGATCGCATGCGACGCGCTGACGCTCGGATTGGTTGCGCGCCGGCGCCGGCCGCTCCCGCGGCAGGTGCTCGCGACGCTGGCGGGCGGTGCCTTCGCAGCCTGGATGCTCTCGCCCGCGCCGTTGCGCGGGGTGATCGTCGCGACCCCTTGGCTCGCCGCGGCGATGATGCTGGTCGTGACGCTGCATGCCGGCGTGCGCCTCGTCCGCGTCGGCGCGCTGCTGCCGCGGACCGACCTGCGCGACGCTGACGGCTGGCGCGTGCTGCTGTCGGAGATGCTGCCCCCTGCGGTCGCGCGCGTGCTGATCGCGGAGGTGCGGCTGCTCCACCTCGCGCTATTCCGCTGGAGCGCGCCTGCGGACATTCCGGCCGGGACACGCGGCTTCGCCTATCATCGCCAGCTGGCGCCGATGATGACGGCCATGACCATCCTGTCGATGATAGAGATCGGCGTGACGCATCTGGTCGTGTCGCACTGGAGCCGCACGGCCGCGACCATCATGGCGGTCATCGGCGAATTGTCGCTCGTCTATCTCGTCGGCGTCATCAAGTCGCTGCGGCTGCGCCCGGTGCTGCTGACGCCGAGCGGCGTCCACCTGCGCGTCGGGACGCTCGTGGACCGGGTCATCGCCTTTGCCGACATCGCCGGGTTCGAGGCCGAGCCTGCTGGCGATCGCGTTCGCGCGGCGGATACGCTCAACGTCGGCCTGCTTGCCTGGCCGAACCTGATGATCCGACTGCGCGAGCCGCTGCCGCGGCGCGGCCTGTTCGGCGCGAAACCGCCCGTCGTGGCCATCGCCTTCCGCCTTGACGATCCTGCCCCCTTCGCGCGTTTGCTGCGGTGGCGGCTGGGGTTGCCGGCATGATGCCGGCGCACCCGGTGCGATGCTCGCGCTGATCGTCCGCGCCACCGTGTCGGGGATCATCGTCGCGCTGGTCGCGCTGATCGCGCGGCGCAACCCGGCGGCGGGTGCGCTGGTCGCGTCGCTGCCGCTCGTTTCGGTACTGGGCATGATATGGCTGTGGCACGACACGCGCGATCCGGTGCGGCTGGCGGATCATGCGCAGGCGACTCTCTGGTACGTCGTGCCGTCGCTGCCGATGTTCCTCGTCATCCCGATGCTACTGAGGCACGGGGTCGGTTTCTGGCCGGCGCTCGGCGGCGGTTGCGCTGTCACGGTTGCACTCTATCTCGCCACCGTTGCGATCGCCGCGCGATTCGGCGTCACCCTGTAGGACCTGTCATGACCGAAATCACCGTCGCCGCGCTGCAGCTCGGCTTTTCCAGCGATATCGACGCGAACATCGCCAACGTCACCCGTCTGGTTCGCGAGGCGGCGGGGAGCGGGGCGCAGGTGATCCTGCCGCCGGAACTGTTCGAGGGCGAATATTTCTGCCGCGTCGAGGACGAAGGCCTGTTCGCCAATGCCGCCCCGACACAGGACCACAAGGCCGTGCGGGCGATGCAGGCCCTGGCCCGTGATTTGGGCGTCACCATCCCGACCAGCTTCTTCGAGGCGGACGGCCCGCATTATTACAACAGCCTCGCGATGATCGGACCCGACGGCGCGATTCAGGGCGTCTATCGCAAGAGCCATATTCCCGACGGGCCGGGTTATGAGGAGAAATTCTATTTCCGTCCCGGCAACACCGGGTTCAAGGTCTGGCCGGCGCCGCCGCAGGCGCCCGGCTGGACGCTCGGCGTCGGCGTCTGCTGGGATCAATGGTATCCGGAAACCGCGCGCGCGCTGATGCTGATGGGGGCGGAAATCCTGTTCTACCCGACCGCGATCGGCAGTGAGCCGCACGACACCAGCCTCGATACGGCACGGCTGTGGCGGCGCGCGATGGTCGGCCATGCGGTCAGCAACGTCGTGCCCGTCGTCGCCGCCAACCGTATCGGCGTGGAGCCCCATGGAGAGGAGGGCGGCCAGACCTTCTACGGGACAAGCTTCATCGCCGACGAGCGCGGCGACATCCTCGCCGAACTGGGCCGGGAGGAGGAGGGCGTGATCACCGCGACGCTGGACCTCGCCCGCATCCGCCGTCACCGCGCCGCGTTCGGCTTCTTCCGCGACCGCCGTCCCGAGCTGTACGGACGGCTCGTCCAGGACGTCTGAGCCAGCGTCAGTCAGCGCGACAGCTGCACCGCGCGCGCGAACACAGCCGCGAACATATCCGGAGTCAGGCGACCCGTGTTCTGGTTGTAGCGCGAGCAATGGTAGCTATCGAGCACGATGCGGTCGTCGGGCATCCGGTGCTCGGCGCCGTGCGCGAATCGCGCCTTGGGCAGCTTGCCGCCCATCGCCTTGACCACCGACTGGTGCGCGATCTGGCCGAGTGCGACGACCAGCCGAATCTTCGGGAGTGCGGCCAGTTCCGTCTCTAGGAAGGGGCGACAAGTGCGGATCTCCTCCGGCGTCGGCTTGTTTTCCGGCGGCAGGCATTTGACGGCGTTGAGAATGATCACGCCCTTTAGCGTCAGCGCCTCGTCCGCCTTGCCGGTATAGCTTCCCTCCGCCAGGCCGGCGGCGGTCAGCGTGTCGTAGAGCAGCGGACCAGAGCGGTCGCCAGTGAACGGTCGTCCGGTCCTGTTGGCGCCCTGGCGGCCGGGGGCGAGGCCGACGATCGCCAGCCAGGCGTCGGGATCGCCAACGGCAGGCACCGGCGCATTCCACCATTGCGGCAGTTCCGCGCGCAGCTCTTCGCGTACGGCTACCAGGCGCGGACAGAGCGGGCAGTCGCGTGGCGGCTCGATGGCGAGCAGCGGCGTGAAGGGTGGCGCGTTCGGCGCTGGGGGGGCGGCGTCGGCGGAGGTTTCGATGGACATGGCTTTTGCGTTAGAGGCTGTTCCACGTAGGGGGAAGCGGTGCCGGCGCCGCGCCGATCCTTCGTGACGGGTCGGTCGTGAGGGGCGCAATGGCGACGAAGACGGTCTATGCAATCGGCCTGGGGTCCAACCGCCGGGGGCGGCATGGCGGCCCCGCGGACGAGGTGCGGGCCGCGCTGGCGGCGATCGGCGGCGTGGTTGCGGTCTCGCCGGTGATCGTCACGCCCCCGCTCGGCCCGTCCATCCGCCGCTTCGCCAATGCCGCTGCCCTGATCCAGTGCACTGAAACTCCGCCGCAATTGCTGGCGCGGTTGAAGCGGATCGAGGCGGCCTTTGGCAGACGACGGGGACGGCGCTGGGGGGCACGGGTGATCGACCTCGACATCCTGCTCTGGTCGGAAGGGCGCTGGCGTACGCGGCACCTCGTCGTGCCGCACACTGCGCTCGCGGAACGCGCCTTCGCACTGCAGCCTCTGCGTCACATCGCCCCCGACTGGCGGCATCCCCTGCGCGGCCGGACGGTGCGTCAATTGGCGGCAAGGATTGACCGGCGGCGCCCGCGCGCCTAGGCCCCCGCACGCGCCGATGGCAGGGGTCCGTAGCTCAGTCGGTAGAGCAAGCGACTTTTAATCGAGAGGTCCCGGGTTCGAGTCCCGGCGGACCCACCATCGGCAGCCCTCTTACTGCGCCCCTATGTCCCGACGTTTACCGGCCGCATGGCGAGGGAACCCGTCCTGCTATCGATCGTCCCCATCGGACCGGCGGGTCACACAGCGCAAGGATCGGAAGGATGACGGACACGGGCGATCATCGCGTGGGATCTGACGTCGCACCGTCGCCGCGGCGCGTTCCACCGCTGCTCGTCGGCCTGGGGGTGATCGCGATCGGCCTCGCGCTGATGTTGGCAGGTGGCTACGCGACCAGCCGCTGGCCCTTCGCCTTCGATCGCGTCATCCTCGTCTCGCTGCGTGCCTGGCATGGCCCAAGCTGGCTGCCCAAGGTCGCCGCCGACATCACCGCGCTGGGCGGAGGCGTAGTGCTGACGATCGTGGTGGTGGCGGTCGTCGGCCTGCTGCTGGTGCAACGCTTATGGCTGACCGCGCTGGCGATCGGCGCGGCAAGCCTGTCCGCGGGGATGATGGTCGACCTCGTCAAGGGGCTCGCGGTGCGCACCCGACCCGATCTCGTCCCGCATCTCGTCGATGTCACCGGCTATAGCTTCCCGAGCGGCCATGCCGCATCCAGCGCCTGCATCTACCTGACCCTCGCTGCGCTCGGCGGTCAGGTGACGCCCGATCGGGCGACCCGTCGCTACCTGCTTGTCATCGCCGTGCTGCTGGTCGGGGCCATCGGATCTAGCCGCGTCTATCTGGGCGTGCACTGGCCGAGCGACGTGATCGGCGGCTGGAGCTTCGGCACGCTGTGGGCGCTCGGCTGGTGGATCGCCACGGCGGGCGCGCGCCGTGCGATCGGGGGTGAGCACCTGGATCGCGCCGCGAGAGACTGACCTGCGATCCGGTTGGCCCGGATTGGGCGGGTACTGATTCGACCCAGGTGGATAAGACTCTACCCCGCCCGATCCGCGAGCTTGCGCTCCCATGCCACCGCGTCGCGGACGATCGTGTCCAAGTCGTCGCGCTGGGGTCGCCATGGCAGCGTCGCGAGGATCGCGGCATTGTCGGCGACGAGTTCGGCCGGGTCACCGGCCCGGCGGCTTTCGAGCCGGCGCTCGATCGTGCGATTGGTCACCCGGTCGACCGCATCGAGCACTTCCAGGACCGAAAAGCCCTGGCCGTAACCGCAATTGAGCGTGTGGCTTTCCGCGGGCCGCTCCACCAGCAGCTTCAGTGCCGCGACATGCGCGGCGGCCAGGTCGCTGACGTGGATATAGTCGCGCACGCCGGTGCCGTCGCGTGTCGGAAAGTCGGTGCCGTAGACGCCGACATGGCTGCGCTTGCCGGTCGCCGCCTCGACCGCGATCTTGATCAGGTGCGTCGCGCCGATCGTCGACTGTCCCGACCGTCCCTGCGGGTCGGCGCCGGCGACGTTGAAATAGCGCAAGGCGCAATAGTTGATCGGGTGCGCGGCGGCGGTGTCACGCAGCATGAACTCGGTCATCAGCTTGGACATGCCGTAGGGATTGATCGGCGCCTTCGGATCGCCCTCCGCCACCGGAACCTTGTCGGGCGTGCCATAGGTGGCCGCGGTCGACGAGAAGATGAAATGCCGGACGCCGGTCGCCACCGCGCTCTCGAGCAGGTCGCGGGTCGCGGCGGTGTTGTTCCGATAATATTTCAGCGGATCGCTCACCGATTCCGGCACCACGACCGATCCGGCGAAGTGCATGATCGCCCGGATGTCATGCGCGCGGATGATGTCGCGAATCGCGGGATCGGCGACATTCATCGTAACTAAGGTCGCCCGCGGATCGACCGCCCAGTCGAATCCGGTCACCAGATTATCGACGACGATCACGTCATAGCCCGCATCGCACAGCGCCAGGACGGCATGACTGCCGATATAACCCGCGCCGCCCGTCACCATCACTTTGCCGTCGATCGCCATAGTTGCGCTTCCCGTCCCAACGTTGCGATGCGGTAGCCGCATCCTATCTTGGAGGCAAAGGAGACCTCATAATGACCGAATATGCGACGCTTGCCGGCGGCTGCTTCTGGTGCACCGAGGCCGTGTTCAAGGACGTGATCGGCGTCGAAAGCGTCGAGAGCGGCTATATCGGCGGCAACGTGCCCAACCCGACCTACAAGCAGGTGTGCGGCGGCGACACCGGCCATGCGGAGGCGATCCGCGTGGGCTTCGACCCGGCGCAGATCAGCTATGGCGATCTGCTCGCGATCTTCTTCGCGACGCACGACCCGACGCAGCTCAACCGGCAGGGCAACGACATCGGCACGCAATATCGCTCCGCCATCTTCCCGGCCGACGATACGCAGGCGGCCGAGGCGCGCGCGGCGATCGAACGCGCGCAGGCTGACCAGTCGGCGCCGATCGTGACGACGATCGAACCGATGGCCGAATGGTACCCGGCCGAAGGCTATCATCAGGACTATTGGGAAATTTCGGGTCGCTCCAATCCCTATTGCATGGCGGTGATCCCGCCCAAGCTGCAGAAGCTGCGCAAGAGCTTCCAGGCACGCTCGAAGGCCGCGTCGGTCAGCGCGTGAACGATGACCGGGCGGCCGTCGCGGCGGCCCCCCGGCTTGCTTGCGTCGCCAAAACGGCAAGCGTTCGGCTTGTCGCACGCAGCCGTCGCGAGGGCTGGCCCGGCATGGCGCGAAGAGGGGAGAGGCGGGATCAGCGGTGCGCCGCGCGCGTCAGCCGGTCATTGATCGCCTCGCCCACCCCGTCCGAGGGGATCGGTGCCACCGCGATACGCGAAGCCGGGCCCGCATCGGCGCGGTGCAGCGCGTCGAACAATCCCGCCGCCGCTTCCACGACATCGCCGCGCGTCGACAGCGACTCATTGCCGCGAATGGCCCCGAAGCCGATCAGCCATTCGTCGTCTTCGGCCGCGAGCGCGTTCAGTCTCAGGGGCTTGGTCGGGGCGTAATGCGTCGTCAGCTGGCCCGGCGCCGTCACCGTGGCGTGTTCCTCGCGCCGCTTGACCGGCCAGGGCAGGGCGCCGATGCCGATCGGTCCTGGTCGCAACAGCGTGCGACCCGCGAGAATCGTCGATTCCAGCCCCGCGTCCGTCGCCCCGTCGTCGAGGATCAGACCGATCCGCGTGCCGAGGCTCGCCGCGACATGCTCCGCACGGGTCGGGCTGATGCCGTTGCTCGCATTGGCGGAAGGGGCCGCCAGCGGTCGTCCGCTCGCTGCCAGCACCGCCTGCATCGCGCGGTGCCGGGGCACGCGGAGCGCGACGGTCGTCAGCCCCGCCGTCACCAGCGACGCGATCGGCGCACCGACACGCAGCGGGAGCACCAGGGTCAGCGGCCCTGGCCAGAACCGCTCCGCCAGCAGGCGTGCGTCCGCGTCGAACACCGCCAGCGCCTCCGCCGCCGCCAGGTCGGCGACGTGGACGATCAGCGGATTGAAGCTCGGCCTGCCCTTGGCGGCATAGATGCGCGCGACGGCCTGTGCGTTCGTCGCATCGGCGGCAAGGCCATACACCGTCTCGGTCGGCACCGCGACCGGTTCGCCGGCGGTGATTCGCGCCGCGGCTTCGGCGACCGCGGCCATGCCGTAGCGTAAGATGCGCGGTTTTGAATCGGCCATGTTCGATGCCTATAAACGGGGCATCCAAGGAGAGAAACATGACCTTCCGCCCCGCCGTCGCCGACCAGCGTTTCGTGCTGGAGCACGTCGTCCGGATCGACGAGCTCGCCGCCGATGCGCGCTACGCCGCCGCCAGCCCCGATGTCGTCAATGCCGTCCTGGAGGGCGTCGGACAGTTCGCCGCGGGCGAATGGGCGCCGCTCAACCGCGAGGGCGATACGGTCGGCGCCAAATGGACGCCCGAGGGCGTCCATATGCCCGAAAGCTTCATCAAGGCGTATCACGATTATGTCGATGGCGGCTGGGGCACGATCGGCGTGCCGGAGGAATGGGGCGGGCAGGGCCTGCCCTTCGCCATCCAGACCGCGGTGCTCGACACGCTCGGCTCTGCCAACATGGGCTTCGCGCTCTGCCCGACGCTGACGGTCGGCGCGATCGAGGCGCTGATCCATCACGGCACGCCCGAGCAGCAGGCGACCTATCTGCCCCATCTTGCGACCGGCGCCTGGACCGGCACGATGAACCTGACCGAGCCCCAGGCGGGCAGCGATGTCGGCGCGCTGCGCGCGACCGCCACGCCGCTCGGGAACGGAAGGTGGTCGATCAAGGGAACGAAGATCTTCATCTCGTTCGGCGATCACGACATGGCCGACAACATCGTCCATCTCGTTCTCGCCCGCACGCCTGACTCGCCGCCGGGGACGCGTGGCATCAGTCTATTCCTCGTCCCGAAGTTCCGCCCGAACGAAGACGGCACGCCGGGCGCGTTCAACGACGTGCGCGTCGTGTCGATCGAACACAAGATGGGCCTGCATGCCTCGCCCACTTGCGTCCTCTCCTTCGGCGACCACGACGATTGCGTCGGTGAGCTGATCGGGCCCGAGCACGGCGGCATGCGCGCTATGTTCACGATGATGAACAATGCGCGCCTCAACGTCGGCCTGCAGGGCGTGCAGGTGGCGGAAGGCGCGACGCAGAAGGCGGTCGCTTATGCCCTTGATCGCGTGCAGGGCGCGCGCGCGGGCCAGCCGTCGCGGATCGTCGAACATCCCGACGTCCGCCGGATGCTGCTGCGCATGACGGCGCAGACTCAGGCGGCCCGTGCGCTCGTCTATTACGCCGCCGGCCAGGTCGATCGCGCGGGCCTCGGCGATCCGGCGGCGAGGAACCGGCTTGAGATCGTCACGCCGCTCGCCAAGGCGCATGGCACCGACATCGGCAACGAGGTCGCGAGCATTGGCATCCAAGTCCATGGCGGCATGGGGTTCGTCGAGGAGACGGGCGCCGCGCAATATTTCCGCGATGCGCGCATTACGCCGATCTACGAGGGCACGAACGGCATCCAGGCGGCCGATCTGGTCGGGCGGAAGCTGGGGCTGGACAACGGCGGCGCCTTCGCCGCGCTGATCGCCGACATCCGCGCGGAAGCGCAGCACGCGCACCTCGTCGCGCTGGTCGACGCGGTCGACGCGATCGGCCGCCGACTGGCGACCGCCGAGGCCGACGACAAACTGGCGGCGAGCTATCCGTTCCTGACGATGCTGTCGGTCGCGACCTGCGGCTGGCTGATGGAGCGACAGGGGCGGCTCGCGACCGGCGACGACCAGGCGCAGGCGGTCAAGCGCGCGGCGGTGCGCTTCTATCTCGATCAGATCGTGCCCGAGGCGCTCGGCCTGCAGGCCGCCGCCAGTGCCAGCGCGGACGTGCTCTACGCCGTACCGGCGGAGGCGTTCGCGGCCTGACCGCCGTCACCGGGCGGAATAGCGCTCCACCGCACTGTCGTTCCCGCCCGCGCGGGGATGACGGTGCGACAAGGATCGTCTCCGTCCGGAGCCGGCCCCGCGCCCTTGCCATACAGGAAAATCCCCCCGAAGAGCCTCTCATGTTCGATCTCGACGCCTATCTCGCCCGCATCAACCTGCCCGCCCGCGTGACGCCCGACGCGGAAGGGCTGGGCCGCCTGCAGCGCGAGCACCGCCTCGCGATCCCGTTCGAGAACCTCGACGTGCGCCTCGGGCGCGGCATCGCGATCGATTCCGACTCGGTCTTCGCCAAGCTCGTGACCGGCAAGCGGGGTGGCTATTGCTTCGAGCAGAACCGGCTGTTCCTCGATGCGCTCGCGGCGCTGGGCTTCGCGGCGCGGCCGCTGCTTGCCCGCGTGTGGCTCGGCATCGCCGCGGCGGGCGGCGCGGTGCCGCCGCTGACGCACACGTTGAGCCTGGTGACGATCGAGGGCCAGGACTGGATCGCCGACCCCGGTTTCGGCGCCAGCTACGCACCGGTGATGCCGCTCGTCGACGGGGCCGAGGCGACCGCGCCCGACGGCGCGCGCTTCCGCCTGACCCGCGAGGAGGACGATGGCTGGATGCTGTACCGCGACGGCGCGGCGGGATCGACCGACGGGCGCGGCAACGGCCCGGGGTGGCAGCCGCAATATGCCTTCACCACGGATGCGGTCTTCGAGTCGGACCTCGCGCTGTCGAACCACTGGACGTCGACCGCGCCGGACAGCCGCTTCACCAATCTGACGATCGCGAGCATCGTGCTGCCGCATGGCCTCGCCGGGCTGACCGACCGGCGCTATCACCGCCGTGCCGGCGCGGACGAAACCGTGGCCGAGATCACCGATCCGCGGGTCTACCGGATGCGCATGAGCCTGATGTTCGGGATCGACCTTACCCGCGAGGAGGTCGAAGGCCTGGGGCTGTTCTGAACGGCCCCGCGGTCCCCGCGATCGGGGAGCGTGCGGTCGGCGCGACGCGCGTGATCAGGCCCGCTCGCGCTCCAGCAGTTCCGCGGTATCGAGCCCGAGCAGGTCGATATAGTCCCTGATCCGCGGCCATTGGTTGCGGACGAAATTGTCGCATTCCGCGCGGCGCAGCTTCTCGGCGGCGCCCGGCAGCACGAACATGCCGACGCCACGCCGGACCTCGACATAGCCGTCGTCCTGAAAACTCTGATAGGCCTTCGCCACGGTCAGCGGATTGGCGCCGTGCTCAGCGGCAAACGCCCGGACGGAGGGCAGCTGGTCGCCGGCGAGATAATCTCCGCGCAGGATTCCCGCCGCGATGGTGCCGCGCAGCCGGATGTAGACCGGGCTGTCCTCGTTGCTGAGCGCTGTCATGCTGCTTTAATACAGCAAAAACGGAAAAGGTCCAATATCAAGGAGTCCAGTGCGAGACGATCCGTGCCATATCGGGCCTGGGTCGTTCATCGAGCGGACGGCCCGGCGTGCCGAGGAAGACGAAGCCCGCGATCCGCTCCGGCGCGGCGCCGAAGGCATCGCGCACCCGGGGCGAAAACGCCGCCCAGCCGGTCAGCCAGCCGCCTGCGAAGCCCATGGCATGCGCGGCGTGCAGCAGGTTCATCGTCGCGGCGCCGGCGGACAGTTCCTGTTCCCACAGGGGGATCGGGCTGTCGGGCCTGGGCGACGAGAGCACGACGACCAGCGCGGGCGCCTGGCGTGCGAACTGGTCCAGCCCGTCCAGCTCCTTCTGCGTCGCTTCCGGCTTCTCCGCGCGGCAGGATTCGACCAGCAGTCGGGCGAAGGCGTCGCGCTGTTCGTCTCCCACGATCACGAAGCGCCACGGCGCCAGCTTGCCGTGGTCGGGCGTCCGCGCGGCGATGGCGAGGATACGGTCGAGCTGCGCGCCGTCCGGGCCCGGCGCGACGAGATCGCGCGGCTTGCCCGAACGGCGGGTCGACAGGAGGGACAGCGGAGAGGAGGCGTCGTTGAACATCGGCGCCTTGTAGGGCAGCGATGCCGGCGCTCCAATCCTCTGCCTGCCGTCGCGTCGCCGTCCCCCCGGTTTACACCCGCTTCCGACTCGTTAGGTTGCATGGCCGAGAGGGCGCCCCGCGGGGCGGGTCAGGGAGTATCACGACCAGATGGCAATCACCGCAACGGCGGGAGGCGGCGTTCCGGCCTCCGCCAAGACGTTCCTGGGGCATCCGCGCGGGCTGTTCATGCTCTTCTTCGCAGAGATGTGGGAGCGCTTCTCCTATTACGGCATGCGCGCCATCCTGGTCTTCTACCTGACCAAGCATTTCCTGTTCGCCGAGCAGCCGGCCTATGCGATCTACGGTGCCTATACCTCGCTGGTGTACATCACGCCGATCATCGGCGGCTATATCGCCGACCGCTATTTGGGTCCGCGCAAGGCGGTGCTCGCGGGCGGCATCTTCATCACGCTCGGCCATCTGCTGATCGCGTTGGTAGAGGGGCCGGTCGGACAGCAGGGCAGCGCGCTCAACGGTTTCTACCTTGCGCTGGCGCTGATCATCGTCGGCACGGGGTTCCTGAAGGCGAACATCTCCGTGCTCGTCGGCGCGCTCTACAAGCGCGACGACACGCGGCGCGACGGCGCCTTCTCGATCTTCTACATGGGCATCAATACGGGTGCGTTCGTCGGTCCGCTGCTCGTCGGTTACCTGGGCGAGCGGGTCGGCTGGTCGTGGGGCTTCGGCGCGGCGGGCATCGGCATGGCGCTCGGCCTCGTCGTCTTCGTGCTGTGCCGGCCGGCGCTGTACGACGTGGGCGAGCCGCCGGTCCCCGCGGCGCTCAAGCGACGCACGCCGGTCGGCCTGTCGATCGAATGGGCGATCTATGCCGGCGCGGCGGCGATGATCCTGCTGTGCTGGTGGCTGGTGCGCAGCCAGGGAGCGGTCGGCAACCTGCTGCTGATCGCCTCCGCCCTGACGATCGGCTATATCCTGATGACGAGTTTCCGCCGCCTGCCCCAGGTGGAGCGGCATCGCATCTTCGCGGCGCTGTTCCTGATCGCGCTGTCGCCGCTGTTCTGGGCGCTGTTCGAACAGGCGGGTTCCTCGCTCAGCGTCTACACCGATCAGCAGGTCGACCGCACCGTGCTCGGCTTCGACATGCCGGCCTCGTGGTTCCAGTCGGTCAATTCCTTCTTCATCATCACGCTGGCGCCGCTGTTCGGCCTGCTGTGGACGGCGATGGGCAGGCGCGGGATCGAACCGTCGGCGCCGTTCAAGTTCGGCATAGGCCTGATCCTGGTCGGCGCGGGCTTCTTCGCGCTGATCCTCGGCGCGCCGGCGACGGGGCTGACGCCGGCGATCTTCGTCATCCTGCTCTACATGCTGCACTCGATGGGCGAATTGTGCTTCTCGCCGATCGGCCTGTCCTCGATGACGCGGCTTTCGGTCCCGAGCATGACCGGGCTGATGATGGGGACCTGGTTCCTCGCGACGGCGGCGGGCAATTTCATCGCCAGCCTGATCGCGCAGGCGACGGGCGGCGAGGGCGCCGGGCCCGGCCGGGTTCTGGAGGTCTATGGCCGGATCGGCTGGTTCGCGATGGGCGTCGGCGTCGTCGTGCTGGTGCTCGCGCCGTTCGTGACGCGGCTGATGCACCTCGACAGCCTCGGCGAACGCCCCGACCACGCGCTGGCGGGAGAACCTCTGAATGCGGAACCGGCCGCATCCGGGCTCGACACACGCGGCGAACAGCGGCCCTGAACTCTCCCCTCCCGCTTGAGGGAGGGATGGGGGTGGGCCGGGGTCTCACCGAGCCTGCGCCAGCGGACAGGCCCACCCCAAACCCCTCCCGCAAGCGGGAGGGGCTTTCCGGGGGCGTTACAGCCGCACCATGGCCATCGCGCGTTCGCCATAGCGCGGCCCCGCCGTACCGCCCCGCGGCGCGGCTTCGTCGAGGCGGCGCAGGTCGTCCTCGGTCAGGTGCAGATCGGCCGCGCGCATGCTGTCCTCCAGCGTCGCGCGCCGTTTCGATCCGGGGATGGGCACCACGTCCGGTCCCTGCGCCAGCAGCCAGGCCAGCGCCACCTGCGCGCCGCTCGCGTCATGATCCGCGGCGATCGCCTTCACCACCTCGACCATCTTCATGTTGGTCGCGAAATTTTCCTCGGAATATCGCGGGTCGCCCCGGCGATAGTCGCCCTCGGGCAGATCGTCGCGGCTGGTGATCTGTCCGGTCAGGAAGCCGCGCCCCAGCGGGCTGTAGGGCACGAAGCCGATGCCCAACTCGCGCGCCAGCGGCAGGATCTCGTCCTCCACCGTCCGCTCCCACAGGGAATATTCGGATTGCAGCGCCGCGATCGGATGCACCTTCGCCGCGCGGCGCAGCGTGTCCGGTCCCGCCTCCGACAGGCCTAGGTGGCGCACCTTGCCCTCCTTGACCAGCGCCGCCATCGCGCCGACCGTGTCCTCGATCGGCACGTTCGGATCGACGCGATGCTGGTAGAACAGATCGATCGTCTCGATCCCCAGCCGCTTCAGCGACCCTTCGCAGGCGCGACGCACGTTCTCGGGGGTCGAGTCGGTGCCTTCCATGCCCTTCGCGCCGATCCTGAAACCGAACTTGGTCGCGATCACCAGGCCGTCGCGCCGGCCGCGGATCGCCTGGCTCAGCAATTCCTCGTTGCGATAAGGGCCATAGACCTCGGCCGTGTCGAACAGCGTGACGCCCAGGTCGATCGCGCGGTGGATCGTGGCGATACTCTCCGTATCGTCCGCCTGGCCGTACATGCCCGCGCCGATCCCGGCCATCGGCATGCAGCCGAGGCCCAGCGCGCTGACCTTCAGTCCGTCACCCAGCGTCTTGTCGTGCATGATGGTCTCCTTCACCGCGCGCAACGCAGGTGGTGACCGCGATATCCATCGTCACGTTGCCGACCGTGCGGAACAGGTCGGGCACCGTCTCCACCGCGACGAGCAGACCCAGCGCCTCGATCGGCACGCCCATGGCGAAGGCGACGGGCGCGACGCTGGCGAAGAAGCTGATCGTACCCGGCAGCGACACCGACCCCATGGTCGTGATCGCCGCGGTCGCCACCCCCGCGGCGAGTTGTCCCGGCCCGATCGGCACATCCAGCCAGCGCGCGACATAGAGCGCGACGGCGAGGTTCATCGCCGGGCTGGTCGCGCGGAAGATCGCCACCGCGATCGGCAGCACGATGCCCGCGGTTGCCGGCGGCACGCGCAGCTGTTCGCTGCCCTTGAGCATCGCGGGGAGCGAGGCGAGCGAGGATTGGGTGCTCACCGCGACCGCCTGCGCGGGCGACGCGGCGCGCGCGAAGCGGCCGATCGGCACCCGCCCGCCGAACCGCGCCAGCGGATAGGCGGCGAGCAGCACCAGGAAGCCGATGGCGGAGACGCAGGCGATGTAATGCACCAGGGCGCCGAACGCCGCCGCCCCGGTCCGGGCGCCGACGCCGTATGCGAGCGCGAACACGCCGATCGGGGCGAGGCGCAGCACCCAGCCGATGATGACCAGCATCGCGTCGGTGATCGCGCGGAACACCGCGACCAGCAGCGCGCGCGGTTCGGCGTCGAGCCGCGTGATCGCGAAGGCGAAGGCGAGCGCGAAGACGGTGAGCGGCAGGAAGGCATCGGCCGCCGCCGCCGCGACGATGTTGGTCGGCACGATCGTGTCGAAGAAATCGGCGAGGCCGGGGACCTTGCCCGGTGCGGGCGTGCCGGTCAGCGCCGCGCGCAGCGCCGCCGACCAGGCCGCCGGCAGGGGCCAGGCGTCGAGGATCAGCGGCTCGACCACCGCCGCCATCAGCGTCGTCGACCACAGGACGGCGACGAACAGCGCCACGCCGCGTCCCGCGATCCGGCCCGCGCGCGCCGCCTCCGCCGTCGCCGCGATGCCGGTGACGAGCAGTCCGACGATCAGCGGCACGATCACCATCTGGAGCGCGTGCAGCCATGCGGCCCCGACCGGCTGCGTCACGCGCGTCAGTCCGAGCGCCGCATCGCGATCGATCGCGACGGCGCCGATGCCGATCAGGATGCCGGCCAGCAACGCGAGCAGGATACGGGTGGCTTGCGACATCGTCTTCCTTGGCGCAACGAGGCGGGGACGATGGCATAGCGAACGGGATCGCGTTTCATGGCAAGGAAATATTTCGGCACCGACGGCATCCGCGGCGCGACCAATGCCGGGGCGATGACCGCGGCGATGGCGATGAAGGTCGGTATGGCGGCGGGCGCCTATTTCCAGCGCGGCGACCACAAGCATCGCGTGCTGATCGGCAAGGATACGCGCCTGTCGGGCTATATGCTCGAATCCGCGTTGGTCGCGGGGTTCACCAGCGTCGGCATGGACGTGGTGATGGTCGGCCCGCTGCCGACGCCGGCGGTCGCCTTGCTCACCCAGTCGATGCGCGCCGATATCGGCGTGATGATCTCCGCGAGCCACAACCCCTATGCCGACAACGGCATCAAGCTGTTCGGGCCCGACGGCTACAAGCTGTCCGACGAGGCGGAGAAGACGATCGAGGGGCTGATCGACGGCGACGACATCCCCCTCGCGCCGTCGGCGCAGATCGGTCGCGCGCGCCGCATCGACGACGCGCAGGGGCGCTACATCCACTTCGCCAAGTCGACCTTTCCGTCCGACCTCCGGCTCGACGGCCTGCGCATCGTCATCGATTGCGCCAATGGCGCCGCCTACAAGGTCGCGCCGACCTGCCTCTGGGAACTGGGGGCGGACATCGTCGCGATCGGCGTGACGCCCAACGGCACCAACATCAACGACGGCGTCGGCTCCACGGCGCCCCAGACGCTGTCGGAAACCGTCGTCGCGTCCGGCGCCGATATCGGCATCGCGCTCGACGGTGACGCGGACCGGCTGATCGTCGTCGACGAGAAGGGCCATGTCGTCGACGGCGACCAGCTGATGGCGACGATCGCCGCGGGCTGGGCGCGCGCCGGGCGGCTGAAGGGCGGGGGCCTCGTCGCGACCGTCATGTCCAACCTCGGCCTCGAACGGCATCTCAAGGCGCAGGGGCTGGGCCTCGTCCGTACCGCGGTCGGCGACCGCTACGTGCTCGAGAAGATGCGCGCCAGCGGCTATAACGTCGGCGGCGAACAGTCGGGGCATATCATCCTGTCCGACTATGCGACGACGGGGGACGGCCTCGTCGCGGCGCTGCAGGTGCTCGCCGAGATCAAGCGCGCCGGCGCGTCGGCCAGCGAGGTGCTGCACCGCTTCGCGCCGCTGCCGCAGCTGCTCAAGAACGTGCGTTTCGCCGGCGGCAAGCCGCTCGAGCATGACGACGTGAAGGCCGTGATCGCCGCGGCGGACGCCGAGCTGGCCGGGACCGGCCGCCTCGTCATCCGTCCGTCTGGCACCGAACCGGTGATCCGCGTGATGGCGGAGGGCGACGACGCGGGGCAGGTCGAAACGCTCGTCGACCGGATCTGCGACGCCGTACGCAAGGCGGCGGCCTGATGCTCGAGATGCGGCCCGACTGCGAACGCTGCGGCACCGACCTTCCCGCCGCGGCGCCCGGCGCGTTCATCTGCTCGATGGAATGCACCTTCTGCACCGAATGCGCAGATGCGATGGACGAGCTTTGCCCCAATTGCGGCGGCGAACTGCTCGACCGGCCAACGCGCACGGGTAAGATGCTGAAGGCGAATCCGGCCAGCACCGAGCGGCGATTCGGGGGATAGGACCGGCCCCTTCGCCAATTCGTCATCCCGGCGAACGCCGGGACCCATGGAAGCGGGAGGCCGGTGTTTCGCGCATCATCGGCGACGGCATGTCCATGGGTCCCGGCTTCCGCCGGGATGACGGCGGCGTTTCCGGATCCCCGCCTCCGGAAGGAGAGGCGCGCCGGGTCGCGGCGGTGCTGTCCTGCAAGCCCGCTTTGTGCCACCGTCGCGCCATGCCGCTGCTCCTGCCATTCCCTCCCCTTGATCTCTCCCGTAGGCCGGAGCGGCCGTCGGCGTCCTCGTGCGTAAATGTGCGGCCTTTGGGCGCTTCCGCTGCATGATCCCGCGCGTCCTCGTCATCGCCGGGTCCGATTCGGGGGGCGGCGCGGGCATCCAGGCGGACATCAAGACCGTCACGATGCTGGGCGGCCATCCGACCACGGCGATCACCGCGATCACCGCGCAGAATACGCTGGGCATGCAGGCGGTGCTGCCGGTCCCCACCGACATGGTCGTCGCGCAGATCGACAGCGTGCTCGCCGACATCGGCGCCGACGCAATCAAGATCGGGATGATCGGCAGCGCCGAAACCGCGCAGGCGGTGGCGGACGCGCTCGAAGGAACGGGCGTGCCGGTCGTCTTCGATCCGGTGATGATCGCGACCTCGGGCGCGACGCTGGCGGATGCCGAGACGATCGCCGCCTTCGCCCGTCTGATGCGCATGGCGGCGGTCGTCACGCCCAACCTCCCTGAACTCACCGCGCTGGGAGGAGAGGCGGCGGTCCGCGCGCTCGGCCCGGCGTTGCTCGTCAAGGGTGGCCACGGCGACGGTGCGATCATCGAGGACCGCTTGATCGACGCCGACGGCGGGGAGACGGTGTGGACGCATCCGCGCGTCGACACGCGCCACACGCACGGTACCGGCTGCACGCTGGCGAGCGGGATCGCCACCGGCCTTGCCGCCGGCCTGTCGCTCGCCGACGCCACGGGGCGGGCCATCGCCTATGTCCAGGCGGCGCTTGCGGCAGCGCCCGGGCTCGGGGCAGGACATGGGCCGATGGGACATGCCTTGAACGCGATACCGGCGGATCGATGCCGGGCCTGAAGCACGAGAAAGCCTGCCTGCCGCCCGTCGCGGGGGTGGACGAGGCGGGGCGGGGCCCGCTCGCCGGACCCGTCGTCGCGGCGGCCGTGATCCTGCCCGCGCGTGGCGTGCCGCGCGGGCTGGACGATTCGAAGAAGCTGCCTGCCGCCGAGCGCGAGCGGCTGGCCGTGCTGATCCGCCAGCGCGCGCAGGTCGGCGTCGGCATCGTCGAGGCGGACGAGATCGATCGGCTCAATATCTATTGGGCGACGATGAAGGCGATGACGCTCGCGGTCGAGGCGCTGGGCTGCGAGCCCGGCCACGTGCTCGTCGACGGCAACCGCCTGCCGCGCTGGCGCTATGCGGCGACGCCGCTGGTCGGCGGCGATGGGCTGAGCGCGTCCATCGCGGCCGCGTCGATCGTCGCCAAGACGGTGCGCGACGCGATCATGCTCGATCACGCCGCCGCCCATCCGCAATATCACTGGGCGAGCAACAAGGGCTATGGCTGCCCGAAACACCTGGCTGCGCTGCGCGAACACGGCCCCTCGCCGATTCACCGGTACAGCTTCGCGCCCGTCGCACGGGCGGCGGACCTGCTTTCGCCCGCGATCCACGCCGCCTGACCGATAAAAGTTGCGCCGCGCAACAGGACGTGGCGGCTTGAGTCTTTCGCGCCACACCCCCAGCGATTGGGCGCCCGGGGCAGGCGACAGCGCAAAATCTGGGAGGCAAGAGGGTTTGTGCAGGGACGTTCACGAAATCTTGACGAAGATCGTTAACCAATCAGTGCTTGACGAGAGTCTGCGGATTCGCGCTTCTGGCCACGACAAGGGGGCGTAGATGGGGGTTATCGAGAAGGTCCGGCAGCCGCGCGCTGCGGCGCGGGGCGCGGTTTCGGCGACGCTGGCACCGGCCGATGTCGCGCGCGCCATCCTGCCGCTCGACCAGATCATCATGGGCGACTGTATCGCCGCGATGAAGGCGCTGCCCGACAAGTCGGTCGACATGATCTTCGCCGATCCGCCCTACAACCTCCAGCTCGGCGGCGAGCTGTTCCGGCCCGATGGCACGCACGTCGATGCGGTCACCGACGATTGGGACAAGTTCGATACGTTCGCGGCCTATGACGCGTTCACGCGCGCCTGGCTGGCGGAGGCGCACCGCATTCTGAAGGACGATGGCACGATCTGGGTGATCGGCAGCTATCACAACATCTTCCGTGTCGGCACGGCGGTGCAGGACCTGGGCTATTGGATCCTCAACGACATCGTGTGGCGCAAGGCCAATCCAATGCCGAACTTCCGCGGCACGCGCTTCACCAACGCGCATGAGACGCTGATCTGGGCCTCCAAGGGCGAGAAGGCGAAATACACCTTCAATTATCGCTCGATGAAGACGCTCAACGACGAGCTCCAGATGCGTTCGGACTGGGAATTCCCGATCTGCGGCGGTCAGGAGCGGCTGAAGAAGGGCGGCCACAAGGTTCATCCGACGCAGAAGCCGGAGGCGCTGCTGTACCGCGTGCTGCTCGCATGCACGAAGCCCGGCGACGTGGTGCTCGACCCGTTCTTCGGCACCGGCACCACCGGCGCGGTGGCGAAGCGGCTCGGGCGGCGCTGGATCGGCATAGAGCGCGAGCCGTCGTACATCGACGCCGCCCAGGAGCGTATCGCCGCGGCACTGCCGCTCGACGAATCGGCGCTGGCGACGATGCAGAGCCCGCGCAGCCAGCCCAAGGTCGCGTTCGGCGTGCTGGTCGAAAACGGCTATCTCGCCCCCGGAGCAATGCTCACCGACGCCAAGCGCCGCTTCCAGGCGACGGTCCGCGCCGACGGCAGCCTTGCCAGCCCATGCGGCGCGACGGGGTCGATCCACAAGCTCGGCGCGATGCTGCAGGGTGCGCCGGCATGCAACGGCTGGACCTTCTGGCACCACGAGACGGACGGCGCGCTCAAGCCGATCGACAGCCTGCGGCAGATCTACATCCTCGCGACCCAGCCGTAGATTGCCGGCACCCGGCGCAGGGCCGGGTCGTCGCCCCGACGAGGGCACGTCTTTCCTTCGAGCCCTGCGCGCCCGCGTCCTCGCCGCGAACGCGCTTGCCTTCCCGGCGCGCAGCGGGAACACACCGGGCATGAGCCTGCACCTACGCCCCGTCCATTTCGTCGATACGCCGATCGGCCTGCCCGACGGCAGCGTCGTGCGGCTCGCGGGGGGCATGCAGTGGTTCGCCGCCTATGAGGTGTCCACCGCCGAGAGTCGCAGGATCGTCTCCGTCGCCGATGTCGCATCGCTTGGCGAACGCGCCGCCGCGCTGCACGCGCGGATCACCGCGCCCCGCCCGCCGCTCGTCCTGGGCGCGCGCACGCTGCGGCTCGACCAGCCCCTCGTCGCAGGAATCCTCAACGTCACGCCGGACAGTTTCTCCGATGGCGGCCGCCACGCCGGCGATCCCGCGGCCGCGGCCGCGGCGGGCGTCGACATGGCCGCGGCGGGCGCGGCGCTGGTCGATCTGGGTGGCGAATCGACGCGGCCCGGTGCGGCACAGGTCTGGGAAGGGGACGAGATCGCCCGCGTGCTGCCCGTCGTCGAGCGGCTCGCCGCCAGCGGCACGCCGGTGTCGATCGACACACGCAAGGCGGGCGTGATGGAAGCGGCACTGGCCGCCGGCGCGCACATCGTCAACGACGTCTCGGCGTTGCTGTGGGACGATCGCGCGCTCGAGGTCGTCGTCCGCGCCGGCTGTCCCGTCATCCTGATGCATTCGCCCGACCCCAAGGCCGGCGGTCATGGCCGCCCGGTCTATCGCAACGTCGCGACGGAGGTGTTCGACTGGCTGGAGGCCCGCATCGATGCAATCGTCGCGGCGGGCGTGCCGCGCGAGCGGATCGTCGCGGACCCCGGCATCGGCTTCGGCAAATCGCTGGCGGACAATCTTGCCCTGGTGAACGCCCTGGCGCTGTTCCACGGCCTGGGGTGCCCCATCATGCTCGGCGCCAGCCGCAAGCGGATGATCGGCGCGCTCGACAATGCGGCGCCGGTCGAGCGCCGGCTGGGCGGCAGTGTCGCGCTCGCGCTCAAGGGCGCGGACGCAGGCGTGCAGTTCCTCCGCGTGCACGATGTGCCGGAGACGGTGCAGGCGCTGAAGCTGTGGCGGGGCCTGCGCGACCGGGCGCTGGCGGGCGGCTGATCCGGCACGAACGGACCGAAGCGGAAACATTTTGCAACGCAGCAATCCGAGGACAGAGACGTTGGGCAGCTAAGAGCTTTTGTGGCCGATCCGATCGGAACAATGTCCGACCAAGGTGGATCGGCCATGCAGCCTGCCCTTAATCGAGCGGACAAAGAGGAATCATGATCGTCGATGCCACCCCCCGTCTGCGCCAGATCGTCGCCGAGGTCTGGCGCCCGCTGACCATCCTGTTCTTCTGGGACGTCGCGGTGACCGTCACTTACTATTTCCTGCCCTTTCGCGCGCCGTCGCTGCCGCTGACGCTGTTCGGCACGGTGCTGGCGCTGTTCCTCGGCTTTCGCAGCAATTCGGCCTATGCGCGCTGGTGGGAGGGGCGCTCGCTCTGGGGGCTGATGATCAACGCCTCGCGCAACCTCAGCCGCGAGGCGCGCAACTTCCTGCCGGGCGACGAGGCGCGCGACCTGCGCCGCTCGATCGTGTTGCGCCAGATCGCTTATGTGAACGCGCTCCGCTGCCAGCTTCGTCGCCAGCCGGTCGACGAACAGGTGCTGCGATTCCTGTCGCGCGGCGAGGCGACCCCGTCGCTGTCGCGAACCAACATCGCGAATGGGCTGCTCGACGGCACCGGTCGGCGGATCGACGATGCCAGGCGTCAGGGCTGGATCGACACCATCCAGCAGACGCAGATGGAATCGGTGCTGGTCGACATCGCCAATGCGCAGGGCGGCATGGAGCGGTTGAAGAACACCCCGCTGCCCAATCAATACCGCTTCTTCCCGACGCTGTTCGTGCACCTGTTCTGCGTGCTGCTGCCCATCGGCCTCGTCGAGACGCTGGGGTTCGCGACGCCGCTCGGATCGACGATGGCGGGTCTGATGTTCCTCGCGGTGCTCGCGATCGGCGACGATCTGGTCGATCCCTTCGCCAATACCGTCCACGATCTGCCGCTGTCGGCGATGTGCCGCACGATCGAGATCGACCTGCTCCAGTCGATCGGCGACGAAGCGCCGGCTCCGCTGCAGCCGGAGCATGGCGTACTCTGGTGACGCGGCGCGTGTCGCACGCGATCAGGCGGCGTTGTCGATGCCCAGCTCGCCGAGCTTGCGATACAAGGTCGACCGACCGATCCCGAGCCGCCGCGCGACCTCCGTCATCCGGCCGCGATAATGGCCGATGGCGAGTCGGATGACATCGGCCTCGATGTCCTCCAGCGGACGCAGATTGCCGTCCGGCCGGAACAGCGTGACCCCCGCGCCCGATGCGGGCGCGACGACGCCGCCGCGACGCTGGCCGAGCGCGGCGATCTGCGGGAAGTCGGCGCGCGTCAGCGCATCGCCCTCACACAGGATCGCGGCGCGGAACAATGCGTTCTGCAACTGCCGCACGTTGCCCGGCCAATCGTAGCCGACGAGCAGCGCCAGCGCCTCGTCGGTGATGCCAAGCGGACGAAGTCCCGGCTGGTGCGCGATCCGCGCCAGCAGGTGCCGGGCCAATGCGGGAATGTCGCCGGATCGCTCGCGCAGGGGCGGGATCGTCACCTGCACGACGTTGAGCCGGTAATAGAGGTCTTCGCGGAACCGGCCGGCCTCGACCTCCTCGATCAGCCGCTTGTTGGTCGCGGCGATCACGCGGACGTCGACCTCGCGGGCGTGGCGCGCGCCGATCGGCTGTACCTCTCCCGACTGCAGCACGCGCAACAGCTTGACCTGCGCGTCGAGCGGCATTTCGCCGACCTCGTCCAGGAACAGGGTACCGCCGTCGGCATCGACGAATTTGCCGATCTTGCGCTCGAACGCGCCGGTGAAGGCGCCCTTCTCGTGCCCGAACAGCTCCGATTCGACGAGGTTCGCGGGGATGGCGCCGCAGTTGACCGTCACCATCGGTCGCCGCGCGCGTGGGCTGGCGGCGTGGATCGCATCCGCGACCACTTCCTTGCCGACGCCGCTCTCGCCTTCGATCAGCACCGGCACGCGCGCGCGCGCCGCCTTGGCGGCGATGGCCAGCGCGGCGCGGAACTCGGGCGCGGAGCCGACGATCTCGTCGAAGGCGAGCAGCGCGGGGATCTTCTCGGTCAGCGGGCGCAACTCTCCCGCCGCGGTGCCCGCGACCGCCGCCTCGAGCGCGGCGAGCAGCCGTTCCGGGGCAAGCGGCTTGACCAGGAAGTCGGTGGCGCCCGCGCGCATGGCGGCTACCGCATGCGCGACCGATCCGTTCGCGGTCAGCATCAGGATCGGCAGCGCCGGACGCTGGCTGCGCAGCGCCGCGATCGCGTCCGCCGTATCCGCGTCGGGCGCCCGGTGGTCGAGCAATATCGCATCCAGCTGCATGCCGTCCTGCGTGCCGAGCTGCGCCAGGGCCATCTCGCCGTCATTGGCGAAGATGGAGCGCCACCCGGCGCGCGCCGCCAGCGCGGCGACCAGCCTGCGCTGTGCCGGTTCGTCGTCGATCAGCAAAAGCAACCGCTGTCCGTTACGGGTCATCGTCGATCTCGTCCCATTTCGGATCATCGCTTAGCCCGGCGACGGTAAAGGTCGGCTTAAGCGCATCGTACGTGCCGCTGCTTGACGGCGGCGGAGCTTTGCGGGCAGGGTTCGTTCCGGACCAGAACGACCCCTGCAGGGGTGCAAGCCAGGGAACAGAGGATGGCCGGCAACGGGGACATGCACGCGCACGAGGCGACCTATGGCAGCGTCATCGGGATGCTGAAGTGGGGCGCGGTCGGGTGTGCGATCATCGCCGCCTTCGTGATCTGGCTGATCGCGTAAGGATCGCGCCATGAAGATCGCCGTCCTCCGCGAACGAGCAGACGGCGAGCGTCGCGTTGCCGCGACCCCCGAAACCGTCCGCAAATTCGGTGCGCTCGGTGCCGAAGTTGCCGTCGAATCGGGGGCGGGGTCGGCCGCCTCCTACGACGATGCCGGCTATGCCGAGGCGGGGGCACGCATCGGCGACCGTGGGGCGACGCTAGCGGGGGCGGACATCGTCCTGGGCGTGCAAGGACCCGACCCGGCGGAACTCGGCGCTGTGTCGCCGGGCGCCTGGATCGTCGCGGGGCTCAACCCCTTCGGCGCGCGCGACCGGGTCGACGCCTATGCGGCGGCGGGGCTGGAGGCGCTGGCGATGGAGCTGATGCCGCGGATCACGCGCGCGCAGTCCATGGATATCCTGTCGTCCCAGTCGAACCTGTCGGGGTACAAGGCGGTGCTCGACGCGGCGGCGGCATATGGCCGCGCCTTTCCGATGATGATGACGGCGGCGGGCACCGTCAGCGCCGCGCGGGTGTTCGTGATGGGCGTCGGCGTCGCCGGGCTGCAGGCGATCGCCACCGCGCGTCGGCTGGGGGCGCAGGTCTCCGCCACCGACGTCCGCTCCGCGACCAAGGAACAGATCCTAAGCCTCGGCGCCAAGCCGGTGTTCGTCGAAAATGTCGCCGGCATCGAGGGCGAGGGCGCCGGGGGCTATGCCGGCGAGATGAGCCCGGCATATCAGGCGGCGCAGGCCGAACTCGTCTCCGCGCACATCGCCCGGCAGGACATCGTCATCACCACGGCGCTCATCCCAGGCCGCCCCGCGCCGCGGCTGATCAGCGACGCGCAGGTGGCGAGCATGAAGCCGGGCAGCGTCATCGTCGACCTCGCGGTCGAGCAGGGCGGCAATGTCGAAGGCGCCGTCCCGGGCGAGATCGTCGAGCGGCACGGCGTCCGCATCGTCGGTCATCGCAACGTGCCCTCGCGCCTGGCGGCGGATGCCTCGGCGCTGTTCGCGCGCAATCTCTACAACTTCCTGTCGACCTTCTGGGACAAGGAGGCGGGGCGACCCGTGCTGGATGCGGAGATCGGCGATGCGATCCGCCTGACGCGCGACGGGCAGGTGGTTCACGCCCGGCTGCTCGGCGCATGAACCGCCCGTCCCGACTCCCGATGCCGCCTTGCGACCCAGGGGAAGGCGTGGGGACGGCAGAGCGGCGCGACGGGTCGCCCGATTCGCCGACGTGGAAAGCCGGGCCGGCGCCCGTGCGATCGGTAGGAGACTGAAACCATGGACTTCGTCGCGATCCTGTCGATCTTCGTGCTCGCCTGCTTCGTCGGCTATTACGTGGTCTGGTCGGTCACGCCGGCGCTGCACACCCCGCTGATGGCGGTGACCAATGCGATCTCGTCGGTGATCATCGTCGGCGCGCTGATCGCCGGGGCGGCGGCGGGGTCGCCGGTGGCGAAGTGGCTGGGGCTTGCCGCCGTCGTGCTCGCCAGCATCAACATCTTCGGCGGCTTCGCGGTCACGCAGCGGATGCTCGCCATGTACAAGAAGAAGGACCGGCCGGCGGCCGCCGCGAAGCACTGAACGCGTCACCCCGGCGCGGGCCGGGGTCCACTCATCCACTTGCGCTCGCGGCGCGGTGGATCCCGGCTTCCGCCGGGATGACGGCAAGGGGGACAGGATGGAACACGCAACCGCCGGCAGCTCGTTCGCGGCGCTCGCCTATCTGATCGCCGGGGTGTGCTTCATCCTCGCGCTGCGCGGCCTGTCGTCGCCGACCTCCAGCCAGCGCGGCAATCGCTTCGGCATGATCGGCATGACGATCGCGGTGGTGACGACGTTGGTGACCCACGTGCCGCTTCAGGCGGTCGGCCTCGTGCTGACGGACCCATCCGGCGTGGTCGCTTCGACCGGACCGTTGTTCGAGCGGATCGACTGGCTCACCGTCCTCGAAATCCTCGCCGCCATAGGCATCGGCGCGGTGATCGGCATCAGCACCGCGCGCCGCATCGCGATGACCGCGATGCCGCAGCTCGTCGCCGCCTTCCACAGCCTCGTCGGCCTCGCCGCGGTGCTGGTCGCCGCCGCCGCCTATCTCAACCCTTCCGCGTTCGGCATCGCCGACCTCGTCGTGCCGCTGATCGGCCCGCCCTTCGCCGTCATCCATCAGGTCAGCCGGATCGAGATGGGCCTGGGCGTCGCGATCGGCGCGATCACCTTTTCCGGCAGCGTCATCGCGTTCCTGAAGCTCAACGGCAACATGGGCGGCAAGCCGATCCTGCTGCCCGGTCGCCACGTCCTCAACCTCGGCGTGCTGGCCGCCATCCTGTTGCTCGTCGCCTATTTCACGCAGGACCAGAGCCCCTGGGTGTTCTGGACGATCACCGCGCTCAGCTTCGCGATCGGCTTCCTGCTCATCATCCCGATCGGCGGCGCGGACATGCCGGTCGTGGTCAGCATGCTCAACAGCTATTCGGGCTGGGCGGCGGCGGCGATGGGCTTCACGCTGCACAACAGCGCGATGATCATCACCGGCGCGCTGGTCGGATCGTCGGGCGCGATCCTCAGCTACATCATGTGCCGCGCGATGAACCGCAGCTTCCTCAGCGTCATCGCGGGCGGCTTCGGCGCGGATTCGGGTGGCGCCAGCGGCGGCGCGGCGCAGGTGGACCGGCCGTGGAAGCGGGGCTCGGCGGAGGATGCCGCCTTCCTGATGAGCCAGGCCGAGCAGGTCGTCATCGTTCCCGGCTATGGCATGGCGGTGGCGCAGGCGCAGCACGTGCTGCGCGAGATGGCCGACAAGCTCAAGGCGCATGGCGTCCGCGTCAAATATGCGATCCATCCCGTCGCGGGCCGCATGCCGGGGCATATGAACGTGCTGCTCGCCGAAGCGAACGTGCCCTATGACGAGGTATTCGAGCTGGAGGACATCAACGCCGAATTCGCCCAGACCGATGTCGCCTTCGTCATCGGCGCAAACGATGTCACTAACCCCGCCGCCAAGACGGACAAGTCATCCCCCATCTATGGCATGCCCGTGCTCGACGTCGAAAAGGCGAAGACGGTGCTGTTCGTCAAGCGATCGATGGGGGGCGTCGGCTATGCCGGCGTCGACAACGACGTCTTCTATCGTGACAACACGATGATGTTGCTCGCCGATGCCAAGAAGATGGTCGAGGACATCGTCAAAAGCTTGGACTGATCGCCGTCGCATCCGTTATGGATGGAAAATGGTCGCACGCGGACGGGCGTGGCGAGCTTCCCCTCCGAAACGGAGAGGAATCCGCACGCTGACCCGCTTATCAAGGACCTATCCTATCGTCATGGGGGGACGATGACGACGAGCGGCCTTGCGACGGGATATGCCACGACGACACGGCCGGTGCTCCTGATCGCCGAGGCGTCGATGGCGAGCGATGCCGAACAGGCTATCGCGCGTGCCGGGAGCCGGATGCTGCGGCGGATCGGCTGGGCCGATGTGCCGCACCGACTGGCGGAACCGATGCTCGCGCCGCTGCTCATGGCGGAGGCGCGCGGCGTGGCAGCCGATGTCCTCGATCTGGCGCTGGCGCGGCTCGAGGGTTTTGCCGTCGCGCTCGACGTGCCGCTGATCCTCAGCTTCGGACGCGATCAGCTCGACCAGGTCGCCGCCGCACTGTCTCTCGCCGAGGTCACGCTGCTGTGCGACCCCGAACCCTTCGACCGCATCCTCGCGCTGGCCATGGCCGGCCATCCGCACGGCCCGCCCATGCTGAGCGACAGCCTGCGCGAGAACGACGGGGTGAGGTTGCAGCGGCTCAACGACGAGGTGGCGCGGATCGCGGAAATCCTGGCGCGGCTCGCGCGGGCCGACCACGGCCCGGGCGGCGATGCCTATGATCTGGCGGACCGGCATCGCGGCTATGACGCAGGCCCCACCAGCGGCGGCGAGCCCGTCGAGCCGACCGAAGTCCGCAGGCTGATCCAGCTGCGCCGCCTGCGCGGCAAGTTCTTCGGTGGCTTTGGACAGGGCCTGTTCGAGGATCCGGCATGGGACATGCTGCTCGACCTGTACGCGGCCGAGCTGGAGGACCGGCAGGTCAGCGTATCGAGCCTGTGCATCGCCGCTGCAGTCGCGCCGACCACGGCGCTGCGCTGGATCGCCAAGATGACGGACCTGGGTCTGCTCGCGCGCCATCCCGACCCCGCCGACCGTCGCCGGGCGTTCATGGCCCTGTCGCGGCGCGCGTCGGAGGCGATGCGCAACTACATGGTCGCGGCGCGCCGCGTAGAGGGAAGTTTGGGCTGATCGACGCCGCCGCGATGCGACGGGGCTTGCGCGGACGCCGCCGCTTTGGCATCGCCCGTCACACCCGCAATCGGGGGCGCTTAGCTCAGCTGGTAGAGCGGCTCGTTTACACCGAGTAGGTCGGCGGTTCGAACCCGTCAGCGCCCACCATCCGCGCCGCGGTTCAGGAGCCCGGCCACCGATCGCGCATCGGCCGCTGGATCGGGCAGGCCTTCCCTCTCAAATCCCACGCCTGCTGATGGCGATCCGCCGTCTGTCCGTCACGAAGCATCGCCAGCATCGCGTCGCGCGGCGTGGCGCCGACCTGCGTGTCCGGCGCATCGATCTGCGCACGGATGGCACGCAGCGCCTCGGCGACCCGGCGCTGCCGTGCCGGGGACGGCGAACCGCGCGTGATCGCCCGCCACATCGCGTCGAAGGGGCCGCGATCACGGCGCCCCGGCGGTATGGCGGCATGAAGGAACGCGAGGACGAAGCGCAGCAACGAATCGGGCGCGACCGATTCGCTGCGCGCGCGCGCCGCCGATTCATCGAGCGCGCTCAGCGCCTTGGCCACCAGGTCGTCATCGAGTCGCATGGGATGCGCATGGAACACATCATGAACGCGATCCGCAACCCCCGAGCGTCTCAGCCCTGGCGATTGTCCGGAGCAGGCTCATCGCCGCGGTATTTCACCTCGAGATAGCGGCCGCGGGTCGACAGGCTGTCGAGATCGTCCTGCGCCAGCCGCCGCGTCATGTCGGCGATCTCCTGCTCGATCAGACGCAAGCCCGCGACGAGTTCGGTATCGGGCGTGCGACCGTTGCGCTCGACCTTGCGCAACGGCTCGGGCACGCGGGCATAATCGTTGACGAAGGCGGGGAGTTGCTCGCCGATCAACCGCCGCACCTCATAGGCTTCCTCGTCGCGGCCCTCCAGCCGCCCCAGCTGCGGGGACAGCGTCTCGAGCCGCTGGCCGATCTGGTCGACGATCGCGCGCGCCGGCGCGGGCAGGGCGGGACGCTGCGCCTCGAGCCAACGCTCCGTCTTCGCCGGCAGCGCCTTGATGTCACCCTCGCGCAGCGCGCGTTCGCTCGGCGCCCGCGCGGCGGGGGCGAGGCCGATGAGCAACGTCGCCGCCACCATCAGCAAAAGCACGCCGAGCGCACCGAAGATGCCGAGCGGAAAGATCATGCCCAGAATTGCCGCCGCGATCAGGATCGCCGCGTCGACCGCCGCGATCACCGCGAGCCGCCGCCCGGCGCTGACCGCGCGCCGCTTCAGCCGCTTGCCGTGGACGCGATACTGGTCGCGCACCTGCCCGCCGTAATCCGCACTGATCCGCGCCATCGTGGCGCGCGCGCGGGCGATCTGTTCGTCGACTTCGGTCATCTCGGCCTTACAACGATTCCAGGCGATATTGGTCGCCGGGGCCCTTCAGCGCCCCCTGCGTGGCACCTTCGGCGCGCGCGATATAGCCCTTCGACTTCTCGACCTCGTTGCCGAGCGCGTTGACCGTGGTCTTCATCGAATCGAGCGCCTTGACCTTGAAGGTGTCGATCGCGTCCATCGTGTCGTAGATGTTCTGGAACGCGCGCTGCAGCGTCTCCAGCGGGATCGTCGAGGCGGCGGCCTGCTCGTGGATCGCGGCGGTGTTCGAGCGCAGCAGCTTGCCGGTCGAATCGATGATGTTCGCGGTCGTCGTGTTGAGCTGCGTGATGCTTTCTAGCACCAGTTTCTGGTTGGTCAGCGCCTGCGCCACCGTCACCGCGGTGCGCAGCGCGGACACGGTCGTGGTCGAGGCGCGATCGACGCCCTTGATCAGCTCGACGTTATTCTTCTTGACGAGGTCGAGCGCCAGATAGCCCTGCACCGTCACCGCCATCTGCGTCAGCAGGTCCTGCGTGCGCTGGCGGGTGTAGAACAGCGCGGTCTCGCGGATCGCCTTAGCCTTGGCGGGATCGGTGTGGTCGAGGTCGTTGGCGGTCTCTTCCAGCTTCGCGTCCATTGCCTTGGACAGATGGATCATCTGCTCCAGCCGGCCCATCGCGGACCAGAGATTGGCGCGCTCGGTGTCGATCGCGGCGTTGTCCATCAACAGCTCGTCCTTGCCGGACGCCAGGCTCTTCAGGATCGAGCTGATATGCGTCTGCGACGATTTGTAGCTGTCGAAATAGTCGCGCATCTTCGACCCGAACGGGATCACGCCGAAGATCTTCTTCGGCCCCGACAGCGCGCCCTTCTTACCGGGATCGAGATCCTCGATCACACGACGCAGCTGCGCCAGATCGGCGCCGACGCCCGTGTCCTTGTCCATCGCGCGGATCGGGCGATCGAGAAAGCGGTTGGACTGGCCCGCCGCCTCGCGGATCTCCTTCGCGCCCATCGCGGTGATCGCATCGACGCGCTTGCCGAATTCGGGGCTGTTGACGTCCTCCGCCACCAGGTCGCGCACGAAAGTGTCGACGCGCTGCTCGAGCTGCGACTTCTTGGTGTCGTCGATTGGCACCAGCCCGGCGGCACGCTCCGCCTGCACCGTCGGCACGGGATCGGGCGGGGTCAGCACCAGGTCCGGTTGCGCGGTCAGCGTGTCGGCGGAAGTGGCCATCGTCGTCCTCCAGCGGGCATCGGCCCGGTCGTCCTTCGCAATGTGCCGGTTGCCGGCGCGGGGTTCAAGTGTGTCATGCGAATAATACGCTTATAGCGATGCCATGGCGTCCGGTCACGTGCGGACAGGTACGTGCGGACAGGCACGCGCGGACATGGACGACGTGGACGGCCCGCCCGCGTCGAAACCGCTTCCGTGCGAGGGCAAAGCGATCGGGAGGAGACGGCGTCACATGGCCTTGCGTCACGGCCTGTCCGATCGCCCGGCGTCCTCCCACGACCCCGCCGCACCCGGGTCCGCCGCCCGCCCTTCCCGCGGCGCAACAAATCCGCTATGGGCGCGCGAACTTCCCTCTTCCCGATCAGGATTTCCCATGAGCCTCCGCAACGTGGCGATCATCGCGCACGTCGATCACGGCAAGACCACGCTCGTCGACCAGCTGTTCCGCCAGTCCGGCACCTTCCGCGACAACCAGCGCGTCGAGGAACGCGCGATGGATTCGAACGACCTCGAAAAGGAGCGCGGGATCACCATCCTCGCCAAGCCGACGTCGGTCGAATGGCAGGGCACGCGTATCAACATCGTCGACACGCCCGGCCACGCCGACTTCGGCGGCGAGGTGGAGCGCATCCTGTCGATGGTCGACGGCGTCATCCTGCTCGTCGATTCGTCGGAAGGCGCGATGCCGCAGACGAAGTTCGTCACCGGCAAGGCGCTGGCGCTGGGCCTGAAGCCGATCGTCGTCGTCAACAAGGTCGACCGCGCCGACGCGCGCATCCAGGAAGTGCTGGACGAGGTGTTCGACTTGTTCGTGTCGCTCGACGCGAACGACGAGCAGCTCGACTTCCCCGTGCTCTATGCGTCGGGTCGCAACGGCTATGCCTCGACCGACATGGACGCGCGCGAGGGCACGCTGACCCCGATGTTCGAGCTGATCGTCAGCCACGTGCCCGAGCCGAAGGTCGACGTCGACGCGCCGTTCAGCTTCCTGGTGACGCTGCTCGACCGCGACAACTTCCTGGGCCGCATCCTGACGGGCCGCGTCAACACCGGCACGCTCAAGCTCAACCAGGCGATCCACGCGCTCGACGCCGACGGCAACGTCATCGAGACGGGCCGCGCGTCGAAGATCATGTCGTTCCGCGGGCTGGAGCGCGTGCCGGTCGAGGAAGCGCAGGCGGGCGACATCATCAGCCTCGCCGGCCTGACCATCGCGACGGTCGCCAACACGATCGCCGACGTCAGCGTCTCAACCCCGATCAAGGCGCAGCCGATCGATCCGCCGACGCTGTCGATGCGCTTCGCCGTCAACGATTCGCCGATGGCGGGTCGCGAGGGCAGCAAGGTGACGAGCCGCATGATCCGCGACCGCCTGATGCGCGAGGCGGAATCGAACGTCGCGATCAAAGTGACCGAGAGCGAGGATCGCGACAGCTTCGAGGTCGCCGGCCGCGGCGAACTGCAGCTGGGCGTGCTGATCGAGACGATGCGCCGCGAGGGCTTCGAGCTCGGCATCAGCCGGCCGCGCGTGCTGTTCGGCGAGGACGAGGACGGCAAGAAGACCGAGCCGTACGAGACCGTCGTGATCGACGTCGACGACGAATATTCGGGCACGGTCGTCGACAAGATGAACCAGCGCAAGGCCGAGATGACCGATATGCGCCCGTCGGGCGGCGGCAAGACGCGCATCACCTTCTCCGCGCCGAGCCGCGGCCTGATCGGCTATCACGGCGAGTTCCTGTCGGACACGCGCGGCACCGGCATCATGAACCGGCTGTTCGAGAAGTACGGTCCGCACAAGGGCAACATCGAAGGCCGCAAGAACGGCGTGCTGATCTCGAACGGCGCCGGCGAGGCGCAGGGCTATGCGCTGGGGCCGCTCGAGGAGCGCGGCATCCTGTTCGTCGGCCACGGCGAGGCGCTGTACGAGGGCATGATCATCGGCGAGAACGCCAAGACGGATGACCTCGAGGTCAATCCGATGAAGGCGAAGCAGCTGACCAACTTCCGCGCCAGCGGCGGCAAGGACGACGCGATCCGCCTGACCCCGCCGAAGAAGATGACGCTGGAGCAGGCGATCGCCTATATCGACGATGACGAGATGGTCGAAGTCACGCCCAAGTCGATCCGGCTGCGCAAGCGCTACCTCGACCCGCACGAGCGCAAGCGCGCCAGCCGCGCGAAGCAGGCGGCCTGACTGTTTCGGGCTTCGGCCAAAAGGAAGGGCCGGTGGAGCGATCCACCGGCCCTTTTTTCATGCCCCGGGAGAGCAGCGTTCGGACGTTCCGTCATCCCGCGGTGCGGGCGTCGTACCGTCCATCCACCGTTCCCCAAACACACACGCCGTCGCGTTTGAGTAACGGTGGATGGAGGGCGAAGCAGAGTAAGCTAAGCTCTTACTTGAACCGCCCGCTCAGCGAGACGCCGATGATGCGGGGCTCGTTGAAGACGGCGGCCATGTAGTTCTCGATCACGCCCTTCAGGTTCTTCTGGTTGGTGATGTTGCGCGCGAAAGCGGCGACCTCATAGGCGTTGTCCGGCGTGGTGTAGCCGATCTTCAGGCCACCCTCGAAGTTGCCGTCCGCGTAGAACTCCTTCGTCCGATAGAGGACGAAATTCGTATAGCCCTGGACGTTCCAGTCGGTCGCGGCGAACAGCTTCCCGCCATTGGCGAGCGGCACGTCGTAGCGCGCGGTGGCGTTCAGGTTCCACTTGGGCGCGTTGGGCAGCGGGTTGCCGTCGATCTGCGCGAAGGTGTTGGCGCCGACCTTGATCGTCGGGTCGAGCACGGTGCACACGACGACGCCGTTGAGCTGGCAGACCTGCGCATAGACGCGGCTGTCCTCGATCTTCGACTTGAGCGCGCTGGCGCCGAGCGTGATCGCCAGGTTGCGCACCGGACGGAATTCCGCGTCCAGCTCCATGCCCCAGGCGCGCGCCTTGTTGGCGTTGAACAGCACGCCGTTGCCGTTGATGTCGTTGCCGTTCAGCTGGATGTCGTCGACGGTGTAGGTGAACAGCGCGGTGTTGAGCCGCAGGCGACCGTCGAGGAAGATGCCCTTCGAGCCGATTTCATAGGAGGTGATCGTCTCGCTGTTCGCGGTGGTGAAATCGGAGTTGAACACCGCCGAACGGCCCTGGATCGTCGGGCCGCGGAAACCGCGCGCGACGCGGGCATAGACGCTGTTTTCCGGATCGACCTGGTAGAGCGCCGACACGTCCCAGCTCGGCGTGGTGTCGGACAGGCGCACGTAGCGACGGCCGCCATAGGTCGAGACGTTGGCGATCGTGTTCGCGGTCTTGACCAGCGCGGTCTTCTTCGTGTCGTTCGTCTCGCGCGCGCCGGCGGTGATGGTGAAGTCCGGCGTCACCTTGAAGCTGGCCTGGCCGAAGGCGGCCCAGCTGGTGTTGTTGTCGCGCAGCCGCACCCAGTTGTTTGGATTAGGCAGCGTGCCGTTGACGTCCGGCTTCAGCAGGAAATAGGCCCGCTGGTAGAAGTCCGTCGTGTCCTTCTGGTTGAAGTAGAAGCCGCCGAACTGCCAGGTGAAGCGCTGGTCGCCGGGCGAGGCGAGGCGCACCTCCTGCGTATATTGGTCGAGGTCGCGGATGTTGCCCTGGCTCTGGCCGAAGCCATTGGCGCGGCCGCCGACCGGATAATTGGCCGCCGCACCGCCGTCGGTATCGCCGCGGCTGAAGCCCGAGGTCGTCTCATAGGCGCTGATCGAGGTCAGCGTCGCCGCGCCGAAGTCGTAGGCGGCGTTCACCGACCAGCCGTAGGTGTCGTAATTCTGCGGGTTGTTCTGCGCCTCGTCATAGGCGACGCGGTCGCGCGGCTCGGCATCGACCGAATTGGAGCCCTTCACCAGCGCGGCGCGATGGAACAGCGTCGAGGTGCCCTCATAGCCGCGCGCATGGCCGGAGACGTTGACGGTGAAGCGGTCCGTCGGCGTCAGCAGGATCTGGAGGCGCGCGTCCTTTTCGGTGAAGCCGCCCATCGCGTTGCGGAGCGGCGTCGTCGTGCCGTCGGGGCTCGAGCCGGTGAAGACGTTGTCGACCCAGTCGTTGCGATGCTGGATCAGGCCCGACAGGCGGATCGCCACCTTGTCGGTGACGATCGGACCGCCGACGCCCGCGTCATAGGTGAAGGTGCCGTACTCGCCGGCGGAGGCAGACATTCTCCCCTGCCAGGTCTGCGTCGGACGGATCGTGTCGAACTTGATGATGCCGGCGGTCGTGTTGCGGCCGAACAAGGATCCCTGCGGACCGCGCAGGACTTCGACCTGGGCGACGTCGTAGACGGGATTGGACTTGAGCACGACATGCTCGAGAACGACATCGTCCTGGATGATGGATACGGGCTGGCTGGCGCCCAGGTAGAAATCGATGTTGCCGAGACCGCGGATATAATAGCGCGGGAAGATGCGGCCCGTGGTGGTTTCCGCAAAGAGTCCGGGGACGCGACCCGACAGCGCCAGCGTATCCTCGCCGCCCGACTGGAAGGCGCGCAGGTCGCTGCCGCCGACGACGGCGACCGACAGCGGCACGCGCTGCAAATTCTCCGCGCGGCGTTCCGCGGTGACGACGATGTCGCCCACTTCGCCCGCATCGGTCGAGGCGGTTTCGACCGACGGGTCGGTCGCACCGGCCTGTGCGGGTGCGGTCGTCGATTGCGCGAGGGCGGGCGAGGCGGCGCCGGCGACGCCGACGAGCAGCATGGCTTTCAGAAGATGACGATTGGTCACGAAGGTCCCCTTTGATGATTCGGCAAAGGAGGCGTGGCCGTGCCGTCTCGTCCGCGCCGTTCCCGGCGCCGTCTCCGCACGTCTGTCGATGGTCCCGCCCCCCTGGCGTCGCGCCCGGCTAGCCGCGGAATGTGTCCGCTTTGTGAATGCAGCGCGCCTAAACAGCGGCTTAACGCGCCATTCCGGATCGGTTCAGCGCGACTCGGCCATAGACCGGAAACACGCTCGCACCCTTGTGCGTTCAACAGAGGCGGACCGGGCGTTTGTGAGTATGAGGAGGTTCGAGCAATGAACGGCTTGTTGAAGAAGGTAGGCCTCGGCGTCGCCCTTGCGACGACCGCACTGAGCGCGGCGGCACCGGCCGAGGCGCAGCGTTGGGGCCGTTATGGCGGCTACGGCGGCTATCGCCATTATGATCGGGGCGGCAATGTTGCGGCGGGCGCGCTGCTCGGGGGCATCGTCGGCCTGGGCATCGGCGCGGCGATCGCCGATTCCAACCGTCCCCGCTATTATTACGACCGTCGCTATTATTACGACGCGCCGCCGCCGCCGCCGCGGGTCTATTACCAGGAGCGGTATTACGCGCCGCCGCCGCCCCCGCCGCCGGTCGTCTATCGCGACTATTACTACGGCTATTGAGGCCAGCGGTCCCCAGGTTAACCGGGGAGGCGGCG
Source organism: Sphingomonas beigongshangi (assembly GCF_016820445.1). Lineage (GTDB taxonomy): Bacteria > Pseudomonadota > Alphaproteobacteria > Sphingomonadales > Sphingomonadaceae > Sphingomonas > Sphingomonas beigongshangi. The sequence continues at coordinate 448,992 of NZ_JADHDT010000002.1, forward strand.
CCGGTTCGTCCGGCGCCGCCTTTTTTTGTGGAGCGGGTGGCGCCATCCCGCTAAGCGCAGCGCCATGACCGATACGCCCCCCGACCGCCTGTCCACCGATCCGTCGAGCCCCTATTTCGACCAGCCCAAGCTGGAGCGCGGCATCGGCATTCGTTTCAAGGGCAACGAGCGGCGCGATGTCGAGGAATATTCGATCTCGGAAGGCTGGATCCGCGTCGCGCTGGGCAAAAAGGTCGATCGCCACGGCCGTCCGCTGACGCTCAAGCTGAGCGGAGAGGTCGAAGCCTGGTACGAGCGTCCCGCGGAGGGTGAGGGCACTGGCGAAGGCGGGGACGAGGGCGAGACGGCCTGACGTCCGGTCCCGCGATACCGGCGCGGCAGCGGCGTCGGCATCGCCACCCCGCACGCGAACCGTGCGCGGGCGCCTGGCGGACCTCCGTCAGCCTCTAGCGTGCGATCCAGCAAAGCTGGATCGGCGAGGGCCGGTGCCGCTTCCACGCACGTGGATCACACTCTAGCCGAGCGGACCGCGCTTCCGACGTCAGACCATCGGCCGCCGATCGCGTCCAGATAGGCGCGGGCGCCGTCAAGCGCCTCCGGGCGATAGATGAAGTGCGTTTCCCTGCCGCTTTGCTCCACACGAAGCAGACCGACGCGTTCCAGGATCTTGAGATGCTTGGTGACCGCTTGCCGCGTCATGGCGCTCGTCGCGGCGAGACGGGCAATCGAGCGCGTGCCGCCGCTCCGCAGCGCGACGAGCAGCGCCAGCCGCGTCGGGTCGCCAAGCGCGGCGAAGATGTCTGCTGGGCTGGAACTTGGCATGGCAACCGACGTGTTGCATGAATCCGACCGATCGGCAACGATGCGGTTGCTAACCCTAATCCGCAGTCCATAGGTTGCGAATCGAAGTTTTTATAGCAACCGGCCCGTTGCCTATCCCCTTGTGTCATGACCCGATCAGCGAGCGGAGGCCGGTGCCGCGTCGACCCAGATTTGATGGATCGTTACCTTAGACGATCCCGACGATTGGTGCCTTATAGCATAAGGGGATCGTACGGTCGGTCAAACCGTGTGCGGCGAACGGTTTCACGCGGCCACCGGTAAACGGCACGAACAATGCGGGCCCCAGCCGGCAACGGTCGAGGGTTCCGTCGGGGCGCTTGGTCATGCGCAGCAATTGCGTGGCGGTGTCGGTCGCGCCGATCGGCATGACGATCCGGCCTCCGACCCTGAGCTGGTCGATCAGCGGCTGCGGCACGGCCGCTGCGCTGGCGGCGACGACGATCCCGTCGAACGGCGCATGCTCGGGCCACCCCAGAAAGCCGTCGCCTGCCCGGATGTCGATGTTCGTGTAACCCATTCGGCGAATGCGTTCGTCTGCGCTGTGCGCCAGCGGTTCGACAATCTCGACCGAGGCTACCTGGTGGGCGACATGCGCGAGTACCGCAGCCTGATAGCCGGAGCCCGTGCCGATATCGAGCACATTGGCGCTCCGGTCAGCCGGCAGGTCGAGCTGGGCCGTCATCACGGCGACGACATAGGGATCGGAGATCGTCTGGCCGTAGCCGATGTCCTGGGGCAGATCGACATAGGCGGCAGCACGGCCGCCCGGCGCCACGAACCTCTCGCGCGGGATGATCGCGATCGCCGCGAGCGCGCGTTCGAGCGCGGGTGTGTCGGCAGTGGGATCGGCGGCGCGGATGTCGGCGCGGATGTCGCGCACCATCGCGGCCCGCTGTTCGACCGGCGACCGGCCAGCCCGGACCTTCGCCATCCTGTCCAGCAGACCGGTGCCACGCGGTTGCGCCGCGCAACCTGCCAGCGCCAGTGCCGCGACGCAGGACAGACGCGCGAGGTCGGACGAGAAACGCATGGCCATGCGCCGCTCCATCGGCTGTCATGGAAGCGGCCGCAACGAAACTTTCGTTCATCAAGCAGAGGCAGGGGGCGCCTATCGTCGACACGCGAAGGAGGCTGGTCACGCCTACGGTCGGGACACCGCTTCCGCCATCGGTCTGCGCACCGCCGCCCCTGCCGGCAGACGACCGCCAACGTACTGCACCTGTTCGTCAGCGATGCAGCAGCGCTGGCGGCGCGATGTGCCGCTGCCGGAGCACGGATCGCGAAGGATCTGAAGCCACAGGAGTACGGCCAGCGCGCCTTCGTCGTCGCCGATCCCGATGGCAATCGCCTGCATAGCGGGGAACGGCTGCGTTAACCATATCGGTGCCGGCGAGAGGGGGACGACGGTATCGCCCGCCGCTCGTACGAACCGTCCAGTCATGGTGGCGATCGGGCCTGCCGCCGACATGGACGCGGGGCGCGGCCTTTCCATGCCCGGCCGGGCTTCGTCGTCGGCGGCGATCCGACCGGCACCCTCGTGCGGGTCGACCGGATGCGCGTCGGGCCGGCGGCGGCGATCGCCCGGTCCGCTACCGCTTCCACGCACTTGGATCAGGCTCTAGGCCGCCGCCTCCAGCGCCTCGTTCGCCTCCAGCCAGCGGAGTTCGGCCGCGTCGATACGCTCCTGCAGATCGGCGCGCCGCTTCATCAATTCGGTCATCGTCAGCTTCGCGAGCGTCGGCGTCGCCTGCTTCGGATCGAACATCGCCGCATCGACCGCATTGCGTTCCGCGGTGAGCCTGGCGGTTTCGGCTTCCGCGTCGCGGATCGCCTTCTTGCGCGCCTTTTCCGCGTCGCGTGCGGCGGCGATCGCTTCCTTCGACAATTTCTCCTTCTTCACCTTGGGTTCGGCGGGCTTGTCGTCACCGGCCAGGATGAAGGCGATGTAATCGTCGAGGCTGCCGTCGAACTCGCGCGCGGTGCCCTGGTCGACGAGGACGAGGCGGTCGGCGGTCAGCTCGACCATGTGGCGATCGTGGCTGACGAGGATGACCGCGCCGGTATAGCCGTTCAACGCCTGTACCAGCGCCTCGCGCGCGTCGACGTCGAGGTGGTTGGTCGGCTCGTCGAGGATAAGCAGGTGCGGCGCGTCGCGCGTGATGAGCGCGAGCGCGAGCCGCGCCTTCTCGCCGCCCGACATCTTGCCGACCTGCCCCGTCGCGCGGTCGCCGGAGAAGCCGAACCGGCCGAGCTGCGCGCGGACCGCCGCCGGGCTGGCGTCCTTCATCACGCGGGTCATGTGCGCGAGCGGCGTGTCGTCGCCGTCGAGTTCCTCGACCTGATATTGGGTGAAATAGCCGACCTTCATCTTGCCCGACGCGGCCATGTCGCCCTCCATCGGCGCCAGCTGCGCGGCGAGCAGGCGGGCGAGCGTCGTCTTGCCGTTGCCGTTGCGGCCCAGCAACGCGATGCGGTCGTCGGGGTCGATGCGCAGGTTGAGCCGCTTCAGGATCGGCACGTCGGCATAGCCGACGCTGGCGAGGTCGAGCGTGATCAGCGGCGGGCGCAGCGGGCTGGGGTCGGGGAAGTCGAAGGACAGCGACGGATCGTTCGCCATTTCCGCGATCGGCTGCATCTTGGCGAGCATCTTCTGCCGGCTCTGCGCCTGTTTGGCGGTCGAGGCGCGCGCGGAGTTGCGGGCGATGTAATCCTGCAGCTTGGCGCGCTGCGCGTCCTGGTTCGCGCGCGCGGCGGCGAGCTGCGCCATCCGCTCGGCGCGCTGGCGTTCGAAACTGTCGTAGCCGCCGGGGTAGAGCGTGATCTTGCCGCCCTGCAGGTGGAGGATGTGGTCGACGATGTTGTTGAGGAAGTCGCGCTCGTGACTGACGACGACGATCGTCGCCCTGTAGCTCTTCAGGAAATCCTCCAGCCACATCACCGCCTCGAGGTCGAGGTGATTCGACGGTTCGTCGAGCAGCAGCAGGTCGGGCTGCGAGAAGAGCAGCGCGGCGAGCGCGACGCGCATCTTCCACCCGCCCGAGAAACTGTCGAGCGGGCGCTGCTGCATGGCCTCGTCGAAGCCGAGGCCGAGCAGGATCTGCGCGGCGCGGGCCGGCGCGGTATAGGCGTCGATCGCGATCAGCCGCTCGTAGACGTCGCCCAGCCGGTCCGGATCCTCGCAGGTTTCCGATTCCGCCATCAGCGCGGCGCGTTCGGTGTCGGCGGCGAGCACGGTGTCGAACGGCGTCGCGGTGCCCGACGGCGCTTCCTGCGCGATATAGCCCAGCCGGCTGCCGCGCGGCATTGCGGCGGTGCCGCTGTCGGGTTCGAGCAGGCCGGCGATGACGCGCACCAGCGTCGACTTGCCCGCGCCGTTGCGGCCGATCAGGCCGACGCGGCTGCCCGGCGGCAGCGCGGCGGACGCATTGTCGAGGATCGTGCGGCCGCCGAGGCGCACGGTGATGCCGTTGAGGTTGAGCATGCGCGCGCCCGTAGCAGAGACGCGCCGGGTTGGGAATGTGGCGCCCTGACGTGCGATTGCACGCCTCGATGGGGCGGTACCGCCCTCACCCCACCCGGCCGCCCCCACAGCGTATCTTGGATGGGCGGCCGGGTGGGGGTGAGGGCCGGCACCGCATGCGTGCAAGCATTCCTAGAGCGCGCGGACGAGGCGAACGGGGCGTGCGATCCATTTGGGATGCTCGACCGCCACGGGCTTCGCGCCGGGCGTTAGCGGCAGCAGATAGACCGCGCCCGCCTCGATCGCGAGCAGCCGGCCGAACGCCATGTCGCCCGCGGGCTGCGGCGCGAGCACGTCGTGCAGCAGCGCGGTGGCGAAGGCGTCGGGGGCCAGCATCGCGCACCACAATTCGTCGCCTGCGCGATAATCGCCGATCCCGCCCGAGATGGTGATCGCGACGCCTCCGGCCGGCGCGGGAGGCACCGCGATGGTCTGCGGCCGACGCAGCGGGGCGGCCCCCTCCGGCCCCAGCGTCGCGACCACGGGGAGTGCCGGCCGGTCGGGCAGCGTCACCAGCGCGGCTGGCTCGACCTCCAGCGCGGCGGCGATACGATTGAGCCAGCCGACGGAGACGGTCCGCGTCCCCATCTCCAGCCGTCCGATCGTCTGCGCCGTGGTCGGCGGCACGCAGCGGCGCGCCACCTCCTCCAGCGTCAGGCCCTTGGCACGGCGAACGTCGCGGATGGCGGTAATCATCGAGGGTTCCTAACCAGATAGGTTTTTACGCTTTCCTACAAACCATGGGCCGTGGCAAGCCCCGCCATGCGATTCGGGTACATCGGGAGGCGAGGCGGATGCGACGGGATCTTCGTGAGGCGCGGCTGGCGTCGGGGCGACGGGTGACGGTGAACGTGGCGGAATCGCCGCTGGGCTGGCTGCGTGCGCGCGGGCTGGTCGACGCGCGCCAGTGCGAGGCGGGCGAGCGGCTGCGGCAGGATTATGAGCGCGCGGCGCTGGCGCCACGGGTGACGATGGGCTGGGACGGCGTCCGCGTCGACGGCGGCGGCGGTGGGGGACTGGATCCGGCGGCGGCGCAGATCGCGGCGAAGCGGCGGTTCGACGCCGCGGTGACCGAACTGGGACCGGGCCTGTCCGACGTCGCGTGGCGGGTGATCTGCGCGGGCGAGGCGCTGCCGGCGGCGGAGAAGGCGCTGGGCTGGCCGGCGCGTGCGGGGCGCCTCGTGCTGACGCTGGCGCTGGACCGGCTGGCAGGCCATTACCGGCTGCCCTGATATCCGCTAGGGGAACGGCGACGGGCGCCGCGCGTTGAGCGGGGACCGGAGGAGAGGGTGCGGCGGCGCGAGCCGCCTTGTGGGGTAGGCAAGTCGTGCGTTTCGAGTTCGTGAAGTGCCATGGGTCCGGTAACGATTTTCCGCTGATCGACGCGCGGCATCTGATCCTGAGCGACCGGGTGTGGGCGCAGGTCGCGCGCGCGCTGGCCGATCGGCGCGGGCCGGTCGGCGGCGACGGCCTGCTGCTGCTGGCGCCGGGGCGCGACGGCGCCGATTTCGCGATGCGCATGTTCAACGCGGACGGCAGCGAGGCGGAGACGTGCCTGAACGGGCTGCGCTGCGTCGCGCGGCTGGGCTTCGAGGCGACCGACCGCGACAGCGCGCTGGTGTCGCTCAAGACGTCGACCGCGACGGTAGAGCGCGACGCGGCGGTTGCGCCCGGTGTCGTGACGATCCGGGAAACGGCGGGACCGGCGGGCCTGAGCCTCGCCGACTGGCCGATGCACGGCATCGACGACGACCGGATCGTCGACGCGCCCGTGCCGCCGCTGGGCAGCGACAGGCGGTTCACGGCGGTGACGATGCCCAATCCGCACCTGGTCGCCTTCGTCGATGCCGTCGACGAGGCGGAACTGGTCGCGATCGGCACCGCATGCGAGGCCGCGCCCGACTGGCTGCCCCATCGCGCCAACGTGTCCTTCGTCGAGGTGCGTGGACCCGACCTGTTCGTGCGCACCTTCGAACGCGGCGTCGGCCTTACCGACAGCTGCGGCAGCGCGATGGCGGCATCGAGCTTCGCCGCCTGCCTGACCGGGCGGCTGGGCTATGACGCGCCGATCACGGTGTTCAACAAGGGCGGCCTGGTCCGCGCCCGCGTCGCGCGCGACGCGATGGTGCAGCTGTCGGGCAACGCCACCTGGGAATGGTCGGGCTCGATCGCGGTCGACCCCGACTCGGGGCAAGCGGGCGACCTGACGGTCGATCGCCACTTCGACGACGAGATCGCCGCCTGGGCGAAGGTTGCGGACGGGGTAAGCCGACACCGCTGACGTGCCGGGACGCCGTGCGTCCCATATTCGCCTTCAACGCACGTGATGGTCGCGCCGCCGCCCGCAGGGCAGGTGTCGCCAAATCGCTGACTTCCAACGAAATGTACGAACGATGCAGGACGATAGCAGCTATTTCTACGACCGGGCGGAGACCGAGCTGGAGCTCGCCCAGCGCGCCGTGCATCCCATGGCGGTGCGCGCGCACTACATCATCGCCAACCATTACCTCGACCGTTGCTACGGCAGCGGCGACGCCGTGACCGACACGCCCGACGAGGATGCGGTCGCGGCCTGACACGATCGCGACGCGCGCCTTGATCGTCGCGTGAACCCTTGATGCCGCCGTTCGTTGATCGCCCTGGAGACGCAGGGGTGTCCCATGGACGAACGGCATCAGGACGAGGACGCGCTGAAGGCGGCGCAGGACGGACGGCTCTATCCCGTCGGTCGCGCGCTGCGTGCGACCTATAATGCCGAAAACCACGATACGCTGGGACGCGACGTGACGGGCCTGATGATCAACCTGTCGCACATCCCCTATCCCGGCGAGCAGCCGCTGCGCGACCGCGCGACGCGTGATGGTGCCGCCCAGGCGCACCATGCCGGTATCGTGACCCAACCGGCGGAAGACGCCGGACTGGCGCGGCGTCTGGCCCAATGGTGGCGGCGGATCGTCCCGCGCGGTTCGGCAGGCACGAACGGCGAAAAACCCGCGCAGCACTGAGACGCGCTGCGATCTTCGCCTCGCCCGCCGCGGCGAGTCGCGAGTCGATGACGCTGGCGACGGTCCTGCAGCCGCTTTCCGATCCCGAAGCGTCTGAGCGGACGCGCGTTTAATCAGCGACGGTCGGGACGGATGTCGCCGAACCCACGGTCGCGATCGTCCGCCAGGGAGGACGGTAACCCTTTCCGGCTCACCGATAGGTCCATGCCGACCATCGCGCCGCCCGGCGCTTCGTGATCGCCGAGCAGGGAGGCGCGCGTCCTGTCGACGGCATGCAAGCGGCGACGGAGGGCGAAGAGGTCCCCGGAGTCCTGCGTCGCAGCCCGACACTGCCCGCCAACCCTCTGCTGTTCCAGAGTATAACCTATCTGGCACATTGCGCTTGACATCGTCACGCTGTTATGGCACAAAACAGGAACATCGACGAGGTGCGGCAGCGGAGCCGGTGGTGCCGTCCCGCCTCGATCCCTCAGCGCAAGACCATCGGGACGGTGGGACCCTCCGGCCCGGGATGCGCGGCCACAAGCGACAGGAGAGGCGACATGGCGCAGGACGAGACGCAGCCCGGTTCGACCGCGATGCGGCCGCGCGGACAGTGGATCCGCTGGAATCGCCAGATGACGGAAGCCTTCCTCAGCCACCTGGCGGGCAGCTGCAACGTCGCGGCCTCCGCCCGCGCGACGGGCGTGACACCGACGCAGGTGCACCACCGTCGTCGCACCAACACGGCCTTCGCTCAGGCCTGGGCGGCGGCGCTGGAGGCTGGATATCAATTGCTCGAGACGCGGCTGCTCGGCCATGTGTTGCGGGGCGGCGGCGACGACACCATCGCGCCGGACGATCCTGATTGTGTCGGACCCGTCGACTGGGACGGCGGCATCAAGCTGCTGACCCTGTATCGCGCGCGCCGCGACGGCCGGGCGAAGGCGGGCGGCATCAAGCCGGTCGTCGCAACGCGCGACGAAACCGATGACGCGATCCTCAAGAAGCTGGCGGTGATCGCCGCGGCGCGAACGCGGCAGGGGGAGGCGTGATGGCGGGTGATGGCGAACGGCCGCCGCAAGCAAGCGTCGATATCATCGCCGCGCTGGCCGCCCTTCCCGAGGACGAGCGACGCGCGCTTGTCCGCAGCCTGACCAGGCCGATGCAGCGGGAGTTGCTGGAGCGCTGGGTCGGCGGCTGGGCGCAGCCCGGCCAGGCGCCGCCCCCCGATGCGCTCTGGCGCATCTGGCTGATCCGCGCGGGCCGCGGGTTCGGCAAGACGCGCGCCGGCGCGGAATGGGTGACGGCGGTGGCCGTCGGCAACGACGATGCGCGGATCGCACTGGTCGGCGCGACCGCCGAGGATGTCCGCCGGGTGATGGTCGACGGGCCGAGCGGGCTGCGGGCGGTGGCACGGTTCAACAAGGCGCCGCGCTTTCTGCAACACAGGGGCGAAGTGCGCTGGCCGGGCGGCGCGGTCGCCTATGTCTATTCGGCCGATGCGCCCGACCAATTGCGTGGTCCGGAGCATGATGCGGCATGGTGCGACGAGCTGGCCAAATGGCGCCGTGGCGACGCCGCCTGGGACAATCTGATGATGGGCATGCGGCGCGGCGCGCATCCGCGCGTGGTGGTGACGACGACGCCGCGCCCGACCGCCCTGATGCGGCGCGTGATGCGCAGCCGGGGCCTCGTCGAGACGCGGGGACGGACGCGCGACAATGCCTATCTGCCGCGCGCCTTCGTCGAGCAGGTCGAGGACACCTATGGCGGCACGACGCTCGGCCGCCAGGAACTGGACGGCGAGATGATCGACGATATCCCCGGCGCGCTGTGGACGCGCGCGCTGCTCGACGCGGCGGCGAGCGGGGAGCGGCCCGCGCCGGTACGCGTCGTCGTCGGCGTCGACCCGCCCGCCGGCGACGGACAGAGCGGCGGCGACGCCTGCGGGATCGTCGCGGTCGCGCTGGACGGGGACGGTATCGGCCATGTGCTGGAGGATGCGAGCGTCGCCGGCGGGTCGCCGGAGAGCTGGGCCCGCGCGGTCGCGGCCTGCGCCGCGCGGCACGGCGCGGATCGCGTGGTGGCGGAGGCGAACCAGGGCGGTGCGATGGTGCGGTCGGTGCTGCTCGCGGCGGACGTGACGCTGCCGGTCAGGCTGGTGCGCGCCAGCCGCGGCAAGGCCGCCCGGGCAGAACCGGTCGCGGCGCTCTACGAACGCGGCAAGGTCCGGCATTGCGGCCGCTTTCCGGCGCTGGAGGATGAAATGTGCGGCCTGGTCGCCGGCGGCGGCTACCAGGGGCCGGGACATTCGCCCGATCGGGCGGATGCGCTCGTCTGGGCGGTCACCGCCCTGATGCTGGGGCAGAAGACGCAGGCGGGGGTACGGCGCGTCTAAAGTGCGATCCAGCAAAGCCGGATCGGCGCGGTACCGGCCCTCACCCCCATGCGGCCGCCCAGCCAGGATATGCTGCGTGAGCGGAGGGTGGGGGCGGGGGCCGGATCGCGACGGAGTTGCGCGGCGCGACTTTGATCGTCCGCCCGCCGGCCGGAAGGTCGAGAGCCAGGAGAGATGGGATGCGGTTGTTCGGAAAACGGACGCGCGACGGCGCGCGCCCGGCACTGGCGCGTGGCGCGGGACCGATGGAGGCGGGGACGTGGCCCCGGTCCTATGAGGCGCAATTGCGCGAGGGCTTTGCCGGCAATCCGATCGCGCAGCGCGCGGTCAAGCTGATCGCCGAGGCCGTGGGCGGCGCGCCGCTGGTCGCGTCGGCGCCCGCGCTCGCCGCCATGGTCGCCGCGCGCGACGGCGGACAGGCGCTGCTGGAGACCGCGGCGGCGCAGCTGCTGCTGCACGGCAACGCCTATGTGCAGGTGCTGCGCGATCCGGAGGGCGGCGCGGTCGCGCTTTATGCGCTGCGGCCCGAGCGCGTGTCGGTCGAGGTCGACGCCGGCGGCTGGCCCGCCGCCTATCGCTATCGCGTGGGCGAGCGGGTGGCGCGGCTGACGGCCGAGGGGCCACGGCCGGACGTGATCCACGTCCGCAGCTTCAATCCGCTCGACGACCATTACGGCATGGGGTGCCTGGGCGTCGCCGCGCCGGGGATCGCGATCCACAATGCGGCGGCACGGTGGAACAAGGCGCTGCTCGACAATGCCGCCCGGCCGTCCGGGGCGCTGGTCTACGATCCCGGCGACGGATCGGCCCTGTCGGCGGACCAGTTCGACCGGCTGAAGGCGGAGATGGAGGCGGGATTCGCGGGGGCGGGCAATGCCGGGCGGCCGATGCTGCTGGAAGGCGGGCTAAAATGGCAGGCGCTGTCGCTGTCGCCCGCCGACATGGACTTCGTCGGGCTGAAGGCGACGGCGGCGCGCGACATCGCGCTCGCCTTCGGCGTGCCGCCGATGCTGCTCGGCCTGCCCGGCGATGCGACCTATGCGAATTATCGCGAGGCGAACCGGGCCCTGTGGCGCCTGACGGTGCTGCCGCTCGCCGACACGCTGCTGCGGGGCCTGGCGCAGGGGCTGGCGGGCTGGTTCGAGGGGGCGGCGCTGGCGGTCGACCTCGACCATGTGCCGGCGCTGGCGGAGGAGCGCGCGCAATTGTGGGCCTCCGTCACCGCGGCGGATTTCCTGACGCTGGACGAGAAGCGGGCGATGCTCGGGATCGGGGAGGCGCGGCGATGAGCGGTGACGTGCTGACGCAGCTGCTGGCGCAGGGCGCGCGCGAGGGCGCGGACGTGACGACGCTGCGCGCGATCGTCGAGGAGGCGGGCGAGCTGGGGGCGACGCGGGCGCTGACGCGGCTGGGGCTGGCGGACGAGGCGGCGCATGGCGACCTTGCCGAACTGCGCCAGCTGATCGGTGCGTGGCGGGCGGCCAAGACCTCCGCGTGGAAGGCGGCGGCGGGCTGGTGCGCGGCGCTGTTGCTGACGGGACTGGCGATCAAGCTGGGGTTCGGCGCGTGGCTGCGCTGAGCTTCGCGGGCTATGCCGCCGTGTTCGACCGCGTCGACCGTGCCGGCGACGTTATGCGGGCCGGCGCCTTTGCCGGGGCGGACGCGGTGCCGCTGCTGCGCGATCATCGCGGCGCGCCGGTGGGGCGGATCGATGCGATCGGGGAGGATGCGCGCGGCCTGCGCGTCACCGGGACGATCGACGATGCGGCGGTGGCGCGGCTCGTGCGCTGCGGCGCGCTGGCGGGGCTGTCGGTCGGCTATCGGCCGCTGGCGGTGCGCCAGGGCGCGCGGCGCGAACTGCTGCGCGTCGCGCTGGCGGAAGTGAGCCTGGTGGCGGTGCCGATGCAGCCGCTGGCACGGATCGACCGACTCGGCTGAGCGGCGGGTTTCAACGAGGGAGAAAAGGCATGGACGTGGTCGAGAGGCCGGCGCTGGACGGCGCGCGGGCGGAAGAGAGCGGGGCGTTCGCGAGCTTCGTGCGGAGCGGCGCGACGCTGGAGATGAAGGCGTTCACCGGCGTCAGCGGCGACGCCGGCGGCTATGCGGTGCCGCGCGAGATCGACGCGCAGATCGCGTCGGTGATGAAGACCATCTCGCCGATCCGCGGCATCGCGCAGGTGGTGCAGGTCGGGTCGGCGGGCTATCGCAAGCTGATTACCACCGGCGGGACGCCGTCCGGCTGGGCGGCGGAGACCGCGGCGCGGCCCGAGACGGCGACGCCCGTCTTCGCCGAACTCGTGCCGCCGATGGGCGAGCTATACGCCAATCCCAGCGCGAGCCAGGCGATGCTGGACGACGCGGCGTTCGACGTCGAGCAATGGCTGGCGGGCGAGATCGGCCAGGAATTCGCCAGGGCGGAGGGCGCGGCCTTCGTCAACGGCAGCGGCGTCAACCGTCCCAAGGGGTTCCTGCAGGCGCCGACCGCGGCGGCGAAGGACGGCGCGCGGCCGCTGGGGACGCTGCAATATCTGGCGACGGGCAGCGCGGGCGATTTCGGCGCGGGCGCGGACGAGCGGCTGGTCGATCTGGTCCAGAGCCTGCGCGCGCCGTACCGGCAGGGCGCGTGCTTCGTCATGAACGCCGCGACGCTGGCCCGCATCCGCAAGCTGAAGAGCGGCGACGGCGTTCCCCTGTGGCAGCCGAGCCTGGCGGGCGGGCAGCCGGCGACGCTGCTCGGCTATCCGGTCGTCGAGGCGGAGGACATGCCCGACATCGCGCCGAACAGCCTGTCGATCGCGTTCGGCAATTTCCGGGCCGGCTATCTGATCGCCGAGCGCAGCGAGACCGCGATCCTGCGCGATCCCTATACCAACAAGCCGTTCGTCAGCTTCTACGCGACGCGGCGCATCGGTGGGTGCGTCGCCGACAGCGAGGCGATCAAGCTGATGAAGTTCGCGGCGGCGTGAGGCGACGGGCGAGGGGGTGGGTCCGGGCGGGGGCCGCCCGAAGGGGGGGCGGTGCCGGGCGGGCGCCGCTCCCTCGCACGGGCGGAGCGATGAAGGCGGGAGGCGCGAATGGCGGAGGGGGCATTTCCCGCCGCGGCGGTCGCGGATGCGGCGGCGGCGGCGGGCGCATATCTGCGCGTCGAGGCGGATGCGGTGATGGCGCGATGCGCCGACTGCGCGCTCGGCGTGGCGGAGGACTTTTGCGGACGGACCTGGATCCGGCGCACGCACGAAGCGGTGATCGGCGCGGGCAACGGCTGGCAGCGGCTGGCGCGGGCGCCGGTCGCCGGGATCACTGGCGCGGTCGGCCTGCCGGCGGAGGGCGCGCCGTTCGTGCTGCCGGTCGAGGCCTATGGCTATGACATCGACAGCGGCGGCGTCGGCTGGGTGCGCGTGCTGGCGCCCGGCGCGGCGGGGCGGGTGGCGATCAGCTATGTCGCGGGGCTGGGCGATTGGGGCGACCTGCCGGGGCCCGTCGCGACGGGCGTCACGCTGATCGCGGCGCATCTGTTCGAGCATCGCGAGGCGGACGCGCAGCCGCCCGCGGCGGTCGCCGCGCTGCTGCGGCCCTATCGTCAGGTGCGGCTGTGAACGGCGCGGGCGAGGCGCTGCGCGCGGCCATGCTCCGCCAGCTCGCGCCGCTCCGCGTGTTCGATGCGCCGCCGGTGCGCGCCGCGCTGCCCTATGCGGTGGTCGGCGAGCCGGTGCTGGCGGCGATCGACGCGGCGGGCCTGAGCGGGCGCGGCGGCACGATCGTGATCGCGGCGGAGGACGAGGGGGAGGCACCCGACCGGCTGCGCCGTCTGCTGGCGGGGGTGGAAGCGGCGGTTGACGCGATGCCGACGGACCTCGGCGCGGGCGGCTGGCGGCTGGCGAGCGTCGCGCTCTCGCGCAGCCGGATCGTGGGCAAAGGGCGGCGCTGGACCGGCATGACCGAATTCGCGGTGCGCCTGTACCGCGCGAACGGGTGACGGGCCCGCACCGCATGACAACGAAGGGAGACGGGATATGGCAGTGGAACGGGGCAGCGCGTTTCTGCTCAAGGTCGGCGACGGCGGGGCGAACCCCGTCTTCGCGACGGTGGCGGGACTGCGCACGACGCAGCTCAGCATCAACGGCGAGACGGTGGTGGTGACCACCAAGGATTCGGGCGGCTGGCGGCAATTGCTGTCCGGCGCCGGCGTGCGCAGCGTCAGCGTGTCGGGCGCGGGCGTCTTCACCGGATCGGCGGCGGAAGCGCGGATCAAGGGCAATGCGCTCGCCGGCACGACCGACGATTATCGGCTGAGCTTCGAGGGGGGCGACAGCCTGACCGGGCGCTTCCTCGTCACGCGCCTGGACTATGCGGGCGATTTCAACGGCGAACGCTCGTACACATTGAGCCTGGAGAGCGCCGGCCCGGTGGTGGCGGCATGACGGCGCCGGCCAATCCGATGCGCGGCGAGGCGGCCGTGCGGGTCAACGGCACGGACCTGGTGCTGCGCCCCAGCTTCCAGGCGCTGGTCGCGGCGGAGGGCGAACTGGGGCCGCTCTTCGCGCTGGTCGAACGCGCCGTCGCGGGCAGACTGTCGCTCGCCGAGACGGTGGCGCTGTTCTGGCATTGCCTGCGCGAGGTGCCGGAGGGGGTGACGCGCGAGGTGCTGGGCGAGGCGCTGGCGGCGATGGGGCTGGCGAAACTGGCGCCGGTGCTGCGCGTGCTGCTGAGCCAGATCCTGGCGGGGCGCTGAAATGTCGACGTTCGGGGAGGGGGCGGCGCGGCTGGCGGGGATCGTCGGGGCGGGGCTGGGGTGGAGCCCCGACGCCTTCTGGCAGGCGACGCCGGCGGAGATCGCCGCCGTGGTCGCGGGCGTCGCTGCGCCCCAGGGCGCAACGGTGCCGCCCGCCGATGCGGCGCTGATTGCGCGGTTGCAGAAGGAGCATCCCGATGGATGACCTGGAGACGATGGCGACGCGGGTACGGCTGGATACGGGCGCGTTCGCGCGCGAGGTCGAGGCGATGCGCGGCACGCTGGAGGGCACGCTGGGCCTGGGTGCGATGCGGGCGGGGCGATCGATCGAGACCGCGCTGCTGCGCGCGGCCAAACAGGGCGCATTCGGCTTCGACCAGTTGAAGAGCGTGGCGCTGGCCGCGCTCGGCGAGATCGCGCGTGCGGCGATCGGGGCGGGCGTGGGCGCGGCGACGGGCGGCCAGGCGCAGACGCTGGGCGGGGCGCTGGTAAGCCTGCTCGGCCTTGCCGGGCGCGCGACGGGCGGTCCGGTGTCGCCGGGACAAGCCTATATGGTCGGCGAGCGCGGCCCCGAACTGTTCGTGCCGACCAGCGCCGGACGGGTGGAACCGTCGCCGCCGGCCGCGGCACGCGACTTACGAGTCGCCATCACCGTGCGCGCGGAGCCCGGCGCGGCGCCGGCGGCTTTGCAGCAATCGAGCCGGCAGGTGGCGCGCGCGGTCAAGGCCGCGCTGGAGGGGTGAGGCGGTCACGTCCGGCCGGCCTGTCCCGGGCGAAAGGGCGATCGCCGCCTTTTCCGTGCGATCGCAATCACAGGGAGACACGCGCCATGGGGCATTGGTTGTGCCGCGCGCGGGCCGGGCAGGTCGAAGGCGTGGTGACGCGGTTCGACCCGCGTTTCTGGACGGTCAACTTTCCGCGCCCGATGATGGCGGCGGTGACGACGACCGCGTCGGACGCGCTGCGCGTCGATGCGGTCTTCTACAAGCGCGACGATCTCGCCGGGCTGATCTGGGAGGCGGAGGATCGCTGGGACCATCCGCTGCTGCGCTATGCGACCGCGCGCGATTTCCGCGACTGCCGCCTGCACTTCCGCTGGCGCTCGCAGGGGGTGCGCGCGCTCGACGCGGTCAACGGCCCGGTGCTGACGATCGAGGGGCGCGACAGCCTGGGGCAGCCGCGATCCTGGTACGTTCGGCTGTGGAATTATGCGACCGGCACGCCCGAGGACGCGCGGGTCACCATCGATTTCGCGCGTGTCGCGGGCGGGTTCCTGTTGCCGGGCGAGGCGGATCCGGTGTGGGCGGGCGACGTGGATCGCATGTTCGTGTCGCTGGTGCCGCCCGGGTACGACGGTGTCGACGGACCGCTTCCGGTGGCGCAGGAGGCCTGGGTCGAGCTGACCGACATCGGGTGCGAGGGGCCGGGATCGGTGCTGGCGATCGGCGACGCGGTGTTGCCGGAACAGGTCTTCCAGATCGCCAGCGGCTATGACGACAGCTACAATCTGACGCCGGCGCGGCTGCTCCGCAACGCGCTGCATCTCGGCTATCGCGGCGCGATCACGCATTATGTCGGGATGAGCCACTATTTCCGGCTCGAGGCACTGTACGGCGGCTATTACGTCAGCCTGTCCGGCGGTGCGCTCAACACCGCCTGCGCCGCCTGGCATCGCGATTTCGCGGCACGCGCGCAGGCGCTGGGCTATGACATCATCTGGTCGATGAGCTACGAGCTGTTCGACGCGCATTGCTGGAACGACTGGAAGCAGCGCGCCGCCGACGGCAGTCCGGCGCTGACCGGCTGGACGCCGCCGTCGACGTTGCTCAGCCCCGCCCATGCGGGTGCGATGGCCTATCTGCGACAGGTCGCGGCGGCATTCATGGGACTGGCGGTCGCAGCCGGCCTGGCGGCGAAATTCCAGGTCGGCGAGCCGTGGTGGTGGACGATGGCCGACGGGCGGCCATGCCTCTACGATGCGGCGGCGGTGGCGGCGTTCGCACCGGCGGCGATCCCCACGCTGCGCGCACCGTTGAGCGCGGACCAGCGCGCGACGCTGGATCGTGCGGGGGCCTGCCTGGCCGCATCGACCGCGGCCCTGTGCGCGGCGGCCAGAGCGGTCGCACCGGGCTGCGTCACGCACCTCCTCACGTTCCTGCCGACGGTGCTCGATACCGCGGCGCCGGAGGCGAAGCGGGCCAACATGCCGGTCGGCTGGGCCTATCCGGCGTTCGATGTGCTCCAGCTGGAGGATTACGACTGGGTCACCGCGGGCGACAGCGTCGCCACGACGCGCGGCGTCGCGGCGGCGGAGGCACGGCTGCGCTATCCGCCGGCGCGGCAGCATTACCTGTCCGGGTTCGTGCTCGATGCCGCGAAAGCCGATCAGTGGACCATGATCGAGGCGGCGGCCGCGGCGGCAAGGGCGCGCGGCGTCGCCTCGGTGGTGCTGTGGGCCCTCCCGCAGGTGATGCGCGACGGCTTCATACGTTTCGACGATGCGGACGGCGGCGGGGAGGATGCGATGCAGGCCTATGACGACGTGCTGTTCCCGATCGCGCTGGGACGCGAGGCACAGGTCTCGCCGACCTTCTCGACGGATATCCTGACGGCGGCCGGCGGTGCGGAACAGCGCAATGCCCGCTGGGCGGAGGCGCGGACGCATTACGATATCGGCCCCGGCCTGCGCGCCGAGGCGGATGTCGCGATCCTGCTCGCCTTCTTTCGCGCCCGGATGGGGCCGGCGCGGGCGTTCCGCCTGCGCGACCCCTTCGACAGTCGCGGCGTCGACGAGGCGATCGGCACCGGCGACGGCGTGACGCGACGCTTCCCGCTGGTGCGGCATTATGGCGAGGCGACGCGGCGCATCGTGCGCCCGGTCCCGGGCAGCGTCAGCATCGCGGTCGCCGGCCAGCCCACGCAGGGCTTTTCGGTGGACGGCGACGGCGTGGTGACGCTGGACGCCGCGCCGGCGGCGGGCGCGGCGGTGACGGCGAGCTTCACCTTCGACGTGGTGGTGCGGTTCGCGGAGGACCGGCTGACCGTCAATCGCGCGACCTTCCTCGCCGGCGAGGCGCCGTCGGTGCCGCTGATCGAGGTGCGGCCATGAGCGGGGATCTGCGCACGATCGCCCTGTGCTGGCGGGTCGAGCGACGCGACGGGGTGGCGATCGGCCTGACCGCGCACGACCGCGACCTGACCATCGACGGTCTGATCCACCGGGCCTCGCCCGGGATGACGCCGTCCGCGGTCGTGCGGGCGGCCGGACTCGAGCCGGACACGATGGACGTCGCGGGCGCGCTGACGAGCGGTGCGATCGGAGAGACGGACCTGATCGCGGGACGCTGGGACGGCGCGCGGGTGCGGGTGTTCGCGGTCGACTGGTCGGACGGTACGGTCGTCGCGGAGCTGGGCGAGGGGACGATCGGCGCGGTCGAGCTCGCGCAGGGTGGGTTCACGGCGGAACTGGCGGGGGTGACGGCGGCGCTGGCGCTGCCGGTGGCAGAGGAGACGTCGCCGGAATGCCGTGCCGAGCTGGGCGATACGCGCTGCCGCATCGCGATGGCGGGCCGGCGGCGGTTCGTTCGTGTCGTCGCGGCGGCCGGGCGGATGATCACGGTCGATGCCGACGAACCGTCGGGCGGCGCCTATGCCGATGGGCGGCTGCGCTGGTTCGGCGGTGCCAATGCCGGGCTCGACCAGGCGATCGCCGCGTCGGACGGGCGGACGGTCGCACTGGCGCAGCCGCCCGCCTTTGCCGTCGCGCCCGGTGCGCTCGTCGAACTGGCCGAGGGATGCGACAAGAGCCTCGCCACCTGCGCAGGCCGGTTCGGCAATGCCGCGAACTTCCGGGGCGAGCCGCATCTGCCGGGCATCGACCTGCTGACGCGTTACCCCGGTGGGTGAGGCGGGGGCGGCCGCCGCGCGGGCGCTGATCGGCACGCGCTTCCGCCTCCACGGCCGCGATGGTGCCGGCGCGGACTGCCTGGGCGTGGCGGTCGCCGCGCTGCGCGCGGACGGATGGGATGGCGGCGTTCCGACGGGCTATGCGCTGCGCGGCGGCGTCGCGGCGACCGTGGTGGCCCGGCTCGACGCGGTGCTGGAACGTACGGCGGTCGCGGGCCCCGGCGACATACTGCTCTTCGTGGCCGGGCCGGGGCAACTGCATTTCGCCGTGCGGACGGCGGTCGGCATCGTCCATGCGGACGCCGGATTGGGCCGGGTCGTCGAACGCCGGGGCGCGGCGGACTGGCCGATGCTGGGGGCTTGGCGGGTGCCGGCATGGCGGAGTGGGGAGGGTGACGATGGCGACCTTGATACTGACCGCGGTGGGAACGGCACTGGGCGGGCCGGTCGGCGGCGCGATCGGCTCGCTGCTGGGCCAGGGCGTGGACCAGAGGCTGTTCCGCGCACCCGCGCGCGACGGCCCCCGCCTGTCCGAACTGGCCGTCCAGACGTCGAGCTATGGCACGACGATCCCGAAGCTGTTCGGGCGCATCCGGGTCGCGGGCACGGTGATCTGGGCGACCGACCTGATCGAGACCAGTGAACGCGCGGGGGGCGGCAAGGGCGGCGGCGGGACGAACCGCTACAGCTATGCGGCCTCGTTCGCGGTCGCGCTCTCGGGACGGCCGATCCGGTCGGTGGGGCGGATCTGGGCCGAGGGGCAATTGATCCGCGGCGCGGCGGGCGACTGGAAGCTGACGACCGGCTTTCGCCTCCATCGCGGCGGGGAGGACCAGCCGGCCGATCCGCTGATCGCCTCGGCGGAAGACGCGACGCCCGCCTATCGCGGGATCGCCTATGCGGTGTTCGAGCGGCTGCCGCTGGAGCGGTTCGGCAATCGTATTCCCTCGCTGACCTTCGAGGTGGAGGCGGATGACGGACCGATGGCCAGCGGTGCGATCGCGGCGGCGCTGTGCCCGGAAGTGGCGGCTGACGGCGGCGTCATGCTGGGCGGTTTCGCCGCAAGCGGCAGCGTGCGGGGCACGCTGGAGACGCTGACCGCGATCGACGGCGGCTGGTGGCGGGCCGATGGCGGGCGGCTGGTCCGCGGCGAGCGGGCGGACGCACCCGTGCTGACCGACGCGGGTTTCGCGGCGGGACGGCCCGTCGGGACCGGGCGACGCAGCGTCGCCGCCGCCGACGGCGTGCCGCGCGAGATCGCGGTCGCGCACCACGATCCGGCGCGGGACTATCAGATCGGCGTGCAGCGCGTGCGTCGCGGCGGACCGGGTGTGCGCGGCGACCGGATCGATCTGCCGGCGGTGATCGACGCGCCCGGCGCCAAGGGTATCGCCGCGGCGATGCTGGCGCGCGCGGAGGCGGCGCGGACGCGACGGGACATCGCCGCCGGGCTCGACGCGATCGGGGTGGTACCGGGGCAGTGCGTTACGCTCGACGCGGTGCCGTGGCGCGTCGTGCGGGTGCGCATCGAGGCGATGGCGCCGACGCTCACGCTGGAGCCCCCCGCCGACCTGCCGCACCCCGCCGCGGCGAGCAGCGGCAGGGTGCTGGCGGCACCCGACCTGACGATCGGCCGGACACTGCTGTCGGTGGTGGAGCTTCCCGGGCTCGACGACGTGCCGGCTTCCGCGCCGCGCGTGTCGATCTTCGCGGCGGGCACCGGACCGGGGTGGCGGCAGGCGAGCCTGTTCTACAGCCTGGATGACGGCGCGAGCTGGGTCGCGATCGGCGCGACGGCGGCGCCCGCGCTGCTCGGCGTCGTCGCCATTCCCCCGGTTTGCGCGGCGCCGGGACTGATCGACCGCGCCAGCCGGATGGAGGTCCGGTTCCCGGACGATCGCGCGGCGCTGGCCGATGCGGACGGGGCCGGTTGGGCACGCGGCGCGAACCTGGCGCTGGTCGGCGACGAGCTGCTGCAGTTCGGCACCGCGACACGGATCGCGCCCGGCCGTTGGCGGCTGGAGCTGCTCCGGCGAGGGCTGCGCGGCACGGAGGCGGCGATCGGAACGCAGGGGGAGGGCACCTCCTTCGTCCTGATCGAGGCGGCGGCGACGACGGTGCTGGCGCTACCGGCGGACGCGATCGGCCGGACGGTCCGGGTGATGGCGAGCGGCGTCGGCGACGGCGACGCGCCGGCGACCGCCGCGGTGCGGCTGGACGGCCGGTCGGTGGCGCCGCCGCCGCCCGTCCACCTCGCGCTGGAGCGCGATGCCGATGGCGCGACGCTGCGCTGGACGCGGCGGAGCCGCTCGGGATGGACCTGGGCCGACGATCTGGATGCGCCGCTTGGCGAGGAACGGGAGGCCTATCGCGTCACGCTGTCCGATCCGCTGCGCGGCGACGGTGCCGATCGCACGATCGCGACCGCCGAACCGCGGCTGCGGATCGACGCCGATGCGCTGCCCGGGCCCGGGGGGCGCGTCAGCGTGGTGCAATGCGGCACGCTGGCGACCTCGGCGCCGGCCCGCCTCGAAATGGAAAGGCATGTCGGATGAATGACTTCACAACGGACCGATTCGCGCTGCCGCTGCTCGCGGCCGGTCAGGCGGGCAAGGAAATCACGCATAACGAAGCGTTGGTCACGATTGATTTGGCGCTCGGCGCGGCGGTGATCGGCCTGGGCGTCGACGCGCCGCCCGCCGATCCCCGGCCGGGCGATTGCTGGATCGTGGGCCAGGCGCCGGTCGGCGCCTGGCTTGGCAGGGCGGGCGCGATCGCAGGATGGACGACCGCGGGCTGGCGCTTCGTAGAACCCCGGGAGGACATGACCGTCTGGAATAGTTTCGCCTCTAGAACAATCACTTACCATGGGGATATGTGGCATGATGGTGACGTTTCTGGCGCGCGGCTGATGATCGATGGCCTGCCCGTGGTCGGTGCCCGCGGCGCGGCCATTGCGGACCCCGCCGGCGGCTCGATCGCGGACGCCGAAGCCCGGGGCGCGATCGCCGGGATACTCGCTGCGCTGCGCCGACATGGCCTGATCGCGGCATGACGATGTGGCTTTTCGGCAACAGCCCGATCCTTTTGTGCGCTTGCGCGGAAACCAAGCTCCAGATAGTGAGTTTGCGCTGTCCGTAGTGACACTCAAGAAAGGGGACTTCTATGCGGAAGCTTGCTGCCGTTCTGGCATTGGCATCCACCGCTCTCGCCTCTCCTGCCCTCGCCCGCGACAAGTCGTGGTACGTCGGCATCGAAGGCGGCGCGATGATTGTCGAAGATATCGACTATGACATCGGTGCGACTGCCAAGGCGGGTACCGTCAACCACAACTATGGCTATGACGTCGATGGCGTCGTCGGCTATGACTTCGGCGGCTTCCGCGTCGAGACCGAGGTCGGCTATCGCCGTGCCACCGTCGACAGCTACCGCTCGACCCTGACCACGCCGACTTACACCGCGGCTGGCCTGGGCAACTCGGCCGCCGGCCAGTACGACTATGCCGGTGGTTCGACCTCGGCGCTCAGCTTCATGCTGAACGGCCTGCTCGACTTCGGTGCTGACGACGGCATCCAAGGCTTCGTCGGCGGCGGTGTCGGTGTCGCGCGCGTCAAGGCCAAGTACGGCCTGAACACCCGCGGCAACTTCCTCGACGACTCGGACACCGTGTTCGCGTGGCAGGGCCTCGCCGGCATCCGTGCGCCGCTGACCGACCACATCGACGCGACGCTGAAGTATCGCTTCTTCAACGCCGACAACGTCAAGCTGGTCGACGTTTCGAACCGTACGTTCGACGGTCGCTATCGTTCGCACAGCATCCTGGGCGGCGTGACCTACAACTTCGGATCGCCGACCCCGCCGCCGCCGCCGCCTCCGCCGCCGCCGCCGCCTCCCCCGCCGCCCCCGCCGCCGCCGCCGGTCGCGGAGCCTGCGGTCTGCTCGCCGGGACCGTTCATCGTGTTCTTCGAGTGGGACAAGTCGGACATCACGCCGGAAGCAGCGTCGATCCTCGACAACGCCGTGACGCAGTATCAGAGCTGCGGCAATGCGCAGGTCATGGTCGCCGGCTTCACCGACACCTCGGGCTCGGCCCAGTACAACGTCGGTCTGTCGCAGCGCCGTGCCGACGCGGTGAAGGCGTACCTGACGTCGCATGCGATCCCGGACGGTGTCGTGTCGACCCAGGCGTACGGCGAAACCCGCCTTCGCGTTCAGACCGCGGACGGCGTCCGCGAGGTCCAGAACCGTCGCGTCGAGATCACCTACGGTCCGGGCGCGGGGCAATAAGCCTCCTACCGAACCAGACGGTTTCGAAGAATTGGGGAGGTCGGCATCGCCGGCCTCCCTTTTTCTTTGTCCGTTTGCCGACGCACCCCGCCGCCGGGCTTTGCGGCCGACCGGCGCGCGTCGCGTGGCATTGCCGCCCCGGTCTTTGCCGCCTAGAGGCCGACGGATCCTCTGCGGCCGGCCTGCGGCCCTGCCTCTCCAGCGATGGATGACACATGCGCATTACGATGATCGGTTCGGGCTATGTGGGTCTGGTATCGGGGGCGTGTTTTTCGGACTTCGGGCATGAGGTGACCTGCGTCGACAAGGACGAGGGGAAGATCGCGGCGCTGAAGGCGGGTCGGATGCCGATCTACGAGCCGGGTCTGGAGGCGCTGGTCGCGAAGAACGTGGCGGCGGGTCGTCTGAGCTTCACGACGGACCTGTCGGCATCGGTTGCGGGGGCGGATGCGATCTTCATCGCGGTGGGCACGCCGTCGCGGCGTGGCGACGGGCATGCCGATCTGTCCTATGTCTTCGGGGCGACGGAGGAGATCGCCGCGGCGGTGACGGGGCCGACGGTGGTGGTGACCAAGTCGACGGTGCCGGTCGGCACGGGCGACAAGGTCGAGGCGATCCTGCGCGAGAAGCGCCCGGACGTCGCCGTCCAGGTCGTCTCCAACCCCGAGTTCCTGCGCGAGGGCGCCGCGATCGGCGACTTCAAGCGGCCCGACCGCATCGTCATCGGCACCGACGACGAGGGCGCGCGCAAGGTGATGCAGGGCGTCTACCGCCCGCTGTACCTCAACGAGAGCCCGATCCTGTTCACCGGCCGGCGCACGAGCGAGCTGATCAAATATGCCGCCAACGCCTTTCTGGCGACCAAGATCACCTTCATCAACGAGATCGCCGACCTGTGCGAGGCGGTGGGGGCGAACGTGCAGGACGTCAGCCGCGGCATCGGGCTGGACAACCGCATCGGCAAGAAGTTCCTGCACGCCGGGCCGGGCTATGGCGGCTCGTGCTTCCCCAAGGACACGCTGGCGCTGCTCAAGACCGCCGAGGATTTCGAGAGCCCGGTCCACATCGTCGAGGCGGTGGTCAAGGTGAACGACAGCCGCAAGCGCGCGATGGGCCGCAAGGTGCTCGCCGCGCTCGGCGAGCGGGGCCATGGCGAGGCCAAGGGCAAGACGGTGGCGCTGCTCGGGCTGACCTTCAAGCCCAATACCGACGACATGCGCGATGCTCCCGCGATCGCGATCGCGCAGGCGCTCGGCGATGCCGGGGTGACGGTGCGCGCCTATGACCCCGAGGGCATGGACGCGGCGAAGCGGATGATGCCCGACCTTGCCTATTGCAGCGACGCCTATGAAGCCGCGCAGGGCGCCGACGCGGTCGTCATCGTCACCGAATGGGACGCCTTCCGCGCGCTCGACCTCACCCGCCTCAAGCAGACCATGGCCGCCCCCGTCCTCGTCGACCTGCGCAACATCTATCGCCGCGACGACGTCGAAGCCCTCGGCTTCACCTATTCCGCCGTCGGGCGCTGAGCTCGGTTCCCCGTCCAGAATTGATACGGCCGTTCCGGCTCGATGCGACCGCGTCGCTCTGCTAGAGTTTGATCCACGTGCGTGGAAGCGGTGCCGGCCCTCTCAGCCACCCGACCGCCCATCCACGATACGCTGTGTGGGCGGTCGGGTGGGGGTGAGGGCCGGAACCGCGCCGATCCAGCCTTGCTGGATCACATACTAAGCCTCGCGCAGCGCGCCTTCCAGCCAGGCCGGGACGAGTGCGTCGCCGAGCGCGTCGACCCGGCGATGCTCGACCATCACGCCGCGATCGGGATAGGTCGTGCGCGTGCGCTCACCGGGTTCGCCGAGCGGCGCCACGACGAGCCGGCGGTTGACCTTGCTGCGGTGATGCATGCGCGCGGTGTTTTCCTGCCCGACATAGCACCCCTTGGTGAAGCTGACGCCATGCAGTTCGCCCGCATTGCATTCCAGCCACAAGGTTTCCCCGCTGCCGAGTTCGGCAACGCCCTCGGTGACGCCGAGCGACAGGCGATGGGTGTGCCAGCCGTCGGCGACCGCCGCCGCCGGCGCGATCCAGCGGCGGCCGAGCGCTGGCAGGCGTGGATCGGCCGGGCCGGGGCCGTCGGACGGAGACCAATGGACGCGCCGGTCCTCGACGGGCTCGATCGCGATGGCGCGACGCAGGCGATACATGGCAAGGCGACGCGCCAGCGCATCACGCTGGCCCGACTCTACGTCGACGAGGACCGCGTCACCGTCGTCCCAGAGGATGAAGTCGAACAAGGCCTTGCCCTGCGGCGTCAGCAGCCCTGCCCAGAGCGGTGCCTCGGGCGCCAACAGGTTCAGGTCGTTGGTGACGAGTCCCTGCAGGAAGTCGCGCACGCCGTCACCCGAGAGGCGCAGCAGCGAACGGTCGGCGAGCATCGTGGCGTTCATCGGCATCACATAGGGAGGGAGGGGGCCACCTGAAAGCCGCGTGGTGCTGGAGCGCGGGGACCCTCCCACGGCATCGGATCATGTCACACCGGGCGCCGCGGCGTTCGGCTGGCGCATTTTGCCCGGCGGCATTAGGACGCCGGCATGACCGACCGCCTGACCATCCGCCGCCCCGACGACTGGCACGTCCACCTGCGCGATGGCGCGATGCTGAAGGCCGTGGCCGGTGCGACCGCGCGCCAGTTCGCCCGCGCCATCGTCATGCCCAATCTGACCCCACCGGTGACCGACGTCGCCGCGGCGGAAGCCTATCGCGCGCGGATCCTGGAGGCCGTCGGGCCCGACAGCGGGTTCGTGCCGCTGATGACCTGTTATCTGACCGATCACAGCGATCCGGCGGAGATTCGCCGCGGCTATGAGACAGGTGTCTTCGCCGCGTGCAAGCTCTATCCCGCGCACGCCACCACCAACTCCGCACATGGCGTGACCGACGTGCTGGCGCTTGGGCCGGTGCTCGAAACGATGCAGCGCATCGGCATGCCGCTGCTCATCCATGGCGAGGTCACGGACCCGGCGATCGACATATTCGATCGGGAGGCGGTGTTCCTGGAGCGCGTGCTGACGCCGCTGATCCGCGCCTATCCCGCGCTGAAGATCGTGATGGAGCATATCACCACGGCGGAGGCGGCCGCGTTCGTCGCGCAGGCGGATCACCCGATCGCCGCGACGATCACGCCCCAGCATCTGATCATCAACCGCAACGCGATCTTCGAAGGCGGTCTGCGTCCGCATGCCTATTGCCTGCCGGTCGCCAAGCGCGAGGCGCATCGGCTGGCGGTGCGCAAGGCGGCGGTGTCGGGCAGTCCGCGGTTTTTTCTGGGGACCGACAGCGCACCGCACGTCGTCGGCGCAAAGGAATCGGGGTGCGGCTGCGCGGGCATCTACAATGCGCCCTTCGCTCTCGAGGCCTATCTGCAGGTGTTCGACGAGGAAGGGGCGCTGGACCGGTTCGAAGGGTTCGCCGCGGAGCATGGCGCCCGCTTCTACGGCCTGCCGCTTAACGAGGGCAGCGTGACGCTGATCCGCACGCCGGTGGAGGTTCCGGCGATGACCGGCGCGGGCGAGACGGCGGTCGTGCCGTTCCTGGCGGGGCGCACTTTGGCCTGGCGGTTGGAGGCATGACCCTTTCGGCCGCCGCCTAACGGGCGATCCGGCAAGGCTGAATCGAGGCGGTGCCGCTTCCGGCTGCGTGGATCAGATTCTAGGGGCCAATCCAGCGAGGCTCAATCGGGCCGGCGCCGCCTCGCGCACGTGGATCGCGCCTAGAAGGGCAGCCACTTCGCCTTGTGCGTGAATTTCATGTAGCCGACGTTGACGCCGGCGCGATAGCCGACCCCCAGCCGGATCGGGATGAGCACGACATTGCCGCGCCGCAGATAGGTCGCGGCGAACCCGCCGACGAGATACAGTCGGCCTTCCGCGGCGGGAAAGCGGTGGAACAGCTCCTCGCTGTCGTAGAGGTTGTAGACGAGCACGAAGACCTTGTTGGCGTCGCCGCCGACGTCGAACCCGACGGACGGCCCCGTCCAGTAGACGGGCATCTGCCCTTCCACCTTGTGCGACATGATCCCCGAGCCGTAGCGAAGGCCGACGACGAAGGCCCCGGCCGCCTCGCGCCCCGCGATATAGGCGTTGGGTCGCCCCTGTTCCTTGAGGACCTTCTCGAGGATGCCGGCCAGGCCCGCGGCGCCCTTGCCGAACACGCCCTCGCCGGCCGCCAGCAGGTCTTCGCGTTCGTACGTCGTATCCGCACGCTGTGTCGCCTCGGCGCGCGCCTGTTGCTGGGCGGTCGCGGGATCGACGGGCGGCGGGGGGGCGGCGGGCGCCGAATCGTCGAAGCCGGGCTGCGGCTGCGCGGAAGTCGCAGTGTCCGGCGCAGGGGAGGGGCGGACCGGGCGGGCCGACTGGCGGGCGGGCGGCGCGCTGGTCGCGAGATCGCCGTCGATCGCACGATTGGGGTCGATGGTCGCCACCTGGGCCGAGGCACCGCTGGCAAGAAGCGCCGCCAGCGCAGAAAAGCCGATCACGCGCTTCATGTCATTTGCCCCTCGTCAGACCCCGTCACGCGCACGGTAAACCACCGGCGCGCTTGCGGGGCAATGAACGAAGCCTCGGCTAGGGGCGAATTTGCGTCCTGTTGCCGCAACGAGCCCGGTTGATCCCCCGGCGGACCGCCGCTATAGCCGCGATCCTGCCGCAGCCGGAGACGTGGGTGAGTGGCTGAAACCAACGCTTTGCTAAAGCGTCGTACGGGAAACCGTACCGAGGGTTCGAATCCCTCCGTCTCCGCCACATATCCGCCCTGACGGGCTCCGCTGGCGGCAATGCGGTTGCGTTCCCAGCTTCTGTTTCTGTCGCGCGGTGGCTGTGGAATTTGATATGCCACGGCCCCTGCAAGCTGAGTGATCCCCTTTCCGCCCGGCGAAACGCGTGTCGGACGGCCTGCCGCGCGAAGGGTGCGCCGCCCGCGCCCGCCGTCGCGCTACGGCGCCAAGTCCTCGTCTGCGGCGGCGCTGCGCTCGGTCAGCAGCGTCGCGAGCGCGAGATCGGCGGTGACGTTCGCGCTCGTCGCGAACATATCGGGGATCGTGTCGACGGCCAGAAACAGCGGCAGGAGGTCGATCGGGACGCCGACCGCCAGCGCGACAGGCGCATAGGCCGCGAAGAAGCTGATCTGGTTCGGCAGGCCAGCGATCACCAGATTGTTGAGCACGGCGAGTATCGCCACGAGCATGATCTGGGGAAGACCGAGATCGATGCCGTTCAGACGCGCGAGCGCCAGCACGGCGAGGCTGATGGCGGTCGGCGCGCTGATGCGGAACAGCGCGACGGCAAGCGGGAGCACGGTGCCGACCTGTCGCTCCGGCAGGCCGAGCGTGCGCGAGGCTTGCAGCATCGCCGGCAGGGATGCCAGCGACGATTGGGTGCTGAAGGCGACCGATTGCGCGGGCAGCGCGGCGCGCAGGAACGCGCGCAGCGGCGTCCGCCCGAACACCCCCACCAGCGCGACGAAGGCGGCGGCCAGCGCGATGCCGCCGATGATCCGCGCCAGCACGTACCAGGCCAACAAGGCGCCGACCGCCAGCCCGCTCCGCGCCGCGACGTCGAAGGCGAGGGCGAAGACGCCGATCGGCGCAAGCAATAGCACCCACCCGATGATCACGAGCAGCGTGTCCGCGACGCCCCTGAACAGCTCGGTGATCGCCGCGGCGCGCGGGCGATCGATGCGGCGTAGCGCGACGGCGAATATCAGCGCGAAGAGCACCACGGGTACGATCGCACCGCTCGCGGCCGACCCGATCGGGTTGACCGGCACGAGCGCGCGCAACGTGTCGCCCAGCGGGGGCAGGGGCGGCAGCTTTTCGGTGCCGCCACGCACGGCGTCGAGGCCCGCGACCTGCCAGTCGCTGAACATCGCCGCCCCGAACGAGACGCCGAAGACGGCGGACGCGAGCAGGAAACACGCAAAGGCGACGATCGCGCGACGGGCCGAGCGCGTCGATCCGTCAACGTCGGTTCCGCCGCCGAGGCCGGTGATGACCAGCGCGAAGACCAGCGGGATGATGGGCATGCGCAAGGCATCGAGCCACAGGCCGCCGATCGTCCCGAAAGCCGGAAGGGCGGCGTTTTCCGGTCCGGCGCAATAGCCGGCGGCGAGGCCGGCGACGAGGCCGATGAGGATGCGGGCGGCAACCGGCAGTCGCGGCACCGGGAAGCGCCGTGACGCGGACCGGGCGGAGGGTAGGGCGTTGATCATGCTCCAGCAGGTGCCAGCGGAGGCGCGGTGCCGCCAAGCAGCATGGCCTAGCGTGCGGACAAGATTAGCTTGTCCATGCGGGACCGCGACAGCGCCGGCTTGTGCCCAAGGAAATGGGTAGTCGGCTTTCCCCCGGTTCCTGCCGTCCGGCGGCACGCCGGGCGCGCGCTGCCGAAAAGCGCTTCCCGGATCGTGCTGCGGGCTATCGCCGCACCGACGCGTCCTTCGATATCGGGCGGCCGCGGCGTGATGCACGACATAGATCGCCATGACGCGCGCGTCGCGGCATGCGGCCGCGCATGGGGGGCGAGGCGCGGCAACCCGAACGCTTCCGGTGCGTTTCCAGCCCCCGACCCCCCGCGCGATGCCTCGTTGCATCCCGGAGGCTCTCGGCAACGGCGGGACAGTCGTCGTTGCCTCGGATCGCAACAAGGGAGACGAGCGATGAACACGGATACGCTGACCGGCGCCGCGACCAACCTGGGCGGCAAGATCAAGGATGGCCTCGGCGAGGCGACGGGCGATCAGGGCCTGCGCGCCGAGGGCAAGGCCGACCAGCTGAGCGGTACGGCGCAGAAGGCCTATGGCGAGGCGAAGGACGCGGTGCGTCCGGCGATCGATTACGTCCGCCAGTTCGCCCGCGAGCGTCCGTTCGCCGCTGCGGCTCTGGGCGGCGTGCTCGGGATCGCGCTGATCAACACGCTGCGCGGCAAGTAAGCCGGCGAACCCCCGTCCCGTGCACCGTGCGCATAGCCTTAGCGGACGGGCGCGCCGGAACGGCGAAGGGGCAGGGCGGTCACGTCCTGCCCTTTTCGTCGGTGATGCGGTGCGCCGCCTCGAAGGCGCGGCGGGGGGCGACACGCGCGACCCGGGACGCTTGATGCCGGGCAAGGTGACGGGATGAGCTTGGAAAAGGGCACAAGGATGCGTGTGGCGGTGCGGCCCTACCGGCCGGACGATCGCGCGGCAGTGCTGGCTATCTTCGACGGCAACGCGGCGCACTATTTCGGCGCGGGCGATCGCGGCTGGCTCGCCGAGACGCTGGACGAGCCCGATGGTCCGGCGTTCGTCGTCACCGTGGGGGCGCAGGTCGCGGCCTTCGGCGGTTACGAGATCTGGGATCATTACAACAAGGCGCTGCTCTATTGGGGCATGGCGGACCGGCGCTATCATGGCGCCGGCCTCGGCCGGTTGCTGCTGCTCGCGCGGCTGCTGCACGTCGCGGAGCATGCCGAACCGCCGACGCGCTATGTCACCGTCGATACCTCGCCGATGGTGGCGCCGTTTTTCCTCGCCTGCGGATTCGAGCGGACGGCGATCTGGCCGGAAGGGTATCGGTCGGGCATGGAGATGCACGAGCTGCGCTTCGACCTCGCCGCGACGGACGTCGACCGGCTGCGCGCGGCGCTCGATGACGCGCATGCGCGCGCAGAGGCAGCGATCGGAGAAAATTCCCGCGCGTCGTAAGCGCATTGTCAGCTTCCCGGGCTAGCGTCGCCTGCGCCGCGAACCGCGGCCGGCCCGGCCAGGGCCATCATGGGGGACGAGCGGTGGCGAAACGAACGGGCGGCGCGCGGGCGAAGGTGGTGGCGGCGGTCGCCAGCATCGTGGCGACGATCGCCGCACATCCCGCTGCGGCGGAAAACTGCAAGATCGGGAAGATCGCCGAACTGGCGGTGACGATGCAGGGCCTGCGACCGGTCGTCCAGACGACGATCAACGGAAAGCCCGCCCCCTTCATCGTCGACAGCGGCGCCTTCTTCAGCAACATCTCGCCGCCCGTCGCGAAGAGCCTGAGCCTGCCACAGCGCGCCTATCCCGGCCTGCGCGTCAACGGCATCGGCGGCAGCAGCGAGGCGAGCGTCGCGACCGTCCGCCACTTCGGGCTGGCCGGCGTGGACATCCCGAACGTCGAATTCGTCGTCAGCGGCAGCGACATCGGTCAGACCGGGCTGATCGGACAGAATGTGCTGGGTCTGGCCGACGTCGAATATGACCTGCCCGGCGGCGCGGTGCGCCTTTTCCGGCCGCAGGGCTGCAGCAAGACGGCGTTGGCCTATTGGTCGGCGGGCAAACCGTTCTTCATGCTGCCGATCGAGAGCAAGGAGGAAGCGCGCAACCACACCGTCGGCGCTATCGAACTGGATGGCGCGAAGCTGCGGGCGACGTTCGATACCGGGGCGCCGCAGACGGTGTTGACCCTGCGCGCGGCTGCGCGAGCCGGGGTCCATCCGGGTGATCCGGGCGTCGAGAAGGCGGGCTGGGAATCGGGCCTCGGCAGCCGTGTCGTCCAGGGCTGGATCGGACATTTCAAGCTGCTCAAGATCGGCGACGAGGAATTGCACAACGTGCGGCTGCGCATGGCGGACCTCGGACCGCTCGACACCGACATGCTGCTCGGCGCCGACTATTTCGTGTCGCACCGTATCTATGTCTCCAACGCGCAGCACCGGATGTACTTCACCTATACCGGCGGCAGGTTGTTCAGCACGGGCACGCGTGTCGACGCGACGACGAACATCGCGGTGCAGGGTGGCGCGACCGAGGGGGCCGAACCGGCCGATGCCGAGGGGTATAGCCGCCGCGGCGCGATGGCGCAGACGCAACGCGACCTGCCCGGCGCGATCGAGGCCTATTCGCATGCCATGGCGCTTGCGCCGAAGGATCCTCGCTTCCCGCTGCAGCGGGCACTGGCCTATCTGGCAGCGCGGCGCCCGGTCCTCGCGATGGACGACCTCAACACCGTGCTGACGCTCGACCCGGCGGATCGGCGCGCGCGCCTGCTGCGCGCGGAGGTGCGGCTGCGTGCCGGCAACCCGGAAGGCGCGATCGCCGATCTCGACGCGCTGAGCGCCGCGATGCCGCGCGAGGATATGGAGCGGCTGCACGTCGCGCAGCTTTATTCCGGCGCGGACGCGTTCGACGCCGCCATCGGCCAATATGACATATGGCTGGCGACGCACCACGACGACAGCCAGCGCAGCGTCGCGCAGAACGGACGGTGCTGGGCGCGCGCGCTGGCCAACAAGGATCTCGACAAGGCGCGGGGCGACTGCGACGCGGCCGTGCGCGCGGTGAAGGGCAATGCGAGCTATCTCGACTCCCGCGGGCTCCTCGCGTTCCGACGCGGCGACGACGCGGCGGCGATCGCCGACCTCACCGCTGCACTGGCGCTCAATCCCAAACTCGCCTGGTCGCTGTACATCCGCTCCCTGGCCGAGCGGCGGCAGGGCCGGACGGCGGACGCCGATCGCGATCGCGATGCCGCGCTCGCACTCGATCGGCGCCTGGCGGACCGTGCGAAGCGCTATGGTCTGAGCTGAGGCGTCATTTCATCCCGAGCAGGAGCGGCGTCGCGGCGACGTAGCGGCGCTGCTCGACGAACGGCTGGCTGTGCGTGTCGACGTCGATCACCTGGCGCGTGATGGCGGCCGTATCGGCGGTGGCGGCGGGCCAATGCGGCAGGCCGGGGCCATTGGGATCGCCCGTCTTGATGAAATCGGCGAAATAGCCGCTCATCGTCGCCGATACCCGCCGGTCGGCGTCGGTCCAGGCGTAGAGCGGGTTCACGTCGAGATTGCCGAGCGCATATTCGATTTCCGCGCTGTGCACCGCGCCCCACGCCGGCGGCGCGCCGGACGTATCGGCGAGCGCACGCGGCCGGACATGGGCATAATGATAGAGATAGGTCGGCGCGCCGGTGCGACGGCTCAGGTCGAACCACATCCACGTCGGCAGCGCGAGGAAGGCGTCGCTCGCCAGCGCGGTGGCGGCAGGGACGACATCCGCGTCCGACGCGGCGGGATAGAGCGCGAAGACCGCATCCGCCTGTGCGCCGAACCGCGCCGCAAGCGCCGTGCGATAGGTCGACACCGATGGCGTGGCGGCGCCGAGCAGCGCGGCGGCCCCTGCCTCCTGCGAGTTGGTCCCGACCAGCAGCGGCACGCGCGCCGCGCGCCCCGCGGCAAAGGTCGCCTCCGGCGCCTCGGTCAGCGCATAGCCGTCGATGACGGGGCGCAGCATCAGGTCACGGGCGGCGCCCTGCGCGGCCAGCAGCCGGTCGGCGGACAGCGCCCGCATCGCCGCCGCGGTCGCCGGGGCGTTCGACTGCGGGATACCCGCGGCCACGCCGAACGCCGCGCCCTGCGCTTCCGCCTGCGCGAGGGAAACAGGGCTCAGGCGGTGCATCACGGCGCCGCTCTCGCCGATCGCGCCTGCGATCGATCCGCGCGACAAGGGCGACACCATCAGCGCGCTGACCGACATCGACCCCGCCGA
Source organism: Sphingomonas beigongshangi (assembly GCF_016820445.1). GTDB lineage: Bacteria > Pseudomonadota > Alphaproteobacteria > Sphingomonadales > Sphingomonadaceae > Sphingomonas > Sphingomonas beigongshangi. The sequence goes on from NZ_JADHDT010000002.1 coordinate 482,207, forward strand.
TTCGCCGCCGATCGTGATACGATCCGGATCGCCGCCGAAGGCGGCGACGTTGCGACGTACCCAGGAGAGCGCCGCCACCTGATCGAGCAAGCCGTAATTGCCCGAGGCATGCCGCGGCGATTCGGCGGTCAGCGCCGGATGGGCAAGCCATCCAAAGACACCGAGCCGGTAGTTCAGCGTGACGACGACGATGCCCCGCCGTGCCAGAGCCGCGCCGTCGTAGCGCTTCTCGGAGCCATCGCCCGCCATGAAGCCGCCGCCATAGATATAGACGAGCACCGGAAGCTTGGCCGCCGGCTGCCGGCCGAGCCGCGCGGGTGTCCAGACGTTGAGGAAGAGGCAATCCTCGCTGACGCCGGGCGACCGGAACATCATGTCGGCAAACAGCGGTTGCTGCATGCAGCGGGCGCCGAACTGCGTCGCCTGGCGGATGCCGGACCAGTGCGGCACGGGCGCGGGTGGCTGCCAGCGTCGTGCGCCCACCGGCGCGGCGGCGAAGGGCACGCCGCGGAAGATCGCGATGTCGCCGGCACCGTCGCCGGTCTGGCTGGTCTCGCGGAGCCCCTGCAACCGACCGCTGTCGACGCGCACCACCGGTCCCTGCTGCGCCAGCGCCGGGGCCGCCGTCGCCAGCGCCAGGCCGGCCGCCCATTGCATCATCCTCATCCCGAAATTCCCGTCGTTTCGCTTTGACACCAGCTATTTGCGCCGGTGGCCCAGGTGTCAACGCGGCAAATGGCGGGTCCGATCGGGGGCCAGCCAGAGAGGACGGCGGCGACCCCGTGTCGCACGCGCAAGCCGCGAGGCGACCGATTTCGGACATTCGCGTCGGATCGGAGCTTGATCCAGGCGTCGTTTGTTCCTGTAGGAGGATCGAGTGAAGGGTTGCCGCCGAGGGCAGCCGGTGATGGACGAGGCGTATCGATGAGTGACAGGTTCGAGGATGCGCCGGCGCCCGTGATCAACACCGATCATCCGACCGTGTTCGCGCCGATCGCGCCGCTCGCCGCGTTGCGCGAGGAGGAGCCTTATGCGCGCGACGAGCTTCTGCAGGAGCTTTTCGAGGCGGCCGTCCGGCGGTTCGCACGCAACTGCGCGACGCGGATGCTCGTCGACGATCCCGAGAGCGAGCGGCGGACGGCGCTCAGCTATGTCGAGTTGCGCGACCGGGCGGTGCGCTTCGCACGACAGCTGCGTGCCCTCGGCGTCGGCCGTGGCGACCGCGTGGTCATCTGCCTGCCGCGCGGGCTCGACCAGTATATGGCGATCCTGGGTACGCTATGGGCGGGCGCCTGTTACGTTCCCGTCGACTGGACCTATCCGCAGGATCGCATCGATTTCATCGCCGAGGACAGCGACGCCGCGCTGATCGTCACGGACAGCGACCGGGCAGGCGCGATGCCGCGGCGAACGCTCGTCGTCGACGAGACGCTAGGCGATCTCGCCGCGCTCGACGCGACGCCGCTGACGCGCGCCGACACCGGCGCGGAGCCCGGCGACCTCGCCTATATCATCTACACCTCCGGCACGACGGGCCGGCCGAAGGGCGTGATGATCACCCAGGCCAATGCCTGCCACCTGGTACGGTCCGAAAGTGCGATCCTGGCGCTGGAGGAAAGCGACAAGGTTTTCGGCGGCTTCAGCCTGGCGTTCGACATGTCGGTGGAGACGATGTGGAGCGCCTTCTTCGTCGGTGCCGAACTGCTCGTCGCGGACGAGGCGCTCGCCAAGGCGGGGCCCGACATGGCGGAGGTGCTGGCGCGCGAGGGCGTGACGATCTGGCACGTCGTGCCGTCGCTGCTGACGCTGGTCGAGACGCCGATGCCCTCGCTGCGCCTGCTCAACCTCGGGGGCGAGGCCTGTCCGCCCGACCTCGTCGATCGCTGGTCGCGGCCGGGCCTGCGGATGCTCAACACCTATGGGCCGACCGAAACGACGGTGACGGCGACCTGGACCGAGGTGCAACCGGGGCGCCGCGTCACCATCGGCCGGCCGCTGCCCGGCTATACCGCGTGGATCGTCGACGAAAAGCTGTGGCCGGTCGACGCGGGGACGGAGGGCGAACTGGTCATCGGCGGCCCCGGCGTCGGCGCGGGCTACGTCAACCGGCCCGACCTCACCGCCGACAAGTTCGTGACGACGCCCTTCGCCGGACCCGACGGCAAGTCCGCGCTGGTCTATCGTTCGGGCGACCTCGTGCGGCTGGATGCCGTCGGCGACATCGACTTCATCGGCCGCATCGACACGCAGGTGAAGATCCGCGGGTTCCGCGTCGAGCTGGGCGAGATCGAGGCGGTGATCGCCGACGATCCCGCCGTGGCGCAGGCGGTCGTGCATCTGTTCAAGGACGAGGACGGCGCGGAATTCCTGGCCGCCTTCCTCGTCGCGCGTGGCGACGCGACGATCGACATGGACGCGGTCCGCGCCCGCGTGCGCGACCGGCTGCCCGTCTACATGCGCCCCGCTGCCTATCAGCGCCTCGATGCGCTGCCGACGCTGCCCGCCTCGGGCAAGGTGGATCGCAAGGCGCTGGTGCGCCCGGTCGTCGTCGCCGACGAGACGCGCGAGGCCGTCGCGCCCGCGACGCCGCTGGAGGAGACGCTCCAGGCGATCTGGGCGGAGGCCTTCGCGCCGCAGAAGGTCGGCGTGACCGACGATCTGTTCGAGGATCTGGGCGGCCATTCACTCAAGGCAGCGCGGCTCGTCTCCGCGATCCGCAAGGCACCCGGACTTGCCGGCGTGTCCATCCAGGACCTGTACGCGGCCCCGACGATCCGCGCGCTCGCCGCGCGGCTGGACGGTAACGGCCTGGCCGCCGCCGCCCCCGAGGAACCGTTCCACCGCATCGCCGATGCGAAGCGGTGGCTCTGCTACGCCGCGCAGACGCTGCTGCTGCTGCCCATTTATGCGGTGGCCGGATTGCAGTGGTTCTTCCCCTATATCGCCTATACGCGCCTCGCCGATCAGGTCGACCGCGTGCCGGCACTGCTGCTCAGCGGCTTCAGCTTCGTCTTCATCCCCCCGCTGGCGATGCTCGCCTCCATCCTGATCAAATGGCTGGTGATCGGCCGCTTCCGCGCGGGCGACTATCCGCTGTGGGGCAGCTATTACCTGCGCTGGTGGTTCGTGCGCCGCTTCTCGGAGGTGATCGCGACGCCCTATCTTGCGGGTACGCCGATGATCCGCGCCTATTACCGGCTGCTGGGCGCGAAGGTGGGCAAGGATGCGTTCATCGGCCGCGGCAACATCGACGCGGCCGATCTGGTGACGATCGGCGAGGGCGCGATCGTCAGCGACTATGCGATGCTCGCCACGACCTCCGTCGAGCGGGGGCTGCTCCGCCTCGGCACCGCGCGCATCGGCGATCGTGCGTTCGTGGGATCGATGGCCGTGGTCGGACGCGACTGCGCGATCGGTGCGGGAGCCCAGCTGGAGGATCTGTCCGCGCTGCCGGTAGGGACGCAGGTGCCGGCGGGCGAGTGCTGGAGCGGTTCGCCCGCGACCTCGCACGGGATGGTCGCCACGCAGGCGGCGCCGCCGGCCAGCGGTACGCGCCGCCTCGCCGTCGGCCTCGCGCTCGCGCTGGGCGCCTTGCTGCTGCCGCTGGTCGCGATCCTCCCGATCGCGCCGGGCCTCGTCACGCTCATCGAGCTCGACTGGCGCAGCGAGAGCTACACCTATTTGCTGCTCGCACCCGCGCTTGCCATCACCTACGTCATCCTGATGTGCGTGCTGACGGTGGCGGCGAAACGGCTGTTCCTCGGACGGGTGCGGCCGGGTCGCTACCCCATCCACAGCTGGTTCTACGTGCGCTTCTGGTTCGTGCAGCAGGTCAACGACCTGGCGCTGCGCCTGCTGCATCCGATCTATGCGACGCTCTATGTCGTGCCCTGGTATCGCGCGCTGGGCGTGAAGGTCGGCAAGCGCGCCGAGATATCGACCGCGGCGGCGATCGTCCCGGATCTCGTCGACATCGGCGCGGAAAGCTTCATCGCGGATGCGGTGCTGTTCGGGGCGGCGCGCGTCGAGCCCGGCGCGATCCGGCTTGCCCATACCCGCATCGGTCGACGCAGCTTCATCGGCAATTCCGCGTTGCTGCCGACGGGGGCCAGTGTCGGCGACGGCGTGCTGATCGGCGTGCTCTCCAAACCTCCCGCGGACGGCGGCGCCGAGAAGCCGGACGGCACCTGGTTCGGCTCGCCGCCGATCTCGCTGCCGGTCCGGCAGACGGTCGGGCTGTTCGACGAAGGCGCGCGCTTCAATCCGGGGCGCCGGCTGGTCGCGACGCGCCTCGGCATCGAATATGTCCGCGTCACCCTGTCGCTGACGCTGTTCCTCGCCTTCTTCAGCCTGTTGCTGTCGGCGGTCGGGACGATCGACGACCTGGGCAACGGCGCCTGGCTGGTGCCGCTGACCTTTCCGTTCCTCTACATCGGCTTCGCGCTGGCGTGCGGCCTGTCCGTGGTGCTGCTCAAGTGGCTGGTGGTCGGCCGCTATCGCCAGACGACCGCGCCCCTGTGGAGCACCTTCGTGTGGCGGACGGAGCTGGTCACCGCGACCTACGAGAATCTTGCCGTGCCGAACCTGCTGGAGCCGTTGCGCGGCACACCGTGGCTGCCCGCCTATCTGCGACTGCTGGGATGCCGGATCGGCAAGCGCTGCTACATGGACACTACCGACGTCACCGAACACGATCTGGTCGATATCGGCGACGATGTCGCGCTCAACGATTTCGCCGGGTTGCAGACGCACCTGTTCGAGGATCGCGTGATGAAGGTGAGCGGGGTCAGCGTGCGCGACCGGGCGACGATCGGGTCCTATGCGATCGTCCTCTACGATGCCGAGATCGGCGAAGACGCGCAGCTCGGCGATCTGTCGGTGGTGATGAAGGGAGAGACGTTGCCGCCGGGCACGTCGTGGGAGGGTTCGCCCGCACGACTCGTCCGCAACGGATGACGGAGCCCGCCTGGGCGACCGGGCCGCTCGCGGCGATCCCGGCGGGGCACGGGCCGGTGGCGTGGTTGCTGCGGCTGGACGACGCGCAAACGGCGGCGGACGCCAGGCGCGCGGCCGTGTCGGCGCAGGATCTCGCCGACCTGGCGGACCGGCCGCAGGCGGCGATGCGTGCGCTCCGGCGGCGGCTGGCCAAGGCGCTGATCGCACGGATGGCCGGGGTACACCCGGATCTGGTGCGCATCGCGCGGAACGAGGCCGGCGCGCCGATCGTCATCGCACCCGACGGCTGGCATGTCAGCGTCGCCGGCCGCTGGCCGCTCGCGCTGATCGGGGTGGCGCGGATCGGGATCGGCGTCGACGTCGAACCGCTGGATGCGCCGCCCCCGCCGCCCGATGCCTTCACCATCGCCGAACGGGTGGCGATGCGCGAAGATCAGGCGCTTGCCCGCTGGGTGACGAAGGAGGCGCACGCCAAGCGCCTCGGCATCGCGTCGCGCATCGCGGCGGAGGCGATCGAGACACGCGCGCTCGGCGGCTTGGCCTTCGCGGCCGCCTCGGCGGAAGGCGGCAGCCTGGCCTGGTGTACCGTTCGCGGCGGCGCGATCGCGGCCGCCGCGATACCGGTCTGAACGATCAGCTGGTCGGCAGGACCATCAGGCTGGCGTTGCCGCCCGCCGCGGTGGTGTTGATCGACGTCGACACCTCCTCGACCAGCCAGTCGAGGCGATAGCCCGCGCCGGACGCCTGCGGCAGCACGATCGGCCCGGGAAGCTCCGCCAGTGCCGCCAGCGCCTCGGCGACGGTGGCGGCGTCGCCCTCGATCAGCGCGCCGGCATAGGCGCTTTCGCGCCGCCAGTCGCGCGACCAGCGCAGCCGGTGGGCGACGCTGTCGGGCAACGGCTGCAGCGCCGAGCGCAGGTCGTCTTCGGCGACGACCACCGGGTCGTTGCCGCCCGCCAGGGCCGCGCCGAGCTGCTCGACCAGACCCGCGCGGGTCTGGGGCATCAGCAGCACCCGGCCGCGCGGATGCAGCGCATAGACGTTGGTCTCGCCCACGGGTCCTTCCAGCTCCGTCTGGGCCCCGAGCAGCGACGCGGCGATTGCGTCGCGGACCTGCCGTGCGCCCGCGACATCGCCGCGCTCCTCCAGCCACACGGCGAAGTCGCGCGCCGCGGGATCGGCATGGTCGCTCGCGATGGGCGGCGGCAGCGGCGCTCCCGCGACCAGGCGGCCCAGGTAGAGCGGTCCACCCGCCTTCGGTCCCGTGCCGGACAATCCGCGTCCGCCGAACGGCTGCACGCCGACCACCGCGCCGATCACGTTGCGGTTGATGTAGAGATTGCCTGCCTTCACCCGGCTGGTGACGTGCGCGATCGTTTCGTCGAGGCGCGTGTGCAGGCCAAAGGTGAGGCCGTAGCCCGTCGCGTTGATCCGATCGATCAGCCGGTCGAGCTCGGCACGGCGGAAGCGGACGACGTGGAGCACCGGCCCGAAGACCTCGCGCTTCAACTCGCCGATGTCGCCAAGCTCGATGATCGTCGGCGCGACGAACGTGCCGTGCGCGGTGTCGCCGGCGAGCGGGAGCTGCTCGACGTGGTGGCCGGATGCGCGCATCGCGGCGATATGCGCCTCGATGTTCGTCTGCGCCTCGGCGGTGATGACGGGGCCGATGTCGGTCTTCAGCGCGTCGGTGCGGCCGATCGACAGCTCGTGCAGCGCGCCCTTGACCATCGCCAGCGTCCGGTCGGCGACCTCTTCCTGCAGGCACAGCACGCGCAACGCCGAGCAGCGCTGGCCGGCGCTGTCGAAGGCAGAGGCGATGACGTCCGCCACCACCTGCTCGGCGAGCGCGGAGGAATCGACGATCATCGCATTCTGGCCGCCGGTCTCCGCGATCAGCGGGATCGGCGTGCCGGCGGGCGACAGGCGCCTGGCGAGCTCCTTCTGGATCAGGCGCGCGACTTCGGTGGAGCCGGTGAACATCACCGCCATGGTTTCGGGCGCCGCGACCAGCGCCGCGCCGATCGAACCATCGCCGGGCACGAACTGCAGCACGTCGATCGGTACCCCCGCCTGGTGCAGCAGGTCGATGCCCTGCGCGGCGATCAGCGGCGTCTCCTCCGCCGGCTTGGCGAGAACGGCGTTGCCGGCGACCAGCGCCGCGGCGACCTGGCCGATGAAGATCGCGAGCGGGAAATTCCACGGGCTGATGCAGGTGACGACACCAAGCGGCATATGGCCCGCGCCCAATGTGGTCCGCGCCTGCTCGGCATAATAGCGCAGGAAATCGATCGCCTCGCGCACTTCCGCGATCGCGTTGGCCAGCGACTTGCCCGCCTCGCGCACGAGCAGCGCCAGCAGTTCAGGCATGCGCGCCTGCATCGCGTCTGCCGCGCGGTCGAGGATCGCGGCACGCGCGCTCGGTGCCGTCGCCGCCCAGCCCGGCGCGGCCGCTGCCGCGACGTGCGCGGCGGCGCGCGCCTGCTCGGGCGACAGTTCGCGGACCAGTCCGACGCGGTCGCGATGATCGGCGGGGTTGAGGACGTCGCGCGGCGTGCCGTCGACCCCCGCTTCCCAGGGACCGGCGGCGGCCATCGTCTCCGCCAGCATCGCCAGCGTGCGCTCGTCGCTGAGATCGAGCCCCGCGGAATTGACGCGCGTGCCGTAGAGATCGCGGGGCAGCGCGATATGCGGGTTCTTCTGGCCCGGCACCGCCATCGCGCGCACGCTTTCGACCGGATCGGCGACGAGGTCGGCGATCGGAACCTCGGGATCGGCGATGCGGTTGACGAACGAGGAATTGGCGCCGTTCTCGAGCAGGCGGCGGACGAGATAGGCGAGCAAGGTCTCGTGCGTGCCCACCGGCGCGTAGATGCGGCACGGCCGGTTCAGCTTCTCCGCGCCGACCACCTCGTCGTAAAGCGGTTCACCCATGCCGTGCAGGCACTGGAATTCGTAGTCGCCGACGGTGAAGTCGTCGCCCGCCAGGTGGTAGATGGTGGCCAGCGTCTGCGCATTGTGGGTCGCGAATTGCGGGAAGACCGCGTCCTTCGCCGCCAGCAACTTGCGAGCGCAGGCGACATAGGCGACATCGGTGTGGATCTTGCGGGTGTAGACCGGGAAGTCGGCAAGGCCGTCGACCTGCGCCCGCTTGATCTCCGCGTCCCAATAGGCGCCCTTGACCAGGCGGACCATGATGCGACGGTCGGAACGCCGCGCCAGGTCGACGATCCAGTCGATGACGAACGGACAACGCTTGCCATAGGCCTGGACCACGAAGCCGAGCCCGTGCCAGTCCGCCAGATCGGGATCGGTCGCGAGGCTCTCCAGCAGGTCGAGCGACAGTTCGAGCCGATCCGCTTCCTCCGCATCGATGTTGAAGCCGATGTCGTAGCCCTTCGCCAGCACGGCCAGCGCCTTCACCCGCGGCAGCAGCTCGCCCATGACGCGATCCGCCTGCGCGCGGACGTAACGCGGATGGAGAGCGGACAATTTGATCGAGATGCCCGGGCCGGCATAGATGCCCCGACCCGCCGCAGCCTCGCCGATCGCCCGCACCGCATTCTCATAGTCGGCATAATAGCGATCCGCGTCCGCCGCGGTGGTGGCCGCTTCGCCGAGCATGTCGTAGCTGTACCGGAAACCCCGCGCCTCGAGCGGACGGGCCCGCTTCAGCGCCTCGGCGATCGTCTCGCCGGTGACGAACTGCTCGCCCATCATCCGCATCGCCATGTCGACGCCGCGGCGGATCACCGGCTCGCCGGCGCGGGCGATCAGGCGGGTCAGTGCCGCGCCAAGGCCGCTGTCGTTGACGCTGCCGGTCAGCTTGCCGGTGACGACCAGCCCCCAGGTCGCCGCGTTGACGAACAGCGATCGACCGTCGCCGACATGGCTTCGCCAGTCGCCGCCCGCGATCTTGTCGCGGATCAGTGCGTCGCGCGTCGCGGTGTCCGGGATGCGCAGCAGCGCTTCGGCGAGGCACATCAGCGCCACGCCCTCCTGGCTGGACAGGGCATATTCCTGGACCAGTCCCTCGACGCCCGTGCCCTTGTGCTTGGCACGCAGCGCGGTGACGAGGCCGGTGGCGGTCGCCGTCGCGGCGTGCCGGATCGCGTCGGGCAGCGTCGCGGCGTCGAGCAGCGGCGCGAGGCATTCCGGTTCCGGCCGGCGATAGGCCGCGGTGATCGCGTCGCGCAGCGGCGTCGACGGACGGATGGCGGGCGCGAAAGCGGCGAAGGGCTGGGTCGTCATGGCGGGAATCGATCCTCTCAGATGATCCGCCCATAATCTCTTCCGCGCCGGCGATCAGACCGTTATCTGCTTCCTCACGATCCGTATGCATCGTTGTGAGGGGCCATGGCAGGCAAAAATGATAGCGAATCAGCCCTGGACAGTCCTTTGGACTCGTTCGATCGGCGTATCATCGATGTCTTGCGTGACGATGGCCGCATTTCCGTCACCGAGCTCGCGCAGCGCGTCGGGCTGTCGAAGACGCCATGCCAGGTCAGGATGCGGCGGCTGATCGCCCGCGGCTATATCCTCGGCTTTCGCGCGGTGGTCGATCCGGCGCGGCTCGGCCTCGACCATATCGCCTTCACGGAGGTCAAGCTCTCCGACACGCGCGAGGCCGCGCTCGACGAGTTCCGTCGCGCGGTGCTGCGCATTCCGGAGGTCGAGGAATGCCACATGATCGCGAGCAGCTTCGACTATCTGCTGAAGGTGCGCACCGCCGACATCCGGCGATATCGCGAGGTGCTGGGCGAACGCATCTCCGCGCTGCCGCATGTCGCGAACACATCGACCTTCGTGGCGATGGAGACGATCCGCGACGCCGCGGTATAGCCGAACGCCGACTATATGCCGGCACTATGCGATACCGGGGTTTCGGCCTCGAATTGCTATGCGCCGCGTGCCTAATCGCCTGCCCTGAAAGGCGCCCCCGATGGTCGGCGAGCGCCGTCCCGTGGGGCAAGAATGAAAGCTATCCTACCCGTCGCCTGCATCCTTTCGGTCGCCGCGCCCGTCGCGGCACGGGCACAGACGGACACGCCGCCGCCGCCGCCGATTACCGTAAGCGGATCGGCGGCCATCGTCTCGGATTACCGGTTCCGCGGCGTGTCGCAGTCGGACGACCATCCCGCGGTGCAGGCCGGCATCACCGTAGCGCACGAAAGCGGTCTCTATGTCGGTACCTGGGCGTCGAACCTCGCGGGCTGGGGCACGTTCGGCGGCGCCAACATGGAACTCGATCTGATCGGCGGCTTCAAGACCAAGGTCTCGCCGACGGGCATGCTCGACGTCGGCCTGACCTGGTACGTCTACCCCGGCGGCGCCAACAAGACTGATTATGCCGAGCCCTATGCCAAGCTGTCGGGCAGCGTCGGCCCAGCGACCCTGCTGGCCGGCGTCGCCTATGCGCCCAAGCAGCAGGCGATCGGCAAATGGTACGATAACGGCGCCAGCGCGGCGGCCGGCGTGTACGACCATCCCGGCGCGAAGGGCGACAATCTCTACCTGTGGGGCGACGGCGCTTATGCGATCCACGGCACGCCGTTCACCGCAAAGGCGCATGTCGGCCACAGCTGGGGGCAGAGCGGCCTGGGTCCGAACGCGACCGCCGTCACGCCGACCGGCAGCTATTGGGACTGGTCGCTGGGTGCGGACACGACCTACCGCAACCTGACGCTGGGCCTCGCGTGGGTCGACACCGACATTTCGCGCAATCGCAGCGCCTACCTCCAGCCGAGCTTCAGCAAGGGGCAGGACGGCACCGGCTCGATCGCCGGCAGCCGCCTGCTCGTGTCGCTGACCGCGGCCTTCTGACCGGAGCATCGCGACATGGACGATCTGATCTGGATTCTCGTCATGGTCGGGCTGGTGGCGGCGACGCTCGCCTACGCCCGGCTGTGCGATGCGGCCTGAGGAGGCGATAGCCATGACCATCGACCTGTGGCTGGCGGCGCTGACCGCGCTCGGCCTCATCATCTATCTGGTGGCGGTGCTGATCCGCCCCGAACGTTTCTGACGGGGAGGGGAGAATGACCTTCCAGGGATGGGCCCTTATCCTGGGCTTCGTCGCGATTCTGATCGCGTTGACCAAGCCGGTCGGCGCGTGGCTGTTCGCGCTTTACGAGGGGCGGCGCACGCCGCTCCATGTGGTTCTGGGGCCGGTCGAGACCGGCTTCTACAAACTGGCCGGTATCGATCCGGACGAACAGCAGGGCTGGCGCCGTTACGCGCTGCACATGCTGCTGTTCAACGCCATGCTGATGGCGCTGACCTATGCGGTGCTGCGGCTGCAGGGCGTGCTGCCCGGCAATCCGCAGGGGCTGGCCGGCCTGTCGCCGCACCTGGCGTTCAACACGGCGATCAGCTTCACTACCAACACCAATTGGCAGAGCTATGCCGGCGAATCGACCATGTCGAACCTCAGCCAGATGTTCGGCCTGACGATCCACAACTTCCTGTCGGCGGCGACGGGCATCGCGCTCGCCTTCGCCTTCTTCCGCGGCTTCGCACGGCGCGAAAGCAGGAGCCTGGGCAACTTCTGGGCGGATGTGACGCGGGTCACGCTCTACCTGCTGCTGCCGCTGTCGATCGTCTATGCCGTGTTCCTGATCGCGAGCGGCGTGCCGCAGACGATGGGCGGCGTCGTCGACGTGCAGACGCTGGAGGGTGCCAAGCAGTCGCTGCTGCTCGGGCCCGTCGCCAGCCAGGAAGCGATCAAGATGCTCGGCACCAACGGTGGCGGCTTCTTCAACGCCAATAGTGCGCATCCGTTCGAAAATCCGACCGCACTGGTCGATTTCGTCCAGATGCTGTCGATTTTCCTGATCGGCTTCGGCCTGACCTGGTGCTTCGGCAAGGCGGTCGGCAACACCCGCCAGGGCTGGGCGATCCTGGCCGCGATGGTGATCCTGTTCCTGATGGGCGCCAGCGTCGCCTATTGGGCGGAAGCGGCGGGCAACCCCGTGCTGCACCATCTGGGTGTGCCGGGCGTCAACATGGAGGGCAAAGAAGTGCGCTTCGGCGTCGCGGCCAGCGCGCTCTTCGCGGCGGTCACCACGGCGGCCTCGTGCGGCGCGGTCAATGCGATGCATGACAGCTTCACCGCGCTGGGTGGCCTGATCCCGCTGTTCAACATGCAGCTCGGCGAAGTCGTCATCGGCGGCGTCGGCGCAGGCATCTACGGCTTCCTGTTGTTCGCCATCCTCGCCGTGTTCGTCGCCGGCCTCATGGTCGGGCGGACGCCGGAATATGTCGGCAAGAAGATCGAGGCGCGCGAGGTCAAGCTCGCCGTGCTTGCCATCGCGGTGCTGCCGCTGTTCATCCTGGGAATGACGGCCCTGTCGGCGGTCACCGCGCAGGGGCTGGCGGGTCCGCTCAACAAGGGGCCGCACGGCTTCGGCGAAATCCTCTATGCGTTCACCAGCGCGGTGGCGAACAACGGCTCCGCCTTCGCCGGCCTGACCGCGAGCACCCCCTGGTACGACGGCCTGCTCGGCGTCGCCATGTGGGTCGGCCGGTTCTTCATCATCGTGCCGATGCTCGCGATCGCCGGCAGCCTCGCCGCCAAGAAGCACACGCCGGCCTCGGCGGGCTCGTTCCCGACCACCGGCGGCCTGTGGGTCGGCCTGCTCGTCGGCATCGTGCTGGTGCTGGGCGGGCTCACCTTCCTGCCGAGCCTCGCGCTCGGTCCCATCGCCGATCATCTCGCGATGATCCGCGGTCAACTCTTCTGATCGGGAGCGCCGATACGTGGCACAGTCCCAAGCAAAGAGCCTGTTCACCGCCGACCTGATGGTCCCGGCGATCAAGGCGAGTTTCCTGAAGCTCTCCCCCCGCGAGCTGATCCGCAATCCGGTGATGTTCGTCACCGCCGCCGTCGCGATGCTGCTGACCGTGTTGCTCGTCGTCGGGCACGACGGCCTGGGCATCGGGTTCAAGCTGCAACTGATCGTCTGGCTGTGGCTCACGGTGCTGTTCGGCACCTTCGCAGAGGCGCTCGCGGAAGGGCGCGGCAAGGCGCAGGCGGCGTCGCTGCGCGCGACCAAGGCGGAGCTGACCGCCAAGCGGCTCAAGGGCGACGGCCGCCAGCACGAGGACGTACCGGCGAGCGCGTTGAGGATCGGCGACGTCGTGCTCGTCGAGACCGGGGACCTGATCCCGTCCGACGGCGAGGTCGTGGCGGGCGTGGCCAGCGTCAACGAGGCGGCGATCACCGGCGAAAGCGCGCCGGTGATCCGCGAGGCGGGCGGCGACCGCTCGGCCGTGACCGCCGGCACGCGCGTCATCTCCGACGAGATCCGCGTGCGCGTCACGGTCAATCCCGGACAGGGCTTCCTCGATCGCATGATCGCGCTGGTCGAAGGTGCCGAGCGGCAGAAGACGCCCAACGAGATCGCGCTGACCATCCTGCTCGTCGGCCTGACGATCATCTTCCTGATCGCCGTCGGCACGATCCCCGCCTTCGCCAAATACGCCGGCGGCAGCATCCCGGTCGCGATCCTCGCGGCGCTGCTGATCACGCTGATCCCGACGACGATCGCGGCCCTGCTGTCGGCGATCGGCATCGCCGGCATGGATCGGCTGGTGCGGTTCAACGTGCTCGCCAAGTCGGGCCGCGCGGTGGAGGCGGCGGGCGACGTCGACGTGCTGCTGCTCGACAAGACGGGCACCATCACGATCGGCGACCGGCAGGCGAGCGAGTTCCGCTGCGTCGGCGGCACCGGCGAGGCCGAGCTGGCCGAGGCCGCGCTGCTCGCCAGCCTTGCCGACGAGACGCCGGAGGGACGCTCGATCGTAGCGCTCGCCCGCGACAGGTTCCGGGTGACGACGGCGCAACTGCCGGCGGAGGCGGAGATCATTCCGTTCACGGCACAGACGCGCATTTCCGGCGTGCGGATCGGCGGTTCGCTGATCCAGAAGGGCGCGGTCGATTCGATCCTGCGTGCCAATGCCGGGCTCGGCGAAACGGCGGCGGCGACCGAGTTGCGGCGCATCACCGACGAGATCGCCCGCGCCGGCGGCACGCCGCTGGCGGTGGCGCAGGACGGACGGCTGCTCGGCGCGATCTTCCTCAAGGACGTCGTCAAGGCCGGCATCCGCGAGCGATTCGGCGAATTGCGGCGCATGGGCATCCGCACGGTGATGATCACCGGCGACAACCCGCTGACTGCCGCCGCGATCGCGGCCGAGGCGGGCGTCGACGACTTCCTCGCGCAGGCGACGCCGGAGGACAAGCTCGCGCTGATCCGCGAGGAGCAGCAGGGCGGCAAGCTCGTCGCGATGTGCGGCGACGGTACCAACGACGCGCCCGCGCTGGCGCAGGCGGATGTCGGCGTGGCGATGAACACCGGCACGCAGGCGGCGCGCGAGGCGGGCAACATGGTCGATCTCGACAGCGATCCGACCAAGCTGATCGAGGTGGTCGGCCTGGGCAAGCAGTTGCTGATGACCCGCGGCGCGCTCACCACCTTCTCGGTAGCCAATGACGTGGCGAAATATTTCGCGATCATCCCGGCGATGTTCGTGGCGCTCTATCCGGGGCTGGGGGTGCTCAACGTGATGGGACTGGCGACGCCGCAATCGGCGATCCTCAGCGCGATCATCTTCAACGCGCTGATCATTCCGCTGCTCGTGCCGCTGGCGCTGAAGGGCGTGGCGTACAAGCCGATGGGGGCGGGGCCGCTGCTCGCGCGCAACCTCGCGATCTATGGCCTGGGCGGTCTCGTCGCGCCGTTCGTCGGCATCAAGATCATCGATATCGCCGTGACCGGACTGGGTCTGGCGTAACCGTCGGAAGCCCCTGCCCTTCGGGGAGGGGAATGGGGGTGGGGCGAGCGCCGCAACAACCGGCGGCCATGTCTCCCCCACCCCGACCCCTCCCCACCAAAGGGAGGGACCTGAAGGAGAAGAGTTATGAACCAAGACCTCGTTTCCGCCTTTCGGCCCGCGATCGCGATGACGATCCTGTTCGCGATCCTGCTCGGGCTGGTCTATCCGTTCGCCATGACCGGCATCGGCCAGACGATCTTTCCCGACCAGGCCAATGGCAGCCTCGTCCGCGATGCCGGAGGCCGGGTGATCGGTTCGTCGGTGGTCGGACAAGCGTTCGTCTCCGACCGGTATTTCCAGACGCGCCCATCCGCCGCGGGCAAGGGATATGACGGGCTCGCCTCCTCGGGCTCCAACTACGGTCCGACGAGCCAGGCGCTCGCCGACCGCGTCAAGGCGGATGTCGCCAAGCGTCGTGGCGAAGGCGTGGTCGGCACGATGCCGGCCGACCTCGTCACCGCAAGCGGCTCCGGACTGGATCCGGATCTCTCGCCCGCCGCCGCCGAGGCGCAGGTGCCGCGGATCGCGCGCGTGCGCGGGCTGCCGGTCGCGAAGGTCGCCGCCCTGATCGCGACGAACACGGGGGAGTCGCTTTTCGGCGACCCGCACGTCAACGTGCTCGCGCTCAACCGCGCGCTGGATCGGATGACGCAATGATGATGGCGGCGCGCTGATGGCGGGGGACGACACGCGTCCCGATCCCGATGCCCTGCTGCGCGCGGCCGCGCAGGAAGGGCGCGGGCGCCTGAAGATATTTCTCGGCGCCGCGCCCGGCGTCGGCAAGACGTTCGAGATGCTGTCGGAAGGCGCCGCCCGTCGGCGCGACGGCGTCGACGTCGTCGTGGCGGTGGTCGAGACGCACGGCCGTGTCGAGACCGAGGCGCTGGTGCGCGGGCAGGAGGTCGTGCCGCGCCGCGCCGTCCCTTACGAGGGGCGCACGCTGTACGAGATGGATATCGATGCGGTTCTCGCGCGTGGACCGCGCCTCGCCCTGGTCGACGAACTCGCGCACACCAACGCGCCGGGCAGCCGGCATCCCAAGCGCTACCAGGATGTCGAGGAATTGCTCGCGGCGGGCATCGACGTCTACACCACCGTCAACATCCAGCACGTCGAAAGCCTCAACGACGTCGTCGCCAGCTTCACGCGGGTCCGCGTGCGCGAGACGGTCCCCGACCGCATTCTCGAAGCGGCGGAGATCGAGGTCGTCGACATCCCGCCCGACGAACTGATCGAGCGCCTGAAGGCGGGCAAGGTCTACCTGCCGCAGGAGGCGACCCGCGCGCTGGCGCATTTCTTCTCGAAATCCAATCTGTCCGCCCTCCGCGAACTCGCGCTGCGCCGTGCGGCGCAGGCGGTGGACGCGCAGATGCTCGATCATGTCCGCTCGCTCGGCGTGGGCGGCACCTGGGCGGGGGGCGAGCGGCTGGTCGTCGCGGTCAGCGAACTGCCGGGTGCCGACGAGCTGGTCCGCGCGGCCAAGCGCGCCGCCGACGCCCTGCACGCGCCATGGACCGCGCTGTTCA
Source organism: Sphingomonas beigongshangi (assembly GCF_016820445.1). Lineage (GTDB taxonomy): Bacteria > Pseudomonadota > Alphaproteobacteria > Sphingomonadales > Sphingomonadaceae > Sphingomonas > Sphingomonas beigongshangi. Next base: position 498,526 of record NZ_JADHDT010000002.1, read on the forward strand.
TCGACACGCCGCGTACCGCGCAGTTCGGCGAGGCGCAGCATCGCCGTCTGGCGGCGACGATGACGCTGGCCACCCAGCTCGGCGCGGCGGTCGCGACAGTGCCAGCCCCGACCGTCGTGGAGGGGATCCGCGACTTCCTGGCGGACGCGCGCGCGACGCAGCTCGTCGTCGGCAAATCGAAGCGGTCGCGGTGGTTCGAACTGCGGCACGGGTCCGTCGTCGATCAGCTCGTGCGCGAGACGCCGGGCGTCACCGTCCACGTCCTGCCCGTCGAGGGGGAGCCGCCGCGGCGCGAACGGGCGGCGCGGACGGGCGGCGCATGGGGCTCGCCCGTCGGCTATGCGGTGACCTTGGGCGGCGTGGCGCTCGTGACGTTGCTGGCGAGCGCGCTGTTCCACGTGCTCAATCTCGGCAATGTCGCTTTGCTCTATCTTCTGCCGGTCATGGCGGCGGCGAGCCTCTACGGACTGCGTACCGGCCTGTTCGCCGGGCTCGCCTCCAGCCTCGCGTACAATTTCTTCTTCCTTCCCCCCGTCGGCACGCTCAGCGTCAGCAATCCCGAAAACGTCGTCTCGATCTTCGTGCTGCTCGGCGTGGCGATCGCCACCAGTCAGCTCACCTCGCGCGTCCGCGGGCAGGCCGACCTCGCCGCGGCGAGCGCGCGCGCCAATGCGACGCTCGCCGGATTCCTGCACCGCCTGGGCGGGATCAACGATCCGGCGGAAGCGGGACGCGTGATCTGTGACGACATCCGGCGGCTGTTCGACGTGCAGGTGGTCCTGTTGACTTCGGCGTCGGGCGGCGGTCTCGCCGTCGCGGCGGCGACCAATGCGGATTACAGCCTCGAGACGATGGACATGGCCGCAGCGAACTGGGCCTTCGACACCGGCGCTCCGGCGGGAAAGGGCTCTGCCACCCTTGCCGCATCCGAATGGCTGTTCCAGCCGCTCAAGGCGGGGGAACGGACCCTGGCGGTGATCGGCCTTGCGAGCGACAGCGGCGGCGAGCCGGTACGCGCGGACCGCCTGCCGCTGCTCACCGGTCTGATCGACCAGGCCGCGCTGGTGCTCGAGCGGCTGCGGCTGGAGGTGGAGATCCGCGACGTCGATGCCGTGCGCACGCGTGACCGTCTTCGCGCGGCGCTGCTGTCGTCGGTCAGCCACGACCTGCGCACGCCACTGACCGCTGTGATGGCCGCCGCCGCGCAGTTGCGTCAGGGCGTCGCGCGCGAGGAAAGCGCCGAACTCGTCGCGACGATCGAAGGTGAAGCGGCGCGGCTGAACCGCTTCGTCGCCAATCTGCTCGACATGGCCCGCGTCGAGGCGGGCGCCCTCAAACTGCGGGTCGAGCCGATCGACCTGGGCGATGCGGTCACGGGCGCCGCCCACGACGCGCGCCGGGCGCTGGAGGGGCACGAGGTGCGGCTCGACGTGCCACCCGACCTGCCGCTGGTCCGTGCGGATCCGCAGCTGCTCCACCACTGCCTGCTCAACCTGCTCGACAATGCGGGCCGTTATGCCGACCCCGGGACGGCGATCGTCATCGAGGGGCGGCATCGTTACGGCGTGCTGCGCCTGGCGGTGCTCGACCATGGTCCCGGCCTGCCGCCCGGACGCGAATCGGAGGTGTTCGAGACCTTCCGGCGGCTGGAAGGATCCGATCGCGCGGTTGGCGGTACCGGCCTCGGCCTCGCCATCGTCAAGGCCTTCGCGGAGGCGATGGGGATGGACGTCGAGGCGGGCAATCGCAATGACGGAACCGGAGCCGCATTCGCGCTGGTCTTCCCGCATCCGCTGATCGTCAGCGACGTGACACCGGAGGGATTGTAGACATGGCCGCCACCGTCCTGATCGTCGACGACGAGGTCGCGATCCGCCGGCTGCTCCACAACACGCTGGCGCAGGCGGGGTATCGGGTGGTCGAGGCGCGCGACGGGCGGGACGCGCTTGCGCTGGCGGCAGCCGAACATCCCGATGCCGTGTTGCTCGACCTCGGTCTTCCCGATCGCGACGGATTGGGGCTGGTACCGCTGCTGCGGGGAAAGGACGGGCGCGTCGTGCTCGTCGTCTCCGCGCGCGACGCAACGGAGGAAAAGGTCGCCGCGCTCGACCTTGGCGCCGAGGATTACGTCACCAAGCCGTTCGACACCGACGAGCTGCTTGCGCGTCTGCGTGTCGCGCTACGGCATCGGGGCGGCATGGGCCAGACGCCGCAGACGATACGTGCCGGTGCGCTGACGATCGATCTCGACCGGCGCCTGGTCACGCGCGACGGCGAGGAGCTGCATCTGACGCGCAAGGAATATGATGTCCTTGCCGTGCTCGCGCGGCATGTCGGCCGCGTCGTGACGCATGACCGGATCATCGCCGCCGCCTGGGGTGGGGACGAGGATCCGCGCATCGAATATCTGCGCATCGTCGTGCGCAACCTGCGCCAGAAGCTGGAGGCGCCGCAACCCGTCGGCAGCGTGATCGCGAACGAACTGGGCGTCGGCTATCGGCTTCGCGCCGAATAAAGGCTGATCGAGCAACGCTGGATCACCGGCGGCGACGCCCTTCGCGTCTGCGCGCTTCAGCGGGCGGGGGCGGGCGCCGCTTCGAGACCGGCGGATCAGGCTCTCAGGCGGACCGGGCTCGTGCCGTCCGCGCGGCGGCGACGCTGCTCCATGCGTAAAGCGCGCAGGCACTCCAGATCAGTGCGAACGTCGCGAGTTGCGCGGGCCGGACAGGCTCGTCGAACAGCAGTACCGCCTCGAGGAACTGCAGCGTCGGGGCGATATATTGCAGGAGGCCCATCGTCGTATAGCGCAACCGGCGCGCACCTGCCGCGAACATCAGCAGCGGCGCGGCGGTGATCGGCCCCGCGAGGATCAGCAGCCAGTCGGTCGCACCGCCATGGCCGAAGGCGCCGCTGCCATGATGCCCTGCCGTGAGCAGAACGGCGAGCGCGAGCGGTGCGAGCAATGCGGTCTCCACCGTCAGGCCGCCGAGCGCATCGATCGCCACGACCTTGCGGATTAGGCCATAGAAGCCGAAGCTCAGCGCCAGAACGAGGCTGATCCAGATAGCACCGCCCCCGCTGAACGCGAGGATCAGGACGCCCGCAGACGCCAGGGCTATCGCCATCGCCTGCAACCGGCCCAGACGCTCGCCGAGAACCAGCATCCCGAGCGCGACGTTGACGAGCGGATTGATGAAATAGCCGAGGCTTGCCTCGACCAGATGCGCATTGTCGACCGCCCAGATGTAGACGAACCAGTTCACCGCGATCAGCGCGGCGCTGGCCGCCAGCGCGAGCAGCGTTCGGCCGCGCGCCACCCCCAGTATCTGACGCGCGCGGCCGAGCAGACCGACGATCGCGACGAGCAGGATCAGCGACCAGACGACCCGGTGTGACAGCATCTGGATCGGCGGCACGTTGTCCAGCAGGTGGAAATAGAGCGGCAGCAGCCCCCAGGCAGCATAGGCACCAATGCCGAGCAGCAACCCGGCCCGGGTGGATGGACGATGCGTGATTTCGATCATGACCGCGCTGCGATGACGCTTCACGCGGCGTCGCACAACCCGCCGTGCCGAGCCGATGTCAACAGCTTGGCACGTGGCGGGGTGACATCCTGGCGGCAACGCCTATGTCGCGCGGCTATGACCAGCGGCGAGCTTCACGACCTGTTCCTGTCCACCCTCGTGCGCGAGGCGGGCGGTACGCGGCGCCATTGGCGCCTCGTGGTCGGGGATGTGAAGCTCTACCCCGTGGAAACCCACCCCCATTGCAACTGGACCGTCACGCCGAGCGGGACGGCGGCGGCGACGGGGGAAGTGGAGCGCATCGCGGACATGCTGCGCGCACGTCATCCGATCGTTCGCAACTGATACCGTCCGCCCCTCCGCAAGCAAAGGGCCGGTCGCTTTCAGCCGGTCGCGGGTGGCGAGGGCGATGCCGCCCACGCCAAGCCCCGATGTCAGTCGAGCGTCTGGCTGCGGGCGAGCGGCAGGGAGATGATATCGACGAGCCATTCCCGCAGCGTGGTTCGTCCGTGGTGCGTCAGGCCCAGCATGGTGACCCGGCGGTCGGTCGCGTCATCGCTACCTTCGACCAGGCCGCGGTCCTGCAACAGCTTGATCCAGCGCAGCGCGGTGGTGCGCGGAACGCCGGCGGCGCTGCAGCACGCATTGGTGGTCACGGTCGCGCCGTTCACGCCCTCTGCGAACAGGAACAGCAGGATGTCCATTCCGGGGTTGGCGAACAGCGTCGGATCGAAACGTTCACCCAGCTTGCGGCGTGACGCGACGATGCTGCGCGCCAAGGCGATCAGCGGGGCATCCTCACCGTCCGCGGCGCCGGCCATGAGTACGGCTGCGTTGTCGATGGCATTCTTGCTCGATCCGCCCATCAGGCCAGGCTCGCTCATACCCATGTCCATGTCCTCCCTCGTGCATGGCATTAGGCAAGGAAACGATGAAATCAAGCGCTGTCGGGTACTTGGGCGCACTCAGCGGGCGGGGGGAGGCGATAGACGTCGAGTTTTGCGGCGAGGTCGCGCGACAGTCCCTCCAGCGTGATCGCGGCAAGCCGCGCTTCGCTGCTGGCGTCGGAGCGCAGCACATCCGCCATCGCAAGCTGTGCCTGGGTGATGCGATCGATGGCCTGCAGACTGTGCATATGGCGCCGTAGCGTGTCCGGATCTGACGCCAGGTCGTACGCCAGATCCGACAGCAGGCCGGTCAGCTCCACCATCCCGTCGGCGAGCGCGTGCGCGAGCGCTGGCTCAACCCCCGTGCCGCTGCGAAGTCGCTGGGCCATGCTTGCGATCACCGGGAACAGAGCTTGAGAATGGTGGCGGACAATTGGTCCATCGGCACCGGTTGTGTCGCCAGCTTGCGCTGCAACGTGAAGCCGAGCGCATGGTTCTCCATCGGGATGACGCTGTAGCTGCCGCCGGCCTGCAAGGCGCGGACGCCGGCATCGCCATCCTCGCCGTCGGCGCCGAGCAGCAGGCCGATCGCTTCCGTTCCGCAGGCCTTGGCGACCGAGGCGAACAGGATCGAGATCGACGGTCGCTCGCCGGCGACCGGATCGCGCGGCAGCATGCGCAGGCGGCCGTTGGCCAGCCGTCGACGACGACATGCGCATCGCCCGGTGCGGCGAGATAGATCACGCCCTGCTCGACGGTCATGCCATCCTCGGCCAGCACGATCCGCGGTGCGATTTCCGCCGACATCTTGTCGATCAGCGTTGCGGCGAGACCACCGCCCAGATGCTGGACGACGACGGTCGGCGGACAATTGGCCGGGAAGGTCGAGAAGAGGTCGAACATGGCGTTGGTGCTTGCCGCTTCGCCCCCGATCGCCAGCAGGCGGCCGTTCCAGTCGAGCGGCGCTGCTGCCTGCGCTTTCTTCTTGCTAGCCCCGCGGACGTTGGCACCCTTTGCCGCCTTGATCCGCTTGCCAAGCTTGGCGAGGATCTTGTCGAACTCCGCCGCGACGGCGACCTTGGGCTTCGGGAAACAGTCTATCGCGCCGAGGCGCAAGGCCTCGATCGACGCCTCCGCCCCGGCCTCTGTGCGGGTGGAGAACATGATCACGGGCATTGGCCGCTTCTCCATGATCTCCGCCAGATATTCGAGGCCGCTCATGCCCGGCATCTCGACGTCCAGCGTCATCACGTCGGGATGCAGGCTTTCGACCATGGACCGCGCCTCGTCCGCACCGTCGGCGGAGCCGACGACGACGACATTGGGAATACGCTCCAGCGCGCCGGAAAGAAGGGCGCGCATCGTCAGCGAGTCATCGACGACGAGAACCTTGGTGGCGGCGGCCATGACTTCAAATCCTTGCGAAAACGATAGACGAGAAAAGCGTTATGCGGCTTCGGCGAGACCCGCGGTGCCCTCGGCCAGGCGCTCGAGCGCGAGGATGAGGATCAGCCGCTGATCGATCGTCGCCAACCCTTCCAGGAAACTGGCGGCGGGCGTGTCGCCGATGTCCGGCAACGGCTGCATACCATCGTCGGGAACCGTGACGATGTCGTTAACCGCATCGACGATCAGCCCTTGCAACTGCTCGCCGATCCGCACGACGATGATGACGTGGCGAGCCGACGGATCGGTCATGCCCCAGCCCAGCCGATGCGAAAGGTCGAGCACGGGAAGGACCACGCCGCGCAGGTTGACCACGCCGCGCACGTGCGGCGGGACGTTGGGCAGCGGCGTGGCGGGCGACCATGCGCGGATTTCGCGGATCGCCATGATGTCGACGCCGAGGACCTGGTCGCCGATCTGAAAGGTGATGAGCTGACGGGGCATGATTGGCTCCTTGCTGCGAGGTTCGGATCAGTGCAGGACGCGGCGGATCGCCGCGGCCAGCTTTTCGGGATGGAAGGGCTTGACGATCCAGCCGGTCGCCCCGGCTTTGCGCGCGCGCTGCTTCTTCTCGTCGGAACTTTCGGTGGTCAGCACGAGGATCGGAAGGTTGCGATGGCGGTCCTGTTCGCGCACGCGCTCGATCAGGCCAAAGCCGTCGAGGCGCGGCATGTTGATATCGGTGATGAGCAGGTCGGGCTGGACGCCGTCCAGGCGTTCCAATGCGTGTACGCCATCCTCGGCCTCCAGAACCTGATAGCCAAGATCGGTGAGCGCGGCGCGCAGCAGCATCCGCATGCTCGGCGAATCGTCCACGGTCATGATGGTGCTGGTCACAGCGGGTCCTTTGCTGGCAAATGCGGTCGTCATCAGAAGAATTCCACGTCGCCGGTGCTGGCGCGTGGCGCGGCAGGCTTGGGCACGAGGATGGGAGCAGGTTCGACGGGACGCTCGCTGGCGATGCGGCAGCGGGCGAGGCCCAGCGTCGGACGGAACTCGACGCGGCGCGCGCCATGGCCGCCGACGTCTTCTCCGACCAGGGCGATCCGCTCGTCGCGCAGGAATCGGCGGGCGAATTGCGCATTGGCGGATCCGATGTCGCGAAAGCCGTCGCGCATGTTGGCGCCGCCGTACAGGCGCGCCTTCAGGTTGGAGCGCAAGGCGCCCATCGCCAGCATCGCGTTGATCAGGACCTCCATCGCGTAGACGCCGTAGCGCTGCATGGATTGCGGATCCGTATCCACGCCACCCGGTTCGGCGAGCAGGAAATGATTGAGGCCGCCGACCTTGGCGATCGGATCATAGAGGCAGGCGGCGATGCAGCTGCCCAGCACCGTCGTCAGCACGGCGCCCGGATCGTCGGAGACCCGCGTCTCGCCCTGGAGCACGTTGATCCGGAAGAGGCCGTCGGCGGCGCGCGGCAGCGGGCTCATGCGCGGCACTCCAACAGGACGCGCGACGCGATGCGGGACAGCGGCAGCTGCGTTTCCACCGCGCCGATCTGCCAGGCCACCTGCGGCATGCCGTAGACGACGCTGCTTTCCTGGTCTTGGCCGAAGGTGCGCGCGCCGGCGGCGCGCATCGCCTTCAACCCTTCCGCACCATCCGCGCCCATGCCGGTGAGGATGACGCCGACCGTATCGCGGCTCGCGACACGCGCGATCGAGTGGAACAACCGGTCGACGGAGGGGCGATGGCCGCTCACCTTGTCGCCTTCCACCAGCCGGCACCGCGGCATCGTGCCGCCGGTGATCTCCATGTGCCGGGCGCCACCCGGCGCGATATAGACATGCCCTGCCGCCAGCGGAGCGCCCGACCGGGCGACGGACACCTTGGGTGCGGACAGTCTGTCGAGCCGCGCGGCGAAGGTCGGGACGTACGGCTCCGGCATGTGCTGCACGATGACGGTCGGCGGGCATTGCTCCGGAAAACCGCTCAGCAATTCGATCAGCGTCTCGACCCCGCCGGTGGAAGAGCCGATTGCGATCAACGTCCCCGGACGCGGGGCATAGTCCGCGGGTGCGCTCGGGTGCGCCGGCTCGATCGCCCGTGCGCGCCGCCGGCTGCGTGCGGCAGCCTTCACCAGCTGGGTCAGACCGTCGCCGAGATCGCCGCCATTCGACCGGTTCGGCTTCTGGTAGCAGTCGAAGGCGCCCAGTTCGAGCGCACGGATCGTCGCTTCCGCCCCCCGCCCGGTCAGCGTGGACAGCATCACCACCGGCATCGGGCGCAGGCGCATGATCTTGTCGAGGAAATCGAGCCCGTTCATCCCGGGCATCTCGACATCGAGCGTGATGACGTCGGGATTGAGCTGCTTGATCATCTCGCGCGCCGTCGCGGGCCCATCGGCGGCGCCGATGACCTCGATCTCGTCGTCCTGCGACAGGCTGTGCGCGATCATCGCACGCATGGTCGCCGAATCGTCGACGATGAGGGTACGGACGGGGGCACGATTCATGCGCTGACCTTCTGGAACGTGGTGCGGCCGACGCAGGCGAAGCGGGGCGCGACGCTGGCGCTCAACCGCTCGGAATGGCCGATGTAGAGGAAGCCGCCCGGCGCGAGCCGATCCGCGAGGCGCGACTGAAGCCGCTCCTTGGTCGCTTCGTCGAAATAGATCATGACGTTGCGGCAGAAGATCGCGTCGAACATGCCGCGCATCGGCCAGTCCTCGAGCAGGTTGAGCTTGCGATAGGCGACCCGCTCCCGCAGCAGGGGGTCGACCTCGAGCTCGCGATCGACGGGGTGCATCCACAGGCGTCGCAGCTCGGCGGGAACGCCCTTCGCCGTGTCCTGCGAATACCGCCCGCGGGCGGCGGCGGCCAGGATCTCCGTCGACAGGTCGGTCGCGAGGATGCGCAGGTCGGAGCGGGCGAGACGCTGGGCCACGCCACGCTCCGTGCCGCACATCGCCATCAGCAGCGAATAGGGCTCTTCGCCGCTCGAACAGGCCGCGGACCAGATGCGGACACGCCCGCGATCCGCCAGGCGGTTGGACAGCGCTGGCCAGGCATGTTCGAGGAAATGGTCGAAGTGATGCGATTCGCGAAAGAAGCTGGTGTGATTGGTGGTCAGCGCGTCGATCGCATTCTGGCGTTCGACGGGATCGGCCTCGATCCGTGCGATATAGTCGGTGAAGTTGGTCAGGCCGCACGCGCGTACGCGCGGGGCGAGGCGGCCGTAGACCAGCTGCGCCTTGCCCGGCGGCATCAGGATGCCGGCTTCGGCATAGACGAAGTCCGCGATGTGCCGGTGATCGTCAGGCCCGAAGCCGAATTCGGTAGGACGCGATGCCGCGGGCAAAGGTGCCGGCGACACGGCCCTCGGCCGGGGCGCCGCGCTCATGCCGCAAGCTCCAGCTGCGGCGCGCCGTGGCGCGGATCGCGGCGCCAGCGCGAGATCAGCGCATCGACATCGAGGATAAGCGCGACTCGGCCGTCACCCAGAATGGTCGCGCCGGCGAGGCCGTGGATCGCCTCGTAATTGGCCTCGAGGCTCTTCACGACGACTTGTCGCTGGTCCTGGATCGAATCGACCATCAGCACCGCCTGGCCATGATCCGACTCGACGACGATCAGGACCGCCTGGGTCGGATCCGCGATCGCGCCCGCAATACCGAGCTGCTCGGCGATCCGGTGGACGGGGACGTAGGAGCCGCGCACGTCGAGCAGCGACGCGGTCGCACCGAGCGACTTCACGGCGTCGTCGTCGGGCCGCAGACTCTCGACGATATGGCCGAGCGGGATGACGAACGTCTGTTCGCCCACGGTCACGATCATCCCGTCGAGCACCGCGAGCGTCAGCGGCAACGACAGCGCGAAGCTGGACCCGTGGCCGAGCTGGGAGCTGATGCCGATGCGACCGCCCAGTGCTTGGACGTTCTTGCGCACCACGTCCATGCCGACGCCGCGCCCGGAGATGTTCGACACGGTCGACGCGGTCGAGAAACCGGGCGCGAAGATCAGATTGTCGATTTCCTCTTCGGTCAGGATCGCGTCGGCGGCGATGATGCCGCGCTCGACCGCCTTGGCGCGGACGCGCTTGCGATCGATGCCGCGGCCGTCGTCGGCGACGGTGATGACGATCCGACCCGAATGGTGCGCGGCGGACAGCGTGACGACGCCTTCCTCCGGCTTGCCGGCAGCGAGCCGCTCCGCCGGCGTCTCCAGGCCGTGGTCGACCGCGTTGCGGATAAGGTGCGTCAGCGGCTCGCCGATGCGCTCGACGACGGTCTTGTCGACCTCCGTCATTTCGCCCTCGATATCCAGGCGGACGCGCTTGCCGGTCTCGACCTCGAGCTCGCGGATGATGCGGGGTACGCGGCTGAACACCGTCTTCATCGGCTGCGCGCGGATCGCCATCGTCGATTCCTGCAGCTCGCGCGTCAGGTGGTCGAGGTCGGTGAGTTCGGATATGCCGCCGAGCTGATGCTCCGACAGGCGCTGCGCCAGCATCGCCTGGGTGATGACGAGCTCGCCGACCAGGTTGACGAGGCGGTCGAGCTTGTCGAGGTCGACCCGAATCGTCTGCACCGCGGCGGCTGCCGTCCGTGGCGCCGCAGCCTCGGGCGGCAGCACCGTCGCCGCCGGGTCGGGCGACGCGGCGGCCTTGACGGGTTGCGGCGCGCTGGAGGGAGGGAGCGTGTCGGTCATCGGGGCCGACGCAGCCTCGGGTGCGTTCGCGATCGGAAGCGCTTCGGGCGCCTCGTCCTCGGCATTCGCGCCGCGAACGATGCGAAGGTCGACGTCGCCCATGAATTCGAAGACGGCGCGGATATCGTCTTCCGCGACCGAGGATGGTGCGGTCAGGGTCCAGCCCAGATAGGCGCGCTCCGGATGAAGATCGGACAACGTAGGCAAATTGCCGAGGTCGCACGACGTGACCTCCGCGCCGAGCGCGGCGAGTTCGCGCAGCAGCAGCAGCGGTTCGCCGCCGTGATCGAGCGCGGTCGGTCCGGGCACGAGCGTGATGTGCCAGCCGTCACCCGTCTCGTCGGTCGCCGGGGTCTCGCACAGGGCGAACAGATCGTCGAACCCGTCGTCCCCACCATCGCCGTCGCCGGTGGAAGGCGCGGGTGCGCAGATCTCGAAGAGGTCGTCGAAATCGTTGCCAACGGCGCCGGTCGAGACGGTGGCGGCCTCGGTCACCGTGTCCTGCGCCGCCTGCGGCTCGGGCGCGTGCGCCGCCTCGATCAGCCGCGCGAGCATGGCGCCGTCGGCCGGCGGCGTTCCGCCGTCGCGCGCCGCGGCGACGTGATCCGACAGCATGTCGAAGGCGGATACGATGGTGCCGAGCAAGGCCGGCGTCAGGACCAGGGTGCCGTTGCGGACGAGGTCGAGCAGCGTCTCGTATTCGTGCGTGAATGCCTGGAGCCGTTCGTGACCGAAGGCACCGGCGCCACCCTTGATCGAATGCACCGAACGGAAGATCGTGTTGATCGTCTCGGTGTCATACGCGCCCTGACGGACGGCGGCGAAATTGCCCTCCATCGTCGCGAGGCCTTCCTCGCATTCCTGGAAGAAGATCTGCTGGATCTCGTCGAAGTTCATGGCGTGATCCTGTCCTTCAGCCGTTCGGGGCCAGCGCCGACTCGAGCCGCGCGAGCGCGATCATGTGGCGTAGGGCGTCACTGGGATCGTCGAGCCGGAAACCGACGCCGCGCGCGACCGCGCAGGCCTGCGCCGCCGCGAGCACCTGCAGACAGGCCTGGCCGACCCGGGCGACCCCGCTTCCATCGAGATGGATCGCCTCGCCACGGTCGAGGGTGGCGATCAGGTCATGGCGCAGCGGCGAGGCTGCGGACGTATCGAGCGAGGCGGGAAGCGGATGCACGGGCATGTCTGGTTTCGCTTTTCGATCTCGAGAGAATCAGGAAGCCGATCGATCGACGGCTTCGGACAAATCCCGCGGCGGGGTGATCCGCCCGGTGTTCGCCACCGGGCGGATCTGACGGGCCGGCCACGCACACAGCGGGAGGATCGGGCGAGTCGCCGGCCACGTGAGCGCACGCGCCGCAGAGCTTCGCACCGCGCCGGTCTTCGACGTTCGATGGCGAACCTTTCTTGCCGTGCCGATCATGTGAGAAGCCCCCCTCTCGTATGTCTGTATCGGACCTGATTACCCGCCACTGGTTAAGGCGTAATTAAACCGGAGCGGCCATTTCAGAATTCGCTCCAGTCATCGCTCGCCGCGACGGCCACGCTGCCGCGACCCCGCGGCGGTACGGCGCGGGCGATCCGGCGCCCCGCTTCCGCGGCATGGCGTTGCAGGTCGTGCACCGTATTGGTCGACGCTGGTGCCGGCCGTTCCGATCCGACCCTGAACCGTGCGACCTGCCGGCCGAGCTCGTCGGCCTCGGCCGATAGCGAGCGGGCGGCGGCGGTGGCTTCCTCCACCATCGCGGCATTCTGCTGGGTCACGCCGTCCATCTCGCCGACGGCGGTGTTGACCTGCTGCAGGCCCGTCGCCTGGCTTTCCGCCGCCTTGGCGATCTCGCCGACCAGCGCGCTGATCTCACCGATCCGCCCGATGATGCGGTTGAGTGCCGCGCCCGTCTCGCTGACCAGCTGGACGCCGGCCTCGACCTGCTCGGTCGATGCGGTGATCTTGGTCTTGACGTCCTTGGCGGCGTCGGCGGAGCGCTGGGCGAGTGCGCGCACCTCGGACGCGACGACCGCGAAGCCCTTGCCCGCGTCGCCCGCGCGCGCCGCCTCGACCCCCGCGTTGAGCGCGAGCAGGTTGGTCTGGAAGGCGATGCCGTCGATCACGCTGATGATCTCGGAGATTTCATTCGACGCGCGCTCGATGCCGCCCATCGCCTCGACGGCGCGACCGACGATGCCGCCCGATTGCTGGGCCTCGACACGGGCCTCCTCGACCGTCGCGTTCGCCTTGACCGCCCCCGCGGCGGTTTGGCGCACGGTCGCGGTGATCTCGTCCATCGCGGCAGCGGTCTCTTCCAGGCTGGCGGCCTGCTGCTCGGTGCGCTGCGACAGGTCGTCCGACGCGTGCAGGATGTCGTTGGAACCGCCGTGGATGCCGGCCGCGGCGACGCTGACGGCGCGCATCGTCTCGCTGATCGCGTCCATCGCAGCATTGAAATCGACGCGCAGCGGCTCGAACGCGGCCGGGAAGGGCTCGTCGATGCGATAGAGCAGATTGCCGTCCGCCAGTTCGCTCAAGCCGCCTGCCAGGCCTTGCGCCATGATGCGCTGTGCCTCGGCGGTATTGGCCTCTTCCATGTTGCGCCGAAAGATCGCCATGGCCTTGGTCATGCGGCCGACGCAGTCCGCGTTTTCGGTATAGGCGATCGGCGACGCCAGGTCGCCCGCCGCGAGCGCTTCCATGCGAACGACCGTGTTGACGTAGGGCGTGCAGATCAAACGCCCGGCTAGCACCGTCGCGCCGACGATCAGCGCGATGCCCGAGGCGCAGAGCGCGATCTCCACCGGCGGCGGGACGCTGAACACATTGGCCGCCAACCCCGCGACCAGAGCAATCATGGCAAGACCCCACACCCCCTGGATAGTCGCCAAAACGCGAAATTTGACGCGGATCGGCGCCCGCGCCTCGAACCATTGCAACATCACAGCCTCCTCCCACTGTGGCCAGCGACGTTCGTCGATCTGGCCGTGCGAAGTAAGTGCTACAGAACGTTGCTTAATTTCTTGTTGCGGACGATGATGGGGCATCCTCATCGTCGGGCAAGGGGCGGCGGGAAGAGCTTTGGGGCTTGGTCCGCCGCCCCCTCCGGTCAGAATTCGGACCAGTCTTCCTGCGCGATCGCGAGCGCCGTATTGCCCTGCCGACGCGGCGAGACGCTCTGGGCGATGCGGCGCCCTGCCTCCGCCGCCCGCTGTTGCAGGTCGTGGACGACGGTCGGCGCGGCGACGGGGGCCTGGCGTTCGCTGTCCAGCCTGAACCGTGCGACCTGCCGGGCGAGCTGGTCGGCCTCGGCCGACAGCGAGCGGGCGGCGGCGGTGGCTTCCTCGACCATCGCGGCATT
>NZ_JADHDT010000003.1 GCF_016820445.1 Sphingomonas beigongshangi
GCGGGCTTTTCCCACGTTCGTCATTCGCGCGCAGGCGGGAATCCAGCGATGCTGACGGCGCGGCTCCATCGTGGGACCGCGCGTCTGGGCCCCCGCCTGCGCGGGGATGACGCTCTTGGAGGGGTGCGAAACCGACAGGATGCCTACCCGGAAGCGGAGACATGCCCCCCCCCTTCGTCATCCCGGCGCACGCCGGGATCTACGGTTGCGATCGGCGCGAATGGCGCGCGACCTCGGCCGCGCACCGTGTCCATGGGTCCCGGCGTGCGCCGGGACGACGAGGGGGAGGCGGCGTGGCGGGCTGTGGCCGAGCGGACCGGCGACCCCGTGTCACCCGCCGGCGTTGATCAAGTCGTGGCGGCGCAGCGCGTGGCGGAGCTGGTCGTAGGTGAGGCCGAGCGATTCGGCGGTAGCGCGCTGGTTGAAACGATGTTCGGCGAGCGATTTCGCGAGCAGCTCGCGCTCGAACCGGGCGACGCGGGACTTGAAATCGGACGGACCCGCGTCGCACGCGGCGACGGGGCTGTCCTCCGGCTCCGGCCGCGGCGGCGCGTCCGTCTTGGGCAGCGCAGGCGACGGCATCGGGGCGCCGCCATGGACGCCGGAGGGCCGATAGGGCGAGGCGAAGGGATCGATCTCGATCCGGTCGACGGGCCCCTCCCCCTCCCAGCGATAGACCGCGCGTTCGACGACGTTGCGGAGCTCGCGGACGTTGCCGGGCCACCGATGCGTCATCAGCGTGTCGAGCGCGGTCGGACCGAAGCCGGGCCAGCGTTCCCAACCGATCTCCGACGCCATGCGGCGCCCGAAATGGTCGGCCAGCACGACGATGTCCCCCGAGCGCGCGCGCAGCGGCGGCAGGGTCACGACCTCGAACGACAGCCGGTCGAGCAGATCGGCGCGGAATTCGTGGCGATCGACCTTGTCCGGCAGATGTTCGTTGGTCGCCGCGACGATGCGGACGTCGACGCGCAGCGGCCGGCTGCTCCCGATCCGCGTCACCTCGCCATATTCCACCGCGCGCAGCAGCCGATCCTGCGCCGCCATCGACAGGGTGCCGAGCTCGTCGAGGAAGAGGGTGCCGCCGTGCGCCTCCTCGAACCGGCCCGCCCGCGCCTTGGTCGCACCGGTAAAGGCGCCCGCCTCGTGCCCGAAGAGCTCCGCCTCGATCAGGGTCTCCGGCAGCGCCGCGCAGTTCATCACGACGAGCGGCTGGTCCCAGCGCGGGCTGAGGCGGTGGAGGCGTTCCGCGACCAGTTCCTTGCCCGTCCCGCGCTCGCCGATGACGAGCACCGGGCGATCGAGCGCGGCGGCGCGGCTGGCGCGCTCGAGCGCGTCCAAGAAGGCGCCGGATTGGCCGATGACCTGGGTCGTGCGCTGCATCGCCAACTCTTGGCGCAAAATCCCAATGGTCCGCAAGCGTTCATCCGTGGTTCATGCAAATAATACACCCAAGAACCGCGGAAATCCGCCATTTCTGAAATTGGCACGGCTCCTGCAAAGCTCTGGGCAACCCGCCGATGCGGCGGTTCACAAGGTTCAGATTTCAGGAGGTTCCCATGTTCAAGTCCGATATCGGTCGCACCCTCGCCGCCATCGCCTGCACGATCGTCTTCAGCGCCACCTGCGTGGCCGGCGCGATCGGTCCGGCGACCGGCCATGGCGCCGCGACCGTCGCGTCCGCCGCCCGCCTGACGGCGTAAGCGGCGACCCGGGGCGGGCCATGTTTCCCTCGCCCGCCCCGGCCCCAGATTTTCCAGGAGCATCACGACAGATGGGCATTTTCTCCCGCACCCGCGACATCGTCGCCGCCAACTTCGCCGACCTGCTCGAAAAGGCAGAGGATCCGGCGAAGATGATCCGGATGATCATCCTCGAGATGGAGGAGACCTTGGTCGAGGTGCGCGCCTCTGCCGCCCGTACCATCGCCGACCAGAAGGAAATGCGCCGGCACATCATGAAGCTGGAGCAGCTGCAGGCGAACTGGACCGAGAAGGCGGAACTGGCGCTGTCGAAGGACCGCGAGGATCTGGCCAAGGCGGCGCTGGTCGAGAAGCAGAAGGCGGCCGACATGGCCGACCAGCTCAAGGCCGAGGTGCAGGTGCTCGACGATGCGCTGCGCGCGTCGGAAGAGGATATCGCCAAGCTGCAGAAGAAGCTGACCGAGGCGCGCACCAAGCAGGCCAACGTCCAGACGCGGCTGGAGAGCGCAAACAACCGCTTCCGCCTGCGCGAGATGTACGCCGGCCCCAAGACGCACGAGGCGTTCAGCCGCTTCGATGTCCTGGAGCGCCGCGTCGACGATGCCGAGGGTCGCGCCGAGGCGCTGGGCCTGGGCGTGCAGAAGACGCTGGAGGAAGAGATCGCCGAGCTGCGCCAGAGCGACAAGGTCGATGCCGAGCTCGCGGCGCTGAAGGCACGGATGAACAATCGCAATCAGGAGGGTTGAGATGGAAGACATCATCGTCCCGTTGATCGCGATCACCTCGATCTTCATCGGCCTGCCCTGGGTCATCTTCCACTACATCACCAAGTGGAAGCAGGCGCCCAAGATCACCGACGAGGACGAACGGCTGCTCGACGAGATGTACAATCTCGCCCGCCGGCTGGAGGATCGCCTGAACACGGTCGAGCGGATCGTCGCCGCCGACAACCCCGACTTCCGCGTCGGCTTCGCCGCCGACACCGCCCGCCCGGGTCTCGATCGCCCCGGCATGGACCGCACGTCCGACAGCTATCGCCTCGAAGGGAGGATGTAACATGGCCGCCCGTACGCAATTCTACATCGATCGCCAGAACAAGAAGATCTCCGGCGTCTGCGCAGGGATCAGCGACTATACCGGGCTCGACGTCACGATCGTGCGCATCGCGATGCTCGCCCTGCTCTGGGCGACCGGCGGCGTGATCCTGCTCGGCTATTGGGCGACCGCGCATCTCGCGCCGGAAAAGCCGCACGGCCTGTACCAGGACGCCGACGACCAGAAGTTCTGGCAGGGCGTGCGCAGCAACCCGACGCGGTCGACCGCCGAGGTGCGCAGCAAGTTCCGCGACATCGATCGCCGGCTCGCCGACATCGAGCTGCACTATACCAGCCGCAACAGCCGGCTGGCCGAGGAAATCGACAGCCTGCGCTAAGACGCGGCGTCTCAAAAGGGGAAGAAGACGATGTCCGACCTTGCTCTGCTGATCCCGATCACGGCGATTGCCATCGGGCCGGTATCCTGGATCGCGAACAACTGGCTGCGCGCCAGGCACGGCTATCCGCCGCTCGACTATCGCAGCAGCCGCCGGCGCCGCGGCGGAGCCGCGGAGACCGACCTCGAGGCCGAGCGCAAGATCATGCTGCTGACCAACGAGAACGACAAGCTGACCGGACAGGTCAGCCGGCTGGAGGAACGGATCGCCGTCCTCGAGCGCATCGCCACCGATCCCGCCGAGCGTACCGCCCGCGAGATCGAAGCCCTCCGCGACCGGTAAGGACACGCGCCATGGGTCCCGACCATTTCTTTGCCATGCTTCTCGGTGCGGCCATCACGCTCGCCGTCCAATGGTACGGCCGGCGCAAGGTGCGCCAGGCAATCGCCGCCCCCGACGTCGAGGCGCGCCGCGACATCCAGCTGCTCGACGCCGAGAACGCCCAGCGCATCGGCCAGATCGACCGGCTGCAGGAGCGGCTCGCCACCGTCGAGCGGATCGTCACCGACCGGTCGCACATGCTCGACCGCGAGATCGAAAGGCTCCGCTGATGAACGGCTTCACCCTCTTCATGCTCGCCGTCGTCGTCGTCGGCCTGCCCGTCAGCCTCGGCATCGGATCCGAGATGTTCAAGCGCTGGCTGAAGCACAAGGAGACGATGGCCGGCGCGCTCAATGCCCAGGCGGCGGAGAAGGCGGCGCAATATGCCGCCCATGTCGAACGGCTGGAGGCGCGGGTGCGGGTGCTCGAACGGATCGCCACCGACCGCGGCGCCGACTTGGCCGAGACGATCGACCAGTTGCGCCTCCAGGCGAATTGAGGAGCGACGCCGATGTCCCCCCTGCTCATTCCCATCCTCGGCATCTGCTGCGGCCTGCTCGCGATCTTCGGCGGCGTGTTCATCCGCCCCTGGTTCAAGCTGCAGGAGCGGCGGATGGAGATCGAGGCGAACAAGGTCGCGGAAAAGGCGGCGCAATATGCCGCCCAGACCGAGCGACTGGAGGAGCGGGTCCGCGTCCTCGAACGCATCGTGACCGATCGCGGCGCCGACCTGGCGCAGGAGATCGAGGCGCTGCGGGTCGAACGCGCCGATCCGCGACTACCGACCAACTGACCGCATCGTCCCAGGAAAGGTCGTTTTTCCCATGAACCCCGCAGAGATGCTCGTCGCGATCGTCGCCCTCCTCGTCATCGGCGGGATCGTGCGCAGCCGCTTCGGCGCGCATCGTCCGGACGCCGGGACGACACCCGGCACGGCCGTCGACGAGGACACATGGCGCCTTCGCGAGGAGGTGCGCACCCTGAAGGAACGCGTCCAGGTGCTGGAACGCGTGATCACCGACAACCGGAGCAGCATCGATCTCGACCGCGAGATCGACCGGCTGCGCGACCGCTGAAGGAGGCGGACATGACCGACCCCAACGTCTATCTCACCGTATCGCTGTCGAGCCTCGCCGGGCTCGCGATGATCACCACCGCCGGCCTGTCGGGATGGCGCAGCTGGCTGGCGCTGAAGCACCAGCAACTGGATCATGCGCAGGACCAGCTGCCGGCCGTGCCCACCGCGGGATCGCGGATCGAGATCGCCGACCTCAAGGAGCGTATCCGCAAGCTGGAGGCGATCGCCGCGGGCGTCGACCTGTAGGACCTGCTTGTCCGCCTGTCGCGACAGGCGCGCCCCAGGCCCCTCCCGCCCGCGGGAGGGGGGAGAGATCGAGGACCCCGAGCGTCGCGCGGTATCTCCGGCACGGACATTGCCCCGTCCCGCCGCGCGCTGTACCGCGCGGTGCCATGACCAGCCAGACCGCGAGCCTTGCCGACGTCCGTGACGAATACGGCTTCCTCGATCCCGACGACCGGTATCGGCTGCTGATCGACCTGGGCCGCGCGCTGGAGCCGATGCCTGATGCGCTGAAGACCGAGGCGACGCTGGTGCGCGGCTGTTCGGCGGCGGTCTGGGTCTATCCGACGATGCGCGACGACGGGACGCTGCATTTCCTCGCCGATTCAAATGCGGCGATCACCAAGGGGATCATCGCGCTGGTACTGCTGACGGTGCAGGACCAGCCCCCCGGCACCGTCGCCGCCGCCGACATCGAGGGCGAGCTGGCACCGTTCGACCTCAAGAACCAGCTCAGCTCCAACCGGACGCAGGGCATTCCGAACATGATCGCGCTGATCCGCGACACGGCCGTGCGCTACGCCTGATCCCAAGCGCCGGCGCGTGGGGCCGAGCACGGTGCGCTATTGCCCGCACGCCAGGCGCGCCGCGAGTTCCGCCACATCCGCGCCCTGCGGCACGACGAGCCAGGTATCGGGCTTGCGCGTGTCGACCATCGCCACGGCGTTCTTCGGGCACAGGCCGAGACAGCGCGTCTCGACGATGCCGAGCGGCGCCTTGCGCCCCTTTTTCAGGCCGAGCACCTTGCGCAGCACCTTGGCGAGCGGAGAGCGTGCCTTCCTGCCGAAGCCGCCGTCGAGCTTCTTCGTACACTTGCCGCAGACCAGCACCGCCCCCTGCCAGTGCGCGCCGATCTGCTTCAGCGGGGGCGCCACGTCCGGCGCTCCTCCGCGGTCTTGAGCACCTCATAGGCGGCCTGCACCGCCTGGAATCGGACGGCGGCATCGGCGTCGCCGGGGCGGACATCCGGATGGTTTTCCTTGGCGAGGCGACGCCAGGCGCCCTTCACCCCTTCGAAGTCCGCATCGCCGTCGAGGCCGAGCACGTCGAGCGCGCGCATCTCGTCGCGCGAGCGCGTGCCGTCGCCGGGCCCGCCCCAGGCGTAATGGTTGGCGCTGGCATAGCCCGATGCCGTCCGGCTTTCCGACGCCTCGCGTTGCGCGGCCTCTTCGGCGGACAGGCCTTCGAAGTAATTCCAGCCGCGGTTGTATTCGGCGGCGTGATCCGTGCAGAAATACCAGCGATCGGGGCTGTTGGGCGATTTCGGTGCCGGGCAGTCGCCGGGCCGGTCGCAGCCGTGCCGGTCGCATAGCCGCACCGTCTGCGCCTCTCGCCCGGAGCCATAGCCCCGCCAGCGGGGGAAGCCCCAGTCGTTCGATCGTGAGGTGCTGCGCGCCATTACCCCCGCGACATAAGCCTTCGGCGGCAGCGCGCAAGCACCGGTCGCGTCCGATCAATGGTCAAGGCTGAAGCGCACCCCGCGGGTCAGCGCGCCGCAGCCTAGTCCACCATCGGGACGGTAGGTCTTGGCATAGCGCGCGGTGCGGAGCGTTTCCGTTCCCGACTTCGTGAAGACGAACGGGGGATAGGAGATGATCGCGCGCTCGTTGCGAACGTGGCCATCGGCGTCGACGTCGAACTGCGTCCGCGTCCACCCCTCCATGCCCCAGCGCCGTGCCTCCTGCGGGAAAGTGCCGCCGACCGAGATCATCTTCGGCGGCTTGTCGATCAGCGCGCACTGGCTGGCCGATAGGCCGGAGGCCGTGAAGGCATTGCGTGCGGCGGCGAGATCGCCCCGGGTCTGCGCGATCGAGGCGAGGCGGATCATCGCACCGACCTTGAACGGATCGGCCGCGGGCAACGCCGCATCCTGCGCGACCTGCTGCAATATCGCCTCGCTGCGGGAACGCCCGTCCTCGTGATCGGCAAGCATGAGCCTGAGCGCCGCGCGCGACGGCGCGTCCGCGGCATAGGGCGCTTCCGACAGCATGGGTTCGACGACGCGGCGGAACATGCCGCGCTTGTACAGATCGGCCACGGCCGCCGTGCGCGCCTCGAGGTCAAGGTCGAGCCGCGCACGGGCGGGCGCGTCGTTGGCGATCGCAAGGGCCAAAGCGCGTCGCGCCAGCGCGCCGCGCTCGTCGCGCGGCAACACCGGATTGTGCACGAGTGCGAACAGCGCGGGCAGCGTCGCCAGCGTGTCGCCATTTGCCGACGACGCGGCCAGCGCGCGTCGCTGCGCGATCAGTGCCGTCGCCGGCGCTTCGGACTGGTCGACGAAGGCAAGGCCCTTCCCCCGCCCCCATACGATCATGTCCGCCTGCAGCGCGTCGCTGATCGACGGGCGCTGGAACGCGAGGTTGCAGCGCATCTCCACCCGGACGTTGAAGCGCAGGAACGTCGGCATCGCCTTCACCTGCTCAGCCGTCCACGACCATTGCCGCACCGCGCGAGCGAATTCGAGCGCGACCTTGCCCCCACCGGCCGCGTAGATTGGCCGCACCGCCTGCGCGGTGCCATCGTCAGCGATCGAGAATTCGACCACGGCCATGTCCGCCGGCTTCAACCCCGCCTCGCCGCCGCAATCGGGCGGAACCATCGCCACGCCGGGGTCGATGAGCCCGATCGAAGTCGCGCCGGCGCCGGTCATCGCGACGTAGCGCCGCGCCTCGTCCTCGTTGCCGCCGAGCAGATAGGCGATCGCCGCGTCGGACCGGACGGAGACGTCCCGGATATCGATGCGCGACGTGTCCATGCCGCCGAAGTCGCGGACGGCGTCGCGAAAGGTCCCCTGGGCGGCGGCGATGTCGCCGCGATTGAGCTGCATCGTCCCCTTCGCTTCCGCGATCGTGCCGAGCGAGGCGGCATCGAGCTTGGCCGACGCGAGCTGCCCATCGATCCGCGCCTGCGCGGCGGCGGCGGCGGCGGGATCGGTGAAGGTCGTCGTCTGCACCACGGCGAGCGCGGCGACCATCTTGTCGCGCGGCGTGTCGGCGATCGCCTCCGCCTTGCCGAACCAATCGGCGGCGGTGGCGTAATCGAGGCTGGTCATCGCGATCCGGCCCAAATTGAAACTGGCCTTGAACCGATCGGCCCGCAACGAGGGGTCGTCAGCCGGCAGGATCGCCAGCCCCTCCCGGGCGGCCGCGTTCGCCTCGTCCTTGCGATCCAGCGCCAGCAGGGCAGCGCTCTTTCGGACCAGCACGATCGCGCGGCTGCGCGGCCGGGACGCGACGCGCTTCTCCAAGGCCTCCCACGCCGCGAGCGCGGCGGCCTTGTCGGTGCCGGCATCGAGCGTTTCGGCGGCATCGAAATCCTGCTGCACGGTCCGCGCGGTCTGCTGCGCCGTGGCCACCGAAGCAAAGGCGGCGAGTGCCGACCCGACCCAAAACTTGCCCGACACCGAATCCCCCAAGACGATTTCTATCGCGGGATCGTGCACCATTTGACGAAGACTTGCCAGAGGGTCTGTAAGCCGGGTTCTGTCCATCCCCTTGCGGGGAATAGGCGACCATTCCTCTCGGGCGACGCTTGCACGCCGCCTCCAGCAACCAACCCGGGCAGCGGGTGGGAACACACCCCGACGCACGTTGCCGCGCGCCATGCCGCCCCTATTCGGTCTTGCTCCCGGTGGGGTTTGCCGTGCCGCTGCCGTTACCGGAAGCGCGGTGCGCTCTTGCCGCACCCTTTCACCCTTACCTGCCGTAGAAGGCAGGCGGTCTGCTCTCTGTGGCACTGTCCCTGGGGTCACCCCCGCCGGGCGTTACCCGGCACCGTCGTTCCGTGGAGCCCGGACTTTCCTCGGCGCATGCGAACATGCGACGCGGCCGCCCGACCCTCTGGCCGCTCCCCCTTACTCGTCCCCCTGCGGCTTGGGAAGCAGCAGCGCGAGCAGGATCATGCGACATTCGGCGTCGATCTCGCCGTCGACGAGTTCGGGACGGAAGCGCCGCTGGAACGCCATGGTCGCGGCGAGAGGATCGGTGACGTCGTATCCGAAGCGTTCGAGCGCGAGCAGAAAGCCCGCCTTCGTCCACATCGGGTCCATCAGCTTCTGCGTCGGGCGCGGCAGGGCCAGACGCAGCCGCGCCAGACGCGCCCAGGGAAAGAGCTCGCCCGGATCGCGCTTGCGCTGCGGCGCGATGTCGGAATGGCCGACGACATTGCCGCGCGTGATCGCGTGCCGATCCTTCACCTCCGCGACCAGCCGCACCACGGCCTCGACCTGCGCATCGGGAAACGGCCGATAGCCCCATTCATGACCGGGATTGACGATCTCTATGCCGATGCTGGCGGAATTGACGTCGGTCAGACCGCGCCAGTGCGAACGTCCGGCGTGCCAGGCGCGCTTTTCCTCCGCAACGAGGCGAAAGATACGACCGTCCTCCTCGACCATATAATGGGCGGACACCTTGGCCTCCGGGTCGCGCAGTCGCGCGAGGGCCGAGGCTCCATCCTGCATACCGGTATAATGGAGCACGATCATGGTGATCGGCAGCGTCCGCTCGTCGAAGTTCGGCGAGGGCGTGTCGAGAAAGGTCATGCCTGTCTGCGTAGCCCAAGCCGGAGGCGCGCGTAAGGCCCCAAGGCGCAGCGCCGACCGGGGGCGTCAGCCCGCCGCCGTTGCCGCCGCCACGGTCGCGCCGTCGACCCGCTCGTACAGCCCGCGCAGGTCGCGGCTGGGCGCGAAGGCGTCTGTCTGGCCGATCACCGTCTCCCCCGCCCCGAGGACGAGCAGCCCGCCGGGCCGCAACGCCGCGGCGAAGCGCGCGAACACCTCCGTCTTGGTCTGCGGATCGAGATAGAGCAGCACGTTGCGGCACAGGACGATGTCGAACATGCCCGGCAGCGGGGCATCGGCCGCCAGATTATGGCTGCGCACGGTCATCGCGCGAAGCAGCTCGTGCTTGGCGGCCCAATCGTTGCCGACCGCGTCGAACCAGCGCATCATGCGGCGGATCGGCAGGCCTCGCTGGATTTCGAACTGCGTGTAGCGACCCGCCCGCGTCCGCGCGAGCGCAGCCTCCGACACGTCGGTGGCGACGATGTCGGGCATGGGCGCGCCGCGTTCCTCCGCACGCTCGGCGAACAACATCGCGAGCGACAGCGGCTCCTGCCCGGTCGAGCAGCCGGCGCACCAGATGCGCACGCGCCGCTGCCTTGCCTCCAGCGCAGCCACCGCCTCGACGATCAGGTCGAAGACCGGGGCCTCGCGGAAGAAGGACGTCTCTCCGTTGAGGAGCGCGTCGACGATCTGGTCGCTGAGACACCGGTCGCCGGTTTCCAGCAGCGCGGCGGCGAGCTGGTCGAGCGTATCCAGGCCCCGTGCCCGCATCAGCGGCTTGAGCGCGGTATCGATCCGCCACGAGCGATAGGCGGATATCTGTTGCCCCGTTCGCGATTCGAGCAGGGCGCTGAACGCGTTGACGGCCCGCTGCGAGACGGTGGCCGTCGCCGCTGCGGG
Source organism: Sphingomonas beigongshangi (assembly GCF_016820445.1). GTDB lineage: Bacteria > Pseudomonadota > Alphaproteobacteria > Sphingomonadales > Sphingomonadaceae > Sphingomonas > Sphingomonas beigongshangi. The sequence goes on from NZ_JADHDT010000003.1 coordinate 10,341, forward strand.
CGACGTCGAGGTGGGACGGATCGGCATCAGGGCCGCTCCCCGCGCACGACCAGCCGGCCGATCGCATCCGGCGCCAGGATCGCATCGGCGGCGCCGCTCGCCGCGACCGCGCCGGGCATGCCCCAGACGACCGAGCTCGCCTGGTCCTGCACGACGACGCAGCCGCCGGCATCGCGCACCGTCCTTGCTCCATCGGCGCCGTCGCGGCCCATGCCGCTCAGCACGATCGCCAGCAGGCGCGGCCCGTAGACGGCGGCGGCGGACGCGAACATCGGATCGACGGAGGGCAGGCAGCCGCTCGCCACCTGATCGTTGGTCAGCCGTATCGCCGCACCGCCGTCGGGCAGCGCGACGCAGCGGATGTGCGCGTCGCCGGGGGCGACGACGATCCGGCCCGGCTGGACGCGGAGCCGATCGCTCGCCACCTCGCAGGGGCGCCCGGCGAGCACCGCGAGCTGCGCCGCGAAATAGGGCATGAACGACGCCGGCAGATGCTGCGTGATCAGAATGGGCAGGCGGAAGCCGGCCGGGATCGTCCGCAGCACCTGGCTGAGCGCGTGGATGCCACCCGTGGAGGCGCCGATCGCGACGAGATCGAAGTCCGCGCGCGCCGACATGGTCTCCATGCCCGTAGCGGGTCGCAGCGGAGTCGGCGCGGGGGGCGGCGTCTCGGAGGTGCTGGTGCCGAGCCTCGCGAGCTTGCCGATCAGGCTCTCTCCGAACGTCGCCATCCGTGCGCCGGCGGCCGGCTTGACCAACGTGTCGGCGGCGCCGAGCGCCAGCGCCTGCAGCGTCACCGCCGCGCCGTCACTGGCCTGGGCGGAAACGACGAGGATGCGTGCCCCCTGCCCCGCCGCGATCAGGTCGGGCAGTGCGGTGATGCCGTCCACGCCGGGCATCTGCAGGTCGAGCAGGATCAGATCGACGCGTTCGCGCGCCAACAGGGTAAGCGCGGCGGACGCGGTCGCCACGCTGCCGCTGACGACGAAGCGCGCGTCGGCGTCGACGATCCGCGTCATCACCGCGCGTGCGACGACCGAATCGTCGACGATCAGCACCTTCAGCGGCGGCTCGGCATCCACCGATGCGGCAAGGGGCGTGGCAGGCGCCATGACAGGTTCGCCGCCGGGATCAGGCCATGCCGACGATCTGGAGCTTCGATTCCAGCGTGTCGCGATCGAAGGGCTTCATCACATATTCGTCAGCGCCCGCCTCTATGGCAGCCCGGATATAGGCCATGCCGTTCTCGGTCGTGCAGAAGACGACCTTCGGCCGCGTCGGAATGTTCGAATCGCGCAGCGCGCGCAGGAAATCCATCCCGCTCATCACCGGCATGTTCCAGTCGAGCAGGATGACGTCGGGCGCGGCGGCCATGCAGGCGTCGAGAGCCTCGCGGCCGTCGCATGCCTCGGTCACGGAAAAGTCGAGCGTCTCCAGGATATGGCGGGCGACCTTGCGGATCACCTTGGAGTCGTCGACGACGAGGCAGGTCTTCATGCTGGCAGGGCCTTCTTGCTGCGAATCGCGCGGTGATCGGTATACGGAGGGAAGCGTAAGCGCCGCGTTAAGCCGCGATCGCCTGCGGCGCGGGAACGAGGCGGGCGAGGTCGATGACCAGCATCGGCTCGCCGTCCCGTTCCACCATCCCGTCCGCCGCCGCCGCCCAGCCGCGATCGAGCGCGAGGCCCGACGACAGCGGCTGACGGGCGAAGGAGGCGACGTCCTCCAGCGAATCGACGAGCATCGCGTAATGATGGCCGTCGAGCCGCGTGATGATGGCGCGGCGCGCGTCAGCGGGCATGGCGGCGAGGCCCAGCGCAATGCCGGTGTCCACCACCGTCACCACGCGGCTGCGCAGCGCGACGAGGCCGCGGACGGCGGAGGGCGCGCGCGGCACCGCGACGACGGGAGAGAGGTCGACGACCGAATCGATCTGGGTCGTGTCGATGGCGACCCCGCGTCCGGCGATATGGGCGATCAGGAACAGGTCCATCGTCATTCTCCCGCCGCGCGCGCGAGCGCGGCGATCAGGGCGGGCCGGTCGTAGCGATAGATGCTCATCGCATCGCCGCCCGTCCGCTCCCGGCGCAGGCGCACCACCTGTGCGGGATCGGCATCGGGCGGTGGCGGCGCATCCATGGTCACGATCACGTCCGCGCTGGCCCCCGGGGGAACGGTCGCGACGCAGCGATAGCCCGCCGCCTCGATCGCCGGCCGCAGGAAGGTATCCATCCAGCCGCCCGCATCCTGCTGCAGCAGGCACAGTCGGTCCGCGGGCGGCGCGGTATCGATCGCCGCGAACAGCGCCAGCGCATCGACGAGTTCGATCTGCTCGCCCTCCACGATGACGACGCCCGCGACGGTCCCCGCGCCCTCAGCGGGCGCGACGTCGCGCGGCAGCGTCACGATCTCGATCGCCTCGTGGATCGCATAGGCAATGTCCGTCTCGCCGTCCGTGAGGCGCAGCACGGGCACCTCGCTGCGGCTGCCGATCGGCGCGACGGCATGGAGCGGCACCAGGGCACCGCCGATCGCCAGTCGCAATCGGCCGCCGGTGCGCCGGATCGCTTCCGTCGGCACCGGCTCGACCCGGTCGATCGCGGCGAGCGGGAGCACGCGACGCTCGCCGTCGAGGTCCTCGAACAGCAGCGCGCTGATGCCGCGCTCCGCCTCGACGGTCTCCGTCTCCTCGACGGGCGCGGCGCGGTGGAAGCGCAATCCGGCGACGGCGGCAATGCCGGCGCCATCGAGCAGCAGCATCGGGAGCCCGGAGTCGGGCAAAGTCTGTCCGGCATAGACGCCGGTGGCCATCACCGCAGGCGCGGCCGGCTTCACCACCAGTTCCTCGGTGTCGAGGACCGTGTCGATGGCGAGCGCATAGTCGCCGTCGCGCGTCGCGATGATGGCGAGCTTGCCATTCGCGTCTTCCGCCGCGTCGGCGCGGTCGAGGCCCAGCAGCGAACCGAGCGCGACCATCGGCAGGCGGCGACCGCGGACGGTCGCGACGGCGGCGTCGCCGATGCGATCGACGCGCACGGCTTCGCCGCGCACGTTCAATATCTCCTCGACCGACTGACGCGCGATGGCGAACCGCTGGCCGCCCGCACCGACGACCACGGTCGACATGATGGAGAGCGTCAGCGGCACGTAGATGACGATCGTCAGGCCGCGCCCCGCCTGGTTGAGCAGTTCGATCCGGCCGCCGATATTCTCGAGGTTGGCGCGCACCACGTCCATGCCCACGCCGCGCCCGGACACGGCGGTCACGACGTCGCGACTCGACAGGCCGGCATGGAAGACGAGATCGAGCCGCGCCTTCGCGTCCATCATCGCGATCTCGGCAGGGGTGTGCAGCTTCTGCGCGATCGCCTTCGTGGCGAGACGGTCGGTATCGATGCCCCGCCCGTCGTCCGATATCTCGATCAGGATCTGGTTGCCGGACTGGCGCGCCGAAACGGTCAGCCGCCCGGCTTCGCGCTTGCCCGCGGCGCGGCGATCGGCCGGCGCCTCGATGCCATGGTCGACGGCGTTGCGAATGATGTGGACGAGGGGATCGCGCATCAGCTCGATCATCTCGCGGTCGAGCTCGACGTCCGAGCCCTCGATGGTCAGCTGGACCTGCTTGCCGAGCTCCGCCGCGGTGTCGCGCACCATGCGCGGCAGCGCGGAGAACAGCGCCTCGACCTTCTGCATGCGGGTCCGCGTGACGGTGTCGCGCATCTCCGCGACGGTCAGCGACAGCCGCTCCAGCGCGCCCTCGACGAGAGGCTCGATCGGCTGGTCGCGCAGTCGCCGCGCCAGTTCGTTGCGAGCGAGCACCATTTCCGACATGCTGCTCATCATGCGATCGAGCAGGTCGACGTTCAGCCGGACGGAGCGCGCGTTGGTGCGATTCGGCATGGAAGATTGTGGCAGGGACTGGGCCGTCGGCGCGGCGTCCTCCGCCAGTGCGGCGATCAGCAGGTCCTCGCTCGAATCGTCGAGAGCAGACCCGGAGTCGATCGCCTCGACGATCTCGCCGATCCGGTCGACGATCGCCAGCACGGCATTGACGAGCGCGGTGTCTGGCACGCGCTGACCGTCTCGCACCGCCGCGAGCACGTCCTCGGCGGCATGGCTGAGCCGCGCCAGCCGCGGTAGGTCGAGGAAGCCGCAGCTACCCTTGACCGTGTGTACGAAGCGGAAGATCGCGTCGAGCCGCGCGCGATCGGTCGGTTCGGCTTCCCACGCGACGATCTCGCCCGAGAGCGCCTCGAGCGTCTCGCGCGTTTCCGCGATGAAATCCTGAAGCAGGTCGTCCATGGGCCCCCGTCGGTTCGGGGACGATCCATGGACCGGCAAGGGTTAAGGCGGGGTTAGTGACGCGGGCTCCTTCAGCCGGCGTTGAAGACCGCGCCCAGGATCATCACCGACTCGGCCGGCTCCGACACCTGGACGGTGCCGCCGGCCTCCGCGACGAGCGTGTTCACGAGATAGGCGGCGGCGGCGCGCGGCGTCACGTCCCCCTCCCCCGCGCCGTCGGCGAGCGTGCGACGCAGGTCGGGGTCGAGAATGATGCGCGGCCCCTCGATCTTCACCGCGATCTCGATCTGCCCGCCGTTTTCCTCGCCGGCGACATCCAGCGTCCCGCCGCGGACCAGCGCCTCGTTGGCGATGAGCGCGAGGTTGAGCAGCACCTTGATCGCCGTCTTGGGCAGCGCGTCGCCCTCCACCATCCAGCCGAGACTGGTCCGCTTGTTGTCCGCCAGCAGGCCCTCGATCGCCGTTTTCGCCTCGCGGACGTCGATCCGCTCGCCGAAACCCCCGCCGGCGCCGAAGGCGAGCCGGAAGAACTTGAGCTTGTTCGCGGACGTCCGTGCGCTTTCGCTGAGCAACACGAAGACGCGGGCGCGCATCTCCTCGTCCGGCTCGTCGCCGAGCAGTTCGAGCCCGTTGTTGAGCGCTCCGACGGGCGAGAGCAGGTCGTGGCACAGCCGCGAACAGAGCAGGCTGGCGAAATCGACCGGGCTGACGGACATGCTGTTCCCTTTGTTGCTGATGCGTGTGTGGCCGACCCGAGTCGGGTGCGCAAGCGGCTACGCGGTCACCAGCGCGACCGGATCGAACCGGCGTTCCACCTCGCCCGCTGCCACGGCGCGCCAGGCGCGCACGTCGCCGCCGCCGACGATCAGCCAGATCGTGCCGTCGGGTGCCGCATCGGCCGCGTCGCGGGGGGACGGGGTGGCGCGGCCAGTCGGGTGCGAATGGTAATGGCCGACGATCGGTGGCGCCCCGGCACGCGCCGCACGATGCGCCGCCAGGAGCGCGGCGGGATCGATTTCGAACCGCCGCGCCGGGTCGTCGGCCACGTTGTCGCAGGCGACGACCGCCTCGACGCGATCGTCGCGACCGAGCAGCAGGCCGCATACCTCGCGTCCCGGCGCCGCGGCGGCATGGACGCGGATTTGATCGAGCAGGTCGCTTGCAATCCAAAGCATCGTTCCCACATCGTTACGGTATGGACCGGGGGGTTTCCATCATCGATGCGACGATCGCGCCGGCCGCGGATGGCTGGCGGCTCGACCGTGCGCTCGCCGACGCCGTGCCGACACTGTCGCGCGAGCGGCTGAAGGTGCTGATCAACGCGGGCGCGGTGTCGCAGGGCGAGCGGCTGGTCCGCGATCCCGCCAAGCGTGCGGCCGCCGGGGATCGCTTCGCGGTCGCCGTTCCCAACCCTACGCCCGCGCATAACGAGGCGCAGGACATTCCGCTCGTCGTCGCCTTCGAGGACGAGCATCTGATCGTCGTCGACAAGCCGGCCGGCCTGGTCGTCCACCCCGCCGCGGGCAATCTGGACGGGACGCTGGTCAATGCGCTGCTCCATCACTGCCACGGCAGCCTGTCGGGCATAGGCGGCGTCGCGCGGCCTGGCATCGTCCACCGCATCGACAAGGACACGAGCGGCCTGATAGTGGCCGCAAAGACCGACCGTGCGCATGAAGGGCTGGCGCGCCAGTTCCACGATCACAGCATCGACCGGCGCTATCGCGCGATCACCGGCGGCGTGCCGCGCCCCCCCGAAGGGACGGTAGACGCGCCGCTCGCGCGGTCGCCTGCCAATCGCAAGAAAATCGCGATCCAGGCGCACGGCAAGCGCGCGGTCACACATTACCGGACGATCCAGCCGCTGCGCGACGCGGCGCTGGTCGAATGCCGGCTGGAAACGGGCCGCACGCACCAGGTCCGCGTCCACATGGCCTCGATCGGGCACGCCTTGCTGGGTGACCCGGTTTATGGTAGAACAAAAGGTGTTCAGAAAGCGCTTCTCGAAACCCTCGGTTTCCGCCGCCAGGCCTTGCATGCGGCGCATCTGGGGTTCATCCATCCGATCCGGGGCGATGCCCTGGCCTTCGAGAGCGCGATGCCTGCAGATATGCAGGAACTGTTCACCGAGCTTCACGTATAGGTTCGCGTCCCCGTCGCCGCGATGCGGGACGGGCGACCCCAGGAAAGGGAGAAGACGATCATGGCAGCCCGCAGCAACGTCCCGGCGACGATTCCTGCCCTCGGCGGAGAGCAGAGCCTCAACCGCTATCTCGCCGAGATCAAGAAATTCCCCATCCTGGCGCCCGAGCAGGAATATATGCTCGCCAAACGCTTTCAGGAGCATGGCGACCCCGAGGCGGCGGCGCAGCTCGTCACCAGCCACCTGCGCCTCGTCGCGAAGATCGCGATGGGCTATCGCGGTTACGGCCTGCCCACGTCGGAGCTGATCAGCGAGGGCAATATCGGCCTGATGCAGGGCGTGAAGAAGTTCGAGCCCGACCGGGGCTTCCGCCTCGCCACCTATGCGATGTGGTGGATCCGCGCGTCGATCCAGGAATATATCCTGCGCTCGTGGAGCCTCGTGAAGATGGGCACCACCGCGGCGCAGAAGAAGCTGTTCTTCAACCTGCGGCGGATGAAGTCGAAGCTCGATGCGTTCGAGGACGGCGACCTCAAGCCGGAGGATGTCACGAAGATCGCCACCGACCTCGGCGTCAACGAGGACGAGGTGATCAGCATGAACCGCCGCATGGCGATGGGCGGCGACACGTCGCTCAACGTCTCGATGCGGGAGGACGGCGAGGGTCAATGGCAGGACTGGCTGGCGGATGACGGCCCGCTGCAGGACCAGGTGGTCGCGGAGGCGCAGGAGGCAGACGTGCGTCACGACATGCTGGTGAGCGCGATGGACGACCTGAACGATCGCGAGAAGCATATCCTTACCGAGCGCCGCCTGACCGACGATCCCAAGACGCTTGAGGAGCTCAGCCAGGTCTATGGCGTATCGCGCGAGCGCGTCCGCCAGATCGAGGTGCGGGCGTTCGAGAAGCTGCAGAAGGCGATGATGCGGATCGCCGGCGAGAAGCGGCTGCTGGCGGCGGCCTGACCGATGCGCACCGTCGTCGTCGGCGGCGGTGCGGCCGGGATCGCAGCGGCGTGGCATCTGTACGATCACGGCGCCGACGTCCTGTTGGTCGAGGCAGGCGCGACGCTGGGCGGACGGGCGAAAAGCTGGTCGCTGGCGCTGCCGGATTGGGGCGACGGGCGCGGCCCCTCCTCTTTTCCCGCCGTACCGAGCCGGCGAACGCCGGGCTCCGCTCGGGACGGCCGCCATGACGACGCGCCGCCTTCTTCCATCACCGTTTCCCGCCTGGGCTCCGGCGTCCGCCGCGGTGACGGAACCGGAGGTGACGCGGACAGCAACGGTGCCGAAAATACCGTCCCCGTCGATGCGGGCTGCGGATGGCTGCATTCCGCCCGCCGCAACAGCTGGACGGCGATCGCGCAGGCCAGCGGCTTCGCGATCGACCGGTCCTCGCCAAACTGGGACGTGCAGTGGCGCGATCTCGGCTTTCCGCCCGCCGAGCAGCAGTCCTTCGGAGAAGCCTATGACCGCTGGGATGCCGCCGCGTATGCCGCGCTCGACGGCCCCGACCGGCCCCTGTCCGATTTCGTCGCGGCCGACGATCCGTGGCGACCGATGCTCGACGCCATCTCCGGCTATGTGAACGGCGCGCCGCTCGACCGCGTCTCGCTGCACGACTGGGCCGCCTACGAGGATGAAGCGACGGACGACAATTGGGCCCTGCCCGCAGGGTACGGCACGCTGATCGCGCATCATGCGAAGGGGCTGCCCGTGCGGCTCGGCACGTCCGTCACGCGGATCGACCATCGCGGCCGCATGATCCGCCTCGACACGCCGGCCGGTACGATCGAGGCGGATCGCGTCGTCCTGGCGCTGCCGACCACCGCTTATGCCGGCATCGCCTTCGATCCGCCGCTGCCCGACAAGCTGCAGGCGGCGGCGGACCTGCCGCTTGGCCTCGCCGACAAGGTCTTCATCGCGGTGGATCGCCCGGAATGGCCGGCGCATGCCCATCTGACCGGCAATCCGCACAGCGGGTGCACCGCGAGCCATCGATTGTCGCCGTTCGGGCGGCCGATCATCGAGAGCTTCTTCGGGGGCGCCTGTGCCGAGGCGATGGCGACACGCGAGGACGCGATCGCCTTCGCCGTGGACGAGCTTGTCGGGCTCCTCGGCAGCGGATGGCGCGCGCGGCTATTGCCCCTCGCCGCGACCCACTGGCGAGGCGAGCGGTTCATCCACGGCAGCTACAGCCATGCGCGCGTGGGGCGCGCGGGCGCGCGCGCGATCCTTGCCGAGCCGGTGGACGGGCGGCTGTTTTTCGCGGGCGAGGCCTGCTCGCGCCACGACTTCTCGACCGCGCATGGCGCGCATGATACCGGACTCGCCGCCGCCACGGCGATCCTGACGCAGCGCGCGGACTGACTTGCCCGCCGCGCGGGGACAGGCCAGAGACGCGGGCGTCATGGGCAGCATCCTCCGCATCCTCCTCAAGGCCGCGCTGGTCTTCGTGCTCCTCTCGGTGCTGATGGTCGGCGTCTATCGCTTCGTCCCGGTGCCGTTCACCTGGACGATGATGGGCGACGTGATCCAGGGCCGCGGCGTGACGAAACAGTGGATGTCCCTCGACGCGATGGACCCCGACATGCCGCGCGCCGCGATCGCCGGAGAGGATGCGCGTTTCTGCGAACACCACGGCTTCGACTGGAAGGGGATCGCGAGCGCCGCCTATAGCAACGCCAAGGGCAAGAGGCTGCGCGGCGGCTCGACGATCAGCCAGCAGACCGCGAAGAACGTCTTCCTCTTCCAGGGGGGCGGCTATCTGCGCAAAGCGGCCGAAGCCTATTTCACCGTCCTCATCGAGACGCTGTGGGGCAAGCGGCGGATCATGGAGGTGTATCTCAACGTCGCCGAGACCGGGATCGGCACCTATGGCGCGGATGCGGCGGCGATCCGCTATTTCAACCATGATGCAACGCACCTCTCGCCGACCGAGGCCGGGCGGATCGCGGCCGTGCTGCCGCTGCCCAAGAAGCGCGCGGCGATCGACCCGCACGGATTCGTGCGCAGCCACGGCAATGCGCTGGCGCGCTATGTCGGGGTGGTGCGGCGGAGCGGGCTGGACGCCTGCCTGCGGACGTAGCGGGCATGTCCACCCGCGTCATCCCTACGGAGGCGGGGATCCAGACGCGCGGAGGCTGGCTGGGAGCACAACGACAGCGTTTCTGGATTCCCGCCTTCGCGGGAATGACGTGAGGGTGGAACCGGGTCTTCCCCTCCCGCGAGTGGGAGGGGGCCCGGACAGTTACTTGTTCGCGTCGATCGCGTCGCCCGCCTTGTCGGCGGTCTTCTCGACGCTCTTGGCGGCCGAAGTCACCGCGTTGTTCTTCGCGCTCTCGCTGCTCTGATTGACGAACAGGAAATAGCCGCCGATCAGCACGGCGATCAGTAACACGATGGCGATGGCAACGCCGCCACCGCCGCCGCTGCGCTCCACGACCGTAGTGTGCGTGGTCGGGGTCTCGACGATACGTTCCTCAACCATGTGCGTCTCCTCTCCTTGTGAATGATGGAGAGCGCAACGCCGTACGGTACGATGCCGTTCCGTCCGCGCAACGGATCAAAACGGCAATTTGAAACCGGGAGGCAGCGGCAAGCCGTTGGTCATCTTGGACATTTCCGCGCCGCTTGCGGCATCGGCCTTGGTCCGCGCATCGTTGAACGCCGCGGCGAGCAGGTCCTCGAGCATCTGCTTTTCCGACACTTCGATCAGCGAATCGTCGATCGAGATGCCGATGATGCGGCCTTTCGCGCTCGCCTTGACCTTGACGAGGCCGCCGCCGGCGACGCCCTCGACCTCGATCGTGTCGAGCTGTTCCTGCGCCTTCTGCAACTCGCTCTGCACGTTCTGCGCCATGGCGAGGATTTCATCGAGATTCTTCATGCAAGCCTCCGTTTTCCGGGGAAGTCTTCGAGTTCGGCTTCGGGGAAGACGGCGCGCGCGGCCTGCAGCATCGGATGTGCCCATGCCGCCTCGCGCGCGACGCCCTCCTTCATCTCCTCCGCCTCCGTCAGCGTCGGTTCGCCGGGCACGTCGTCCAGCGACACCTTCCACACCTGCCGCGTCAGCGTCTTCAGCGCGGCCGCAAGTTCGGACAGGGTGTCCGCGGTCATCGGCCGGGAGCCGCTGAAAACGATCTCCGGCGGAGCATAACGCACGAGACGCGCGCCATGGCGCAAGCGCGCGGCAAGCGCGAGCTGGCCCATATCGTCGATCGCATCGACCATCGCCGGAAAATCGGCGGGCACGGCGGGGCGTTCCTCGGCCGCCGGGACGGGAGGCGCGGCCGTCGCCGGTGCCGTGGCGGATACGCCAGCCGCGGTCGGCGCAGCCCCGCCGGGCAGGGCCGCGATCCTGCCACTGGCGATCTGCCGCGCCAACTCGCCCGGATCGGGCAGCGTCGAGGCGTGAATGGCGCGAAGCAGCGCCATCTCCGCCGCCTCGATCGGCAGCGCGGCCTTCGCGACCTCGTCATGCCCCTTGAGGAACAACTGCCACAAACGGTGCAACGCGGGGAAGGACAAGGCCTGCGCCCATTCGGCGCGGGCGGCGCGCTCCTCGGCCGGTTGGGCAGGATCGTCGGGCGTGCCGACCTTGGTCAGCGTGACTGCGTGCACCGTCTCCAGCAGCGAACGGAGCACGGAGACCGGATCGACGCCATAGTCATACTGACGGCGCAGCGCGGCGAGCGCACCCTGACCATCGCCCGCGAGGACCAGCGCGAGCAGGTCGCGCACCGCACCGCGATCGGACAGTCCGAGCATCTGGCGCACCGCTGCGGCATCGACCGCCCCGCCCTCCAGCCCGGCATGCGCGATCGCCTGGTCGAGGATCGACAGGCCATCGCGTGCCGACCCTTCCGCGGCGCGGGCAATCAGCATCAGCGCCTCGTCCTCCGCAGCGACGCCTTCCTGTTCGCAGACGTAGCGGAAATGCGCCGCGAGCTGCTCGGCGGAGATGCGGCGCAGATCGAAACGCTGGCAGCGCGACAGCACCGTGATCGGAACCTTGTTCACCTCCGTGGTCGCGAACAGGAACTTCACATGGGCGGGCGGCTCTTCCAGCGTCTTCAGCAGCGCGTTGAAGGCGTTCTTGGAGAGCATGTGGACTTCGTCCACGATGTAGATCTTGTAGCGCGCCGAGACCGCCGCGTAGCGCGCCGCGTCGATGATCTCGCGCACGTCGTCGACGCCGGTATGGCTGGCGGCGTCCATCTCGATGACGTCGATGTGCCGCCCCTCCGCGATCGCGCGGCACGGCTCGCACACGCCGCACGGATCGATCGTCGGACCGCCCTGTCCGTCCGCCCCGATGCAGTTGAGCGCCTTGGCGATCAGCCGCGCGGTCGACGTCTTGCCGACCCCGCGCACGCCCGTCATCAGAAAGGCATGCGCCAGCCGGCCGCGCCGGATGGCGTTGCCGAGCGTGGTGACCATGGCATCCTGACCGATCAGCTCGGAAAAGGTCTGCGGCCGGTATTTGCGCGCGAGCACGCGATAGGCATTCGCCTTGCCCGCGGGCTGCGGCGGCTCGCCGAGGTCGAAGGAGTCGGACATTGGCGGTTAGATAGGCGGAACAGACCGGGATTGGTAGCGGCGTGTGGCAGCCGGCGCACGGTTGCCGACAGCGGCCACGGCGGACTCGTGCCGCCTAGTTGATGGCAAGGGAATGGTTTGAGCGCGGTCCGAGTGTGCCACAAGTACGGCTGGGCCGGACACCTCCGGGAGCCCCGGCGCGGGACCGACGTAGACGCGACGCTGTCGCGCTGCGAGGTGGGAGCCGGAACGACCCGCGGCGAAATCGTTGCGGCTGCTTCCTTCCGGACCTGACCGGGTTGGCGACGACCACGTCCGCCCGACTCCCGCGTGCCATATGGCGGGGTCGGGCGGGATGATCAAGCGTTTACCAGCGGGCGGTGCGGCAGACGCGGACGCGATGGTGGTGGCGCCACTGCCAGTCGCAAACGCGACGGACATGCGCGCGACCGCGCCAGTGCGGGCCACGGTGCCAGCGCGGGCCGTCATCGTGGCGGACCACGGTACGCTCGGTCACCACGGTGCGCTGCGCCGCGGCGGGTGCGGCGGCGATCGGCGCGAGGCCGGTCAGCGCGACGGCGCCGGCGGTGATCATGGTCAGCATCTTCATCATCGGTCCTCCTCTTGCTGGAACTTAGCGGTAGACGCGGAAGCAGCGGCGCTCCGGGCCGTACCAGCCGCGCTCGATCCGGCAGACGACACGGCTGCGTGCATAGCCGCCGCCCCAGCCGTAGCCGCCGCGATCCCATCCACCGCGGCCCCAGCCGCGATTGTCCCAGCCACGGCGATCCCAGTCGCGGCGATCCCAGTCGCGCCGGCCGCCGTCACGATGATCCCAACCGCGACCATGCCAGCCGCGATCACCCCAACCCTGCGCCGCGGCGGGCGTGGTGGCGGCGGTGAGCATACCGGCGGCAAGCGCGCCGGCTCCGAGCAAAGCTACGAGTTTCATGACGCATCTACTCCTTTCATGCGCTCAGTAATTTCCGAGCATGCACAAAGGATGCATCAGCGGCGATGCACGCGTGCTGAACCCGTCGTTGTGAAAATGTCAGGCTCGCTGACGCGGCGCCACGGTCAGCCCGGGACGTGCACCGTCATACCGTCAAGCGCAGGCGTCAGGCGGACCTGGCACGCCAGCCGGCTGGTGGCGCGCGCATCCGGCGCGAGGTCGAGCAGATCCTCTTCCTCCTCGCTGGCGGCTGGCAGGCGGGGAAAGTCGGCGGGCGCGACGACGACATGACAGGTCGCGCACGCCATGTCGCCATCACAGGTGCCCTCCAGCGGCAAGCCCTGTGCCTGCGCCACGTCGAGCAGCCTCGCGCCCTCCGCTGCGACCGCGTCGATCGCTGCGCCGTCGGCGCCGACGAACCGGACCCGGATCATGCGGCCACCCGTTGCCGATCGGCGGCCGCCTTGATCGCATCCAGGCCAGCCGCCAGCTCGTCCTGCGTCGTGTAACGGCCGTAACCGATGCGGATGCTGGAGCGAGCCTCCGCTTCGCTGAGCCCGAGCGCGCGCAGCACGTGGCTCGACCGACCCGATCCGCTCGCGCAGGCCGACCCGGCGGAGAAGGCGATATCGCGGCAGTCGCTCATCAGCCGCGCGACGTCGAGCCCGGCGCGGCGGAGGTTCAGATTGCCGCGATAGCGATGCCGCACGGACCCATTGATCGTCCAGCCCGCCAGCATGTCCGTCGCAAGGGTCCAGAGGCGATCGAGGTGGCGATCGTCGTCATTCTCGCGATCGTGCATCTCCAACGCGGCGGCGCCGAAGCCGGCGCACAAAGCCGGCGACAGCGTACCCGACCGGCCAGCCGCCTCCTGCGCGCCGCCGTGCAGCAGCGGTTCCAGCATCACGCCATCGCCGATCCACAGGCCTCCGATCCCCTTGGGGCCGTGCAATTTGTGCGCCGACATGGCGACGAGGTCGCAGCCCGCCGGAAGAGGCACGCGGCCATAACCCTGCACCGCGTCGCAGAGCATCAGCGCGCCAGCGGCCTTCGCCATGGTGGCGATCTCGGCGATCGGCTGGATCACGCCGATCTCGTTGTTGACCAGCATCGCGGCGACGAGCCCCGTCCCCGGCCGGATCGCGTCCGCCATCCTGTCGAGGTCGACGAGGCCGTCCGCCCCGACCGGCACCACGGTGACGTCGCGGCCGCGTCGCGCCTCCGCGGCGACGGTGTCCAGCACAGCGGCATGCTCGGTCGCCAGCGTGACGATCGGCCCCGTCGTGCCCTTGATCGCCCAGTTGAGCGCCTCGGTCGCCCCGCTCGTGAAGGCCAGCGCGCCCGCACCGGCCGGGCCGATCCCCTCGACCTGCATCCGCGCGACCTCGATAGCCGCCTTCGCCTGCCGCCCCGCGCGATGCGCCGAATGCGGATTGGCATGCTGCGTCTGCAACCAGGGAAGCATCGCGGCGAGCGCCTCGGGCGCCAGCGGCGTCGTCGCCTGATAATCGAGATAGATCATGCGGCGAAGCGCCGCGTCGCCCTGGCCATCGCGCGCCATGCGGCGATGAAGGCATCGACGTCCGCCGCATCCGTGTCGCGGCCGAAGCTGACGCGGATCACTTCCCGCCCCGCCGCCTCGTCCCAGCCCATCGCGGCAAGGACATGGCTGGGCTTCATGCTGCCGCTGGAGCAGGCGCTGCCGGCCGACACCGAAAAGCCGGCCGCATCGAGACGGATCAGCTGCACTGCCGCCGCGACGCCGGGCAGGCGATAGGAGGCGATGGCGGAATGGCGCGGGCTGGCATCCGCCACGATCTCTCCCCCCGAGCGGCGGATCGCATCGTCGAGATGCGCCCGCAGCGCCGCATGCTGCGGCTCCTCCTCGGCGAGCGCGGCAGCATAGCCCAGTACGCCGGGCAGGTTCTCCGTGCCGGGACGATAGCCGCGTTCCTGCCCGCCGCTCGGGCTGAGCATCGCGAGGTCGCGGACGAGCAGAGCGCCCACGCCCGGCGGCCCGCCCCGCTTATGCGCGGACAGGGCGACCAGGTCGGCGTGATCGGCAAGCGCGACCGAGGCGGGCATCTGCGCCGCATCGACCAGCAGCCAGCCACCCGCAGAATGGACGATCGCGGCGATCTCCGCGATCGGCTGGCGCACGCCAGTCTCGCTATTGGCCCATTGCACGCAGACGAGGGTAGGCTCCGCGCCCGCCAGCGCCGCCTGCAGCGCGTCGCGGTCGACGATGCCATCGGCGCCGACCGGAATCACCGCCGAGGCTTCCGCGCCGGCGCGCATCACCGCATCATGCTCGACCGCGGTGATCAGGCGGCGCGATACCGTCGTGCGGCCGAGCGCGATCGCCAGTGACTCGCTGGCACCGCTGGTCAGCAGCACTTCGCCTACCCAGCCGTGCGCCGCGCCGATCGCGGCGCGCGCCTCCTCCAGCGCGGCGCGCGCGGCGCGGCCCTCGCGGTGCGGCGACGACGGATTGGCCCAGAGCGCGAAGCCGCGCTCGACGCCGGCACGTGCGGCGGCGGTCGTCGGCGTAGTCGCGGCATGGTCGAGATAGATGCGGGCAGCCAAGGCGGCGGGTTCCAATTGCGTGAAGGGGCGGTCCGCCTATATAGCGCGGCAATCCCTGCGCTCCACCGGGTCGCGTCCTGATCCAGGATGCGACCTGCGCGGCGCGCGTCCCTCTACGGCGCGAGACCCATGCCCGAAGTCATCTTTCCCGGCCCGGAAGGCCGCCTCGAAGGGCGCTTCGCCCCCGCTCCACGCCCGCGCGCACCCGTCGCGATGATCCTCCACCCGCATCCCAATGCCGGCGGCACGATGAACAACCGGCTGGTGCAGGAACTCTACAAGACCTTCCAGCGCCGCGGTTTCGCCACCTTGCGCTTCAACTTCCGCGGCGTCGGCAAGAGCCAGGGCGTGTTCGACAATGGCGTCGGCGAACTGAGCGATGCGGCGAGCGCGCTCGACTGGGTGCAGAGCTTCCACCCCGAGGCCTCGACGACGTGGATTGCGGGAGTCAGCTTCGGCGCCTGGATCGGCATGCAGCTGCTGATGCGTCGGCCTGAGATCCGCGGTTTCATTTCGATCGCGCCGCCCGCCAACATGTACGATTTCAGCTTCCTCGCCCCCTGCCCGTCCTCCGGCATCATCATCCAGGGCGAGGCGGACGAGGTCGCGACGCCGGGCGCGACGCAGAAGCTGGTCGACAAGTTGCGCACGCAGAAGCACATCACGATCCATCACGACGTGATCCCGAAGGCGAACCATTTCTTCGAGCACGAGACGCCCGAGCTGATGGCGTCGGTGGACCGTTATCTGGACATGCGGCTCGACCCGAACTCTCCGATCCGCTGATCGTTGGTCGGGCGCGGGACGGCGGGGGCCGTTCCGCGCTCAGGCCTGGCGTTGCTGCGGCATCGCGAACGGCGCTTCGCTTCGCGCCGCACCGAACAGATAGCCTTGCGCCTGGGGGCACCCCTCCTCCAGCACCATCTGGCGCTGCGCCTCCGTCTCCACGCCCTCGGCGACGACGGGCAAGTTCAGGCTCCTGCCCAGGCCGACGATCGCGCGGACGATCGATCGCGCGGTTTCGTCGTCGCCGACCGAGCTGACGAAGCTGCGGTCGATCTTGATCTTGTCGAACGGGAAGGACTGGAGGTTGCTGAGCGAGGAATAGCCCGTGCCGAAATCGTCCATCGCGACGCGCACGCCCAACGCCTTGACGGCGTGCAGCGTCCGCAGCGTCGTCTCCCGATGGCGCAGCAGGACGGATTCGGTGATCTCCAGTTCCAGTCGCCCCGGCGCGAGGCCGCTGTCCTCCAGCGCCGCGCGCACCACCGCCGCCAGATTGGGCAGGCGAAACTGGACGGGCGAGACGTTGACCGCGATGCTGATCCCGTCCGGCCAGCCGGCGGCGGCACGGCACGCCTGGCGCAGCACCCATTCGCCGATCGGGATGATCGCGCCCGTTTCCTCCGCGATCGGCACGAACAGTTCGGGCGGCACGTCGCCGCGCTCCGGGTGCGTCCAACGCAGCAGCGCCTCGTAACCGACGACGGAGCCGAAGGCGGTCGAGACGAGCGGCTGGAACGCAAGGTGGAGCTCGTCGCGCGTGATCGCATGGCGCAGATCGTGCTCCAGCGCCCGCCGGTCGCGCGCCAGCCGGTCCATCTCGTCGTCGAAGAAGCAGGCGAGGCCCCGCCCCTCCTGCTTGGCGCGATAGAGGGCGACGTCGGCATTGTGCCTCAGCACGTCCGCGCTGGCACCGTCCTGCGGGTAATTGGCGACTCCCAGGCTGCAGCCGACCGCCATCGGATCGCGCGCGGGATCCATCTCGCCCGCGAACATCGCCAATATGCGCGCGGCCAGCACGCGGGCGCCGTCCGCGCCGGTTTCGTGGCGCTGGAGGATCACGAATTCGTCGCCACCGATCCGCGCGACCACATCGCCCTCGCGGACGCTGGCGCGCAGCATCCCCGACACGCGCTGCAGGATCTCGTCTCCGGCGGCGTGGCCGAAGACGTCGTTGACCGCCTTGAACCGGTCCAGGTCCACCGCGATCAACGAGAACGGCCGGTCCTGCACGATCGCCAGCGCGAGCTGCCGGTCGAACGCCGCCCGGTTGGGCAGGTCGGTGAGCGGATCGTGCGACGCGAGATGTTCGACCGCACGCTGGGCGCGATAGCGTTCGGTCAGGTCGCGGATCGCCAGCACGGTGCAGTCCCGCCCCCGGTATTCGAGGTGATGGACCGCAACCTCGACGACCTGGTCCTCGGTATCGCGACGGCGGAACCGCGTTTCGAAGGGACGGGCGTCACGGGCTTCCGTCGCGGGACCGCCGGGCTCGCCGGCGTCGCACCCCTCGAGCCATCGCGATGGCGCGGTGCCGAGGAGATCGCCGAGGCTGCAACCGAACATCGCGCACGCCTGGGCATTCGCCTCGACGATCCTGCCGTCGTTGACGATGACCAGCCCCTCGCGCGTCGCGTCCGCCAGCCCGTGGAGATCGGTGAGCAGCCGATCGAACACCGCCGCGGCGATCGACGATCCGACCAGCACGAGCGTGACGAGGACGATCGCCCATACCAGCCATGCGCCCGATCCGCCGTCCGCACTCAGCCCCAGCGTCGGATCGGGAACGAGCGTGGCGGACGACATCGCCGTGAAGTGCAGCGTCACGATCGCCAGGATTGTCGCTCCGCTGGGCGCCGCGAGCCGCAGCCAGCCACGCAGCGCGTAGAACGCGACGAAGGCGCCGGACAGCGCCAGCCACGCAATGCCGAAGGCCACGGCGATCGGCCGGGGATCGTAGCGGATCGTCGCCGGCGCGATGATCGCCGCCATGCCGGTGAAATGCATGCCGGCGATACCCAGCGTCGAGATGCATCCCGCGGCCGTCGCCCGAACGGCGCCCGGCGACCGGCCCAGCGCCAGAAACGCCATCCAGAATGCCGCGACGGCGACGACGACGGACAGGGTGGTCAGCGCCACGTCGAAACCGATCGGCATGCCGCCGCGATAGGCGAGCATCGCGATGAAATGGGTCGCCCAGATCGCGCCCCCGGCGACCAGCGCCGCCGCGGCGATCCAGTGCCGCCGTCGCCGTTCGACGCAATCGAGCGATCGCCGCAGCAGGAAGAACAGCGACCCGATGCCGATCGTGCAGATCGCCGCGGCCAGGATCACCAGCCGGTAATCGTGCTGGCCGATCACACATTCCAAAACGTTGAACACCGCCCCACCCAATAACCGCCAAGCGTTGCGCGTATTCTGATCAATTTGAGATAATGGAAGGTTTACGAGCGACAGGAGATTGAACCGCCGCGGTTGGATATTAGCACCACCGTCATGAGCAAGCGAAGTTCTACGAACCAATTCAGTTCTATTCGAAATATGATTGAATAGAATTTTGTAAGCAAAACCATAGTCGGGAGCCGGCGCGCGCCGTCACAGCGACCAGATCATGACATTGCCGAGCAGGACTGCCGCCATGATCAGCAGCAGAAGGGCCTTCTTGCGATCCTGCCCCTTGGCCCAGAGCGCGCCGCCGCCGATCAGGCAGGCGAAACAGGCGATCATCGCGATGGCCGGTGCCGCTTGGGCGATGGCGCCGAGCGGCCCGTTCATGCCATTTCCCCGGCCCGGGCCGCGGCTTCGACGCCGATCGCGCGCGCATAGGCTTCCATGTCGACATTGCCCCCCGACAGGATCACCAGCGTGCGCGGCTGGGGCTCGACCTTGCCCGCCAGCAGCGCGGCGAGCGCGACGGCGCCGCCCGGCTCGACGACCAGATGCAGATGCTCCGCGGCCCAGCGTTGCCCGGCCCGCACCTCGCGCTCGCTGACCGCCACCCCCGTGGCGTCGCGCCGCGACAGCACGTCGAACGTCAGCGGCGATACGCGCTGGGTTTGCAGCGAGTCGCACGCGGTCGGCGGCGGATTGGGTCCGACGGGCTCTATCCAGCTTGCTTCCAGGCTGCGGCGCATGTCGTCCCAACCTTCCGGCTCGACCACGGTGATCGCCGCGTCCTGGAGCGCGAGGGCGATCCCCGCCGCCAGGCCCCCGCCCCCGCACGGAACGACGACGCGTGCGGGGGCACCCAGACCTGCCGCATGCATCTGGACCGCCGCCTCGACCCCGGCGCTGCCCTGCCCTTCGATGATCCAGGGGTCGTCGAAACTCGGAACGAGCGTGGCGCCGCGGGCCTCCGCGAGCTGCGCCGCGATCCGTTCGCGCGACTCCGTCGCCCGGTCATAGCGCACGACCTCCGCACCCAAAGCGAGCGTCCCGGCGAGCTTCGCGGCGGGCGCGTCGGCGGGCATGACGATCGTCGCCGCCATGCCGAGTCGCCTCGCCGCCCAGGCGACGCCCTGCGCGTGATTGCCGCTCGAGAAGGCGACGACACCCCGCGCGCGCGTTTCCTCGTCCAGCGCAGTCAGGCGGTGCCATGCGCCACGAATCTTGAAGGCACCGACCGGCTGCAGCGATTCCGCCTTGAACGCGACCTCTATGCCCTTGATTTCCTTCACGAATAGCGGCGTCGGCGGCAGGATGCGGGCGACCTTCTCCGCGGCGTCCCTGACCCCGGCGCGCGTCGGCTGTCGCAAAATCGTCACTTTTTATCCTTTCGGCCCATAACCCACTTTACATGGGGGATCATCACTCCTAACTCGCGCCTCCGCTGCCCCATGGGACTTCCAACCGCAAGGCAGCTTTTGTTGTCGTCATGCCGCAAGGCAATTGGAGGTCCCTTGAGTTGCACCAGCATCATCGCGCGCTGGGGCTAGCGCCCCTCTCGACCGCCCGTTCCGCCGTTCTCGCGGGGGGCATCGACATCGCAAAGCGTAACCCGGTCGAGCCGGTAACGCTGGTTCGTCCGCACGCCGCGGCACGGGCTGCCCGATTCTTCGCCGAGAAGTTTCCGGGCAAGGCCATGTATGCGGTGAAGGCGAATCCCGATCCCGCGCTGATCGCGACGCTGTTCGCGAACGGCATCACGACGTTCGACGTCGCCTCGATCGCCGAGGTGCGGCTGGTCGCGCGTACCGAGCCTGAGGCCAGCCTGTGCTTCATGCACCCGGTCAAGGCGCCGGAGGCCATCCGCGAGGCGTATTTCGTCCATGGCGTGCGCACCTTCAGCCTCGATTCGATCGAGGAGCTGGAGAAGATCGTCGTGGCGACGACGGACGAAGAGGGCCGGAGCGCGAGCGACCTGACCCTGTGCGTGCGCCTGCGCGTATCGTCGGAACATGCCGCGCTGTCGCTGGGCTCGAAGTTCGGCGTCGGTCCCGACGAGGCGAAGGACCTGCTGATCCGCACCCGCCAGGTCGCGGACGCGCTCGGCATATGTTTTCATGTCGGCAGCCAGGCGATGACGCCCGAGGCCTATGCCAATGCCATGGAGCGCGTCCGCGCGGCGATCGTGCTGGCGGCGGTGACGGTCGACGTGATCGACGTCGGCGGCGGTTTCCCCTCGGCCTATCCCGGCATGACCCCGCCGCCGCTGGAGCGCTATTTCGAGACGATCCATCGCGCCTTCGAGAGCCTGCCGATCAGCTATTCGGCGGAACTCTGGGCGGAACCGGGCCGTGCGCTGTGCGCCGAATACAGTTCGGTCGTCGTGCGCGTCGAGCGTCGCCGCGGCTCGGAGCTGTACATCAACGACGGCGCCTATGGCTCGCTGTTCGACGCGGCGCACATCGGCTGGAACTATCCGGTCGCGCTGCTGCGCGAGCCGGAGTCGACGGTCCGCGACCATCCGTTCAGCTTCTGGGGCCCTACGTGCGACGACCTCGACCGGATGGAGGGCCCCTTCCCCCTGCCGGCTGACGTCGGCACGGGCGACTTCATCGAGGTCGGCATGCTGGGCGCCTACGGCGCGGCGATGCGGACCGGCTTCAACGGATTCGGCACCGGCGAGACGGTCACCGTTTCGGACGAGCCGATGGCGTCCATGTACATGGGCGAACAGCCGGCGGTTCAATCGAACGTCGTCAAGCTGTAACGCCGTCTTCCTAATGCAACCGCTTCCCCTTCCCGCCTCACGGCGGGAGGGGGCCATTTGGGTTTTCCGCGTCCCCAATCGAACGACGGCGGGTCTTGGAACAGGCAAAGGCCAGTCATGACCGATACTCTCACCAAAACCGCCGGTGCGAACGCGCCGATCAACGACACCCGCAAGGCGGAGCTGCTGGCGAAGCAGGTCAAGCATATCGACATCAAGAGCTTCGACGCGCGCCCGATCGTCGACGCGATGAGCGACATGAGCTTCACCAGCCGCGACCTCGGCCGCGCGACGAAGATCTACAACGAGATGCTGGCCGACAAGGACTGCACCGTGTGCCTGGTCATCGCCGGTTCGACCTCGGCCGGCGGCTGCATGGACCTGTATGCGGAGCTCATCCGCAACAACATGGTCGATGTCGTCGTCGCGACCGGCGCGACCATCGTCGACATGGATTTCTTCGAAGGCCTCGGCCACAAGCATTACCAGGCGCTCGAAATCCCCGACGACGATACGCTGCGCTCGCTGTACATCGACCGCATCTACGACACCTATATCGACGAGGAGCAGCTCCAGGACTGCGACTTCACGATCAACAAGATCGCGAACGAGCTGGAGCCGCGCGCCTATTCGAGCCGCGAATTCATCCGCGCGATGGGCAAGTATCTGTCGGAGCACGGCAAGAAGGAGAACAGCCTGGTCAAGCTCGCCTATGAGCATGACGTGCCAATCTTCTGCCCGGCGTTCGTCGACTCGTCGGCGGGCTTCGGCCTCGTCAAGCATCAGGTCGACCAGATGAAGGCGGGGAAGCCCTATCTGATGATCGACGCGGTGGCGGACTTCCGCGAGCTGACGGAAATCAAGATCCAGGCGGGCACCACCGGCCTGCTGATGATCGGCGGCGGCGTGCCGAAGAACTTCATCCAGGACACCGTCGTCTGCGCCGAGATCCTCGGCCATGACGATGTGCAGGTGCATAAGTACGCCGTGCAGATCACGGTCGCCGACGTGCGCGACGGCGCCTGCTCCTCCTCGACGCTGCAGGAGGCGGCAAGCTGGGGCAAGGTCAACACCGGCATCGAGCAGATGGTGTTCGCGGAAGCGGGCAGCGTCATGCCGCTGCTGGCGTCGGACGCCTATCATCGCGGCCACTGGAAGGATCGCCCCGTCCGCAAGTGGGGCGCGATCTTCGGCAACAAGTAAGTCCATTGGGGGCGGCGGGAAAACCCGCCGCCCCTTTCCGTGAAGGGGCTTGAGCCCCCGCGCGCGTCGGCGCACACTCTCCCCACCCAAGCGGGGGGATGAACGATGATGATGCTGGCCGCCGCCTTGCTACTCCAGGCGGCCGCGACGACGGCGCCGCCCACGACGCCCGTGGCGGGCCCTGCGGCCGTAGCGATCGACATCGCGCGCATGGCGGCGCTCTACGACGAAGTATGCCTGCAGACCTTCCCGATCGACGCCGCGGTCGACGCGCTCATGATCCGCAAGAAGGCGACACCGATGACCGCGGCGCACGTCAAGGTGACGCTGCGCGACGATCCCGGCCGCGGCTGGACGCTGCGCGAAGGCGACCAGGTCTATGACGTCGTGCTCGAGCTGCCGCCCTTCCACGCCTGTTCGGTGCGTACCAGCGACCCGATGGTCGCGACGGGCGATCTCCAGCCCTATCGCGCGGTTGCCGACGCTTTCATGGCCAGCCACCGCGGCTTCACCGCGGGCGAGCCGATGGACATGATACGCGGCGGCATCAAGATCCATGCTGAGATGCAGGGCCGTCCGCTACCCGGCAAGCTTTTTGAAAACTTGCTCGTCGTCGAGCAGAAGGTCGTCGACGCCGCGCTGCTCGAACCGGGCTCGGTGTCGAGCCCGCTGCGCTTCGTCCACCAGATCGGCACCGGGCAATGAGGGGGAACGTCGATGCACAGTGAAATTTTGCGGCCGATGGTCGCGCTGATCGCGTGGACGCTGGTCATGCTCGTCTGGACCGTCGCAACGCGCATGCCCGCCATGCGCGCGGCGGGCGTGGATATCCGCAAGCTGGTCGGTAGCAAGGCCAGCGACGCCGATCGTGTACTGCCGCCAAACGTCCAGTGGAAAGCGCACAATTACAATCACCTGACCGAGCAGCCGACGCTGTTCTATGCCGTTTGCGCGGTGATCGCGCTCTCCGGTACCGGCGATGGCCCGAATGCCTGGATCGCCTGGGCCTATGTCGCCCTGCGCATCGCGCACAGCCTCGTTCAGGCGACGATCAACCGCGTCGCGATCCGCTTCGTGCTGTTCGGCCTGTCGACGCTAGCGCTGGTCGCGCTGACGCTCCATGCCGCGATGGCGGTGTTCTGATGCCCCCTGGCAGAGGCGCCGAACACGGGGCAGCGGGAGGCGGAGTGGTGCCGCGCGGGCGGGTCCGACCCTAGTTTCCGATCCAGCAAGACTGGATCGGCGCGGTACCCGCCCTCACCCCCACCCGGCTGCCCATCCGGGATAGGCAGAGTGGGCAGCCGGGCGGGGCGAGCGCCGGTATCGCTCCCACGCCCGTGGATAAACTCTAGACGCGTGCCGTCAGTTCGACGAACGCCTGCGCCCGCATGCGCAGCCGCGTGGTCGTGTCCGACAGCGTTTCGGACAGCCCCTCCAGCCGCATCGCATCTTCGCCGACCGCGGCAGCCTCGTCGCTGATGGCGCGCGTGCGATGGGATATATCGGTGCCGGCCGCCACCGAGTGATCGACATTGTCGGCGATGATGCGGGTTGCGTCCGATTGTTCGCCGATCGCCTGTTCGATCGACTGTCCCAGCCCGGCGATAGCGTCCATCGCCCGCTGCGCCGCGCGCTGCCCCTCGACCACCTCGCGCAGCAGGGCGTGCATGCCGTCGACACGCGCGCCGACATCCTTTGCGGTCGCCGCTGTCTGGCTGGCCAGTGACTTCACCTCGCTCGCCACGACCGCGAAGCCGCGTCCCACCTCCCCCGCCCGCGCGGCCTCGATGCCGGCATTGAGCGCGAGAAGGTTGGTCTGGCGGGCGATGCTCTGGATCAGCTGGAGCATGTCGTCGACGGCGGCAGCGGAGTTGGCCAGCGCCTCTATGCGGTCGCCCGCATCGCGCATGGCATCACGCGCGCCGATCCGCATCTGCCGCGCCGCGACGGTATTCTCGCCGATCCGATCGAGCGCGGCGGACAGCGCGTGGCCGCGGCCCGCGATTTCGTCGAGCGCCTGCGCGGTCTGGATGGCAGCGGCGGCGACGGAGGCCGCATCACCGTGCGAGACGCCCGCACGCCGCGCCAGCAACGCGGCAACCGAGCCTATGTCCCCGCCGATACCGGCCAGTTCGGTCGCCAGTGCCGTCACCTCCGCCGTGAAGGCTTCGCCCGCCGCGCGGACACGCGCCGCGCGCGCGTCGCGCTCGGCGGCCAGGTCTGCCTCACGCTTCGCGGCCAAGGCGGCGATCGCGTCCGCGTCCATCATCGCCGCGAACCGGCCATTGCGGGTCAGCACCAGTCCATCGCCGCCCTGCCGGGCATAAGCCGCCAGGATCGTCTCAGGCGGCAAATCCGATTCGACGCAGACGCAAGGTCGGATGACGACGTCGAGCGAGCTGCCGAAGCTGGGATTCTGCATCAGCGCATGGCCGAACGGATTGAAAAGGATTCCCCGCACGTCGAGCTCGCGCACCACTCCGACGGGGCGATCGTGTTCATCGACGATGGCGAGCAGGCGCAGATCGGGGAAGGCCCGGAACTGTTCGATCGCCTGGGCGAGGCTCGCCGTACGCCGCAGCGAGCGCAGGTCTCCCAATTCGTCGCGCCCACGGCTCGAGATCGATCCGTCACGCAGCATGTCGAGGTCGAGAAACATGCGGCAGGCGCTAGCGCCCGACGGTAAACGCCGGGTTAGGGTTTGATGACGCTACGATGACAAACGGTCATTTTTCGACAAAACCGCCGTCACGGCGCTTTGCCGTCATCCGAACAGCCTGCGGCAGCTCCGCTCCAGCATGAGCAGCTGCCACAGCGTACGGCCATGGTCAGCCCGCCCGACGGCATGATCGCCGGCCATGCGCCCGATCGTCGCCATATCGAACCAGCCCGTGTCGGCGAGGAAGCGCGACGTGCCCAAGGCCTCCGCCGCGGGACGGAGGTCGCCGCGAAACCACGCGCCGATCGGCGTGACGAAACCCATCTTGGGTCGGTACAGTGTTTCGCGCGGCAGATAGGCCTCCAGCGCCCGCTTCATCAGCCATTTGCCCTCGCCGCCGTGCAAGCGCAGCCGCGCCGGCAGCCGCGCGGCGAATTCAACCAGCCGATGGTCGAGCAGGGGCTCGCGCGCTTCCAGGCTCACCGCCATGCTGGTTCGATCGACCTTGGTCAGGATATCGCCCGGCAGCCAGATCTTGATATCGGCATATTGCGCCCGGTCGATCGGATCGCGGGCTGGCGCGTCGCGCATCGCGGCGACGTAGCGGTCCTCCGCCCTGTGCCCCTGCAGCGCGGTACGCGCGCCGGCGCTGAACAGGCGACCACGCCATTCGGGAGACGTCACGCCGACGGCACGCGCATAGGCCTCGTCGCCGTCCATCGCCAGTGCCAGCAGCGTCGTCTTCGCGCGCAGGGGCCGCGGCGCCCAGTCCGCCTTCGGATAGGCGTTCCCGAGCGCACCGAAGGCATGCCGACGCCAGGACGCGGGCATCAGGCCGCGCACGCGCTCTTCCGCCGCCTGGAACCGATAACGGCGATATCCCGCCAGCGCCTCGTCCGCCCCGTCGCCGGACAGCGCCACCGTGACACGCTCCCGCGCGAGCGCGGATACCTGATAGGTCGCAAGCGCACTGCCGTCAGCGAAGGGCTCGTCGAAATGCGCGACCAGCGTGTCGATGAGCGCGAAATCATCGCTGCGCACGACCTGGGCATGATGATCGGTGGCGAAGCGGCGCGCCACGGACTCGGCATGCGCGCGCTCGTCATGGCCGGCTTCGTCGAAACCGATCGTACACGTACGTACCGCCTGCGGGCTCGCCTCCGCCATCAGCGCGACGACGGCACTGCTGTCGACGCCGCCGGAGAGGAACGCGCCGAGCGGCACGTCGGCGACCATGCGACTGCGCACGGCGTCGCGCATCCGCGCGAGCAATTCGCCCTGCAGCGCCTTGGCCGATCCGCCGGCGCGGTCGGCGAAGCTGAGGTCCCACCATTGGCTGGGGCGCGGCACCGGTCGGCCGCGGCGCAGGATCAGGACATGACCCGCGGGCAGCTTGCGCACGCCCGCGACGATGCAGCTGTCGTCGGGGACGTAGCCATAAGCCAGAAAATCTTCGACCGCGGTCAGATCCGGCATCCGCCGCAGCATGGGATGCGCCAGCAATCCCTTCAGCTCCGACGCGAATGCGACGCTGCCGTCGGCCAGCTCGACATAGTGCAGCGGCTTCACGCCGAACCGGTCGCGCGCGAGCACCAACAGGCCCGCGTCGGCATCGTGAAGCGCGAAGGCGAACATGCCCTGCAACCGATCCAACAGGCCGACGCCCCAGGCACGCCAGCCGTGCAACAGCACTTCCGTGTCGCCGAGGGTGCGGAACCGTGCGCCCCTGCCGGCAAGCTCCGTGCGCAACGCGGCGAAATTGTAGATCTCGCCATTGTAAGTGACCGAGAGCGCACCGTCGTGCATCGGCTGCGGCGAGCCGGCGACGTCGATGATCGACAGCCGCCGATGGCCGAGGCCGACGCCGGCCCCGGTCCATATGCCGTCGCCGTCAGGTCCGCGATGCGCCTGCACGTCGATCATCGCGCGAACGCGGGCGGGATCGACGGGCTTGGGAGTATTGGGGTGAAAGATCCCCGCGATGCCGCACATGGGGTCAGAGGCCCGCGGCGCGGTCGCCGAGCGTGCGGATCGAGCCGAGGGCGCGGGCCATCGCGGCGATATCGGCGCGTGCGTCGCGCCCGGGCACGATCGGGGTGGACAGGTGGATCGCCACCGCCCGCTGCGAACCGCCGAACAGCTTCGCCTTCATCGTCTCGATCTTCACTCGCCGCTCGTCCGCCGTCACCGTGTCGCCGACCACGTACCACGTCGCGACCAGCCGCTCCACCGCATGGCGACCTGCGTCGGGTGCGGTGATGCGCATCACCGACGCGCCGTCGATCGGCGCCTCGTCGTCCACACGCAGCCAGCGCCCCTCCTCGCGCAGCACGCCGGTGCCGAACGCGCCGAGCTTGTGCCCCTCGCCCTGGAAGGCGAACACCGCGATCGACAGATCGACGGGCGCACCGGCGCCGACGTAGCGCACCGACAGCCGGCGATTCGCACCCGGATAATAGGGGCGCCACGCGCCGGCCGGCACGTCGCCGATGTCGCGCCAGCCCGGCGGATGCGGCCGGGCGAGCGTGCCGGCCACGACCGTCGCATGCGCGGTCGCGGCTGCCCACATCGGCCAGATGCCCGCCACCGCCACCGTCAGCAGCGTCGCGATCGGCAGCCCGATCGCGCCGCCCGCCGGCGCGGACAGGGTCCGGGGGTCGAAGGCGGGCCCATCGGGCGCGCGATCGAACCAGCGCCAGCCCAAGGCGAGCACCGCGGCCATGACGATGCCGAAGAACACCCAGCCATAGACGATATGATCGAAGCCGGTGGCGGCCTCGACGCTGGTCAGGTCGGCGGCGTAGATGGTGCCGAAGGCGCGCAGCCCGTTGGCCAGGATCGGCACGATCACGCTGATCGCGAGGAAGGCGGCACGCCGTCGCCACGACAGGAAGCAGGTGTTGGCGACCAGCACGCCGAACGCCACCATCGCGATGACGAACTTCGCGCCGGAACAGGCCTCCGCCACCTCGAACCAATAGCGGCCGGCATGGATCAGCACGCCGTTCGACGTCGCGGGAATGCCGGACAGATGCAGCAGCGGCATGACGATCGCGACCGTCAGCTGCTGGAGCGGCGGCTCGATCGCTTCGCCGAACGGAACGAGGAACAGCGCATAGCCGAGCGGGAACAGCAGCCCGCGCGCGGTCTGCGCCCCCAACAGAGTCACCACCGCGCCCTGCAGCATGGCGACGAGGCCGAACTGGCGGGCGAAGCTGACGCCCCCCGCCTCCCCCATCAGCCAGCCCAAACCGCCCAACGCGACGAGGGCGAGGCCGGGCCACCAGGCGCGCGGCGTCAATCGGCCGAGTTCCTCGCGCCGCTGCCAGACCAGCCAGCCGATGACCGGACCGATGAACAGGCAGTGGCCGAACGTCGTGCTCGTCCACCAGATCGTGACCAGCCGCGCGACATCGCGATGAAAGATCGCGACGATCACCGCCGCAGCGGCCGCGAGGGCGACGAGATGACGACGCCACGCGCCGGCGACCCGGGGCGTCGCCAGGACGAGCGTCGCGCTCACGCCGCCGCGCGCCCGTTCGGCAGCGCCAGCAACGCGTCCAGCGGCGCAAGCCGCGCCGGCCATGCATAGCGTGCCATCACCTGCATCCGTGCCAGCTGTCCCTGCGCCGCCGCGTCTCCCGGGCTGTCTAGCAGCGTCGTCACCGCCTGCGCGAAGCCGGCCGCGTCCGCGCCGATGCGGATGGTGCCGAGATGGTCGATCCCCTCCGCCGCGGCGGGCGAAGCGACGATCGCGCGCGCCATCGCCATGGCTTCGAGTATCTTGTTCTGGATACCCCGGGCCAGTTGCAGCGGAGCGACGCAGACGCTTGCCGCCGCCAGCCACGGCCGGACGTCGTCGACCGCACCCGTGACGCGGATGCGATCGGAGGCGAGCGCACGGACCGCCGCCGTCGGCGCACGCCCGACGATGGCAAAGGTAGCATCCGGATGCGTCGCGTGAATCAGGGGCAGCACGTCCCGCGCGAACCAACAGACCGCCTCGACATTCGGGCGATAATCCATCTGACCCGTGAACAGCAGCAGCGGGCCGTCGGCGGCGACCGGCACGATGCGCGCGGGATCGTAATAAGCGGCGTCGATGCCGTTCTCGATCGCGACGATCCGCCCGGTGCCGCCGCCCTTGCGGAATAGCGCCGCCTCCGCCGCGCTGACGAACAGGCTGGCGTCCGCCCTTGCCGCGACCTCCCGCTCGAAAGCGCCGAGCAGCCTCGCCTCCCGGCGCATCATCCAGCGCGCGGGGGCCGGGCCCTCCGCGGCGTAGCCGGCGAACTTCGCGGAATCGACGTCGACGAAGTCCATCACGACCCGCGCGCCGCCGCTGGGAAGATATTGCGCCATTTGGCCGGAAAAGGCGTAGATCGCGTCGATCGGATGGCGATCCAGCAGGTCGCGGACGGCACGGCGCATCGCCACCGCGTCGAACGCAGCCAGCGACACCGGACGCCCCGTCGCCAACGCCTCGATTAGGGCGAGCGCCCGCTGCTTGCGACGCGGGACGATTGTCGCGCTCGCGAGCGCCGCGGCGAGGTCATGCGGCACAACCTGGTCGGCCCCGTCATCGGCGAAGGCGATCAGGTGAACGCGCGCCTGCGCGGCGAGATGGCGAAGGACGTGGTGACTGCGGATCTTGTCGCCGCGATCGGGTGGATAGGGCGCGCGATGCGCGAGGAACAGGATGTCCATCAGCCCAGTCCGCGCGCGATCCACGGCCCCGCCACGTTCGCGATCGGCAGGGGCAACCGCTGCCACGCACGCACCATCAGCGCATATTTTGGATTGAGCGGATTGACCGCGCGCGCCGCCCCCGCGTGCCGCGTCGCGTAGATGCGCGGTTGCGGCACGAAGCCCCAGTTCTTCTTGAACGCCGCCGCCCCCGTCCCCGTTTTCGATCGACCGAAGTCAAAGCGGGAACAGCCGCGCGCACGCGCATGGCTCATCAGCGCGAAATACATCCGGTCGTTCGCGCGCAGGCTGCGCGCTGCGGCGGTGCCCCCGCCCCAATAGGGATAGACCGTGCCGCGGAAGTAGAGGCTGAGCACGCTCGCCTCCGCGCGCCCGGCATGGCGCACGGTCAGCACGTCGCTGTCCAGCGCATCGGCAACCGCGCTGAACAGCCGGGCCGGAAATACCGGCGTGCCGAGATTGCGCACCGATTCGGCATAGACCCGATAATGTTCGCGGCGCATCGCAGCGTCGTCGCCGGTCTCGACGGTGAGATCGCGCTCCAGGCTCTTGCGCACCTCCGCCCTTTGCTTGCGCGGGACGGCGAGCAGCTCGGTCGCGTCGTCCGGGGCCAGGCCACGGGCGAAGCCGAGATAGCTCGTCGAGTCGATCGACCAGCCTTCCGGCGACGGTCCGCCGCGCAGTTCCACCGAGGGGCAGCCGATCCGCGCGGCCAGCGCCCAGGCCGCCGCCGCCAGCGCCTCCGCGCCGTCCCCCAAAATGCCGCCATCGACCGCGAAGCCGGCGGATACAAGCGCCTTGCCGAACAGCGGCGAGCGCATCTCGCTGAGCGGCAGCACCCCCGCCAGCGTTCCGCCGGGCCGTTCCGCGACGAGGTATCGCGCGCGCTGTCCGGTGCCGATCGCGACCGCGCGGCTCCATCCGCTCAGGTGAAAGGGCGTCGCCCCCTCGGCCGCGTTCACGAAATCGTCGATACGCGCCGCCTCGCGCGCGTCGCCCAGCGCCGCCTCGCGAACGACGAAGGACGGGGTCATGCCGGCAGCGCCGCGGCGGCGCGCGCGACGACGGCGTCGACGCGCCCCCAGTCGTGTCGCGCGATCAGGCCGGACAACTTGCCCGCCATCGCACCCAGTCGCGAATAATGGCGCACGCGCGAGCGCAGCGGCGCATGCGCGACACGCGGCTGTCCGGGATCGACCTCCCAGGGATGGAAATAGAAGACCGCCGCCTGTCGCTCCGCATTGACCTGGCGCACGGCGAAGTCTGTCAGCGCAGCGGGCAGCAGGCGGAAGAAGCCGCCGCCCGTGGCGATATGCCGTCCGCCCAGGCTGGCCACCGTCACCGGCAGTTCGATGAGCGTGCTGCCTGCCACCGGCCTGAAGGCGTAGCGCGGCGCCTCGCGCCAGCCGTAATGATCGTGGCGGACCGGCGCGACGCTCGATGAATATACGTAACCCGCAGCCGCGAGTTCCTCATGCGCCCAGGGCGTACGCGCGTCGATCGAGAAGCTGGGCGCGCGATAGCCGGTGATCGCCTGCCCGCCCGCATCCTCCAGCGCGGCCTTGGCGCGGGCCAGATCGCCACGGAACGTCGCGGCGTCCATCGTGAAGACACGCTGATGGTCCCAGCCATGGCTCGCGACCTCGTGCCCCGCGTCGACGATGCGGCGGATCAGCCGAGGGTGGCGCGCGGCGATCCAGCCGAGCGTGAAGAAGGTCGCCCGAACATTCGCTGCGGCGAACAGGTCGAGCACCGCGCCCGTGTTGGCTTCCACGCGGCTCGCCATCCCGTCCCAGTCGCGCTTGTCGATGACGCGTTCGAACGCGCCGACCTGGAACCACTCCTCGACGTCGACCGACAGGCCGTTGAGCACGCGATCAGGCCGCATCGTCCCACGCCGTCGGTGCGCGGATGGGCATGGCGACGGCCCCGTCCGGCGTGTCGGAGGCCGTGGGGACGACCGTCGCGGACGGCGCATCGGCGACGGCATGGACGGCGGTCGCGGACGGTGCATCGCGATCCGCCTCGACCCAGTCGACCAGCAGGGTCAGCACGCGGCGAAGCGCGCGTTCCTGTTCCTCGATCCGCGTCTCGAGCAGCGCGACGCGCTCGTGCAGCGCCTCGTCCCGGACTGGCGTGACCGGCATGTCGTTCGTCGACGAGCCGGTGTCCTCCGCGACAGCGGGGTTCGGCGGCACCTCGACATCGGCCTGTTCCAGCGTTGATGCGGCCGGCGCCGGCTCTTCCGCGGGCGCGAAATCGAGCCAGCGCGTCGTGCGGGGGACGAACCGCCGTTCGGGTTCTGCGGCGGCGGACGCGGGCGCCGGCGTCTCGCCCGCAGGCTGCGCACCGGCCCCCGGCAAATCGGCGCTGATGTCGCGAACGACGCTGCGCACCAGGCGGCCGTCGATCAGAGCGCGGTCCTCGAGCGACGCCTGCAACATCACGCGTCCGGCCAGCAGGTTGAGCCGGCGCGGCACGCCGCCCGATCCGCGATACAAAGCGTCGAAGGCGTCTTCGCTGAAATCGGGCTGCCCCTGCCAGCCGACCAGCGACAGACGATGCGCGATATAGTCGGCGACCTCGTGCGGCTCCATCGGGTCGAGATGGTGGATGGCGATGACGCGCTGGCGCAGCTGCTCCAGCCGTGCCGATCCCTGCAGGCGCTCGCGGAACTCGGGCTGGCCGAGCAGCAGTATCTGCAGCAGCGCGTGCCCACCCGCCTGGAAATTCGACAGCATGCGCAGCTCTTCGACCGAATCGACCGGCAGCGCCTGCACCTCGTCGACGATCAACAAGGTGCGCCGTCCGGTGCGCGCGACGGCATGCAGCCCGCGTTCGATCGCCGTCAGCAGCTGCGCCTTGGTCAGGCCGCCGGGATCGACGCCCAGGCCAGTGGCGACGATGCGCAGCAGGTCGCTCGCCTCGATGGCGGTCGACACGATCGTGATGACGTTCAGCGCCTGGCGGTCGAGCTGCTCGGTCAGGTGGCCGACCAGGGTGGTCTTGCCGGCGCCGACCTCGCCGGTGATCACGATGAAGCCCTCGCCCTGCGCCAGTCCGTATCCCAGATAGGCCATCGCCTTGCGGTGCGTCGCGGTCTCGTACCAGAAACGTGCGTCCGGCGTCAGCTGGAATGGGCGGCCCGTCAGCCCGTAATGGTCCTCGTACATGCCAGGTCCCGTCAGAAGGAGTAGCGCGCGGCGACCTGCGCCTGCGCCGACCATTGTGTATCGACGTCGGGCAAATCGAAGGCGTAGAGGCCCGCCGACGCGCTGGTGGTGATCCGGCCGAACCTGCGGCCGTAGCTCGTCGTCGCGCCATAGGACCAGACGCCCGCGCTGCGCGCGGCCCCCGGCTCGTAATAGTTGACGAAGACGGTGGCGTCGATGCTCGACACCGCGGTCAGCGTGCGGTTGAAGAACAGCTGGCCATAGACGCTCTGATCCTCGATCCCGTACAGGGTCACGCCCTGGACCGTATCGGGGTTGTAGAGCCTGCGGTTGGCATAGCCGACGCCGCCGCCATAGGTATTGCGCCCGCGCGTGGCGCTGAACACCGCGTCGACGCCGCGCGCGCGATAGCTGGCGGTGGTGATCGACTGGAAAACGTCGTTGAGGCAGCCGCCCGGCGTCGATCCGCTCGTCGAGAAGACGCAGCCGTTATATTGCTGGGTGAACGCGTCTCGTGCCGAGATGAAGCTGGTCGGCAGGCTGTTGAGCCCGCTCCGCAGCTGCTGTCCGAAAGTCGTCACCGTATCATAGGCGTCGGCGGCGATGGTGGCGCTGCGCGAGGCGCGATAGGTAACGAGGCCGGTGTAGCTGATGCTGCCGTATCGCTTGCCCACATGGGCCTCCGCCGAGGCTCGACGGTTGGGCCGCCAGACCACGCCGGCATCGTAATAGACGCCGTCCGTACGATAGGCGATACGGCGCGGCGAACTGTCGTCGGTGACGTAGCGGCCACTGGAATCGAGCGCCGGCGCCCCGGGCGACGTGAACAGCGGCGACCGCTGGCTCGTCTCGATCCGCTCGTAGCCAAGCCCGGCGGTCAGCGCGACATAGGGCGACACCGGCGCCAGTACGTCGCCGCGAACCCGCCACGATTCGAAACGGCCGTCGAGTTGGCCCGCGTCCTCGCGATTCCAGCCGGCGGAGAGCGTCGCACCGACCGGCGCGACATCGCCCGGATTGACGCCCAGGCTGACGCCAGCGACCTGGCCGAAGCTGCTGTCGTAATAGTCGAGGCGCGGCGAACCCGCGGGCAGGCCGGTGAAGGTGGGAACCTTCACCTTGGTATAGCCGGCCAGATAGCTGGCGGCGACCGCGACCGGCCCGGCATGCGTCGCATAGCTGGGGCCGCCGAACACGGCATAGATCTGGCTGATGTTGGCGTCGTTGGCGGTGACGATACCGGGCGCGGCGCCGCGGATATCGGCGCGCGTCCGCGTCGCGATGCCGCCCGCCTCCAGGCTCAGGCCCGCGGCGACATGCGCCGACAGGCGGGCAAGGCCGTAATGAATGTCGTCGTCGCCGACGGCCTTGTCCCACGAGAATCGTCGCT
This sequence comes from Sphingomonas beigongshangi, assembly GCF_016820445.1. Taxonomy (GTDB): domain Bacteria; phylum Pseudomonadota; class Alphaproteobacteria; order Sphingomonadales; family Sphingomonadaceae; genus Sphingomonas; species Sphingomonas beigongshangi. Next base: position 44,932 of record NZ_JADHDT010000003.1, read on the forward strand.
CGTACCGGTAGGACAATTGCCCCTGCACCCGCCGGGTGGTCGATGCGACGTCGATCCCGGCGGCGAGGCTGGAATAGGTCAGCACGTCGTCGTTGTTGAGATCGGCGATCAGCGACTGGCCGACCTCGACATAAGGAGTAACCGCGACATGGCCGCGATCCTGCGCCAGCGCGGCGCTTGCCGTGCACAGGACGCCGGCGCCGCCGAGGACGAGTGTCCGTATCATTTCCCCGCCTCCTGCCCGTAATAGGTGCCGAACCGTTGCGCCCCCGGAACGAACGACACGGCGTTGAGAACCAGTGCGATATGGTCGCAGCCGTCCAGCAGCTGCACCGCCTGCTTCAGCTCGCTTTCCGGCGTGCGATCGGCGCGCACCACCAGCATCACCTGCCCAACCAGCATCGCCAGCACCGCTGCCGGCGACGCGGCGAGCGCCGGCGGTGAATCGAAGATCACGATGCGGCGCGGATTGGCCGCGAGTAGCCGCGCGATCACCGCGCGCGTGCGCGCGGACGCGAGCAGCTCGGTATCGGTCGCTGTACGCGTGCCCGCGGGCAGGATCGACAGGCCGCCGACATCGGTGCGGACCACAAGCGTCTCGACGTCGATCGTCGTATCGGCCAGCGCATCGAGCAGGCCCGGCGTTTCCGCGAGGCCGAGCTGGGCGAGCACGTCGGGCTTGGCAAAATCGGCGTCGACCAGCAGCACCTCGGTGTCGCGCTCCGCCGCCATCGATAGGGCAAGATTGATCGCGCAGAACGTCTTGCCGTCGCCCGGTCGGGCCGAACAGACCAGCACGGTACGCGCCTTGTCGGCCTCGACACCCTGCGCGACGCGCTCGCGCGTGATCAGCAGCTGGCGCTTCACCAGCCGGAATTCCTCCGCCAGCGGACCCACCGGCGCGCCGGGCACGATCATGCCCGTCTCGGCGAGCAGGCCGCGATCGATGCTCGCGATGTCGGACAGCTCGGGCGTCTCGTAGAAGGCGGCGGGCAGCTCATGCCCGACCGGGGCGCGCAGCTCCTCCGGAATCGCCAGAAAGGTCGGATCGTCGCTCGGCGCGACCGGTTCCGCGTCCTGATCGACGCTGCTCCAATCATCCGCCGGGGCCATCGGCGGGACCATCGACACGACATCGCGCGACGCCACCGGCGCCGGCCGGACCAACGGCACGGCCTCTGGAATAACCGAGTCGGGGATCGGCGGGCGCGAGCGGGCATGCGCGCCGAAGTCGTAGACCTTCGCCGCGCGCTCCAGCAGCGAATCGCCGCCTGGCCGGATCGGGCGCTTCGGGGGGGACATGTTGCTCATCCTCGTCAGGCCGCCATGCCGCGCTGGAGCACTTCGACGCACAGCAACAGGACGAAGGCGGCGCCCAGCCCGGCTGCCCCGCCCAGGAACAGCTTGAGCCGCTTGGCGCGATGATCCGCCTGGATGCGCGTCACCACTTCGCCGATCGCCCCGATGACGGGCATACCCGTCGCCTTTTCCAGCCGGGTCGCGGTGGCGAAGGTCGCGCGCAGCTGGCCGAGCAGGAAGGCCGCGGCGACGCCCGCCGCCAACCCGACGATCAGGACGCCCGTCAGCAAAAGCATGCGGTTCGGCGCGACCGGCGTCCGCGGCAGCGTCGGCGGATCGATCACGGAAAACTTGATGCTGTCCGTCTGCGTCTGCGCCTGGCCGCGCATCGCGATCTGCTGCCGCTGCGCGAGCAGCTGATCGTATTGCACCTTGAGCACCTGATAGTCCCGGTCGATCTGTCCCTGTTCCGCCGCGACGGCGGGATCGCCCGCAATCTTCGCGTTCAGCTGGTCGAGGTCGCCCTCCAGCTGCGCCTTGCGCATCCTCAGGCTCGCGAGGGTCGACTGCTTCTCCGCCAGCATCGATTGAAGCGACAGATAGAGGGGGTTGGGCGTGCCGCCGCCGGCGGCGCCCGTCGGTTCACCGCGTGCCGCCGCCTGCGCCGCCGCGAGCTGGCGCTTCAAGGCGATGACGTCGGGGTGCTGATCGGTATAGCCGCGCGCGCGTGCGTCGGCGAGCTGGCCCTGCACCGCGGCGAGCGCGGCGCGCGCGGGTCCGCCGGTGGTGCCGCCGGGACCGGGAATCGTCTGCGGCGTTCCCGCCATCTGTCCCTGCACCGCCGCGACGCTCGACTGGGCCGCCGCGAGATCGCTGTCGACCTGTGCCATCTGGCTGCGCGCCGCGCCGATACGGTCGCTGACCGTGCCGGACCCGGGCAGCGCGCCGAGATAGCGGTTCTGGAAGTCCGCGCGTTTGGCTTCCGCGTCGTTCAGCTGCCCTTGCAACTGCTGCAGCTGCTTGTTGAGGAAATCGAGGCTCTGGCTCGTCTGACTGCGGTCGCGGCCGAGGTTCTGCTCGACGAATATGTCGATCAGCTTCTGGGTGATCGCCTTGGCCAGCTTCGGGCTGGCAGCGGTCGTGGTGATCTGGAACAGGTTGTTCTGCTGGCTTTCGACCTTGATCGCCTGCGCGAGGCCGGCGACGCGATCCGCGACGTCGCGGTCGCTCGACACCGTATTGGCGAGGTCCGTGCCGCGCACCACCTTTTCCAGGTTGACGGCGGAGATCAATGTCTGGCGGACGGTGTCGACATCCTGCTGCGCCTGACCGGCAGGGGCATCCATGGTCGGCGGCAGGATCGACTGCATCTGCACGAAGACGCGCGCACGCGATTCGTAGCGGCTGGGCATCTGGCTGACGAAGAACCACCCGAGCACGCAGACGCCCCACGCGACGGCCAGCGCCAGCCAGCGCCGGGTCCAGATCGCGTGCAGGGCCAGCCGCGCCTCGTCGTAGATGCCGTTCATCCCTTAGAACATCGATTCGGGAATGATGATGACGTCGCCGGGCTGCAGGCTGACGTTCGCGCTCGAGTCACCCTTTTTCAGCAGGTCGCCGATCTGCAGCTTGTATTCGTGCTGCTCCCCGGTCTCGCGGTCGTGCCGCACCAGCTTGGCCTTGTTGCCCGCGGCATATTGGTTAAGCCCGCCGACCGCGATCATCGCGTCGAGCAAGGTCATGTTGGCCCGATAGGGAATGGAGGCGGGTTTTTCGGTCGCGCCGATCACGCGCACCTGCTGACTGTAGGTACCCGAGAAGTTCTCGACGATGACCGAGACGATCGGGTCCTTCACATATTCACCCAGCGCCCGCTTCATGTCGGTCGCCAGCATCGCCGGCGTCTTGCCTACGGCCGGCATGTCGTTGACCAAGGGCGTGGTGATGCGACCATCGGGCCGTACCGACACCTTCGCCGACAGCTCGGGGTTGCGCCAGACGAAGATGTTGAGCTGGTCGAGCGGACCGATCACATATTCCTCGCCCGGCTGCTCCTTGTTTGCGACATAGGTCGCCGGCGGCAGTTCGGGACGGCCGCTGCCGCTCGTGCAGCCTGCGAGCAGCGACGCGGCGCTTCCCAGGGCAAGCAGGGCACGGAACGATACACCGGAACGCATGCAGATCTCCTTCACGCCGCCGCCGCATCCGGCTTCGGACGTGGCGGGGGCTTCGCATCGCTATGGCCGGAGAGAGGTGAAGATAGCGTTAGTAACGCTGGCCGACGGTCGCTATCCTCTCCGATATGCGTACATTTCCGCTCTGTCTGGCGATCCTCGCGGCGCCCGTGGCCGGCCAGTCGGCGCCAGCGCTGACCGGTGTCGCCATCGTGTCCGTCGGGTCGACGGCCGGGGTCGAGCGGATCGCGCCGGGCCAGACGGACACGCAGCGGCATCATGCTCCCGGCCCGGTTTCCATCGTGATCGAGGAATCCGGTATCGGCGGCGCCCGCGTGACGATGATCGACGGGGAGGCACGCAGCCTGCCCTCGTCGACCCGCCCGCTGTGCGGTCCGCAGCGTGCGGCGGGCGCGTGCACGCCGGGTCAGCCGATCGGCGGGCTCGAGATCACCTATCGCGTACCGCGTATCGCGCCCGGCCAGACCTTCACGTTCCGCGATCGATCCGCCAGCGGTCCGGGCGCGCCGATCGAGACCGCCATCATGATCCGCTGAGCGGCGCGACGAGCTCGGTGGCGGGCGGATGCCCAAGGAAGGCCGCCGGGCTCGCGCTCGCGCCATAGGCGCCCGCGAGGAAGATCGCGACGAGGTCGCCGACCGCCGTGCGGGGCAACGCCACGCGATCGCCCAGCCGGTCGAGCGGCGTGCACAGCGGACCGACGACGGAGACGGTCGCCTCCGCCGCCTCCCCCATCCGCGCCGCGACCGCGATCGGATAGTTGCGCCGGACGACGGTGCCGAAATTGCCGCTGGCGGCAAGCTGATGGTGGAGGCCGCCGTCGACGACGACGAAGATCTCGCCGCCGCTTTCCTTCACGTCGACGACGCGCGTAAGATAGACGCCGGCTTCCGCGACGAGCCAACGGCCGAGTTCGATCGCGTAACGCGTACCCGCGATCGTGAGATCGCAGCGCGCGAGGGCAGCCGTCAACGCGGCGCCGATGCGCTCGACGTCGAGCGGAATATCGCCGGCGAAATAGGGTACGCCAAATCCACCGCCCAAATTTACCAACGGCGGCACGTGACCGGCCTCTTCGGCCAAGCGCTCGGACAGCGTCAGCGTGGCCGCTTGGGTCTCGATCACCGCCTCCGCCGACAAGGCCTGGCTGCCGGCATAGATGTGGAAGCCGCGCCAGTCGGCGCCGCCCGCGACGATGGCTTGGACCAGCGCCGCCGCGCGCGCCGCATCGACGCCGAACGGCGACGGCCGGCCGCCCATCTTCATCCCCGACCCGCGCAATTCCATGTCGGGATTGACGCGGACCGCCAGTCGCGGCGCGATGCCCAGCGCCTCCCCCTGCCGCAACGCGCGCGCCGCCTCGCCTTCCGACTCAACGTTGAGCGTCGCGCCCGCGCGGATCGCGGCGGCGAGTTCCCCATCGCGCTTGCCGGGTCCGGCGAAACTGATCGCGGCCGCGGGCTTGACGGCCAGTGCCACCTCCAACTCGCCGACCGACGCGACGTCCAGCCCGTCGACCAGCGGCGCGATGCGGGCGAGCAGGTCGGCGTGCGGGTTGGCCTTGATCGCATAGTGGAGGTCGACCGCCGGAAAGGCCGTACGGAACCGCGCCACCCGCGCGGCCACGATGTCGCTGTCATAGACGAACAGCGGCGTGTCGCCCGCCGTCGCCGCCCAGGTCTCCGCGTCGCGGCCCGCGATGGTCAGCGCCCCCTTCTGACCCGCGAATTCCGGCGGCAACGGCCCGATCGGCTTCATGCCGACAGCTCGCCACGGATCGCCGCCCGGTCGAGCTTGCCATTGGCATTGCGCGGCAGTTCGGCACGCCACACGTAGCGCGCGGGCTGCATGAAGCTCGGCAGCAGCGCCCGCAACCGGGTGCGCAGGGCTGCCTCGTGCGCCGAGTCGCCCGCAAGCGCGACGACGATCGCCTGACCGAGTCGCGGATCCGGCACGCCGATCGCCACCGCCTCGCGTGCCTCCTCGCCTGCCAACACCGCTTCCTCCACTTCCAGCGGGCTGATCCGGTTGCCCGCGCTCTTGATCATCTCGTCCTCCCGCCCGACGAACCGCAGCAGGCCGTCGCTACCCTCGACCACCGTATCGCCCGACCAGACCGCGGTGCCGCCGCTCTGCGTCCAGGCAGGCGCGGCGCGGAAGCGTTGCGCGGTGCGGTCCGAATCGCGCCAATATCCCTGCGCCACAAGCGGCCCGGCATGGACCAGTTCGCCCGGTTCCCCCGGCGCGGCGCGGCCCCCATCGGGGCGGACGACCGTCACCTCCGCTAAGGGGATCGCGCGCCCCATCGCGTCAGGGTGCTCGTCGATCAGCGCAGGGTCGAGATAGGTCGACCGGAACGCCTCGGTCAGGCCGTACATCGCATAGAGATCCGCGTGCGGAAACTGCGCGCGCAGCCCGCGTACGAGCCGCTCGGTCAGCGCGCCGCCCGAATTGGTCAGCCGCCGGAGCGTGGTGTCCGCCGGCCACTCCGCCTCGAGCAGCTGCACCCACAGCGGCGGCACGCCCGCCAGCGTCGTCGCCCCGACGCGCGTCACCGCCTTCACCACGTCGCGCGGCGCGAGATAGTCGAGCGGTGCCACCGCGGCGCCGGCAAACCAGGTGGAAAACAGCTGGTTCTGCCCATAGTCGAACGACAGTGGCAAAACGCCGAGCACGCGATCCTCGGGCGTCAGGCGCAAATAATGCGCGACGGATACCGCGCCCAGCCACAGATTGGCGTGGCTCAGCATCACCCCCTTCGGGCGGCCGGTCGACCCGGACGTGTAGAGAAGCGCGGCCAAAGCACCGGGATCGTGCGCGGAGCGGCCCGGGCCGGATGCGCCGAGCGGAACCGCCGCGTCGGGAATGAGCCGGCATGGCGCCGGCACGTCGTCCGCCGTCAGCGTTGCCGCCCGCCCGTCCTGCGTCACCAGCATCGCGGCGCCGCTGTCGGCCAGGATATGCGCGACCTGCGCCCGGCGGAGTGCCGGATTGACCGGCACATGGACGAGCCCGGCCCGCGCCGCAGCGAGCGGCATCACGCAGGCGAGCGCCGTCTTCGGTAGCCAGGTGGCGATCCGCGCACCCGGATCGAGCGCCTGCGCCGCCAGCCAGCCGGCAGCGGACGACACCGCGCGCTCCACGTCGTCGAACGTCCAGCGCCGCGTCTTCTCGATCAGCGCGACGGTCTCCGCTCCCCCACATAGGACATGGTCGATCGGCTTCGGTATCGGATCGAGCGGCTTCATCATCGTTCCTTTAGCCACCCACCGTGCGAACGACACCCCCATGCCCCCGTTTTGCGTGTCTTGCTCTCCAGGCGCCCCGCCTCTACCGCATGCTGCACCGCAACCGATCGAAGGCGCCAGAGCGTGGTTCCCGAAGGCCGTACCGAAGTCGAAACCACCGTTCGCGGCGTGCTTGCCGACGTCCTTGGCCTGTCGCGCGAGCGTGTCGAGGCGTTCGAGGACGCGACGCCGCTGTTCGGCGCGCTACCCGAGCTCGATTCGATGGCGGTCGCGGGCGTCCTCACCGAATTGGAGGATCGGCTCGGCATCCTCATCGAGGACGACGAAATCGACGGCGAGATGCTGGAGACCTTCGGCGCCCTCGTCACGTTTGCCGCGGGCAAGGCGCTGGTCTAGCCTGCGGCCGGATGACCGGCCTTGCGACAGACCATTACGACTGGGCCGGCGGGCGCGAGGCGATGCTGCGCTTCGGGCGGCCAGACTGGCCGACGATCGTCGTGGCGCAGCCGCTGTTCGAGGAAGCCAATCGCACGCGCCGGCTCATCGTTACCGTGTTGCGTCTGCTCGCGACGGAGGGGATCGGCGGGGCGCTGCCCGACCTTCCGGGGACGGGCGACAGCCTCGTCGCGACCGTCGATGCGCGGCTCGAACACTGGCGCAGCGCCTTCGCATCCGCCTGTGCGCGGGTCGACGTCCCCGTCCGCATTCTTGCTATCCGTGGCGGCACGCTGGTCGACGCGGCGGCGCGGGCGCCCCGATTCCACTTCGCCCCCGTAAGCGGCGCGGACCTGGTCAGGGACTTGCTGCGCGCCCGTCGTGCCGCCGCGCTGGCCGCGGGCGACGTCGTGCGGGCGGACGATCCCCGCGCCCCCGGCCCGCCGCTCCAACTCGCGGGCAATCACATCGATCGCACGCTGCTGAAAGCGTTGATGGACGCCGAGCCCGGCACGGCGGATCGGGCCTACACGCTCTTTCCCGCGCCCGGGTCGCCGCATCCCACGCTTGCCGCGACAACGCGTGTCGCCGTCTGGCGGGCGAGCGAGCCCGGCGACGATCCGGCGCTCGCGCGGTCGCTGGCCGATGCGATCCTCGACTGGATCCGGGGATGAGACAGGTCCTGCGATTTGCATGCGAAGGCGAAGTCCTGCTCGCCACTCTGGACGGCGGAGACGCATCGACGGGACTGCTCATCGTCTCGGGCGGCAACGAGACACGCTGCGGCGCGCATCGCGGCATGGCGCGACTCGCCGGGCAGGTCGCAGCCCGCGGTTATCCGGTCTTCCGCTACGACCGTCGCGGCGTCGGCGACTCGAGCGGCGACAATGGCGGCTTCCTCGCGGGCGCCGCCGATCTGGCCGCAGCGGTCGCCGCCTTCCGATCGGCACAGCCGCACCTTATCCACGTCGTCGGCTTCGGTAATTGCGATGGCGCATCCACGCTCGCGCTCTTCGGGCGGTCGGCGGGCATCGACCGGCTATTGCTTGCCAATCCCTGGGTCGTGGCGACGGCGGACGACCTCCCCCCGGCCGCCGCGATCCGTGTGCATTACGCGGATCGGCTGCGCGATCCCGCGGCCTGGCGACGGCTGCTGAGCGGAGGCATCGATCTGCCTAAGGCGATCAGGGGTTTGCGCAAGGTCGCCGCGCCTGCCCCACGCGCGGCCCTGACGACGCGCATTCTCGCGGCCATTGCGGACTGGGGTGCGAACGCACGCATCCTGCTGGCCGAACGCGACGCGACCGCGATCGCATTCCGCGACGCGGCGCCGGGCATGACGGCCACCACGATCGCCACCGCCTCGCACAGCTTCGCGGGAGAGGAGGATCAGGCGGCGCTGCTGGCAGCGGTGCTGGCGACGCTGGAGGATCCTTGCCCCCCTGGCATCGCGCGCTGACGGCGGCCGCCCCCCTGCCCGCTTAGCCGCAGGCGACGGTCTATTCCGCCGCTTCGGCCAGTTCGGCGAACTCGGCCGCCGCCAGGAAGCGCTCCGCGTCCAGCGCCGCCATGCAGCCGGTACCCGCCGCCGTCACCGCCTGGCGATAGACCTTGTCGGCGACGTCGCCGCAGGCGAACACGCCCGGCACACTGGTCCGGGTCGATCCCGTCTCGACCGCGATATAACCGTCGGAGTCGAGGTCGAGATGGCCGCGGAACAGCTCGGTCGCGGGATGGTGACCGATCGCGACGAAGCCGCCCTCGACGTCGAGCCGCGAATGCTCGCCGGTGACGGTATCCTCCAGCTCGAGCGCGACCAGGCCGGCGTTGCCGCCGCCGTCGACGAACTCGCGGACCTCCTTGTTCCACAGCACCTTGATGTTGGGGTGCGCGTGGAGCCGCTCCTGCAGGATGCGCTCGGCACGGAGCGTGTCGCGGCGATGGATCAGCGTCACGTCGGGAGAATGATTGGTCAGGTACAGGGCCTCCTCGACCGCGGTGTTGCCGCCGCCGATCACCGCGACCTTCTTGCCGCGATAGAAGAAGCCGTCGCAGGTCGCGCACGCCGACACGCCCTTGCCCTTCATCGCCTCCTCGCTGTCGAGGCCCAGCCACTTGGCCTGCGCGCCGGTAGCGATCACCAGCACCTCGCCCTCGTAGACGTCACCGCCGTCGCCGATCAGCTTGAACGGGCGGCTGGTCAGGTCGACCGAGACGATCGTGTCCCACATCAGTCGGGTGCCGACATGCTCCGCCTGCTTCTGCATCTGCTCCATCAGCCATGGGCCCTGGATGACGTCGGCGAAGCCGGGATAGTTCTCGACATCCGTGGTCGTCGTCAGCTGCCCGCCGGGCTGGATGCCCTGTACGACGATCGGCTGCATGCCCGCGCGCGCGCCATAGATGGCGGCCGACAGTCCGGCCGGGCCGGAACCGAGGATCAGCATGCGGGTCGTGTGGGTGGTCATGGAAACGCGCCTGTTCGGATGAAGGAATTGGGCGTGATCTAGGATGGTCGGGGGTCCGGGGCAACGGTTGCACCCGAACCCGGCCCCGGTGTCGCGGCGGTCAGGCGATTTCCGGGACGAGCGCCGCGGCGCGGATGTCCGCCGCGAGCTGGTCGACGCGTGCCGGATCGGCGTCCCACGCAAACATGAACCGCGCACCGCCGCCGATGAAGGTGTAGAAGCGCCAGCCCTTCGCGCGCAGCGTCTCCAGCACGTCTTCGGGCGCGGCGAGGAAGACCGCGTTCGCCTCGACCGGAAAGATCGGCGCGATGTCGGGCAGGCCCTCGACCGCCGCTGCAAGCCGTCGCGCGCAGGCGTTGCCGTGCGCCGCGTTGCGCAGCCACGCGCCGCTTTCGAGCAGGCCGATCCAGGGTGCCGAAAGAAACCGCATCTTCGAGGCGAGCTGCCCCGCCTGCTTGCAGCGATAGTCGAAATCGTCCGCGAGACTGCGGTCGAAGAAGATCACCGCCTCCCCCGCCGCCATGCCGTTCTTGGTGCCACCGAAGCACAACACGTCGACGCCCGCGCGCCAGGTGATGTCCGCGGGCTCGCAGCCGAGCGCCGCACAGGCATGGGCGAAGCGCGCGCCGTCCATGTGCAGCTTGAGCCCCAGCGCGCGGCACGTCTCCGACAGCGCGCGCACCTCGTCGATCGTATAGACCTGCCCCGTCTCGGTCGGCTGCGTGATCGTCACCACGCGCGGCTTGGGGAAGTGGATGTCGGACCGGCTGGTCGCCAGGCTGCGCACCGCGTCCGGCGTCAGCTTGCCGCCCGCGGTCGGCGCGACGAGCAGCTTCGATCCGTTCGAGAAGAACTCCGGCGCGCCGCATTCGTCGGTCTCGACATGCGCGGAGGCGGCGCAGATCACGCTGTGGAACGACTGGCACAATTGCGCCAGCGCCAGCGAATTGGCCGCGGTGCCGTTGAACACGAAGAAGACGTCGCACTTGGTCGCGAAGAGGGTGCGGAAGGCGTCGGCGGCGCGTTCCGTCCAGTCGTCGTCGCCATAGGCGGTCGCCGAACCGGCATTCGCGCGGGCCATCGCGTCCCACACCTCCGGGCAGACCCCGGCATAATTGTCGCTGGCGAATTGCTGATCCCGCGCGGTCATGTCTCGTCGCTCCTTCCCGTCCGAAAGGGTCGCGTCGACGTACGGCTATGCAGCGTGTCCCGTTCGTTGCCGGTCCGGCCACATCCTTCCCCCCTGAGAGAGGGGAAGCACCACCTTGCCGGGATCGGCAGGTTGGTGCCGGGCGTCGGCCCGACTCTTGATGTCTGACCGACGCCCTATCGTTTCATGCTGCGCTGCGCAATATCACCAGTTGAGGCCCGCGCGGGCGTACAGGTACCGCCCGTTGAACCCGAACGGCGAGAAATAAGGGAAGCCAAGCGCGCCGGTCGAATTGTTCGCGGTCGGCGTGGCGCGCGGATAGACGTCGAACAGGTTGCTGACGCCCAGTCCGAACTGCGCACCCTTCGGCGCGGTGTAGCGCACCTCCAGGTCGGTGATCGCGCGATTGCCGCTCAGCACGTCTGCGCTCGCCACCGTGCCGGGCTGGTTGACGTTGCCGTAATAGGTGACGCGCGCCAGCGCCCCCAGCCGGTCGAGCGACCAATCGATCGTGCCCGTCACCTTCTCGCCCGGCGTCCCCTGCTCCAGCGTCAGGATGCGGCTGCGCGCGAACAGCGTCGGCGCCGGGTTGAGCGTCGCGGTGCTGGTCGGCACGCGCGTCACCGCGATCGTATTGACGTTGCCGGCCAGCGTGAAGTCGAACGTCCCCGCGCCCTGCGTCCGGGCACGATAATGCGCGACCGCGTCGATGCCCTTCGCCGTGCTCGCCAGCCCGTTGATGAAAAAGCGGCCGGCGGCGACGCTGTACGGCGCCAGGAGTGCGGCGACCTGGCTGCTCGCCGTCGCCTGGATATTTTCCGACAGCCCGATCTGGTCGCGGATGTGGATGCGATAGGCGTCGACCGTCAGGTCGAAGCCGCCCGACTGGATCACCGTGCCGACCGACAGGTTGGTCGACCGCTCCGGCTGCAGCGGCAGGCCGCCCAGCGCCGCGCCGACCGGGCTGGTCGACGGGAAGGTGCCGGTCAGGATCGGCACGCCGTTGGTCACCACCGAGGCGATCTGCGTGAAATACTGCTGCTGCAGCGACGGCGCGCGGAAGCCGGTAGAGGCGGTGCCGCGCAACGCGAACCAGTCGGTGACATCGTAGCGCGCCGAGATCTTGCCCGTCGCGGTCGAGCCGAAGTCCGAATAATCCTCGCCACGACCGGCGATGCCGACCAGGAACTTGTCGGTCAGCTGCGCCTCGACGTCGAGGTAGATGCTGCCGCTGCGCCGGCCGCGCTTGATCGCGTTCGCCGGGCTGAACCCGCCGAAGCCCTGCGCGCCCGGCGACGCGCCGGCGACCGCGCCCGTCGCGGGATAGCCATAGGACGCCTGCTCGCCCGGCGTGATCTTATAGCCCTCGCGGCGGCCCTCGACGCCGAAGGCGACATTGAGCGACTGGAAGACGTCGAACTTGCGCGTCACGTCCAGGCCGGCGACATATTGGTCGTAGGCGACCTGCCCGTCGTAAAAGTCGCGCGGGGTGGCGGCGCCATAGGCGTAGTTCGCCGAGTTGAGCGTGCGGAAGTCGACGGTGTTGCGGCCGTAGCTGAACGACAGATCGACGTTATAGCCGCCGAAGTCGCCGCGCAGGCCGGCGGCCGAGTTGATGTCCTTCGACTTGGTATTGATGATCGGCAGGAAACCGTTGGGATAGCCCGCCAGGATCGTCGAGGCGTTGGTGTTGCGCGGGAAGGCAGCACCACGCGAGTCGCGGTCCTGGTAGCCGCCGAAGGCGTAGAGGCTGATGTTGTCGGTCAGCGAGGTGCCGGCGTTGACGAAGCCCGTATATTGCTCGACCTCGGGATCGCCGTAGCGGCCCGTGATGCGGTTGGGCGTGACGCGGCGATCGATGTCGGCGCGGTTGGTCGGCTGGCGCTTGGTATATTCGCCCGACACGGTGACGAAACCGTCGCTGCCGAAGCCGAAGCCCTGCCAGGCCGATGCCGTGACGACGGGCTCGCCCTTCACGTTGCGGCTGTTGGCGGCGGTATCGACCTGCGTGTCGTAGAAGCCGTAGGTGACGCTGGCGCCGCCGCCCGTACGCGCCTGCCGCAGGCGCAGATTGACGACGCCGGCGATCGCGTCCGAGCCATATTGCGCCGACGCGCCGTCGCGCAGCACCTCGATCCGATCGAGCGCCACCGTCGGCACGGTGTTGAGGTCGACCGCTGCCGACCCGCGTCCAACGGTGCCGTTGGTGTTGAGGTTCGCGGAAGTATGGCCGCGGATGCCGTTGATCAGCACAAGGGTCTGGTCAGGCGACAGGCCGCGCAGCGTCGCGGGACGGATCGCATCGGTCGCGTCATTGGCGGAAGGCCGCGGAAAGTCGATCGACGGCGCCACGGTTGCGAGCGCGGCGGCAAGCTCGGTCGTTCCCTGCCGCTGCAGGCTCGCGCCGCTCAGCACGTCGACGGGCGACACGCTGTCCAGCCGCGTGCGGCCTTCCGCGCGCGTGCCGGTGACGATGATGTCGTTGCCCTCGTCTCCGGTCGTGGCGGCGCCAGCGGCCGGTGCCGCCTGCGCCTGCTGGTCGTCGGCGGGCGTGGTCTGCGGCGAACCCTGCGCGGGCACCGCCTGCGCGGCGGCGCCTTGCGCGACGAGCGCCAGCAGCGAGGCGCCGAGGAGAGCGATGGTGCGACCCTGAGTCATGTCCCTGAAATCCTTTTCATGCCGCAACGCAGCACGATGCGGATTCGTGCCCTTACGCCAGCGACCCTGCCCGATCGGCAAAGAATTTCTATCACTCAGGTCTGGATCGGCTCTCCCCCCAAATGGAACGCGCATCGTCCTCAATAACGGATGCGTTCTGCCTTCAACCCGAGCTTGGCGAGCTGCGCCTGCACCGAATCCGGGCCGGCGAGATGCCCGGCGCCGACCGCGATGAACACCGTGCCGGGCTGGGCCATCCGCCCCTTGATCCACTGCGCCCAGCGGGCGTTGCGGTCGGTCAGCAGGACCTTGGCGACCTCCGGCGAATCCTTCAGGTTGTCGTTCATCTCGCGGGCCAGGGCGTCGGGATCGCCATCGGCCCATTCCTTGACCATGGTCGCCATCGTCTCGTCCAGCTTGGGCAGCTCGTCGACCGTGCTTTCGAGGAACTGGAGCTGCGCGGGCTGCGACAGGCTGCCGAAGAAACCGAGCTGCTGCTCCGCGGTTTCCAGCCCGGTCAACGGCTTGCCCGCCTGTTTCGCCGCCGCGGTGATCACCGCCTCCGGGCCGTTGGCACTGTCGTAGCCCATCTTGCTGAGCGGCGCGATCGACAGCTGGGTCGCCGCCAGCCATGGGCGGAACCGGTCGAGCGCATTCGCCGGCAGACCCATGTCCACCACCGCCTTGGTGAAGGCGGGGCGCTTGTCTGCGGGGAGCTGCTCGGTCAGCGGCGGCGCTCCCGCCGGCGCGACACCCGTCGCCATCACCAGCTTGGTCATCGCCGCCTGGTCGGGCATGACCAGTTCCAGCTTGATCTCGTTCGACCGGTCGAACGCGGTCTTCACCGCCTCGTCGAACCAGGTGAGGCCCGGCTTCAGCACGTGGATCGTGCCGAACAGATAGACGGTCGTGTCCTTGTCCTTGACCACCCACAGGGCAGGATCGGCATCGTTGGCAGCGCGGGCCGGAGCCTTGGCCGCGGGTTGTTGCGCGCAGGCAGGCAAAGCGAGGAGCAGGCCGAGCGCGGTAAGGGACGTCTTCATCAGGCGGGTCATGACGGTGCTCCGAAGCGAAGAAAAGGGGGTCACGCGTATTTGCGCCACAGCCAGACGACCGCGGTCGCCGCCATCGTCGCGACATAGAGGCCGATGGCGTCGACCGCCGGCACCAGGCCGCCGCGCGCCAGGATCCACCACATGGGGGCGCCGACCCCCATCACGTAAAAGCCGGCGACGGCGCCGTCGCGATAGGCCTGGCGCTCGTGCTCGTCGACGACACGCTCCCACCGCCACGAGATCAGCGGCAGGACGATGCCCCAGGCGACCGCGATCAGGATCGCGAACCAGGCGGGCAGCGGCGCGCGGAGCAAGTCGCCCATCGTTGGCGCGCCGTCGCTGTGCGGCAGCTGCACGAAGACGGTGGCGACACCGATCACGGCACCGAACACCGCCGAGATGGCGAGCAGCCGGCGATTGGCGCGCACACTGGGCGCCAGCGGCGCATTGCCGTTCTTCGTCGAGATCATGGTCTAATCTCCAGGGTCACATGGACGTTGACGATGGGAGGGTGGAAGGACGCGCCGATCCTGCCGGCCGCCGGCCTGTCGAGCGCGGCGATACCGGGGCGGTGGAAGCCGACGGCACCGATCGCGAGCGCGATCGCAGCCGCCACGACGGCCCGATGCGGCGGCCGCCGGGTCATGCCCGCACCCGTCGGTAGAAGTAGAATACCATGCCGATCGCGGCGGACAGGAACCACGCCATGTGCGAGACCTCGCCGAGCGCGACATATTTGCCGAGGACCTCCAGAAACACGCTCGATACCAATCCCGCGCATCCGATGACCGCCCAGACCTGCACCGCCAGCGCGCGCTGCACCTCGTCCATTTCCCGCCAGTTGCGCCAGCTGACGACCGCCGCCAGCAGCAGTACCGGCAGCAGCAGCACGTCGACGATCCAATCCGGTGTGGGGTGGCGGGGCACGCCGCGAAAGCCGTCGACGAACCCGTCGATGAACGGGATGCCTGCCAGGACGGCGGCGGCCGTCAAACCGAGTGTCAGCCGACGCTTGCGGCTGCGGACCACTTTGGCGTCTGCCCGGGCGGCACCCCAGCCCTCCCCCGCGTCGACACCCGACTCAGTCATGATGCTCGTCATCGAAAATCTCCTCGATGGGACGTTCGAACAGGCGGCCGATGCGAAAGGCGAGCGGCAGCGACGGATCGTATTTTCCGGTCTCGATGGCGTTCACCGCCTGGCGCGATACATCCAGCCGCCCGGCCAGTTCCGCCTGACTCCAGTTGCGTTCGGCGCGCAGCACCTTGAGGCGATTCTTCATGTCGGCCTCCTCTGCCATGCCCATCCTCCGATGTCACCGTCCCCTGACGCAATGTCAGGTAACCATGACTAAATGGCAGCGAGTCGTGACATTGTCAATAACCCCTTACATTTTGCCACGTCCCCATGACACGCCAACCGCGGCTTCCCGCCTGTTCGCGCGCGCCGCGTCTCTTGTGCCGCAGCTCTTGCGGAAGCGGCGGCCATCCGCCAAAGCCTGCGCCGATGGCTGCCCGACCCCTCTCCTTCCAAAAGATGATCCTGACGCTCCACGACTATTGGAGCGACAAGGGCTGCGTGATCCTCCAGCCCTATGATATGGAGATGGGCGCGGGCACCTTTCACCCCGCGACGACGCTGCGCGCGCTCGGGCCCGAGACGTGGAACGCGGCCTTCGTCCAGCCCTGCCGCCGTCCGACCGACGGCCGCTACGGCGAGAACCCGAACCGGCTCCAGCATTACTACCAGTATCAGGTGATCCTGAAGCCGAGCCCGCCGGACCTGCAGGACCTCTATCTCGGCAGCCTCGCCGCGATCGGCGTCGACATGACGCGCCACGACATCCGCTTCGTCGAGGACGATTGGGAAAGCCCGACGCTGGGCGCCTGGGGCCTCGGCTGGGAAGTCTGGTGCGACGGCATGGAGGTGACGCAGTTCACCTATTTCCAGCAGATGGGCGGTTTCGACATGAAGCCGGTCGCGGGCGAGTTGACCTACGGGCTGGAACGGCTGGCGATGTACATCCAGGACGTCGACAACGTCTACGACCTGGCATTCAACGATGCCGGCGTGACCTATGGCGACGTGTTCCTCGAGAACGAGAAGCAGATGTCCGCCTGGAATTTCGAGGTCGCCGACACCGCGACCCTGTTCGACGCCTTCAGGAAGGCGGCGGCCGAGTGCGAGAACAGCCTGGCGGCCGGCCTGCCCATCCCCGCCTACGAACAGGCGATCAAGGCGAGCCACACCTTCAACCTGCTGCAGGCGCGCGGCGTCATCTCCGTCGCCGAGCGCCAGGCCTATATCGGCCGTGTCCGCGACCTCGCGAAGGGCGCGTGCGGCGCGTGGATGGAGAAGAACGCCGAAGGCTGGCAGGCCCGCTTCCCGAACTGGAGCGCGGCGTGACCGACATGACCGACTTCCTGCTCGAACTCCGCTCGGAGGAAATCCCCGCACGCATGCAGGACAAGGCGCGCGAGGATCTCGCCCGCCTGTTCGCGGCGGAAATCGCCAAGGCCGGCCTGGTCGCCGCCGGGACCGTCACCTACGCCACCCCCCGCCGCCTCGCGCTGATCGCGCGCGGTCTCCCGTTGGCGACGGAGGCGGTCAGCGAGGAGCTGAAGGGTCCGAAGATCTCCGCCCCGCCCCAGGCGCTCGACGGCTTCCTGCGCAAGACCGGCCTTACCCGCGACCAGCTGACGGAGCGCGACGGCGTCTTCTACGCGGTCACCGAAAAGCCCGGCCGCGCCACCGCGGACGTGCTGGCGGAGGCGATCCCGGCGATCATCCGCGCCTTTCCCTGGCCCAAGTCGATGCGCTGGGGTGCGTCGTCGCTGTCGACCGAATCGCTGCGCTGGGTCCGCCCGCTGCACGGCATCGTCGCGCTGCTGGGCGAGGACGTGGTGCCGGTCGAGATCGCCGGCGTCACCAGCGGCGCCGCGACGCTCGGCCACCGCTTCCACCACAGTGGCCCGATCACGATCGGCTCCGCGGGCGACTATGCCGAGAAGCTGCGCGCCTGCCACGTCATCGTCGACCAGGACGAACGCCGCGCGATCATCCGCGACCGCGCCGCCGCGCTGGCGGCCGAGGCGGGACTCGACCTGATCGCCGACGAGGGGCTGGTCGCGGAGAATGCGGGGCTCACCGAATGGCCGGTGCCCCTGCTCGGCCGCTTCGACGCCGATTTCCTCAGCGTACCGCCGGAGGTCATCCAGCTCACCGCGCGCGTAAATCAGAAATATTTCGTCTGCCGCGACGCATCGGGCGCGCTCGCGAATGCCTTCGTCTGCACTGCCAATATCGAGGCGAGCGACGGCGGTGCGAAGATCGTGGAGGGCAACCGCAAGGTGCTCGCCGCGCGGTTGAGCGATGCGCGCTTCTTTTACGACACCGATCTGAAGACCCCGCTCGCGGATCAGGCGACGAAGCTGTCGAACATCGTCTTCCACGAAAAGCTCGGCACCGTCGCCGACAAGGTCGACCGCGTCGCCAAGCTCGCGCGCTGGCTGGTCGAGGAAGGCATCGTCCAATCTCCCTCCCCCACCGGGGGAGAGGGACTGTCGCTTGCCGACATGGCGGAACGCGCCGCGCGGCTCGCCAAGGCGGACCTCGTCACCGGCATGGTCGGAGAATTCCCGGAGCTGCAGGGCCTGATGGGCGGCTATTACGCCGCCGCGCAGGGCGAACCCCGCGAAGTCGCCGACGCGATCCGCGACCATTACAAGCCCGTCGGCCAGGGCGACGAGGTGCCGACCGCGCCGGTGACGGTGGCGGTAAGCCTGGCGGACAAGCTGGATAGTCTCCAGCAGTTTTTTGCTATTGATGAGGTGCCTACCGGCTCTAAAGATCCGTTTGCGTTACGAAGAGCGGCAATCGCGATCATTAGGCTGATTACCACCGCCGGCCTACGTGTGCCTCTCCGCAAGATCATAGGCGTGGAGCTTCTAGCTCCAATGTTTGCGCGTGTTCGGGTTTTTGCTGAAAGCGAGCGTGGCGTCGCGTCGGCCATTCTCAGTAACCTGCGAGAATTTTTGATCAACGAGGAAGCGGCGTCTCTTAAGATACGTGATGCCGAATTTTCGGAATTAATGGAAACAGTTGTTCCGTTAGCGCGCAAGCGGATTGCTACAGTCACTCAGCTTCTCGACTTCTTCGCCGACCGCCTCAAGGTCCAGCAGCGCGAGGCGGGCGTGCGCCACGACCTGATCGACGCGGTGTTCGCGCTGGGGGGCGAGGACGATCTCGTCCGCCTGCTCGCCCGCGTCCACGCGCTCCAGGCGTTCGTGACGACGGAGGACGGCGCGAATCTGCTCGCCGGCTACAAGCGCGCCGCGAACATCCTCAAGAAGGAGGGCTATGCCGCGGAAACGGACGGCCCGCAGCCGCCGCTTTCCTATGCGCCGGACCAGGCGGAGGCCGCGCTGATCGCCGCGCTCGACGCGGCCGAGCCCGCCGCCGCCGCCGCGGTGGCGGACGAGGACTTCGCGCATGCGATGGCGGCACTCGCCTCGCTGCGCGCGCCGATCGACGCGTTCTTCGACACGGTCACTGTCAACGACGCCGATCCGGCGAAGCGCGCCGCGCGCCTTGCGCTGCTCGCCCGGGTCCGCGCCGCGGTCCATAATGTCGCCGATTTCTCCCGGATCGAAGGTTGATGCCCGCCGCGACACCGTGACCTTTGTGACCTTCCGACGAAGCCTTCCCTCCCCGGGGCCACGTTCACCGAAGTGAAGGACCAGCGATGACCCAGTACGTGTTCCGTTTCGGCGGCGGCGTCTCCGACGGCGGCAAGGGCGACAAGAACCTGTTGGGCGGCAAGGGCGCGAACCTCGCCGAAATGGCGTCGATCGGCCTCCCCGTCCCGCCGGGCTTCACCATCTCGACCGCGATGTGCACGCGTTACTACGAGGAGGGCGAGCGCTTCCCGGATTCGCTGCGTGACGAGGTGGCGAACGGCATCGCGCATATCGAGGGGATCACCGGCAAACGCTTCGGCGATCCGGCCAACCCCCTGCTCGTCTCCGTCCGCTCCGGCGCACGCGTGTCGATGCCCGGCATGATGGACACCGTCCTCAACCTGGGGCTCAACGACGCGACGGTCGAGGGCCTGGCGCGGGCCGCCAACGACGAACGCTTCGCTTGGGACAGCTATCGCCGCTTCATTCAGATGTACGCCGATGTCGTGCTGGAGCTGGATCATGGCGCGTTCGAGGAGGCGCTGGAGATCGCCAAGGAGGACAATGGCTATACGCTCGACACCGAGCTGACCGCCGCCGACCTGCGCGCCCTCGTCGCCGAGTATAAGGGCCTGGTCGAAAAGGAATGGGGCAAGCCCTTCCCGCAGGACGTGCACGACCAGCTATGGGGCGCGGTCGGCGCGGTGTTCGGCTCGTGGCAGTCGGAGCGGGCGAAGGTCTATCGCCGGCTCAACGACATCCCCGGCGACTGGGGCACCGCGGTCAACGTCCAGGCGATGGTGTTCGGCAACTTGGGCGATACGTCGGCGACCGGCGTCGCCTTCACCCGCGATCCCGCCAAGGGCGATCGCGCCTATTATGGCGAATTCCTGATCAACGCGCAGGGCGAGGACGTCGTCGCCGGCATCCGTACGCCGCAATATCTGACGCGCGCCGCCCGCGAGGAGGCGGGCGCCAAGCCGGCCTCGATGGAAGAGGCGATGCCGGAGGTCTATGCGGAACTCGCCGCCGTCTTCGACCGGCTGGAGACGCATTATCGCGACATGCAGGACATCGAGTTCACGGTCGAAAAGGCCAAGCTCTGGATGCTGCAGACCCGTTCCGGCAAGCGCACCGCCAAGGCGGCGCTGAAGATCGCGGTCGACATGGCCAATGAAGGCCTGATCACCCGCGAGGAGGCGGTGGCACGCGTCGACCCGATGGCGCTCGACCAGCTGCTCCACCCGACGCTCGATCCCAAGGCGCCGCGCGACGTCATCGCCAAGGGCCTGCCCGCCTCCCCCGGCGCCGCCTCTGGCCGCATCGTCTTCGATGCCGACACCGCGGAGAAGCGCGCCGCGGCGGGAGAGGCGGTCATCCTCGTCCGCGTCGAGACGAGCCCGGAGGACATTCACGGCATGCACGCGGCCAAGGGCATCCTGACCGCACGCGGCGGCATGACCAGCCACGCCGCGGTCGTCGCGCGCGGTATGGGGCGTCCGTGCGTTTCCGGCGCCGGCGGCCTGTCGATTTCGGCGAAGGACAAGGTGCTGCGCGTGGGTAGCCGCTCGCTCGGCGAAGGCGACACGATCACCATCGACGGCGCCAGCGGCGAGGTGATGGCCGGCGAGGTCGCGACCGTCCAGCCGGAACTCGCCGGCGATTTCGGCACGCTGATGGCATGGGCCGATGGGTCACGCCGGCTCAAGGTGCGCGCCAATGCGGAAACGCCCGCCGACTGCCGCACGGCGCGCGATTTCGGCGCGGAGGGCGTCGGTCTCTGCCGCACCGAGCACATGTTCTTCGACGCCGACCGCATCACCGCGGTGCGCCAGATGATCCTCGCCGACAGCGAGCAGGGCCGCCGCGCCGCGCTCGACCGGCTGCTGCCGGCGCAGCGCAGCGACTTTACCGAGATCTTCGAGGTGATGGCCGGACTGCCGGTGACGGTGCGTCTGCTCGACCCGCCGCTGCACGAATTCCTGCCGCACGAGGAGGCCGAGTTCGCCGAGGTGGCGGCCGCCGCGAACGTCGACGTCGAGACGCTGAAGCGCCGCGCCAACGAGCTGCACGAATTCAACCCGATGCTCGGCCACCGTGGCTGCCGCCTGGGCGTCACCTATCCCGAAATCTACGAGATGCAGGCCCGTGCGATCTTCGAGGCGGCGCTGGACGTCGCGGCCAAGGGCGACGCGCCGGTGCCCGAGATCATGATCCCGCTGGTCGCCACCAAGCGCGAGCTCGACCTGATGAAGGCGGTCGTCGACAAGGCGGCCGAAACCGTCTTCGCCGAGCGCGGGGCCAAGGTCGATTATCTGGTCGGCACGATGATCGAGCTGCCCCGCGCAGCGCTGAAGGCGGGTGAGATCGCGGAGACGGGCGAGTTCTTCTCCTTCGGCACCAACGACCTGACGCAGACGACTTTGGGCGTCAGCCGCGACGATGCCGCGCGGTTCCTGGGCGCCTATGTCGAAAAGGGCATCTACGCCAAGGACCCGTTCGTCAGCCTGGACGTCGAGGGTGTCGGCGAACTGGTGAAGCTGGCGGCGGAGCGCGGTCGCGCCACGCGGCCAGACATCAAGCTCGGCATCTGCGGCGAGCATGGCGGCGACCCGGCGAGCATCGCCTTCTGCGAAAGCGTCGGGCTCGATTACGTGTCGGCCAGCCCCTATCGCGTGCCGATCGCCCGGCTCGCGGCAGCGCAGGCGGCATTGCGGCGGTAAGGCAACGCTTGCGCCGTCCCGGCATCCGATCCGGGGCGGCGCTTGCCTTTTTGCTCTCGCTGCATCGAAACTCCCGCCACTTCGTTTGATCGGCCAAGCGGAAGGGTCACGGCACATGCGCAAGACGACGGACGATATCGACACCAGCCCCTATACGGGACCGGCGGGTGGCTGGGGATCGATGAAGTCGCTGGCCGAGATCACGCTGCGCGAGAAGAGCCGGCCGGAAATTGCACGCGAACTGACGCGTCAGAACAAGCCCGGTGGGTTCATGTGCGTGTCCTGCGCGTGGGGAAAGCCGGCGCATCCGCACATCGCCGAATTCTGCGAGAACGGGGCGAAGGCCACCGCCTGGGAACTGACCGGGTATCGCGTCACGCCGGAATTTTTCGCGCAGCATACGCTGACCGAATTGCGCGGCTGGAAAGACTTCGACCTAGAACAGGCCGGCCGCCTGACGCATCCGATGAAATATGATGCGCCGACCGACAAATATGTGGCGGTCAGCTGGGCCGAGGCCTTCGCCGACATCGGTGCGCAACTGAAAGGGTTCGATCCCACTAAGGTTGTCTTCTACGCGTCCGGGCGCGCCAGCCTGGAAACGTCGTACATGTGGTCGCTGATGGCGCGCATGTATGGCAGCCAGAACCTGCCGGACAGCTCGAACATGTGCCACGAGACGACCTCGGTCGGACTCAAGCAGGCGATCGGATCGCCCGTCGGCACGATCCACCTGTCGGACTACGACACGTGCGACGCGATCTTCTATTTCGGACAGAATCCGGGCGTGAACAGCCCGCGCTTCCTCCATCCCCTGCGCGCCTGCGCCAAGCGCGGCGTGCAGATCGTGGTGTTCAACCCGCTCAAGGAACGCGGGCTCGAGCGCTTTACCGATCCTCAGAACCCGATCGAGATGGCGACCGGCAAATCGACGCCGATCGCCAGCCAATATCACCAGGTGAAGGCAGGCGGCGACATCGCCGCGCTGATGGGCCTGTGCAAATATGTCATCGCAGCCGACGATGCCGCCCGCGCGGCGGGTCAGCCCGCGATCATCGACCACGACTTCATCGCAACGCACACCGTGCGGTTCGACGATTTCGCGGCCAAGGCGCGTGCCACCGGCTGGGAAGAGATCGAACGCGAAAGCGGTCTCAGCCGGGCGGAGATCGAGGAATCGGCGCGCATCTACATCAAGGCGGAACGGGTCATCTGCGTCTATGGCATGGGGCTGACCCAGCATGTCCACGGCATCGACAACCTGCACATGCTGGTCAATTTCATGCTGCTGCGTGGCAACGTCGGCAAGCCCGGCGCCGGCTTCGGGCCGGTGCGCGGGCATTCCAACGTCCAGGGCCAGCGCACGGTGGGCATCACCGAGAAGCCCGAACTCGCCCCGCTCGACCGGCTCAAGGAACTCTACGATTTCGAGCCGCCGCGCGAGAAGGGTTGGGACACGGTCGATGCCTGCGAGCACATCATTGACGGATCGGCGCAGGCCTTCTTGGGCCTCGGCGGCAATCTGGCCCGCGCCGTGCCGGACACGGCAAGGATCGAGCCGGCGTGGCAGCGCCTGCCGCTGACCGTCAGCATCGCGACCAAGCTCAACCGCACGCATCTGCTCCCCGGAAAGACCTGCTACCTCCTCCCCTGCCTCGGACGGATCGAGACGGACGAACAGGCCACCGGTCCGCAGGCCGTCACGATGGAAGACTCGTTCAGCCGCATCTACGGCTCGCGCGGGCGCGCGACGCCCGCGGCGGCGACGCTGCTGTCCGAACCGGCGATCGTCGCCGGCATCGCGAAGGCGACGCTCGCCCCCAATCCGAAGGTGGATTGGGACGCCTGGGTCGGCGATTACGGCCTCGTGCGGGACGCGATCGAGGCGACCTATCCCGACAAGTTCGCGCGCTTCAACGATCGGATGTGGATTCCCGGCGGCTTCTGGAAGGGCGTCCCCGCCGCGCATCGTGAATGGCAGACCGAAAGTGGCCGTGCCGAATTCAACGTGCCGACCGCGATG
Organism: Sphingomonas beigongshangi; assembly: GCF_016820445.1. Classification (GTDB taxonomy): domain Bacteria; phylum Pseudomonadota; class Alphaproteobacteria; order Sphingomonadales; family Sphingomonadaceae; genus Sphingomonas; species Sphingomonas beigongshangi. The sequence goes on from NZ_JADHDT010000003.1 coordinate 68,865, forward strand.
AGCGCCACAGGCTTCGAGGATGCGGACGGACGTTTCCGCCTGATGACGCTGCGCTCGAACGATCAGTTCAACACGACGGTCTACGGCTATCACGACCGGTTCCGCGGCATCAAAGGCACGCGCGACGTCGTGCTGATGAACCGTGCCGACATGGCACGTCTGGGGGTCGCGGAGCACGACAAGGTGGATCTGGTCGGCGACGCCGGTGATAACGGCGACACGCGCGTCGGTGGATTGCTCGTCGTGCCCTATGACATTCCCGAAGGATGCCTCGGCGCCTATTATCCCGAGTGCAACGTCCTGATGCCGGTGTCGCATCATGCCGAACAGAGCCGGGTGCCAGCCGCGAAATCGGTGCCGGTCCGGGTGGAGCGCGCCGCCTGATCCTGGGTGCGATCCTGGCGGGCGGGCAGGCGAGCCGTTTCGGCAGCGACAAGGCTGCGGCCCTGTTCGCGGGGCGGAGCCTGATCGACCATGTCCGCACCGCGCTGGTCGCGCACGTCTCAACCATCGTCGTCGTGGGGCGCGCCGAGGGGATCGCCGACTGTCCGCGGCCCGGCCTGGGGCCGCTGGGCGGCATCGCCGGTGCCATGCGCCACGCGTCGCGCCATGGCTTCACCGACGTGCTCACGCTGCCGTGCGACACGCCGTTTCCACCGCCATCGCTGCTCGAGGCGCTGTTGCGGCGATCGCCCTCCTATTGCGTCGACGTACCCGTCATCGGCCTGTGGCCGGCCGCGCTAGCGGACGATCTGTGCGAACGGTTGACGCGAGGCGACGGGGACCGGTCGGTACGGCGATGGGCTCGGGACATCGGTGCGCTGCCGATCGCCGCGCCGGCGCCGATCGCCAACATCAACGCTCCGGAGGACCTGCTCGCTTTATGAGCGGCGAGCGGCTCGAGGTGGTCCGCGTCCTCCATGCGGACGGCGCCAGGAGCACGGCGGAGCGCGCGGTCGCGTGCGAGACCCCCGTCGCCATCGAGGTCGACGGGCTCGGCTATGCGGTAATGATGATGACGCCGCATGATCTCGAAGCGTTCGCCACCGGCTTCATGCTGACCGAACGGCTGGCGGACGGTGTTGCCGACATCCTCGCTATCGAGCCGTTCGAAACGCCCGCGGGCTGGATCGTGCGCGTCTTCCTGGCGCCGTCATGCGCCGGTCGCATCCGGGATCGGGTACGGCATCGCACGAGCGACACGTCCTGCGGCCTGTGCGGCATCGCGAGCCTCGAGCAGGTGCAACGTCCGGTGCGGCAGCCCCCTCCCCGCCCTTCCGTCGCCGCCGCCGCCTTGTTTGCGGCGCGGGCCGCGCTTCGCTCGCATCAACTGCTGAACGCCCGCACCGGTGCGGTCCATGCGGCGGCCGCATGCGACCGCGCGGGCACCATCGTCGCCGCCTATGAGGATGTCGGCCGGCACAACGCGCTGGACAAGCTGATCGGTGCGCGGGCGATCGCCGGCGCCGCCGACGCCTTCATGCTCGTCACGTCGCGGATCAGCTTCGAGATGGTGGACAAGGCGCTGGTCGCGCGCGCGCCGCTGCTGTGCGGCATCTCCGCGCCGACCACGCTCGCGATCGATCATGCCCGGGCTCACGGCCTGACGCTCGTCGCCCTCGCGCGGGCGGATACGATGCTCGTCGCCAGCGACCCGCACGACGCGTTTGGCTGAGACGCGGGACAGCGATCCGCTCGACGATGGGTGGGCGCCCGCCGCGCTTAGTGTCCCGAGTCCCAGAAATGATCGACCGTCGATCGCACCGTGGTCGCACGCTCCGCCGTCCATTGCGTGACGACATGCCGGTAGGCGCCGTCGAGGCAAACCGAGTCGACCACGACCAGCACCGTGAGGGCCGCGGCCCAGAGCAGCCCGCGGTTGATCGGCTGCGGCTTGACGCGGCGCAGCTTGACCTCGCCGGACCGCCGGTCGGCGACGCGGCGCTCCTCCTGGGGGGGCACGGCGCTGGGCGCGCGACGTCGTTCCTCTCGGCGACGGTCATGGGGGAAATGATAGGGCTGCTGCATCGACATGCTCCGTCATCACCTTAGCCGGCACGTGGTTTCCAAATCGTTCCGATCCTGACAGATGACCTTTTTTTTAAATTCCATTTACTTGGTCGCAACCACATCACCCTACACGCCGGCGGTGGGGCGCTTGCCCGCACAGAGGCTCGCACGCATTCACCATGGTCCGCCGCGCACGTCCGAACATAGGCAGGCTCTCCCGCCTGATCGCCCGTCTCGCCCGCGACCGGCGCGGCAACGTGATCATGCTGAGCGCCTTCTACATCATGGTTCTTCTCGCCGTGATCGGATCCGGCGTGGATCTGGGCCGCGCCTATGCCTCGCGCACGCGGATGCAGCATGCCTGTGACGCCGCGGTGCTTGCCGGTCGGCGCGCGATGACCGCCGGTTCGGTCGATTCCGCGGTGACCGCCGAGGTAACCAAGTTCTTCAACTTCAACTTCCCCCAACGCGCCTTCGGCACCAGCGCGTTTACGCCCACGGTCAGCAGCGCGCCGGGATCGGCGCAAACCGTGGTTCTCACGGCTGCCTCGACGTCGCCGGTCACCGTGATGAAAATCTTCGGATTTTCGGCCTTGCCCATTTCGGTGACGTGCAACGCCAAGCAGGATTTCGTGAATACCGACGTCGTGCTGGTCCTCGATACCACGGGGTCGATGAAGGATCCTGCGACCCCTAGCGACACGGTGTCGAAGATCGCCGGCGTGCGCAACGCCGTGCTCGCGCTGTACGACCAGCTCGCCCCGACGCAGGCGGCACTTCAGGCCGCGGGCATGCGACTTCGCTACGGGATCGTTCCCTATTCGAGCACCGTGAATGTCGGCGCAGCGATCATGGCCGCCAATCCCAGCTACATGGCGACGCAGGCGACATATCAGAGCAGAGCACAGAATTGGGCCTACACAAGCCAATATTATTGCAGCTACCTGTCGGGCACCTACGATAGCCCGAGCGGTATTTGCGAGTATTTCAGCTACGGCCCACGAACATATGACGTCACGCAATATCTGTCGGGCCAGCCCGTACGGATCGCCGGCCGCGGCGGCAGCGGCAACGCCAAGGTGGGCACGTCCGACCCGAACAAATCGCAAGGCCTGACTCCGATCGCCGATTACTGGACGCCCGACCGCTATTCGGCGGCGTGGGCGGGCTGCATCGAGGAGCGGCAGACCACGCGGATGTCCAGCACCGCCACCAGCATCGACCCGGCGGCCTATGACCTGGACATCGACCTCATCCCCTACAACGACGCCACGCGCTGGCGTCCCTACTGGCCGGAGGTCGAGTATCTCAGCTACAACTGGGGCATCTATACGGAGGTCCGCAAGCCGCAGCTCGCTTGTCCCGCGCAGGCCGCGCCGATGGCGACCTGGAGCCGCGATGCGCTTGTCACCTACGTCAACACGCTGACGCCGGACGGGGGCACCTATCATGATGCGGGCATGCGCTGGGGCGCGCGTTGGGCCTCTTCGAACGGCATCTTCGGTGCGAACAATCCGCAGACCTACAGCGGCATGCCGGTCAAGAAATTCATCATCTTCATGACCGACGGTCTGCTCGATACCGGCTATTCCGGCTATTACTCGGCCTATGGCGTCGAGGACCTCGACGGGCGCGTGACCCCGGGAGGGAACCAGTCCAACAAGGCCGACCAGATGGCGCGGCACCAGCAACGCTTCAATCTTCTTTGCGCGAAGGCGAAGACGATGGGGTATTCGGTCTGGGTAATCGGCTTTGCCCAGGCCCTGGATACCAACCTGACCAACTGCGCCAGTTCTCCGAGCCAGGCGTCGACCTCCGCCAATTCGGCGGCGCTGGTGGCTAAATTCGTCGAGATCGGCAAGAACATCGGCGCATTGAGGCTGACGCAGTGATCGGCATCATTGCGCCCCTGCGCGATCGACGCGGCACGACCATCGTGGAATTCGCGATCGTCGCCCCCTGCCTGATGATGCTGCTGATCGGGATGATGGACCTGGGCATCCGGGCCTATGTCGGCGTCCAGTTGCAGGGCGCGCTGGAACAGTCCGCGCGGCAGGTCACGGTCTCGACCAGCAACGACCCCGCGACGATCGCCGCCTCGGTGCGCAGGCAGATCCAGCGCATCCTGCCGCGCGCGACCGTGACGGTTACGCCGTCCAGCTATTACGACTTCGCGCATGTCGGGAAGCCGGAGCCGATCACGACGGACACGGCGCCGCTCGGCACCTACAACACCGGCGACTGCTACCTCGATCTCAACCGCAACGGCAGATGGGATGCCGATTCCGGGAGCGGCGGTACGGGCGGGTCCGACGACATCGTCTATTACCAGGCAACCGTCAGCTATCCGAACCTGCTCCCCGTGGGCCGCCTGCTCGGACTGTCGGGAACCACGACGATCACGGGCACGACGATGATGAAGAACCAGCCCTATGCGGCGCAGCCGGACCCGCCGACGATATGCAACTGATCCGCCGCCTCGTTACGCGGCGTCGACCGCTCGCGATGCTCGCATCCGCGACCAGCGGGCTTGCGCTCGTCGAGTTCGCCTATTCCCTGCCCCTGTTGCTGACGCTCGGGGTTGGCGGGCTGGAAACCGCGCATTTCATGCAGGCGTCGCTGCGCGTGTCGCAAATCGCGATGACGGTTGCCGACAATGCCGGCCGCGTGCGGACGTCGATCGACGAAGCCGACATCAATGAACTGATGGTCGGCGCCCGCAAGATGGGCGAGCCGATCGGATTCGCCGCCAACGGCAGGATCATCCTGTCGGACCTCGAGCAGCGGACGAACACGACCGGCGGGGCCGGGCCGATCACGACGGACAATCCCAACGGCTACCGTCAATGGATCCGCTGGCAGCGCTGCGTGGGCGCGCTGAACGTCAGCTCCGGTTACGGGGGGCCGCTCGACGCCAACGGCGCGGCCGTGACGAACCTCGACGATCCCAACCCGGACGACGGCGCGGTCGAGACCAAGTCGATGATTCTCGGCATGGGGCCGTCGACCAACGTCATCTCTGCCTCGAGCGGCACCGCCGTGATGGTCGCGGAGATCGTCTACACCTACCAGCCGATCACGCCGCTTCCGCTGTTCCGTGGCTGGACGATCCGTCGCTTGCAGGCGTTCAACGTGCGTCAGCGCACCGCCTATTCCCTTCGCAACGATAGCGCGCTGAGCGGGACGCAACGCGCGGACTGCCGCCTGTTCGACGCCAGCGTTCCGACGATCTGATCAGAGGAGATTCGCGAGTGGCCTGCCGCCATCCGACCGGGCGGATGGTAGCGGAGGAGGGACTTGAACCCCCGACCCCAGGATTATGATTCCCGTGCTCTAACCAGCTGAGCTACTCCGCCGAAACCCGGCGGCTCACTCGCGAGCCGCGGCCTATATGGAGGCGATCGAGGGGCGTCAAGCGAACATGTGCCGGGAAATGTTTTCCCACGGGCCGCCGCGATACCACCAGGCCGCCAGCCCCGCGACCTCCACCTCGCGCGGCACGAAGTCGCGCGACAGACCCGTCAGCAGCAGCTTGGCGACATTCGGCTGCACCTTGTTCTGGATGGTGACATGGGGTCGCCAGCCGCCGGCGTCCTGCGGCGTCAGCAGACCGGCGAACGCATCGGCAAGCCGATGGCGGATCGCGACCAGGTCCGGCGATTCGATACGGTAGGCGACACCGCGTCCCAGCGACATCAAGCCGCCGATCCGCGCGCGGGGGGCCCGAACGCCGCGCGTCTCCTGCACCAGACGGTGCTTAAGTTCCGCCTCCGCCGATGGCGGCAGATGGTGGAACAGCGTCAGGTGCGCGGAAAGCTGATTTCGCTCGGGCGGAAAGTGCGCGGCGCGCTGCGCATCGAACCAGCCCTGGTCCTGGCGACCGAACACCGCGCTGACGATGATCGGCGCGCCCGCCGAAGGCATCGTGGACGTGCTCAAATCTCCACCTGACTGCCGAGCTCGACGACCCGGTTCGTCGGCAGCCGGAAAAATTCCATCGCACTTTCCGCATTGCGCAGCATCCACGAGAACAGCTTCTCGCGCCACAGCATCATGCCCGGTCGCTCCGACGGCAAAAGGGTCTGGCGGGACAGGAAGAAGCTCGTGTCCATCATCTTGAAATCGGCGCCGCAGGTGTGGACGCGCTTCAGGGCGGCGGGAACGTCGACCTCCTCCATGAACCCGTAGCGCAGCACGACCCGATAGAAGCCTTCGCCGATCGCCTGTTCGTCCGCGCGTTGGTCGGCGGGCCAATAGGGTTGTTCGACCACCTTGACCGTCAGGAGAATGACGCGCTCGTGCAGCACCTTGTTGTGCTTGAGGTTATGCAGCAGCGCGTGCGGCACGCCGTCGGCGGTCGACGTCATGAACACGGCGGTGCCCGGCACGCGGCTCGCCGAGCTCGAGGCGGAGGTGATGAACACCTTGAGCGGCATCGCCGCCTCCCGCAGCCGGGCCATCATCAGCGCTCGCCCCTTCGACCAGGTGGTGAGGAGGGTGAAGACGATCAGGCCGATCATGAGCGGGAACCAGCCGCCGTCGGGCACCTTGGTCAGGTTGGCGGTGAAATAGGCCCCGTCGACCAGGAAAAAGAGCCCGAGCAGGGGCGCGGCGGCATAGACCGGCCAGTTCCACAGGCGCAGCAGCGCGACGCCGAGCAGGCACGAGTCGATGAACATCGCGCCCGTCACCGCAATGCCATAGGCCGAGGTCAGGTTGGACGAGGTGCGGAAGAACAGCACCAGCAGGATCACCATCGCCATCAGCATCCAGTTGATGAGGGGGATATAGATCTGTCCTGCGGTGGAGGCGCTGGTGTGTTCGATGCGCAAACGCGGCATATAGCCGAGTTGGATCGCCTGTTGCGTCACGGAGAAGGCGCCGGAAATCACCGCCTGGCTGGCGATGATCGCCGCCATGGTCGCCAGGATCACCAGCGGCAGCTGCAGGCTGTCGGGGGCGAGCATGTAGAACGGGCTCTCGAGCGCCGCGCGCCCTTCGCGAAACAGCAGCGCGCCCTGCCCCAGATAGTTGCACATCAGCGCGGGCAGCACGAAACACAGCCATGACAGGCCGATCGGCCGGCGCCCGAAATGCCCCATGTCGGCGTAGAGCGCTTCCGCCCCGGTCACCGCCAGCACGACGGATCCGAGAGCGAGGAAGGCACGCACGGGATCGTGGGCGAAGAAACGGATCGCATGATGCGGCGAGAACGCGCCCAGCACCTCAGGCGTCTGCACGACGCTCAGGATGCCGAGGACCGCGATCGTCGCGAAGTAGACGAGCATGATCGGACCGAACACGAGCCCGATGCGCGCGGTGCCGTTCTTCTGCACCCAGAACAGCGCGACGAGGATGACCACCGCGATCGGCAGCACCAGCGGCGAGAAGGCGGGCGCGGCGATCGCGAGGCCTTCGACCGCGCCGAGCACGGTGACCGCCGGCGTGATCATCGAATCGCCATAGAAGAGCGAGGTCGCGAACACGCCCAGCAGGATGATGCCCGCGGTCCACCGGCGGCTGCGCGTCCTTCCGGAGACGAGCGCCAGCAGGGCGAGGCTTCCCCCCTCCCCCTTGTTGTCGGCGCGCATGATGATCGCGACATATTTGATCGAAACGACGATCATCATCGACCAGAACATCAGGCTGAGCACGCCCATGATGTGCATCGGATCGAGCGCCAGCTTGTGATGGCCGGCGAAGGTTTCGCGGAACGCGTACAGCGGGCTGGTGCCGATGTCGCCGAACACGATGCCCACCGCCCCTACGGCGAGCTTGAGCAACCCATCGCTATGATGCGGGTGACCGAGTCCATGCTCGGCCTGCGTGCCGCGTGCATCCGGCGTCGCGGCGGCGATGGGCGCGCTCATGACGAGCGCGGACCGATCGCGGTGACGCGGCCGCAGTGGCCGCAGTTCCCTACCTGTTCCATTGGCGCGCGCCTTAGCATGGGCTGAACGAAGGGGGCAACGCCGGGCACGTCGGCAGGGTCCGTCAGCCGCGGCGGACCACCTCGCGGATCACGAAATGCGAGGCAAGACGCGCGACCCCCGGCAGGCGCGACAACGTCTCGCGGTGGATTCGCTCGAAGGTGTCGTCCCGCCGGACCTCGACGTGAAGCATATAGTCGGCCTCGCCGCTCATCAGGAAACATTCGCGGACCTCGCGGCAATCGACGATCTCGCGTTCGAAGGCGGCCATAGTCTCCTCGCGCTGGTCGCGCAGCGTGACGTTGACGAGCACGGTGCTCGGATCGCCCCGCGCGGCCCTGCTGAGCACGGCCCGATAGCCGGCGATGAGGCCGCGCTCGCGCAGCGTCGCCACGCGCCGGTGGGCGGCGCTGGGCGACAGGCCGACCGCCTCGCCCAGTTCGGCGCTGGTCAGGTCGGAATTCGCGGCCAGTTGCGACAGGATGCGGCGGTCCAGCGCGTCGAGCACAATCGTTGCGGACATCGGCGGACCCTCGGGATGATTTCCTGCGTCCCTGCCGTCAACCGGACGAGATTGCAAACTCCTCCCGGCGCAACGGCGCTAATGCGGCGATCGACACAAGGAGAGTTCAAGATGCGAATCGGCGTACCCAAGGAGATCAAGAACCACGAATATCGTGTCGGCCTGACCCCGCCGTCGGTGGCGGAGCTGGTCGCGGCGGGCCACGACGTCGTCGTCGAGACGCAGGCGGGTGCCGGCATCGACTTCGGCGATGAGGATTATGTCGCCGCCGGGGCGAAGATCCTGGGGAGCGCGGCGGAGGTGTTCGCCGCGGCGGACATGATCGTGAAGGTCAAGGAACCGCAGGCGAGCGAGATCGCGCTGCTCGAATCGCGCCACCTGCTCTTCACCTACCTTCACCTCGCGGCCGACAAGCCGCAGGCCGAGGGGCTGATCAAGTCGGGCGCCACGTGCATCGCCTATGAGACGGTGACCGCGGCGCGCGGCGGCCTGCCGCTGCTGAAGCCGATGAGCGAGGTCGCCGGCCGCATGTCGGTGCAGGTCGGTGCGCATTATCTGGAAAAGGAACAGGGCGGCCGCGGCGTCCTGCTCGGCGGTGTGCCGGGCGTCGCCCCCGCGAAGGTCGCGATCCTGGGCGGTGGCGTCTCGGGCGTCAACGCCGCGCAGATGGCGGTCGGCATGCGCGCCGACGTGACGATCTACGACATCTCCAACGATCGGCTCGCCGAACTGGACATGTTCTTTTCCAGCCAGATCAAGACCGCCTATGCCAGCAAGGCGGCGATCGCCGCGGCGGTGAAGAACGCGCACCTCGTCATCGGCGCGGTACTCGTCCCCGGCGCGGCGGCGCCGAAGCTCGTCACGCGCGACATGGTCAAGACGATGAAGCGCGGTGCGGTGATGGTCGACATCGCCATCGACCAGGGCGGATGCTTCGAGACGAGCCATGCGACGACGCACGAGGACCCGGTCTTCGACGTCGACGGCGTCATCCATTATTGCGTCGCCAACATGCCGGGCGCGGTCGCCCGCACCAGCACCTTCGCGCTCAACAACGCGACGCTGCCGTTCGCGGTCAAGCTGGCGAACATGGGCGCCGAGGCGGCGATGAAGGCGGACGCGCATCTGGCGAACGGTCTCAACGTCTACCACGGCAAGATCACGCACCACGCGGTCGCCGAGGCGCTGGACCTGCCGTTCTCCGGTTGGAACGGATAAGGAACACAGGGGTTGGGGTCTTTCGAAAGGAAGACCCCATGTCCGTTGACGAAAAGCAGATGTCCGAAAACCCGAAGGATCACCCCACCGGCAATGCCGAGAAGGATCCGGACGATTGGACGACCGGCGGCGAGCCGATGACCGGCGCGCAGGCGAGCTACCTCAAGGCGCTGAGCGAGGAAGCCGGCGAGCCGTTTGAGGACGGGCTGAGCAAGGCGGAGGCGTCGAAACGGATCGACGCGCTGCAGGAGCAGACCGGGCGCGGTCAGTGACCTCTCATCCCCTCCCGTCCGCGGGAGGGGCATCGCCGATCAACGACGCGCGGCATCCTGCATCGCGATCAGCCGATCGAGCAGCATGAGCCGGATCGCGATATCGCGCCGATAGGACGCATCGGCGGGAGTCAGCGCGAGAGCGCGGCGCCAATAGCGTCGCGCCACGTCGAAATTCTCCTCCCGCACATAGGCAAGGCCGAGGAAGAACGGCGGCGCGGGATGCTGCGGCGACAGTCGCATGGCATGCTGGAAGGCGAACAGGGCGGGCGGCGACACGCGGTTGCCGTCATGCGTCGCCAGGGCACCCCCCAGCGCGGTCCAGAGCATCAGGCTTTCCGGAACATGCGCGATCCCGCCCAGGATGACCCGCACCGCCGCGCGCGGGTCGCCGGACCGGCTCATCGCATCCGCCGCGACCAGATACGCGCCGTCCGCGGTATATTGGCCGAGCATGCGGTTGCGCAGGTCGATCATCGTCAGGTCGTCAGGCAGGACGGAAGCGCGCGCCACTGCCGGGTGAGCGGGAAGCGTGGGTCGCCCCTGCCAGGCGTAGCCGGCGGCACCGAGCATCGCCGCGGCGCCGACGGCGCTCCACAGCATCCGCGGTACGCGGAGCAGCACGACCGCCGCCGCACCGAGGACGGCGAGGATCAGCAGCGCCAGCCAGCCCATTATTGCGCCCTTCGGCGGAAGCTGAGACGCGCGACTGCGACGCCGACGACAAGGAACACGACCGGCGCGAACCACAATGGCCAGGTCGCCCCGTTGAGCGGCGGATCGTAGGTCACATATTCGCCGTAACGCGCGATCAGCCAGCGGCGGATCGCATCGGGGCTCTCCCCGGCCGCGATCCGCTGGCGGACCAGCGCACGCATGTCACCCGCGATGCTCGCATCGCTGTCGGCGATCGACTGGCCCTGGCAGACGAGGCAGCGCAGCGTCTCCATCAGCCGCTGTGCCTTGGCTTCGCGCAGGGGATCGCGCAGCTGCGTATTGGCGAGCGCCGCCGGCGGCGTCGACGGGTCCGCGAGGGCGGGTGCGGCGATCAGCGCCACCGGTAAGAGCCAGCGCCTCATCGCGCGCCCTTGACCGCTGCGGCGATAGTGTCGACGTCTTCGGCGCGGATGTCGCCGACGTGCTGAAGGACGATCCGCCCCTGTCCGTCGATCACGAACGTCTCCGGCACGCCCGACGAGCCGATGGCGAGTTGCACCGCGCTCTGCCTGTCGTCACCGATGCGATCATAGGGGTCGCCGTTGCGGCGCAGGAAGGCCGCGAGGGCCGGCGCGGTATCACGGATGGCGACGGCGTCGACCGGAATGCCCATGGCCTTCAGGCGCAGCAGCTGCGGCGCCTCGGCGGCGCAGGGGATGCACCAGCTGGCGAAGATGTTGAGCAGCCGCGGCTTGCCTTGCCGGAAGTCCGCGGTCGTCAGCCCGGGCTTGCCCGCAGCAAGCGGCGGCAAACGGAATTCGGGGAGCGGCTTGCCGACCAGGTGCGAACGCACAATACGGTCCGCCGGCTTGATCAGGCCCAGCGCGGCTATGCCGAACAGGAACGAGAAGCCGGCGAGCGGCAACCAGAGCAGCAGGCGCTTCATGCCCAATAGTCCCGCATGCGCGCGCGTCGTTCGCGCCGCCAGCGGCCGATGAGCGACAGCGCCCCACCCAGTGCCACCAGCGCACCTCCCAGCCAGATCAGCGTCACGAACGGTTTCCACCACAGGCGCAGCTGCCAGCGGCCATTGGCATCCGGCTGGCCCAGCACGGTGTAGAGCTGACCGTCCCAGAAGGTCGCGATCGCGCTCTCGCTCGTCGATGTCGGCGGCGTCGAGAAGAAGCGGGATTGCGGGCGCAACACGGTGAGGTCGTCGTCCCGCGTTGCCGACAGCCGCGCTTCCAACGCCGACCAGCCTTCGCCGATCACGGGCTTTATCCCGTCGAGCCGGACCGTGAACGGCCCGACGCGCGCGGGCTGGCCGACGGTGACCGCGAGCAGCGTCTCCTTGGTGAAGGCGCTGTCGGAGGCCATGCCGGCGAGACTCACCGCGATTCCCAGGTGCGCGACGACCATGCCCCAGGTGAATAGCGGGGTGCGCAACGGGTGGCGACGGATCACCGGCAGGATGCTGGCCACCGCGAGCCCCGCAGCGAGCGAGAGCCCGATCGTCGGCAGAACGGGTATCGGACCGAACGCCACCAGCGCCGCCGCGGCGAAGCAGGTCGCGGCGATCGGCCAGGTCAGCCGGCCGGTCAATTGCCCGGCATCGTCGCGCCGCCAGCGGATGAGCGGCCCGGCCGCCATGACCACTACGAGCGCGAGCGCGATCGGCCCCGCCGCCTTGTTGAAGAAGGGCGGCCCGACCGACAGCTGCACGCCGAAACTCGCCGCGACGAGCGGGTAGAGCGTGCCGATCAGCACGACGCCCAGGATGACCGACAGCAGCAGGTTGTTGATGACGAGACCGCCCTCGCGACTGACCGGCTCGAAGGTCGTGCCGGCCCGCACCGTGCCGATCCTCGCGCCGAACAGCGCCAGCGCGCCGCCGATATAAAGTGCGAGCAGGGCCAGGATGAACGCACCGCGCCTTGGGTCGACGGCAAAGGCATGGACGCTGGTCAGGATGCCGGAGCGGACCAGGAATGTCCCGATCATCGACATGGAGAAGGCGACGACCGCCAGCATCACGGTCCAGGCGCGCAGTCCGTCGCGCGTCGCGAGCACGGTGACCGAGTGGAGCAGCGCGGTGGCGGCGAGCCAGGGCATCAGCGAGGCGTTCTCGACCGGGTCCCAGAACCACCAGCCGCCCCAGCCCAGCTCGTAATAGGCCCAATAGCTGCCGGCGGTGATACCGATCGTCAGGAAGATCCAGGCCGCCAGCACCCAAGGGCGCATGGCCTTGGCGAAGGCGGGACCGACCTGTCCCGTCACCAGCGCCCCGACCGCGAAGGAGAAGGCGACCGATATGCCGACATAGCCGACGTAGAGCGTCGGCGGATGGAAGGCGAGACCAGGATCCTGCAGCAGCGGATTGAGACCCAGTCCGTCCGGCGGCGCCGGGCTGACGCGGTCGAACGGGTTGGAGGAGAACAGCAGGAAGGCGTAGAAGCCGAGCGCCAGCGCGGCCTGTGCGCCGAGCGTCGCGATCAGCGTACGCGCGTCCAGACGCCGCTCCAGGATCGCCACCGCTCCGCCGGCGAGGCCGAGGATGGTGACCCAGAGCAGCATGGACCCCTCATGATTGCCCCAGGCGCCGGCGAACTTGTAGATCCACGGCTTGGCGGCCGCGCTGTTCTCGACGACGACCCGCACCGACATGTCGGAGGCGAGGAAAACGGCGATCAGCGCCGCCATGGCGGCGGCGGCGAAGCCGCCTTGCAGGATGGCGACGGGACGCACGCCGCCGACCAGCGCCTCCTGCCCGCGCGCGACCGCAGCGGCGGCGAGCACCAGCTGCAGCGCGGCGAGCGCGGCGGCGAACCACAGCGCGGCAAGGCCAGCCTCCGCGATCATTTCGTCAGCGTCTTCGTCTCGTGCATGGCACCCGCGACCTGCGGCGGCATGTACTTCTCGTCGTGCTTGGCGAGCAGGTTGGTCGCGGTAAAGCTGCCGTCGGGATTGAAATGCCCCTCGGCAACGACGCCCGACCGTTCGCGAAAAAGGTCGGGGGCGATGCCGCGGAACGTCACGGGCGTCGTCGCCAGCCCGTCGCCGACGACGAAGCGGATCGTCACGCCATCGGCGGCCCGCACGATCGATCCCGCCTGCACCATCCCGCCCAGCCGCACCTCACGACCGAGCGGCAGGCCGTCGCGGCGTGCGTCCGAGGGCGCGTAGAAGAAGCTGGCCTGATCCCGCAGCGCGGACAGCGCGAGGAGCCCGGCGCCGACCATCGCGGCGAGCGCGAGCAGGACGAGCGTCAGCCGCTGGTTCTTGGCGGTCACTTCTCGGCCCGCCGCATCGCGATCCAGCTCGCCAGGGTCAGCACCGCGGCACCGCCCAGTGCGACGACATAGGCGACGGTGACGAAAGGCCAGGGATTCATGCGCGGGCCATCCGGCGCATCCGCGCCTCTGCCTTCGTACGGGCGAGAATCATGCGCATGCGCATCAGCACGATGCCGGCGAACAGCAAGGTCGCGCCGATGCCGGTGAAGCCCAGCGGCCACAGGATGCTGGCATCGATGCTGGAGCGCGTCAGGCTGATCGACGGCCCCTGATGCAACGTGTTCCACCAGACGACCGAATAGCGGATGACCGGCAGCAGCACGGTGCCGGCGATACCGTAGAGAGCAGGTATGCGCCCGTCGCCGCCGCGATCGGCGTCCGCGCGGGCAAGTGCCATGTAGCCGCAATAGACGAAGAACAGCAGCAGCATCGACGTCAGCCGCCCGTCCCATTGCCACCAGGTTCCCCAGGTCGGCCGTCCCCAGATGGCGCCGGTGACGAGACAGATGGCCGCGAACGTCGCGCCCGGAACCGCGATCGCGCGCGCCGCGATCTGGGCGAGCGGGTGGCGCCAGATCAGGAATGCCGCGCTCGCCACCGCCAGCCCGCTCCAGCCGACCATGCCGAGCCAGGCTGCGGGTACATGGACATAGAGGATACGGACCGTTTCGCCCTGCAGATAGTCGGCGGGCGTGCGCGTCAGTCCCGCCCAGCTGCCGAAGGCGAGCAGCGCCAGCCCCGCCAGCGTCAGCACCGGCGTCAGGGGCCGGGCGATGCGCAGGAAACGCGCGGGATTGGCGAGGGCGTGGAGGCTCGGCACGATCGTGCGGGTCATAGCAGGAATGCGCACGCCGCCAAGCCGCCACGCAGGTTCGACGCGACGGTCCGCCACCGCCCTTCCCCGCGTGGGAGGGGCGGTGGCGCCTAGCCCCTATCGATCAGCCCCGCCCGATCAGGCGGCGCGCGATCGTGTCCGCGACTTCCGCAGCCGGGCGGCCGGTCCGATCGCTTTCGTCCCACACTTCGTTGAGGTGCGCGGGGATCTTCTCGATGCGGGCCATCACCTCGGCCTCGTCACCCTGTCCGAGATATTCGAGACCGACATTGATAATGCCGCCGGCGTTGATGACGTAATCCGGCGCGTACAGGATGCCGCGCTCGTGCAGGCGATCATAGTCCTCGCGGGTCGCGAGCTGGTTGTTCGCGCCGCCCGCGACCACCTTCGCGGTCAGCGTCGGGATCGTCGCCTCGGTCAGGATGGCGCCCAGCGCGTTCGGGCTGAAGATATCGGCTTCCACGCCCAGGATGGTTCCCGCGGCGACCGCCTGGCCGCCCAGCTCCTGCGCAAGCGCCTGCGCACGGGCCGCATCGACGTCGGCGAGCGTCAGCGTCGCGCCATCCCGTGCGAGCAGCCGGGCGAGACCGCCGCCCACCGATCCGACGCCCTGGATCGCGACGTGCACGCCCTTCATGTCCGTCGCGCCCAGCCCACGCTGCGCCGCCGCCTTCACGCCGAGATAGACGCCGTGCGCCGTATAGGGACCGGGGTCGCCGCCCGCCGCGCCGCTCTCGACCGGCAGGCCGGAGACGTATCTGGTCTCTCCGGCGATGACCTTCATCCGCGCCTCGGACATGCCGACGTCTTCCGCCGTGACATAGCGGCCGCCAAGCGACTCGACGGCGCGACCGAAGGCCTTCAGCTGCGCTTCGCTGATCACGGCGCCGGGCTTGTCGGCGAGGATCACGCCCTTGCCGCCGCCGAGCGCCAGATTGGCCATGGCGTTCTTGAAGCTCATGCCGCGCGACAGGCGCAGCGCGTCGGTCACCGCCTGGTCGCCCGCCGCATAATGCCAGAAGCGCGCGCCGCCGGCCGCCGGCCCCAAATGCGTCGAATGGATCGCGATGATCGCGCGCAGGCCCGATTCGGGATCGGTGAAGGCGTGCACGCCCTCGTGGCTGTCGAAATCGGGAAGATCCCACACCGAGGTCATGACCTGCTCCGCTGCATAATGTTGTTGCGGGGAGCGGTAATATTCTTTCCCCGCACTTTTGGCCAGCCCTGATCGGCACTTAGCAAAAAAGGACAGGAGAGATGGGGCGACCGACGGGACTTGAACCCGCAACTTCCGGCATCACAAGCCGGCGCTCTAACCAATTGAACTACGGTCGCCGCGAAGGCCCGTGCCCCTACGAGGGAGGCGGGGCTTCGTCAAGTTGCCGCAGACGTTTTTGCGCGGCGCCGCGCGAAGCAGCACGGCCGGTCGCTGCGTAATCGTCGCTTCTCCGGGCGTTGCATCACCCCGGCCGGTACGTTCAGAAGCTACCCTGGATCGTCAGGCGATACCCGCTGCCCGAAGGCGTGAAGCCTGCCGCCGCCAGCCGCTCGGCCGCGACGGGATCGGTGGCGGCGATCCGCATCTGCGCGCTGTAATGGCCGTCGGCCGTCACCCGCAGCTCGACCCCCTCCGTGCCCGCCTGGCTTGCAAGCGGCAAAAGCAACGCCGTGCCGTCGCAGCGCGCATTGCCGGAAAGCTGGGTGGGCAGCGGCACGCCACCGGCGTCGCCGACCAGCGTCGCCCGCACCCGTCCGTCGGCCGCTTCGCAGGATGCGTCGGCGAAGCGGATCGTCACATCCTCCAGGATCAGCGAGGTGACCGGCAGCGGCGCGAAGACCCGTCCCGTCGGCAGCGTCGCGGTGACATGATCGAGCGCGCGGCGATGGCGGCTGATCGTGATCGCGCCACGAAGGCCGCCAAGATCGTCTTCCAGGCCGATCCTGGCCCGTCCGATCAGCAATGCCAAAGGCGAGACGCCCGCGTGGAGCGTGCCGAGCGACAGGTCGCCGAACCGCGCCTCCACCAGTCGCCCGTCCCAGACAGATCCCTCGACGCTGCGCGCGCTGAACCCCTCTTCGCCGAGCCCGATCCAGCCCAATGCCAACCGCATCGGCAGGAACAGCAGCAGCGCGGCGACCAGCATCGCGCCGAACAGGGCCGTAGGCCCGGTTCGCAAGCGCAGGCGCCTCATGACGCGCGCGCCCTGACGACGAGGTCGGCGGAGACGCTGCCATCACCATTATCGTGCCAGGTCGCGCTGTCCACCAGGACGCCGCTGCCCTCGAGGTCCGCGATCCAGCGCGACAGCGCGGCCGGTCGTGCGGCCTGGATGGAGGTATGGACGCGCCCGCCGGTGCGCTCGTCCAGCGTGGCGAGGACGAAGCCGGCGCTCTCCGCCTGCGCGCGCAAGGCGTCGGCAAGGCTGCCCGTCAGCGGTACGCGGCGACCGGCGGCACGAATGGCGTCGATTGCGCTTTCCGTCGTGCCAAGGCGGACAACCGCGTCGGCGTGCCGCTCGCGCGCGCTCGACAGGCCGTCGCGCACCGGTCGCACGATGCCCGCCCAGAGGATGGTCAGCACGGCAAGGCCGAGCATCACGAGGATCAGGCGCTTTTCGCGCAGCGATCGCCCGTCGAACCAGGCGCGGAAGGCGGTCATCGCCGGGTCACCGTCATCTCTCCCGTCACGCGGCCGTTGGCCGCCTGGAACACGCCTGCCTCGACTGTGAAGCCGGCCCTTTCGAGCGCGCGCTTGAGGTCGGTCGGCAGCGACTCCCGCGCCGCGGCGACCGACAGGCGCAGGTCGCCGTTCGGCTGGAAATCGAGACCGGTCAGTTCCGTCCCCGGTGTCGCGCGGATCGCCGCATAGACCGCGGCAGCCGTGGTGGTGAAGCCCAGGCCCGGCCCGCGCACGTTGCTGAGCCGCTCGACCAATTGCCGGTCGACGTCGGTGACGGTCTCCCCACGGGCAAGACCGGTGCGTCCCAGTGCCTCCGCGCGTGCTTCCAGCGCATCCGCGCCGAAGCTGTATTTGGCGATCCGGACGAGATCGATGCTCAGCGTGACGAGCAGGATCGCCGCGGCCATCGTGCCGAGGCGACGCACATGCGCCCAATCGATGCCGATCCGCCGCCGGCGCGCGAACGCCCCCTGCCGCAGATCGAGCGGCGGTGCCGCGACGGCCGCGCGCAGCGCATCGTCGAGCGCCTCGCCGGTCAGGCTCTCGACCGGCACGTCGCCGACGACGAGCGGCGTCAGCAGGGGATCGTCGGCGAAAGCGGTGGCGCGGCCCCGCATCATGCCGGTGCCGGCGATGGTGCCGTGGACATAGCCTTCCACGGGACGGGGCAGGAGCAATGGCGCCGGGATCACCATCTGCGGATCGATCCCGTGCGCGGCGAGGTCCGCGAGCCAGCCCGCCATCGCACCGCGATCGACCACGGCGATGGCGCGGTCGCCCTCCCCCTCGGGTCCGACCGCGATGTGCAGCTCGGCGATCGGTGCGGCGCTCGCCTCCGCCACCAGCAGCCTGGCGGCCGCCACCGCCTGCGCGGTGGAGCGCGCCGGAAGGTCCGCCCAGTGCAGCGTCACCGATTCCGCCGGTGCGATCGCGACGATCGCATCCTCCAGCGCCGGCAGCCCCTCGTCACCATGGATCGCGCCGGTGTCGGCCACGCGCAGCCAGCGCCAGCCGAGATCGATCGTCGGAAGGAAGAGCAAGGTCGTCATAGGTCATCGCCCCATTGCCGCGAGACGAGCCGCACGGGAAGCGTCGTCGCATCGATCAAGGCAGTTTCCTTCAGATCCGCCTGACCGCGCGTAACGTCGATGCCGAGCGAGAACCATTGGCTCTTCAGCCCGAACTGCCCCCTGTTGGCGGGCACGACGCCATTGGCGGAAGCGAGATTCAAAAACGCGTCCGTGCTCGCGAACCCCTGCGGCGGCCGGCGCAGGATCATCGACCGCGCGGCGTCCACCGAAAGCGAATCGCCGAACAACATCGCGACCAGCGGCGCCTGTTCCGGGGTAAGCGTGTTGATGTTCAGCGTCGTGGCCTGCGCCTTGGGCAGGGTGCACAGCCACGGTCGCAGCTTCGCGTAGATGTCGGGCGTGACTCCGTTCACCGCGCGCAGCTCGCTGGGATCGGCCATCAGCGTGCCGGCGGTGCGATAGGGTATGTCCTTGGCCAGGTAGGTCTGGTCCTCCGCCCCTCCCGGCAAGGCATTCTGGTCGCTGTCGATCCAGTCGGTCGCCGCCGCGGCGATGGCCTCTCCTGCCTGCGTCGGTACGCCGACCAGGCGCATCAGTCGCACGAACTGGACGCGCTGCTCGAAATATTCGGTATAGGTCCCCTGCAACGGACCGGGCCGCACCAGGCTGTTGAGGTTGAAGCAATTGCCCCCGTCGGTCACGCGCGCGACCGCGGCACCCCCGCCGGGCAGCGGCAACGGGATCGGTCGTCCGCTCCACCCGCCGGCCAGCGTCACCGAATTGCCCGCCTGCCGGAGCAGGTCGGTGACCCGGGTCGTCGCCAGCACCTCCGCGGCACGGGCGAAGGCCCGCGCCTGCTCGCCATCCGCGGCATTGCCGGCAAGGCGCGTCGACAGACGTAGCTGCTCCAGCGCGGCGCCGGCCATCACGGCGATGACCGCGACCAGCATCAGGACGGTGAGCAGGGCCGCCCCCCGCTCTCGATCAGGCGGGCGGCGCATTGGGCATCTGTCCGACAGGCATCGCGGGCGGCGGCAGATAACCCGTGCCGACCAGCGTGACGATTCGCAGCACGCTGCCGTTCGTACGCCGGACGACGAGTTCCGCCGCCTGGGGCAAGGCGGCGCCCTGCGTCCCGTCCCAGCGATCGCTCCACGCGCCGCGCAGCCGATAGCGCGCACCGACGCCGGCCACGCCAGTGAGCAGCGGCACCGGCGTCAGCGCCGCGGCGCCGTCGATCATCGGATAGGCGATCCGCAGCAGGGTGCCGTCCGCGACGCGATAGGCGACCTTTTGCGCGCTCGCCCGCGGCGCCGCGTCGATATTGGCCCAGCCGGTGCGCACGAACAGCATCTGGCCGTCGGGCCCGCCGGTGAAGGCCGGCAGCATCTGTCCGGCCTCGTCGCGCGCGGGCCGGTCGATCGCCTGCCCCAGATCGCCGGACACCAGCGCGATGGTCCGGTTGAGCGCACCGATGTCGTCGAGCCGCGTCGAGGTTGCGCCCTGCGCACGGACGCTGAACGACAGGATCGCGACGCCCGCAGCCGCGATCATGCCGAAGATCAGCAGGGCGATCATCACCTCGACCAGGGTGAAGCCGGCCTCCGTCCTGCAGGGCGTGCGCGGCCTCACGGCTGTGCGTCCGGCGGCCGGACCACCGTCGCCCGGCCGATCGTCGTCCCGCGACGATCCGCGACCGCGACATCGATCCGCACGATCTGTGCATTGCCCGTCGGCCGCACCTCGCGCACCCAGTTCCACGCGCGTCCGGCGTTCGTCTCCACCCCCGCGCTGCGCCCGATCGTCGGCGTGCGTGCCTCCGTCGCCGCCTCGATCGCGACATTGCGCGCGACCAGATTCGCCACCATCGTGTCGTCGAGGATCGTCGCGCCGCGGACCGTCGCGCTTTCCAGCCGCACCAGCGCCAATACGGCAAGGCTGAACACCGCGAGCGCGACCATGATCTCGATCAGCGTGAAGCCCGCTTGCCGTGACGAGGGTGCGCGCGCGGCCATGGTTCAGCTCGCGATCCGCACACTGCCGTCGGCCGCGACGTCGATGACGGCGCGTGCCGGACCGCGGGTCAGCACGACCTGTGCCGCCCGATCGGCCAGGCCGGTCGGATCGAAGACGACACGCAGCCGCCCGCCGGTCGCGCCGTCGATCCGCGCGGCCGTACCGTCGTTCCAGCGCGTCACCCGCATCGGCGTGTCCGCCATCGGCGTCCAGGCGCCCGCGACGCGCTGATCGAAGCCATAGCCGCCGGGCGTGATCCACAGGCTGACGCTGCGCCCCCCGACGATCGCGGCGTCGTGCGCCGCGCGTGCACGCAGTCCGAACCGCGCCGCCTCGTCGGCGACGCGTCCGCGCGGATCCGGCATCGCATAGACCGCGACCGCCGCGGCCAGCGCGATCACGACGACGACGACCATCAGTTCGACGAGCGTGAAGCCGTGTTCGGCGGAACGCCGAACGGGCGTGAAGCCGTGTTCGGCGGAACGCCGAACGGGCGTGAAGCCATGGCCGGCCGGCCGCTTCGCCTGGACCGCCCCTCGCGGATCGGTCGCGTTACTGCCAGGAGCCGATGTCGGCATCGATTCCCTCGCCGCCTTCCTTGCCGTCCGCACCATAGGTCCAGACGTCGGCCTCGCCGTGCTTGCCCGGCGACGCATAGAGATACGGCCGGCCCCACGGATCGTTCGGCAGTTTCTTCAGATAGCCGCCGCGCTGATAGCGAGAGGCGTCCGCGCCCGCCGGCGCTGTGACGAGCGCCTGCAGCCCCTGGCTGGTCGTCGGGAAGGTGGACATCTGCAGGCGGTACAGCTCGAGCCCGCCCTCGATCTGCGCGATATCGGCCTTCGCCTTCTCGACCCGCGCCTTGTCGCCCGACGGCAATACGTTGAGCGCCACGATCGTCGCGAGCAGACCGATGATCACGATGACGACCATCAGCTCGACGAGCGTGAACCCCTCTTCGTCCCGGCGACGGCGGCGCTTCTTGTCTTCGATGTTCATAGACTTCCTCATTGACCCGCGAGCGTGTTGAGCTGGAGGATCGGCAGCAGGATGGATAGCACGATGGTAGCGACGATACCGCCCATCACCACGATGATCGCCGGTTCGAGCAGCGACAGTGCGGTCGCGGTGAAGCGGTCGAACTCGCGCTCCAGATAATCCGCCGCGCGTTCCAGCATCTCGTCCAGCCGCCCGGCCGCCTCGCCCGACGCCGCCAGATAGGTGAGCAGCGGCGGGAACACGCCCGCCCGCCGCATGGCCGCCGACAGGCTGCCGCCGCCGCGGATCGCGTCGACGATCTCGTCCGACGCCAGGCGCAGCCGCCGGTTGTGGATGGTGGAGGCGGTCAGCGCCAGTCCTTCGAGCAGCGGCAATCGGCTCGCGACCATCGTCCCCAAAGTGCGCGCCATCCTCGCCGCATGAAGGTCGCGCAACAGGCGCCCGACGAGTGGCAGTCGCAGCAGGCGCGTATCGACGGCGAGGCGCAGCGCCGGATCCCTGAGCGCGAACCAGCTACCGACGCCGATCGCGAGTGCGACCAGCGCCATCAGCCACCACCAGCCGACGAGAAGGGCGGATATCGCGATGACGATCCGCGTCAGCAGCGGGAGCTGCTGGCCCACCGTGTCGAACTGCTCGACGACCTGTGGCACGACGAACATCATCAAGGCCGTGACCACGCCCAGCGCCACCACCGCGAGGATCGTCGGATAGGCGAGCGCGGTGATCAGCTTGCCCCGGATTTCCGCCTGCCGTTCCAGCAGCGCGGCGAGCCGGTCAAGGATGGTGGGCAAGCTGCCCGAGCTCTCGCCCGCCGCCACCATCGCGCGATACAGGGGCGGAAAGCTCTTCGGTTCCCGCGCCATCGAATCGGCCAGCCGGCGCCCTTCGACGACGCCGGCGTGAACGGCTACGACGATGCCGCGGACGCTGTCCTGCTCCGTCTGCCGCGTGATGGTGCGCAGCGATTCCTCCAGCGGGGACACGCGGTTGAGCGTCGCGAGCTGGCGCGTGAACAACGTCAGCTGCTTGCCGCTCATCTTCGGCCGGCCGAACTGAAGGCCGAACAGCGGACGGCGCGTCGTCGCGGGCGGCGCGCCCGGCTCGATCCGGACGACGTACAGCCGGCGCCGGTCGAGACTGGCCCGGGCCGCGTCGATATCGGCCGCCGCGACATGCCCGCGCTGCTCGCTGCCGCGCGTGTCGATCGCGACATAGTCGAAATCAGCCATCGGCCCTGGCCGGGCGAGGCGGCGTCACGGTGGCGCTAGGCATCGTCCGCCTCGCGCCGCGTCACGCGCACGGCTTCCTCGGGGGTCGTCAGTCCCGCCTTGACCAACGCCTTGGCCGATTGCGCCAGGCTGGTGCTGTGTTCGAAGGCGTGGCGCGCGATCGCCGCCTCGTCGCCGCCTTCGTTGATGAGCCGCCGGATCGTCTCGTCGACGCGCACGCCCTCGAACACCCCGATGCGGCCGCGGTAGCCGGTATGGTTGCAACGCTCGCAGCCGACCGCCTCGTACACCATCTTGCCCGGCTTGATGCCGAGCAGCGGCGCGACGCCGTCCGCGGCCCGCACCGGCCGCCGGCACACGTCGCACAGCCGCCGGACCAGCCGCTGCGCGATCACCGCGCGCAGCGTCGAGGCGAGCAGGAACGGTTCGACCTTCATGTCGCGCATGCGCGTGATCGCGCCGACCGCGTCGTTGGTATGCACCGTGGACAGCACGAGATGTCCGGTCAGCGACGCCTGCACCGCGATCTCCGCGGTCTCGCGATCGCGGATTTCGCCCACCATCACCACGTCCGGGTCCTGGCGCAGGATCGCGCGCAGACCGGCGGCGAAGGTCAGGCCCACCTTGGCGTTCACCTGCGTCTGACCGACGCCCTCGACGGCATATTCGACCGGATCCTCGACCGTCAGGATGTTGCGGCTGCCGTCGTTCAGAAGGCGCAGCGCGCCGTAGAGCGTCGTCGTCTTGCCCGATCCCGTCGGCCCGGTGACGAGGATGATGCCGTTCGGTTCTGCCAGCGCGTGGCGGAGCAGCGCGTACATCGCCTCGTCCATGCCGAGCGCGTCGAGGTCGATGCCGGCATTCTCCTTGTCCAGGATGCGCAGCACGACCCGCTCGCCCGCGCGGCTCGGCAGCGTCGAGACGCGGACGTCCAGTAGCTTGCCGCCCAGTGTCAGCCCCATCCGGCCGTCCTGCGGCACCCGGCGTTCCGCGATGTCGAGCCGCGCCATCACCTTGATGCGGCTGACCACGACGGGCGCGACGTGCGGCGGCATGCGCAGCGTCTCGCGCAGCACGCCATCGATCCGCATCCTGACGACGAGGCCGGTCTCATAGGGTTCGATATGGATGTCCGACACGCCGTTGCGCGCGGCATCGGCGATGATGCCGTTGATCAGGCGGATCGCCGGCGCATCGTCCGCCGTGTCGAGCAGATCCTCGGCGGTCGGCAGCCCTTCCGCGAGCATGTCGAGCTCGTCGCCCATGCCCACCGCCGCCATCGCCGTCGCCTGCCCGTCCATGGCATAGGCATCGGACAGCAGCCGGTCGAACGCCACGGGCGGCACGACCGCGACGTCGAACGCCCGCGCCAGATATCGGCGCACCTCGATCAGCATGCGCGGATCGGCGCCCTCGCGCAGCGCGACGACGGGCGTCGCTTCGGGCTCGGTGGGCTGCAGCACGACGCCGTGCTTGCGCGCAAAGCCGTAGGGGATGGCGACCATCGGCACCGCGGCCGGATCGACGGCTGCGCTGTCCTCGGGCAGCGGCGACGCCTCGCGCGCGACCGGCGGTAGCGGATCGAGATCGGCCCCGGGCGCGAAGGTCTCCATCACCGCCGCTTCTCCGGCCGGATCGTCCGCTGGGAGACGCTTGTTCGTACGGGAACCGCGATCCGCGGGTCCTCGATATTGCCCGGTCCCGGCGCGGACGGGATGGGAGGCGCCGCGCCCAGATAGTCGCGCACCAGCTCGTCAATCGTCGGTTCCTCGCCCGGCGTCTGCAGGCCCTGCTGCTGGCGGAGATAGCCATAGCGCCGCTCGGCCAGCTTGCGGCTGTCCTCCGGCGTGCGGAGGATCGTCGGGCGGATGAAGATCATCAGATTGGTCTTGTTGCGCGACTTCGCCTTCGACTTGAAGAGGTTGCCGAGCACCGGAATGTCGCCGAGCAACGGGATCTTCTCGATCGTTCGACGTTCCTCGTCGCTGAGCAGACCGCCCATCACAGCGATCTGCCCGTCGTCGACGGTCAGCGTCGTCTCGACCTGCCGCTTGTTGAGGATGAGGTCGCTATTGTCGTTCGACACCGGTCCCGCGATCGAGCTCACCTCCAGCCGAAGGTTGAGCTTGATCGAGCCGGAGGAATTGACCTGCGGCCGCGCGGTCAGTTCTATGCCGACGTTTTCCCGCTGCGTCGTGCGGAAGGTATTGTCGAAATTGTTCGACAGCGCCTGTCCGGTGGTGATCGGAATCTCCTGGCCGACCAGGCTGTAAGCTTCCTGATTGTCGAGCGTGACCAGGTGCGGCACCTGCAGCAGGTTCGACGTGGTGTCGCTCTTCACCGCATTGATGATCGCGCCAAAGATCGTGTCGCCGATCTGGCCACCAAACCCGCCGAAGCCGCCGGTCGAGCCGAGGATCGAGCTGATCGCCGACTGGGTCAGCTGGTCCGACGCGCCCGTGTTCGTCGTCACCGTCGTCGCGACGCCATTGGCGACGGTCGTCGTCGTGTTGCGGCCGAGCTCACGCGCGCCGATCGCGCCGGCGATCTGCAGGATGTTGGGCGCGGAGTTCGAAAAGGTCGAGGCCGCGAACGCACCGCCCGACGGGTTGGCGAGGATGAACTGCGCGCCGAGCCGGTTGACGGTGGCGTCGGAGACTTCCGCGACGATCCCCTCGATGACCACCTGCTCGCGGCGCGTGTCGAGCTGCCGCACGACATCGGCCAGTTGGCGCTGGATGTCCGCCGGCGCAGCGATGACGATCGCATTGGCGCCCTGGAAGCGCGTGACCACCGCCGCCGTCCGGCCGCCCTGCGTCGTTATCGCGGGCTGGCCGTTCGCCGCGCCGCCGCCGACGCTCGCAGGCGCCTGCGACACGATCGGCTGCGACAGCGCGGGCGCGCCCATGCGGTTCGTGCCGCCCGAGCCGCCGTTCGCGGTCAGTCCGGAGCCGGCGCGGCTCAGCTGCGTCTGCTGCGGCTGGTCCGGGGTCTGGCCGACCAGTTGCTGCAGCACGGGCAGCAGCTGCGCGGCATCGGCGTTCTCGAGGAACACGACCTTGATCTCGGTCCCGTTCTTCGCCTTCTGGTCGAGGTCCGCAGCGACCGAGGCGAGCCGCGCCACGCTCGAGGCGTCGCCGCGGATGATGACGCTGTTGGAGCTGTCGACCGCGACGACCGACGCACCGACCGCACCGGGTGCGGCGCCGCCGCCCTGCCCGCCGCCTGCCCCGCCGACCAAGCCCTGCAAGGCCGCGGCGATCTCCTTCGCGCTCGCATTCTTCAGCGCGATGACGCGGGTCGAGGCATTGTCCGCATCGACCCGGCGCAGGACCTCGCGCACGCGGCGGATGTTGTCCGCGAAATCGACGATCACCAGGCTGTTGGCGCCGCGATTGGCGCTGACGGATCCTTGGGCGCTGACGAGCGGCCGCACCGTTTCGATGGCCTGGGCGGCGTCGATCGAACGAAGGCGCACGATCTCGGTGACGAAGCTGTTGCGGCCGGCCCCGGCCACGCCGATCCGGCTCGGCTGCGCGGCCGCATTGTCGATCGGCTGCACGCGCAGCGCCCCGTTGCCCGTCGGCACCGCGACCAGCCCGTTGGCACGCAGGGTCGACAGCACCGCCTCGAAATATTCCGATTTGCTCAACGGGCGATCGGTGACCACGGTCACCTTCCCCTGCACACGATTGTCGATGATGAACGTCCGGCCGGTGACCCGCGCGGCATCGGCGATGAATGCGCGGATGTCGGCATCGCGTACGTTGAGCGTGGTCTGCGCCAGCGCGGAGGCCGGCATGGCGACGCCGTTCAGCACGAGCGCGAAGCCAGCGACGGACGGAAGGAGAAAGCGGATGGGCGAAACAGTCTTCATG
The DNA here is from genome assembly GCF_016820445.1 of Sphingomonas beigongshangi. Taxonomy (GTDB): domain Bacteria; phylum Pseudomonadota; class Alphaproteobacteria; order Sphingomonadales; family Sphingomonadaceae; genus Sphingomonas; species Sphingomonas beigongshangi. The sequence continues at coordinate 95,439 of NZ_JADHDT010000003.1, forward strand.
GCGTGGGTGCGACCGTGATGGCGAGGGGCAGCGTCTCGGTGCCGCGCTCGACGGTGATGGGAATATTGCCGCCCTTGGCGAAGTCGGCGGTGACACGATCGACGTCCTGCGGGCCGCTGACCGGGCGGCCGCCGATCGAGACGACGACGTCGCCTTCGCGCAGGCCGGCGGCGCGGAACAGCGCCCCCGAACCCTGGGGCCGCACGACGAGGCCGGTCATGCGGCCACCGTCGATACGCGGGATGAAGCCGATCTCGTTGCGCAGCTGCCCGGCCTGGATCGCGGGCGCGGAGGATGCGCCGGGTGCGACGATCGCCGGGGCGGGCTGTCCGCCCGGTGCCGGCGCGGACGCGGGCGCATTGTCCTGCGTCAGGAACAGATCCTCTGGCCGCCCGCCGCGATCGATCGTGATATGGTCGAAGGCCACCGCCTTGAGCGTCACGCCGGGAAGCACCTCCTCGCCGACGCCGATGCTCTTCTGGATCCCGTCGGGTCCGGCGACGATCGCCGATCCGCGACCGGACGCCTCGTCGACCCGAATGCCGTAGAGCGTGAGTTGCAGCGCGGTGACCGCGGTCGGTGCAGCGGTGCCAGCGTCCAGCCGGAAGAAGGGATCGAAGCTCGCCAGCACGTCTGCGGGCTGGCCGGGCACCACGACATCGGCAGGACGCCAGTCGCCGAGCGGCGACACCGGCGTCGCCAGCGTCCAGACCAGACGCGCCGACTGCACCGCCAACGCGCCGAGCAGCACGAGTTCGGCCAGGGAATAGACGTTGACGACCGGCAGCCGCCGCAGAAGGCGGCGCGTGCGCGCGTCCAATTTCAAACGCATAGAGGTTTCCGGTCTCGCACCCTTGCGCCCGTGCATGCCATGTTCCGTGCCGATGGCATAGTGCCGAATACTGACGCCATGACGAATTGGCGGCGGCGCCAGCGCGCGGTATCGCAGGCGGCATGGCCAGTCTTCCCATCCTCGGCAATGGCGTCGACCCGCGTCCGATCGCCGACCGCATCCTCTCCCACCCGGGTGTTCAGAAGGTGCCCAATGCCAAGCTCGACCTGTTCCTGGCGCGGGGCTTCCTGCCGCCGGAGAGCTGCGCCGCGCTGATCGAGCGGATCGATACGGTCCGCCGCCCCTCGACGATCGCGGACCCGAACGGCGATGCCGCCTTTCGCACCAGCGAGACCGGCGATCTGTCCGCCGCCGATCCGATCGTGCAGGTGATCGAGGCGCGGATCGCCGCCTTCACCGGCCTCGACCCCGTCCATGGTGAGCCGCTGCAGGGTCAGCGCTATGCGGTTGGGCAGGAATTCAAGGGACATACCGACTATTTCGATCCCGACGGCGTCGACTATGCGCGCTATTGCACGGTCGCGGGAAACCGCACCTGGACGATCATGGTCTATCTGAACGAGCCCGAAGCCGGTGGGGCGACGCGCTTCAAGGCGATCGACAAGACCATCCAGCCGGAGACCGGCAAGCTCGTCGCATGGAGCAATCGCCGCCCCGACGGATCGCTGAACCCCGCCACGCTTCATCAGGGGATGAAGGTGCGCAGCGGGGTCAAGTACGTCATCACCAAATGGTTTCGCGAGCGACCCTGGGCCTGACCACCCCCATTGGGGTGACGGCCCCGCCTCAGAAGGTCGTGCTGAGGCCCAGGCTGAACACGCGTCCCAGATTGTAGCGGTTGATGAACACCTCGCGCCCGTCGGCGAAGGTCTGGCTTTCGCGATAGCGGGTCCGCGTCAGGTTGCGCGCCTCCGCCTTCAGCTCCCACTTGCCGCCGGCGACCTCGAATCCCTGGCGCACCACCATGTCGACGCGGATTCCCGGATGTTCGACGATGTCGGGCTGGAAGCGATCGCCGCCCAGCAACGACGGACCGCGGTTGGTGACGCGATCGCTGGCATAGTTGAACAGCAATGTGATCTGCGACAGCGAGGCGGTGTCCTCCAGCCCGACCTGCACGTTGACCAGATGGTCCGACTGACCGGTCAGCGGCGCTCCGTCGCGGAACAGCTTGAACGCCCGGCCAAAGCCGGCGGCGCAGCCGTTAACCGGCTGCGCGCCCGGCGATACGTCGGGCACGCAGCTGTTGTCGGCGGTGATCTTCGACTTCGTATACGTATAGTTGGCGACGAACAGCGCCCGCCGCGTGGCGAAGAAGTCGCCGCCAAAGACGTCGCCGAGCTTGAAGTATTTCTGCACCTCGACCTCGCCGCCGTACAGCGTCGCCTTCGGCAGATAGGTGAAACCGGTCTGCAGCCGGTCGTCGGCGCCGGTGTAGAAGCCGACCTGCTCGATCGGATTGTCGATCCGCTTGTAGAAGCCCGCCGCGGTGAAGCGCTGGTCCCGGCCGAAGAACCACTCGTAGCGCGCCTCGAGGTTGTACAGTTCCGAATCGCGCAGGTTCGGATTGCCGAAGAACAGGCGATCCGAATCGGGATCGCGGAACTGCTGCGGGGCGAGCTCACGGAATTGCGGGCGAGAGATCGTCTTGGCGAAGCTCGCGCGCAGCTGCTGGTCCTTCGCGAAATTCCAGGTCAGCGTCGCCGCCGGCAGGAAATAGTCGTTCTTCAGCCGCGTCGTCGTCGACTTGATCGGCGTCACGCGCTCGTCGCCCGTCTCGTAGCGGACGCCGATCACGGCGCGCAGGCCGTCGAGTGCCTCCGCCTCGGCCTGCACATAGCCCGCGTGCACGTCGAGCTTCGCGGCATATTCATAGGCGCCGAGCGGCGTGTTGAACTGCAGCTGGAGCGTGCAGGGGATGGTGTTTGCCGTCTGCGGGCAGGCGTTGTTGATGACGTCCGGGCTCAGCAGATAGTCGGGGCGGAGGAGGTTATAGGGATATTGCGGCGCGGTCCCGCCGCCCAGCGACGTCTGGTAGTTGAACTGGAGCCGCGACGAGGTGCGCTTGGTGCCCTGGTAGAAATAGCCGGCGGACAGCGTCATCGGCCGGTCGGTGTCGAGCTTGTACGAGGCATCCGCCTGCCCCGTGTACAGATCCTCGTTCAGCTTGCTGAAGATGATCGAGGCGAAGGGGGTGAAGCGCTGGGTCACCTGATAGGCGCCGTCGCACTGGAAGCCGCCCGCCTGCTGGCCGCCGTCGCCGGTGATCGGCAGGCCGGTCGTGGTGCGGTTCGAACAGAGATAGTCGAACTGACGCTCATAGGGCGCGTTGCGCTTCGAATTGGCATAGGCGCCGCGGGCGTCCAGCTTCAGCGCGTCGCTCAGCTGGAATTCGCCGACCAGCTGGCTTTCGATCAGCTGCCGTTCGAACCACGCCGTATTCTGCTGGAAGCGCAGGCCCGACGGGTTGTTGTACAAGGTCGCGGCGGACCCGCGCGCCTGCTTCAGCCTGTCGTGGATATAGACATTGGTCCAGCGCACGGTGTTGCGGCCGAATTCATACCCGAGCCCGATCAGCGCATTGGCGACCGCTCGATTGTCGGTGATCAGCGTGCGATAGTCGTTGCGCAGCTGCCCGTCCTCGCTCACCGAATCCTGCTGCGTCGACAGGCGCGTGCGCCAGGTGTTGCTCGCGCTCAGCGAGGCGACGACGCCGAGGCGGGAGCCGCCCAGGTCGAACACCGATCCGCCGCTGATCTCCGCCGACCAATTGGCGGGGAGCTGGTTGTTGCGCTGGAGCAAAGTGGTCGGCGCGTTGGTCAGCTGCGCGACCTGCGCCGCCGGGATCAGGCCCGATCCGCCGGGGGCGCTGGTGATGAACGACGGCACCTTGCGCGCGCCATCGTCGAAGCCGATCCAGTCCGCGCCGCCGCCGTAATAGGTGTAGCCGAGCTCGCTGGTGGTCGCATCGTCCGCCGCGATCGTCGCGCCGCCCGACAGGAAGTTCTTGTCGGGGATCGCCTTGGTCGTGAGGTTGATCACGCCGCCGCCGAACTCACCGGGGTAATTGACCGAATAGGTCTTCTGGACCAGCGCCGACCCGACGATCGTCGTCGGAAATATGTCGAGCGGCACGGAGCGGCGCAGCGGTTCCGGGCTCGGCAGCGGCGAGCCGTTGAGCAGCGACGAGGAATAGCGGTCGCCGAGGCCGCGGACATAGACGAAGCCGCCGCCGACCACCGACAGGCCGGTGACGCGGGTCAGCGCGCCGGCGATGTCGCCCTCGCCCGTCCGCGCGATGTCCGCGCTCGACAGCACCGACACGATCTGTGCCGTGGCGCGCACCGTATTGGGGATGTTTCGGCCGACGACGACGATATCGCCCAGATCCTGTGTGCCGGGTGCGGAGACCTCGACCTGCTCCTGATCGGTGGACGCGGCCGCCCCGTCGGCCGGGGCGGGATCCGTCTGCGCATCCGGCGACGTCGCGGTCGTCGAGGGCGTCGTGGGCGGCGGCGTGGCGCTGCCGGTCTGTGCCAGCACGGCCGGCGCCGTCAGCGTCGAGGAAAGAAGGAGGAGCGTGGCGAAGGCGAGCCGCTGCTGCTGCATGACCGTGGATTCCCGGTACGAGGGGTCTTCGAAACAGGTGTCCGGGGCGGCGCTGCCGCCACCCCGGTGCCCGACGATGTCGAGGGGGTGCGCGTCAGCGGCCGTTGCAGGCGAAATAGACCGAGTTGAACGACGGCGGCCCAAAGTCCTGGAGCGCGCTGTCGGCCGGTCGCACCGTGGTGCGGCCCCCCGCGGTCTGCTCGCCCGCGATGATGTTGACGCAGGCGACGCTCGCCGGCGTCTTCACCACGCCGTTGACGAAGCGCATGTCGGACCCGCCGCGCTGGCGGATCGCCGCCGGGGCGAGCGCCGTCTGGATGAAGGTGAAGTTGGCGAAGGTGGAGAAGGTGCGCGGCAGCAGGTCCTCGGCGTTGTTCGAGTCGATCTCGGTCGAGAAGCTGTCCGCGGTCGCGCCCAGCACGCGCTGCGCCGCGACGATGAACTGCATGAAGCCGCGATAGCCGTTGTCGATGTCGAAGCCGTCGTCGTCGGCGCCGGTCACTGCGAAATACTTGATGTTCGTGTTGCCGCCGAAGATCTCGACGCCATCGTCCGCGGAATTGTGGCTCTGCACGTGGTCGATGACGGTGCCCGAGCCGGTGCCGCCCAGCGTCAGCCCCTGCAGCTCGTTGCCGTCGCTGATCGCGATTCCCGAGTAGCGGATCTGGACATAGGACATCTGGCCGCTCGAGTCCGCGGCATTGGGGCCGCCGTAGAAGCGGCCCGTCACGCCCTCGATCGCCTGCTCGCAGGTCGTCGAAGAGCCCGCGGCGTTGTTCGGGCCCGTGCCGCTGCGGCAGACGCCGGTCGGCGCGCGGCCGAGCAGGATGATACCGCCCCACTGGCCCTGGCTCGCGTCCGAGACGCCGTTGGCGACCATGTTCTGCTGCGAGGTGAAGATGATCGGCGCGGTTGCGGTGCCGACCGCCTGGATGCGCGAGCCGCGGTTGACCAGCAGCAGGTCGTTGGTCGACTCATTGGCATTGGCGAAGATCACCACGCCCGGCTCGATCGTCAGCGTGACCCCCGAATTCGCCCCGGTCGTGCCGACATCGGTGCCGACCTCGGTCTGGCCGGTGAAGCGATAGGCGATGCCCGGAATGCGCGGCAGCGTCAGGCTGGTCGTGATCGCCTGCGGGATGTCGCAGACCTTGAAGCCGCCGACGGTGGCGACGTTGGCGGCGCCCGTCGTCGTGCCGGTCGGCGTGTTCGTGCCGCTTGGGCACGACGCGCCCGACGCGAGCGTGCCGACCGCCGGCACCGCGGTGCAGCGCGCGCCCGACCCGCCGAATTCCGCCGAGGTCGAGTTGCAGGTCCAGCCCTGGAAGCTCGTATCGGTCGGGCCGTTGAACGCGCCGACATAGTTGGTGGAGGTGAAGAAGCCGTCGATCCGCGCCGGATCGCTCGCGGTCGCGAGCGACGTCGCGCTCGTCGGATAGATGCCGTTGATCGTGCTGCCGGTGCCGTTGACGTTGTTGTTGCTGCCGGCGTTGACGATCGCGAGCTGCTCGTCGGCGGTCACGGTGATGCCGTTGACGGTGGTCGCCGCGGCGAACTGCGCGGCGGTGATCGCGGCGGTCGGCGTCGGGGTCGGCGTCGGCGACGGCGCGGGCGCAGGCTGCACGATCGTCACGCTGCCCGCGCCGGGCGACGCGACATTGTCCGCGCCGCCGCACGCCGCCAGCACCAGGCTCGCGCTCGTCATCATCAGGAAATTGCCGTAGCGCGTCTTGGCCGCCATGATCGATGCTCCCAGTCGTCGTGTCGTTGGATGTCGGGCAGAGGCGCCCGCGACCGGCCAAGGCATCCCCCCTGCCGGTCTCGAACCGGCGGGTAGGCGCCTTAAATGACATGAGAATGAGATTCGTGTGACGGAGCCGCGTCAGTGATGCGACACTTCAATGACATTAGCAGGTGTTAGCGAGGAGCGGGATCGGCGCCCGTCAGGGGCGCTCCGTTGCGTCGTCCGTGGCAAGGGTCGCCCTCACCGCGACGTCGTCCAGGATGTTGAAGCCTGTGCGCACTCCATCAACGGTCACGCGGCGGCCAAGCAACGCGACGGCGGCGCGCGGCATGGAGACGAACCAATAGCCCCCGCCCTCGACGTCGATCCGATGGATAAACTGGCGATCGTCCCAGCTCAGTGTGCCGGTAATGACGTGCCGGGTACCTCTTGGCATATCCGCGCCTCCCGGGAAGTCCGATGCGGTACGCCCCCGCTATGGACTTCACACCTGATCCTTGGTGATCGGGGAGTTAGTAAACCGAACACAGCCGGTCCCTACGACCTTTAGGCTGGAAAGCCCTGGACATGCGTCGCAGGCTCCCCGACCATAAGGGTCAAGGATGCGTGGACTGCATCGGGCAGCCCAACCGCTGTGTTTCGGGGTTACTAAGCCCCAGAGCCGTGCGTGGCGGCTCTGGGGCTGTTATGCAGGCTATAAGGCGCGGAGGCAATCAATCGGAGTGGGGGACAAGATGAACCTGTGCGTCAGGGTCAACGACCGGGCCCCTTGCGCTTGCTCGCTGATGCTCTGCGCTTCGCATCAATGACGACAATATCCGAGGCAGCCTCACCTGCGGCTAGGGCAGCGTCACGCAACCGCTCGATCTTGCGGAGCTTGAAGCCCATACCGCCAATGTCCATGATCACGAAGATACCAGCCGAGGTCGCGGCAGCTTTCTTATAAACTTCTAGTTGGTTCTTATATCCGCTTTCAACGGTTCCCTTCGAAAGCTTCATCTCAACGACTAGCCGTCCGTGGAAGCCCGTCGAAAACTTAAAATCTACTGGCCCTCCGCCCGAGTTTGTCTCTGGAGATATATCGACATTGTTGACGGCGCACATGACCGTCGCAACCGCAAAAAATAGAAGCTGGCTCGCCCGTTCATGCCGATGCGACGTGCCATTCCATAGCAACTCCCACATATTATTATCTTCAACGAGCTTCCTAAATTGCTCGATTATCTCAAGAACAGTCTGCCTCAGACCAGCGGCATCCAAATCCGCTGGAGGCTTGATCATGCCAGCAAAGACCTTTGGATCTTGATAGAGAATGCGACGAAATTGATAATATCCGTCTAAGTCAGCCTTTTCATCATAGCTTTCCGACGCCCCAGCCACAGCCCGCATAATAAGACGCAGTATACGAGCCGATTTAAGACTGATCTCTCTAACGGCTTTTTTCTTCTCCGTTACGCTTGCCCGAGCGAAATTTCCAAACATCTGGTTGACAGCGTCACGTATTTCATGAACCTCCATCACAACGCGAGACACGTCGGACCAGTCCGCCGCCAAAGGAAGATCACGGAGAAGGTCACGGGGCACTAGAACGATTGGAAGATCAATATTGTACGGATTTTCAGGTAGCGAGCGATTACCGTATTTGGCCCCGAACCCCCGAACTGGAATACTGTTATTCTTACAAAACTCCTCCGTTATTTCGCACAGAACGGGAAGGAGAAAATTTGTGGTCATGTCGCTGAGAGTGTCAGGACCGACACCTTTCTCAAACAGCCCCATTAACGGTATCATGTCGGGGTTCTTCTCGCCCAACGTGATGATTTGCTTCGCAGTACGCAGTATGTCGTGACGCAGATGCGGCGGCCGTGAACTGCCGCTTGTCCCGGCACCGCCGAACCCTAAGCCTGTCTCCGGTCGCTCGTCCAAATTTAGGGCTTTGAAGGCCCCCTTCCACGCCACGTCTCCTTCAGCTTGGGATATGTCGACCAAGCCAATCACGTTATCGAACGACTGCTTAATCAGCTTGCGCCCATCGCGCTTAATGATAGGATTTTGGCTCTTATAAATGAGCAATGGGTCTATAAAAAGCTTTGTGTCACTATTTAGCACCGGATCGAGAAGCTTAGCAGCGTCGAGCTTCTTAGGGTCAATTTTAAAATGCTTCGAGAACAAGACGGGATGAATTAATGTTTTCTTGCCTGCCATAGACCCGCCTCCTCTTGAGAATTGAAAGCTAACCGAGCACCGGACAAGTAGCAAGGCAGTGGGAGCTTGAAATCGTCGGAGTGTGCGCAATCGCAATCACGTAATTGCAAACGACTTTGCGATAGTGGCGCCACGCCCCTCGCGTAAGACGGCAGATACAACGACGAACTGATAGCAGCCGCGAAAGGGCAGTCGGCGATAGCGTTTGCCATAGAGACTGCAGCATTTCCAAAAACCTTGGGCAGTCGCGGGCCACGTCCGACTTGAGAGCGTAGGCTTAAATTTGTGAATTTTTTGGTCGCGCGAGAGGTGGCACGCAAACTGCAAACGGAAGAGGCCTCTCCACGCCCCCCGGCTACCCCCTTTCATTGTTTGACATAATGGTTTTTCGGGCCACTCTGGCCGTCAGCCTTCGACCCCAGGTTGCCAACGACCCTAAAGCGAAAAGTAAGTGACGGGCCAACGGTCGCAATCGAAAGGCCAAAAACCACAGCAGGCCCAGCCCACCCCGTCAGAGGTGAAGACTGAGCCTGTTTCCCTGAACCCCAGTGGGGATACAGAGGGATGTTCCTGGATGGTCATCCTTTCCTAGCCCGTAAGCCTTTGAAAAGGATGGTGGGCGCGACAGGGATTGAACCTGTGACCCCACCCGTGTGAAGGGTGTGCTCTACCGCTGAGCTACGCGCCCGAAAACTGTCGGAGGCGGGCCTTTAGGCGGCGGCACGCCGCCTGTCCAGCCCGAACTTCGTGGATCAGTTGACCGAATCCTTCAGGCCCTTGCCCGCCTTGAACTTCGGCTGGCTCGACGCCTTGATCGTCATCGGCTCGCCGGTGCGCGGATTGCGCCCCGTCGACGCCTTGCGCTTCGAGACGGAAAAGGTGCCGAAGCCGACCAGGCGCACTTCGTCGCCCTTCTTCAGGCTGGCGGAAATCGCGTCGAACACGGCCTCGACCGCCTTGGTCGCGTCGCCCTTGGCAAGGCCGGAAGTGTCCGCGACCGTGGCGATCAGCTCTTGCTTGTTCATGAACGTTTGCCCCCTTTTAAACCATTGAGAATCGTGTCGACAGGCCGAACGTCCAGTAAGGCCGTCCGTACGGTACGAGTCAATGCCCCCGCCGTCCCGGCGCGGGATGGCGGAGGCTGATGACGGAATTGTGACGATCAGTGGTGGCGTTCGACGCCCGTCGACGCAACCCCCGGCGGCGGCAGCGCGGCAAGTTCGTCCGCGTCGGTCCAGTCGATCGCCTCCAGCGGCTCGGTCAGCGCGAGCGCCAGCACCTCGTCGACGTGCTTGACCGGCACGATGGTCAACCCGTCGCGGATGTTCTGCGGGATCTCGGCCAGATCCTTCTCATTCTCCTGCGGGATTAGCACCGTCGTGATGCCGCCGCGCAGCGCCGCGAGCAGCTTTTCCTTCAGCCCGCCGATAGGGAGCACGCGACCACGCAGCGTCACTTCGCCGGTCATCGCCACGTCCTTCTTCACCGCGACGCCGGTCAGCGTCGAGACGATCGAGGTGACGAGGCCGATGCCGGCCGACGGACCGTCCTTCGGCACGGCGCCTTCGGGCAGGTGGATGTGGATGTCCTTCCGGTGGAACAGCGACGGCTTGATGCCATAGCTCGGGCTGCGCGCCTGCACGAAGCTGAAGGCGGCCTGCACCGATTCCTTCATGACGTCGCCCAGCTTGCCAGTCGTCTTCACCTGCCCCTTGCCTGGCACGGTGACGCTTTCGATCGTCAGCAACTCGCCGCCGACCTCGGTCCACGCCAGGCCGGTGACCGCGCCGATCTGGTGCTCCTCCTCGGACAGGCCGTGGCGGAACTTCTGGACGCCCGCGAACTCGTGCAGATTGTCGGGCGTGATCGTCACGCTTTCCGCCTTGCCCTCCAGAATGCGGCGCAACGCCTTGCGCGCGAGCTTGGCGATCTCGCGCTCCAGCGTGCGCACGCCCGCCTCGCGCGTGTACTTCTGGATCAGGGCGCGCAGGCCCGCGTTGGTCAGCGTGAATTCGCCGTCCTTCAGGCCATGCTCGCCGATCACCTTGGGCAGCAGGTGCCGCTCGGCGATCTCCACCTTCTCGTCCTCGGTATAGCCCTCCAGCCGGATGATCTCCATGCGGTCGAGCAGCGGCTGCGGCAGATTGAGCGTGTTCGCGGTGCACACGAACATCACGTCCGACAGGTCGATGTCGATTTCGAGATAATGATCGTTGAACTTCGCGTTCTGTTCCGGATCGAGCACCTCGAGCAGCGCCGATGCCGGATCGCCGCGGAAATCCTGACCAAGCTTGTCGATCTCGTCCAGCAGGAACAACGGGTTGCTCGTCCCCGACTTCTTCAGGTTGGTGACGATCTTGCCCGGCAGCGAACCGATATAGGTGCGCCGGTGGCCGCGGATCTCGGCCTCGTCGCGCACGCCGCCCAGGCTCTGCCGGATGAATTCGCGCCCGGTCGCCTTGGCGATGCTCTTGCCCAGCGAGGTCTTGCCGACGCCCGGCGGCCCGACGAGGCACAGGATCGGCCCCTTCAGCTTGTTCATCCGCGCCTGCACGCCGAGATATTCGACGATCCGGTCCTTGACCTTCTCCAGCGCGTAATGGTCCTCGTTCAGGACTGCCTCCGCCGCGGGAATGTCCTTCTTGATCTTGCTCTTCTTGCCCCACGGCAGGCCGAGCAGCACGTCGAGATAGTTGCGCACGACGGTCGCTTCGGCACTCATCGGCGCCATGGTCTTGAGCTTCTTCAGCTCTGCGGTCGCCTTGGAGCGCGCCTCCTTCGACAGCTTGAGCGTCGCGATCTTCTGCGTCAGCTCGGCGATCTCGTCGCCGTCGCTCTCGTCGTCGCTGTTGCCCAGCTCGCGCTGGATCGCCTTCAACTGTTCGTTGAGGTAATATTCGCGCTGAGTCTTCTCCATCTGGCGCTTGACGCGGCTCTTGATCTTCTTCTCGACCTGCAGGACGCCGAGCTCGCCCTCCATCAGCGCATAGGCCATCTCCAGCCGCTTGGCCGGATCGGTCTCGACCAGCAGCGCCTGCTTGTCGGCGACCTTCACCTGGACATTGGCCATCAGCGCGTCGGACAGCTTCGCCGCCTCGACCAGCTCGCCCAGCTGCACCGCCGTCTCGGGGGGCAGCTTGCGATTGAGCTTGGCGTAATTCTCGAACTGCTCGACGACCGAGCGCATCAGCGCGGTGATCTCCGGTCCTTGCGGTTCGGCATCCTGCATCGGTTCGATCGCGGCGACGAGATGCCCCTCGCCTTCCTCCAGCGTCGTCAGGCGTCCGCGCTGCTTGCCCTCGACCAGCACGCGCACCGTGCCGTCGGGCAGCTTGAGCAGCTGGAGCACGGTGGCGGTGACGCCGACCTCGTACAGGTCCTCGCGCGCCGGATCGTCCTCGGCCGGATCGAGCTGCGCGACGAGGAAAATCTCCTTGTCCGCGGCCATGGCGGCCTCGAGCGCGGACACGCTCTTGTCGCGGCCGACGAAGAGCGGAACGATCATGTGCGGGAAGACGACGATGTCGCGCAGCGGCAGGACGGGATAGATGGTGTGCATGCAAACTCCGCGGCCGCCCGGAACCGGGGGCGGCCTCATGCCACACTATATGGGGAGGCCGCGGCGTCCATCAATCGTTTCGCGGCCAGCTGATCGCGTCATTAGCCCCTTGCCAGCGCCCCGCACGACGTGGAAACCACGTCACTGCAACAAGGGGTATACGATGACGCTTCGCCTGACGCTTGCCGCTGCTCTGTTCCTGTCGGCCAGCGCCTTCGCCGCGGAGCCGGGCAAGCCGCCGATCACCGCCCAGGTCTCCGCCTCCGGCGGCCAGCTCGATCCGGCGCAGAAGAAGCTCAAGTTCGAGTCCGCCGACCTGCAGTTCGAGGTGGATCCGGACCGCGAGGTGCTGAACGGCGTCGCGTCGCTCGTCTTCACGACGCGGGACCGCACCGACAAGGTCGTCATCGATCTCGACAACAATTACACCGTCACCGCGGTGACGGTCGACGGCGTCGACGCGTCCTTCCAGAACCCGCAGGGCCGGATGACGATCAAGCTCGCCAAGAAGGCGGCGAAGGACGCCAAGCTGATCGTCAAGATCACTTATGGCGGTCGTCCCCACACCGCCGTGCGGGCGCCATGGGACGGCGGTTTCGTCTGGGCGAAGACGCCGGGCGGGCAACCCTGGATCGCAACCGCCGTGCAGATGGAAGGGTGCGACCTGTTCTGGCCGTGCATCGACTATCCGACCTACGAGCCGGAGAAGGTGACGCTGCACATCACCGTGCCCAAGGGCCTGAAGGCGCCGTCGAACGGCCGGCTGCTCGGCGTCGATCAGCTGCAGGACGGGCGCACGACCTGGAACTGGGAGGTCGCCCATCCCAACCTCTATGGCATCGCGCTCAACGTCGGGCCGTACGAGGAGATCGCCGGCACCTACAAGAGCCGGTTCGGCGACACGATTCCGATGTTCTACTGGTATCTGCCCGGCGAGACGGAGCAGGCGAAGGGGCTGTTTGCCGAATTCGCCCCCACGCTCGACTTCTACGAAGGCGTGATCGGCCCCTACCCCTGGTACACCGAGAAGGTCGGCGTCGTGGAGACGCCGCACAAGGGCATGGAGCATCAGACGATCAACGCCTACGGCAATGCCTATGCCAAGGCGCCCGAGGGGTTCGACTGGCTGTTCCAGCACGAATTCGGGCACGAATGGTTCGCCAACCAGATGACGGCCGTGAACTGGGACGACTTCTGGCTGCACGAGGGCTTCACCGCCTATATGCAGCCGCTCTACGGCCGCTGGCGCGAAGGCGACGGGCGCTACACCGCGATGATGCTGGCGGCGCGGCCGGGCATCCAGAACAAGTCGCCGCTCGTCACCGGCAAGCCGCAGACCGCCGAGGATGTGTACGAGAAGGCGCCGGGCCGCGGCGGCGACATCTATACGAAGGGCGAGTGGATCCTCCACACGCTGCGCAATGCGATCGGCGACAAGGCGTTTTTCGACGCAGTGAAGCTGCTCGTCTACAACCGCACCGATCCCGCGCCGGGCAATTTCCAGCCCGTGTTCCGCACGACGCCGGACTTCATCCGCTTCGTCAACCAGACGACGGGTCAGGACTGGCAATGGTTCTTCGACGTCTACCTGTACCAGGCCGCGCTGCCCAAGCTCGTCGCCAACCGCAACGCGAGCCAGCTGACGCTGAAATGGCAGACGCCGCTGAACAAGCCCTTCCCGTTGCCGGTCGAGGTGCAGATCGACGATCGCGTCGAGAAGGTGCCGATGACCGGGGGCCTGGCGACGATTACCGTGCCGGAAGGCGCGCATGTCGTGATCGACCCGATGAGCCGCCTGCTCAAGCAGGACGACGCCGTCGACGCCTTCCAGGCGTGGAAGGCGGCGCAGGCGCCGGCAAAGAAATGACAATCACACAATCCTCCCCTGCTTTGCAGGGGAGGGGGACCGCGCCTCGAAGAGGCGTGGTGGAGGGGCAGCCCAACAGAGCGACGTGCTTGGGGCTGCCCCTCCACCACCAGCCTGCGGCTGGCGGTCCCCCTCCCCGCGGAGCGGGGAGGATTTGAGGAGGGAAACCATGAAGACATTGCTCGCCATCTCCGCGCTCGCCCTCGTCGCCGCCGCGCCGGGCCTCCCCAAGAAGGGCGAGCCGCCGATCACCGAGCAGACGCAAAAGTCCGGCGGCGAGCGTCCGCCCGAACAGATGGCGCTGCGTTTCGACACCGCCGACCTGTCGTTCGAGGTGCTGCCGGAGACCGAGACGCTGAATGGCGTCGCGACGCTCGGCTTCACCGCCAAGGCGCCGCTGACCCGGCTGTTGATCGACCTCGACCGAAACCTGCCCGTCACCGCGATCAGCATCGACGGGCAGCCGCTGCCGAAAGCTGCCTGGACCAATCCGGAGGGCCAGCTGGCGATCACCCTGCCCCGCCCGCTCGCCGCCGGCCAGTCGGTGAGCGCTCGGATCGCCTATGGCGGCCAGCCGCATGTCGCGGTGCGCGCCCCCTGGGACGACGGCATGGTCTGGTCGAAGACGCCCGACGGCCGCACCTGGTTCGCGACCACATCGGAAGGCTATGGCTGCGACCTGTTCTGGCCGTGCCTCGACTTTCCGACCGGCGAGCCCGGGGTCGTCGACCTCCACATCACCATCCCCAAGGGGCTGAAGGCGCCGTCGAACGGCAAGCTGATCTCGGTCGACCAGCTCCCCGATGGACGCACCCGGTGGAACTGGCGCACGCGCAATCCCAATACCTACGCCATCGCGCTCAACGTCGGGCCGTATGAGGTGATCGAGGGCAGCTACAAGAGCCGCTTCGGCAACGCGATCCCGATGTTCTACTGGTATCTGCCCGGCGAGAAGGCGCAGGCGCAAAAGCTGTTCGACGAATTCGCCCCGACGCTGGACTTCTTCGAGGCCAATGTCGGGCCCTATCCGTTCGGCGACGAGAAGGTCGGCGTCGTCGAGACCCCGCACAAGGGCATGGAGCATCAGACGATCAACGCCTACGGCAACGACTATGCAAAGGCGATCGAGGGATTCGACTGGCTGTTCCAGCACGAATTCACGCACGAATGGTTCGCCAATCAGCTGACCGCGGCCAATTGGGACGATTACTGGCTGCACGAAGGCTATGGCAGCTACATGCAGCCCGCCTATGGCCTGTGGCGGGAGGGCCGCGCCCGCTATGCCGCCATGCTGCAGGGGCAGCGCGCGACGATCATGAACAAGGTTCCGATCGTCCAGGACCGGGTGCTGACCGAGGAGCAGGTCTACGAAACCGACCACGGCGGCGCGGGCCAGGATATCTACGTCAAGGGATCGTGGATGCTGCACACCTTGCGTGGCCTGATCGGCGACGATGCCTTCTGGAAGGTGACGCGCCTCGCCGTCTATGGTCGCCTCGACCCCCGGCCGGGCAATTTCAAACCGCGTTTCGGCTCCAGCCGCGAATATGAAGGCTTCGTCCGGCAAGTGACGGGCAAGGATTACGGCTGGTTCTTCGACGTCTATCTCCGCCAGGCCAAGCTGCCCGAATTGCTCGAGACGCGCAGCGGCGATGCGGTGACGCTGGCGTGGAACGTGCCCGGCGGTGGCCCCTTCCCCATGCCGGTCGAGGTCGACGTCGCCGGCAAGCTGACCACGCTGCCGATGACGGAAGGCCATGGCACGCTGACCATCCCCGCGGGGACCCATTATGTGGTCGATCCCGATGCGAAGATCCTGCGTCGAAGCGTGGCGGTCGAGGACATGCAGGCCTGGCGCGCCGCCCAGTCCGCGCGGCGCACGCAATGAGCCGGCCCGGCTCGCGCCTGGCGCCGCGCGTCGTCGAGATGGCGGCGATCTTCATGGTCGGCGACGGCCTGATCGGCCTCGTCCAGCCCCGCCGCCACGTCGACCTGTGGAAGGACGAGGCGCTGGGTGCGGAGAAGGTCGTCGCCCCGTTCGTCGACCGGCCCGGCCGCCGCCGGCTCTATGCGCTGGTGCAGGTCGCCGCCGGCCTCGCGCTTGCCGCAAGGCAGCGCCCGCGATGAGCCATTCGACCGGCCTCCCCGCGCTCGCCGTCCTCGCGACGGGGTTCGTCGTCTTCGCCGCGCTCGTCCTCGCCGCGCGCCTCAAGCGCCGCGACGAGGAAGGGGCAAGGCGCGACGGGCGTTCGCTGCTCGGCATAATGGTCCAGGGCATTGCCTTCGCCGTCTGCGGCAGCGGCCCCATCGCCGTGGCGCTCGATCCGTTGGGGTTTCCGTCGCTGGCGCTCGCCGCTGCCACCACCTTGCTGCTCCTCGGCGCTATCGGCCTGTTCGTCTGGGCACGCCGCACGATGGGACGGAACTGGAGCGTCGTCGCGCGGCTGCGGCAGGACCATGCGCTCGTCACCGCCGGTCCGTTCGCCCATGTCCGTCACCCGATCTACGTCGCGATCGCGCTGCTGCTGCTCGCCACCGCCATCGCCCTCGGCCATGTGCCGCGCCTCGTCGTAGCATTACCGCTGTATGCACTCGGCACTTGGCTCCGCATCCGGGTGGAGGAGCGCCTGCTGCTGGCCGCGTTCGGCGACGCCTATCGCGACTATGGGCGCCGGGTGAAGCGCTTCGTCCCCGGCCTGTTCTGACAGGTCAGCCGCACCGAGCGCGCGGCGGGGACCGGCGGCACGGTATCGGCCGCGCCGGCACCAAGAATGTGCGACGCGCGCGGTGCTATCGCCCGAGCACGATCATCGTCGCGGGCGCTGCATTCTGCAGGATATGCACCGCCATCGGCACGCCGACCGCGACCCAGAAGCCGCGCGGCCGCCATGTGGTGTACAATGTCGAGAAGATCAGGAACGGCCACCAGATCACCGCCCCCCACAGCGGCGCCAGCGTGGAATGGAGCAACCCCCACAGGATCGCGCTGGCGATCACCGCCTGCCACGGCCCCAGGAAGCGCCGCAGGATGCCGAGCACGCCCGCCATCAGCAGCGTCTCGGTGATCGGGCTGAACAGCGCGATCATCCCCCACAGCACCACCGGGGGCGCCTCGCCCAGGTCCGGGCCCGCTCCGCCGGGCACCAGCCGGGTGATGACGAAGCCGATCGCGACGCTGCCGGCCAGCGCCAGCACCCAGCCGAGGAGGATGGCGAGCCACGCGCGCCGATCCTCGAACAGCGGCGCAGGCAGCACCTTCAGCGGGCCGCGGCCCGCGCGCCACGCAGAACTTTCGACGATAGGATCTTCGCTCGCCGCCGTTTCCATCATGCCCGCGCCTCCTTGCGAACGTGGCATGGCCGCAGAGGCGTTAATGCCCGATGACGCGGCTGCTATCCTTGGGTCTGGGCACCGCCGCGGCGCCGGCCGCCGGTGCGAACGAAAAAGGGCGCCGCTCACGCGACGCCCCTTCCCTTTTCAGCGGTGCGCTGCGGATCAGGCCGCGGCGCCGTCCTTCTTCTTCTCGGCATAGACGCGGATCGGTTCCTTGCGGCCCTCGACCACGTCCTTGTCGATCATCACCTCGTCGACGCCCTCCATGCCGGGCAGGTCGAACATCGTGTCGAGCAGGATGCCCTCCAGGATCGACCGCAGGCCGCGCGCGCCTGTCTTCCGCTCGATCGCCTTTTTGGCGACCGTGGTCAGCGCATCGTCGGTGAAGTCCAGCTCCACCTGCTCCATCTCGAACAGCTTCTGATACTGTTTGACCAGCGCGTTCTTCGGCTCGGACAGGATCTTGACCAGCGCGGTCACGTCCAGGTCCTCCAGCGTCGCGATCACCGGCAGGCGACCGACGAACTCGGGGATCAGGCCGAACTTCAGCAGATCCTCGGGCTCGGTCTGGCGCAGATACTCGCCCGTCCGCTTCTCTTCCGGCGCGGCGACATAGGCGCCGAAGCCGATCGACTTGCCCTGCAGGCGGTCGCCAATGATCTTCTCGAGCCCCGAGAACGCACCGCCGCAGATGAACAGGATGTTCGTCGTGTCGACCTGCAGGAATTCCTGCTGCGGATGCTTGCGCCCGCCCTGCGGCGGGACGGAGGCGGTGGTGCCTTCCATCAGCTTGAGCAGCGCCTGCTGCACGCCCTCGCCCGACACGTCGCGCGTGATCGACGGATTTTCCGCCTTGCGGCTGATCTTGTCGATCTCGTCGATATAGACGATGCCGCGCTGCGCCCGCTCGACGTTATAATCGGACGCCTGGAGTAGCTTGAGGATGATGTTCTCGACATCCTCGCCGACATAGCCCGCCTCGGTCAGCGTCGTCGCGTCCGCCATCGTGAACGGCACGTCCAGGATGCGCGCGAGCGTCTGCGCGAGCAGGGTCTTGCCGCAGCCGGTCGGCCCGACCAGCAGGATGTTCGACTTGGCGAGTTCGACGTCCGCGCCCTTGGCGCCATGGTTCAGCCGCTTGTAGTGGTTGTGCACCGCCACCGACAGGACGCGCTTCGCCTGCTTCTGGCCGATGACGTAATCGTCCAGCACGTTGCAGATTTCCTGCGGCGACGGCACACCGCCATCCTTCTTGGCGACCAGTGCGGACTTGGTCTCCTCGCGGATGATGTCGTTGCACAGTTCGACGCATTCGTCGCAGATGAACACAGTCGGTCCGGCGATCAGCTTGCGAACCTCGTGCTGCGACTTGCCGCAGAACGAGCAATAGAGGGTGCTCTTCGAGTCGCCACCGCTCAGTTTCGTCATTCAAACTTCCTTGTCGCGGGGGAGATTCCCGCTGGTGAGGCCGGGCATGGTAACCCGGCCGGTACGCAAACCACAACGGTCAAACGTCCCTAACGGCCGCAACCGGGCGGGCGCCCGGCGCGGCATCAGGGCGTTACGCCGCCTGCGCGACCTCGTCGGCCGGCGTCGGGCGCTTGTCGAACACCTCGTCGACCAGCCCGAAATCCTTTGCCTCATGCGCCTCGAGGAACGTGTCGCGATCCATGCGACGCTCGATCTCCTCCAGCGGCTGACCGGTGTACTGGGCGTACAGATCGTTCATCCGCTTGCGGATGCGCAGGATTTCCTTGGCCTGGATCTCGATGTCGGACGCCATGCCCTGCGCGCCGCCCGACGGCTGGTGGATCATGATCCGCGCGTTGGTCAGCGCGATGCGCATGCCGGGCTCGCCGCTGGCAAGCAGGAAGCTGCCCATCGAGGCGGCCTGGCCGATGCAGACCGTGCCGACGCGCGGGCGGATGTACTGCATCGTGTCGTGGATCGCCATGCCCGCCGTGACGACGCCGCCCGGCGAGTTGATGTACATGAAGATGTCCTTCTTCGGGTTCTCGGACTCGAGGAAGAGCAGCTGCGCGGTGATCAGGCTGGCCATGCCGTCCTCGACCCCGCCGGTGACGAAGATGATCCGCTCGCGAAGCAGGCGGCTGAAGATGTCGAACGAGCGCTCGCCGCGGTTCGACTGTTCGATCACGATCGGCACGAGGCCCGCCTGGGTTTGCTGCAAGCCAAGGCCCGCGCGCCCCAGATGGTTCGCGAAATCGCCGGTCTCGAACGGATTGTGCATGGATGTCTCTCTTGTGCCCTAAGGAACGCCAACATCGGCGCTCACGGCGGACAGTTCAAGCCCCGGCGCCTGGCGCCGGCAGGGCCAGATAGGCAAGCCGCCGAACCTCGCGCCGCCCACGCACCACCGTGTCGAGGATCAGCCCGGCAAACCAGCAGAGCGCAGCGACCGTCATCAGCCCGGTGATCAGGATCGCGGTCGGAAAGCGCGGCACCAGCCCGGTCTGCATATAGGTGATCGCCAGCGGAATGCCGAGCGCGACCGCGAGGAGCGCGAGCAACGCCGCGATGAGGCCGAAGAACAGCAGCGGCCGCTCGATCCGGTACAAGGTGACGATCGTTCGCAGGATACGCCAGCCGTCCGAATAGGTGCTGAGCTTCGACGTCGAGCCCTCCGGCCGCGCGAAATAGGGCGTCTCCACCTCCGCCACCGGCATCTTGAGCTCCAGCGCGTGGACGCTGATCTCGGTCTCGATCTCGAACCCGGACGACAGCGATGGGAAGCTCTTGACGAAGCGGCGCGAGAAGACGCGATAGCCCGACAGGATGTCGGTGAAGCTGCGCCCGAACAGCCGCGCGAGCATGCCGGTCAGCAAGGCGTTGCCGAAGCGGTGACCGCGGCGGTAGCTCTCCTGGACCTGGCTGATGCGGCTGCCGACGATCATGTCGGCCTGGTCTTCGATCAGGCGCGCGACCAGCGCCGGCGCGGAGGCCGCGTCATAGGTCGCGTCGCCGTCCGCCATCACATAGACGTCAGCGTCGATGTCCGCGAACATCCGCCGCACGACGTTGCCCTTGCCCTGGATGCGCTCGCGCCGCACCACGGCGCCGGCCGCGCGCGCGACCTCGACGGTGCGGTCGCGGGAATTGTTGTCGTAGACGTAGACGGTCGCGTCCGGCAGCGCGGCTTGGAACCCCGCCACCGTCTGCGCGATCGCGGCTTCCTCGTTGTAGCAGGGCAGCAGGACTGCGATTCGCGGCTGCGTCACTTCACTGCCCCCGTCTTCATGCAAGCGGACAAAAGCCGCGTCCCATTTAGCGTCATTCCCGCGCAGGCGGGAATGCAGAAACGCTGATGGCCCGAACTCCTGTGGGCCGTGCGCGTCTGGATCCCCGCCTCCGCGGGGATGACGTTAGGGGTCGATGCACAAGCCCCAGACATGCGTCATCCCGGCGAATGCCGGGACCCATGGATGCGGAACAACCGAAGAGTTCGCGCCCCCTCGCCATGCGCGTCAGTGGGTCCCGGCATTCGCCGGGACGACGAGCAGGGAGGGAGCAATGCCCCCTCCCCTCGATCAGCCCTCGGCCTTCGGCGCCGCGGCCTTCTTGGCGCGCGGCTTCTTCGCCGGCGCGGCGTCGGCGGCCTCGGTCCCTTCGGCGGCCTCGGCGGCGACCGGCGACGCTTCGGTCACCTGCGTCTCTGCCTCGACCGGCGCGGCAGCCTTCTTGGCGCGCGGCTTCTTGGCGGGTGCGGCCTCGGCCTCCGCTTCCGCCGCCGGAGCCTCGACCGCGCCAGCGTCCTCGCCCTTGGCGGCCGGCTTCTTCGCCGCAGCCTTCTTGGCGGGCTTCGCCTCGTCGCCCTCGGCCTTGGCATCCGCCTTCTTGGCGGACTTGCGCGGCTTGGGATTGTCGTGGTCGTGGCTATGCGTGCCGGTCGCGAAACCGTCCTCGCTCTCGATCGCGGCTTCCAGCTCCTCGCGGGTCGCCTCGCGGTCGCTGATCTCGGCCTTGTCGAACAGGAAGTCGACGACCTTGTCCTCGTACAGCGGCGCACGCAGCTGGGCGGCCGCCATCGGCTCCTGCTGGACATACTGGATGAAGCGCTGGCGATCTTCCGGGCCGTACTGCTGCGCGGCCTGCGCGATCAGGCGATTCATCTCCTGGCTGCTGATCTCGACGCCGTTTGCCTGGCCGATCTCGGACAGCAACAGCCCCAGGCGGACGCGACGCTCGGCGATCTTGCGATAGTCGTCGCGCTCGGCCTCCATCTCGGCCAGCGCCGCCTGCGGATCCTCCTCGTGGCTCGCCTCATGCTCGAGCTGATGCCAGATCTGCTGGAACTCGGCCTCGACCATCGACGGCGGCACTTCGAAATCATGCCCCTCGGCGAGCTGGTCGAGCAGCTTACGCTTCATGTGCGTGCGGGTGAGCCCGTTATGCTCCTGCTCGATCTGACCCTTGATGAGCCCGCGCAGCTGCTCGAGGCTCTCGAGGCCGAGGTTCTTGGCCAGATCCTCGTCGATCTTGCTCTCGCCGGCGGTCTTCACCGACTTGACGGTGATGTCGAACGTCGCGGGCTGCCCCGCGAGGTTCGCCGCGCCATAATCCTCCGGGAAGGTGACGTTCAGCGTCTTTTCCTCGCCGGCCTTCACGCCGACCAGCTGCTCCTCGAAGCCCGGGATCAGGCGGCCCGAGCCGAGCTCGACGCCCATGTCCGTGCCGGTGCCGCCGTCGAAGGCGACGCCGTCGCTGGTCTTGCCGACGAAGTCGACGGTGACCAGGTCACCCATCTCGGCCGCCTTTTCGCCCGCATCGTCCCAGCGCTTGGACTGGTCGGCGAACTTCTGCAGCTGCTCGTCGACCAGCGCGTCGGCGACGGGAACGGTCAGTCGCTCCAGCTTCAGCGCGTCGATCGCCGGCGTCGGCACGGTGGGCAGCACTTCGAGCTCGACCTTGACCTCGGCGTCCTTGCCCGGCGCATAGCCTTCGTTCAGCTCGACCGAGGGCTGCATCGCGGGGCGCAGCCCCTTGTCGGCGATCAGCGCCTGCACGCCCTGCTGGATCGCGCTGTTCAGCGCATCGGCGGCCAGCGCCTCGCCGTGCATCTTGCGCACCAGGTTCGCCGGCACCTTGCCGGGGCGGAAGCCGGGCATGCGCACCTGCGGGGCGACGCGCTTGACCTCGGCGTCGACCTTGGCGTCGATGTCCTTGGCGGTGATGGTCAGCGTGTAGGCGCGCTTCAGCCCCTCGTTCAACGTCTCGACAGTCTGCATCTTGGGCCTTCGATCTGGAGAAAATGCCTGAAATCTTCTGAGGCTTCCGGTCCCGCCACTGGCGGCGGGACTGGTGCGGGCGAAGGGACTCGAACCCCCACATCTTGCGATACTGGAACCTAAATCCAGCGCGTCTACCAGTTCCGCCACGCCCGCATGAGGACCCGCCGTTGGGCGCGCGTCTATATCAGCATGGCGCAAAGGCACAAGGGGAGGCAACCGTTCGCCGCACGATGGCGTTGAGGAAAGCCCTTAAAGGAGAGAAACACCATGGCCACGCAGCCGCCGCCCGAGGCGCCGACCCCCTCGCCCCAGCCCGTCGAGCCGACCGCGCCGCCGCCGGAGATCACGCCGCCGACCCCGGACATCGACCAGCCGTCGCCGGGCACGCCCGCCACCGATCCGGGCACGCAGACCCCAAGCGAAGTCTGAGGAGCCGCTGCGCCATGAGCCCGACCGATCCGCATCCCGACGACCTTCCCGCCGACGCGCCGGAGGACAATCCCGACAGCCCACCCGCCGAGGATCGTGACGACCCCCGTCCCGACATCCAGCAGGTGGTCGAGGCCCGCGCCGATGCCGTCGCCCGCGGCGAGGGAGGCGAAGAGCCCTCCAGCTTCACCGATACCGGCGCCTTCGACGGCAACAGCGGCACCGGCGGCGAGGTGAAGAACCAGGACCTGACCCAGCAGTGACGCGCGAGCGGGGCGGCGCGGACGGACCGCCGCCCCGCATCCTCGCTGTTCAAGGCGTTGCCGCCGGGCGGAGGACGCGTGGAGCGGTGATCGAGCCTGAGCTCACGGAGCGGCGATCGAGAAATCGAATACCCGCGTCGTCATGCTGTTGCTGAACATGCCGGGCCCCGACCCGGCGCTCAGCGAATAGAGAAAGCCATATTCCCCCGGCTCCAGCGGCTGCTGCGGCGTCACGCGAAAGACGCCGGGCGCGACCCGCTCATAATCGAACGGGATGCGATCCTTGTCCATCACCCCGGACTTGGCGCCGCCGATGTTGAAGCTGCCGACCCGCGCCTCGCGCCGATCCTTCCTGACATCGAAGCGGACGAGGCTGAACTCGGCGGGCGACGTGACCGTGGCGTTCGGTCCCGTCAGCCACGAACCGGTGTTGGCGCCCCCCGACAGGCCTGCATTCGCCTCGTCGAAGAAAAAATAGAAGTCCGGCTTGCGCTTCGTAGCGCCGATGCGGGCGTGATCGTTCGGGATGACCGACTTCATCTTGATCGGCGCGATCCCGGCGGTCAGCGCATAGCCCAGCATGCCCCCCGTCTTGGTCTGGTTGGCGGTGGTTGGATCGAGCCGCTGCATGCGCGGCGCGGGAAGCCAGTCGGCCAACAGATAGACGCCCGACGGATGCGGCACGCGCCAATCCGGCGAATCGGGCGACAGGGCCGCTCTGGCGGCGTTCGCTCCGCTCTGCGACGCCGCCAGCATCGCGGCCAGCACGGACGACGGAACGCCCTGCTTCTTCAACGCGATCAGGTCCTCGGTCCCAAGGTCGAAGCGCGTATCCGATGCCTTGATCTTGGCGATGACCGCCTCGTCGCCCAGCCCCGCCTGTACCAAGCTGATGACCGACCGGTTGGTCAGCGTCTCGGCAGCCGCCGGCGATGCGACGCACAGCATCGCGGCCGCGATGATCCCAATCGTCACGATAGTCCCCCCTGCCTGAGTTCGGCGACAGGATGGTTGCATCCGGACCAGACGGACTCAAGGGCGAAATCGCGACACGATCGTGAGTAGCGTGCGATCCAGAAAGGCTGGACCAGACTCTAGGGAGCGGGCGGAACGCGTCGGGCGCTGATCACGCGGATCGTCTCGACCGGCACCTGCCCCTTGAACGCGCCGTTCACGGTGGCGGTCGGCGAGACGGGCGTGTCGAGGATCTTCGTCACCACGTCCATCCCCTCGACGACATGGCCGAAAGCGGCATAGCCCAGGTTGTCACCCGGCTTGGCGGGGTCGGCATCCAGCGACGGGCTCTGATCGCCGACGCTGATGGTGAAGTCGCCGCGCGCGCTGCCCGGTTCGAAGCGCGCGACCGAAATTGCTCCGCTCGTGTGGTGCAGTCCGGTCTGCGTGGTCGGCTCGTGCCTGATCGGGGGCAGCACCCTCTTCGGGTCGCCGTTCGTGCCGAACTGGATGAAGCCGAACTGGTCGGCCACCTTGACCGCGCGGTAGAAGACGACCCCATCCAGCCGGTGGCCATCGACGTATTTGAGGAAATTGCCCGCCGTGATCGGCGCATGCGCCGTGTCCGCCTCGATCACGATCCGCCCGGCGGTCGTATCGAGCGCGACGCGCGGCAGCGCCACCGGAGCGGGCGCGGGCGCGGCCACCTGCTGCGCCATCGCAGGGCTGCAAGCCCATATCGCCAGCGCCGTGAGCGCTCCTCGCACGATCATCCGCGTATCTCCCATCGGGTTCAGCCGGCCAGCGCCTTCTTCAGCACATCGTTGACGACGGCGGGGTTCGCCTTGCCGCCCATCGCCTTCATCGTCTGGCCGACGAAGAAGCCGAACAATGCCTCCTTGCCGCCGCGATACTGTTCGAGCTGGTTGGGGTTCTTCGCCAGCACCTCGGCGATCACCGCCTCGATCGCGCCCGTGTCGCTGGTCTGCTTCAACCCGCGATCCTCGACGATCTTCGCCGGCGCGTCACCCGTCTCCAGCATCACTTCGAACACCTGCTTCGCCAGGCTTCCGGACAGCGTGCCGTCCGCGACCAGCGCGAGCAGCTCCGCCGCCTGTGTCGGGCTGACGGGCGAATCGGCGATGTCGCGGCCCGTACGGTTGAGGGCGCCGAACAGCTCCGACGTCGTCCAGTTCGCCGCCGCGACCGGCGCCGCGCCCGCGTCGAGCAGTGCATCGAACCAGCGCGCCGCCTCGACCTCCGCGGTCAGCACGCCCGCCTGATAGGGCGAGATGCCCGCCGCCTCGTAGCGCGCGCGCTTGGCGTCGGGCAGTTCGGGAAGGCTCGCCCGGCATTCCTCCAGGAACGCCTCGTCCAGTTCCAGCGGCAACAGGTCGGGATCGGGAAAGTACCGGTAATCCTGCGCATCTTCCTTCGATCGCATCGATCGCGTCTGCCCCGTGTCGGGGTTGAACAGCCGCGTCTCCTGCACGATCGCGCCGCCGTCCTCCAGCACCGCAACCTGGCGCTTCGCCTCATGCTCGATCGCCTGCATGACGAAGCGGACCGAATTGACGTTCTTCGTTTCCGTCCGCGTGCCGAAGGGCTCGCCCGGCTTGCGGACCGAAACATTGACGTCGGCGCGCATCGATCCCTGGTCCATATTGCCGTCGCAGCTGCCGACATAGCGCAGGATCGACCGCAATTTCGTCAGGTAAGCCCCTGCTTCGGCGGGAGAACGCATGTCCGGACGACTGACGATCTCCATCAATGCGACGCCCGACCGGTTGAGGTCGACATAGCTTTTGGTCGGATGCTGGTCGTGCATCAGCTTGCCCGCGTCCTGCTCGACGTGGATCCGCTCGATCCCGATCCTTTTGACCTGGTCGGGGTTCTTGTCGTCGGGGCTGACGTCGAGATGCCCCTCGCCGACCAGCGGATGGTACAACTGGCTGATCTGGTACCCCTGCGGCAGATCGGCGTAGAAATAATTCTTGCGATCGAACCGCGACCAGCGATTGATCTGCGCGTCGATCGCCATGCCGGTGCGCACCGCCTGGCGGATGCATTCGCGGTTCGGCACCGGCAGCATGCCCGGCATCGCCGCGTCGACCAGCGACACCTGCGTGTTGGGCTCCGCGCCGAAGGCGGTCGCCGCGCCGGAAAAGAGCTTGGCGTTGCTCGTCACCTGCGCGTGGACCTCCAGGCCGATCACGACCTCCCATTCGCCGGTGGCGCCCTGGATGCGATACGTCGATTCGGTCATGGATGCGTCTCTGGGGTAATGAGGGTTAGATCGGGAAAATAGCTGGCGAGCCTGCGGTCGCGCGTCATGAGCGTCGCACCCATTACAGCGGCGTGGCCGGCGATGAGGAAGTCGGGCAAGACCCGCTCGCGTCTGCCGCCGCGACGTCGATATTCGCCGAATGCCCGACCGCCGGCAAGTGCCGCCTCCACCGTCAAGGCAAGCACGTCGACATGTAAGCGGTCGAGGTCGTCAAGAACGGCTTCAGGTTGGGACGACCCGGCGATTATCTCTGCCAGAACGATATGGTTGCATCCAAGTTCGTCCGGTTGCCCGAAGGCGGCAACGGTGCGGCGCGACCATTCGGGTTCGATGCCGGGTGCGTTGCCGAGCAAATCGGCGATGACGTTCGTGTCGAGCAGGATCACGGCAGCGGTTCGTCGCCGCGTATGTCCCGCACATAGTCGGCGCCCGATCTGGAAAAATGGGGACGTTCCTTCATGCGGGCGAACAAGGCCTCTATCCGCGCCGCGCGCTCCTCGGGCGTTTCGTCCGGCCAGCGCTTGCCCGGCAAGACCACTGCCTCGCCGCGATCGTTGATACCCACTTCCACCGGTCGGCCGGGCACCAGCCCGATCGCGTCGCGCACGTCCTTGGGGATCAGGACCTGACCCTTGCTCGTCATATTGGTCGTCGTGCGCTTGTCGAGTGGTGCATTCATCGCGCGTCTCCGGTGTTACCAAGGTAACACCTACACGGCCAAGCGTCTACCACCACGCCTCGGGCAGCGCGGTGAAACCCGCGCGCTGCTCGATCGCGAGGGCCGCATTGAGCACGCCCTGTTCGTCGAGCGGTTTGCCGATGACCTGGAGGCCCAGCGGCAGGCCCGCGGAATCAAGCCCCCCCGGCACGCTCATCGCCGGCAGGCCGGCAAGGCTCGATGGCACGGTGAAGACGTCGTTCAGGTACATGGCGATCGGATCGGCGGACTTCTCGCCCAGCGCGAACGCCGCCGACGGCGCGGTCGGCGTCAGCAATACGTCGCAGCTCTCCCACGCCCGTTCGAAGTCGCGCGCGATCAGCGTGCGCACCTTCTGCGCCTGCGTGTAATAGGCGTCGTAGAATCCAGCGGAGAGCACATAGGCGCCGATCATGATCCGGCGCTTCACCTCCGCGCCGAAGCCATCCGCCCGAGTCGCGGCATACATGTCCTGCAGCCCCGCGCCCTGCGGCAGGTCGCGCAGGCCGTAGCGCACGCCGTCATAGCGCGCGAGGTTGGACGACGCCTCCGCCGGTGCGATGATGTAATAGGCTGGCAAGGCATATTTCGTGTGCGGCAGCGACACGTCGACGATCGTCGCGCCGGCGTCCTTCAGCCAGGCGATCCCCTGCTGCCACAGCGCCTCGATCTCGGCGGGCATGCCGTCGACGCGATATTCCTTCGGAATGCCGACGCGCTTGCCGGTCAGGTCGGCGGAAAGGCCCGCCTCCCACGCCGGCACGTCGAGCTTGAGCGAGGTCGCGTCCTTCGGGTCGAAACCCGCCATGGCTTCCAGCATGATCGCGCAGTCGCGCACGTCCACCGCCATCGGCCCGGCCTGGTCGAGGCTGGAGGCGAAGGCGATCACGCCCCAGCGCGAGCACCGGCCATAGGTCGGCTTGATGCCGCTGATGCCGGTGAAGGCAGCGGGCTGGCGGATCGAGCCGCCCGTGTCGGTGCCGGTCGCACCCGGGCACAGCCGCGCCGCGACGGCGGAGGAGCTGCCGCCCGACGATCCGCCCGGCGCCAGCGACTCGTTGCCGCCCGCGCGTCGCCACGGCGAGATGACGTTGCCGAACGCGCTGGTCTCGTTCGACGATCCCATCGCGAACTGGTCCATGTTCAGCTTGCCGAGCATGCCCGCGCCCGCGTCCCACAAATTCCGTGACACGGTCGATTCATAGGTCGGCGTGAAGCCTTCCAGGATGTGGCTCCCCGCGGTGGTCGCCACGCCCTTGGTGCAGAACAGGTCCTTCATGCCGATCGGCACGCCGGCGAGCGCCTTGGGCGCCTCTCCCGCCGCGCGCGCGGCATCGGCGGCGCGGGCGGCGGCCAGCGCATGGTCGGGCGTCTCGACGAGGAAGGCGTTGAGCGGCTTGGCCGCGGCGACCTTGGCGACGAAGGCTTCCGCTACCTCGACCGCGGAGAATTCGCCGGCGCGCACGCCGTCGCGGATCGCGGCGATGCCCAGGGTGGTGAGGTCGGTCACGAAATGTCTCCTGCGCGGATGATCGAACGATGCGGCTGCGTCATCACTCGATCACCTTCGGCACGGTGAAGAAGCCGTGCTCCGCTTCCGGGGCATTGGCCATCAGCTCGTCGCGCTTGCCGCCGCCGGTCAGCGGGTCAGCATCGACCACGTCGTCGCGCAGGCGCAGGCTGTTGGGAATGACCGCGGTCATCGGCTCGACGCCGGTCGTGTCGACCTCGCCCAGCTGCTCGATCCAGCCCAGGATATTGCCGAGCTCCGGCGCGAGCCGGGCGGCCTCCTCGTCGGTGATCGCGATCCGCGCGAGGCTCGCGATCTTCTTCACAATGGTGGTGTCTACGGACATGGGGCAAGCGGCTAGCCGCTGCCGCGGGACGGTGCAAGCGCCTGTCCCGCGCATGCGCCGGCGTGGCGGCTCCGGGGCACCCCCGCATCCGCCTGCCGCGGGCCGATCAGGCGATCGCGGCGATCCAGTCGGGCAGGTCGGCGAGTCGCTCCAGACGCGCATAGCGTGGTGTCCCCACCGGTTCCGCCGCGGCTTCATGCGCCCAGGCGCCCTCCTGCGGAATATACGCCGCCCATCCGCCTGCCTCGAGCGCCGGCAGCACGTCCGACCGCATCGAATCCCCGGCCATCGCCGCCCGCTCCGCCGCAACGCCATGAGCGGCGAAGACCCGGCGGAACGTCGCCGCCGTCTTGTCGCTGACGATCTCGATCCCTGCGAACCGATCGCCGAGCCCGGATGCGGCGAGCTTCGCCTCCTGGTGCAGGAGGTCCCCCTTCGTCACCAGGACGAGTCGAGCCATGTCGGCCAGCCGATCCAGCGTCGCCTCCACGCCGTCCAGCAATGCGACCGGATGCGCCAGCAACGCACGGCCGGCATCGAGGATGTCGGCGACCATTCGCGTCGGCAGCGTGTCGCCGGCCAGTTGCGTCGCCGTCTCGATCATCGACAGCGTGAATCCCTTGGCGCCATAGCCGTACAGCCGAAGGTTGCGCGCCTCGCAGGCGTCGAGCGTCGCGCGCGTGATCGCAGCGTCCGCGAACGGCCGCAGCATGGATTGCAAGGCATCCTGCGCCGCCTGGAAGTGGCGCATGTTGTGCCACAGCGTGTCGTCGGCATCGAGGCAGATGAGGTCGATCGGCATGATGCCGGCCTGTGCCCGCTATGCGCGCCCGCGCAAAGAGGGCGCGCGCTCAGGCGGCGGGCGGCGACGGGCGCTCGGACACGCCGCCCGCGGGAGCGGCCGCGCCGTCCGATCCGGCGGATGCGGCATAGGCGGCGGCCGCATCGTCCCGCGGCGATGACGCGGCCTTGCCGTCGCCGCCGCCGAAGCCCAGCGTCGCCATGCGGCGCGCCACCTCCTCGTCGATCCGGCGTTCCAGCGCGGCGCGCGCGTCGGGTGCCATCGCCTTCAGGTCGGACTCCCCGACCTTCATCTCGCGCATGATGTCCGCCCGAAGTTTCTTGGCGAGGCGCTGCGCGGGCGTCAGCGCCGCCTCGGCCCGGAACGCGGCGACGGCGGCCTTCAGCTTGGCGCTCGAATCCTCTGTCGGCCTTCCCTGCGGCGCCGTCGGATAGCGATCGTCGTAGACGACCGGCAGGCCCGCATCGCGCTGCAGTCCCATCATGGCCGCCAGCGCCGCCCGCTGCCGAAAGGCCACGCCCAACCCGCCCGGGGCTGAGGCATTCGCCTCGGCCTCGTGGCTCAGATAGGCGATCATGTTGAGCGGCGTATCCGCATCGGCGCGCGACTGGACCAGGTCCGTCGCGCCGGCAAGCGCCTGAGCGCCGATGCGCCCGGACTCAACCAAGGCAGAGACCACCCTGCCCAGCTGCCGCGGACTGATCCGCGTGAAGTCCACCCTGTCTGCGGATCCCGCCTCCGCTGCCCCCGCGCGCCCCTCGCCGCCGGGCGCGCCCGCTTGACTGGCGGCACACGGCGCCCCCGACGCCGCGGCCGGACGGATCGGCGCTGTTCGCCGCCATGCCGTGATATCCCACATCACGTCCCTCCCTTTCGTCATCTCCCCGACCGGCCAATCGTCGCACACAAGCGTTAACGCTTTGCGACCGAAACGGACATTCCTGTTCCTCCAGCCGCCATTGCGTCCCCGCGCGCGGTCGGGCAGGACGCGCGCGATCACCGCACAGGAGCGAGGCTTGGCCCGCAAGTTCCTCTACGTCATTGCCGTTCTGATCGCGCTCGTGCTCGCCGCGGGCATCGCCTATCGCTATTACGGGGCGCAGCTGCTGCGTGCCGCCCTGGTGCCCTCGGAAACCTTCCGCGCGCAGCCCGGCATCACGCCGGCAACCTATCGCGAGGCGCGGATGTGGATCGCGCGGCCCGATATCGCCGGCAATCCGGCGCTCTGGGCGCCTGCCGGCTATGCGCCCGCCGGCACGCCCGCCGCCGCGGTCTTCTTCATCCACCCGACCAGCTATATCGGCCGCGACCATTGGAACGCGACGCTCACCGATCCGGAGACCAATGCACGCGCCGCGATCTTCCTGCGCGGTCAGGCAAGCGCGTTCAACGCCGCGGGCGAGATCTGGGCGCCCCGCTACCGGCAAGCGACGTTTGGTGCCTTCCTGACCAGCGTCGCGGATGCCAACCGCGCGCTCGACCTTGCCTATCGCGATGTCGCCGCGGCGTTCGACGCCTTCCTCACGCAGGTCGACCCCAAGCGTCCGATCATCCTTGCCGGCCATAGCCAGGGCGCGCTCCACCTGACCCGGCTGCTCCGCGAGAAGGTCGCGGGCACGCCGCTCGCGCGGCGGATCGTCGCGGTCTATGTCGTCGGCTGGCCCGTGTCGAAGGCGACCGATCTCGCCGCGCTCGGCCTGCCCGAATGCACGCGCGCCGATCAGACCGGCTGCCTCCTCTCGTGGCAGAGTTTCGCCGAGCCCGCCGATCCTTCGCTGATCCTCGACACCTACGATCGCACGATCGGCTTCGACGGCAGGCCGCGCAAGGATACGCCGATGGTCTGTACCAATCCCCTCACCGGCACCGCCGATGCCACCGCACCGGCAAGCGAGAACCTGGGCACGCTCTTTCCCTCCGCCGATCTCAGCACCGCGGCGATCGCACCCGGCAAGGTCCCCGCCGCCTGTCAGGGACGCGGCCTGCTAATGATCGGCGCATCGCCGCCCGACCTCGGCAATTACGTCCTGCCCGGCAACAACTACCACGTCTACGACTACAGCCTGTTCTGGGCCAATGTCCGCGCCGACGCGGACCGCCGCCTCGCGGCATTCCGGACGCAGCGCAAGGCTGCGCGATGATCACGACGGACGCAGCCGCCTTCCGCGCCGCGCTGCCTGCGGGCGGGCGCCTGCTCGGGCTCGATGTTGGCACGAAGACGATCGGCACAGCGTTGTGCGATGCCGGCTGGAGCTTCGCGAGCCCCGCGCTGCTGGTTCGCCGCACCAAGTTCAGCAAGGACAAGGCGCAGCTCGCCGACCTGATCGCGGCGCAGGGCGTGCGCGGCCTCGTCATCGGCCTGCCGCTCAACCTCGACGGGAGCGACAGCCCGCGCACCCAGTCGACGCGCGCCTTTGCGCGGAACATGGTGGATACCGGCCTGCCGATCCTGTTGTGGGACGAGCGCTGGTCCACTGTCGCGGTCGAGCGCGCGATGATCGAACAGGACATGAGCCGCGCCAGGCGCGCGGAACGCATCGACAATCTTGCCGCAGCCCACATCCTGCAGGCGGCGATAGACGCGCTGGTGGCGGTTCCCGTACAGGATTGATCGGAAACGTCGATCGGGCTGATCGACAGTTCTCGGCGGGAGCCGGATTGGCCATGCTGCGTTGCAGCGCCACATGGAGGCCCTTCGGGCGTCCTGCCCCATCCGATATCCATCGAGGACTTCAGCCATGCCGACCCCCACCAACGGCTTCGCCGCCCAATCCGCCGATACGCCGCTGGCGCCGTTCAGCTTCGAGCGCCGCGATCCCGGTCCCAAGGACGTCGCGATCGACATCCAATACTGCGGCGTGTGCCACTCCGACCTCCATACCGCCCGCGGTGAGTGGGACGGCACGCTCTATCCCTGCGTGCCCGGCCATGAGATCGTCGGCCGCGTCACCGCGGTCGGCAGCGACGTGACCAAGTTCAAGGTCGGCGACGTCGCCGGGGTCGGCTGCATGGTCGACAGCTGCGGCCGCTGCCCCTCCTGCCACGACGGCGAGGAGCAATATTGCACCGGCGGCGGCTTCGTCGGCACCTATAACGGTCCCGACCCGGTGATGAACGGCCACACCTTCGGCGGCTATTCCGACCATATCGTCGTGGACGAGGACTTCGTGCTCCACATCGGTCATGACGAGCAGGATCTCGCCGCGGTCGCGCCGCTGCTCTGCGCGGGCATCACCACCTATTCGCCGCTCCATCACTGGAAGGTCGGCCCGGGGCAGAAGGTCGGCATCGTCGGCCTGGGCGGGCTCGGCCACATGGGCGTCAAGATCGCCAATGCGATGGGCGCGGAGGTCTATGTCTTCTCGACCTCGCCCAACAAGCGCGAGGATGCGCAACGACTGGGCGCAAAGGACCTGATCGTGTCGAAGGACGCCGATCAGATGGCCGCGCACCAGGGCAGTTTCGATTTCATCCTGAACACCGTCGCCGCCCCCCACGATCTCGACGCGCTGCTGGTACAGTTGAAGCGCGACGGCACGATGTGCCTCGTCGGCGTCCCCGCCGAGCCGCATCCCAGCCCCTCCGTCGGCAACCTCGTCTTCGCGCGCCGCGCGCTGGCGGGCTCGCTGATCGGCGGGATCAAGGAAACGCAGGAGATGCTCGACTTCTGCAAGGAGCATGGCCTGACCGCCGACATCGAGATGATCCGGATGGACGAGATCAACACCGCCTACGACCGGATGGTGAAGAGCGACGTCAAGTATCGCTTCGTCATCGACATGGCGACGCTCGACTCCGCGGCGTGAGGCCGGGCGCCGCGCGTCCCGCGGAGGCGGGATCGACGCGGCGCCGCCTTGCCGGCGCGATGGCGTGCGCGCGCGCCGTCGCGGTCGCCGCGGCCCATGCGTTGCGCGGCCGCGGCACCGCGCTCACTGTCGCATGATGTCCGCATCGACGAACCGAACGTTCTTCACTCCGGATCGCTCGAACTCCGCTCTCGGCGGGGCCCAGAACAGCGTCTCGCCCTTTTTCATCGCGTCGAGGACCGACTGCGGGGCGTTGGTCGTGATCGCAACATCGATCCCATGGGTCCGATAGAATTCCCGGAATTCTTCGTTCTCGCGCCGGAGATTGGCTTTGCCCTCGGGCGTGATGGACATCTTGTCGATGTACGCCGCGGACATGGGCCCGCCATGCATCGCGACGATGCCCTTGCCGGTGACGATCTTGTAGGTGCCGCCCATGAAGAGAAATTGCGCGCAGGCGGAGGCACAGAGGCCGTCGACGATGATCGTGTAATGGTATCGTTCCAGGTACCGCGTCGTGTCGAGCGCCGTCTGCAGGCCACCACCGGGGCTCTTGGCGACGACGACGAGATCGTCACGATAGGATCGACCGGTGATCATCCGTTCGAGCCGCCCCTCGACGTCAAATTGGCCATCGATACAAAGGACGTTGGATTTCTCGTCGTAATACGCCGCTTTCTTGCCCCCGCATATCGCGGTCAGCGCCCTGATCTCACCCGCATCGGAGATAGGCAGCGCGCGTATCGTCGCCTGCGCCTGCGGCATGAAGAACCAAAGGGGCAACAATCTAGCAGTTGCAAGAACGACTAGATTTCTGAAGCACATGAATCATCACCTGACCGTTATTGATCCATTGGTGTTCGTGGTAGTAGTGGGGGTACTTCCGTTCGGGCATGTGCATACAACGACAGGTATATTGTAAGGCCCTGGCGTACTTACGCACACCGGCGCCTGCTGCTGTCCGCCTCCTACCAATCTCGTCAGCTTGCTGCTTAAGCTACGCATTGCGGGTCCCTTCATCTACTGAAGCTAGTTACTTCCGCCTTTTTGTCCTCGGCGATCTGCGGCATCAACCAAAGAATAGTCCGATACGGATATTATTCTATCTCCGATCGAAATGGCGACAGCCGTTCGTGGCCTGCCGGCCGCGTCGCGATGCAGGTTGCCCCCCGGCCCGCGCGCGTATACCCGGCGCTCTCGATGACAGCGTCCGATCACCGCCCCGCCGCGCAGCTTCCTGGCGGCGCCGTCTTTCCGCACCGGCATCTGACCGGCATCGACGGCCTCCAGCCGCACGAGATCATGTTCCTGCTCGACGAGGCGGAGCGCTGGATCGGTGCGAATCGCGACCATGCCGCCCCCGACAAGCGGCTTGCCGGCCTCACCCAGATCAACGCCTTCTTCGAAAACTCGACGCGGACGCTGCTCAGCTTCGAGATCGCGGGCAAGAGGCTGGGCGCCGATGTCGTCAACATGCATGCCGCGCAGTCGAGTGTGAAGAAGGGCGAGACGCTGATCGATACGGCGCAGACGCTGAACGCGATGCGCGCCGACGTCATCGTCATCCGCCACATGGCATCGGGCGCGGTGCGCCTGATCGCGGACAAGGTCGACTGCCCGGTGCTCAACGCGGGCGACGGCCGCCACGAACATCCCACCCAGGCGTTGCTCGACGCGCTGACCATCCGCCGTCGCCGCGGCAGCATCGCCGGCCAGCGGGTCGTCATCTGCGGCGACGTGCTGCACAGCCGGGTCGCGCGGTCCAACATCCTCAGCCTGACCGCGCTTGCGGCCGAAGTGCGGGTCTGCGCGCCATCGACGTTGATGCCCCCTGCGATCGAGCGAATGGGTGTCACCGCCTTCACCGATTTCGACAAGGCGCTGGTCGGCGCCGACGTGGTGATGATGCTGCGCGTCCAGAACGAGCGGATGGACGGCGCCTATATCCCGTCGACGCGCGAATATCGCCTTCGGTACGGGCTCACGCCCGAGCGTATGGCGCGCCTGCCCGACGCGCTGGTCATGCACCCGGGGCCGATGAACCGCGGCGTCGAGATCGACTCGAGCGTCGCCGACGGTCCGCAATCGGCGATCACGGAGCAGGTAGAGATGGGCGTGGCGGTACGCATGGCGTGTCTGGACATCCTGACCCGACGCGCGCGCAAGGTGGAGGGCTGGGCATGACCGTCACCGCCTTTCTCAACGCGCGACTCGTCTGCCCGGTCGCCGGCACGCGCGACGGCGGGCTGCTGGTTCGCGACGGGGCGATCGTCGCCGCCGGTACGATCGACGTTCCCGCCGATGCGCTGACGGTCGACTGCGCCGGCAAGATGCTGGCGCCCGGGATCGTCGATCTCGGCGTCTTCGCCGTCGATCGCACCGCATGCCGCGCCGGCGGCATCGTTCGCGTCGCACTGATGCCCGATGGTCGCCCGGTCCTGGACGATCCCGGCATCGTCCAGCGCGCCGCCCTGATCGGCAAGCCCGACCTGTGGATCCATCCGATCGCCGCCGCGACGCGTGGTCTCGCCGGCGCCGAGATGGCGGAGATGGCGATCTGCGCCTCCGCCGGGGCGAAGGCCGTCGGCACCGGCAAGGGCTGGATCGCCGATTCGGGCGTCATGCACCGTGTCCTCGCCTATGCGCGCGATCTCGATATCGCAGTCGTCACGCATGCCGAGGACGGCGGGCTGACGCAGGGGGCGGTCGCGACCGACGGCGAGACGGCGACGCGACTGGGACTCGCCTCCGCGCCCGCGATCGCCGAGGCGCTGGCGGTCACCCGCGACATCATGCTGGCGGAGGACAGCGGCGCGCGCCTCCACCTTCGGCAGGTGACGACCGCCGCGGGCTTCGACCTCGTCCGCGCGGCGAAGCGTCGCGGGGTGCGCGTGACATGCGGCATCACCCCTGCGCATCTGCACCTGTCCGACATCGCCGCGAGCGATTTCCGGACCTATGCGCATCTGTCCCCGCCGCTTCGCGGCGAAGCGGACCGGCAGGCGGCGCTTGCCGCCATTGCAGACGGGACGATCGACGTGCTGGCGTCCGGTCACGACCCCAAGGGGCCGGAGGAGAAGCGCCTGCCCTTCGCCGATTCGACGCCGGGCATGGCGGGCGCGGAGACGCTGCTGCCGCTGGCGCTGATGCTGGTCCGTGACGGCCACCTGGCGATGGACCGGCTGTTTGCGCTGCTCGCCGCCAATCCGGCGCGGGTGCTTGGCATCGACACGGGCACGCTCGAGGCGGGTAAGCCTGCCGACCTCCTGCTGTTCGACGCCGACACGCCCTGGCAGATCGACGGCACCGCGTTCAGCGGCGGCGGTGCCAATACGCCCTTCGACGGCCTGCCCGTTCAGGGTCGCGTGCTGCGCCTGTGGAAGGGCGGCCGCGAGATCTGAGGACGCGACGGCCAGCGTCCAATGCCGAGGCGTCGACCGCGCCGGTGCGCGATAGGCGACACCGGACGGGTCGGCGCGGTCAGCGCGCGGCCACCTGCACCGGCGTCCGCAGCCACTGCGCCATCCGGTCGCCTGCGTCGCGGCGAATGAAGCACGTGCCCCCCTTGGCGCGATAGCCGCGACAGAAGCTGTCCGCCGCCTCGCGGCTGAACCCGCCGACCGACAGGCGATACAGCTGGCCCTGCCGCCCGGCGAAGGATGCGCCGGTCGGTTGATGGCCGGACAGCGCGGCGAACTTGCGGGTGGCGATCGCCCAGCCGGACTTCGCGACCGCGACGGTGCTGTAGGCACCGAGCTGGACGTACCATTCGCCATGCCGCGCCAGCCGCTGCACCGGCGGGACGTTCTGGACGACGACGTTGGCGGCGACCTTCATCGGTCCGGCGGCGCGGAGCATCGGGGCAGGCAGCGGCTGCACGACTTCGCGGCGCGGGGCGAAGGCGATCCTCATGGGTGTCGCGGCCGACGCGGCCGTCGGTGCGGCGACCGAGGCCGGCGTGGCCGCGGCGATCGCGGTTGGCGACGGCGACGGGGACGGCAGCGGGGCCGGAACGACGGGGTCCGCCGCTGCGACCTGCGTCGGCAGCTGCGCCATGGGCGTGCCGACCGGCACCGGTGCGTTGAGCGCCAGCGCGACGGGCTGGCCGGCGTCGGGCCCCGGCGTCACGCCGAGCAGCGCGGCGACCTGTTGCATCGACGAGCTCGGTTTGGCGAAGGCTGCCCATTGCTCCATGCGCGCGTCGACGTCGGCGGGCGACATGTCGGTGGCCGCGACGACGCGGGCCATCTGCCACTCGCCGGCCAGCGCATAGCTCAGCGCCAGATTCTGCCGCGCCTTGGGACTGCTGTGGCCGGAGCGTACGACGGGCGTCAGGATCGCCACCGCCGTCGCCGGATCGCCCGCAAGCGCCGTGGCGAGACCCAGATCGGCCGCCGGAATGGCGTTGCCGTGAGCGCCCAGCGTCGCGCGCGCAGCGACCCAATCCCCGCCCGCGATCTGCGTCAGCGCGAGGTTGAGCGCCGCCTTGCCATTGTCGGGGGTCAGTTGCAGCACGTCGCCATAGGCCGCCCGCGCGGAGGCGAAGCGACCGGCGCGCATATAGCTGTCGGCCAGGATCATCCGATAGCCGACGTCGCGCGGGGCCAGGCCTACCGCCGCTTCCGCATAGCCGATCGCGACGGGCGCGTCCCGCTTCTGCAGGGCCTGCGCGGCCTTGCTTGCCTGCTTGGCGGCGTCGTGCGCGGCGCGCTGCGCCGCGCGGTCGCTGGCGGCGGCGACATGCGCGCCATTAGCGGTGCAGCCGACCATGGTGCCGCCAAGCACCAGCGCCGACAGGCTGAGCGACAGGATCGTGCGGGTCTTCATCGGATGCTTCCCCCCGGAACTTCTAGCGGCCGCGCTTGCCCTGGGGCAGCTGCGCGACGAGCGCCTCCACCTCCGGGATCGCGGCGAGCAGCGCGTCGAGCGCCTCGGTGACGAGGTCCTGTGCGGACCGGTTGGTGATCGCCGACGCGATACGCAGGCGAAGATGCCGCTCCGCGTCCACGCGCAGCGTGAAGGCGGCCTTTCCGGCATGCTGCGTCTCGCGGCGCAGGCGGGTCGCCGTGGCGACCGAGACGGACTTGACCGCGGGCGGCGGCGTGATCGCGGCCTGAAGCCGCTCGCGCTCGAGCAGCACGGTCGGGATCGACTCCGCCGACACCGGTGCGGGCGAATCGGGTGATGCAGCAACCACCGCGGGCGCCGCCGACGAGGGCGGCTGTGCCTGTGGCTGTGGCTGCGGCTGCGGCTGCGCGGGCACGGCGGCCGGCGCGGCCGCGGTCTCCCCGCCCATGTCGTTCCAGCCGAGATCGTCGAGACCGTGGCCGAAGCCCCCCAGTCCCTGGCTGCGCATGGCGGGTCGCGCCTGCCCCTTGCGGGCGAGCAGGCCGGACGAGAGGGATGCCATCGGCTTGGGTCCGCTGCCGAACATCACGCGCTCAGCCTCCCACCACGCGGCGACCGAAGCCACCGGCCGCAGGCCGCGCCCCGAAGCCGCCGCCGCTGGTCGGGACGGTGAAGACGGTGCGGCGGAAATTCTTTTCCAGCCGGTCGGCGACATAGCTCCACAGCGCGGCCACCTCTGCGGCGGACTTGCCGTTCGGATCGACCTCCATGACGGTGCGGCCATCGATCATCGACGCGGCGAAGTCGGTGCGCTGGTGCAGCGTGATCGGCGCGACGGTGCCGTGCTGCGACAGCGCCACGGCGGCATCACTGGTGATGCGCGCCTTGGGCGTCGCGGCGTTGACGACGAAGATCAGGGGCTTGCCGGCACGGTCGCACAGGTCGACGGTCGCGCCGACGGCACGCAGGTCATGCGGGCTCGGCCGGGTGGGTACCACGATCAGCTCGGCGACGTTGATGACGCTCTGGATCGCCATGGTGATCGCCGGTGGCGTGTCGATCATCGCGAGCTTGAACCCCTGCTGCCGCAGCGATTCGAGATCGGCGGCGAGCCGGGCGACGGTGGTCTGCGCGAAGGCGGGATATTCCGCCGTCCGCTCGTTCCACCAGTCGGCGAGGGACCCTTGCGGATCGATATCGATCAGCACGACGGGGCCGTGGCCCGCCATCTGCGCCTGCACGGCCAGGTGTCCGGACAAGGTCGTCTTGCCTGAACCACCCTTTTGCGATGCCATCGCGAGAACGCGCATAGGCCCCCTTCGAATTAAACTGCCCAAATCGGCGATCTTGAGGTGCCAGAGGCGCGCTAAAAAGCCGTTAACGACGCACGAGCGCCCCATCGGCCGCCCGCGCTTTGCCTTCTTGGGCGCGTCGGGGCATGATGCAGGCCAGGGTATCTGAGGGGTGAAGCATGCGTGGCTCGGTTTGGTTCGCGGTGGCGATGCTCGGTGCGGCGACGCCGGCGGCGGCGCAGAACGTGAAGGCCGGTGTCGATGCCTGGGGTCGCGGCGACTATGCCGCCGCGGTGGACCAGTGGCGCGGTCCCGCCGTCGCGGGCGATGCGGATGCGCAATTCAACCTTGGCCAGGCCTATAAGCTCGGCCGCGGCGTGCCGCTCGATCCGGTGCTGGCCGAAAGCTGGTTCCGCAAGGCCGCCCTGCAGGGTCATGCCCAGGCGGAGGACAATTACGGTCTCGCCCTGTTCCAGGCGAACAAGAAGGCAGATGCCTTGCCCTGGCTCAACAAGTCGGTGGCGCGCGGCGAACCGCGCGCGCAACTCGTCCTCGGCACGATGCTGTTCAACGGCGATGGCGTGTCCCGCGACTATCCGCGCGCTTATGCGCTGATGACGCTGGCCTCCCGCGCCGGCCTGAGCGCCGCGTCCGAGACGCTGGCGCAGATGGACCAGTATATCACCCCGGCCGATCGCGAACGCGGGACGCAGCTGGCGCAGCAATATGCCGCCGCGCAGCGCAGCGCGCCCGATGCCAATCCTGCGCGAGCGACGCGGATCGCCACGGCGGACCTGCCGCCTTCCCGTCCCCCGGCAGCCGCTCCGTCGTCAGCCGCACCGCGGCCGCGCATGCCCCAGGCCTCACCCGATCGTCCGGTGCCGGATCGCGTCGCGGAGCAGCCGGTGATCGCGCATCCGGCGCCGGGCAAGCCCGCCCCCGCCGCGACGCCGGCGAAACAAGTAGCCAAGGCTAGTGGCGAAAAAACGCCCGCGCCGGTGGCCAGGGCCGCCAAGCCGTCTCTTGAGCCGAAGCCGCGCGCGAACGGCGCATGGCGGATCCAGATCGGCGCCTTCAGCACCCAGGCGAATGCCGAGGCGCAATGGGCCAAGGTGCACGGCCGACTCGCCGGCGCCCAGCCCGCCTATGTCAAGGCGGGCAACGTCATCCGCCTGCAGGCGGTTGGCTATGGCGACAAGGCGCGGGC
Organism: Sphingomonas beigongshangi; assembly: GCF_016820445.1. Classification (GTDB taxonomy): domain Bacteria; phylum Pseudomonadota; class Alphaproteobacteria; order Sphingomonadales; family Sphingomonadaceae; genus Sphingomonas; species Sphingomonas beigongshangi. The sequence continues at coordinate 136,299 of NZ_JADHDT010000003.1, forward strand.
GCAGCGCGCCTGCACCACGTCGGGCGTGTCGTGCGTGGTGATCGCGCCCTGATCGGGCGCGATCAATCGACCCACATCGTGCGGGGATAGCCCTGCGCGTACAGCAGCGCGGAAAGATCGCCGTGATCGATACGCGCCGCCGCCGCCGCCGCGACGACGGGTTTGGCGTGATAGGCGACGCCCAGCCCCGCGCGGCGAATCATCGCCAGGTCGTTGGCACCGTCGCCGACCGCCAGGCTCCGCGCGGGATCGATCCCTCCCGCCTCGATCGCCGCCAGCAACGTTTCCTCCTTCGTCGCCGCACCGACGATCGGCTTGGCCACCGCGCCCGTCAGTCGCCCGTCGGCGATCAGCAGGCGGTTGGCGATCGCGCGATCGAACCCGATCTCCGCCGCCACCGGTTCCGCGAAGCGCGTGAAGCCGCCGGAGACGAGGATCGCCGTCGCGCCCTGCGCACGCATGGTGCGGACCAGCGCCTTCGCGCCGGGCATGATGGTCACGCGTTCCTTCAGGCAGCGTGCGATCACCGCCTCGTCGAGGCCCGCAAGCAGTGCGACCCGCGCGTCCAGCGCCGCCTCGAAATCGAGCTCGCCGCGCATCGCGCGCTCCGTCACTTCGGCGACTTCGGCCTTGATGCCGGCATAATCGGCCAGCTCGTCGATGCATTCGACCGTGATCATCGTCGAATCCATGTCGGCGACGATCAACGCCTTGGCCCGGGTCGCGCTCGGCTGCACGACGACGTCGACCCGCGCGAACGCCTGCTCCAGCGCGACGCGCGCCGCCGCCGCGTCGGTCGCGAAGGGAATGTCCGCCGCGCGACCGGCGTCGATCCATAGTGGCGCCGAGGGCATACAGCCCGCCTGCGCAAGCCGGTCGGCTGCCGTCGAACAATCGCCCGCATCGAGTCGATCTGCTGCTATGAGCGTTGCCGTGAACACCTTGCCCTCCAAACCCGCGCTGGCGCTCATCGCAGGGCCTACCGCCAGCGGCAAGTCCGCCGCGGCGGTCCGCCTGGCCGAAACGCACGACGGCGTCGTGATCAATGCGGACGCGAGCCAGGTCTATGCGGACCTTCGCATCCTGACCGCGCGCCCCGACACCGCCGACGAGGCGCGCGCGCCGCATCGACTGTTTGGCCATGTCGACGCCGCCGACGCCGGCTATTCCGCCGCCCGATGGGCGCAGGAGGCGCGCGCCGAAATCGACGCCGCACACGCCGGGGGGCGACTGCCGATCCTGGTCGGCGGCACCGGCCTGTACCTGCGCACGCTGATCGACGGCATTGCGCCGGTGCCGACGATCGATCCGGCGATCCGCGAGGCGGTCCGCGCGCTGCCCGTCGCGGACGCGCACCGGCTGCTGGCGGTCGAGGATCCCGCCGCCGCCGCGCGCCTGGCGCCGGCCGATGCGGCGCGCGTCGCGCGCGCACTGGAGGTGGTCCGCTCCACCGGACGTCCGCTGGCGTCCTGGCAGGACGAACGTACCGGCGGGATCGCGGACCGCGTCGCGCTCGCCGCGGTCGTCCTCCTGCCCGATCGCGCGACGCTCATCGAGCGGATCGACGCACGCTGCGCCACGATGTTCGCGACCGGCGCGGTCCAGGAGGTCGCCGCCCTGCTCGATCGCAACGACGTTCCCGACGATGCCCCCATCCGGCGCGCGATCGGCGTACCGCCGATCGCAGCCATGGTGCGGGGCGAATGCGACCGCGCCGCGGCGCTTGCCCGGACCAGCCTCGACACCCGCCGCTATGCCAAGCGGCAATATACCTGGTTTCGACACCAGCCACCATCCAGCTGGCATATCGCGACAGATTCTGTCGATGCCGAAAACAAAATTGCATCTTTATTGCTATAATGGGTTGACCCACCCCGGCACCCCCTCTACCCGCGCAGCCCTCGACCAAGGCGTATGGAGGTTATCGTGGCGGAGAAGAGCGGAGCAGACATCCTGGTCGAGGCGCTGTGCGATCTCGGCGTGGAGGTCGTGTTCGGCTATCCGGGCGGCGCCGTCCTGCCGATCTACGACGCGATGTTCCGCTCGGGACGGATCAAGCACATCCTCGTCCGGCACGAGCAGGCGGCGACCCACGCGGCGGAGGGCTACGCTCGTTCCACCGGCAAGCCGGGCGTCGTCCTCGTCACCTCGGGTCCGGGCGCGACCAATGCCGTGACCGGGATCACCGACGCGTTGCTCGACTCGATCCCGATGGTCGTCATCACCGGCCAGGTGCCGACCAGCCTCATCGGTACCGACGCTTTCCAGGAGGCGGACACCGTCGGCATCACGCGCCACTGCTCGAAGCACAATTATCTGGTGAAGGACCCGGCGCGACTGGGCGCGGTGATCCACGAGGCGTTCCATATCGCCACGTCCGGTCGCCCCGGTCCGGTCGTCATCGACATTCCGAAGGACGTCCAGGTCGCCACCGCGCGCTACGTCAAGCCCGGCGTCATCCAGCACAAGACCTATCGCCCGCAAGTCAAGGCGCCCCAGAGCGAGATCGAGCAGGTCGTGGACATGCTCGCCGCGGCGGAGCGACCGATCCTCTACACCGGCGGCGGCGTCATCAACGCAGGTCCCGCCGCATCCCAGCTGCTGTGCGAACTGGCACGGATCACGGGCGCGCCCGTCACGTCGACGCTGATGGGCCTGGGGGCGTTCCCGGCATCTTCGCCGCAGTTCCTCGGCATGCTCGGGATGCACGGGACGTTCGAGGCGAACATGGCGATGAACCAGGCGGACCTGGTCGTCGCGATCGGTAGCCGCTTCGACGACCGCGTCACCGGTCGCCTCGACGCGTTCAGCCCGAACAGCCGCAAGGTTCACATCGATATCGACCGGTCGAGCGTGAACAAGAACGTGCGCGTCGATCTGGCGATCATCGCGGATGCCGGCCATGCCATGGAGGACATGGTGCGCGTCTGGAAGGCGCGTCAACATCCGAAGCCGGACACGTCGGACTGGTGGCGGCGCATCGCCGGCTGGCGCGCGGTCAAGTCGCTGGACTTCCCCGAATCCGGGACGGAGATCATGCCGCAGCGCGCGATCCGCGCGCTGTGGGAGGCGACGCATGCCCGATCGCCGATCATCACGACCGAGGTCGGCCAGCACCAGATGTGGGCGGCACAGCATTTCGGCTTCGAGAAACCGAACAAGTGGCTGACCAGCGGCGGTCTCGGCACGATGGGCTATGGCCTGCCTGCGGCGATCGGCGCGCAGCTGGGCAATCCGAAGGCGCTCGTCATCGACATCGCCGGCGAGGCGAGCATCCAGATGAACATCCAGGAACTCGCCACGGCCACGCAATATCGCCTGCCCGTCAAGATCTTCATCCTCAACAACGAATATATGGGGATGGTCCGCCAGTGGCAGGAACTGACGTATGAAAGCCGTTATGCCGAAAGCTATTCCGACAGCCTGCCGGACTTCGTGAAGCTGGGCGAGGCCTATGGCTGGAAAGGCATCCGCATCGAGGCGCGGGGCGAACTGGAAGACGGCATCCGGGCGATGCTCGATCATGAGGGCCCGGTGATCGTCGACTGCCGCGTCGCCAAGCTCGCCAATTGTTTCCCGATGATACCCTCGGGCGCAGCGCACACCGACATGATCCTGCAGGCGAACGAGGTATCCGGCACGATGGACGACGAGGCGAAAGCGCTGGTGTAACGCCCCTCCCCGCTTGCGGGAGGGGTCGGTGGTGGGCTTGTCCACCCTCGGACCCGCTCGCGGCTTTCCCAACCCCGAGTCCTCCCGCACGCGGGAGGAGGGAAGAAGTCCCATGCACATCAAGACCGAAGCCACGGAACGCCACACCCTGTCGGTGATCGTCGACAACGAACCGGGCATCCTCGCCCGGATCGCCGGCCTGTTCACCGCACGGGGCTACAATATCGAGAGCCTGACGGTGTCGGAGATCACCGCCGACAAGGCGGTCAGCCGCATCACCATCGTGACCAGCGCGTCGCCGTCGGTGATGGAGCAGATCATCGCGCAGCTCGATCGGCTGGTACCCGTGCACAAGGTCACCGACCTCACCGCCCGTGGCGCGCACGTCGAGCGCGAACTGGCGCTGGTCAAGGTCGCTGGCACCGGCGACCACCGGATCGAGGCGCTGCGCCTCGCCGAGGTCTATCGCGCGCGCGTCGTCGATGCGACGATCGCCTCCTTCGTGTTCGAGGTCACCGGCACGATCGAGAAGATCGACAAGTTCGTCGAGCTGATGGGCGAAGTGGGGCTGGTCGAGGTCGCCCGCACCGGGATCGCCGCCATCGCCCGCGGCCGCGAGGCGGCGTAAAATCCCTCTCCCACCGGACGAGGGAGGGAGCGCCGAAGGCGCGGAAGGGTGAGGGCCGCGGCGCCCCGCCCTCACGAACTCCGGCTCGGCGGCGCGCTGCCAAGCCTTCCTATCCCCTCCCGGCGGGAGAGGGAAAAAAGAAGCAAAGGGACGAACAATGAAGGTCTATTACGATCGCGACGCCGATCTGAACCTGATCACCGACAAGAAGATCGCCATTCTCGGCTATGGATCGCAGGGCCATGCCCATGCGCAGAACCTGCGCGATTCGGGCGTGAAGGACGTCGCGATCGCGCTGCGCGCGGGCTCTGCGACCGCGCAGAAGGCGGAGGCCGCCGGCTTCAAGGTGATGTCGAACAAGGATGCGGCCGGCTGGGCCGACATATTGATGATCCTCGCTCCCGACGAGCATCAGGCGGCGATCTGGGAAAACGACCTCAAGGGCAATATGAAGCCCGGCGCCGCACTCGCCTTCGCGCACGGCCTCAACGTGCATTTTGGGTTGATCGAGCCGCCCGCGGACATCGACGTCATCATGATCGCGCCCAAGGGCCCGGGCCATACCGTCCGTAGCGAATATGTCCGAGGCGGCGGCGTCCCCTGCCTGATCGCGATCCATCAGGACGCCAGCGGCAACGCCCATGACGTCGCGCTCGCCTACGCCAGCGGCGTCGGGGGTGGCCGGTCCGGGATCATCGAGACCAATTTCAAGGAAGAATGCGAAACCGACCTGTTCGGCGAGCAGGCGGTATTGTGCGGCGGCATCACGCATCTGATCCAGGCGGGCTTCGAAACCCTGGTGGAGGCTGGCTATGCCCCGGAGATGGCCTATTTCGAATGTCTGCACGAGACCAAGCTGATCGTCGACCTGCTCTATGAGGGTGGCATCGCCAACATGCGCTATTCGATCAGCAACACGGCCGAATACGGCGACATCACCACCGGCCCGCGCATCATCACCGATGACACCAAGGCCGAGATGAAGCGCGTGCTCGCCGACATCCAGTCGGGTCGCTTCGTCAAGAACTTCGTCCTCGACAATCGTGCCGGCCAGCCGGAACTGAAGGCCGCGCGCAAGGCGGCGCAGGCGCATCCGATCGAAAAGACCGGTGCCGAACTGCGCGCGATGATGCCGTGGATCGGAGCGAACAAGCTGGTCGACAAGGCGAAGAACTGACGGGGCCGGCCACCCTCGCCTGTCCCGCGGGTCCACGCCCGCGGGCACGACCAGGGTGAGGGTGGCGCAACCAAGCGTTTCCGTTCCGGCGCTTTTCGTCGGGCGGACATTATGGTCAAACCCCGGCCATCCAACAGGGGAGACCATCCATGCGCCTTATCCTCGCCGCCGTGCTCGCCACGGCCGCCGTTCCCGCGATCGCACAGATCATCCCGACCGCACCGGGTCAGCCCGGCCAGCCGAGCGCCAAGGTGCCCGCCGGCACCTATCAGGTCGATCCCTTCCACACGCAGGTCGCCTGGGAAGTGAACCACATGGGCTTCTCGGTGCTGGAGGGCATGTTCGGCGCGTCGGCCGGCTCGATCACCATCGACCCCGCCAAGCCTGCCGCTGCGAAGGTCGACGTGACCTTCCAGATCGATCAGCTCAGCGTCACCGCGGCGCCGTTTGCCAAGCACCTGCAGTCGAAGGATTTCTTTGACGCAGCGACCTACCCGACCGCCCGTTTCGTCTCGACCTCGGTAACGCCGCGCGGCGGAAACAAGGCGACGATCACGGGCAATCTGACGATCAAGGACCAGACCAGGCCGGTGACGATCGACGCGACCTTCGTCGGTGCCGGTACCAATCCGATGAACAAGAAGCTCAATTTCGGCTTCGACGGCACGACGACGATCAAGCGCAGCGACTTCGGCGTCGGCGCCTATGCACCGGTCGTCTCCGACACCGTGAAGCTGCACATCCACGCCGCCTTCACGGCCTAACGTTCGCCCCTGCTGCGCCGGTGCGGTTCAGGCCGCCCGGCGCACCTTGGCGAAGCCCTCGAACGTCGCGCGCACGCCGGCGTCCGCCTCCGCCGTCAGACGGACCACGCGATCCAGCGCGTCGGCGGCCTCTCCCGGCTTCGCATAGGCCATGGCCCATTCGCCGAATTCGCGGGACGCGATCGTGCGATTGGAAAGCACCACGAGCGCATAGTGCCGTGCGTCCGCTTGGATGCGCGCAAAGGCGGCATTGACCGCCCCCTCCTCGCCTTCCAGCGCCTGCAGAAACCGCTTGCCGTCGAAGAACAGGAGGCCGGTCACACGGTCACGCGCGTTGTTGCGCCGCGATTGCGCGAGGATCTGTTCGGCATCGACCGACTCGCCACGCCGCAGGGTACTGATATAGACGAGCTGGCGCATGGCGTCGGGCCTTTCCTACCGTGGATCAACAAGCCCCCGCCCGTGTCCGCCCCTTCCTAGGATCAAAGGGTTAATAAAGGCTGGCGGCAAAGCGTCGCTTGACCCGACATCATCGCTGGACACGGGCCGGATCGGGCGGCATGAACGAGCGGACGAGATGACCGACCTGCGCGCCTTCCTTCGACTTATCCGCCCTTAAGGGCGGCAGTGCACAGGCGCGCTTCCCTTAAGGGCCGAATCCGCTTCAGCGCCACATAGCGCCGCGCGCGGAGTCCACCGCGGCGGCCCAGAGCCGGGACCCGATCATGCTCCGCACGCCCTCGACCAAATACCGCCCCTTCCCGCCCGTCGACCTGCCCGACCGGCAGTGGCCCGGCAACACGATCACCCGGGCGCCGCGCTGGCTCTCCACGGATCTGCGCGACGGCAACCAGGCGCTGATCGATCCGATGGACGCGGAGAAGAAGGGGCGTTTCTTCGACCTGCTCTGCAAGCTGGGCCTGAAGGAGATCGAGGTGGGCTTCCCGTCCGCCGGGGCGACTGAGTTCGATTTCATCAGCGCACTGGTCCGGCAGGACCGCATTCCCGACGACGTCTTCGTCCAGGTGCTGACCCAGTCGCGCCGCGACCTGATCGAGACGAGCTTCGCCAGCCTTCAGGGCGCGAAACAGGCGATCGTCCATCTCTACAACGCCGTTTCGCCGGCCTGGCGCAAGATCGTGTTCGGTATGACGCGCGACGAGGTGAAGGCGATCGCCGTCGAAGGCGCCAAGGTGCTGCGCGACCAGGCCGCCCGCTACCCGGACACCGAATGGCATTTCGAATACAGCCCGGAAACCTTCTCCACCGCGGAACTCGACTTTTCGGTGGAGGTATGCGCGGCCGTGATGGATGTGCTGCGCCCGACGGTGGAGCGCCCGCTGATCCTCAATCTGCCCGCGACGGTCGAATGCGCGACGCCGAACGTCTATGCCGACCAGATCGAATGGTTCGGGCGCCACATTCCGAACCGCGAAACGGTCGTCATCTCCCTCCATACGCACAACGACCGCGGCACCGGCGTCGCGGCGGCGGAGCTCGGGCTGATGGCCGGCGCCGACCGCGTCGAAGGATGCCTGCTCGGCAATGGCGAGCGCACCGGCAACTGCGACCTCGTAACGGTCGCGCTCAACATGTACACGCAAGGCGTCGACCCGGCGCTCGACCTGTCGGACATCGACGCCATCGTCGACATGGTGCAGCATTGCACCGGCATCCCGGTCCACCCGCGGACGCCCTATGCCGGTGATCTCGTCTTCACCGCCTTCTCCGGCAGCCACCAGGACGCGATCAAGAAGGGGTTCGCGGCGCAGGCGCAACGCAACGACGATCTGTGGCAGGTACCCTACCTGCCCATCGACCCGGCCGACCTCGGTCGCAGCTACGAGGCGGTCATCCGCGTCAACTCGCAGAGCGGCAAGGGCGGCGTCGCCTGGATCATCGAGCAGGACAAGGGCCTGAAGCTGCCCAAGCGGCTGCAGGCCGATTTCAGCCGCCACGTGCAACAGCTCGCGGACGAGACCAGCCGCGAGCTCGGCGCCGCCGACATCTGGGGGCGATTCGAGGCGACCTACCTGCCGCGCGACGACGACCGGTTCGTTTTGCGCGATTATGAGGAGAGCGGCAGCGCCGGCGATCGGCTGTTCATCGGCCGGGTCGCCGTCGACGGCGAGGAGCGTAGCATCGCGGGGCGCGGCAATGGTCTCATCTCCGGCGTCATCGCCGCGCTTGCCGAAACGACCGGACCCAGCCTGGACGTCGTCGATTATAGCGAACATGCGATCGGCCACGGCGCGGACGCGCAGGCCGCCGCCTATGTCGAATGCCGCACGCCCGACGGCCGAACCGTCTTCGGCGTCGGCCTCGACACGGACATCGCGACCGCCAGCGTGCGTGCCGTGCTAAGCGCCGCAAATAACGCACAAAAGTCCGTTCTGGATTAACTCTTCATTTGTCTTGGCGTGTCATGATGCCCTCATGACACGCCCGACCTATTCCATCGACTTCGACGCACCCGGCGAATTCCTGCGACTGACGCTGCGCGGCGACTGGGACACCGATATAACCGAGCGCTTCGCGGCCGACGTCGCCACGACGCTGCGGAAAATGCTCGCGTCGGGAACGCGCCACGGCCACCTGCGCACGTTGATCGACATGCGCGAAAAGAACCTGCTGCCGCAGAATGTGGTCGCGGAATTCGCGAAGATGGTACGCCCTGACTCACCGTCGTGTCGGATCGCGATGATCGTCGCGAGCAAGCTGCACGCGCTTCAGGCCAAACGCATCTCGGACGACAAGCGCGCGGTATTCGACAGCGAAGCGGCGGCCATGGCCTGGCTGATGGAAGGCGCACCGGCGCCCCGCGATGCGCAAGGCGACCCTAGTAAGGGATAGATCACGCTTCGCGTTGACGGGCCGGGTAGAATTCGGCCACGGCGGGTCATGCGCCTGTTCAAGCCGATCCTCGCGGGCGGATCCCTGCCCGACCGTCTGCTCGCGTGCCTGGGCGCGACGATCGGCATCGGGCTGACCATGCTCATCTGCGGCCGGCTGCACCTGGGCGCCGCGGACCTTCCGATCATCGTCGCGCCGCTCGGCGCATCCGCGGTTCTCGCCTTCGCCGTCCCCGCCAGTCCCTTGGCGCAGCCATGGTCGGTGATCGGCGGGAATACCGCGTCCGCCGTGGTCGGTGTCGCCGCCTGGCGCCTGATTCCCGACGTGACGGTCGCGGCCGCCGTGGCGGTCGGCGGCGCGATCCTCGCTATGTCGCTGTTGCGATGCCTGCACCCGCCCGGCGGCGCGGCGGCGCTGACCGCCGTCATCGGCGGTCCGGCGGTGCACGCCGCGGGCTTCGCCTTCGCGCTGCTGCCGGTCGCGCTCAACTCCGTCGTGCTGGCGATGCTGGCGATCGCCTTCCACCGCACCGGGCGGCACAGCTATCCCCATCGCGCGGTCGTGGCGCCGGTGGCCCCCGCGCCATCGCACTTCCAGGCCGGCGACATCGACGCGGCACTCGATGACATGCACGAAAGCTTCGACATCGCGCGCGCGGATCTCGACGCGCTGCTCGACCATGCCGCCCGCCACGCGGCCGCGCGACAGGCGCACGGCTAGGGCCAGGCGGGACCGCCATCGGGAGGCGCGGCATGGTCGCGCCCCGGGCAGCGTTGCGAATGGGCGGGGCAGCGCCCTCGCGGCGGCACGGCTCCCGAAAAGACTTTAGGCCGGCCCGCAGCCGCGCAGCCGATCCGTCCCCGCTGATTGGCGATCTCGTCCCGCCGCGCGGCGTATCGGACCGCCGCACCCTGCAACCCGGCAGCCGGGCGGACGGCGTGCGCCGCGACCGATGCGCCGAAACGCTACGGCGATACGAGGCACGGTGGATTCGGCGGCGCCGTGAGACCGGCCTCCAATCGATCCGACCATCCGATCACATCGTCGCCGGAAGGCACGGCCGCGCGAGGAAAGCGCGGACGAATGCCTGGTATCAGGGGGGCGCCGTGCCCCCGCCGCCGGGCGCGGCGAGAAGGCGGGTCAGCATCGTCGGCAGTGCCTGCCGCGCCGCGACGCGCTTCGGCTCCGCGACCGCGTCCGCGACATAGCGCGGCCGGTATGCCGGGGACGGCGGCACCGCATAGGTCTTTCCGGCCACGCCGGGCGCGTTCGGCACCTGGCGAAGCGGCGCCTTGCCATTCCCCTTCAGCCCGGCCTCCATCTCCTCCATGCCGCCGCTGCACAGCACGGGATCATCGCGCCGCACGCCCGCCGTCGCCGATTCGATCGACACGGCGATCGTCCCCACCTGCGCGCGTCGGGGCGGCGGCAGGCCGCGCAGATAGGCGAGGACGTCGGCGTCCTGCCGGAACAGCTGATCCTGCCGATGGCCGGGCGCGGTCACGTCGCCGCAGCGCGATCCGTCGACGGACGCGAGGCTGAGCGTGTAGAGGAACATGGCGGCCGCATTCTGTTTCAGCCCTTCGCCCTGGTCCGCGGGCACATGCGTGCCCAGCGCCCACAAGGCGCGCATGTAGGAATAAGCGACGAAGAATCCCGCGCCCTCGAACAGCCGGGCCTGCATCCAGTTGAGGTCGAGATCGATCGCCGCCAGATCCTTCGGGGCCATCAACCGGTTGCCCAGCGGGATGAAGCTGCGCGCCTGGACCATCGCGTCGAGGCCCGCGACATCGGCCGGCATCGCCCGCCCCGGCGGATCCATCACGGGCGCGAGCCGGGCGCGCAGGACCGCGCCATCGTCCTTGGGGGTCATGATCGTCTGGGCGCCGGCGGTTCCCGTCCCGACGGCGATCGTCATCATCAGCGCCGCCGATCGCCACCACGTTCCGCGCCTGCCGTTCATCCCGTCCTCCGTGCCGATCGCGACGTGGCTATCATGCGCCTGCGGCCGGGGGAACCGGCGGTGGTTCAGCGCGTGCGGACGATCTCGCATCCGACACCGGCATCCGGATAGATGTCGGGCTTCATCGACCGCACCCGCACCCGGCGGACGCGCGGATCGGAAAGGCACAAAGCCGCGACCGCCTCCACCAGCGTCTCCTGCAGATCGAATCCCGCGCCGTCGGCGAGGGCGACGATGCCGTCGCGCACGAAGTCATAGTCGAGCACCTCCGCGATCCGGTCGGCGCGCGGCGGATCGGGATAGTCGACCGTCATCCATACCGACAGGATGACGCGTTGCGGCACCGCCTCCTGCGGATGGATGCCGAGGCGCATCATGACCTCGAGCCCCTTGAGGATCGTCGTGAATTCAGCCATTCCCGCCGCCCCCTCGCCCCTCGAACATCACGTCGCCGTCTCGCTTGAGGAAGCGTTGACCGCAATCGACGTACAGCGTCTGACCGGTCACGCTGCGCGCGCCGAGCAGATAGACGACACCGTCCGCCACCGCCTGCGCGCCGACGGGGCGCTCCAGCAGGTTGCGACGCGATACCGTGTCGAATTCCTCCTCGCTTTGGTCGCCGCTGCGCAAGGTAAGGCCGGGCGCGACGGCATTGACGCGGACGCGGGGTGCGAGCGCCTGCGCCAGCATCGTCGTCGCACCCGCCAGTGCATATTTGCTGAGCGAGTAAGAGAAGAAATCGGGGTTCGGGTTGGCGAGCTTCTGGTCGAGCAGATTGACGACCACCCCCTCGTCCAGATCCTCCTGCGCCGCGAGCGCTGCGGCAAGCATCGCCGGGGCGACCGCGTTGATCGCGTGCAGCTCGGCCGACAAGCCGGGATCGATCGCCTCCGGCCGGTCGAACGCGAAGCGCGACGCGCTGTTGACGAGCGCGGCGATCGGAGCGCCCGTCGCGAGCCGCGCGCGGGCGAAGAGCGTCTCTACGTCCGCCGTATCGGCCAGGTCGCCCCGCACGGGCACGCCGCCGAGCGCAGCCGCCACCGTCGCGGCCTCATCCGCCGATTCGCGGAAATGGATCACCGGGCGCCAGCCGGCCTCCGCACAGGCGCGGGCGATCGCGGCCCCCAGCCGCTTCGCGCCGCCGGTCACGAGCACCCAGCCTCGCGGCCGTTCGCTCACGCCCGCGTCAGACCGATGAGCGCCAACACTTCCTTGCGGCTGCGCTCGTCGTCGCGGAAGACACCCATCATCCGGCTCGTCGTCATCGATACGCCCGGGGTACGGACGCCGCGCGCGGTCATGCAGGCATGGCTCGCCTCGATCACCACGGCGACACCCTGGGGCTTCAGGTGGGTCCAGATGCAATCGGCGACTTCCGCCGTCAGTCGCTCCTGCACCTGCAGGCGCCGGGCATAGGCGTGGAGGACGCGCGCGAGCTTGGAGATGCCGACGACATGATCCTTCGGCAGATAGGCGATGTGCGCCTTGCCGATGATCGGGGCCATATGGTGCTCGCAATGCGACTGGAACGGGATGTCGCGCAGCAGCACGATCTCGTCATAGCCGCCGACCTCCTCGAACACGCGGGACAGGTGATGCGCGGGATCGTCGGCGTAGCCGGCACAATATTCGCGCCACGCCTTCGCGACGCGTCGCGGCGTATCCACCAGGCCTTCGCGCGTCGGATCGTCGCCCGCCCAGCGGATCAACGTTCGCACGGCTTCCGCAACCTCCGCGGGGATCGCCGCGTCGCTGGTCTGGCTCACCAGATCGCCATCGTCCGGCGTATCTCCGGTGTCGGTCATACATCGAGATCCTTCGTCAGCCGGCCGAGCGCCGGCTCCGGACAATAGGTACGATCCCGCAACGGTTCCAGAGGATGTGGCTTCCCGGACGCATACGTAATTATCTTCACCTATGCCGCTTGACTGGCGAAACTCAGGATAACACCCTGCGACATAACGGATGTTGTGCCGGATCGCGGGCATCAGACCAGCGGGCGGCGTTCCTTGGGAGGGTGCCACCGTGATCAAATATCGCCTGCTTGCCGCGACCGCCATCATTCTGGCGACCGCGGTGCCCGCCGCCGCGCAGACCGCCGACACGACCAGCGCGCAGAATGGCGCGCCGACCAACGGCCCGGGACAGGAGGCGCCGTCGAGCACGACCACCGACTCCCAGGCCAGCCTGGGCGACATCATCGTCACCGCGCAGCGCCAGTCGCAACGGCTGCAGGACGTGCCGATCGCGGTCAGCGCCTTCACAGCCGACAATCTTCAGAAGCAGCAGATCGTCAATCCGGTCGCGCTACAGCAGTCGCTGCCCTCGATCACCTATACGAAGACGGGCTTCACCACCTCCAGCTTCACGATCCGCGGCATCGGCGATCTTTGCGTCGGCACATCGTGCGACACCGCGACGGGCATCCACGTCAACGACATGCCGCTGACGACGACGCGGCTGTTCGAGACGGAATTCTTCGATCTTGAGCGCATCGAGGTCCTGCGCGGCCCGCAAGGCACGCTGTTCGGACGCAACGCGACCTCCGGCGTGGTGAATTTCATCACCGCCAAGCCCGATCTCACCGCCATCCACGCCGCCGGCGAATTCGAATATGGCAATTACGGTTCGAAACGCGCGCAGGCCATGTTCAACCTGCCGATCGGCGACACGCTCGGCATCCGGGTCGCGGGCACCTATCTGAAGCGCGACGGCTATACCCTCAATACCTACGACAATCGGCGGATCGACGACCGCGATCTCTATGCGGTGCGCGGCACGCTGTCCTGGGCACCCTCCAGCGACACGCGCGTGGACCTGATCGGCTATTATTTCCACGAGCGCGACAATCGCAGCCGCATCCAGAAGCAGCTCTGCCATCGCGACCCGACCGGCGTGCTCGGCTGCCTGCCCGACACCAAGGGCTTCGAGACGACGAACGGCCTTTCGACGCTGGCCGCGGTGCTGACGTCCACCGAATTCTTCAACGTCAACAATCCGGCGCTCGGTCGCTTCGCGCTGCAGAGCCTCTACGGCACCGATCCCTATGCCAGCGTGATCAATCCGACCGACGTGCGAACCGTCCGCGTCGACTACACGCCGACCTATTTCGCCGAGGAGGAGCAATATACCGCCAAGATATTCCACGATTTCGGCCGGGTGAACTTCAACTTCACGGGCGGCTACGCGCGCAACACCGTGGACAGCACGGTCGATTACAACCTCGCCGTGGAAGGGTCGCTGGCCAACAACCCCGGCCTGGCGCAGCTCAACGCGCTCGGTCGGGCGGGCAGCCCGTTCGCGTTCCTCAACGGCGTGCGCCAGACGCTGATTCCGAACGGGCCGGCCGGCGGGGTCTGCCAATCGGCGCCCGACCCCAACAATCTGGGCGTCTACGGCGGCGCGAGCATCGGCTGCTATCCGCAAAGCCTCGACTTCGACCGCTCGCGCATCACCAGCCGCCAGATCTCCGCGGAGGCGCATGTCGACAGCAGCTTCGACGGGCCGTTCAACTTCTTGCTCGGCGGGATCTATTTGGACAATCGCAGCAGAAACAACGACTATTTCGTCAACGCCTTTGGACTGGATTATGCGTCCGGCATCCTTGGCGCAGCCTCGTCGGCGGCCATTCCGGGGGTCGGCGGCAACGCCTTCCTCGCCTCGCCCTTCTATCGCAACGACACGCCCTATTTCCGGCTGAAATCCTGGGGGGTGTTCGGCGAGACCTATTTCGAGGTCAGCTCGCGCGCCAAGCTGACGCTCGGCCTGCGCTACAATCATGACGACAAATACGTGCAGGCGCGCAACCTGACACTCAACGTGCTGACGCCGTACAACGCCACCAGCATCAACGGCGGCCTGAATTACGCCTCGACCGATTTCGATCCGACGACCGCCGGCGTGCAGGATTATGCGGTCCGCCAGGTCGCGTTCGGCCGGCTGACGGGCCGCGCGGTATTCGACTTCAAGATCACGCCCGACAACCTGCTCTATGCGTCCTATTCGCGCGGCTACAAGTCGGGTGGCATCAATCCGCCGTTGCCGGCGACCTTCACCGTGCCCCAGGCCTTCGCACCCGAGCAGGTGGATGCCTTCGAGATCGGTTCGAAGAACAGCTTCGGCCACGGTGCGCTACGCCTCAACGTCACCGGCTTCTACTACAAGTACAAGGGCTTGCAGCTCAGCCGGATCGTCGCGCGCACCGCGGTCAACGACAATGTCGATGCCAACATCTACGGTCTGGAGGCAGAGGCGATCATCAGCCCGACCCCGCGCTTCGTCGTCAACATGAACATGAGCGCGCTGAAGACGCAGATCACCGGCGACAAGCAGCTGATCAACCCGCGCCTGCCGTCGGGCGGTCGCACCGACACGGTGATCATCAAGGATATCACCAACGCCTCCAACTGCGTCGTCATTCCCACCGCGGGCGGCGCGGCGGCGGCGAACGGCTATGTCGCGGCGGTCAACAGCGCCATCGGCCTGCGGGCGCCCACCGCCGTGCCGGGCACCGGCACCACCGGCGCCTTCGGCATATGCTCGGCGCTCGCCGCCTCCGCCGCCAATCCGTCGGCGCCGCTGCGCGCCCTGTTCGGCGTGCCCAGCGGCGCGCTGCCCTTCACCGTCACCGATGGCGTCGGCGTCAGCCTGAACGGCAACAAGCTGCCCCAGGCGCCGACGTACAAGTTCGCGGTCGGTGCGCAATATACGATCCCGGTCGCGGGCGACTGGACCATCGTGCCGCGCGCGGACCTGAACTACACCGGCAATTTCTACGCGAGCGTGTTCAACATGAACATCGACCGCGTACCGGGCTACGAGGTCGTCAACGCACAGGTGCAGGTCAACGCGCCGGGCGACCGGCTGTACCTGCGCGCGTTCGTGCAGAACCTGACCGACAACAATGCCATCACCGGCCAGGCGGTCGGCGACCAGTCGTCGGGTCTGTACACCAACATCTTCACCATTGAACCGCGTCGCTACGGCGTCGCCGCCGGGTTCAAGTTCTGATCCCGGCCGGTGCGGCGGCCCGCGGGACGCAACCCGCGGGCCGTTCGCGCGCTGTCACCCTCACCCAACAGGAGGAACGGACATGGCAGCGAACCTGAAGGCCGGCGACACGGTGACCTGGAAGAGCCACGGCGGCACCGCCCACGGCAAGGTCGAGAAGAAGGTGACGAAGGACACCAAGATCAAGGACCACACCGTCCGTGCGTCGAAGGACGACCCGCAATATATTGTAGAGAGTGACAACGGCGGAAAGGCGGCGCACAAGGCGGGGGCGCTCAAGAAGGCGTGAATCGCTCCGCCCGGCGATGGACCGGGCGAAACAGGAAGGAATGCGATGGCTACCACTACCAAGACCGGCGGCATCCACGCCCCCGTTCAGCCCTCGGCCGAGCTCGGTGCCGTCGTCGGCAACGAGAAGCTGCCGCGCAGCCAGGTGATCAGCAAGGTGTGGGACTATATCAAGTCCAACAACCTGCAGAACCCGGAGAACAAGCGCGAGATCCTCGCCGACGACAAGCTGAAGAAGGTGTTCGGCAAGGACAAGGTCACGATGTTCGAGATGAACAAGTACA
Organism: Sphingomonas beigongshangi; assembly: GCF_016820445.1. Lineage (GTDB taxonomy): Bacteria > Pseudomonadota > Alphaproteobacteria > Sphingomonadales > Sphingomonadaceae > Sphingomonas > Sphingomonas beigongshangi. The sequence goes on from NZ_JADHDT010000003.1 coordinate 152,938, forward strand.
TCTCGCAGCACGTGAAGGCCTAAGGCGCCAGCGCGTATTCCCGAGGGCGTACCGGTTTGATCCCGGTACGCCCTCACGGCGAAGGTCCCGCCCCGGGCCGAACGACGACGCGACGGCGTGCCGTCGCAGCGCGATCAGGCGCGACCCGATTTGCGCGGGCTGAGGAAGGGCATGGCGATCGTCGAGGCGATGATCATCACCGCGCCAGCCAGCACATACATCCAGAACGAAACCGGCTTTGCCGACATCTCACCTGCCCCGATCGTCGCGCGGAGCAGCACCAGCGCCGCCCCGATCGCAAACCCCATACAAAAGCCGCGCAGCGGCGTGTCCATTGCCTGCCCCATATGGCCATATCGTCCCGGACGGAAGCGCTAGCTGCGCTTTGTTGCGCCCGATTGTCAGCCAGGACGTGCAAAGTGTCGCAATATGTCGCGAACCCGATCAGCCGGATGTCGCAGACGGGTGGCACGACGGGAGCACCGGGGGGAAACCCGCAACCGCCGTACCGAAGCGGCATATGGCCATGGCCCTTACGTTCGACAAGTGCGGGCGGGGCGACGGGCCGGGGTTACGGATCCACGATGCCGGGTGTCGCGACGGGGTCGTGTGACGAGCACGAAACTGCATTGCCCGCCGCGACGCGTTCATAACGCATCGACAACGCTGTTCGTCCAGTCCCGTTCGTCAGTTTTCGTCGCGTCCGATCGCTTATCTATCGCGCGCCGGAACCATGCAGCCTGAGACCTGCGGATGTTGCCCGCCCGCGCCGAACGTGGACCCTGCCGGGATTTGAGAATTGTGGCGAGGCGACACGTGCCGGGCGCGTCGTCGCCGCCGCCATGATACGACGCCCGTCCGCCCGCGACGTCCAATCCGGCTCGGCCGGCATCGCCGATGTCTTCGCCGTATCGAAAATAATGCCCCGCAGAGGACAAAGCCGGGCACGCAAGCCACTGGAAAATGCCGGTTGCCCGCAAAATGCTCGCCAGGGCGTAACCTACAGATCGTAGCCTGGATCTTCGTCCTCCAGTAGCAACGGTGGATAGACGATGGGCTTATCTCCGAAATGCCGCCGCAGCGCACGCTCGCGGCGCTCGAGCACGTCTTCCTCTGGATCGATGTCGTCAGGATAAAAATAGGCGACCTCAAATTTGCCATCGCGCAACACGTATTCCAGTTCCGACCACCGATCGCGCTCCTCCTGCGCCTCCCACAGATCAAGAAGCGCATACATCAAGCTTTCGTCTAAAGACCGCCGATAGAGAATTTGATTACCTAGGTCCTTGAAAATAGAGTCTCCGACCATGTTGTGATCGAGTTGGGCGTAGAGCAGCGTAGGCTGCGACGGATATTCGCTGTCCTCCATCAGCAATCCGCCGATCTCCTGCAGCAGACGTTCCGACTCGGTTTCAGCCACGGCGATTCTCCGATCGTTCATTGCAAAATTTCGCACTCTTTTCCCTGCCATCGACCGTCCACCACACATTGATCGTCGATGGTCGCACGGACTTGCCGCCGAACTTGGGAACGATTTTTACCGTTACCGCCCGTCCGAAACGCTTGTCCCTCGCCCATTCATCCTCGAGCAGACGGTAGCCCCCCGGTTGAAATGCCTATCCTGCGCGAAGTGGTTGAACGCGTCGGTCGGACCGTCGAAGCGCACAGCGATGTAATGGCCGCCGTCATCGCTCGCGCGACGCTCTGTTCCGCCCGCCTGACGCTGTGAAGTTCGAGAGCGGCGTGGCGATTCGGCAATCGTCAACGTACCGGATACGCGCCGCGTCCGCCCGCGCGCCTCGATCTGATAGGCATAGCCGTTGCGAACGACCGTACGAACTCTTCGCTCGGCGTGCTCGCGAGCCGTGCGGTAGTTCCATGGGTCGCGGCGACCCGATCCGAAGACGCACCGGCCGTCGCCGACCCCGGTGAAGGAGATGGACGCCGTTTCGGATCGGGCACCCCCCACGTTCCTGATGCTCCCGCTCCACGAAAGCTACCGCCGCCACCGCCGACGAATCCGCCACTCGTCCAGGTGCCTTCAGGGAAAGGCTCGTGAGCGGATGACTTGATCGACGCCGCATGGTCGGCTGACGCGGCAGTCTGCGCCGGGACCTTCGGCGTGCGACCCCTTGCCGGATTTTGCGGTTTCCGCCGGGACAAATCAGCCGACCAATCGCCTGAACCAGTCGCGCCGCCACCGCCGCCCCTACCGCCACCACCACCTGGAAAGCCGCCGTCCCCCCACTGGCCATGACGCTGTCCGGCGCCGACAAAAGTGAAACGGCCCGTGCCCGGATCGTGCCAAGGGTTGAACTTGAGTTCGACCCCATCCGCGTTTGTTACAAACGGAAATCTGCCGGTCCGCAGCCATATTGAAAAGGCGCGCCGTCTTTCGCCGTCCGGTATGTACGTCATGCCGCCCCGCAATCCGTGCGGGAAGAACATTTGAGCAACATTCTCCAACAGGTCAAGCCGTAATTCGGCCGCCGTCGTGCTCGGCACCTGCCTGAGGCACCCAGTCTCGCCCTTTATGGGCGCGATCTGACGAGAGTGGTGCCCCTGGCCGGACTCGAACCAGCATGCCTTGCGGCGTTCGATTTTGAGTCGAATGCGTCTACCAATTTCGCCACAGGGGCAGCGAAGATGCGCCCGGTAGCCGATGAGACGGCACACGGCAAGCGGTACGCGTCCGCGAACTCACGCGGCGGGCGGCCGGCGTCGATAGCTCAGCGCTTCGGCGACATGCAGGCGCGACACCGTATCGCTGCCGGCGAGATCGGCGATGGTCCGCGCCACGCGGAGGACCCTCGTGTAACCGCGCGCGGACATGCGAGTCGCTTCGGCCGCCTGCGCCAATAGCCTGCGGCCGGCGTCGTCTGGCGTCGCCACCGCCTCCAGCAACGCGCCGTCCGCCTCCGCGTTGGTGCGTGGCGGCTGGTCGACATAGCGCCGCGACTGGACGGCGCGGGCTTGCGCGACCCGCGCCGCGACCTCGGCCGACCCCTCGGCCGGCGGCGGCAGCATCACATCGGCGGCCGTCACCGCCGCGACCTCGGCGTGCAGGTCGATGCGGTCGAGGATGGCACCCGTTTTCAAATTGGGGTCATTCAAACAATGGGCCGCCAACAATAGCGATCTTCGCGCTCAGATGGACAGGCAGCGCTTGTGCGAGACCCGACATCCTATCGTCGGGCAAGGGCGCAAAGACCAGCACAGAGATGCCATCGTCATTTCGCTCTATCCGCGACGGTGGGAAGCCCCGGGCGGTGACATGGCTCACAGCCGCAGCTTCGTTAGCGGCAGTCACGCTGAAGTAGCTTTCACTGAATCCACACACAGGTTCCCTCCCGTCTCAGTTCGTTGGCGCGCGACGACGATAGCTGAGCGCTTCCGCCACATGAACACGCCCGATTGTTTCCGCTCCTGCAATATCGGCGATTGTGCGTGACACACGAATCACGCGGTGGAAGCCGCGAGCCGAAAGCCGCATTGCTTCCGCCGCTTGCGCGAGCAGCTTGCGGGCCGGCTCGTCGAGAACGGCCACCCGCTCCAGCAAATTGCCATCCGCTTCAGCATTGGTTCGCACGCTCGTCCCTACATACCGATCACGCTGAATGGCTCGCGCTGCGGCGACCCGCGCGGCGACCTCCGCTGACCCCTCGGTTGGCGGCGGCAGGACGAGATCGGCGGCCGTCACCGCCGCGACCTCGACGTGCAGATCGATGCGGTCGAGCAGCGGACCCGACACTTTCGCCTGATATTCGGCGGCGCAGCGGGGCGCCCGGGCGCAGGCGAGGCTAGCATCGCCCAGGTGGCCGCAGCGGCAGGGGTTCATCGCCGCGACCAACTGCACCCGCGCCGGAAAGGTGACGTGCGCATTGGCGCGTGCGACGCTGACCGTCCCGGTCTCGAGCGGCTGGCGCAGCGAGTCGAGCACCGCGCGCTGGAACTCCGGCAGTTCGTCGAGGAACAGCACGCCAAGATGGGCGAGGCTGACCTCCCCCGGCCTGACGCGCAGGCCGCCGCCGGTCAGCGCCGCCATCGAGGCACTGTGGTGCGGACTGCGAAACGGGCGCGCGCGGGTCAGTCGACCGCCGGCGAGCGTGCCGGCGACCGACTGGACCATCGACACCTCCAGCGCCTCCGCCGCGTCGAGCGGCGGCAGGATACCGGGCAGGCACGCCGCCATCAGCGACTTGCCCGCACCAGGCGGGCCGATCATCAGCAGGTTGTGTCCGCCCGCCGCGGCGATCTCCAGCGCCCGCTTGGCGACCTCCTGGCCCTTGACCTGTGCCAGGTCGGGACCCGGCGCGGGTACATCGATCCCGCCGGGCTGCGGCGCGGCCAGCAGGCCATGGCCCTTGAAGTGATTGATGAGCGCGAGGAGGTCGGGCGCGGCGAGCACCTCCACCGAGCCTGCCCAGGCCGCTTCGGCACCCTGCGCCGCGGGGCAGATCAACCCCGCCCCTTCCCCGCCCGCATGGAGTGCGGCGAGCAATACGCCCGGCGACGGCGCGATCCGTCCGTCCAGCCCGAGTTCGCCGACGACGACATAATCGCCCAGCGCCTCGACATCGAGCACCCCCATCGCGCCCAGGAGACCGAGCGCGATCGGCAGGTCGAAATGGGATCCCTCCTTCGGCAGGTCGGCCGGCGACAGATTGACGACGATCCGCTTGGGCGGGAGCGCAAGGCCGAGCGCGGCGACCGCTGCGCGCACGCGTTCCCGACTTTCGCCGACCGCCTTGTCGGCCAGCCCGACGACATGGAAGCCGGGGAGGCCGGGGATCAGCTGCACCTGCACCTCGACGCCGCGCGCCTCGAGCCCCAGATACGCCACTGTCCGAACGATCGCGGCCATAACCCTCCCCAGCCGGTTTGTGTTCATATCGGATTTTTCGGCGCTGTACACGGGCGCGTCGCCCGCTCCGGCCCGCCGGGGCGACTTGCGTTTGCAATACACCCTCGCCAGATGAGCGTCAGCATGTCCGCCCACCCCAAACAGCGTCACCCCGCCCTTCGCCTGATCCAATTGGGCGGCGGCGTGCTGCTGATCGTCGGCGCCGGGATCGTCGCGCCGCTGCCGGGACCCGGCGGAATCTTCCTGTTCGCGGGCGGCCTGGTGCTCGTGTTGCGCAATTCCCGCACGGCGCAGGTCCATTTCGTGCGGCTCAAGCGCCGCTGGCCGCGGACCGGCGCCCTGGTCGACCGCGCGATGCGTCGCCGCTCGGCCCTGCGTCGCCACGCCCGCGACAAGGCGGCGCGGTCACGGTGACCCGCGCGTTGACTTGGACCGGGCTTGCGGGTAAGCGCCCCGACCATCCGGCCGCCCTTCGTGGTGGCCATTTTCTATTTCGACGTACTCGAGGAATGAACGATGAAGCGGACCTTTCAGCCGAGCAACCTGGTGCGTGCGCGTCGCCACGGGTTCCGTGCGCGGATGGCGACGGTGGGCGGCCGGGCGGTGATCCGGGCGCGTCGCGCGCGCGGCCGCAAGAAGCTGTCGGCGTAATCGCGACCTTGACCCGCCGCCGCGACTTCGTGGCGGCGAATGCGGGCCTGCGCGCGCCCATGCCGGGCTTCGTCCTGCTGGTGCGCCCCCGCGACGACGGTGACGCGACGATCCGCGTCGGCTTCACCGTCACCAAGAAGATCGGCAACGCCGTCGTCCGCAATCGCATGAAGCGGCGCTTGCGGGCGTTGGCGCGTGAGGTGCTGCCTGACGGGGGCATCGCCGGTGCGGACCATGTGCTGATCGGGCGAGAGGGCGGGATCGAACGCGATTTCGCCGCGCTGCGCACCGAATTCGGCAAGGCGCTGGGCAAGATCGCGCGGGGCGAATCGGCGCCGGCGCGCGGCCCCCGTCCGCCCAAGCGGCGGCGATGACGGCCCGCCTGCTCATCTTCCTCGTGCGCCTGTGGCAGATCGGCCCGTCGGTCGTGCTGCCGTCGTCCTGTCGCTACCAACCCTCCTGTTCAGCCTATGCAATCACGGCGCTTCGCCGCTATGGCGCGCTGAAGGGGGGCTGGTTGGCGGCGAAGCGGATCGCGCGCTGTCATCCCTGGGGCGGGTACGGACCCGATCCCGTCCCGTAAGATTTGGGGTCGGACCTTGAACAACGAACGCCAGAATTTTGTCCTGTTCGCGGTCCTTGCCGCGCTCATCCTGTTCGCCTGGCCGCTGATCCAGGGGAAGTTCTTCCCCGTCGCGAACCCGCCGGTGACGAAGATCGAGAAGGGCAAGTCCAAGGTCCTGCCGCAGCCGTCGGCCGATCCGACCGCCGACAATCCCGCTGCGATGCGCAACCGCGACGTCGTGCTGCGGGACAGCCCGCGGGTCGCCATCGACACGCCGATGCTGAAGGGGTCGATCAACCTGAAGGGCGCGCGCATCGACGACCTGGTGCTGGTCAAGTACAAGGAAACCATCGCGAAGAACTCGCCGCCGATCCGCCTGCTGTCGCCCGCGGGCGCGCAGGACGGCTATTTCGCCGGCTTCGGCTGGCGCGACGAGGGGCTGAGCCCGCCCGCGGCCGACACGGTATGGCAGGCGAGCGGCAACGTGCTGAAGCCCGGCCAGTCGGTGACGCTGCAGGCGGCCAATGCGCGCGGCCAGCGGTTTCAGATCAAGCTGTCGGTCGACGACGGCTATATGTTCACGATCACGCAGACGGTGCTGAACGGCGGCACCGCGCCCGTGCCCGTGGCTCCCTATGGCTATGTCAGCCGCGTCGGCGTGTCGAAGGACCCGGGGACGTGGCAGATCCACACCGGTCCGATGTCCGTGCATAACGGCGGCGCGGATTACGGCGTCAATTTCAAGGACGTCGACAAGGCGCCGACGCGCTTCACCTCCACCGGCGGCTGGCTGGGCTTCACCGACAAATATTGGCTGACCGCGCTGGTGCCGGATCAGGGGAGCCAGTTCGACGGGCAGTTCCGTGCGGGGTCGGGCCAGCTCTATCAGGCGGACTATGCCTTCGCGCCCAAGGTGCTCGCGCCCGGCCAGGCGCTGACGCAGTCGAGCCGCTTCTTCGCCGGGGCGAAGGAAGTGAAGCTGCTCCAGCATTACGAGAATGCGCAAGGCGTCACCAAGTTCGACAAGGCGATCGATTGGGGCTGGTTCGAGATTCTCGAAAAGCCCATCTTCACCTATCTCGATTGGCTATTCCGCATGGTCAGCAACTTCGGTGTCGCGATCATTCTGCTGACGGTGACGATCCGCGGCCTGATGTTCCCGATCGCCCAGCGCCAGTTCGCCAGTATGGCGAAGATGCGCGCGCTGCAGCCGAAGATGAAGGCGATCCAGGATCGCTACAAGGACGACAAGGTCGTCATGCAGCAGAAGGTGATGGAGCTGTACAAGACGGAGAAGGCGAACCCCCTCGCCGGCTGTCTGCCGACGCTGATCCAGATCCCGGTGTTCTTCGCCCTCTACAAGGTGCTGATGCTGACGATCGAGATGCGGCACCAGCCCTTCTTCGGCTGGATCAAGGACCTGTCGGCGCCGGATCCGCTGACGCCGGTCAACCTGTTCGGCTTCCTCAACTTCACCCCGCCGCACATGCTGGCGATCGGCGTGGTGCCGATCGTGCTCGGCATCTCGATGTTCTTCCAGTTCCGCCTCAACCCGGCGCCGATGGATGAGACGCAGAAGCAGGTGTTCGCGGTCATCCCATGGGTGCTGATGTTCGTGATGGCGAGCTATCCGGTCGGCCTGCAGGTCTACTGGATCGCCTCCAACTGCCTCGCGATCCTGCAGCAGCAGATCCTCTACGCACGGCATCCGGAGCTTAAGACCGCCGCGGCGAAGACGACGGTCATCGCCAAGTGAGCGAGGATGCAACCACCGGAGCGGAGGGCGAGCAGGACGCAGGCGGCTTCGCACCCGAACTGGTCGAGGTCGCGCGCAAGACATTCGCCGGGCCGGTGACGTTCCTCAAGTCCGCGCCCGGCCTCAGGTTCCTGCCTGATCCGGTCGCACCGGAAGTGGCGTTCGCGGGGCGATCCAACGTCGGCAAGTCGTCGCTGCTCAACGCGCTGACCGGCCGCAACGGCCTCGCCCGCACGTCGAACACGCCGGGCCGCACGCAGGAGCTGAACTTCTTCGACGTCGGCGACGCCCCCTTGTTCCGGCTGGTCGACATGCCGGGCTATGGCTTCGCGAAGGCGCCGAAGGACGTGGTCAGGACATGGCGCTTCCTGGTCAACGATTACCTGCGCGGACGGGATGTGCTGAAGCGCGTGCTGGTGCTCATCGACTCGCGGCACGGCATCAAGGATGTCGACCGTGAGATACTGGACATGCTGGACAAGGCGGCGGTCAGCTACCGCCTCGTGCTGACCAAGGCGGACAAGGTCAAGGCGACGGATCTCGCGGAGGTGGTGGCCCGCACGGCCGCCGACGCCCGCAAGCGCCCGGCCGCGCATCCGGATATTCTCGCCACCGCCAGCGAGGGCGGCATGGGGATCCCGGAACTCCGCGCCGCGGTGCTGGAAGCGATCGGCTGACGGCTCCCACGGGGTTCGGCTCGGTGGGAAGGGCGGTCTCCTCCTAGACCTCCCCGCCCGGCCCCGCTACCCGTGGGGCCATGAAGCTGATCATCGGTAACAAGGCCTATTCCTCCTGGTCGCTGCGCGGCTGGCTGGCATGCAAGCAGTCGGGCTTGCCTTTCGAAGAGGTGGTCGTCCCGCTCTACGACGCCGAATGGGATCGTCGGCGCGAGGGGGCGGAGTTCGCCCCGTCGAGCGGCAAGGTGCCGATCCTTTGGGATGGCGACGCCGTGGTGTGGGACAGTCTGGCGATCGTCGACTATCTGGCCGACAAGGTCGGGCGCGACCGCTTCTGGCCCGCGGAGGACAGCGCCCGCGCCATGGCCCGTTCGATGGCCGCGGAGATGCACGCGAGCTTCACCGCGCTCCGCCGCAAGCATCCGATGAACATCCGTCAGCAATTCCCGGCAACGCGTCCGGACGACGACGTTATCGTCGACCTGAAGCGGATCATGGAATTGTGGGCGCAGGCGCGCGCGCGCTTCGGCGGCGACGGGGCGTATCTGTTCGGTGACTTCAGTGCGGCGGACATCATGTTCGCACCGGTGGTGACGCGCATCCTCACCTATCAATTGCCGATCGCACGCTTCGCGGCGAGCTATCTCGATGCCGTGATCCAGCATCCCTTCCTGCAGGACTGGATCGCCGGGGCGCAGGAAGAGGATTGGGTGATCGAGCAGTTCGAGCAGCCGATCCGGTGACGAGCCCGAGGATCGACGTGCTGGCGCTGGCGCAGGCGCTGCTGCGCGCGGACAGCGTGACGCCGGCCCGTGGCGCCGTGTTCGACGTGCTCGAGGCGGCGCTGGTGCCGATCGGCTTCGCGGTCGATCGCTTCGTCTGCGGCGAAGCGCCCGATGGTCCGGTCGAGAACATGATCGCGACGCGGGAGGGGACGGGCCGCCATCTCGCCTTTGCGGGCCATGTCGATGTCGTGCCGCCCGGCGAAGGCTGGACCGGCTCGCCATGGAGCGGCGCGATACGCGACGGCCTCCTGTACGGGCGCGGCGCGGTCGATATGAAGGGCGCGGTCGCCGCCTTTGTGGCCGCTGCCGCCCGCGTGACGGACAGCGTGCCCCTCAGCCTTCTGATCACCGGTGACGAGGAGGGTCCCGCGACCTATGGGACGCCCGCGCTGATCGCCCGCATGGCCGAGCTCGGAGTCGCGCCAGATCTGTGCCTGGTCGGCGAGCCGACGTCCGTCCGACGATTGGGCGACATGATCAAGATCGGCAGGCGCGGTTCGGTCAATATCTGGATCGAGGTGCCCGGCCGCCAGGGCCACGTCGCCTATCCCCAGCTCGCCGACAATCCCGTGCCGAAGCTGGTCCGGGCGCTGGGGGCGCTCGATACATTGTCGCTGGACGAGGGGAACGCTTGGTTCCAGCCTTCGAACCTGGAGATCACCGACATCACGGTCGGCAATGGCGCGCACAATGTCATCCCGGCTGCGGCGCGGGCGCGCCTCAACATCCGTTTCAACGACGAGCAGACCGGGCTGGGCCTGCTGGAGCGCGTCACCGCGACGGTGCAGGCCGTGGTTCCGGACGCGACAGTACGCGGCAAGGTGTCGGGAGAGGCGTTCCTGACGCAGCCCGGCACGCTGACCGCGATCGTCAGCGCAGCGATCCTGGACGCGACCGGGGCGGAGCCGGAATTGTCGACCACCGGTGGCACGTCCGACGCGCGCTTCCTGTCGAAGCTTTGCCCCACCGTCGAATTCGGCCTGATCAACGCGACGATGCATCAGGTCGACGAGGCGGTCGCGATCGACGACCTGGAAACGCTCGTGCGGATTTACGCGGAGGTCATCCGAAAGGCACGATGAGGGGACCGCGTCGCCGCCGCGGCCCGCGCTTCTCACATCACGAGGCCCATCGCGCGTTGCGCCGATGCGAGTACCGGCGCCGCGAGGTTGCGCGCTTTTTCCGCGCCCGTGGTGAGGATGGCGTCGATCGCCGCCCGGTCGTCGAGAAGGCGGACCATCTCGTCGCGGATCGGGCCAAGCTTCGCCACCGCGAGGTCGGCGAGTGCCGGCTTGAACGCGCCGAAGCCCTTGCCGGCGAACTCGCTCAGCACGTCCTGCGCATCGCGGTCGGCGAGTGCGGCGAAGATCGTCAGCAGGTTGCGCGCCTCGGACCGCCCTTCCAGCTCGGCGAGCGTCGCGGGCAGCAGGTCGGGATCGGTCTTCGCCTTGCGAAACTTGTCGGCGATCGTGTCGTCGCTGTCGACCAGCTTGACGACCGACTGTTCGGACGGATTGGACTTGGACATCTTCGCCGACGCATCGCGCAGGCTCATGATGCGCGGCGCAGCCTTGCTGACCAGCGGCTCCGGCAGCGTGAAGAGGTCGCTGCCATAGTCGGTGTTGAACTTGGTCGCGATGTCGCGCGCGAGTTCCAGGTGCTGCTTCTGGTCCTCACCGACCGGTACGTGCGTCGCATTGTAGAGCAGCACGTCGGCTGCCATCAGCACGGGATAGTCATACAGGCCGACGCTGGCGCCCTCGCGGTTCTTGCCCGCCTTGTCCTTGAACTGAGTCATGCGGTTCAGCCAGCCCACCCGCGCGACATTGTTGAGCAGCCAGCTGAGCTCGCTATGCGCGGGGACGCGCGCCTGATTGAACAGGATCGAACGCGCCGGATCGATGCCGGCCGCGATCATCGTCGCCGTGACCTCGATCGTGTTGGCGGTCAGCTCCGCCGGCGCGATGAACTCCGTCAGGCCGTGCAGGTCGGCGATGAAGTACAGCGTCTCGCCGCCTTGCGCCTGAATCTGGTCCTGCATCGCGACCCACTGCTTCACCGCACCCAAATAATTGCCGAGGTGAAGGTTGCCGGTGGGCTTGATGCCGGAAACGACGCGCATCTTAGTCATTGGGTGGCGGCTCTGCGACGAAGGAGGGACTTGAGATCCGCCACGCGGAATGCACCGGTGACGAAACAGGCGGCGGCATAGATGGCGACGCCCGCACCGACCAGGACGGCCAGAGCGGCGCCGCGCACCGGCAGCGAGCGGGTGAGATAGGGATCGACCAGCGGCGTCACCAATAGCAGCGCGGCGCCCATCAGCAGCGACGACAGCAGCAATCGCGGCACCTTGCGACGCACCGCCGGGTCGAGCGCAAAATGGCCGCGCCGCGCAAGGACGACGTAGAGCGAGGCGACGTTGACGGTCGAGGCGAGCGCCGTAGCGAGCGGTGGCCCGATCTGGCCCAATTCCCAATGTGCCAGACCGGGGATGAGGATGAGGTTACCCACAAGGTTGATCGCGACCGAATAGAGCGCGAGGCGCACGGGCGTCCTGGTATCGGCACGCGCGTAGAAGCCTGGGGTCAGCACCTTGACCAACACGTAGCTGGGCAGGCCGATCGAAAAGGCGGCGAGAGCCTGCGCGGAGCGGACGGTATCGCGCGCGTCGAAAGCGCCATGCTGGAACAAGCCGCGCACGATCGGCTCGGCGGCGAAAACGAAGGCGGCGGTCGCCGGCAGCGTCAGGAACAGCGCGAGTTCGAGGCCGCGATTTTGCGTTTCCATCGCTTCGGTATCGCGTCCCTCCGACAACAGCCGGGACACCACGGGCAGAAGGATCGTGCCAAGGCCGATGCCGATCAGCCCGAGCGGCAACTGGTTGAGCCGATCGGCATAATAGATCGCCGAAATCGATCCTGCCGCAAGCAGGTGTCCGGCAAGCGCCGTTGATATGGCGAGATTGATCTGGGCCGCGCCCGCACCGGTCGCGGCGGGAATGATCAGCTTGAGCATCTGCCGCACGTCGTCGTCGATTCGAGGACGACGCAGCTTCAGGCTAACGCCGGCCTTGCGGCATGCCCACCACAACCATGCAAGCTGCAGGCCGCCGCCGGCGGTCACCGCGATCGCCTGCGCCCGAGCGGTCGCATAGGGATCGCCGCCATGGAAGAAGATCAGCGCCGCAACCATCGCGATGTTGAGCAGGATGGGCGCCGCCGCATTGACCCAGAAGCGGTGCAGCGAGTTGAGGATGCCGCCGAGCAGCGAGGCCAGCGAGATCAGCATCAGATAAGGGATGGTGAAGCGCGACAGCGTCACCGCGAAAGCGAACTGTTCCGGCGTAGGATGCTGGCGATCGAAACCGCCTGACAATGCCCAGGTGATCGGCCAGGCCGCAATGAGCATCGCGGCGGTAAAGAGGAGCAGCACCGGGAACAGGACCGCCAGCGCCCGTTCGGCGAAGTCGATCCCGGCCGGCGTCCCCCCGCCCTCTGCCACCTTGCGGTTGAATAGCGGAATGAACGCGGCGGAGAATGCCCCTTCCGCGAACAAGGCGCGGAACATGTTGGGCAGGCGGAAGGCGACGAAGAAGGCATCCGACGCGAAGCTCGCGCCGACATAGGTCGCCTGCAACGTATCGCGAACGAGCGCCAGCACACGGCTGGCGAGCGTCATGCCGCCGACCGATCCCAGCGCCTTGGCGAGGTTCACCCCCGTCGTTCCCCGCCCGCGGTACGCTTAGGCGTGGCCGACGTCGCCGACGGTGAACTGGCCCTGCGCCTCGGCCTGCTGCAGGTACAGCGCACCGAAGTCGATCGGCTCGAGCAGCAGCGGCGGGAAACCGCCATCGCGCACGCAATCGGCGAGCACGCGGCGCGCGAACGGGAAGAGGAGGCGCGGCGCCTCGCCAAGCAGGAAGGGCTGGACCGCGTCCGCCGGCACGTTGCGCAGGCCGAACAGCCCGGCATAGGTCAGGTCGACGATGAACGCGGTCTGGCCCTCGGCCTCCGCCTTGACGTCGATCTTGAGGATCACCTCGTGCACCTCGTCGCCGACCTGCGCCATGCCGATGTTGAATTGCACGTCGATCGCCGGCGGGTTCGGATTCTGGAAGATCGCCGGGGCGTTGGGGTTCTCGAAGGAGAGATCCTTGACGTATTGCGAGATCAGGCCGGCCGCGGGCGCGGTATCCGCACCGTTCGCCATCGGCTGCGTGTCGAGCGAGGTGCCGTTGTCCTGATCGGCCATGGTGAGAAATCCTTGGGTTGAAGCGTTGGATGAAGCGTGGCGGCCGGACGCGGGACCGAAGGACCGAAGCCGCCCGTCGCGCGTTCGATCGCGATGGTGGACGCGCCTAGCAGCGCGGGCGACGCGTTTCAACGCCGGCACGGTGGCTTTGCCGGTTTAAAGCCCGAAGCGGTTTGAACAAACGGCGCCATGCGCCTATGTGGTGGGACGGATCGGAGGTACGGTGTTTTACGTGGTTCTTCTCGCGATGGTGGCGGCGTTTCTGGCGTTGCGCCTGTACAGCGTGCTCGGCAAGCGCACCGGCCACGAACAGCAGCCGCTGGTCCGCACCGCGGAGGATCGTCCCGCGACGGTCGCTGTGCCGCGGACGATCGACGTGACGCCCGACGTGCGCGAGCCGCAAAATCGCAACATCGATCCGAAGGCGGAGCCCGGCATACGGGCGATCGTCGCCGGCGAGCCGGGGTTCGACGTCGGTCAGTTCCTGCAGGGCGCGCAGGCCGCGTATCGCATGACGCTGGACGCATTCTGGAAGGGCGACGAGGCGGCGCTGGCCGATCTGACCCAGCCGGATGTCGCGCATGCTTTCGGCGAGGCCATCGCCGCCCGTCGCGATGCGGGCGAGACGCTGGAGAACCGACTCGTTTCGATCGAGCGGGCGACGATCGCGGATGCATCGCTCGACGGGCGTGAGGCGCGAATCACGGTGCGTTTCGATGCGGATATCGCTGCCGTGACGCGCGACGCCGAAGGGCAGGTCATCGCCGGGTCGCTGACCGATGCGGTCGAGACGCACGACCTCTGGACGTTCACGCGCACCCTGAAGAGCAACGATCCCAACTGGACCCTGGCCGACACCGACGAGGCCTGACGGATACGGCTGCATTGCGGCCGCCCATGATCATCGCTGCTGCCGGTGCCACATCGACGACGCACCTGCCGTCACGGACGTGGGTCTCCGTCGCGATATCGGAGAGATGGGCTCGTCCTGCTCATTAAACGCTTGTTCCCCGCTGCCCGCCTGAGGCACTGCCGACGCGAACACGCGCAACGTAGGCGCGGTGCAATCGGGGACGACCATGATCGGTAAGCGCGTATCAACAAGCTTTGCGCTGGCGCTCGCATTGAGCGCCTGTGGCGGACGCGTGGTGCCGGTCGCGGCGGATCACCCGCCCGTGCGTCAGCCGGTTGCCCGCCCCGTGCCCAATCGGCCGCTCCCGCCGCGCCCGTCATCAACCGGCGCCGGTCAGACGATCACGAGCGGCCGAGCCTATGACGGCCGCATCCTGCCCGCGACGCCGCTGCTCGCCACGTCCGTCGTGCCGAACGTCGGCGCCACCACCGCCGCCACGGCCGGCGTGGTCCCCGGTCCGTCCATCGATACGCTGCCGATCACCGAGGCGCAGGCGGAAGCGGCGCGGCAGGCGTTCCTGACCAGCTGCCCCGGCCTGATGCGGCGGACCGATGCCAGCGGCCTGACCCGTAGCCCCGATTGGCAGACGGCGTGCGACGCCGCCCGCGCCGCGCCACGCGGCGGCGCGCGGGATTTCTTCCTGACCAACTTCGAGACCGTGCAGGTCGGCGACGGACGTGCCTTCGCCACCGGCTATTACGAGCCTGAAATCGCCGCCTCGCGCGATCGGCGGCCGGGGTACGACGTACCAATCTACGCCAGGCCCGACGATCTCGTCGATGTGGACCTTGGACAATTCTCGTCCGATCTGAAGGGCAAGAAGATCCGCGGCCGCGTCGACGGCAAGAGCCTGATTCCGTATTACGACCGCGCGGCGATCGTCGGGGGCGCGATCGACCGGCGCGCGCCTGTCCTCGCCTGGGGCGCCGACGAGGCCGCGGTCTTCTTCCTCCAGGTGCAGGGGTCCGGCCGGCTGCGGTTGCCGGACGGCGCGATCATGCGGGTCGGATACGACGATCAGAACGGTCGCGACTATACCGGGATCGGCGCGCTGATGAAGGCGCGCGGGCTGATCGGGCCGGGCCAGACCTCGATGCAGGGCATCGTCGCCTGGCTGCGCGCCAATCCCGAACAGGGCCGCGCGATCATGAACGAGAACAAGAGCTTCGTCTTCTTCCGGGAAATCACGACGCCGCCGCTCGGTGCGATGGGCTATGTCGTCAACGGCGGGGTCAGCGCGGCGGTCGACACCAAGTTCGTGCCGCTGGGCGCCCCCGTCTTTCTGTCGATGGACCGGCAGGATGCGACGGGCCTGTGGGTCGCGCAGGATACCGGCGGGGCAATCAAGGGCGCCAACCGCTTCGACACCTTCTGGGGCGCAGGCCCGTTGGCGGAGGCGACCGCAGGGGGCATGGCGGCGCGCGGCACCGCCTTCCTGCTCCTCCCGGTCGGAACACTCGCACGGATGCAGGCCGGTGCGCCCGCTCAACCCTGATGAGGCCGCGCTTTGGGCCCGCGTGATGGCGACGGTGAGGCCGCTACGTGCGGCCCCGCGCGCCGCCCCGCCGCCGCCCAAGGCGCCGCCGCCCCCACCCCCTCCGCCCGCCGCGTCTCCCAAGCCCGTCAAAGCCGCCGGCCGGGTGCCGCCGATGCGGGCCGCGCCCGCGATCACCCCATCGGCCAAACCACGCCCCAACACGCTCGACGGCGGCTGGGACAAGAAGCTGGGCCGGGGCATCGTCATCCCGGACAGTTCGATCGATCTCCATGGGCATAGCCTCGCGTCCGCCCATGCGCTGCTCGATCAAGGGCTGGACCGGGCAATCGCACGCGGCGATCGCGTGCTGCTGCTCGTGACCGGAAAGCCGCCGCGTCCGGAGAGCGAGCGCCCACACGCACGCGGCGCAATTCGTGCGGCGATCGCGGACTGGCTTGCCGCCTCGCGCCATGCGGATGCCATCGCGGCCGTGCGCGGGGCGCATCCGCGGCACGGCGGTGCGGGTGCGCTCTACATCGTGCTGCGCCGGGGGCGGTAAGGCTTTGCCTGAGAGGGAACGCGCGCAGGTCCGGGCGAGACCCTCACTCGATGATCGCCGATCACCCGATCGACCACCCCCGGCTAAGCCCGAAGCCTACGCCTCCAGTTCCCGCATCAGGGTGCGCACGGCGGCGTCGATGTCGCGATCCTGATCGCGCAATTCCTCGATCTTTCGCACCGCATGGATCACGGTCGAATGATCGCGACCGCCGAATTTCCTGCCGATTTCCGGCAGCGACCGCGTCGTCAGCCGCTTGGCGAGATACATGGCGATCTGGCGCGGGCGCGCCACGGCGCGACTGCGGCGGGCCGATACGAGATCGAGCGGCTTCAGCTCGAAATGGCGGCTGACGAGCTTCTGGATTTCGTCGATGGTCACGCGCCGTTGCGCGCCGCGCAGCACGTCGCCGAGCGTCGTCAGCGCGAAGTCCAGATCGATGCGGTCCCCGGTCAATTGCGCATAAGCGACGACCCGGTTCAGCGCGCCCTCCAGCTCGCGGATATTGGCATGGATGCGCGCCGCCAACAGGTCGAGCACCTCGGCCGGGACATCTGCATCGGGCAGGTCGCTCAGTTTCCTGTCCAGTATAGCACGGCGCAACGTGAGATCGGGCGCCTTGATGTCGGCGACGAGACCGACCGCCATACGGCTGACGATTCGCGCCTCGATTCCGTCCAGCGCCTGCGGACACCGGTCGGCGGAAATCACCAGTCGCTTACCCGCGCTCATGATCTCGTTCACGGTGTGGAAGAATTCTTCCTGCGTCGCATCCTTGCCGGCGATGAACTGAAGATCGTCGATGAGCAGCAGGTCGGCGCCGCGCAGCCGCTGCTTGAATGCGAACGTGTCGCGCGCGCGCAGCGCGGCGACGAAATCGAACATGAACCGCTCGGCGGACATGCACAGCACCGTCGCCCCGGGATGCGCGGCGAGGAAGGCATGGCCGATCGCATGCATCAGGTGCGTCTTGCCCTGCCCCGTACCCGAATGGAGGAACAGCGGACTGAAACGCGGCGTGCCGGGCTCGGCCAGCGCCTTCGCGGCATTGAACGCGACCCGATTCGCGGCATCGACGACGAATCGATCGAAGGTGAAGCGCGGGTCGAGCGGCGGCCGCTCGGCCGCGGGCTTCGGCGCAGCCATCGACTGCGCGACCGGCGGCTTGATCGCAGCGGGAATGGCGACGTCGGGCGCGGAGGTCCGAGCTGTCGCGATCGGCGTCGGCGCGACCGACAGCGCCTGTGAAGCGGCCGTCGCCGCCGGCTCCGCCACCAGCACCAACGGTGCCGGACGGACGACGCGCGTCTCGATCACGACGCCGTTGATCCGCGGCATCAGCGCCCGGAATTCGAGAAGAAGCCGGTCGGCGTAATGATTGCGGACCCAATTGGTCATGAACGCGGATGGAAGGCCCAGCCGGATCGTGTCCGGCTCCTCGGCGTCTTCGATCAGCTCCATCGGTTTCAGCCACTGCTCGAACAAACGCGCGCCGGCCGATTCACGCAGGTTCGCGCGGACGTGAGCCCAGGCGCGCTGCGCCTCGCTCCCCGTTTCCGTCGCTGCCTGCACCTTGACCACGCACACGTCTCCCAAGCTCACGCGACCCGGTCGCGCCAGCGGCTGATCTTCAGGACAGACAAGTCCCCCCTACGGCCCACCGAGCCGTCCGGCACCCCTAAGCTGTTCAGTACCGACCGCCGGTGAACCCCCGCGGCAGAGGTCGAGTTATGAAGCCTGCGACGAGTCGATCAAGCCCCAGTCCGGTCACGAATGTGAAATAAACGGGATTGACAGGCCGGCGCCCGCGGAATTGCGTCGGAAAAAATGATAAGTCACGGAAATAGCAGGGATTTATGAGATTCGCTTCCGTGGCGTGATTCTCGAATCGTGGTGAGTCCTGCGTTTCTGATTCTGTTCCGCGGACATCTTGAGAACATTCCAATTCTCTGCGTCGCACGCACAGCAAAAAGCCCGCCGGGCAACCCCGGCGGGCCTATCTTTGCCGATGCGAGAACGACGATCAGGCGAGCGCGGAGAGGCGCTTCGTCAGCCGTGCGAACTTGCGGCTCGCGGTGTTCTTGTGAAGCACGCCCTTCGCCACGCCCCGCGCCAGCTCGGGCTGGACCGCCGCGAGCGCGGTGGTCGCCGCCGTCTTGTCACCCGCCGCCAGCGCAGCCTCGACCTTCTTCACGAAGGTACGGATACGGCCAACGCGCGCACCGTTGATCTCGGCGCGGCGCTCGTTACGACGGATGCGCTTCTTGGCTTGCGGCGTGTTCGCCATTCGGGTCGGTCCTCAGGTCTATTCCGGTCAATGAAAAAGAGGCGCCGGGATCACCCTACGCCCTCTCGAAGGTGGGG
Organism: Sphingomonas beigongshangi; assembly: GCF_016820445.1. Lineage (GTDB taxonomy): Bacteria > Pseudomonadota > Alphaproteobacteria > Sphingomonadales > Sphingomonadaceae > Sphingomonas > Sphingomonas beigongshangi. The sequence goes on from NZ_JADHDT010000003.1 coordinate 171,803, forward strand.
CCCATACCGAAGCCTGGGCCGCCGGTCAACCTGCGACGGTCGTCAGGCCCGCTGGCATTTCGGGCAGAAGAAGGTCGACCGGCCCGAATCGACGCGCCGGGCAACGGTTGCTCCGCAATGGCATGGCTCTCCCTCCCGTCCGTAGACGAGGAACTGCTTGGAGAAATAGCCGAGCTCGCCATCGGGCCGCGCATAGTCGCGCAGCGTGGAACCCCCGGCCTCTATCGCTGCGAGCAGCACGTCGCGCACGGCGACCGCGAGTCGATCGAGCCGTGCCCGCCCGATCTGACCCGCCGGCCGGGTGGGCGATATCCGCGCAAGGTGCAGCGCCTCGCATACATAGATATTGCCCAATCCCGCGACGATCCGCTGGTCGAGCAGCATCGCCTTGATAGGCGCCGCCCGCCCGTCGAGGACTTCGGCCAAATATGCGCCGGTAAACCGCTCGCCGAGCGGCTCCGGCCCCATGGCCGCGAACGGAGGATAGTCATCCAGCGCGTCGCTGCGCCACAGGTCGAGGAAGCCGAAGCGACGCGGATCGTTCAACGCGAGCCGGCGCCCCGCCCCGGTTTCGAGCAGGACATGGTCATGCGCGAGATCGTCCGTCGGATCGACCCGCCAGCGCCCCGACATGCCGAGGTGAAAGATCAGCGTGTCGCCGCGATCGGTGGCAATCAGCCCGTATTTGGCGCGGCGCCCGAGCGCGGTGACCGTCGCCCCGGTCATCCGCTGACGCAGGTCACCGGGAATCGCCTTGCGCAGATCGGCACGGCGCGGCTCCACCCGCGTCAGGCGCTGGCCGGCAAGAACGGGGGCAAGCCCGCGAACGGTGGTTTCGACTTCGGGAAGTTCTGGCACGCCCGACCAGCTAGGTTGCGTTTGCCCCCGCCACAAGGCGCGGCTAGGGCAGGCGCATGAGCGACACCGTCTCCTTCGGTTACGAAGACGTCACCCCGGAAGAAAAGACCGCCCGCGTCGGCGGCGTGTTCACCAACGTGGCCAGCCGCTACGACCTGATGAACGACGCCATGTCGGCGGGCATGCACCGGTTGTGGAAGGACCGCTTCGTGCGACGCCTCAATCCGCGTCCCGGCGAGCAGGTGCTCGACATGGCGGGCGGCACCGGCGACATCGCCTTTCGCATCGCAGACCGCGGCGCGACGGTAACGGTCGCCGACATCAACCCCGCCATGCTCGAGGTCGGCATGGAGCGCGCGGCGAAGCGCGGATATGACGGCCTCGTATGGACCGAGGCGAATGCCGAGGTGCTGACCTTCCCCGACCGGTTCTTCGATGCCTATACGATCGCGTTCGGCATCCGGAACGTCACCGACATCCCGGCGGCGCTGCGCGAGGCGCATCGCGTGCTGCGTCGCGGCGGCCGCTTCTTCTGCCTCGAATTTTCCACCACGCTGTGGCCGGGTTTCAAGGAGGTGTACGACGCCTATTCGCACAAGCTGGTCCCGAAACTGGGCCAGATGCTGGCGCAGGATGCGGACAGCTACCGCTATCTGATCGAGTCGATCCGCCGCTTTCCCGACATGCCGACGTTCGAGGGCATGATCCGCGACGCGGGCTTCACCGCGACTCGCGTCGAGCCGATGCTGGGCGGCCTGGTGGCGATCCATTCGGGATGGAAGATTTGATGCGAGGCGCCGCACGCTCGTGACCGCCCCCGCCGTCCATGTCTGGCGGCTCCTGAAATGGGGCCGCATCCTGGCGCGCCATGGCGCGCTGAAGGGAATAGAGGGGGACGCCAACACCCCTGCCCCGGTTCGTCGGCTGGCACGGATCGCCCGGCTGGGTGCGCGTGTCCCCGCGACGCCGCGCTATGCCGATGCTTTCCAGGCCATCGGGCCGGCGGCGATCAAGCTCGGCCAGACGCTGGCGACGCGTCCCGATCTGGTTGGCGAGGCGGCGGCCCACGACCTGCTGCGTTTGCAGGACCAATTGCCTCCCGTGCCGTTCGAGACGATTCGTGCAGCGCTCGAGACGAGCCTTGGCCGGCCCATGAGCGCGGTATTCAGTCATATCGAGGATACGCCGGTCGGCGCCGCGTCGATCGCACAGGTCCACCGTGCGGTCACCACCGACGGGCGCCAGGTCGCGGTGAAGGTCCTGCGCCCGGGGGTCGAAGCGGATTTCGCGCGGGCGATCGACACCTATCAATGGGCCGCCGCGCAGCTCGAGGGCCTGGGCGGCGAGGCGAAGCGGCTGCGGCCGCGGCTGACGGTGGAGAACTTCCGCCGCTGGACGCTGCGCGAACTGAACTTCCAGCGCGAAGCCGCCTCCGCGAGCGAACTGGCGGAGGCGATGACGGCCGAGCCCGACTTCGTCGTCCCTGCGATCGACTGGCAGCGGTCCTCGACCCGCGTGCTGACGATGGAATGGATCGACGGTATCAAGCTGTCGAACCGGCAGGCCCTGATCGACGCGGGCTACGACCTGCGCAAGCTCGCCAACACGCTCGTGCAGGCATTCCTGCGGCAGGCGATCGCAGAGGGCTTCTTCCACGCCGACATGCATCAGGGCAATCTGTTCGCCCTGCCGGGCGCAAACGGCCAGGGGCGGATCGCGGCGATCGACTTCGGCATCATGGGGCGGATCGACCGGCGCGCGCGCGTATGGCTGGCGGAAATCCTCTACGGCCTCATTACCGGCAACTATCGCCGCGTCGCCGAGATCCATTTCGAAGCAGGCTACGTCCCGCCACACCACAATGTCGCCGAATTCGCGACCGCGCTGCGCGCGGTGGGCGAGCCGATGCGTGGCCTGCCGGTGAAGGACATGTCGATCGGCATGATGCTGGACGGCCTGTTCTCCATCACGCGCGACTTCGACATGGTGACGCAGCCGCATCTGCTGTTGCTCCAGAAGACGATGGTCATGGTGGAGGGCGTGGCGACCAGCCTCGATCCGGACATCAACCTCTGGGAATCCGCAGCGCCGTTCGTGCGCGAGTGGATTCGCACGGAACTGGGCCCGGAAGCCGCGATCGCTGACCGTCTGATCCGCGACATGCGCACGATCGCCGGACTCCCCGACCTGATCCGCCGGATCGAGGCGCGCTATCCCGAACCCGGCGGCGAGCCCCCCGCTCCGCCCCTCAAGGAGATCGAGGTGGTGCGGATCGGCGGCGGTTGGCGCTATGCCGCGGTCGCGGTGATCGCGGCGGCGGCGAGCATCGCAGGCACGCTGCTGGTGGTCCATTGATCGGCACCCCGCCCCGCCCCGGCGTCGTCGGCGACGTCTCGCGTACCGTGCCCGTGGAGGAGCGCGGAAACAAGCATGGCACCGGACGCGCGAGGGCGTCCGAGGCCGTCCTCTAGTCCGATGCACCGCCGCGCGCTCGCCCCCCTCTGGCTTGCCCGCCCCTCGCGTTTCGCGGACGTACAGCCGCGCGGCGGCCGGATCGGCATGGCGTTGCTCGCGCTGCTGCTGCTCGCGACGCTGCTCGTCTTCGCCAGTCCCGCCCCACCCGCCGCGAGCGGCGATCCGGCCAAGCGCGCCGACGACCAGGCCGACGTCGTGCTGTACGAGACGATCGTCGACAACGTTCGTGCCGGCCGCAATTACTACCTTGCCGCCGCCGATGCGCAGCGGGCGGGACATTACCCGCTCAAACCGTTCGTCACGATGCGCCTGCCGACGCTCGCGCGCATCCAGGCCGCGCTGCCGCCCGTGGCGGTCCGCACCTTGCTCTATCTACTTTGCGCCGCCGTGATGGTCGCCTGGTGGGCACGGCTGTCCACCGCCCTCTCGCGCGCGCCGCCGCGGCTGATCGCCCTGGCGCTGCTCGCCGGCGGCATGATGGCCTTCGTCCAGGCGGACCTCGCGCCGTTTCACGAGATCTGGGCCGGCCTGCTGATCGCGCTGTCGCTGGGCGTGTGGCGGCCCGGCCGCTGGCTGCCGGCGGTCGCCTTCGGTCTCGCCGCCGCGCTGATCCGCGAGACTGCGGGGCTGTACCTGGTGCTCATGGGCGGAATCGCACTGCTTGAAGGCCGCAGGCGCGAAACGGCGGCCTGGGCGGTCGCCGCCGCGATCCTGGCGGTTGCTCTCCTGCTGCACGCGCATGCCGTCGCGGCGGTGGTCCGGCCGCTCGACGCGGCCTCGCCGGGTTGGGCGGGGCAGCTCGGTTTCGGGTTCTTCGTACGCACCATGGCATTGTCGACCGCGCTGGCCATCGCACCGCTCTGGCTCGCCGCGCCGCTGTTCGGCCTGTCGCTGTTCGGCTGGCTGGCCTGGTGCGATGCGCTGGGAATTCGGGTGCTGGCGCTGCTCATCGCCTATGGCATCGTGCTGGCGCTGTTCGGCCGGCTCGACACATTCTACTGGGGCTTGCTGGTGGCGCCGCTCTCGCTCGTCGGGATCGCCTTTGCGATCGACGGCGTGCGCGACCTGCTCGGCGCGGCGCTCGATACGCGCCGCATCACGGTGACGAGGCTGGTCCGATGAAGCGCATCCTATTGATCGTCGGCGGCGGCATCGCGGCCTACAAGGCGTGCGAACTGATCCGCCTGCTGCGCAGACAGGGTCATGCGGTCCGCTGCGTGATGACCGAGGGCGCGAGCCATTTCGTCACGCCGATGACGCTCGCCGCGCTGAGCGAGGACAAGGTCTACACCACGCTCTGGGACCTGAAGGACGAGGCGGAGATGGGACATATCCAGCTCAGCCGCCAGGCCGATCTCATCGTCATCGCACCCGCGACCGCCGACCTGCTGGCGCGGATGGCGGCGGGCATCGCGGACGACCTCGCCACGACGCTGCTCCTCGCTACCGACACGCCCGTCCTCGCCGCGCCGGCGATGAACGTGCGGATGTGGGACCATGCGGCGACCCGCCGCAACGTCGCGACGCTGCGCGCGGACGGCGTGACGCTGCTGGAGCCCGACCAGGGGGCGATGGCCTGTGGCGAATACGGCCCCGGCCGGCTGCCGGAGCCCGTCGCGATCGTAGCGGCGATCGAGCGCCTGCTGGGCGGCCAGGCCCGCCCGCTCGCCGGCCGACGCGTGCTCGTCACGGCCGGACCGACGCACGAGGCGATCGATCCCGTCCGCTATATCGCCAATCGGTCGTCCGGGCGGCAGGGGTTCGCGATCGCCGGCGCGATCGCCGCGCTGGGTGCCGAGGTGACGCTGATCGCCGGTCCCGTGACGCTCGCGACGCCGGCCGGAGTCACGCGTGTCGACGTGGAGAGCGCGCAGGACATGGCCGACGCGGTGACGCGGGCGCTGCCCATGGACGCGGCGATCATGGTCGCGGCGGTCGCCGACTGGCGTGTCGCCAAGGCGCCCCACAAGGTGAAGAAGGGCGATACGCCCCCCGCGCTGGTATTGACTGAGAATGTCGACATTCTCGCGACGCTGGCAAAGGGTCCGGACCGCCCGCGCCTCGTCGTCGGTTTCGCGGCGGAAACGCAGGACGTGTTGCCCCATGCGCAGGCCAAGCGGGTGCGCAAGGGCGCGGACTGGATCGTCGCCAACGACGTGTCGGGGGACGTTTTCGGCGGCGACGCGAACACCGTGCACCTCGTGACCGCGTCGGGTGTCGAGTCGTGGCAGAGGATGCCGAAGGAGGCCGTGGCCGACCGGCTGGCCCGACGCATCGCCGAACATCTCGACGTGTTGGACACCGTACAATCCTCCGGACGGGTTTCATTGCGACCCGATCAGGGTTAAAGATCATTCCGTGAACAGTATCCGTGTCGACGTCGTCCGCCTCCCCCATGGCGAGGGCTTGCCGCTGCCGGTCTATGCGACGGCGGGCGCTGCGGGCATGGATGTCGTCGCGGCGGAAGCCATGACGATCGCCCCTGGGGCACGCGCCGCGGTCGCGACGGGGTTCGCGCTGGCGATCCCGCTGGGTTACGAGGTCCAGGTACGGCCGCGATCGGGTCTTGCGCTCAAGCACGGCGTGACGTGCCTCAACACGCCCGGCACGATCGACAGCGACTATCGCGGCGAGGTGAAGGTGATCCTCGCCAACCTGGGCGACTCGCCCTTCGCCATCGCGCGGGGCGAACGGATCGCGCAACTGGTGCCGGCGCCGGTGCTGCATGCGGCGCTGGTCGAGGTCGGGGCACTGGACGACACCGCGCGGGGCAGCGGCGGCTTCGGATCGACGGGGCGGTGATGGTGCTGGTCGCCTTGCTGACGCAGGCCATGGTCCCCGGCCCGTTGCCGCCGCAGGATTGGACGACGCTGCGGCCGCTTCCCTACAGTCGGGACACGGAGGGTGGTGGCGATCTGTCCGACTTCGTCCGCGCCGAAGTCAGATCCGGCCGATGCAATGCGGCGCTGCAGGGACCTAGCGGGTGGTCGCTGCGCGTGGACGTGGCCGTGCTGGTGACGAGCGGCCGCTTGCGGCGGGTCGTACCGCGCGCGATCCAATGCCCCGCGGTGGAGCAATATGCCGCCGGGCTGGTCTCGAGCATGGCCCGCGGCAACATCGCCGCGACGACGATCGGCGCCGACGGCTGGTACAAGACCAGCCTGACCTTCACCTGGGCGCAATAAGGCCGGAATGTCGGTCCACGCGATGCTCACGGACGAAGAGCTGACGCGCTATGCGCGCCACATCGTGCTGAAGGAGGTTGGCGGCGCGGGTCAGTTGAAGCTGCGTGCGGCGCACGTCCTGGTGATCGGCGCGGGCGGGATCGGATCGCCCGCCATCCAGTATCTCGCCGCGGCGGGTTTGGGCCGCCTGACGATCATCGACGACGACCGCGTCGACCTGTCGAACCTCCAGCGGCAGACCATCTATGCGACGGACGATATCGGTCGCGGCAAGGCCGATGCCGCCGCCGCCGCCGCGCGGCGACTGAATCCGCACGTCGTGGCATCGGGCGTCGCGCTGCGCATCGACGCGGCGAACGTCGATGCGCTCATCGCTGACGCGGACATTGTCCTCGACGGATGCGACAATTTCGCGACGCGGCTCTGCGTCGCCGACGCCTGCCTCGCGGCCCGAACGCCCCTCGTCTCGGCGGCGATCGGACAGTTCGACGGGCAACTCGCGACCTTTCGCGGCTGGGAGGCCGACAAGCCCTGTTACCGCTGCTTCGTCGGCGACGATCCCGAGCGCGCCGGCGTGAGCTGCGCGGAGGACGGGGTCCTCGGCCCGATGGCCGGAATGATCGGCAGCCTTGCCGCCCTGGAGACGATCCGCGGCATCGCCCCCTTCGGAGAGGATAGCGCCGGGCTACTGCTGCTGGCCGACACGCTGGCACTGCGCTTCCGCACGCTGCGCCTGCCGAAGGACCCGGGCTGCCGCGGCTGCGGCCGCCCGGACCATTGATCGCCGATCAGCGCAGCAACGTTTCCGCGAAGCTTCGCACGGCCGGCCCGATGTCCTCCCGCTGCAAGGCGAGCGCGAGATTGGCCTGGATATAGCCCGCCTTGTCGCCGCAATCGTAGCGCGCGCCATCGAAGGTGAAGCCGTGGAACGGCTGCGTGCCGATCAGCTGCGCCATCGCGTCGGTGAGCTGGATCTCGCCGCCGGCGCCGGTCTCCTGCCGTTCCAGGATCCGCATCACTTCCGGCTGCAGAATGTAACGGCCGGGGATCATCAGATTGGATGGCGCGCTGCCCCGCTTCGGCTTCTCGACCAGCGCGGTCACCTCCGTCAGCCGGCCATCGACGTTGCCGGGCGAGATGATGCCGTATTTGTCGGTCTCGCTCTCCGCGACCTCAAGCGCGCCGATCACGTTGCCGCCGACCGAATTATACGCCTCGACCATCTGCGCGATGAAGCCGGGCGTGCCGACCATCAATTCGTCGGGCAGCAGCACGGCGAACGGCTCGTCGCCGACGATCTCGCGCGCGCACCAGACGGCATGCCCCAGGCCCAGCGGCTCCTGCTGGCGGATGTAGACCGGACTGCCCGGCTTCATCCGGGTGCCCTCAATGGCCTCCAGCGACTTGCCACGCGCGGCCATCGTCTGTTCGAGCTCGTAGGATATGTCGAAATGATCTTCGAGCGCGCCCTTGTTGCGGCCCGTCACGAAGATGATTTGCTCGATTCCGGCCTCCAGCGCCTCCTCGACGGCATATTGGATCAGCGGCTTGTCGACGACCGTCAGCATTTCCTTCGGCATCGCCTTGGTGGCTGGCAGAAACCGGGTGCCGAGACCGGCGACGGGAAGAACGGCCTTGCGTACAGGCTTGATGGTCATCGTATACCCTGTCGTGAGCGGTGAGGCGGGCCTTAGACGGCTTGCGGGAGCGGCGCAACGCGTAGCCATTGTACGATTAGCGGCATGTTAAGGCACCGTTTTTAGTCTGCGGGGCCATGTCAGCCACGTCGCGCCCCAAGGTTCTGGTCATCTTCGGCACCCGGCCGGAAGCGATCAAGCTGTTCCCCGTCATCCGTACGATGGCGGACGAAGGCCGGGTCGCGGTGACCAGCTGCGTCACCGCACAGCATCGCGGCCTGCTCGATCAGGTGCTCGCCATCGCAGGCCTGGAGCCGGACGTCGACCTCGACCTGATGGAGCCGGGTCAGACGCTCGACAGGCTGACCGCGCGCCTGCTCGTCGCGCTGGGCGAGGTCATGGATGCACACCGGCCGGATCGCGTGGTCGTGCAGGGAGATACGGCGACCGCGATGGTGGGCGCGCTGGCGGCCTATTACCGGAAGATCCCCGTCGCGCATGTCGAGGCGGGACTGCGCTCGGGCGATATCTACCACCCCTGGCCCGAGGAGGTGAACCGCCGCATCGTCGCGCCGATCGCCGACCTGCATTTCGCGCCGACGCAGACCGCCGCCGCTGCGCTGGCGCGGGAGAACGTCACGACGGGCGTGCATGTCACGGGCAATACGGTGATCGATGCCCTGCTGTGGACCAGGGCGCGCATCGCGCAGAATCGGACGCTCGCCTCCGATCTGGACCCGGTGGCGGGGCGGTTCGCGGGGCGACGCACGATCCTGGTGACAACCCATCGTCGCGAGAATTTCGGTGACGGCATGGAGCAGATCGCGCGGGCGATCGCCCGGATCGCCGCCCGCGACGACGTCGCCATCCTGTTCCCCATGCATCCCAATCCCAATGTCGGCGCGGTCATGGACCGCGTGCTGGGTGACTGCGGCAGCGTCGCGCGCATCGCCCCGCTGGACTATCCGCACTTCATCCGTGCGCTCGAGCTGTGCGACGTCGTGCTGACCGATTCGGGCGGCGTGCAGGAAGAGGCGCCCGCGCTCGGCAAGCCCGTGCTGGTGATGCGCGACACCACCGAGCGTCCCGAGGGGATCGCGGCGGGGACAGCACGGCTCGTCGGCACCGACGCGGACCGCATCGTTTCCGAAGTCTTCACGCTTCTCGACGACAAGGGCGCCTATTCCGCCATGGCACGCGCCCACAATCCGTTCGGGGATGGCCAGGCCAGCAACAGGATCGCGAGGATCATCGCCGATGGGTTCGGACTCTGACCTGAAGGTCGTCGTACTTGGGCTGGGCTATATCGGGCTGCCCACGGCGGCGGTGATCGCACGGACCGGCGCGCGCGTGCTCGGCATCGACGTTTCGGACCATGTCGTCGAAACGGTCAACTCGGGCCGCGTGCATATCGAGGAAGTCGACCTCGACGGCCTCGTCTCAGGCGTCGTTGCCCGCGGCACCTTGCGTGCGTCGACCCAGGTCGAGCCCGCCGACGTGTTCGTCATCGCGGTTCCGACGCCGTTTTCGGACGATCACGCCCCCAACATCGGCTATGTCCTCCAGGCCGCCACATCGATCGCGGCGGTCCTGAAACCGGGCGACACGATCATCCTCGAATCCACGTCGCCTGTCGGTACCACCGAACAGGTCCGCGACCTGCTTGCGAAGCTGCGCCCGGACTTGCGGGTCCCGGGCCGCACCGGCGAGGCCGCCGACATCGCCATCGCCTACTGTCCGGAACGGGTCCTGCCGGGCCGTATCCTGGTGGAGCTGATCGACAATGACCGCGTCATCGGCGGCATCACGCCGCGTTGCGCGCGCAAGGCACTGACCTTCTACCGCCGCTTCGTCCGCGGCGCCTGCGTGACCACCAACGCGCGCGCCGCGGAGATGACCAAGCTGACGGAAAATGCGTTTCGCGACGTCAACATCGCCTTCGCCAACGAGCTCAGCCTCGTCGCCGACACGATGGGCGTCGACGTGTGGGAGGTCATCCGCCTCGCCAACCGCCATCCGCGCGTCAACATCCTCCAGCCCGGTCCCGGCGTCGGCGGCCACTGCATCGCGGTCGACCCCTGGTTCCTCGTGCACGCCGCGCCGGATCAGACCCCGCTCATCAGGACGGCCCGACTGGTCAACGACGGGAAGACCGACCACGTCATCGCGCAAGCGACCGCCCTCGTCGAAGCGCATCCGGGCGCATCGATCGCCTGCCTCGGCCTGGCGTTCAAGGCGAACATCGACGACTTCCGCGAAAGCCCCGCGCTGAGGGTAGCGGACGCGCTGGCGGCGCGGTTCGGCGAGCGGGTAGCCATCGTCGAGCCCTATGCTCGGACGCTTCCCGTATCGCTGTCGCGCCACGGCGCTCGATTGATCGACGTGGACACCGCGATCGAGCGGTGTCCGATCATGATCGTGCTCGTGGACCATGACGTCTTCCGTTCGGTGCCACTGGAGGAAAGACGCGACAAGGCCGTGCTCGACACACGCGGCATTTGGCCCGACCAACCCCAGCCCGCCAGCATGCTTCAGCCGGTCCGACTCGCCAGCTGACCACGCCTTCACGCCCGGTTCAGGCGGTTGCGACGAGGGCGGCGCCATCCTATCTGCGCGCGCTGCCGCCATTAGCCTGGACGTCCATGCTCAACAGATTGCTCAAGTCTCGCCGTTCACGGCAGCAGCCTGCCGCGACCATTCCCCCCGGCGAGCGGGTCTATGCCATCGGTGACATCCATGGATGCGTCGACTTGCTCGACCGGCTCCTCGCGAAGATCGGGGAGGATGATGCCGCACGGGAGCCGGCAATCACGACACTTATATTCCTCGGCGACCTCGTCGACCGTGGCCCCGATTCGGCCGCCGTTATCGAGCGCCTCCACCGGCTGCACGAAACGCGTCCCAATACCCGGTTCCTGCTCGGCAACCACGAAGAGATCTTTCTCGGGGCGCTGGACGGCGATCCCAAGGCCCTGCGTCTGTTCTGTCGGATCGGTGGCCGCGAGACGGTCATCAGTTACGGCCTTCGTCCCGAAGACTATGACCGGATGGACTATGAGGAACTCGTCAAGGCACTGCAGCACCACGTTCCCGAATCCCACCGTACGTTTGTCTCAGGATTCGAAGACATGATCGTGATCGGCGACTATATCTTCGTTCACGCCGGCGTACGGCCCGACGTGGCACTCGACGCCCAGCGTGGCAGCGACCTGCGCTGGATTCGCGACCCCTTCCTGCATCACGGCCGGCCGCTGGAAAAGATCGTGGTGCACGGACATACGATCAGCGACGGGCTCGACGTACAGCCGCATCGGATCGGCGTCGATACGGGAGCCTATACGACGGGACGCCTGACGGCACTCGCGCTGGAAGGCGGCGAGACATGGACGCTCGAAGCCTGACGCAAACCGCCGCGTTAGGACTATATTAACGATCGCTCCGCAAGTTGTTGCACCGCGGCAACGTCGCGGAACAGATTGTTGGGACGAGCTTTAGTTGGGTTGCCCTGTTGTCCTAATTGTGGCAGGGCGCCGAGTGACGAGCACAAGAGGGAGTTCATCATGCGTCTTGGGAAGATTGTCATGGCCGCTGCGGCCGCCACGATGGCGGTTGCTCCGGCTGTGGCCGCTCCGGCCAACCCGGCTGCGAGCCTGTCGGTTGCGAAGTCGGTTCGCACCGGTTCGGCTTCGTCGTCGAAGGACAAGCTGGCTGGTGGCGGCGTCATCGTCGCGATCCTGGCGGCCGCTGCGGTCGTTGCGGGCATCGTCGTCGTCGCCGACGACAACAGCACGCCGGCCAGCAACTAAGCTGACCGTTAGCTTCGGCTAGGAAATAGCGGCCTTCGGGCCGCTATTTTTTTGCCTGCCGAAGATCGAATCCCGTCCCTTACCCCCTCACCCTCCCGCCCCGGCGCACCAATGCCGTGAGGGCGATGCATGGCTTCGGGTCGGCGCGGCGAGGAAGACGGCGCGAGCCTCTTGGCTAGAGTATGATGACATACCGTTGATGCATGGTTTGACCTGATGTCATCCCGCTCTAGGGGCGGCCGATCCCACGCCTGATCCCGCCGCGTCCGGCCAGCCCGGCAGACTCTGATCCCCTACATGGAAGCGGTGCCGGCCCCCGCGCTCATCCGGCCGCCCACTCAGCATATCCCGGATCGCATGCTGATCGCGTGTACGAAAAAGGCCGGCCTCCTCGGGCGAGGAAGCCGGCCCTTCGATCGGGGATCGACGGCGCGCCGCGCGCTTATTGTCCCGCGGGCACCCCGGGCTGCTGCGCGCCCTGCGGACGCCCCATCATGCTCTGCTGCATCTGCATCTGGCGCACGACCGCCTCGGGCAGGAATTCGAGCAGATCGATGTCGAAGACGAGCGTCGAGTTGGCCGGGATCGGCCCGCGCGCATCGGCGCCGTAGCCGAGCGACGGCTTGATCCAGACGCGATACTTGGATCCCTTCGGCATCAGCTTCAGCGCCTCGGAGAAGCCGGGCACGACACCGGCCACAGGCATCGGCGTCGGCTGCTGCGACTTGTCGAACACGGTGCCGTTGAGCAGGCGGCCTTCATAGGTGATGAGCGCGACGTCGCTGTCGGTCGGCTTGGCGGCGCCGGGCTTGCCCGGCTCCAGCACCTGATATTGCAGGCCAGACGCGGTCGTCACGACGCCGCTGCGCCGCGCGTTGCGGGTCAGGAAATCGTCGCCCTGCCGCGCCAGCGCGAAGGCGGCGATGCATGCGATCGCGATGGCCACCCACAGATAGACGAGGTAGCTACGCTTGACGGGGCGAAGCGGGACAGCGGTGACGGTCGACATCGTAGTGGCACCTGGAGTTGTGGTGCCGGGCCGGCCGTCACCGGTGAAAGGTCGCAAAAGTCGCAGTGTTCGACCCCGGCGCCTGCGCCAGGGTCCGGGCGATCTTACCGAGCGCCGTCGCGCTCCGCGCGCTTGCGCTCCAGCTTGCGGGCGCGACGCACGGCGGCGGCACGCTCACGCGCGCGCTTCTCCGACGGCTTCTCGTAATGACGGCGCAGCTTCATCTCGCGATACACGCCCTCGCGCTGCAGCTTCTTCTTGAGCGCGCGAAGGGCCTGGTCGACGTTGTTGTCGCGGACGACGATCTGCATAAAACCGATGAACTCCAGTCAATAGCCAATGCGGCCGCGAACAAGGGTCCGCGCCGTGCGAACGGCTCCCCTAGCAGCGAGTCGGCGCGATGGCAACCCGCGACCGGGCGCCCGCTCGACGGCGCCCGCACGTCGCCGTCGGCGGGAAGCCATTGGCGCAGCGGGGGCGGCCGCGCTAAGGCCCTGCCCCATGACGCCGATCACGCTCTACAACAGCCTGACCCGAGCGGCCGAGATCTTCGAGCCCGCCGACCCCGCAAACGTGCGCATCTATTCCTGCGGCCCGACCGTCTATCATTATGCGCATATCGGCAATCTGCGCGCCTATCTGTTCACCGACACGCTGAGCCGGGTGCTGACGTGGAAGGGCTTCGGCCTGACGCACGTCATCAACATCACCGACGTCGGACACCTGACCAGCGACGCGGATGCTGGCGACGACAAGATGGAAGCGGCGGCGAAGAAGAGCGGCCAGGACATTTGGGCGATCGCCGCGCATTACACGCAGGCGTTCAAGCAAAACCTGAAGGACCTGAACGTCCGCGCTCCCTCGCGCTTTCCCCTGGCGACGGATCATATCGCGGAGATGATCGCATTCGGCGAGAAGATCGCCGACACGCATTGTTATCGCCTGCCCGACGGGCTCTATTTCGACGTATCGACCGTGCCGGACTATGGGCGGCTTGCCGGCACGCGCGACGACGCGCCGGCGGAGGGCCGGATCGAGACGGTCGAGGGCAAGCGCCACCCCGCCGACTTCGCGATCTGGCGGACGAGCGCGCCGGGCGAGAACCGTCAGATGGAATGGGACAGCCCCTGGGGCCGCGGGGCGCCCGGCTGGCACCTCGAATGCTCGGTGATGAGCCGCCAGTATCTGGGCGACCATTTCGACATCCACACGGGCGGCATCGACCATCGCGAGATCCACCATCCCAACGAGATCGCGCAGAACCAGGCGCATGCCTGCAGCGCGGACACCGGTGCAAGCATTTGGATGCACAACAACTTCCTGGTCGACCGCACCGGCAAGATGAGCAAGTCATCGGGCGAGTTCCTGACGCTGCCGGCATTGGTCGCGCGCGGCTTCCACCCGCTCGCCTACCGCCTCATGTGCCTCCAGGCGCAGTATCGCAGCGAGCTGGAGTTCAGCTGGGAGAATCTGGCTGCAGCGCAGACGCGGCTGAAGCGACTGGTGCAGAGCGTCGCCGCGCTCAGGGCACGGGGCGAGGCCAAGGCAGGGGGCAAGGGTGCCGCCGACGCCTCTCCTTACCGCGAGCGGCTGGACGCGGCGGTGTCGGACGATCTCAACACGCCGCGCGCACTGCCGGTGCTGGACGAACTGCTCGCCGACAAGAAAGTCAGCCCGCAGGATCGGCTGGCGGCGCTCGAGGATTTCGATGCGGTGCTCGGATTGAACCTGCTGACGCTGGCGCGCGAGGACCTGCGCGTCCGGCCCGACAGCGCCGGGATCGACGAGGCGCAGATCGCGGCGCGCCTGGCCGAACGCCGCGAGGCGCGGGCGGCCAAGGATTTCGCGCGCAGCGACGTGATCCGCGATACGCTGGCGGCACTGGGAGTGGAAGTCATGGATGGCGATCCGATCGGATGGGACTGGAAGGTGACGGCATGAAAGCGGTGCTGCCCGCGCTCGCGCGCCCGCTGCTCGAACCGCGGCTGCCGGGCGGACTGGACACCGCCTGGTTCGCGACACCCGACGAGGCGAAGGCGATGATCGCGGATGCGGACATCGCCTGGGTCGACATGCAGCCGACGCAGCTGGTCGCGGAGGCGATCCGCGCGGCCGGGCCGAAGCTGAAATGGGTGTCGACGATCTACGCCGGGCTGGACGCCTTCCCGCTCGACGTGTTGCGCGACCGGGGGGCGAGGCTGACCAACGGGGCCGGGATCAACGCCGTCGCGGTCGCGGAATATGCGGTCATGGGGATATTGGTCGCGGCGAAGCGCTTCGACACGGTGCTGCGCGCAGGCGATCGCCACGAATGGCTGCGCGACGCCCCGGGCAAGGTCGAACTGGACGGTACGCGGGCGCTGATCGTGGGCCATGGCACGATCGGCCGGCTGATCGGGGCACGGCTCGCGGCGTTCGGCGTGGGCGTCGACGGGGTGACGCGGTCCGGCCGCGACGGGACGCTGGGCCCGGATGCGTGGCGCGCGCGCCTTGGCGACTATGACTGGGTGGTCTTGGCGGCGCCCTCCACCGACGCGACCAAGGCGATGATCGGCGCGGACGAGCTGGCGGCGATGCGCCGCGACGCGTGGCTGATCAATATCGCCCGCGGCGACATGATCGACGAGGACGCGCTGCTCGACGCGCTGCACCACAAGCGCATCGGGGGCGCCTTCCTCGACCCCACGGACCCCGAGCCGCTGCCGCCGGACCATCGCCTGTGGGACGCGCCCAACTGCATGATCTCGATGCATCTGTCCGGGCGCAGTCAGACGCAGATGTTCCAGCGCGGGGCGGCGCTGTTCCTGGACAACCTCGCGGCTTTCCTCGAGGGCAAGCCGATGCGGAACGTCGCCGACCTCGACGCGGGCTATTGAAGCGGCAGGAACGCCCTCCCCTCCTTGCACCGCAAGAAGCAGCGTGGGCCTGTCACTGCAGCGGCTTGTCGGCCTCCGCGAGGATCGGCGGCAGGTAGGGCATCGGCGCATCGGGCGAGATCTTCGCGATCTCCGCTTCCAGCGCCGCGGCGCGCGCCTTGGACGAGGGGTGGGTGCGACTGCGGAACAGACCGCCGTCGACGTCGCCGCCATGGTCGCGCCAGAAGCGGACGGCCGCCCGCGGGTCCCAGCCCGCGTTGCGGATCAGGTACATGCCGAGCAGGTCCGCCTGGTCCTCCGTGGTGCGGAACAGGCGGCCGTTGCGGCCGACCTCCGCCAGCAGGCCACGGCTGACGCCCGCCGCGTCGAGGCGGGCGCGATGGCGCAGGATGGTATGCGCAAGCTCGTGGCCGATCACCACGGCCAGTTCCTCGTCCGAATAGCGCGCGAAGAACCTGACGCCGACCTGGACGATGCGGCCGTCCGAGGATGCCTCCATCTTCGGGCCCAGCAGTACCTCGAACGCGCTGCGGCATCCCGGCGACGCCGGCAGCGTCACGCGCCGCGTGCGGCCGCCGCGGATCAGCGTGACGGCGAGCGGCTTGTCGGCAGGCAGGCCGGCGATCAGGTCCTGCGCGGCGTCGCGGGCGGCGCTGCTCGCCTGCGCCGGCAGCGGCGCGTCGGGCAGGTCGCGCCCGTCGAGCGCCACAAGCGAGTCGCCCGGGACGATTCCCGCGGCCGCGGCGGGAGAGCCCGGCACGACCGCCTCGACCGCAACGGGACGCTCGAAGCCGAAGCTGACCTTCGCCTGCGCGCGCAAGGGGGCGTCATATTGGCCGATGGCGTGCAGCGCCCAGCCGGGGGTCGGCTGACGATCGCGGCACAGCGCCGCATTTGCGGTGGTCAGGCGATAGGCGATCGCCGCCATGCGACCGTCGACCTCACGCAGCGCGGCAAA
Organism: Sphingomonas beigongshangi; assembly: GCF_016820445.1. Classification (GTDB taxonomy): domain Bacteria; phylum Pseudomonadota; class Alphaproteobacteria; order Sphingomonadales; family Sphingomonadaceae; genus Sphingomonas; species Sphingomonas beigongshangi. The sequence continues at coordinate 188,607 of NZ_JADHDT010000003.1, forward strand.
GGTCGCGGCGGGATCGTCCGCCGGGGCGGCAGGCGCGGCAGCGGCAAGGGAAAGGGCGGCGAGGAACGCGAACGGCATCGAGGTGCGTGTACAGCGCCATGTCCTGAAGCGAAACCGTATCCCGGTGGTCATGCCGCCCCAGTTCCGGCGACCGCGATTCCCGGAGGCGCGGAGGACCGGTACGTCGCGGAAGAATCGAGCGTGCAGGAGGCGAGAAAAGGGTACGTGGTTGCGTCCGCCCCTTTGACAAGGCCCCACCCCACGCCTATATCCCGCTCCTCACCACAGCTTTCGGGACATGGGGCGCCGTCGCGCAGCGCCGTCATACGAATGGGAAGCTGCCGGTATCAGGGACGCTTCAAGGCCGACGCACTCGCTTGCGATCGGCTTTTTCGCGTCTCCGACCCCCGCGTCCCGTCCGGAGGCATCCGGGCACGATATACGGCTGACGAGGCACAATAGATCCATGGCGACCAAGGCGATCCAGCAGGCCAGCACCGCGAAGCGGCGCATCCGCAAGATCTTCGGCGACATCCACGAAGTCATCCAGATGCCGAACCTCATCGAGGTTCAGCGCGAAAGCTACGAACAGTTCCTGCGCTCCGACAAGAGCACGGGCCATGTCTCGGGTCTGGAGAAGACGCTGCGGTCGGTGTTCCCGATCCAGGATTTCGCCGGCACCGCCTATCTCGACTTCGACGATTACGTCCTCGAACCGCCGAAGTTCGACGTCGAGGAATGCCGCCAGCGCGGCATCACCTATGCCGCGCCGATGCGCGTTACGCTGCGCCTGACCGCGTTCGAGGTCGATCCGGATACCGAGGCCAAGTCGGTCATCGATATCAAGGAGCAGGACGTCTACATGGGCGACATGCCGCTCATGACCGAGAACGGCACCTTCTTCATCAACGGCACCGAGCGCGTCATCGTCAGCCAGATGCACCGTTCGCCGGGCGTTCTGTTCGACCATGATCGCGGCAAGACGCACGCGTCGGGCAAGTATCTGTTCGCGGCGCGCGTCATCCCCTATCGCGGCTCGTGGCTCGACTTCGAATTCGACGCCAAGGACATCGTCAACGTCCGCATCGACCGCAAGCGCAAGCTGCCGGTGACGGCGCTGCTCTACGCGCTCGGCATGAACTCCGAGGAAATCCTCAACCACTTCTACAACCGCGTGACCTTCGTCCGCGGCGAGGGTGGCTGGCGCATTCCGTTCGCGCCGGAGAACTGGCGCGGCGTGAAGCCGATGTTCGACATCGTCGACGCCAAGTCGGGCGAGATCGTGTTCGCGGCCGGCCAGAAGATCAGCCCGCGCGCCGCCAACAAGGCTGGCAAGGACGGCCTGACCGAGCTGCTGATCCCGACCGAGGAGATCTTCGGCCGCTACAGCGCGTACGACCTGATCAACGAAAAGACCGGCGAGATCTACGTCGAGGCAGGTGACGAGATCACTGCCGAGAACCTGGAGAAGCTGGACAAGGCGGGCGTCGACACGATCGAGCTGCTCGACATCGACTTCGTCACCACCGGCCCGTGGATCCGGAACACGCTGAAGGCGGACAAGGCCGAGGAGCGCGAGCAGGCGCTGAGCGACATCTATCGCGTCATGCGCCCCGGCGAGCCGCCGACGCTGGAGACGGCGGAAGCGCTGTTCGCGGGCCTGTTCTTCGATCCGGACCGCTACGACCTGTCGGCGGTGGGCCGCGTCAAGCTGAACATGCGCCTCGACCTCGACGCGCCGGACACGGTGACGACGCTGCGTACCGAGGACATCCTGGCGGTCGTCAAGACGCTGGTCGACCTGAAGGACGGCAAGGGCGAGATCGACGACATCGACAACCTCGGCAACCGCCGCGTGCGGTCGGTGGGCGAGCTGCTGGAGAACCAGTATCGCGTCGGCCTGCTGCGCATGGAGCGTGCGGTCAAGGAGCGCATGTCGAGCGTCGACGTGTCGACGGTGATGCCGAACGACCTGATCAACGCCAAGCCCGCGGTCGCCGCGGTGCGCGAATTTTTCGGCTCGTCGCAGCTGTCGCAGTTCATGGACCAGACCAACCCGCTTTCCGAAGTGACGCACAAGCGTCGCGTCTCGGCGCTCGGGCCGGGCGGCCTGACGCGTGAGCGCGCGGGCTTCGAGGTCCGCGACGTCCACCCGACGCACTATGGCCGCATCTGCCCGATCGAGACGCCGGAAGGCCCGAACATCGGTCTGATCAACTCGCTGTCGACCTTCGCCCGCGTCAACAAGTACGGCTTCATCGAGACGCCGTACCGCAAGGTCGTCGACGGCAAGGTGACCAACGAGGTCGTCTATCTGTCGGCGATGGAGGAGCAGAAGCATACCGTCGCGCAGGCGTCGGCCGCGACCGACGCGGACGGCCGCTTCGTCGAGGAGCTGGTCTCCGCGCGTCAGGCGGGCGAGTTCCTGATGGCGCTTCCCGAGACGATCACGCTGATGGACGTGTCGCCCAAGCAGCTCGTTTCCGTCGCCGCGTCGCTGATCCCCTTCCTCGAGAAGGACGACGCGAACCGCGCGCTAATGGGCTCGAACATGCAGCGTCAGGCGGTGCCGCTGGTCAAGGCCGAGGCGCCGTTCGTCGGCACCGGCATGGAAGAGACGGTGGCGCGCGATTCGGGCGCCGCGATCTCGGCCAAGCGCGCCGGCGTGGTCGACCAGGTCGACGCGACGCGCATCGTCGTGCGCGCCACGGGTGACGTGGACGCGAGCGTCAGCGGCGTCGACATCTACACGCTGATGAAGTTCCAGCGCTCGAACCAGTCGACCTGCATCAACCAGCGCCCGCTGGTGAAGGTGGGCGACGTGGTCGAGGCCGGCGACATCATCGCCGACGGCCCGTCGACCGAGTTCGGCGAGCTGGCGCTGGGCCGCAACGTCCTCGTCGCGTTCATGCCGTGGAACGGCTACAACTACGAGGACTCGATCCTGATCAACGAGCGGATCGTGAAGGACGACGTGTTCACGTCGATCCACATCGACGAGTTCGAGGTCATGGCCCGCGACACGAAGCTCGGGCCGGAGGACATCACGCGCGACATCCCCAATGTCGGCGAGGAAGCGCTGCGCAACCTCGACGAGGCGGGCATCGTCTACATCGGCGCCGAGGTCGAGCCGGGCGACATCCTGGTCGGCAAGATCACGCCCAAGGGCGAAAGCCCGATGACGCCGGAAGAGAAGCTGCTGCGCGCGATCTTCGGTGAAAAGGCGTCCGACGTGCGTGACACGTCGCTGCGCCTGCCGCCGGGCGTTGCCGGTACGGTCGTCGACGTGCGCGTCTTCAACCGCCACGGCATCGACAAGGACGAGCGTGCGATGGCGATCGAGCGCGAGGAGATCGAGCGCCTGAAGAAGGATGCCGACGACGAGCGCACGATCCTCAACCGGGCGACGTGGAGCCGCCTGCGCGAGATGCTGCTCGACCAGGTCGCGACCGGTGCGCCGAAGGGCGTCAAGAAGGGCTCGACGATCGACATGGACCTGCTCGACAGCGTCGACCGCCACGAATGGTGGAAGTTCGCGGTGCAGGACGATGCCGTGCAGGCGAACCTGGAAGCGGTGAAGGCGCAGTACGACGAGGCGACCAAGCGCATCCGCGACAAGTTCGAGGATCGCCGCGAGAAGCTGGAGCGGGGCGACGAGCTGCCGCCGGGCGTGCTGAAGATGGTCAAGGTGTTCGTCGCGGTGAAGCGCAAGCTGCAGCCGGGCGACAAGATGGCCGGCCGCCACGGCAACAAGGGCATCATCAGCCGCATCCTGCCGCAGGAGGACATGCCGTTCCTCGAGGACGGCACGCCGGTCGACTTCGTGCTCAACCCGCTGGGCGTGCCGTCGCGCATGAACGTCGGGCAGATCTTCGAGACGCACCTCGGCTGGGCCGCGCGCGGTCTGGGTCGCAAGATCGGTGCCGCGCTCGACGCATGGCGCGCCGAGAACCCGAATCCGACGCCGGGTCAGGCGCCGGAAGCGGTCAAGGATGCGCTGCGCCTCGCCTATGGCGACACCTATGTCGAGGAACTGGACCGGCGTTCGCCCGACCAGCTGATCGACCTGGCGGAGAACGTCCGCACCGGCGTCCCCATGGGCACGCCCGTGTTCGACGGCGCGGTGGAATCCGACGTGGCCGACATGCTGAAGCTCGCCGGGCTGGACGAATCGGGTCAGGTGACCCTGTTCGACGGTCGCACGGGTGACGCGTTCGATCGCAAGGTGACCGTCGGCTACAAGTACGTGCTTAAGCTGCACCACCTTGTCGACGACAAGATCCACGCGCGTTCGATCGGGCCGTACAGCCTCGTCACCCAGCAGCCGCTGGGCGGCAAGGCGCAGTTCGGCGGCCAGCGCTTCGGCGAGATGGAGGTGTGGGCGCTCCAGGCCTATGGCGCCGCCTATACGCTGCAGGAGATGCTGACGGTGAAGTCGGACGACGTGGTCGGCCGCACCAAGGTCTACGAGGCGATCGTCAAGGGCGACGACACGTTCGAGGCCGGCATCCCCGAAAGCTTCAACGTGCTCGTCAAGGAAATGCGCTCGCTGGGCCTCAACGTCGACCTGAAGTCGATGGAGGAACTCGACGCCGACGACGGGCTCGCCGAGGCCGCGGAGTAAGCGGTAGCGTGCAGCGGAACGACGCTCGATCCGATCTAGCTAGCTTTGCGACTCTTGTTGCAGATGACGGTTGGATCGAGAGTCGCTCAACGTTTGATGGCGTCGGCTCTAGAGTTGAAATCAGCAAAGACGGTCTGGTATTTTTCTCGTGGATCTATCGCGGTGAGGCCGACGCAGGAGTCAGACTGGCTGATGACACTATTTTCGGGTCTGCCTTGCCAGAATGGTATGAAGAGCCGCGTTTGGACGAGATATTCCAGCAACTCGGCATCGCCTCACACAGCTTCTTGGTTGCTGCCGAACATCGCTTCGCAATCAAGGCGCTGCTCGAGGATTACTCCTGGCACAAGGCCCGTGCTTCGCACCAGATGGCGGAAGTACGCGCTTCTTACGCCTCGCTGGACCTGATGAAGCACTCTGACGCCAATAAGATCAAATCAAGCTTTCTACTACGCCACCCTTGGTTGGCGGGAAGGACGGAACGATGAACGAACTGACCAATTTCGCCAATCCGGTCGCCAAGCCCGAGACGTTCGACCAGATCCAGATCGGCATCGCTTCGCCGGACAAGATCCGTTCGTGGTCGTTTGGCGAGATCAAGAAGCCCGAGACGATCAACTACCGCACGTTCAAGCCGGAGCGTGACGGCCTGTTCTGCGCGCGCATCTTCGGTCCGATCAAGGATTACGAATGCTTGTGCGGCAAGTACAAGCGCATGAAGTACAAGGGCATCGTCTGCGAAAAGTGCGGTGTCGAAGTCACGGTGTCCAAGGTGCGCCGCGAGCGGATGGGCCATATCGAGCTCGCCGCGCCGGTCGCGCACATCTGGTTCCTGAAGTCGCTGCCGAGCCGCATCGGCCTGCTGCTCGACATGCAGCTCAAGCAGCTCGAGCGCGTGCTGTACTTCGAGGCCTATATCGTGATCGAGCCGGGCCTGACCCCGCTCGAGAAGTTCCAGCTGCTCACCGAGGACGAGCTGCTCGAGGCGCAGGACGAATATGGCGAGGACGCCTTCTCCGCCGGCATCGGCGCGGAAGCGGTGCGCGTCATGCTCGAGAATCTCGACCTCGAGGGCGAGAAGGTCGCGCTGCTCGAAGAGCTGGCAACGACCAAGTCGGAGCTGAAGCCCAAGAAGATCATCAAGCGCCTCAAGGTCGTCGAGAGCTTCCTCGAGTCCGGCAACCGTCCCGAGTGGATGATCCTGGAAGTCATTCCGGTCATCCCGCCCGAGCTGCGCCCGCTGGTGCCGCTTGACGGCGGCCGCTTCGCGACGTCGGACCTCAACGACCTGTACCGCCGCGTCATCAACCGCAACAACCGCCTGAAGCGCCTCATGGAGCTGCGCGCGCCGGACATCATCGTCCGCAACGAAAAGCGCATGCTGCAGGAAGCGGTCGACGCCCTGTTCGACAACGGCCGCCGCGGCCGCACGATCACGGGCGCCAACAAGCGTCCGCTGAAGTCGCTGTCCGACATGCTGAAGGGCAAGCAGGGCCGCTTCCGCCAGAACCTGCTCGGCAAGCGCGTCGACTATTCGGGTCGTTCGGTCATCGTGACCGGGCCCGAGCTCAAGCTGCACCAGTGCGGCCTGCCGAAGAAGATGGCGCTCGAGCTGTTCAAGCCGTTCATCTACGCGCGCCTCGACGCCAAGGGTCTGTCGATGACCCTCAAGCAGGCGAAGAAGTGGGTCGAGAAGGAGCGCAAGGAAGTCTGGGACATCCTGGACGAGGTGATCCGTGAGCACCCCGTCATGCTCAACCGCGCGCCGACGCTGCACCGCCTCGGCATCCAGGCGTTCGAGCCCGTGCTGATCGAGGGCAAGGCGATCCAGCTCCACCCGCTGGTCTGCTCCGCGTTCAACGCCGACTTCGACGGCGACCAGATGGCTGTGCACGTGCCGCTGAGCCTCGAGGCGCAGCTGGAAGCGCGCGTGCTGATGATGTCGACCAACAACATCCTCAGCCCCGCGAACGGCAAGCCGATCATCGTGCCGTCGCAGGACATGGTGCTGGGTCTCTACTATCTGTCGATGATGAAGGAAGGCGAGCCCGGCGAGGGCATGCTGATCTCCGACATGGCGGAGGTGCACCAGGCGCTCAACGCCGGGTCAGTGACGCTGCACACCAAGATCGTCAGCCGCGTTCCGCAGACCGACGAACAGGGCAACACCTATCTGAAGCGCGTCGAGACGACGCCGGGCCGCATGCTGCTCGGCGAGACGCTGCCGAAGAGCCACAAGGTGCCGTTCGAGATCGTCAACCGCCTCCTCACCAAGAAGGACGTGGGCGACGTGATCGACGAGGTCTATCGTCATACGGGCCAGAAGGAGACCGTGCTGTTCGCCGACGCGATCATGAGCCTCGGCTTCCGTCACGCGTTCCGTGCCGGCATCTCGTTCGGCAAGGACGACATGATCATCCCGAACGAGAAGGACGCGCTGGTCGAGGAGACCCGCACGCTCGTGAAGGATTACGAGCAGCAGTATCAGGACGGCCTGATCACGCAGCAGGAGAAGTACAACAAGGTGATCGACGCCTGGAGCCGGTGCGGCGACCAGGTCGCGAACGCCATGATGAACGAGATCAAGGCGGTGAAGCGCTACGAGGACGGCGAGAACGCCGGCCGCGAGAAGCCGATCAACTCGATCTACATGATGGCCCACTCGGGTGCCCGCGGTTCGCAGGCGCAGATCAAGCAGCTGGCCGGCATGCGCGGCCTGATGGCCAAGCCGTCGGGCGAGATCATCGAGACGCCGATCATCTCGAACTTCAAGGAAGGCCTGACGGTCCTTGAATACTTCAACTCGACCCACGGCGCCCGCAAGGGCCTGGCCGACACGGCGCTGAAGACGGCGAACTCGGGTTACCTGACCCGCCGCCTCGTCGACGTGTCGCAGGATTGCGTCGTGATCGAGGAGGATTGCGGCACCGAACGCGCGCTGGAGATGAAGGCGATCGTTCAGGGCGGCAGCACAATCGCGTCGCTCGGCGAGCGTATCCTGGGCCGCACCACGGCCGAGGACGTCGTCGATCCGAAGACCAACGCGGTCGTCATCCCGACGGGCACCCTGCTCGACGAGCCGATGGTCGCGAAGATCGAGGCGATGGGCATCCAGGGCATGAAGATCCGCAGCCCGCTGGTCTGCGAATCGAAGGTCGGCGTGTGCGGCAAGTGCTACGGGCGCGACCTCGCCCGCGGTACGCCGGTCAACATCGGCGAGGCGGTCGGCGTCATCGCGGCGCAGTCGATCGGCGAGCCGGGCACGCAGCTGACGATGCGTACCTTCCACATCGGCGGTGCGGCGCAGCTCAATGAGCAGTCCAACCTGGAAGCGCCGGTCGACGGCACCATCCAGTTCCGCGACCTGCGCCTGATCGTCGACCAGCGTGGTCGTCGCGTGGTGCTGAGTCGTTCGGGCGAGATCGCGATCGTCGACATGGACGGCCGCGAACTGGCGGTGCACCGTATTCCTTATGGTGCGTACGTCATGTTCGACGACGGCCATATGGTGTCGAAGGGCGACCGGATGGCCGAGTGGGATCCGTTCACCATGCCGGTGATCACGGAAAACCCGGGTACCGTCCGCTTCCAGGACCTGCTTGAGGGCAAGACGCTCACCGAGCAGACCGACGAAGCGACCGGTATCGCGCAGCGCGTCGTGACCGAATATCGCACCTCGTCCAAGTCGAAGGAGGATCTGCGTCCGCGCCTGACCCTTCTCGACGAGACGAGCGGCGAGAGCGGTCGCTACATGCTCGCGCCTGGCGCGACGCTGTCGGTCGAGGACGGTGCGCAGGTGCAGGCGGGTGACGTGCTCGCCCGCGTCAGCCGCGAAGCCGCCAAGACGCGCGACATCACCGGCGGTCTGCCGCGCGTCGCCGAGCTGTTCGAGGCGCGCAAGCCGAAGGAGAATGCGATCATCGCAAAGGTCTCCGGCCGCGTCGTGTTCGGCAAGGACTACAAGGCGAAGCGCAAGATCGGCATCCAGCCCGAGGATGGCGGCGAGGTCGTCGAGTACCTGGTGCCCAAGTCGAAGGTGATCGACGTTCAGGAAGGCGACTACGTCAAGCGTGGCGACAACCTGATCGGCGGCAGCCCCGACCCGCACGACATCCTCGAGGTGCTCGGCATCGAGGCGCTGGCGGAATATCTCGTCTCGGAAATCCAGGAAGTCTATCGACTCCAGGGCGTGAAGATCAACGACAAGCACATCGAGGTGATCGTTCGCCAGATGTTGCAGAAGGTCGAGATCACCGAAGCCGGCGACACCACCCTGCTCCCCGGCGAGCAGGTGGATCGCGAGGAGATGGATGCGGTCAACGCCAAGCTCGGGCCGAACGAGGCGCGGGCGCAGGGCAAGCCGATCCTGCTGGGCATCACCAAGGCGTCGCTGCAGACCCGCAGCTTCATCTCGGCGGCGTCGTTCCAGGAGACCACCCGCGTCCTCACCGAGGCGGCGGTCCAGGGCAAGCAGGACACGCTGATGGGCCTGAAGGAGAATGTCATCGTCGGCCGCCTGATCCCGGCGGGCACCGGCGCGGGCATGAACCGACTGCGCGTGGCGGCCTCCAGCCGCGACGCCGCGCTACGCGCGCAGCAGCGTGCGCTGCAGGCGGCGATCGTCGCTCCCACCTCGGCGGCCGAGCTGCGCGCCGCGGAGGAGCAGCGGTCGCGCCGTGACGACCAGGGCACGGGTCCCGACCCGCTCGCCGAGGTCGTCCCCTCGGGCGACGGCAGCGACGAGGCCGCGGGCGAGTATCTGAACGACTGATCGTCGTTCGGGCGCACCGCCTGATGACATGAGGAACCGTCGTCCGGGATACCGGGCGGCGGTTTTTCGTTGCGGCGCGGTGCGGCAACCGCGCCATCGCCCTCACCCGCAAGTCAACTAACGACGGTATCCGCGCCTGGGCCCGGCCGTCATCGCCGCGCGGCAATTTGGCCGTCGATACCAGCTGTGTTATCGTACGGGCGTCTTTCTTCGGGGGGAGAAGAGATGCCATATCGTCGCGCCTACCGCTGGTTGCTGACCCTTTTTCCGTTGATCGCGCTCGCGTTCTGGCCGGGCTATTTCGGGCAGTTGGCCGACGCGCCCTTCGCCCTGCATGCCCATGGCATCACCGCGACGGCGTGGCTGATCCTGCTGACGCTGCAGAGCTGGTCGATCCACGCGCGCGCGGTGGCATGGCATCGCCGCGCGGGCCTGGCGACCTTCATGGTGGTGCCGCTGTTCGCCGCCGCGGGTCCGCTGGCGTTGCAGGGCATGGCATGGTTGTGGCGGAGTCACGCAGATCCCTTCCACAGCGCATTCGGCGCCCGGCTCGTCATCGCCGACATGATCGCCGGCCCGTCCGTCCTCCTTCTGGTCGCCTATGCCTTTCTCCGGCGGAGGCGGGTGGAGGTCCATGCCGCCGCGATGCTGGCGACCGCGCTGCTGGTGTTGCCGCCGATCATCGGACGCCTGTTTCCCGCATTGCCCGGTTTCCCGCATGGTGGCGCGGCAGGCTTCGCGGGCTTCCGACTGTCGTTCGACCTTGCCGAAGGTGTCACGCTGCTTCTCGCCCTGTGGCTCGCCGGCCGGCGGCGTGGCGGGCGCGGGCCGTTCGGCTTCGCGGCGGCCGCGACGGCAGCCCAGCTGATCGGCTTCGAGACGATCGGCCGCACGGCCGTATGGGATCGCCTGGTCCTTTCGCTGACCAATGTGCCGATCGCCCCGATCAGCGCGACCGCGGGCGTGGGGGCCGCCTTCCTGCTGGCGCTCGCTTGGCGCCTGGGATCGCGCGATAACGGCGGCGCAGTTGGGCACGCTGGCGCTTCCCGAGGTTTGCTCGCTGCCTAGCGTGCGATCCAGCAAGGCCGGATAGGGGCGATGCCGGCCCCCACCCCCGCCCGGCCGTCCATCGGGAATACGGTGTGAAAGCCGTCCGGAAGCGTGAGAGGCGGCTCCGCTGCCGCGCAACAAGATCGCAGTCCAGTCGCATATTTATTGTTTTTCGATAATTCTATTGCCGTTATTCAATATGCCGCTATCCTCTGCCGTCGGAGGATTGCCATGCCCCACGTGTCCCAGCCCCGCCTGCTGTCGCTTTCGACCCGCATCGTTCAGGCCTTTCGGATCGCCAATTTGGCGATCGCGGTGTTTTTCCTCGCGATATTGTGCGCGACGCTGCCGGGCTTGGAGCTGGTCCAAGATGCGCTGGCGCGCAAATATGGCGGCGCCGTCGATACCGTGACGGTCGTCCTGTTCGTTCGCGTGACGTTGCTACTGGGCCTGCCGATCTGCTGGGTCGTCGAGCGCCTGCTGGCGGCGTTGCGCGCCATCCTCGGCACGGTCGCCGAGGGCGACCCGTTCGTGCGCGCCAATGCCGCGCGCCTTCGGACGATCGGCTGGATGCTGCTGACCATCCAGGTGGCGGATCTGGCCTTCGGCGCGACCCGCCTCGTCGCGAAGCTGCTGCACATCGATTATGCAAGCTGGCAGCCGAGCTTCACCGGCTGGCTGGGGGTGCTGATCGCCTTCGTCCTCGCCCAGGTCTTCGAGCGCGGCGCGGCGATGCGCGAAGACCTGGACGGCACCGTCTGATGCCGGTCCGCGTCCATCTCGACGACATGCTGCATGCGCGGCGCATGACGCTGACCGAACTGAGCGAACGCGTCGACATCACGCTCGCCAATCTGTCGATCCTCAAGACCGGCAAGGCGAAGGCGATCCGCTTTTCGACGCTGGAGGCGATCTGTGCCGCGCTCGCCTGCCAGCCGGGCGACATCCTGACCTTCCTTCCCGATGGAGACGATGCATGACCTTCGCGAAAGCCTTTGCCGACACCTATCGCGGCAGCATCGCCTTCCTGATCGCGTGCCCCCTGCTCGCGCTCGTCCCGGTCGTCTTCGAGATGGTGCAGCATGTCGTCGAGGTGCATATCGGCATGTACGACGGCATCGCGGCTGCTAAGGCCACCGAGCATCATCCGCTGCGCCTCGCATTCGGGATGATGAAGGTGCTGTCGCTGATCGTGCCGGGATATTGGATCACCCGCTTCCTCGCCTGGCGCGACCCGCGCGCGGCGGCACGCGTGGATCCGCGCGCAGCCGTGCTCTACGCGGGCGTCGTGGCCTTCCACGCCGCGCTCAGCGCGCTTCAGCTGTTCGTCCTGCCCTCGACGGTCGGGGTGCTGCTGGCGGGATTCGCGATCGGACAGGTGATCAGCGGACTGGTGCCCGCCTGGACGGTGGCGGCGGCGCTGGGCAACACCGCGATCGGCCCGGTCGCCTCGGCACGCCTGATGATGCGCCAGCTGCCGTTTACCGTCGCGCTGATGCTCGCGACGATCCTGCCGCTGATGATCCCGCATTATATCCTGGGCGCGGCGGCGATCTTCGCCGGCCGGGCTTTGCTGTGGCCGGTGCTGCTGGCGGACGCACTGCTGGTCGGCTGGCTGTGCGCGGTGATGCTCGCGGCCGGATACGTCGCGGCGACGCGCGCGGCGGCGGCGGCCGGCATCACCCTCGACCCGCCGTCGCGCGCCGCCATCGCCGCTTGACCCGGCCCGCCCCCTCCCCGATAGCCGCGCGTGTCGCGAAGGGAGAGACCGGGCCTGCCCCGGCGCCGAAGGAGCAACCGCCCCGGAAACTCTCAGGCAGAAGGACCAACGCGACGACGGACATCTGGAGAGTGGCGCGGTCTCTGCCTGCGTCCGCCGACGGGATAGCGATCTCAGGCGCAAGGGACAGATGGGGCATGCGAGACGAGCCGGCACCGCCGGCGGGGAGAGGGCATGCAGTTGCAACCACCGACGGCCGCGCTGGATCGCGGCGCCGCACGCCCGATCAGCGTGGCGGAACTGTTCACCATCGGCATCGGGCCGTCGAGCTCGCATACCGTCGGGCCAATGCGCGCCGCCTTTGACTTCGCGCAGCGCGCGCTGGCGCAGGACCTGCCGCCGGTCGGCATCACCTGCGACCTCTATGGCAGTCTCGCGCTGACCGGGCGCGGCCATGCGACCGACACCGCGGTCATCCTGGGCCTCGCCGGCTGGGAGCCGGAACGGCTCGACCCCGATGCGGCACCGGCGATCCTGGCCGGCATACGCGACATGGGGCGCCTTGTGCTGGCGGGAGCACGCGCGCTGCCGTTTTCCGAGGCGGCGGACGTGGTCTTCCACCCGCGCGATTTCCTCGCCGAGCATCCCAACGGGCTGACCTTCACCGCGCGCCTTGCCGACGGCACCGGTTATGCGGAGACCTATTTCTCGATCGGCGGCGGCGCGATCCTGCGCAAGGGCGCGCCCCTGCCGTCGCACAATGTCGCGGTACGCCATCCCTTTTCCTCCAGCGCGGAACTGCTCGCGCGCGGCGATGAGACCGGCTTGTCGATCGCTGACATGGTCCGCGCCAACGAAGAGGCATGGCGTAGCCCCGAAGAGGCGGATGCCTTCCTCGACGAGGTCCGCGCCGCGATGAGCGCCTGCATCGACCGGGGCATCGCGCAGGAAGGGGAATTGCCGGGCGGGCTGCGCGTCCGGCGCCGCGCGCGGGCGATCGAACGGGCGCTGACGGGATGCGTCCCCGGCAGCAATCCGGCCGAGGTGTTCGAATGGGTCAGCCTGTGGGCGCTGGCGGTGAACGAGGAGAATGCCGCGGGCGGCCGCGTCGTCACGGCACCGACCAACGGTGCGGCGGGCGTGTTGCCCGCCGTGCTCCGCTTCTATGAGACGCTGGTCGAAGGCGCGAGCGCGGAAGGCGCGCGCCGCTTTCTCTACACCGCCGCGGCGATCGGCATGCTCTACAAGAAACGCGCGTCGATCTCGGCAGCCGAAATGGGCTGCCAGGGCGAGGTCGGCGTCGCCTGCTCGATGGCCGCGGGCGCATTGGCGGCGGTGCTCGGCGGCAGCAACCGACAGGTCGAGAATGCCGCGGAAATCGGCATGGAGCACAATCTGGGCCTCACCTGCGACCCGATCGGCGGACTGGTGCAGATCCCCTGCATCGAGCGCAATACGATGGGCGCGGTGAAGGCGATCAACGCCGCCTATCTGGCACTGCGAGGCGACGGGAGCCACGTCGTCAGTCTCGACGCGGTCATCGAGACGATGCGCCAGACCGGCGAGGACATGCGCACCAAGTACAAGGAGACGAGCCTCGGCGGCCTCGCGGTCAACGTGGTGGAGTGCTGACGCACCCGGCGACCCTGACGGCGATCGGAGCCGTCAAACCTATTCTCGCGCCGGTCCGACTGCCGAATCCTCGGTGATCACCGCCGGCGGTATGTCGCCCTGGCGTCGCGCGATGGTGGTGAACCGGCCGCCGTCGATGCGGATCTCGTTGAAGGAGGCCGGCGAGTTCCGGGTCCGCTTCGACAGCGTGCCGGCGCCGATCATCCGCACGATCCACCCGCCGCGGTCGATGGGCACGTCGAACGGATCATGGACGTGTCCGCTAAGCACCGCATGCGCGCCCGCCGCGGCCAGTGCGGTGAGCGCGCTGTCACCGTGTCGGGTCTTCGCGGTGCCCTTCGTCCCGCCCTCGATCAGGGGATGGTGGGCGGCGACGAGGATCAGGTTGCCCTTTGGCGCCGCGGCGATCAGCGCGAGCGCGCGGCGCAGCGAGCCGCGGCTGACGCGCCCCTTCGACCAGTTCCACCGCCACTGCGCGCGCGCGGTGGTCTTGAGCGGGACGACCGTCACGCCGGGGAGGTCGAGTTCGTGCTCGATCATCCGCTCGACGGCGGCATAGCGCTGATAGGGCGCGAGCAGTCGCCGGAACGGGTCCCAGTAATAGGGGATGTCATGGTTGCCGACCTCTAGCGTCACGGGCACGCCCAGCCCCTTGAGCCACGCGCCGCCACGTTCGAACTCACGCCGGGTCGCGCGCATCGTCAGGTCGCCGGTCATGACGACGGCGTCTGGCTTTTCCGCCGCAACCCGCGTCTCGAACCAGGCGAGCGCCGCCGGGTCCTCGGCACCGAAGTGAACGTCGCTGACGTGAAAGAGCTTGATCATGGACCGTGGAACGCCGCCATAGGAATTGAGTGCCCGACGCCGGTTGCGCGCCTCGGAGCCGATCCCGCATGGGATCAGACGCTTGGCCGTCACGCCCCGTCTGCGATGGTGCGACCATTACGCGCGCGGGTCCGTCCACGTCCACCGCCCTGTGCGGAATCGTACACAGCCAGCGATGACTAGCCCTATTAACGCAGATTAATGCTGCGCGCATTGTAAAGGCCCCCTGCCCGGCCCATTATTTCCGTTCCGATCGCAAGAGACCCGATGGCCACCGACCCGACCGACATTCGACAGGACCTGACCGCATGCGATCGCGAGCCGATCCATGTCCCCGGCGCGATCCAACCGCATGGGTTGTTGTTGATCGCGGCGGCGGATGGCGCGCACGAGATCGTCGGGGGCGCCGGTACGATCGAAGAGCGACTGGCGGCGGACTGGCTGGGCCGACCGCTCGCGGACGTGCTTGGCTGCGATGTCGCGACCCTGCTCGGCACCGTCCTGCCGACCAGTCCGGACGTTGCCGTGCCGCCCGTGATCGCCGGGATGGACGAGACCTTCGTGGCGACTCTGCACCGGGGGGAGCGGCATCTGCTCGTCGAACTCGAGCCGACCGGCCGCGAGGCGGCGACCGCGACGTCGATCCTGTCCTGGCTTGACGCGACGGCGGCGGGGTTCGAACGCGCCGCCGACATGGCGTCGCTGTACGAACGCGCGGCCAAGGCGTTTCGCGTGCTGACCGGCTTCGACCGGGTCATGATCTATCGCTTCCTCGATGACGAGGCGGGTTGCGTGGTCGCGGAGGATCGCGTGCCAGGTCTGCACAGCTTCCTGAACCACCATTTCCCCGCGAGCGACATACCGCGCCAGGCCCGCGCGCTGTATATCCGCAACCGCACGCGCGCGATTCCCGACGCCGGCTACGTCCCGCAGCCGATCCGCCCCGCCGCGCTCGCGGGGATCGATCTCAGCGACGTTGCGCTGCGAAGCGTGTCGCCGATCCATACCGAGTATCTGCACAACATGGGCGTGCAGGCATCGGCATCGATCTCGATCGTCAAGGATGGTCTGCTCTGGGGCCTCGTCGCCTGCCACAACATGACCCCCAGGCTGCTCTCCCCCGACGTGCGCAACGCGGCGGCGACGCTGGCGAGCGGGCTTGCGCGCCAGATCCGCGCCAAGCAGGAGGCGGTCGCCTATCGCGAGCGACTGAACCTGCGCGCCGTCGAGGACAATGTCGTCCCGCAATTGCAGGGCGACATTCCACTGGCGGAGATCGTCGGCGTCGTGAAGGGCGACCTGCGCACGATGCTGGACGCCGACGGTTTCGCGATGGTCACGCGCACGACGATCGAGACCGACGGCCACTGCCCCCCGCCCGCCATTCTGTCGATGCTGGCCCGCTGGGCGCAGTCGCGCGGCGGCGAGCCGGTCACCACGCACGAGCTCGGCGCGAATCTTCCCGCAATGGCGGAGCATCGCGCGCTCGCGAGCGGCATGATCGCCGTACCGTTGCGCGACGAAGATGCGACGTTGATCTGGCTCCGCGCCGAACGGATCACAAAGGTCGAGTGGGCCGGCAACCCGCACAAGGCGCTTTCGCTGGCTCCCGGCGAGCGGCTGACGCCGCGTGCCTCGTTCGAGACATGGAGCGAGACGGTACGCGGGCATGCGCGCCGCTGGTCGCTGGAAGAGATCGAGGCCGCGCATCGACTGCGCCGCCGGTTCCACGAGGCACGCACCAGCCAGCAGCTGCGCGGCCTCAATCGCGAACTCAACCGCATGGTCGTCGAAAAGGACGCGCTGATCGCGCAGAAGGACGTCCTGATGAAGGAGGTCAACCACCGGGTGCAGAACAGCCTGCAGCTGGTCGCCTCCTTCCTGCGGCTACAGGCGAAGACGGCGGGCGACGGCGCGGTGGCGGAGCATCTGGCGGAGGCGCAGGCCCGGCTGGCGGCGGTCGCGCTCGTCCACCGCCGCCTCTACCGCGACGATCAGGTCGAAAGCGTCGACCTGTCCCGCTACGTCGATGAGCTCGTCGCCGACATGCGGACGTCGATGGGCGCCGATTGGGCCGCCCAGATCCGACTGGACCTGGCGCCGGTGCTCGTGCCGACCGATCGAGCCGTGAACATCGGCCTCATCCTCACCGAACTGGTCATCAACGCGAGCAAATATGCCTATGGCGGGACGCCGGGTCCGCTGATGATCGCCACCGAACAGCATGGCGCGCTGCTCCGCCTGATCGTGGCGGATGAAGGGCGCGGCAAGGGCAAGGGTGAAGGGTTCGGCAGCCGCATGATGGCGGCTATGGTGCAGCGTCTGAACGGCACGCTGGACTATCTGGACAATGCGCCGGGAGTCCGCGCAATCATGACCGCGCCGATCGTCGAGTAAAATACAACGGATTCGGTTTATTTCGCGACTTTGTCGCCGTTTTGAGTAAACGTCGATCAATTCTTCATCCGGAACGGCCATGTCGGCCGCATGCCCGCTGCATCGCCCACCCCGCGCGTTCCCGACATTCCGGGCAGTCAGGCCCGAGTGGGGCCGTACGTCCGGCCGCGGCACCCTAAGTGGCTGCAGCCCCCATTCGGCAGGCGCCTCATGGTGTCGGATGCCTGCGACCGCGACATGCCGCGCCAATCGATCCCCAGCATCGAGATCGATCCGACAAAGGACCGTAAACCAATGCTTCTCCGCGGCGCCGGCGCCCATCCCGTCACCGGCGAGGATCGGCCCGAGAGGCGGCGCGTGGACGCGCCCTCGCCTGCCCCTCGGCGACGTGGGCGGCACGCAACCGGGGCGCCGCGCGCGACGCCGATGGACCATCCGGCTTTCCGCCAAGAGACGCGTGCCCAACGAGAGGAGATCGCGTCATGAATGCGATACCGAACGCCGAGCAACGGCGGCGGTTTAGACTGTCCTCCTGGCTCGCGCCGGGCGAGCGACAGCCGGCGCCGGACCTCCAGTCGACGCACCTCGGCGATGCCTTCCGCGCCGGCGATGCTGCGCTCTACGCGGAAGTCGGCGACTTCATCTTCACCCATCGGCTGCCATTGAGCGCGGACGTCTTCGGCGTGGTCCTGGATTATCTGCGCGGCGGCGATTCCGCCCTGGTCTTCGCGGTTCAGGAGCAGCTGCGCACCACGCAGGGCCTGGACGCGGCGTTCATCCGGACGCTGGCTGAGAATCGCAGCGGCACGATCCGTCCGGCGGCGGTGGCGCAGATGGCGGACGGGCTGGCGGCGCAACTCGGCCGATGCCTGACGCTGATCGGGCAATCCCGGGCCTCGGCGCAGGATTACGGCATTGCGCTGGACCGCGAGGCGCGGCTTATCGCGGTCAATGACGGCGATGCCATCGGCCGGCTGATCGACCTGACGGTGCAGGCGGTCGCTACCTCGCGGCGGATGGCGGAGAAACTGGAGGAAACGCACCGCGAGACGTCTCTGCTGCGCGACAATCTGGATCGCGCGCAGCGGATCGCGGAACGCGACCATCTTACCGGTCTGATCAATCGACGCGGGTTCGACGTACGATTGCGTGCGCGCGCGGAGGCGGACGCCGCGAACGACCGACCCTGGTGCGTCGCCCTGTGTGACATCGACGACTTCAAGGCGGTCAACGACCGACACGGACATGACACCGGCGACCGGGTGCTCAAGCTGGTCGCCCGCGCGCTCGAATCGGACCTCGGCACCAGCGCCACCGTCGCCCGCCATGGCGGCGAAGAGTTCGCCTGCCTGTTCCCGGACCGCAGCCTCGACGAAGCCTGCGCGCAACTGAATGCCGTTCGCGCGGCCATAGCCGATCGATCGCTCGTCAATCGCGACACGGGCAAGCCGATCGGCGCGCTGAGCATCTCGATCGGCCTGGCGGAAGTGCATGGAGATCCGGTCCAGGCGATGCGGGACGCGGACGCCGCGCTCTACGTCGCCAAGCGGTCGGGCAAGAACCGCATCGCGACGGCACCGATCGATTCGCCTTGATCGTCGCGCCGGCGTGTCCTGTCGCAGCTTCCGGCGGCGAATAGAGCCGGGGCGCAGGCAGCGACCCGATTGTCGAAGGCGACCGGCGGCGGCGGCCCGTCGAGATAGGCGCTCTCGATGCGGTCGAAGGGAAAGCCCTGCACCGCGGCGGCGGCGAGCGCCAGGCGAACCGTGCTGGCGGTGCGGGCGCTTGTCTCCACCGCATCCTCCCTGTTCATCCACGCGGCATGGATCACGAACCCCTGGCGTAGCCGCTGGACCGGTCCGCCCGCCGCGCTGAGCCGCGTCAGACGCCGGCGAACCGTCGTTTCGGGTAGATTCAGCACGCGCGTCAGGGTGCTCGCCCGAATGGCATGGACACCGCTGAACTGGATGCGGGCGTTCGGATCGGTCGGCGCGTCGCACAGTGCCGCCTGCCGGTCGAGGTTGCCGCACAGGATGGTGGAGAAGAGCACGAGGTCCAGCCAGCTGCCGTGGATCGCCCGATTGCTCTCGACAGTGCCGAGCATCACGTCGACGGCCGCGCCGATGCCGGCGGTCGGGAGGTAGATTTCGGCGGCCGCACGGATCGGCGGCAGCTCCCCCGCATCGCGCAGTCCCTGCGCGAAGGCCACGAAGCTGTCATGCGTCAGCGTCATGAGCCGCTGGATGTCGGGCCGGGTGAAGACATCCGGATGCACGACCACGCCGCCCTGGACCCGTGCGCACAATTCCGCGCTGATCAGGGCCTTGACGTGGCGTCGCACGGTCTCGAACGATCGCGAGAGCGATATCGCCATCGAATGCATAGAAATGCCCTTGGTCCGCGATCCCCCGCGCAAGGTTTCGCGCATGATCAGCGCGAAGATCGCAAACCGATCGACATCGCCCTCGAACCGACCCAATCCGGCGGCGATGATCCGGGTCTGCATGAGCGCAAGATGTCGTGTAACGCTCGCGATCTTCACCTGTCCGTTCCTGCGGCCGCTGCTCCCGATACCGCAGGATACTGGCACGCCGGTTTAAAAACTGTCGATGAGTCACAAGACAAAACCGCCGCTTTGAGTATTTTAGCGGTGCCTATCGGCATGGGCGGCCAGCGCGGCCGCCGCAAAAAGTGCAAACGTTTGCCGAGCGCCCCGGATTATCGCGGCACGCGCACGGTCGTCGGAGGCCGCGCCCCTTGCGTCGATCGCCGCGAGCAGCGTGCGCCACTCGCCTTGCTCGTGCACTGCCGCCAGATAGGCCGTCGGCAAGGCGGACGGCACCGTTTTGGCCAGCACCCTCCCGCCGAGCCGCGAACCTTCGATGACATAGAGCGCCCCCCAGCGGCCGTCGGGATCGTCCGGCGGCGCGATCGCGGGCGCAGGCGCGGGCATCGCGAGGCCGAGCGCCGCGAGGTCCGCCGCCAGCAACGCCGCCCTGGGTCGCCAGGCCGGGAGCGTCGAATCCCCCGCCAACGCCGTTTCGACCACGTGCAAGGCCTGGGCATGGGCGACCAGGAAGAGCCCGTAGTCGGTCGCATCGTCCAATCGGAACACGCCGAACCCCGCGTCGACCGCGTCGTGATCGGCAGCGGTTGCCTTGCGAAGCGTGGCGACGAACGACATTGCGCTGCCCTGCCGGCTGCCGGCGCGGCTGTCGAGGGCGGAACGTCAGGCGTGCGGCGAATCGGCTGGGCCCGGCGGGGTGCCGACGCGGCGGGACGCGCGGCGACCACGGAAATCGACCCGCGCACACCGCGGCAAACCGCGGCTTCCCGTTACGGCACCAGCGATCGCGCACTTTCGGCTTGCACGGATGGCCGCTGGCGGCCATGCGCCGCCGCGCCTATCCACGACGTGCCATCCCAACGAAAGGTCTCGCCATGGTTGCCTGGTTCCAGGCACTTATGCCCAAGCAAGGGCGGTTCTTCGAACAGTTCGAAGCGCATGCCGCGACTCTCGTCGCCGGTGCCGAGGCGCTGCAGCGACTGTTCGCAGGCGAAGGCACCACCGCAGAGCATATCGCCGAAATCGTGCGGCGGGAGCATGAGGCCGACGACATCACGCGCGATGTGCTGCGCGATGTCCGCCGGATCTTCGTGACGCCGTTCGACCGTTCCGCGATCACCGATCTGATCGGCGTGATGGACGATTCGATCGATCAGATGAACCAGACCGCCAACACGATCGGCCTGTACGAGGTGACGGAATTCGCGCCCGACATGCGCGCGATGGCGGACCTTGCCGTCGAGGCGGCGCGGGTGACGGCGGAGGCGATCCCGCTGCTGCGACGTCTCGACGCCAACCAGACCCGGCTGCACACCTTGACCGAGCAACTGGTCACGATCGAGGGACGCGTCGACGGCTTCCATGCCGCTGGCCTGAAGGCGCTGTTCAAGGCGTGCGGCAACGACCAGCCGATGCGCTTCATCGTCGGCCGCGAGATCTACAGTCATCTGGAACGGATCGCCGATCGGTTCGAGGATATCGCAAACGAGATCCAAGGTCTCGTGATCGACCACGCCTGAGGCTGGCGCGATGACCATCTCCTTCACCGTGCTGGTCCTGCTGATCGGCGTGGCGCTGCTGTTCGACTTCCTGAACGGCCTGCACGACGCGGCCAACTCGATCGCCACGGTCGTGTCGACGCGGGTGCTCAAGCCGCATCATGCCGTCCTGTGGGCCGCCTTCTTCAACTTCATCGCGTTCCTGGTCTTCGACCACGCCGTCGCAAAGACGGTCGGCAAGGGGATCATCGAGGCGCAGATCATCGATCCGCAGCTGATCTTCGGCGCCCTGATGGGTGCGATCGTGTGGAACGTCGTCACCTGGCGGCTCGGCATCCCCTCCTCGTCCAGCCACGCGCTGATCGGCGGGCTGATCGGGGCGGGCGTGACCAAGGCGGGCCTGGACGTCGTCGTGTGGTGGGGCGTCATCAAGACCGTCGCGGCCATCTTCCTGTCGCCGGCACTGGGCCTCGTCCTCGCGCTGGCGCTGGTGCTGGCGGTCGCCTGGAGCACGCTGAGGCTGACGCCGATGGGCGTCGACAAGCGTTTCCGCAAGCTCCAGCTGGTCTCGGCGGCGCTCTACAGCCTCGGCCACGGCGGCAACGACGCCCAGAAGACGATGGGGATCATCACCGTGCTCCTCTATTCGCAGGGCATGGTCGGCAAGGACCTCAACATCCCCTTGTGGGTGGTGCTGTCCTGCCAGGCCGCGATGGCGCTGGGTACGATGTCGGGCGGTTGGAAGATCGTCCACACGATGGGCTCGAAGATCACGCGGCTGACGCCGGCGCAGGGATTCTGCGCCGAGACCGGCGGCGCCATCACCCTGTTCCTGGCGAATATCGGCGGCATCCCCGTCTCCTCGACGCACACGATCACCGGTGCGATCGTCGGCGTCGGATCGGCACGGCGGCTCTCGGCCGTGCGTTGGAACGTCGCAAGCCGGATCGTCGTCGCCTGGGTGGTGACGCTGCCCGCCGCCGGCCTCATCGGCGCGGCGTTCTACGAGGCGACGAAGCTTCTTTCCGGGCTCTGATTGCGGTAAGGAACGGCAGGGGCAGGCGGGCGTCGGGGCCGCGCTGCCGCCGCCGCGAAAGGATCCGCCATGCCGCTCGAACTCACCCTGGTCGGCGCCTCGACCATCCTGCTCCTCGTCTATGTGATGGTGCAGGGACAGACGGCGACACGCGAACGGGGCATGGACTGGAATGCCGGCCCCCGCGACGGCGATGCCAAGCCATTGGGGCCGGTCGCGGGACGCGCTGCGCGGGCGCTCGCCAACTTCCAGGAAACCTATCCCGCGTTCCTCGCGCTCGCACTTGGCCTCGCGGTGGCGGGCAAGACCGGCGGACTCGGCGCGGTGGGCGCGGCGACCTGGTTCGGCGCGCGCATCGTCTACCTGCCGCTGTATCTCGCCGGCATCCCCTATATCCGCAGCCTGGTCTGGGCCGTGTCGATCCTGGGGCTTGCGCTGATGCTGTTCCGCTTGCTGTGAGCGCCGCGATCAGAGCGCCCAATCGAGCTGCAGCCAGATCTTGCGCGTGTCGGTGAAGAGCCGGTCGGCACGATAGTCCGCGTAGCGCACCGCCGCGGTGGTGCGACCGAATTTGGCGGTGGCGAGAAGATCGATCTCGTTGCCGTAATGCCGGATCAGCCGGTCGCTTTCGAAGCGGTGGTAGACGGCGGTCAGCGACACCGCCTTCGCCGGCCCGATCGCCTGCCATCCCCAGCCGGCGCTGCCATAGAGGTCGCGCACGCCATCGGGCGGCGTCGTCGTCAGCTTGTCCGCCCAGCCCTGGAACTTGAAGATTGACGACAAGGGCGTCTGGAAGCTCGCCAGCGGCGTTCCGTCGCTCGCGCCGAGCACTTCGTACCCCGCGCCGACCCGCGGGCCGCCGAAATCGAGGCCGGCGTCCGCGAGCTTGTAATCGGCGGTGTAACGGTTCGGGTTGCGGTGATAGTCCGACTGGCGGGCGTAGCTGAGTTGATACGAAAGCTTCGCCACGCCCACCTTCCGCGTGCCGGCGAAGCGACCGCCATAGGTCTGGCTCGACAAGCGGTAGCCCTGCACCGCCGCCTCGTCCTCGTCGACGAGATAGGCAAAGCCGGTCAGGCGCCCGATCGGCGTCTCCCATCCCAGATTGGCCAGCACGGTGTTGCCGCCGATCGACCGCGGGCGTGCGCCGCGTCCGTCGATGCCGTTGACGGTACGGACGGACCAGACGTAGCTCACATCCGCCTTCACCTTCGCGACCGGGGTCCATTCGACCCGTATTGCGTCAAAGCTCTGGCCGTTGTTGCGGATCGTGCCGGCCCCGACGAAGCGCTCGTCGTCCAGCTGGATCACCTGCCGGCCGGCGGTCACCGCCAGGCGCGGGTCGGCATAGCGCAATTGCGCGCGATAGATCCCGATGCTCTGCGGGTCCGCGACCAGCGGACGCAGCGTCGCGGCGCCATGCAGGCCGTCGAAATAGCGGGGCACGATCGCCAGATTGCCCTGCGCCTGTGCGAGGGCCGACCAGCGTCCCTCGCTGACCTGCACGCCCGTCCGGACCCGTACCGTCACGGCATCGCTATCCTGGGGGAGGCCTTGCTGCTCGACATGCTCCCAGCGAAGCCGCGCCTCCGCGAGCGGCGTGACCGTCTGCGCCGCCGCCGGCGTGGTCACACACGACAGCACCATGGCCGTGGTCAGCAGCGGCGTCGAACGCGTCGCAAATTTCATCATAGCCCATCCATCCCCCCGAAATGGATGTCCGCCGTAACAGCGGACTGCCGCGTGACCCTAGGTTGAAGTCGTTGCCCGGCCATTACCAAATGTTTCCCGCGCCTCGGCCGCCCCCGCAACTATCGCGCAGACGGGCCGTTCTCGCGCTTCGCCGGTGAGGAGTATCAAGGCCATGGCTCGGTTTTCGGAAAAGGTGATCGTGATCACGGGCGCGGCGTCCGGCATCGGGGAAGGCGCCGCCCGGCGCTTCGCCCAGGAAGGTGCCATGCTCGTTCTTGGCGACAAGGACGCGGATGGTCTTGCCAGACTGGCCACCGATCTGGGCGGGACGGTCGAGACGCTGGAGATGGACGTGTCCCGGGCCGAAGACTGCAAGGCGCTCGTCGCACGCGCGACGGAGAGGTTCGGCCGGATCGACGTGCTGGTCAATGACGCGGGTGTCGATCATCTCGGCAAGGTCGACGAGGGCGGCGACGAGGCATTCACCAAGGTGATCGAAACCGATCTCTACGGCGTCGTCCACATGACCCGCGCCGCGATCGCCGCATTGCGTGCCGCCAAGGGCTGTATCGTCAACATTTCCTCCGTCTCCGGCATCGGTGGCGACTGGAACCACAGCTTCTATTGCGCCGCAAAGGGCGCGGTGACCAATTTCACGCGCGCACTGGCGATGGACGAGGCGAAGAACGGCGTTCGCGTCAACGCCGTCAATCCGTCGCTGACCTACACCGCCCTCACCGCAGGGATGAAGGAGCAGCCCGACCTCATCGCCAAGTTCGAGGAGCGCATCCCGATGGGACGCGGCGCCGAGCCTGCGGACATTTCCGGTGCCATCGCCTTTTTGGCCAGCGAGGACGCGCACTATATTACCGGCGTCAACCTGCCCGTCGACGGCGGCCTGTCCGCGTCGAACGGCCAGCCACCGCTGAGCTGACGGGCGCAGATCGAAAGGCCGACATGACCGGCTATCGCAAGACCGATGAGGCGATCGCCAAGCTGACGCCCGAGCAATTCTACGTGACGCAGCAGAGCGGCACGGAGCGGCCGGGGACCGGCGAATATCTCTACAACAAGGCGCCCGGCATCTATGTCGACGTGGTGTCCGGCGAGCCGCTGTTCGCCTCCGCGGACAAATATGAATCGCACTGCGGCTGGCCGAGCTTCACGAAGCCGATCGAGCAGGCGCGCGTCAACGAGCTGAGCGACACCAGCCACGGCATGGTGCGGACCGAGGTCCGGTCGGCCGGTGGGGACAGCCACCTCGGCCACGTCTTCAACGACGGCCCGCGCGAAACCGGCGGTCTGCGCTATTGCATCAACTCGGCCGCGTTGCGTTTCGTACCGAAGGCCGAGATGGCGGCGCAGGGCTATGGAGCCTATCTGGACCAGGTCGAAGGCTGAGCCCGCCCAACCTGCGCATCAAAGCCGCTTGATGCCGTCGCGCCCGGCTTCTACGAGACCCTCAGGCGGCTTTGGTACCGCAACCATGGAGGGGCTTGGTGGAGACGCATTTCGATCCGGCGACGGTGCTCGGCGCCGACTGGCGTGACGGTCTGTGGCTCGGCCGGATCGATCGGGGCGAAGGCCCCTGCCCGGTCCTGATCCGCGACGGCGTCGTCTACGACATGAGCCGAGTCGCGGCGACTGTGGCGCAACTGGTCGCCGCCGCCGCGTTCGACGCGGACGCGGGCGAAGCGATCGGTGACCTGGCGGCGCTCGGGCTTGCCGCAACGGCGGTGCCACGCCTCCTTGCCCCCGTGGACCTTCAGGTCGTCAAGGCGGCCGGTGTGACCTTCGCGACCTCCGCGCTCGAACGGGTAATCGAGGAGCGGGCGCGCGGGGACGCATCCGCCGCCGCGGGCCTGCGCGCGCGGCTGGAGGAGCGTGTCGGCGGCGGGCTGCGTTCGGTCGTGCCGGGGACGGCGGAAGCGTCCGCGCTCAAGGCCGCGCTGATCGAGGAAGGCCTGTGGTCGCAATATCTTGAAGTCGCGATCGGCCCCGATGCGGAAATCTTCACCAAGGCACCCGTCCTCGCCACGGTCGGATGGGGCGCGGATGTCGGCATTCGCTCAGATTCCGGCTGGAACAACCCCGAGCCGGAGGTGGCGCTTCTCGTCGCGCCGGATGGACGGGCGGTCGGCGCCTGTCTGGGCAACGACGTCAACCTGCGCGACTTCGAGGGCCGCTCCGCGCTCCTGCTCGGCAAGGCCAAGGACAACAACGCGTCCGCTGCGCTCGGCCCGTTCGTGAGACTGTTCGACGACCGCTTCACGATCGACCATGTCCGCGATGCGCAGGTGACGCTGACGATCGAGGGCACGGACGGCTATCGTCTCGACGGGCACAGTTCGATGCGCGAGATCAGCCGCGATCCGCTCGAGCTCGTGCGTCAGGCACTGAGCGAGCATCAATATCCCGATGGGTTCGTGCTGTATCTCGGCACATTGTTCGCGCCGGTGCAGGATCGGGACGAGCCCGGCCGGGGCTTCACCCACAAGACCGGCGACGTTGTGACGATCGCCAGCCCCGGCCTCGGCCAGCTCGTCAATCGCGTGACGACGTCGAAGGACGCCGAACCCTGGACGTTCGGTACACTGGCGCTGATGCGCAACCTTGCCGCGCGCGGCATGCTTTCCGCCTGACCTTCGAAAGGCCCTTCCCATGACCGACGTCCCCGCCGACCGGCGCGCCGTTTACCCTTCGCTGCGCGACAAGCGCGTCATCATTACCGGCGGCGGATCGGGTATCGGCGCGGGCCTGGTCGAGGCCTTCGTCGGCCAAGGCGCGAAGGTCGCCTTCGTCGACGTCGCCGTGGCGGACAGCGAGGCGCTGGTCGAGCGCCTGGCGCCGGATGCCGCACATGCGCCGCTGTTCCGGAGGCTCGACCTCACGGATCTGGATGCCCTCAAGACCGTGTTCGGCGCCCTGATCGACGCGCTTGGCGGGTGCGACGTGCTGGTGAACAACGCCGGCAACGACGATCGGCACACGATCGCGGACGTGACACCGGCCTATTGGGACGACCGGATGAACGTCAATCTGCGCCATCAGTTCTTCGCGGCGCAGGCGGTCGTACCGGCGATGCGTGCCGCCGGCGGCGGCGCGATCCTTAATTTCGGTTCGATCAGCTGGCATCTCGCGCTGAACGAACTCATCCTCTACCAGACCGCGAAGGCGGCGATCGAGGGCCTGACGCGCAGCCTGGCGCGCGACCTGGGCCGCGACGGCATCCGCTGCAATGCGATCGTACCCGGCAACGTCAAGACGCCGCGGCAGGAGAAGTGGTATACGCCAGAGGGCGAGGCGGAGATCGTCGCCGCGCAATGCCTGGACGGGCGCATCCATCCCGTCGACGTGGCGGCGCTCGCGCTGTTTCTCGCCTCGGACGACGCGCGGCTTTGCACCGGTCACAATTACTGGATCGACGCGGGCTGGCGCTGATCGCGAGCGGCTTGACGCAATCTCCATCGCGATAATAGGATATCCCACACTGGGAGGGCGTCGCGATGCGGTGGCTTGGGTTCGGTTTGGCGTGCGTGCTGGTCGCTGGCTGCAGCAAGGCTCCCGACACTGGCCCCGGAGACGCCGCGACGCGGGCGACGGATGTCGCCTTCGCCTATCGCTACGACTTCCGCCTGCCATCGAGCAGGATCGCGGAGGCGCAGGAGGCGCATGCAGAGGCGTGCGAGCGGCTCGGTCCGGGCCGGTGCCGCATCACCGGCATGGCCTATCACCTGGACGCTGCGGGAATGGCCTCGGCGAGTCTCGACCTGCGCGTCGCGTCGCCGATCGCGCGAGGGTTCGGACGGGACGGGATCAAGGGGATTGCGGCCGCCGGCGGCGCATTGACCAGCGCAGAGATCGTCGGAACGGATGCGGCGCCGGAACGGGACGCCGCGTCTGCCGGCGCGGCCGACGCGCATGCGGATCTCGAAGAGGTCGACCGACAGCTCGTGCGCCCCGACCTGTCGCAGCAGATGCGCTCCGATCTGCTCGCGCGCCGCGCCGCGTTGCTGGAGACGCAGCGACAGGCGGCAGCGGCGGGAGCGTCCGCACGTGCCAGCGTCACGACGACGCCGATTTCGTTCCGCTATGACGCCGGATCGGGCGTCGGCCTGGTCCCGCGCCTGCTGGAGGCCGCGCAGGCCGGATATGCGTCGCTGACATGGACGCTGGCGACGACCCTGACACTGATCGCATGGCTTGCGCCACCCGGCGTGATGCTTCTGCTGCTCGCGTTGGCGTGGCACCGCCTGGGCAGGCGCTGGTGGGCGCGGCTGTTCCCGGATCTTCGCAGCGAATGACGGCTTGCGCCACCTCGACATGGTGGAAAGGCCGGCTTAGGTTCTGATCCGACATAATCGAGAGGCGCGAAATCACGATGGACCGGCGATCTTTCCTCCATGGCGCGGCGGCCCTTGGTTCGGCTTCGCTGCTCGACGGCCGGGCGCGTGGCGCAAGCGGGGCGGCATTCGAGCCGACATGGGCTTCACTGGTCGGCGGATATACGGCGCCCGACTGGTTCCGCGACGCCAAGTTTGGCATCTGGGCACATTGGTCGGCGCAGTGCGTGCCGGAGGCGGGCGATTGGTATGCGCGCGAAATGTACCTGCAGGGTGCCCGCGCCTATGCCCATCACCTGAAGCATTATGGCCACCCTTCCGAGGTGGGCTTCATGGAAATGTATCCGCGCTGGACCGCGGCGCGCTGGGAACCCGCCCGGCTGCTCGACCTGTATCAGCGCGCCGGCGCCAGATATTTCATGGCGCTGGCGAACCACCACGACAATTTCGATTCCTATGCCTCGAGCCATCATGCGTGGAACAGCACGCGGATCGGCCCCCGCCGCGACATCATCGGCGAGTGGAGCAGACATGCCCGCGCGCGCGGTCTGCGCTTCGCGGTCTCCAATCATTCCGGTCACGCCTGGCACTGGCTGCAACCCGCCTATGGCTACGATCCCGAAGGGCCGCTTGCCGGTCGACGCTACGACGCCGCGCGCCTGACGATGGCGCAGGGCAAGGGGCGCTGGTGGCAGGGCCTCGATCCGCAGCAGCTCTATACCGGACCGACCATGGTGATGCCCGACGGCTTCCGGTCGATCGCGGCCGCCAATGCCTGGCACGAGAAAAACGACCGGCTGTGGACGGAAACGCCGCCCGCGACCAATCCGAATTTCGTTCGCGGCTGGTCGCTGCGCTGCCGCGAGCTGATCGACGCCTATCGTCCCGACATGATCTACTTCGACAATTTCTCGCTGCCCCTCGGCCAGGCCGGGCTCGACATCACCGCGCATTTCTACAACCAGTCGATGCGCTGGCACGGCGGCCGCAACGAGGCGGTGGTCACCGCAAAGGGCACGCCCGCGGACCGACGCGGCGGCATCGTCGACGATGTCGAGCGCGGCGTGCACGACGACATCCAGCCCTTTCCCTTTCAGACCGACACATGCCTGGGCAACTGGCACTATGATCGCGATCTGTACGAGAGCGACGGCTACAAGACGCCGGCCAAGGTGATCCACACCTTGTGCGATGTCGTGTCGAAGAATGGCAATTTGATGCTGTCGGTGCCGATGCGGGGCGACGGCACGATCGACGAGAAGGAGGAAGCGATCGTCGAGGCGATCGCCGCGTGGATGGGGCGCTACGGTTCGGCGATCTACGGTACGCGTCCCTGGCACCTGTCGGGCGAGGGGCCGACGCGCGCCGCCGGCGGCGATTTCAACGAGGGCGGCAAGGACAGTCCCTATACGGCCCGCGATATCCGATATGTCCGCAGGGGCAACGCGGTCCACGCCTTTGCGCTGGGATGGCCCGACGACGGCGTGGTGCGGCTGCCCGCGCTGGCGAAGCAGGGATCGGTGCGACGGATCACCGTGCCGGGCGACCCGGCCCCGCTTTCGTTCAGGCCGACCGCCGACGCGATCGCGGTCGACGTTCCAGCGGCGCTCCGCAACCCGATCGGGATCGGCCTGATCGTCGAGGGCGACGGCCTGACGCGCGTCTGATGGCCGGCGCCGCACGCGCCAAAGATTGCACCCCCGCCCCCCTTCCCCTATAGGCGCCATCGATCCTGCCCCGGCCGCGTCAAGGGCGTCGCCGGGGCTCACCGTTTCCAGGGGACAACCGCACATGGCTCGCCGCCGCCAGATCTACGAGGGCAAGGCCAAGATCCTCTACGAGGGGCCCGAGCCGGGCACGCTGATCCAGTATTTCAAGGATGACGCCACCGCGTTCAACGCCCAGAAGAAGGGCACGATCAACGGCAAGGGCGTGCTCAACAACCGGATCAGCGAGCATGTCTTCACCCTGCTCGACGCGATCGGCGTGCCGACGCATTTCATCCGCCGCCTCAACATGCGCGAGCAGCTGATCCGGCAGGTCGAGATCGTGCCGATCGAGGTCGTCGTGCGCAATGTCGCGGCGGGGTCGCTGTCGAAGCGGCTGGGGATCGAGGAGGGTACTAAGCTCCCCCGCACGATCATCGAATATTATTACAAGGACGACGCGCTCGGCGATCCGATGATCACCGACGAGCATATCGCCGCGTTTGGCTGGGCGAGCCAGGAGGAGATGCACGACATCGCCGACCTTGCGATCCGCGTGAACGACTTCCTGACCGGCCTGTTCGCGGGCATCGGCATCCGCCTGGTCGACTTCAAGCTCGAGTTCGGCCGGATCTGGGACAACGACTATGGCCGGATCATCCTGGCTGACGAGATCAGCCCGGACGGCTGCCGGCTGTGGGACATGACGAGCGGCGAGAAGCTCGACAAGGACCGTTTCCGCCGCGACCTGGGCGGCGAGGCGGAGGCCTATCAGGAGGTCGCGAGGCGGCTGGGCCTGATGCCAGAGGGTGAGGATTCGGCGGTGCTCGATCTCGACTCCCACCGCAAGCGGCGTGGCAAGTAAAGGCTGGGGTGAGTAAGATGAAGCTGCGTATCTTCGTGACGCTGAAGCCCGGCGTGCTCGACCCCCAGGGCCGGGCGATCCACCACGCGCTCGGCAGCCTGGGCTTCGAGGGCGTCGAGGACGTCCGCGCGGGCAAGATGTTCGAGCTCGAGGTCGCCGACTCGACGACCGACGAGGCGATCGACGGCATGTGCCGCCAGCTGCTTGCCAACACCGTGATCGAGAATTTCCGGGTGGAGCGCGCCTGACATGAAGACCGCCGTCATCGTCTTTCCGGGATCGAATTGCGACCGTGACCTCGCCGTCGCGCTGGAGGCGGTGACCGGGGTCAAGCCCATGATGGTGTGGCATGCCGACACCGAGCTGCCGCAGGGTATCGGCTTTGTCGCCGTGCCTGGCGGCTTCTCCTATGGCGATTACCTGCGGTCCGGGGCGATCGCGGCCCGTTCGCCGATCATGCGCGCGGTCGTCGAGCAGGCGGGCCGCGGCTTGCCGGTCTTCGGCGTCTGCAACGGCTTTCAGGTGCTGACCGAGGCGGGGCTGCTGCCCGGCGCGTTGATGCGCAACGCCGGGCTCAATTTCGTGTGCCGCGACGTCGCTCTGACGGTCGACAATGCGCAGACCGCCTTCACCAGCCGCTACGACGCAGGCGAGACGCTGTCCGTGCCGGTCGCGCACCATGACGGCAATTATTTCGCGGATGCCGAGACGCTGGATCGGCTCGAGGGCGAAGGCCGCGTCGCCTTCCGCTACGGCGAGGCGGTCAACGGCTCGGCGCGGAACATCGCGGGGATCGTCAACACCGCCGGCAATGTGCTCGGCATGATGCCGCATCCGGAGCGCAAGATCGAGACCGCGCATGGCGGCACGGACGGACGTCGCCTCTTCGAGGGCGTGCTGGAAACGGTCGGCGCGTAAGTCGCCGCGGCGCGATCAAAGCCGTGTGCGGAACGGCGAGAAGTTGGTGCCGCGGTCGAACACATCGACCCCCTCGGCTCGCTTCAGCCAGCCGACCACGGCATAGGTGACGGGCGTAAGCAGCACCTCCCAGCCCACCTTGAGCGCCCATTGCGTGAACAGCACGGTGACGACCAGCGCCGGCGTCCAGCCTTCGGCGCCCAGGAATGCGAGCGGGTAGAAGATCAAGCTGTCCACGCCCTCCCCCACCACGGTCGAGCCGATCGTGCGGGTCCAGAGGTGGCGCCCCTCCGTCCACAGCTTCATCCGCGCCATGACGTAGGAATTGACGAACTCGCCCGCCCAGAACGCACAAACACTGGCAAAGACGATCCGCGGCACCTGGCCGAAGATCGTTTCATACGCTGCCTGGTTGGTCCAGGACGGCGCGGGCGGCAGCGCGACGACGACATAGGCCATGAATGCCATGAACACGACCGCGGCGAAGCCAGCCCAGATGACCCGACGCGCCCGGGCATAGCCGTAGACCTCGGTCAGCACGTCGCCGATCACGTAGCTGACGGGAAAGAACAGGATGCCGGCGCCGAACGGCCAGTCGCCGACGACGGGCAGGTGCACCACCGCGACCTTGCCCGCCCCGATCACGTTGGACAGGAGCAGCAGCGCGACGAACGCGGCCATGACGAAGTCGTAGTAGCGAAATGCCGCCCCCTGCATGGCGGCGGCATCGACGGGGCGTTCGACGGACTGGATCATGACCCCTGCACCATATCGCTGTTCCGCTGCCGCACAATCCGCGCTAATCGCATTCCCGCGCGCGCCCGTAGCTCAGTTGGATAGAGCACGAGCCTTCTAAGCTTGGGGCCGCTGGTTCGAATCCAGCCGGGCGCGCCATTTTCGTCCGTGTGCGGTCCATGCCGACCAGCACCGGCAGCGGCGCCTACCGGGAGCGCCGGGCTCCCCACCCGTAATGCATGCGCGCCGGGAGTCCGGCGGATCCGGCCCACGATCCGGCGCGGTCAACGCAAGCGGCAGCACATCGCCGGGGAAAGCCCCCTGCCCGCGCTTCGCCCTACCGGTTCAGCCAATCGGTCGTGATCGCGCCGTTATGGCCCTCTGGTGCCAGCACGGCGCGCAGGGCCTCCAGCAACGGAGGCAGCGTCTGGACGAAGGCATAGGGCGGATTGATGATGAACAGGCCGGCGCCGTTATAGATGCCGGGCTGATCCTGGTCGTACAGCCAATGCTCCACCGTGAGGAACTTGGGGATGGCGAGCCTGCGCATCTGCTCCTTCCACCGCCCATGCGTCATGCGCTCCTTCAACGGATACCAGATCACGGTCACGCCATGGCCCCACTTACGGTGTGCGGCGCCAAGGGTGGCGGTGATCCGTTCGCGCTCATCCGTCTGCTCGTACGGCGGGTCGACGACGACGACGCCCCGCGCGGTACGGGGCGGGACCATCGCCAGCCAGAACTCGTAGGCGTCGCGCTGGTGCACGGCAGCGGACGTACCGCGCATCGCCCCGCGCAGCGTGTAGGCGTCTTCCGGATGCTTTTCGTTGAGGATCAGGGAGTCCTGCGGGCGCAGACACTGCGCGAGAATGCGCGGTGATCCGGGGTAGAGCCTCGGCTCGTCGCCGACGTTGACCGCCCGGACGGCGGCACGATAGTCATCCAGAAGCGGGTTGCGATCGGCCGCTGCCCGCAGCACGCCTTGCACGGATTCGCCCGTGCGTTGGGCCTCATCACCCTGGAGATCGTACAGGCCGCAACCGGCATGGGTGTCGATCAGCGTCAACCCGCCCTGCTTTTGCTGCAACGCGCGGACGAGCTCGATCAACAGGCAATGCTTGACGACATCGGCACTGTTGCCCGCATGAAAGGAATGGCGATAATTCACGTCAGCTCCAGGT
This sequence comes from Sphingomonas beigongshangi, assembly GCF_016820445.1. Classification (GTDB taxonomy): domain Bacteria; phylum Pseudomonadota; class Alphaproteobacteria; order Sphingomonadales; family Sphingomonadaceae; genus Sphingomonas; species Sphingomonas beigongshangi. Next base: position 222,167 of record NZ_JADHDT010000003.1, read on the forward strand.
TCCGAAAAACGAAATCAGCCGCATCGCGCCCGTCCCGATAACGCCCGCTGCGAGACGCCTTTACGCGACGCGGCATGGCCAGCCATGCGCTGGCAGCGTCACCGAGATTCGATCTGCCCCGGGTCACGTGCAGGCGGAATACCGATCCTGGGCCGATCGGGCCGGACTCCACCGTCGCGCGCGGCGCGATCCGCCGATCCTGCCGGGTCAATTGCCGTCCGCATCGACCATGAAGACCACCGGCTTGCCCCGCGACATGGGCTCCCAACCCGCCGCCAGGGCGGCCCGCACGCAGCGCGAAATCGTGGCGTCATCCAGCTGCAGGCGACCGCGCGGCAAACCCTTCAATAGCCGCTTGGGAGGCGGAAACTGCACCCATGCCTCGCGTTGCGCGTCGCGCTCGAGAAGGGCGATCGTCATCCCCTTCCATCCCTCGTCGTCCGACTGATGCGGCTCGCGCTGGAGGTGCCAATCATAGGTGGCGCCATCGACAAGGACGGCGCCGCCGTTGCTTTGCGTTTTCGACATGGCGGCGCCCTTAGCACGCCGGCCGCGTCAGAACACAGGTCTGTGCCGGAACGGCTGACGGACGCGCGATGTGGATCGATAGCGCATCTTCGCCGGCGCCTCGACCCGCCGCCGCCAGTGCGGCATGCTGGGCGCGAGTGCGCACGGCCCTGCCGACCGGCCATGGCCCCTGCCGGCCCGCCTCGCCGGCATGCGCTTGCGCGGCGGCGTCGGGTGTTGGACACATCGTGACATGACCTTTCCCATCGACGCCGTCCGGGCGCGCTTTCCCGCGCTCGACCATCGTGCCTTCTTCGACGCGCCCGGAGGAACGCAGGTCTGCGCGGCGGCAATCGAGCGCATGGTCGCGCACCTTAACACCGGCACCGCCAATGCGGGTGGCGCCTTCGCGACATCGCGTGCGGTCGATCGGCTGAGCGAAGAGGCTCACCAGGCGATGGCCGATCTGCTCGGCGGTCGTGCCGAGGAGATCGCCTTCGGACCCAATATGACGTCGCTGACGTTCGCGGTATCGCGCGCGTTGGCGAGACACTGGTCGGCCGGCGACAATCTCATCGTGACCAGGCTCGATCATGACGCCAATGTCGCCCCCTGGCTGGCGGTCGCGGCGGACCGCGGCATGGACATCCGCTGGCTCGACTTCGATCCGGACAGCGGCCGGCTGCTGCTGGAGGCGTTGCCGGACCTGCTCGACGCGCGCACGCGACTGGTGGCGATCGGGGCGGCGAGCAACGCGCTCGGAACGCTGAACGACATAGCCGCGGCCACGGCCATCGTGCGACAGCATGCGGACGCCATGGTCTATGTCGATGCGGTACAATCGGTTCCGCACGTCGCCACCGACGTGACGGCGATCGGATGCGACCTGCTCGCCTGTTCGCCGTACAAGTTCTTCGGTCCGCACCAGGGCGTGCTCTGGGGCCGCGCGACCTTGCTGGACCAGATCCAGGCGTACAAGGTTCGCCCGGCCGGCACGGATGGCGCGCATCGCTTCGAAACGGGCACGCCCTCGTTCGAAGGTCAGGCCGGCGTACTCGGCACCATCGACTATCTGGAATGGCTCGGGCGCCAGATCGATCCCCTCGCCAACAGTCGCCGCTCCCGCCTGCTCGCGGCGATGGCGGCGAGCGTCGACTATGAGCGAATGCTCGGCGAGCGGCTGCTCGCCGGCCTGGCGCGCATCCCCGGCCTGCGGCTGTATGGGCCGCCGACCATGGACGGACGCGTCCCGACCTTCGCCTTCACTGTGGCGGGACATAGCCCCGCCGCGATCGCGCGCCATCTCGCGGCACGCGACATCTTCGCCTGGGCGGGACATTTCTACGCCGTCGAGGCCATCCGCCGCCTGGGCCTCGACGATCAGGGCGGGCTCGTTCGCGTGGGGCTCTGCCACTACAGCACCGCCGACGAGGTGGACCGGCTGGTCGAGGCGCTGGAGGAACTCTGAGCGTCGCGGATCGGCGTCGCCGCGAGCGGGTCACCCTGCCCCGCCATCGCTTGTCCCGGTTCCGAACGGCAGCGCCAATCCCCCGGGCCGGCACGGCCGGGTGGGCGTGACGGCCGGTACCGCTCCCACGTAAGTGGATCAGACTCTAGCCAACGGGCGCGAACCGCCGCATGAAAGCGTCCCCGGCAGTCAGCTTTCGGAACGGAGCGAGGCGTTATGTGGTTGAGATTGCTCGCTGCGGCGCTTCTGGCGGCGGCCACGCCCGCCGTCCTTCGTGCCGACGATCCCGCCCCCGCGAAGCCGCCGGTCCTCAAGGCTATACCGCTTTGGCCGAACGGCGCGCCTGGCTCCAAAGCCAGACGTAGCGAGCCGGAGATCGCGCGGGATTATTGGGTGCGCAACATCCACGATCCCTCGCTGATCGCGTTTCCGGCCGATCCCGCACACCGGAGCGGCGCCGCTATCATCATCTTTCCGGGCGGCGGTCACCGCCTGCTCGTCTGGACCAACGAAGGGACGAAGGTCGCGACGGCGCTCAACCGCATGGGTGTCACCGCCTTCGTGGTGAAGTATCGGCTCGCGAACGAACCGGGTTCCACCTATACGGTCGCCGGCGACGCGGCGGACGATGCGCGTCGCGCGGTGCGGTGGGTTCGTGCGCATGCGGCGGACTATGGCATCGATCCGACCCGTGTGGGCATAATGGGATTTTCCGCCGGCGGCGAGCTGGTCTCTCTCATCGCGGACAATCCGGAACCCGCGGGAAGGCCGGTGACCGACGCCACGGACCGGTTGAGCGCGCGACCCGACTTCCAGATCCTCGTGTTCCCAGGGCCGGTCGGCCTGCCGGCCAGCGACGCCTCGCACGCACCGCCCGCCTTCATCACGGCCGGATCGCTGGACCAATGTTGTGCCGCACCCTCCGTCGCCCTGTATCAGCAGCTGCGTGAGGCGCACGTGTCCGCCGAACTGCACATGTATGCCGGCGCGGACCATGCCTTCAACCTGGACGAGTCCAACCGCATTTCGATCCTCCATTGGCCGGATCGCCTGGCGGACTGGCTTGCCGACGAAGGGTGGCTCGATGGGAGCGCGCGCAGGCGATAGACCGGCGCCCCGGCGGGGCCTGCCCCTGCGGGAGTCGGACCGGAGAAACACAGGATCGCGATGAGATGCGCGCGGACCGGCGGCGCTGATGCGGCGGAACGACAGGCGCCCCGACACCGATGAAACGCATGACCAGCCGTGCTGGCGAAGGACCCGAACGCGCCTCCGGAATGTTTGCAAGCCGTAAGCTGCCGACAGACGGGAGAAGACGTTGACCGGCCAAGACATGGAAAAGCTTGCCGACGCCGGGGGCCAAAGCACCGGCACGCCGGCCGAGGGCAGCATGGATGTCGGGGCGCGGGAGCCGATCGAGACCTCCGGCATACATCACTGGCAGGAAGCGACGATCACCGAACCGGGTCTCGATGCGCGCGGCAACGTCTTCTTCGCCGCAATCGAGATGACGCGGATGCCGATGGTCATCACCGACCCGCATCAGGACGACAACCCCATCGTCTTCGCCAACAACGCCTTCCTCGATCTGACGCTGTACGAAAAGGAAGAAGTGGTCGGCCGCAACTGTCGCTTTCTGCAGGGCGCGCAGACCGACCGGGGCGAGGTGGCCAAGCTGCGGGAGGCCATCGAGGCCGAGGATTCGATCGCGCTCGAACTGCTCAACTACAAGCGGGACGGCACGCCTTTCTGGAACGCGGTATTCATCGGTCCCATCCACGACGCGTCGGGCAAGCTCCTTTACTTCTTCGCCAGCCAAATCGACGTGACCCGCCGCCGCGAGAGCGAGAAGACGCTGCTCCAGACGCAGAAGATGGAAGCCGTGGGTCAGTTGACCGCCGGGCTGGCGCATGATTTCAACAATCTGCTCCAGGTCGTGAACGGCAACCTCGAACTGGCCGCGGCGCGCGTTGAGGACGATCGGATCAGCCGCTATATCCAAAGCGCCCGCACGGCGGCCGAAAAGGGCGCCAAGCTGACGGGCCAGCTGCTCGCCTTCGCCCGCAAGTCGCGTCTCGATCCGCGACCGGTCGACGTGAATGCCACCATCCATGGCTTCTGCGACGTCCTCGAAAGTTCGCTCGGCAAGCAGACGGAGCTGCAGCTGACCCTGAGGCGTGGCCTGCCCCGGGCTGTATTGGATCCCGAGCAGTTCGAAATGGCGGTCCTGAACATCGCGATCAACGCGCGCGATGCAATGCCGAACGGCGGTCTGATCGAGATCGTGACCAGCAAGCTGCTGCTCGACGGGGACGCATCGTCACGCGAACTCTCGCCGGGGGAATATGTCGTCGTGGAGGTCCGCGACCAGGGCCAGGGCATGCCGCCCCATGTCGCGGAACGCGCCACCGAACCTTTCTTCACCACGAAGGGCCAGGGCAAGGGTACAGGCCTCGGCCTGGCCATGACGTCCGGTTTCGTCCAGCAGTCGCGGGGCCGGCTGGAGATCGACAGCAAGGCCGGCCAGGGCACGACGGTCCGCCTGCTGTTTCCCTCGGCGACCGATGGAGCCCCCGACAAGCCCGTCGCCTCCCTCCCGCCGGTCTCCGCTCAGGCGGACGGCGATCGAGCTGGTGCGCATATCCTCGTCGTGGAAGACAGCACCGAAGTGCTCGCGCTGGCGCGGGAGATATTGGAGGGGGTCGGCTATCGCGTATCGACCGCCGAGACCGGAAAGGCGGCGCTCGAACTCTTCGAATCGCTGCCGTCGGGGGCGCTGGACCTTCTGTTCACCGATCTGATCATGCCGGGCGGTATCAATGGCATCGTCCTTGCCGGAGAGATCGCCCGACGTGCGCCCGATCTGCCCGTCCTGATGACGACAGGCTATAACGAGGAACTGGTGGCCGAAGGCCCGATGCGCGCCGGTCTGGATGTCCTCGGCAAGCCCTATCGGCGAAGCGACCTGCTCGATCGCGTCAGGCAGGCGCTCAATCGCGGCATCCTCGCCCGCGACGACTGACAGGTGTCTTCGCGCACCGATCATGGCCTCATCACGGGCCTGCCCCGCCCACGGTACAGGGTACACGCATGACCAGCACGAACCGTCCCTTGCGTCTCGGCTTTCCCGTCAAGGTAATGGGAAGACCGGACCTGAAAAGCCAGGACAGCCGGCGGTGGCAGAAGAACCCGCACCTGAAATGCTCGCTCGAACTTCTCGATAGCGTGCTCGACTACCTCAAGTCCGAGAAGCTCGACATGTACCGGATGTCGTCCGACATCGCGCCCTACGCCACGCATCCGGACATGCCGCAGTTCCATTCGATGGTGGCGGACAGCGACGCCGAACTTCGCGCCTTCGGAGCAAAGGCGAGGCAGTACGACATCCGCCTATCGTTTCATCCGTCGCAATATGTGCTGCTCAATGCGCCCAATCCGGCGCTGACAAAGAAGAGCATCTGGGACCTGTCGAGCCAGGCCGAGATGCTGGACCGCATGGGCCTGGACGACGAAGCCGTGGTCGTCACGCACGTCGGCGGTGTCTACGACGATCACGCGGCAAGCCGCGCGCGCTGGATCGAAGGTTGGGAACAATGCCCCGAGCACGTCAAGCGGCGACTCGTCCTCGAAAACGACGACACGCGTTTCTCGGCGGCCGACGTGCTGTGGATTCACGAGCGCACCGGCGTCCGGCTCATCTTCGACTATCAGCATATGTGGTGCCTCAACCCCGAGCGGCTCGACATGCGCGAAACGCTGGAGCGCTTCCTGGCGACTTGGCCCGACGGCGTACGTCCCAAGATCCATTTCTCGTCGCCACGCACCGAATTACGAGAGATCAAACAGAAGATCACGCCGAAGGCTCGCGCCGCGGCGAAATCCGGAACCGCCAAGACCCGAAAGGGCGAGCTGCTGAAGGCGCCGGTGAAGGCCGCCGCACGTGTGAAGACGGTGCTGCGACCGCCGATCTGGACGGGCCATGCCGACTTTACCAATCCTTTCGAGTTCGCCACCTTCATGCGCATGGCGGAGGGACTGGTTTTCGACGTGATGATGGAGGGCAAGTCCAAGGATCTCAGCCTGCTGCGCCTGCGCCCGGATCTGCTGCGTTTCGCCCCCGATGTAGCGGCACGGTTCGGGATCACGGACGAGGATGCCGCTGCCTTCGCCGCCGACGAGGCCAGGCTGGACCATGGCGTCGATGCCGAGGCGGAAGCGGACGTCGACGAAGGTGCGCTTGCCGGAACAGCATAGCACCGCCGGTCGATGCCTGACGATCGCGGCCATATCTCACGGTGCGGCGGCGCGAGGACTGGCGCCCCCGGACGATGCGCCCCCGCAGAACGAACGCTTTCCACAACAGGGCCCAAAGCCTCCGCGCCTGCCGGCAGACGAACCGGCATAAGAACGGACGACGCCAAGGCTCCGCTTGCCGAGAGTGATTGCGTTTTTAAACAGCATCTTACGTCTAGCGGCCCGCGATCATTCGCGTAAGGTGGCCTGACCTTTGGATGGAGAGATGGCTTGATGTTGAAGCAACTGACGTTCGTTGCCCTGCTCGGGGCCTCGTCGCTCAGCATGTCTGCCACCGGGCAGGTGACCCGCGCGACGGCTGCCGAGCGTCAGGATAGCACGCAGCCCGAACGCTATGGAAGCTGGGGCTTCGACACCAGCGGCATGGATCGCAGCGTCAAGCCCGGTGATGATTGGTTCCGTTTCGTCAACGGCGCCTGGGCGGCACGCACGCAGATTCCCGCCGACCGGTCCTCCTACGGTGCATTCGCCGTGTTGCGGGACATCTCCGAACAGCGGCTGCGAAGCCTGATTTCCGGCTATGGGGCCGCCGATACGGCGCATCCCGATCGCATGAAGGCCGCGATCCTCTACGCCGATTATATGGACGCGGCGACGGCGGATCGCCTGGACGCCGCGCCGTTGGTCCAGCGTCTCGCCCCGGTCAAGGCCGCCGCATCGAAGGCCGACATCGCGGGGCTGATGGGCCGATCGCTGGGCGGATTCGGGGCGAGCTTCTTCGCGCCCGGCATCAATGACGATGCAAAGCAGCCCGATATCTACGCGCTCTACCTGCGCCAGTCCGGCCTCGGGCTGGGGGACCGTGACCTCTACCTCGACCCCAAGTTCGCGCCACAGGTCGCACGATACCGGCAATATGTCGCGGAGATGCTGACCTTCGCCGGTTGGCCCGACCCGGCGGCGTCGGCAGATGCGGTCGTGGCGATGGAGACCCGGCTCGCGTCGGCGCACTGGACGCGGGCGCAGAGCCGCGACCGCGACAAGACCTATAATCCGATGACGCTGGCGCAGCTGACGGCACAGGCGCCGGGCTTCGCATGGCCGACCTTCTTCAAGGCTGCGGGTATCGATTCCGCTGACCGAGTCATCGTCGCGCAGAACACCGCCTTCCCCGGTATCGCCAAGGTGTTCACCGACACGGATTTGTCGACGCTCAAGGCGTGGGAAGCATTTCGCATCGCGGACGATATGGCGCCGCTATTGTCGAAGCGCTTCGTCGACGCGCATTTCGATTTCCGCTCCAAGTTCCTGAACGGCCAGCCGCAGCAGCGCGAACGCTGGAAGCGTGCCGTCGCCTTCACCGAGAACGGCATCGGCGAGGGGATCGGCCGCGATTATGTCGCGCTCTATTTCCCGCCCGAATCCAAGGCGAAGATGGATCGGCTCGTCGGCAATCTGCGCGTGGCGCTGGCCGGCCGGATTCGCAATCTGACCTGGATGGGCACGGCGACCAAGGCGCAGGCACTCGACAAGCTGCAGGGGTTCAACGTCAAGATCGGCTATCCCGACAAATGGCGCGATTACACCGCGCTGCAGGTCAGGCCCCACGATCTCGTCGGCAATGCCGAGGCGGCGCAGCGGTTCGAATGGGACTATCGGCGTCGCCGCATCGGCAATCCGGTCGATAAGGCGGAATGGGGCATGACGCCGCAGACGGTCAACGCCTATTACAACTCGGTCAAGAACGAGATCGTCTTCCCGGCCGCGATCCTTCAGCCGCCCTTCTTCGATCCGAAGGCCGATGATGCCGTGAACTACGGCGGCATCGGCGGCGTCATCGGCCACGAGATCAGCCACGGCTTCGACGACCAGGGTCGCAAGTCGGACGGACATGGCGTGCTACGCGACTGGTGGACCGCAGAGGATGCGACCAAATTCGAGGCGCAGGCCAGCCGCCTCGGTGGCCAATACGAGGCCTATAGCTTCGATGGGCTGCCCGGCATCCACATCAACGGCCGCGCCTCGATGGGTGAGAATATCGGCGATCTGGGCGGCGTGCTGATCGCGCTCGACGCCTACCACAATTCGCTCGGCGGCAAGCCCGCGCCCGTCATCGACGGGTTCACCGGCGACCAGCGGTTCTTCCTCGGCTGGGGGCAGGTGTGGCGGACGCTGTTCCGCAACGAAGCGCTTCGCCAGCAACTTGTTAGCGATCCGCACTCGCCGGGTCAGATCCGCGCGGTCAATCCGCTGCGCAACGTCGATGCGTGGTATGCGGCCTGGAACATCGACCCCAGCCAGAAACAGTATCTCGCACCCGAGGATCGGGTCCGGATCTGGTAAGCTATCGCTGGCGATCACGCTCCTCGATCCCCGCGACGACGCGCGGGGTGACGGGGGTGGGCTAATGTACGATCCAGCAAGGCTGGATCGCCGAGGTTCCGGCCTTCGCCCCGCCGGACGCCCATTCAGGTTTCGCCGCGTGGTTGGCCGCGTGGGGGTGACGGCCTGCACCGATCCCACGCAGGTGGAGCGACCTCTAAGCCGTCATGCGCGCGACCGCGGCGGCATGGTCGGCGACCAGCCGTACGGTCGTGTCCCCGGTGAAGATGCCGTACCACCCCTGCGGCTCGTGCGGGGGATCGCCCATGTACTGGAGGTCGCCGGGCCGGAAGCGGAAGTCGGGATGCTGGGCGCGCGCCTCGCCGTTCCAGGCCCAGAAGTTGGTGCCGGCGATGGGACCGCCAGAGGCCATGTCCTGCTCTACGGCGGCGTAGATCAGGCCGTAGAAGCGGTCCTTGTAGCGCGTCGACACGGCAGGATCGTCGCTGCCGCCGTCGCGGGGATATCCGAATTCCTCGATGATCAGCGGTTTGTCCAGCGTCCGCGCAAAGCCAACGTGCCGGGCGATATAGTCGTGGGTCAGCGCCTCGCCATTGGCGAAGGTGTTCGCCAGATCGGCCTGACGCACCCAATCCCAGTTGTTGGGCCAGATGTGCGCGGTCAGATAGTCGATCTCCGCGATCCCATGTTCGCCGAGCACGATGTCGGCACGTTCGAGGCATCCCTTCAGCCCCTCCGACCCGGTGCAGACGAGATGGTTGCGGTCGAGCGACTTGATCAGTCGCGCCGTGCCCTGCACCCAGGCATAGAAGGCCGGCAGATCGGCGTGAGCCACGTCGCCCGCCGGACGCGGCTCGTTGGCGAGCTGCCAGGCCATGATCGTCGGATCATCGGCATAGGCCTGTCCCGTCACGCCATTGGTGCGGCCGACCAATGCGCGCACCCAGTCATGGTAGAGGCCGACCGCGCGATCGTTGCCATAGAACTGCGCATTGAAGTTCGCGAATGCCGGCCATGGATGCGCCGGATCGTTGTTGTTTATGAAATTGCCGCCGTTTACGTATGATAGATAGGTCATCATGCCGCCGGACCATTCCCAGAAATTGGTCAGATAGAGCACGGCGCGCATGTTGCGTTTCGCCATTTCGGCAAGTGCGAAATCGAGTCCGCCGAGCAACGTCTGGTTCCAGTTCGATCCCGGCCCGCGGAACCCCGGCGTGATCGCGTTGCGCAGCGGACCTTCCTCAGCCGAAGCGAGGATGCGCAGGTTCGTGACCCCCATGGCCTTCAGCGCATCGAGCTCGCGCATCAGGCGCGCGCGATTGCCGTAGGCGGCGTCCGCGCCGAGATAGGCGGCATACCAGATGTTCGCACCCGCGAAGCGATAGCGGCGCCCGCCCGCCATCAAGCGCATGCCGTCGCGGCGCACGAAATCACGCCTCTCCCGCCCCGCGCCTCCCGCACCCATCGTGGTGCAGCCGGCCAGCAGCGCCGCGCTGCCCAGCAACGCCCGGCGGTCGATCGTCGCGTCCATCGTCATCCTTCCACTGTTGCTTGGCGACGCGCGGCGACCTCGTCGAGCGTCAGGTAGCGTTCCGCGTTATAGGCCGCGCGCAGGCCGGCGGCGGTATTCTGGTCGGGCGCCTTCAGCCAGCGTGTGTGCCAGGTCATGAACCATAGCCAGTCGGCGTCTGGCCCAAGGGTTGCGGGATCGGGGATCGGGCCGTTCTCGTGCAGGCAGATCGGCAGCGTGTCGCCCACGATGCGCTTCACCGCGGCGAACATCGGTGCAAGATTGTCGTGATCGTCGACATAGATGTCCGCCCCCGCGACATCGACCATTGTCCGGCCGGGAAAGTATCGCGGATCGACGTTCTGCCCCGCCCAACCGAGCACCCAGATCAGGTGATCGAGCCGATGGTGCGTACGATAACGGTCGTACATCGTCCGCCACAGCGCGCGGAACGCGTCGGGTCCGTGCTTGCCCCACCAGAACCAGTCGCCGCTGAATTCGTGAAACGGACGCCACAGCACGGGAACGCCGCGGTCGCGGAGCCACGCCAGCTCCCCCCGCCACCGCGTCCATCTGCGCGATCATCAGCCGGTGCTGCGCCGTGCCGGGCTTCAGCGCGGCGGCGACATCGAAGTCGCGTTTCGCATTCTCATAGCCCGTACCGATGTCCGGCGCGCCCCAGTGCCAGCAGAGCGTGACGACGCCACCGCGGCGATGCCAATCGAGGGCACGCTCGCGGACTCCCTTCCAGTCGGCGGGATCGATATAGTCCAGGCCCAGCAGCGCCGGCAGACGTCCCGTGGTCTGCTCTATATAGGCCAGTTCATCGCGCGACCCGCCGGGGCTTTCCTGCTGTCCGGTCAGCGTGCGCCGTCCGTAGAGCGACCACAACCAGGCATAGAGGGCCCGCGCCGGCCCGGCGGCGGCCGGATTGGACAGGCGCGGCGCGACAGCGGCTTCGAGCGCTCGCGGCAACAGCGCGCAGGCGGCGCCGCCGCCGATCGCGTGGCGCCGCGTCAGATCCGGCATCGACATCGCCCCAGCCCCTTCCCGTCGCCTATCGCGTGCCGCAGCTGACCGGCCCCGGAGGCGCACTCGCCACGCGCACCGATGATATGTCGAGGCCAAGCCGCCCGCTGGTGGCGACGATCCACGGTCTGGTCACCTGCCCCATGGCCACGCCGGCATCGGCGAAACAATGCAGCGGCACCGCCAATTGCCGCCACGCGCCGAGTTCGCCCCTGAGCGCCCCGGTGATCGGAACGGACGCAGGCTTGCCGCCTTCCATGCCCAGCGTCACCTCCGCCGTCGGCGCCTGCGTGACGCGATAGTCGAGTAGAAGGCTGAGCTGCCCGTTCGATTCCCGCGTCAGGTCGATCCCGCGCGACTCCTCGATCATCACGCGCGCATCACCGCCGCCCGCGAAAGCGAAGCGCAGGCTGTCTTCCTGCGCATTGCGGTCGACGCGGGTCTGCCGCACCGGTCCCGCCGTCGCAAGCCGGGCGCCAGCGACGACCCGCCCGCGAACGAACAGCGCGTTCTGGTCGACCACGCCGCCCGCCGGCCGCGTCTCGCTGAGCACAGGCAGCTGCGCACCCTTGGCGTAGGTCAGGCCGTAACCGATGGGAAACAGCGGGTCGTAGCCTGGGTCCCGCCGGTTGAGCACATATTGGTCCAGCCGCTTCGGCCACGAGTAGCTCAGCGTACCATGGAAGTCATAGCGCGGCTTGCCGTCGGGGCGGGCGATCAGCACGTCGGCGATGCCGCCGCCCTCCGTACCCGGCAGGAAGGCAGCGACGAACGCATCGGCGGCGTTGATCTCCGCGTTCACCCACAGGGGGCGGCCGGACAGGAACACCGCCACGACGGGGATTCCGGCCGCCTTCAGCCGCTTGAGCAGCGCGAGGTCGGATTTGTCTTCGGGGCTATATTCCAACGTCGGCCGGTCGCCGGTGAATTCGGCATAAGGCGTCTCGCCGAACACGACGATCGCGGCATCGGGGCGTGTCGCATAGCGGCCGTCGGCCGTGAGCGTCGCCTTGCCCCCGCCAGCGCGCACCGCGGCGTCGATCCCCGACCAGATCGACTGGCCGTTGGGGAAATTGGCGTTGGTGACACCGGTGCCCTGCCAGGTGATCGACCAGCCCCCCGATTGCTGCCCGATATCGTCGGCGCCGCGCCCCGCGACGAGGATGTTCGCCCCCGGCTTCAGCGGGAGGACGCTGCCGTTGTTCTTGAGCAGCACGAGCGACTCGCGCACCGCCTGGCGGGCTATCGCGCGATGGTCCGGCGCGCCGAGCAACTCGAACCGCCCCGAATAGGGGCGCGACGACGGCCGTCCTGCCTCGAACGTCCCGGCCAGCAGCTTGACGCGCAGGATGCGCCGAACCGCATCGTCGAGCCGTGCCGCGGGGATCGTGCCGTCCCGTGCCTCGCGCAGGGTGTTGGCGTAGAGCTCTTTCCACTTGGCGCCCGAATACATGAACATGTCGAGGCCCGCGTTGATCGCGGCGGCACAATCCTCGTTGGTGCAGCCCGGAACCTGGCCATGCGCGTTCCAGTCGCCGATCGCGAACCCGTCGAAGCCCATCCGCTGCTTGAGCACGCCGGTCAGCAGGCTCGCATTGCCCGTCATCTTCGTCCCGTTCCAGCTCGAGAAGCTGGGCATGACGGTGAGCGCACCGGCGACGAGACCGCTGCGATAGCCGGCGGCATGGACGTCGCGCAGCACCTCTTCGGATACGCGCGTGTCGCCCTGATCGCGCCCGCCCGTGCCGCCGTCGCCGAGGAAATGCTTGATCGAGGAGATGACGTGGCCGGGCCGCATGAAGTCGCCGCCCACGGTGCCCTGGATTCCCTCCACCATCTTGCCGGCATAGGCCTCGACGATGGCGGGATCTTCCGAATAGCTTTCGTAGGTGCGGCCCCAGCGGTCGTCCTGCACGACGGCCACCGTCGGCGCGAAACTCCAGTCGATACCCGTTGCCGCCGTCTCCGCCGCCGTCGCCGCGCCGATCTTGCGGATCAGTTCCGGATCGCGTGCCGCTCCGAGGCCGATGTTGTGCGGAAACAGCGTCGCACCGACGATGTTGTTAGCGCCGTGTACCGCATCCGTGCCCCAGATCACCGGAACGACGGGCCGTCCGTCGCTCCGCTTCACCGATGCGTCCCAATAAGCGTCGAACAGCTTGAGCCATTCCGGGGCCGGCGCGAATTCGTCGTTGTTCGGTGCGGAATTGCCACCGTTGAGGATCGAGCCGAGCTTGTACGTCTCAAGGTCCTTCGGGGTGATGGAGGCGATGTCGACCTGGATCAGCTGGCCGACCTTGTCCTCGATGCTCATCCGGGACAGCAGCGCATCGATCCGTGCCTCGATCTTCGGATCACGTTGGCGCCTGAGCTGCAGCTTGGGCCACAGGTCGGGATGCGCCAGCGCGGACGAGGCCGCGGACGCACGCGCGTCGCTCCCCTTGGGCGCCTGCTGGCCAGCGGCCCCCGTCGCGAGCACGGTCGCGACGGCCAGCGCCGCCAGCCCGTTCGACATCCCCATCCCTACTCTCCCTTGCGGATTTGCGCCTTGTCTGCCGAGCGCAGCGAGGAGCTGTCAAGAAAACGCAGTGCGAATTGGGTTTTCTCAAGATCGGTCGCGCGGTCGCGTGCGAATACGCAGCAGAACTCCGCGCCTGGCGCCCAAGCAAAGGGACAAAAGACACGATTCCGGTCTCTGGCCAATCCGATCAGGAGCCAGCAGTTTCTAGGTAAGATACGGAGACATGACCATGGCTCCTGCCGGATCGTGGCTGCCGCGGGCAACCCGCGAACCGGGAGGAGGGAGAGGTACGGAAACGCTGTTTACCAAGGCCGGGGCACTGCCGGAGGGGCCCGCCGTCGGTGCAAGCGGGGCACATCCTGTGGCGGGGTCGGCGGCGGGCCTTGGCGCACGATCCGGCACGGCCGCATCGGGACCGCCCTGACCGGCTTGCCGCAGGTCAGCTACCCCCGAGCATGCGACGCAGGAAGCCGCGTATTCGCGCGTCGCGGTCCGGGCCGGGCGGCCCCAGAACGCTGCGCGCGGATGGCGGAAGATGGTCCGCCGCGCCCCGCGCGCCCTCGCCGAAGACATAATGATCGAACCAAGCGCGAAACGCGGCGCGCTCGCTCGCGGGACGATCACGGATAGCGAGGATCCCGTGGACCAGGACCGCGAACGGCGCATCCGGCGTACCCACCGTCCACCAATAGTTGACCAGCACGTTGAGCGGGCCGGTGGCACGGATTTCGTGCCACCACATCGCCGGGATGAAGATCGCGTCGCCAGGTGACAGGTCGGCGACCTGCGCCGCCTCCTGCGCCACCCGGAACAGCGGATAGCGGGCATGATCGGGCTGCTCCAGATCGACCATGCTGGTCGGCTGGCCCGCCATCGTCGCGTCGAAAGGCCCGATATACAGGTTGCCGACTTGATCGGGTGGGAAGAGGACGACCCGGCGCCGCCCCGCAACCACGGCGGCGACATTGTCGGACATGTCGAAATGGGCCGAGACGCGGCTGCCGTTGCCGATCCACAGCCGTGCCGTCGCCTCGGCGGCGGGCGACGGCAGCGGCAGGCGATGGTCGCGGGTCCAGCCGGGAAAATGCTCGTCGGCGGCATTCGCACCGGCATAGAGCGCCGGCGGTGTCGGATCGGTCGCCGTCGCCAGCAGCGCATCGAGCAGCGCGGGCAACAACACCTGCCCCCGCTCGAAATTGTAACCCGCCATGTCGTCGCGGTAGAAGAAGCGTCCGCCGATCGCCGGTGACCCCGCGAACAGACCGAGCGGCCGGCCGCCATCGTAGCCGCGCAGCAGCCCGGCCAGCGTGTCGCTTCCCGCCTTCGCCGCGGCGACGGCGGGCCAGTCGGCGACCAGCCCCCGCATCACCACCGGCCGCGCCTCTGCGATCAGTGCGTCGAAATCACCGGCGGCGAGCGGCGACGCCACCTCGCGTAGCTTCGGCGCAACCGCGATCCAATCGTCAACCACTTACGAACTCGCGATAATTTCCGCCTCCCGAAGCTTGGCAGCGGCAACCGCAAAAGCAAATCATTTTGTTTACGATTGTCCGCCCCCCGGTCCGCCGCTTAGGCTCCAACGGAGGCGAAGACCGGAGGTGGCGACGATGGATATCCGAACAGGCCGGCGCATGCTGATGCTTGCGATCAGCCTCGCCGCGACCGGCGCGGACGATCGTCCCGATCTGCCGCCCGGCATAACGGCCGTGGCCGCCGGCCTGCCGGCGGGACGACCGCTATCGCTCCGGGTCGGAGGCCGCGTCGTGGCGGAGGGGGCGGGCTTTCGCCGCCAATGGCCGGGCAGCTATGCGGAGGCGCGCTTCCACGGTCCGGCCGTATCGCTAGCGGTCGGGCCAGGCGACGTCTCGCTGCGCGTCACCATCGACGGGAACCCTCCGCTGGCATTGGTCCGCCCCGCACCAGGCCTCTATCGCATCGCCACTCCGGGCGAGCGCGACCACGACATCCGGATCCAGGTCGTCAGCGAAAGCCAGGCCGGCGCGACCAGCATCGCCGGCCTCTATGCGCCGGTCGGCACGACGCCGCTCGCACCCCCGCCGCCGCGCACGCGGCAGATCGAGTTCATCGGCGACTCGCACACCGTCGGCTATGGCAACACCTCGGCCCGGAACGATTGCACGCAGGATCAGGTCTGGGCGACCACCGACACCGCGCAGGGGCCCGCAGGCACGCTGGCCGCTCATTATGGTGCGGATTATCAGGTCGACGCGATCTCCGGCCGCGGCATCGTGCGCAATTACGATGGTTTCGCCGCGCCGACGGTGCCGCAGGCCTATCCCTTCGCCTTGCTGGACGGCAAGACCCCGGACCGCACCGCCGGCTGGCGGCCGCAGCTGGTCGTGATCGGGCTCGGCACCAACGATTTCTCCACCAAGCTGAAGCCGGGCGAGCGCTGGACGACCCGCGAGGCGCTCCACGCCGACTATGAGCGCGGCTATGTCGCCTTCGTCCGGCAGCTGCGCCGCCGATATCCGGGTGCGTTCGTGCTGTTGTGGGCGACCGACCTCGCCGATGGCGAGATCGCGCGGGAGGCGGAACGGGTCGCCGCCGCGCTTCGACGCGACGGCGATCGCCGCGTCGCCTTCGTGCCGGTCGCCGGCCTCCGCTTCGCCGGCTGTCACAGCCACCCCGATGTCGCCGACGATCGTGCCATCGCCGCCGCGCTGGGCAAGGTGATCGACGCGCAACCCGACGTCTGGCCTATTCGTCGGTGATCGCGCTGCCGCTCGCGCCGGCCGCGGCACAGAACGACGTCGTCCGGCGTCACGGTCTCGGGCGAGCGCGTTGCACCGGCGTGCGTTTGCCATGGAGTTCACATGCGTGGCAGCGGTGCCGCCCCCGCCCACCCGGATCGCCCCTCAGGCCCGCGCCTCCCTGTCGGACCCGCTCGGCGATCCGATCTAGAGGGGATCAGGCACGGGCTGTCCGTCGCGCCGGATCCGCCGAACCCCGAGCGGATCATTCCCACTCGATCGTGCCGGGCGGCTTGCTCGTGTAATCGTAGACGACGCGGTTGACGCCCTTCACCTCGTTGACGATCCGCGTCGCGACGCGCGGCAGGAAGTCGCTCGGAAAGTCGAACACGTCCGCCGTCATGCCGTCGGTCGAGGTGACCGCGCGCAGCGCCAGGACGCTGTCATAGGTCCGTCCGTCCCCCATTACGCCGACGGTCCGCACCGGCAGCAACACCGCGAAGGCCTGCCAGATCGCGTCGTAGAGACCCGCCGCACGGATTTCCTCGAGATAGATGGCGTCCGCCTTGCGCAGGATATCGCACCGCTCGCGCGTCACCTCGCCCGGGATGCGGATCGCGAGGCCCGGTCCGGGGAACGGATGGCGACCGACGAACACGTCCGGCAGCCCCAGTTCGCGGCCGAGCACCCGCACCTCGTCCTTGAACAATTCGCGCAAGGGCTCGACGAGCTTCATGTTCATCCGCTCTGGCAGGCCGCCGACATTGTGGTGACTCTTGATCGTCACCGACGGACCGCCGGTGAAGCTGACGCTTTCGATCACGTCCGGATAGAGCGTGCCCTGCGCCAGGAACTCCGCCCCGCCGATTTTCTTCGCCTCCGCCTCGAACACGTCGATGAAGGTCTTGCCGATGAACTTGCGCTTGGCCTCGGGATCGGTGACGCCGGCCAGACCGTCCATGAACAGGTCCTGCGCCTGCACGTGAACGAGCGGGATGTTGTAATGGCCGCGGAAGAGGCTGACGACCTGTTCGGCCTCTCCGGCCCGCAGGATGCCGCCGTCGACGAAGACGCAGGTCAGCTGGTCGCCGATCGCCTCGTGGATCAGCAGCGCGGCAACCGACGAATCGACGCCGCCGGACAGGCCGCAGATCACCTTGGCACTGCCGACCTGCTCGCGGATCTCGGCGATCTTGGCGCTGCGAAATTCCGCCATCGTCCAATCGCCCTTCAGGCCGCAGACGTGGCGCGCGAAATTGGCGATCAGCTTGCCGCCGTCGGGGGTGTGGACGACCTCCGGATGGAACTGGACACCATAGAAGCGCCGCGCCTCGTCCGCGACGACGGCGAAGGGCGCGCCTTCCGACACGGCGACCGGGGCGAAGCCGGGCGCGAGCGAATCGACCTTGTCACCGTGGCTCATCCACACCTGGTGGCGCTCGCCCTCGGCCCACAGGCCGTCGAACAGCGCACAGGGCGCCGTCACGTCGACGAACGCCTTGCCGAATTCACCACCATCGCCCGAAACGACGACGTTGCCGCCCAGCTGCGCGCTCATCACCTGCTGGCCGTAGCAGATGCCGAGAATGGGAATACCCGCCTCGAAGAAGCGCTGCGGCGCGCGCGGACTGTTCTCCGCGGTCACCGAAGCCGGGCCGCCCGACAGGATGATGCCCGCAGGCCGCATACGCTCGAACGCCGCATCCGCCGACTGGAAGGGGGCGATCTCCGAATAGACGCCCGCCTCTCGCACCCGACGCGCGATGAGCTGCGTGACCTGGCTGCCGAAATCGATGATGAGGATGCTGTCGCTGTGCTGCATGGCGCAGGCCTTAGCGGGCGAGCCCGTCAAGGCCAAGCCCGACCGGATCGAGCCCGAGGCGCCACTATTGCAATGCCCGGTGGCAGCTTCAGGATGAACGGCACGGTCGCAGGGGGCGGCAGATCGCCCGCCGTGACCGGCGTCTCCGGATCGTCGCCCGCCACCGTCGGACCGGAATGGCGCGATCGCGTCAGCGGAACCTCGCTCGCATCCGTTCTCGCCAGATCGAGGAAACGTGGATCCCGCCGGAGCTCGGGGGCGGAAGCTTCCTCTTCCTCCTTCAGGCCGGAGAGTTGCATGGCGAGCCCCGCCGCAACTGCGCCACCCAGCCGAGCCGGGGTGACTTTCGCCTGGTCGCGCGCCCATTTCAATTGCTCCGACGTCGGCGTCGAAATGGCCGTACGCTGCGGCCCCCGCCCGGTGCATGCCGTCAGGCTCAGTGCCACACCCGTCGTCACCACCCGTCGCCGCATCGTCCGCCCCCTACCCGCCATCCCGGTCATTAGAAAGGTTCAGACCTGACCGACCGATGAACACAACGAAAAGGGCGCGCCGTTGCCGACGCGCCCCTTCAATGGCGGATGCTCCGGGAGGATGCCGGTCAGGCGGCCTCGTCGAAGTCCTCGTCGTTCATCACCGGGCCCGAATCCTGGCCCTTGGCGGAGACGTCGCGATCGACGAATTCGATGATCGCCATCGGCGAGGCATCGCTGGCGCGGATGCCGGCCTTGATGATGCGGGTGTAGCCGCCGTTGCGATCCGCGTAGCGGGTCGCGAGAACGTCAAACAGCTTCACCAGCTGCGCGTCGTCGAGCAGGCGGGCGTGCGCGAGACGACGGTTCGACAGACCGCCCTTCTTCGCCAGCGTAACCAGCTTCTCGACGTAAGGGCGCAGTTCCTTCGCCTTGGCGACGGTGGTGGTGATCTGCTCATGCTTGATGAGCGCGGCCGACATGTTGCGGAACAGCGCAATACGATGGGCCGAGGTACGCTGCAGCTTACGGCCGCCGACGCGATGACGCATGATTCATTTCCTTCGTTCGTTAAGGGGCCGTGTCACGGAACCCCAGACCAGGCGGTGTTATAAAAAGGTCACCACCCATTACCTTTTAGAAAATCCCAAAAGTCGCACACTTTCGCATGCGCTTTCAGTGGCCGGGTGGCGGTGCGGCAGAGCCGCACCGGTCACGTCGAACGGGATCGGGTTGCGACTGCGTCGCTCCCCGACCCGTCGGCCGGGTCTGGCCCGTCTCCGACGCAAGCAAGCTTGCGCCGGTGCAGGCTCAGCCCATGATTTCCTGCTCGAGCTTCTTGGCCATTTCCTCGATATTCTCGGGCGGCCAGCCCGGGATTTCCATACCGAGGCGCAGGCCCATGGACGAGAGTACTTCCTTGATCTC
The DNA here is from genome assembly GCF_016820445.1 of Sphingomonas beigongshangi. GTDB lineage: Bacteria > Pseudomonadota > Alphaproteobacteria > Sphingomonadales > Sphingomonadaceae > Sphingomonas > Sphingomonas beigongshangi. Next base: position 241,738 of record NZ_JADHDT010000003.1, read on the forward strand.
GTTCAGCGACTTGCGACCGAAGTTCGGCGTACGCAGCATCTCGGCCTCGGTCTTGCCGACCAGATCGCCGATATAGATGATGTTGTCGTTCTTCAGACAGTTGGCCGAACGCACCGACAGTTCGAGCTCGTCGACCTTCTTGAGCAGGTAACGGTTGATCTGCTGCGTGTCGCCCGCGACCTCGCCACCCGTCGCCGGGACGGCGGCCTGGCCGACCGGAGCCGACGAACGCGTGATCGCCGAATCGTCGAAGTGCACGAACAGCGCCAGCTGGTCCTGCAGGATGCGGCCGGCATAGGCCACCGCGTCCTCGGGCGTGACGGTGCCGTCGGTCTCGATCGTCAGCGTCAGCTTGTCGTAATCGAGGTCCTGACCGACGCGGGTCGGGTCGACCTTGTACGACACCTGGCGCACCGGCGAGTAGAGCGCGTCGACCGGGATCAGGCCGATCGGCGCATCGGCCGGACGATTGGCGGTCGCCGGGACATAGCCCTTACCGATGTCGGCGGTCAGTTCCATGTTGAACGTCGCGCCTTCGTCGAGATGACAGATGACCAGCTCGGGGTTCATCACCTCAATATCGCCCGACACCGCGATGTCGCCCGCCTTCACCTCGGCCGGACCGGTGGCGGAAAGCTGGAGCCGCTTCGGGCCTTCGCCCTGCATGCGGATCGCGATCTGCTTGACGTTCAGGACGATGTCGGTGACGTCTTCGCGCACACCGGCCAGGCTGCTGAACTCGTGCAGCACGTTCTCGATCTTGATCGAGGTGACCGCCGCGCCTTGCAGCGACGACAGCAGCACGCGACGCAGCGCGTTGCCGAGCGTCAGGCCGAACCCGCGCTCCAGCGGCTCGGCGATGAAGGTCGCCTTGCGCTTGCCGTCGCCGGACTTTTTCTCAAGGCCGTTGGGCTTCTTCAGTTCCTGCCAGTTCTTTGCATTGACAGACAAGCTGTGTCCCCTGGAGTTGGGCCGACGGGGGAAACGCCGGCCTGGTAAAAACGCGCGGTGCCGCTCGTCAGCGGCCGCGCAGCATCAGACGCGACGACGCTTCGACGGACGGACGCCGTTGTGCGGGATCGACGTCACGTCGCGGATCGACGTGATCTGGAAGCCGACCGCCTGCAGCGCGCGCAGCGCCGACTCGCGGCCCGAACCCGGACCCTTCACCTCGACCTCGAGCGTGCGGACGCCGTGCTCGGCGGCCTTCTTGCCCGCGTCCTCGGCAGCGACCTGGGCCGCGTAAGGAGTCGACTTGCGGCTGCCCTTGAAGCCCATCATGCCGGCCGAAGACCAGCTGATCGCATTGCCCTGCGCATCGGTGATGGTGATCATGGTGTTGTTGAAGCTGGCGTTCACATGCGCGACGCCGGCGGTGATGTTCTTGCGCTCGCGACGGCGAAGGCGCTGCGGTTCACGTGCCATTGTTGGTAATCCTGACCAAAATCTCGTGGTACGGAGATCGGGAGGCGCTCAGCCTCTTGCCTGCCTCCGGCGGAGAAGAAGAAAAAACGATCCCCCGGGATCGTTTTTACTTCTTCTTGCCCGCGATCGGCTTCGCCTTGCCCTTGCGGGTGCGCGCGTTGGTGTGCGTACGCTGACCGCGGACCGGCAGGCCCTTGCGATGACGCAGGCCGCGATAGCAGGCGAGGTCCATCAGGCGCTTGATGTTCATCGCGGTCTCGCGACGAAGATCACCCTCCACCGTGTGGTCGGCGTCGATCGTCTCGCGGATCTGCAGCACTTCCTGGTCCGTCAGGTCCTGGATGCGACGCTCGGCGGCGATGTTCAGCTTACCGGTGATCTCCTTGGCCTTGGCCGGGCCAATGCCGTGGATGTACGTCAGCGCGATCACCACGCGCTTGTTGGTCGGGAGATTGACACCCGCGATACGTGCCATGAAACGTTTCTCCTAGCTCCACAGGGGCCGGCATGGCTAGCCACGACCCCCATCTCGTCGCATCTTCCGCACAGACACCGACCCCTTGTACGCATGAGCGCGGCGAGCGCAAACAAGCGCCGCCGGGAACCGGTGTTTCGGAAGCGATGGCTGTTAAGCGGCCGGTAACGTCATGTCAAGCGATCGGTTCCCCTCGTCGACGCCGGCGGCGCGGGCCCCTGACGGGCCGCCGCGCGCCGGCACCCTCGCGCTATTGGCGATAGGCGACGAACTGCGTTTTCGTCCCTGCCTTTCGATCCTCGGTGACGACGGTCATGGTCTTGCCGTCCGGCGCCACCGTCATCGTATAGACGGACACAACCTTGCCGCCGCGCAGGTCGGTTTCCTCGATCGTCCGGGCGCCGACACGGCGCACCTTGACGACGGTGCCGGCCGGATCGCCGACGATCGGCGCGGCAGGCCCACCAAATTTTGCGGTATAGGTCTCGCCGCTGGGCTGCGAGAAGGCGAGCGCGCCGCCCGCGTCCTTGAACGTCATGTACAGGCTCGAGTCGCTCACCTGCTTGATCTCGGCCCGCTGCCAGCTGCCCGATACGGCGTGCGCACCCGCCGGCGCGGTTCCGATCCGCGTTTCGGTCGATGTGCCAGACTGTTCGATGCCCTTGGCATTGTCGGTCGACCGCCATGAGGTAGTGAGCGTCTTGCCGTCGGCGGACACGGTGTCGGTGCTGGTCGAGACGGTCGTGCCGCCGCGCGCATAGGTATAGGCGACGGTCAGCGGATCGACGATCCTGACCGTGAGGTGATCCCAATAATCGTGACCGGCGACCGCCTGCGCGCTCCCGTCCGCCTTGACGGCGATCGGCGGGGTACAGCTCGCGCAGGTGTAGTGCCCGTCCTTGATCGCGAAGATATCGGGCTTGGTCGGGAGCTTGGCGGACGCGACGTCGCCCTTCCAGGTGCCGGTGATCGATGGGGATGTCTGGGCGGCGACGGGTGCTGCGAAGGTGATCGCCGCGATGGCGGCCAGGCGATAGGCGGAGCTGGGCATCGAAGTTCCTTCGGGTCGAGAGGGAACGCGCTACTCGGTCCGAAAGGACTATCCCCGCTGCGTATCGGGGTCAACCAATTCCGATACGGCCCTTTTTCGCGCAAGTGCCAGCCACCAGCGGCGCAGCGCGATCGCGGTCCACAACAGTTCGACGGCGCCGAACGGCCACGCGCCCTGCAGAAAGCCGTAAGCCGACGACAGCAGACAGCCGAGCGCGAAGCCGAGTGTCCACCACGGCGACCGCGCTTCCATCATATAGCACAGAAGCATGAACAGGATGGCGAACAGGCCGAACAGCGACAGCGGATCCATGCCGACCGACGTGGCCGCTCGCTACCAGCCGCGCAAGGCCGGCGACCTATGTCGCCGTTAACCCAATGTTAGCCGTCCCGGAGACACTCGGGTCGGACCGCCAGAGGAGTAGTTCCATGCCGCTCGCGCACCGCATCAGCGATCACATCGCCGCCCGAGTCGGCACGCCGCACCCGGCCCCTGCCGGGCCATGGATCGCGCCCGCCATCGCCGATCTCCTCGCCAGGATCGAGGCGGCGCTGCGCACCGGCACGCGAGGCTGACGGCGCTCAGGCGATCGGGATGGCGCCGGGTGCCGTGAAGGCCATGACGAGCAGCATCACCGCCAGACCGGCGGACAAGCCGCACAGGGTATAGCCGACATATTCGAGGACCGGCGGATTTGCCCGACCGGAGCGGCGGTTGCGCTCGGCTCCCTGCAACACGAAACTGGCCAACATTCCATAGGTGAATACGAACGCCCCGAGCATGATGCTCCCTCTCGCCGCCAAACGGTCCAAGCCCCCGCGGCCCCCCGGCCGCACGCAGCGCCAAACCTAAGCTTTGGTCCGCTGACAAATGGTTAACTGCCAGTCGCCCGAAAAATGCGACCAATGCCGACAGATCAGGTCGGCAGCACGATGCGGGCGATGAGCCCCGGGGCGTTGTCCGCCAGTTCGAACCGCCCGTCGTGGAGCCTGGCCACCGCCTCGATCAGCGCCATCCCAAGCCCCGCGCCCGGCGTGGTGCGGGCCGCATCGAGCCGACCGAAGCGCTTGAGCGCCTGCGCACGATCGGTTTCCGGAATGCCATGGCCGCGGTCTTCGACCTGGATAGCGATCGCGCCCGCTACCGTCGTCAGGCGCAGGACCAGCATTCTCCCCGTCGCGGCGTGCTTCAGGGCATTGTCGATGAGATTGCTGATCGCCTGGCTGAGCAATTCCCGATGCAGCGGCATCGCAGGCGGCTCGGCGTCGATCGCGACGGAGAAGACGAACCCCGCCTCCTCGGCGACCGGCTCGTACAATTCGCCGATCTCCTCGACGAGCTCGGCGGGCTCGACGAGCGTGAAGCGGTCGCGCGACACCGCCTCGGACCGGCTGATCTCGATGACCATCGTCAGCATGCGCATGACCAGATCGGTTTCGACCAGCAGCCCGCCGAGCGCCGCCTCCCGCGCCGCGGGATCCGCGATCAGCACCGCCTGTTCCGTCTTGGTCCTCAGGCGGGCGAGCGGCGACCGGAGATCGTGCGCCAGGCTGTCCGTGACGACGCGCAGCTCGACCATCAGCCGCTCCACCTTGCCCAGCATGCGGTTGAGCTGCTCCGCCAGGCGATCGAACCCGTCGCCATGCCCCCCGTCCATCGGCACGCGCCGCGACAGATCGCCCTCGCCCGCCGCCTCGACGACCGCGGCGATCCGTTCCAGCCTGCGTCCGACGTAACGCGCCAGAACGAGCCCGGCGAGAACGCCCAGCATCAGCGACAGGATGACCGCGACCGCCAATGCCCCCTCGATCGCCCGCTGCTCCGCCTGCACGAGGTCGAGACTGCGTCCGACGAGCAGCCAATGGTCTCCGATGGGATGCAGCGCATAGCCGACGTCGGTGGTGGTCTTCGAGCCGTCGATATCGGACATGCGAAAGGTCGCGGCGACGAGCGGGATCGTTACCCTTGCCGGTCCGAAGCCGCTGACGCGGTAGCCCCGACGATCGAGCACCGCCAGGACCAGCGAAGTGTCGCCGGGTGCGCGGCCTTCCCCGATCGCCTCGCGGACCGCGGCCATGCCGCCGGTGTGGAACAGCGCCCGCATCGCGTCGGACTTCTCGATCGTCTCGCGCCGTACCGTGCTGATCGCCGCGGCGCTGGTCTGCTTCCAGACGAAGCCGACGAGGACGAGGTTGGAGACGAGCGCGAGCGCGATCGACAGCAGCGCGATGCGCGCGGTGACCGACAGGCGAAGGGCGCGCAGGACGATGAGCTCCCTTCCGCCCGGCTCAATCCACGGCGAGGCGATAGCCCGCGCCGCGCACGGTGTGGAGGATCGGCACGCCGAAGCCGTCCTCCAGCTTGCGGCGAAGGCGCCCGATATGGACGTCGACAACGTTCGAACCCGGATCGAAATGATAGTTCCAGATCTTCTCGAGCATCATCGTGCGCGTCACCACCTGGCCGGCATGGCGAGCAAGGAACTCGAGCAGATTGAATTCGCGCGCGCCGAGCGGAATGGTCCGCCCCGCCCGCGTGACGTGACGCGCGAGCAGGTCGATCTCCAGATCGCCAACCGCCAGCTTGGTCTTGGTCGGTTCGCTCGCGGCGCGATCCGTCCGACGCACCAGCGCCTCGATCCGCGCGGACAGTTCGGCGAACGAGAAGGGCTTGCACAGATAGTCGTCCGCCCCGGCCTTGAGCCCGTCGACGCGATCATCCACCGCCGCGAGCGCGGACAGCACCAAGACCGGCGTCGCGATGCCCGCGGCACGGATCGCGCTGACCATCTGCAGGCCGTCCAGGCCCGGCAGCATGCGGTCGGCGATGATCAGGTCGAATATGCCCTCGCTCGCCAGGAACAGGCCGTCACGCCCGTCCTTCGCCGCCTCCACGGCATAGCCGGCCTCCGACAGCCCCTTGGTCAGATAGGCAGCGGTCGAGCTGTCGTCCTCGACAATCAGGATCTTCCGGGTCACGCGCGCTTCGTCCTCGTCGATCTCCGTTTGACGGGAAAGGCCGGCGGAAAGCAACCTCTCCGCCGGCCTCCAACGATACCCCCGGGAGTGTCGGGTACCGATCCTGCCAAATCGTTGATTGCCGTTCTAGGCTTAGCTGATCGCCGCGATCATGAAATCAGTATGAAAGATTCGTCATGTGACACGACAACGGGCGCCGCATCGCTGCGACACCCGTCGTCGACGCCCGTGGCGCCCGGCCGATGACCGCTTATCCGCGGCCGTCGAGGATCGCGTCGATCGACTGTGCGACGTGCTCGATGTCGGCCATGCCGTCGACGCGGTGCACCAGCCCGCGCACCTGGTAGATCGGCAGGATCGGCGCGGTCTTGGCGCGATACTCCTGCATCCGCGTACGGACCGTCTCCGCATTGTCGTCGGGCCGCCGCTTGAATTCGGTGGAGCCGCAGACGTCGCAGACGCCCGGCACCTTCGGCAGCTTGAAGCGGTCATGGTATCCGGTGCCGCAGCGGGCGCAGGTGTAACGTCCCTCGACGCGCTCGATCAGCGCGGCCTCGTCGACCTCGAGCTCGATGACGAAGTCGAGCGTCTGGTCGCGGGCCTCAAGCAGGCCGTCGAGCGCCTCGGCCTGCGCGGCGGTACGGGGATAGCCGTCGAAGATCGCTCCGCCACCGATACCCTGGTCGAGGCGTTCGCCGATCAGCGCCGAGACGATGTCGTCGGAGACAAGCTGCCCGGCATCCATCACGGCCTTTGCCTGCAGCCCGACGGGCGATCCCGCCTTGACCGCGGCGCGCAGCATGTCGCCGGTGGAAAGCTGGACCATGCCGCGCGTCGTCATCAGCCGCTGCGCCTGGGTGCCCTTGCCCGCCCCCGGCGGCCCGAGAAGGATGATGTTCACGCGCGTCTTCCCCTTTCAAACCGTGTGACGGCGCCGATCAGCGCAGGCGTCCGCCCTTCAGCTTCGCCTTCTTGATCAGATCGCCATACTGGTGCGCCAGCAGGTGGCTCTGGATCTGGGTCACCGTGTCCATCGTCACGTTGACCACGATCAGCAGGCTGGTGCCACCGAGATAGAAGGGGATCGACAGCGCCGACACCAGATATTCCGGCAACAGGCAGATGATGACCAGATAGGCCGCACCGATCACGGTGATGCGCGTCAGCACGTAATCGAAATAGGTCTCGGTGTTCTTGCCGGGACGGATGCCGGGGATGAAGCCGCCGTAGCGCTTCAGATTGTCCGCCGTCTCTTCCGGGTTGAACACCACGGCGGTGTAGAAGAACGAGAAGAAGATGATGCCGGCGGCATAGAGCGCCATGTACACCGGGCTGCCGTGCTGCAGATATTGGTTGAGCGTGATGATGAAGTCGCCCCACTTGCTCGTCCCTGCGACGCGCTGGCCGGCGAACTGGCTGATCGTCAGCGGCATCAGCAGCAGCGACGAGGCGAAGATCGGCGGAATCACGCCGGCGGTGTTGAGCTTCAGCGGCAGGTGGCTGCGATCGGCCTGCATGCCGCGCTGCGTCTGGCGCTTGGGATATTGGATCAGGATGCGGCGCTGCGCGCGCTCCATGAAGCAGATGAACAGCACGAGCACCACGACCGCCGCGACGATGCTGACCAGTCGCACCGCGTCGATCGAACCCGACCGGCCGCCCTCGAGCAGATTGACCAGCGTCGTCGGGAGATGCGCGACGATGCCGGCCATGATGATCAGGCTGACGCCGTTGCCGATGCCGCGGCTGGTGATCTGCTCGCCCAGCCACATCAGGAACATCGTGCCGCCGATCAGGCTGACCACCGCCGCGATGCGGAAGGTCAGGCCAGGCTCGATCACCGCCTGCACGCCCTGGCTGGCACCGAACGCCTCCAGGCCGACGGCGATGAAATAGCCCTGTACCGCGGTCAGCGCGACCGTGCCGTAGCGGGTGTATTGGTTGAGCTTCTTGCGGCCCGACTCGCCTTCCTTCTTGATCGCGGCAAGCTGCGGGCTGAGCGACGTCGCCAGCTGCACGACGATCGACGCCGTGATGTACGGCATCACGCCCAGCGCGATCAGCGACATGCGCGTCAGCGCACCGCCGGAGAAGGTATTGAAGAAGTCGAGCACGCCGCCGCTGGTCCGCTGCGACAGCTGGCTGAGCACGGTCGGGTCGATGCCCGGAAGCGGCACGTAGCTGAGCAGGCGGAAGACGATCAGCGCGCCGATCGTGAACCAAAGCCGCTTCTTGAGGTCGGTGGCCTTGGCGAACTTCGCCAGGCTGATGCTTTGCGCCATCTGGTCGGCTGCGGATGCCATGCGTGTCGGTGTCCTGGAAACAGAAACGGCGGGTAAGCGTTCAACCGCCCCCGCCGCTCATATAGTCATGCTCCGAGGCTTGTCTAACCCATGGGAGCTATTGTTCCCCGGCGGAGGCCGGAGCCCAGTCGCGGGCGGCCCGTTACTGGGCCCCGGCGGACGCCGGGGAACCGGCAAGGGTCACGCCTTGAACGACGCCTTCTTCTCCTGGCGCGCCTTGTAGGCGACGCCCTTCTTGGCGGCGGCCTTCTCGGCGGCCGGAACGACCGTCGGGACATCGACCGAACCGCCGGCCTTCTCGATCATCTCACGCGCCGAGGCGGAAACGCCGGCGACGGTGAAGGCCAGCTTCGCGGTCAGGTCGCCCTTGCCGAGCAGACGCACGCCGTCCTTGCCGCCACGCGCCAGGCCAGCAGCCTTCAGCGCCGCATGGTCGATCGTGCCCTCGGCCTTCAGCTTGCCCGAATCGATCGCCTTCTGGATCGCGCCGGTGTTCACCGTCGCATAGTCCTTGGCGAAGATGTTGTTGAAGCCGCGCTTCGGCAGACGCATGTGGAGCGGCATCTGGCCGCCCTCGAAGCCGGCGATGCTGACGCCCTCGCGGCTCTTCTGACCCTTGACGCCGCGGCCGCCGGTCTTGCCCTTGCCCGAGCCGATGCCGCGGCCGACGCGGATCTTGGACTTGCGGGCGCCCTGGTTGTCGCGGAGTTCGTTGAGCTTCATGATATGCACTCGCTTTCGCTTTTGTCGCGCTGATGGAAAAAGGAAGGGGGCCGATTAGCCCCCCTCCCCGTATTTGTCACTAGGTCCCGTGCTCCCGCGAACGCGGGAGCCCAGGGTCATACCGGTCCGGTCCGTGGCTTTAGCGTTCCTGCTTGCGCAGGACCACAATCAGCCCTGAACCTCGACCATGTGCTGGACCTTGCGGATCATGCCGCGGACCTCGGGGGTATCCTCGAGCTCCGAAACCTTGTGCATCTTGTTGAGGCCAAGGCCGACCAGCGTCGCGCGCTGATCCTTGGTGCGGCGGATCGGCGAACCGGTCTGCTTGATCTTGATCGTCGCCATGTCCCGTTACTCCGTGACGGCCGCGGCTTCGGCCTCGGCAACGCCCTTGTCGGCGCCGCCACGACCGAGCAGGTCGGCGATCTTCTTGCCACGACGCTGCGCGACGGACTTCGGCGAAGTCTGGTCGGTCAGCGCCTCGAACGTGGCGCGGATCATGTTGTAGGGGTTGGACGTGCCGACCGACTTGGTCACGACGTCGGCAACGCCCAGGCTCTCGAAGATGGCGCGCATAGGGCCACCCGCGATGATGCCGGTGCCCTGCGGCGCCGAACGGAGCGTCACGCGACCGGCACCGAAGTGGCCGTTGCCGTCGTGATGCAGCGTGCGGCCGTCCTTCAGGGGAACGCGGACCATCGCCTTCTTCGCCGAAGCGGTCGCCTTGGAAATGGCTTCCGGCACTTCGCGCGCCTTGCCATGACCGAAGCCGACGCGGCCCTTGCCGTCGCCCACGACGACCAGCGCCGCGAAGCCGAAGCGCTTGCCGCCCTTCACGGTCTTCGAGACGCGGTTGATGTGAACCAGCTTCTCGATCAGCTCTTCGCCGCCATCCTCGGCGCCGCGACGATCGTCGCGACGACCGCGGTTGCCGTCACGGCCGCCGCGACCACGATCGCCGCCCTGGCCGCGACCACGGCCGCCGCGAGGACCGCGACCGCCCTGGGGTGCCGCGTCCTGCTGCGGAGCGCCCTCGGCGCCGGCAGCCTGCTGCACGGTGTTTTCGTCAGCCATCACTTAGAACTCCAGTCCGGCTTCGCGAGCCGCTTCGGCGAGCGCCTTGACGCGGCCGTGGAACAGGAAGCCACCGCGGTCGAACACGACCTGCGTGACGCCGGCGGCCTTCGCCGCTTCCGCGACGCGCTTGCCGACCTCGGTCGCTGCCGCGACATTGGCACCCGACGTGTCGCGCGCACCCTTTTCCAGGGTCGACGCCGACGCGACGGTCTTGCCCGCCTCGTCGTCGATCACCTGGGCGTAAATGTGCTTGCCGGAACGGTGCACGGACAGGCGCGGACGACCACCGGCACGCGCCTTGAGCGCGGTACGATTGCGCCGACGGCGCTTCTCGAACAGAGAGAGACCCTTGGTCATTACTTCTTCTTCCCTTCCTTGCGGAAGATGAACTCGCCGTCGTACTTGATGCCCTTGCCCTTGTACGGCTCCGGCTTGCGCCAGCGGCGGATCTCGGCGGCCAGCTGACCGACCTTCTGCTTGTCCGACCCGCTGATCTCGACGGTGGTGGCGTCCGGCGTCTTCACCTCGATGCCTTCCGGCACGTCGATGTTGACGTCGTGGCTGTAGCCGAGCTGCAGCTTCAGGGTCTTGCCCTGCGCCGCGGCGCGATAGCCGACGCCGGTGATGACCAGCTTCTTCGAGAAGCCCGTCGTCACGCCGGTGACCAGGTTCTGCACCAGCGTGCGCTGCATTCCCCAGAAGGAGCGGGCGCGCTTGGTGTCGTTCGCAGGCGTCACGCCGATCGCGTCCGGCTGGACGTCATAGGCGATCTCGTCGGCGAGCGGCATCGACAGGGTGCCCTTGGGACCCTTCACGCTCAGCACCTTGTCGGCGATGGTCGCGGTGACGCCGGCCGGAACCGGGACCGCCTTCTTACCGATGCGACTCATCAGAACACCTCCGCCAGGACTTCGCCGCCGACGTTCTGCTCGCGCGCCTCGGCATCCGAGAGCACGCCGCGCGGAGTCGACACGATGGTGATGCCCAGGCCGTTGCGCACGCGCGGCAGGTCCTGCGCACCCGAATAGATGCGGCGGCCCGGCTTCGACACGCGGGCGAGATGCTTGATCGCCGGCTGGCCTTCGAAATACTTCAGCTCGACGCGGATGCCGGCCGCGGGGCCCATCTGCTCTTCGCTGTAACCACGGATATAGCCCTCGCGCTGGAGGACGTCGAGCACGCGGGCGCGCAGCTTCGACGCCGGCGTCAGGACGGAGTCCTTGCGCGCGCGCTGGCCGTTGCGGATGCGGGTGAGCAGGTCACCCAGGGGATCGGTCACTGCCATGATCTAATCCTTACCAGCTCGACTTCGTGAGGCCGGGGATCATGCCCTTGTTGGCAAGATCACGCAGCATGACGCGCGCGAGGCGGAACTTGCGGTAGTAAGCGCGCGGGCGGCCGGTGATCTCGCAACGGTTGCGGATCCGGGTCGGGTTCGCGTTGCGCGGCAGCTCCGCCATCTTGAGGCGGGCGATCAGACGCTCGCTCTCGTCCAGGCTCTCGTCGTTAGCCTGGGCCTTCAGCTTCGCAAACTTGCCGGCATATTGCTTCACCAGCTTCTTGCGACGCTCGTTCTTGTTGATCGAACTCAGTTTCGCCATGGACTTAAGCTCTTCTTCCTTAGCTCCCCTCCCGCGAACGGAAGGGGTTGGGGGAGGGAAGGACCGGCGCGAGCGCAGCTCGATACGGCCCCTCCCCTGTCCCGATTACGCCGCCTTCTTCTCTTCGGCGGCCTCGGGCTGCGGGAACGGGAAGCCGAACAGACGGAGCAGCTCGCGCGCTTCGTCGTCGGTCTTCGCCGAGGTGGTGACGATCACGTCCATGCCGCGCACCTTCTCGATGCGGTCATAGTTGATCTCGGGAAAAATGATCTGCTCCTTGATACCGCAGGCATAGTTGCCGCGACCGTCGAAGCTCTTCGGGTTCAGACCGCGGAAGTCGCGCACGCGCGGCAGGGCGATCGTGATGAAGCGGTCGAGGAACTCGTACATGCGCTCGCGGCGAAGGGTGACCTTCACGCCGATCGGCATGCCCTCGCGCAGCTTGAACTGCGCGATCGACTTCTTCGCCTTTGTCACCACCGGCTTCTGGCCGGCGATCAGCTCCATCTCCGAAGCCGCCTGATCGACGCGCTTCTTGTCCTGGGTCGCCTCGCCGACGCCCATGTTGAGCACGATCTTCTCGATCCGCGGAATCTCGTTGACGTTCTTGTAGCCGAACTTGTCGGTCATCGCCTTGATGATGCGATCCTCGTAGATCGCCTTCATGCGGGGCTTATAGGCATCAGCCATCGATCTTCTCCCCGGTCTTGACGGCCACGCGGACCTTCTTGCCGTCCTGGGTCTCGAAACGGACGCGGGTCGGCTTGCCGTCCGCGGTCACGTGCGCGACCTTCGAGATGTGCAGCGGCGCTTCGACGCGCTCCAGGCCGCCCTGCGGGTTCGCCTGGGTCGGCTTGCGGTGACGGGTCGCGACGTTGACGCCGCCCACGACGACCTTGCCGTCCTTCGGCATCGCCTGCGTGACGGTGCCGGTCTTGCCCTTGTCCTTGCCGGACAGGACGATGACCTGGTCGCCCTTCTTGATCTTCGCGGCAGCCATTACAGCACCTCAGGCGCGAGAGAGATGATCTTCATGTGCTTCTTGCCGCGCAGCTCGCGCACGACCGGGCCGAAGATACGGGTGCCGATCGGCTCCTCGTTCTTGTTGACCAGGACGGCGGCGTTGCCGTCGAAGCGGATGGTCGAGCCATCGGCACGATGAATGTCCTTGGCGGTGCGGACGATGACGGCGCGGTGCACGTCACCCTTCTTCACCTTGCCACGCGGCTGCGCTTCCTTGATCGACACGACGATGATGTCGCCGACCGATGCCGTGCGACGCTTCGAGCCGCCCAGCACCTTGATGCACTGCACCCGCTTCGCGCCGCTGTTGTCTGCGACGTCGAGATTGGATTGCATCTGGATCATCGATCCATTTCCTTCTCGTCAATGGGGTGGATACCGACCCAACCCCGCCTAAAACAATGACCCCGGCGCAGCGGACTGCACCGGGGGAGCGGCCCTGTAACCACTCCGCTGGCAGGACGCAAGCCCTGCCCTCGCCGTCCGCCGGCCGAAGCCGGACGGAGACTTATGCGTCGACGTCGACCCGTTCCGGCGTCGCATGGGTGTTCACCCGATCGATCACCTTCCAGGTCTTCAGCTTTGAGATCGGCGCAGTCTCTTCGATGCGCACGGTCTCGCCGGCCTTGTACTCGTTCGCCTCGTCATGGGCGTGGTACTTCTTCGAACGGCGGATGATCTTGCCGTAGAGCGGGTGCTTGACCTTACGCTCGACGTTCACGACCACCGTCTTCTCGCCCTTGTCGGAGACGATCACTCCGGTCAGCACGCGCTTCGGCATGTGTCGTTCCTTACTTGGCGGCCGCAGCGCTGGTGCGCTGCGCCTGCAGGGTCTTGATCCGCGCGATATCGCGACGGACTTCCTTCACGCGGCTCGGCTTCTCGAGCTGGTTGGTCGCAGCCTGGAAGCGCAGGTTGAACTGCTCGCGCTTCAGGTTGCCCAGGCTCTCGACGAGCTGGTCGTCGCTCTGGCCGTTGTAATCGGTCCCGTTCTTCTTACTCTGGGCCATTACTCGCCTCCGAGGTGCGAGGTGTCGCCCAGGCGGGCAACGACCTTGGTCTTGATGGGGAGCTTCATCGCGGCGCGGCTGAACGCTTCGGCGGCGAGGCCGCCGTCAACACCGTCCAGCTCGAACAGGATGCGGCCGGGCTTGACGCGGGCCGCCCAGAACTCCGGCGAGCCCTTGCCCGAGCCCATGCGGACTTCGGCGGGCTTCGACGAGACCGGCACGTCCGGGAAGACGCGGATCCACAAACGCCCCTGGCGCTTGATGTGACGCGTGATCGCGCGGCGGGCCGCCTCGATCTGGCGGGCGGTGATCCGCTCCGGCTCCAGGGCCTTGAGGCCATAGGCGCCGAAGTTGAGGCTCGTACCGCCCTTGGCATCGCCGTGGATGCGGCCCTTGAAGGCCTTGCGGAACTTGGTGCGCTTCGGTTGCAGCATGACTATCTATCCTTAGCGGCGGTCGTCGCGCGCCGGACGGACGCCGGAGGTCTGAGCCTCCATCATCAGCCGGTCGGTCGCCATCGGGTCGTGACCCAGGATCTCGCCCTTGAACACCCAGACCTTGACGCCGCAGACGCCATAGGACGTGTGCGCTTCGGCCTCGGCGTAATCGATGTTCGCGCGGAGCGTGTGCAGCGGCACGCGGCCCTCGCGATAGCTCTCCGAGCGGGCGATTTCCGCGCCGCCCAGACGGCCGCCGCAAGCGACGCGGATGCCCTCGGCACCCAGACGCAGCGCGGACTGCACCGCGCGCTTCATCGCACGGCGGAACGCGATGCGGCGCTCCAGCTGGTCGGCGATCGACTGCGCGACGAGACGCGCGTCGACTTCCGGCTTGCGGATCTCGACGATGTTGAGCGAGACGTCGGACGAGGTCATGCCGCCCAGCGTCTTGCGCAGCTTCTCGATGTCCGAGCCCTTCTTGCCGATGATCACGCCCGGACGCGCGGCGAAGATCGAGATGCGGCACAGCTTGGCCGGACGCTCGATGACGACCTTGGAGATCGCCGCCTGCGGCAGGGTCTTCATGATGTACTGACGGATCTTGAGATCCTCCAGCAGCAGACGGCCATAGTCATGGCCTTCCGCGAACCAGCGGCTGTCCCAGGTGCGGTTGATCTGCAGGCGCAGACCGATGGGGTTGCTCTTCTGACCCATTATGCTTCTTCCTGCTCGCGCACGACGATGCGCAGACGGCTGAACGGCTTCAGGATGCGCGTCGACTTGCCGCGGCCACGCGTGGCGAAGCGCTTCATCGTGATCGACTTGCCGACCGACGCCTCGGCGACGACGAGCGCGTCGACGTCGAGGTTGTGGTTGTTCTCGGCATTGGCGATCGCCGAGGCGAGCACCTTGCGGGCGTCGACCGCCATCGCCTTCTTCGAGAAGGCGAGGATGTTCAGCGCGTCGCCGGCCTTCTTGCCGCGGATCAGACCCGCGACCAGGTTCAGCTTCTGCGCCGACCCACGGATCTGGGTGCCGACGGACAGGGCCGACTTGTCGTCGACCTTGCGGGGGGACTGAGGCTTGCTCATCAGCGCTTGCCCTTCTTGTCAGCCGCGTGACCCGGGAAATACCGGGTCGGCGCGAACTCGCCGAGCTTCATGCCGACCATCTCTTCGTTGACGGTGACGGGCACGAACTTGCGGCCGTTGTACACGTTGAACGTCAGGCCGACGAACTGCGGCAGGATGGTGGAGCGGCGCGACCAGGTCTTGATCGGCGCGCGGCCACCGGCGTCCTGCGCCGTCTCCGCCTTCTTCAGCAGGCTCAGTTCGACGAACGGGCCCTTCCAAACAGAACGAGCCATCCTATCAGCCCTTCTTCTTCGCGTGACGGCTGCGGATGATCATCTTGTCCGTCGCCTTGTTGTGACGGGTGCGCGCACCCTTCGTCGGCTTGCCCCAGGGGGTGACCGGATGACGGCCGCCCGAGGTGCGGCCTTCACCACCGCCGTGCGGGTGGTCGACCGGGTTCTTCGCGACACCGCGGGTCAGCGGGCGCTTGCCCATCCAGCGGCTGCGACCGGCCTTGCCGAGGTTCTGGTTCTGGTTGTCCGGGTTGGACACCGCCCCCACCGTCGCCATGCACTCGCCGTGGATGTAGCGCTGCTCGCCCGAGTTCAGGCGAACGATCACCATGCCGCGGTCACGGCCGACGACCTGCACATAGGTGCCGGCCGAACGGGCGATCTGACCGCCCTTGCCCGGCTTCATCTCCACGTTGTGGACGATGGTGCCGACCGGCATCTGGCCCAGCTCCATGGCGTTGCCCGGCTTCACGTCGGTCTTCTTGCCCGCGACGATCTTGTCGCCCGGCGCCAGACGCTGCGGCGCCAGGATGTAGGCCAGCTCTTCGTCGGCATACTTGACCAGCGCGATGAACGCGGTGCGGTTCGGGTCATACTCGAGCCGCTCGACGGTCGCCTCGACGTCCCACTTGCGACGCTTGAAGTCGACGTAGCGGTACTTCTGCTTGTGGCCGCCCGCGATGCCGCGGCTGGTCACGTGACCCTTGTTGTTGCGGCCACCGGTCTTGCGCTTGCCTTCGGTAAGCGCCTTGACCGGCTTGCCCTTGTAGAGCGCCGACTTGTCGACGAGGATGAGGCCGCGGCGGGCCGGGCTCGTCGGGTTGTAATGCTTGAGTGCCATGACCCTTAGATCCCCGTCGTCACGTCGATGGACTGGCCATCCTTGAGGGTGACGATCGCCTTCTTCATGTCAGACCGCTGATAGGGGGCACCCTTCCAGCGCTTGGTCTTGCCCTTCTGGACGATCGTGTTGACGCCGGTCACGGTGACGTCGAACAGAGCCTCGACGGCAGCCTTGATCTGCGGCTTGGTCGCGTCGTTGGCGACCTTGAACACGACGGCGTTCTGCTCGCTGAGCAGGGTCGCCTTCTCGGTGATGTGCGGCGCGACGATCACGTCATAATGACGCACGTCGACGGCCTTCTGCTGCTTAGCCATTGAAGCGAGCCTCCAGCTTCTCGACCGCCGCGCGGGTCAGCACCAGCGTGTCAGCCTTCAGGATGTCATAGACGTTGGCGCCCATCGCCGGGAGGACGTTGACCTCGCGCAGGTTGCCCGCCGCCAGCGCGAAGCTGGTCTCGACGGCGTCGCCGTCGATGACGAGCGCGGTCTTGCCGAAGCCGAGCTTCGCCAGATCGCCCTTGAGCGTCTTCGTCTTGTTGCCCTCGACGACCAGGCTGTCCATGACGATCAGCGAACCCGCCTTGGCGTGGCTCGACAGCGCCATCTTCAGGCCCAGCGCGCGGATCTTCTTGTTCAGCGACGGATTGAAGTCGCGAACGCGGGCACCATGGGCCTTACCGCCGCCGATGAAGACGGGAGCGCGGCGATCGCCGTGACGGGCGACACCGCCGCCCTTCTGGCGACCGAGCTTCTTGCCCGAACGCGCGACATCGGCGCGCTCGCGGGTGCCACGCGCGGTGGCGCGACGCTTCTCCAGCTGCCAGGTGACGACGCGATGCAGGACGTCGGCACGCGGATCGAGGCCGAACACCTCGTCGTTGAGCTCGACATCCGCCGCGGCGGAACCGGCGAAGGACTTGACTGCGACCTTCACTTGTTAGCCCTCCTGGCCAGCGGTGGCTTCCGGAGCAGGCTCGGCAGAAGCGACATTGTTGTTGGCGGCGCTCTTCAGCCCGGCGGGCATCGGCGCATCGGCATGACGAGCGACCTTGACGGCGTCCTTGACGAACAGCCAGCCACCCTTCGAGCCCGGAACCGAACCCTTCACGAAGATCAGACCGCGCTCGACGTCGGTGCCGACGATCTCAAGGTTCTGCTGCGTGCGGTTCTTGTCGCCCATGTGGCCGGCCATCTTCTTGTTCTTGAAGACGCGACCCGGATCCTGGCGGTTACCGGTCGAACCGTGCGAACGGTGCGAGACCGAGACGCCGTGCGTCGCGCGCAGACCGCCGAAGTTCCAGCGCTTCATGGCGCCGGCGAAACCCTTGCCCTGGGTACGACCCTGGATGTCGACGAACTGGCCGGCGACGAAGTGATCGGCCGACAGCTCGGCGCCGACGTCGAGGAGGTTGTCCTCGCTCACGCGGAACTCGGCGACGACCGCCTTCGGCTCCACCTCGGCCTTGCCGAAGTGGCCGCGCTGCGGCTTGGCGACGTTCTTGGCCTTGGCGACGCCTGCGCCAAGCTGGACGGCCGTGTAGCCGTCGGTATTCATCTCGCGGCGGGCGATGACCTGCAGGCCTTCGAGCTGCAGGACGGTGACCGGCACGTGCCGACCGTCGTCCTGAAACAGGCGGGTCATCCCCATCTTCTTCGCGATCACGCCGGTGCGCATGATCCACACTCCTCACAGAGGCACGCTCGAACCATTCGAAACGTGCGTGTCGACCCGGAAATGCGAAGCGTGCCCCCGTCCCGGGCCGGTTGTCCTCTCAGCGATACGCTCAAGAACATGACGGGAGACGCTGCCCTGACTGCCGAGGCGGTCAGCGGTATCTCAAATGCCATCGCGCCGCGGGACATGAGTCGACCGCAGCGCGTAGGCAGCCCTTACGCGAGCTTGATCTCGACGTCAACGCCAGCGGCGAGGTCGAGCTTCATGAGCGCGTCGACCGTCTGCGGCGTCGGCTGCACGATGTCGAGCATGCGCTTGTAGGTGCGCACCTCGAACTGCTCGCGCGACTTCTTGTCGATGTGCGGGCCACGGTTGACGGTGAACTTCTCGATGCGGGTCGGCAGCGGAATCGGGCCGCGGATGAGCGCGCCGGTGCGACGCGCGGTGTCGGCGATGTCGCCGGTCGCCTGGTCGAGAACGCGATGATCGAACGCCTTGAGGCGAATGCGGATGTTGCTGTCCATGATCCCTACCGATGCGAATACGAGCACGACCCCGGCCGTCGCCCCGACCGCCATGATGGCGATGGAGCCTCGTGCCGCAGGCCGCAGGCCGGCGGGATGAGATCCCGATGCACCGCTCAATGCGGCACCGGAACGACGAGAAAGAGCCGAAACTCAAAAACTGAAGGCGCGCCCACTACAGGCACCCTCATAAAAAGGCAATCGCCCGACTCCCTTTTTTTGGGGAGCCGGGCGAAAAACCTCGGTCAGCGACGGCGCGAGCGCGCCGTCGGCGTCTTACTTGTCGATCGAGCTCACGACGCCCGCGCCGACGGTACGACCGCCCTCACGGATGGTGAAGCGCTGGCCGACGTCCATGGCGATCGGCGCGATCAGCTTGATGCCGAGCGCGATGTTATCGCCAGGCATGACCATCTCGGTGCCCTCGGGCAGCTCGACGGTGCCGGTCACGTCGGTGGTGCGGAAGTAGAACTGCGGACGATAGTTGGCGAAGAACGGCGTGTGACGGCCACCCTCTTCCTTCGACAGCACGTACACTTCCGACTTGAAGTCGGTGTGCGGCTTGATCGAGCCGGGCTTGCAGAGCACCTGGCCACGCTCGACCTCGTCGCGAGCGACGCCGCGGATCAGCGCACCGACGTTGTCGCCGGCCTGGCCCTGGTCGAGCAGCTTGCGGAACATCTCGACGCCGGTGACGGTGGTCTTGCGGACCTCCGGGTGGATGCCGACGATCTCGACTTCCTCACCGACCTTGATGATGCCGGTCTCGACGCGGCCGGTCACGACGGTGCCGCGACCCGAGATCGAGAACACGTCCTCGATCGGCATCATGAACGGCTTGTCGAGCGGACGCTCCGGCTGCGGGATGTAGTCGTCGACGGCCTGCATCAGCTCGAGGACGGCGTCCTTGCCAAGCTTCTCGTTCGAACCCGAGAGCGCGCAGGTGGCCGAACCCTTGATGACGGGGATGTCGTCGCCCGGGAACTCGTACGAGCTCAGCAGCTCGCGGATTTCCAGCTCGACGAGCTCAAGGATTTCCTCGTCGTCGACCAGGTCGACCTTGTTCATGAACACGACCATCGCCGGCACGCCGACCTGGCGGGCGAGCAGGATGTGCTCACGGGTCTGCGGCATCGGGCCGTCGGTCGAAGACACGACCAGGATCGCGCCGTCCATCTGCGCCGCGCCGGTGATCATGTTCTTCACGTAGTCGGCGTGACCCGGGCAGTCGACGTGCGCATAGTGGCGATTGGCGGTCTCATACTCGACGTGCGCCGTCGAGATGGTGATGCCGCGCGCGCGCTCTTCCGGCGCCTTATCGATGTTCTCGAAGTCGACCTTCTCGGACAGGCCCTGGTCAGCCAGAACCTTGGTGATCGCCGCGGTCAGCGAGGTCTTGCCATGGTCGACGTGGCCGATGGTGCCGATGTTCAGGTGCGGCTTGTTCCGCTCGAATTTTGCCTTAGCCATTTTCCTACCTTCTGATTCGAATTCGGTGCCGCCCGGGGCTACGCGAACGCGGCCCTGTAGCGGGAGTTTGTCGGTAATGCCAGCCCCCGTGAAGGAGGGCCGCACGGGATTGATCCCGCGTCGTGGGACGGCCTCGGCAGGATGCCGATCCGCCGCCGGCCTTTCGACGTTGCGGGGGCAGGCAGGCCTGCCCCCGTTCGCCTTAGGCCATCTTCGCCTTCACCTCGTCGGCGACGTTCTGCGGCACTTCGTCATAGTGCGAGAACTGCATCGAGTAGCTGGCGCGGCCCTGCGTGAAGCTGCGCAGCGAGTTGACGTAGCCGAACATGTTGGCGAGCGGCACCATCGCGGTCACCGCCTGCGCGTTGCCGCGCGTGTCGGTGCCCTGGATCTGGCCGCGACGGCTGTTCATGTCGCCGATCACGTCGCCGAGGTAATCCTCCGGCGTCACGACCTCGACCTTCATCACCGGCTCGAGCAGCGTGATGCCCGCCTTCTGGGCGCCCTCACGCATCGCACCGCGGGCGGTGATTTCGAAGGCCAGCGCCGACGAGTCGACGTCGTGATACGCGCCGTCGTACAGC
Organism: Sphingomonas beigongshangi; assembly: GCF_016820445.1. Lineage (GTDB taxonomy): Bacteria > Pseudomonadota > Alphaproteobacteria > Sphingomonadales > Sphingomonadaceae > Sphingomonas > Sphingomonas beigongshangi. The sequence continues at coordinate 262,306 of NZ_JADHDT010000003.1, forward strand.
GTGATCTCGAAGTCGATGATCGGGAAGCCGACCAGCGAACCGGTCGCCGCCGTCTCGCGGAAGCCCTTCTCGATCGCGGGGATATATTCGCGCGGAATGTTACCGCCCTTGATCTCGTCCTTGAAGATGATGCCCGCGCCGCGTTCGCCCGGAGTCAGCTTCACCTTCACGCGGCCGAACTGCCCGGTGCCGCCCGACTGCTTCTTGTGGGTATAGTCGATGTCGACGGGCTTCTTGAGATATTCGCGATACGCCACCTGCGGCGCACCGACGTTCGCCTCGACCTTGAACTCGCGCTTCATGCGGTCGACGAGGATCTCGAGGTGGAGTTCGCCCATCCCCTTGATGATCGTCTGGCCCGACTCGTGATCGGTCGACACGCGGAACGAGGGATCCTCGGCGGCGAGGCGATTGAGCGCGATGCCCATCTTCTCCTGGTCGGCCTTGGTCTTCGGCTCCACCGACAGCTCGATCACCGGCTCCGGGAATTCCATGCGCTCGAGGATGATCGGGTGCGCCGGATCGCAGAGCGTGTCGCCCGTCGTCGTCTCCTTGAGACCCGCGAGCGCGACGATGTCGCCGGCGCGCGCCTCTTCGATGTCCTCACGCGAGTTCGCGTGCATGAGGAGCATGCGGCCGATCTTTTCCTTCTTGTCCTTCACCGAGTTCAGGTAGCCGCCCTTGGTCAGGACGCCCGAATAGATGCGCGCGAAGGTGAGCGAGCCGACGAACGGGTCGTTCATGATCTTGAACGCCAGCGCCGAGAACGGCGCGTCGTCCGACGACGGACGCTCGTCCGGCGTCTCGCCGTCGAGCTTGACGCCCTTGATCGCCGGCACGTCGAGCGGGCTCGGCAGGAAGTCGACGACGGCGTCGAGCAAGGGCTGCACGCCCTTGTTCTTGAACGCCGAGCCGCAGACGACCGGCACGAACGACATGTTCAGCGTACCCTTGCGGATCAGCGCCTTGAGCTGCTTGGCGTCGGGCTCGTTGCCCTCGAGATACGCCTCCATCGCCTCGTCGTCCTGCTCGACGGCGAGTTCGATCAGCTCGTTGCGGTACTTCGCCGCCTTCTCGGCCATGTCGTCGGGGATCGGCTGATATTCGAACTTCGCGCCCAAGCTCTCCTCGAGCCAGATGATCGCGCGATTCTCGACCAGGTCGACCAGCCCCTTAAAGCCGCCCTCGATGCCGATCGGCAGATACAGGACGGCCGGCTTCGCACCCAGGCGATCGATGATCGACTGGACGCAGAAATAGAAGTCGGCGCCGGTGCGGTCGAGCTTGTTGACGAAGCACATGCGCGGCACGCCGTACTTGTCGGCCTGACGCCACACGGTCTCGGACTGCGGCTCGACGCCGGCGACGCCGTCGAAGCACGCGACCGCGCCGTCGAGGACGCGCAAGCTACGCTCGACCTCGATGGTGAAGTCGACGTGGCCCGGCGTGTCGATGATGTTGATCAGATGCTCGGGGCCCTTGCCCTCTTCGGCCTTCCACTTGCAGGTGGTCGCCGCCGAGGTGATCGTGATCCCGCGCTCCTGTTCCTGCTCCATCCAGTCCATCGTCGCGGTGCCCTCATGGACCTCGCCGATCTTATAGGACTTGCCGGTGTAATAGAGGATGCGCTCGGTCGTCGTGGTCTTGCCGGCGTCGATATGCGCCATGATGCCGATATTGCGGTATAGTTCGAGCGGATGGCTGCGGGCCATGATCGGGCTTCCTTAGCGATGTGGGGAGCTCAGCACTCGGCCGGCTCCCCACGATATAGGTCAGATGTAAGACGCTTCCAAGACAGGCCGCGTCACCATCGATTTACCAGCGGTAATGGCTGAAGGCGCGGTTCGCCTCGGCCATGCGGTGCGTGTCCTCGCGCTTCTTCACCGCGTTGCCGCGGTTGTTCGAGGCGTCGAGCAGCTCGCCCGACAGGCGCGCCGACATGGTGTTCTCGCTGCGCGCACGGGCGGCGGCGATCAGCCAGCGGATCGCGAGCGCCTGCGCGCGCTCCGGACGAACCTCGACGGGGACCTGGTAGGTCGCACCGCCGACGCGGCGGCTGCGGACCTCAATGCCCGGCTTGATGTTGTTGAGCGCATCGTGGAACACGCCGATCGGCTCGCGCTTCGCGCGGGTCTCGACGGTCTCCAGAGCACCGTAAACGATCGATTCGGCGACGGACTTCTTGCCGTCCAGCATCACCGAATTCATGAACTTCGAGAGAACCTCATCACCGTACTTGGGATCCGGCAGGATGATGCGCTTCTCGGGGCGACGACGACGTGCCATTTCAAATTCCTTCTAAACTTCAGCCGTGATGACGAAACGCGTTCGTCGGCTTACTTCGGACGCTTGGCGCCGTACTTGGAGCGGGACTGGCGGCGATCCTTGACGCCCTGCGTGTCGAGCACGCCGCGCAGCACGTGGTAGCGCACGCCGGGAAGGTCGCGCACACGGCCGCCGCGGATCAGCACCACCGAGTGCTCCTGCAGGTTGTGGCCCTCGCCCGGGATGTAGCTGATCACTTCGCGGCTGTTGGTCAGGCGGACCTTGGCCACCTTGCGCAGCGCCGAGTTCGGCTTCTTCGGGGTCGTCGTGTAGACACGGGTGCAGACGCCGCGCTTCTGCGGGTTCTGCTCCATCGCAGGGACCTTGGACTTGGCCTTCTGCGGTTCGCGGCCCTTGCGGACCAGCTGGTTGATCGTCGGCATGAAGCCTTCACCTCTATCAAAGGGTTACTTTGCTGGAGCCATCACAGCACTAGGGAATACAAAAAGGGGCGAAGGCCGCGCGAATCACCCGCGCCGCCCCGACCCACGACTTTGCATCCAGCAATGTTCAAGCTGTCCACCGCCTGTTGAGGGCGCCGGACGGGGCGGGCCTATACGCGCGAGCAGGCCGAGCGTCAACGGGCCGGGCGACACGGGCCGGGCGACAACAGGCCGGGCGACAACGCGCGGGCGCGCCGCCTCCCGGCCTTAACGCCGCCTCAACCGTCGCGGGCGCAAGGCGCGACACGTCATGATGCACAACGCAGCCGGATCCGAGCGAAATCGCGCCTGGGGCACCCAGTCTCGCTCCGTCGCGCGGTTCCTCCCCGATCGCGGCTCGACCACGGGGCCGGCGCCCACCCCCTATCCGCATCTGGCCGCGTCGATCCTCCATGCGGCCACCCTGCTCATGGCATGGATCAGGCGGCGGAGCGGCGGGATGCGATGCGGCGCGGGCGTCCGGGTTCGGATCAGCCTTCCCGAACCGGCGAACGACAATCTTCCCCTGCCGCGGGGGTGCCGCGCACCCTCCCCGATCGCCGCGGCCATCGCGCGCCATTATGCAACCCAGCAAGACCGGTCGCGCGACGTGACGCATTTGCGACATCGGGCGCTTGCCCTACCCGACACGACCCGCTAGAGGCCGGCGCCGCTGCAGGAGTGTAGCTCAGTTGGTAGAGCATCGGTCTCCAAAACCGAGGGCCGTGGGTTCGAGTCCCTCCACTCCTGCCAGTTTTACAAGGGCTTAGCGCCAATCAGGCAACGGCCGAGCTGCTCGACTGATCTTGGATAAGCACGCGCTAAGCACGGCGAGAAGAATGCCAAGCGGACTGACGAATCGGTCCGCGACCCCTTCCCACATGGCCACCCCAACTTAGTCACCGGCATTGGGCGGCGGCTCCGATCGTCTCCGCAATATGCCGCGGACTAAACCGTGCCCCCCCCTACCCTCAAAGCGATTGCCAAAAGTTCCTGATGTGGAACTTGCCCCTCAAGGCCGCCTGATGTCACCGACATAAAGGTACGGACGAAGCGCCGAGGTAACCGCACCCATTAGATTGACGACCACCCAAGCCTTGTCACTCACCGATAACGCCGCCGAGCGGTCACCTTGTCGGGCCTTCAAACGGGTATCGTCCACGGCCGCCGACGCGGCTATCACCTGCCCCACCAGATCCGCGATTGGCTTGCCGAAAAGCCATGCAGCTTCCCGCTGGCAATTATGCATCCGCCAGAGATGTTCAGGCTCGCCTGGTGGCTCGTCTTGCAGCAGGCGTTCAAGCATCGCTGATGCCTCAGCCTCACGTTTGCCTACCGAGTCTTCAAGCTGCTCAAGCCACGCCACCCGCCGTTGCATCAGGTCAAGAAACAGCTTCCGCTCTGCTAGACGCGCCTGCTCGCGCGACGACATGCGGGAGTAGATCACACCCAGCGCAGCGATGAGAGCTGGACCCCATGCCGCCACGGGCAGGTCCAACCAGGCGGCGCCAGCGATGATCGCGATGATGGTGCCGGAAAGCGCCATCTCAGGCATCCAGCCGGCTATCGGCGCGAACCTACTGCGCGAGTCGTTGTCTCCCATAGGTCCAGTATAGCCTTCGGCGCGCGATCGACTATCGCAGCGTGCCTCAGGAGTTCATCGTGCGATGGCAGGGCCTAGAACGCCGCGCGCCCGGCGAGGGCTAAGGCAGCGCCTATGATCGCCATAATTACCGCGAAGGCCACGGGATGACGCTCGTTCCATTTTTTCGGACGTGGAGCGGTCCAGCCGTCTCCGAAACTATCAACCTGCCCGAGAAGGCCTTGCGCCGCCGCATCCAGTAGGCCGCGAACCGCCTTCATCGCGCCGCCGTCCATATCCCCAGGGGGTGCCGCCATCCGGAAATATCGGCCGAGTTGATCTTCGGCCTTTAGCCGATGCGCTTCAATTGCCTGCTTCACGGAGCCGATAGCCTGACTCCACTCTTTATCACGTTTTTCGATCACTGAGCCCATTTCGGCCAACACGCCCGTCACGGCCTCCTCGCTCCGGTTTGCCCAAATTTTCACGGACTTCTTCAGTGTCGCTCCGCTCTGAAGCAGGCCAGCAGCAGCATGTTGCGCGAGCATCGCATCGCAATCGGCTGTGATCGCCTTGTCCGCCTTGGCAAAATGCCAGTCTGCCCGTGCTCGATAGTCTCGCTTCAACTGCTTGGCCCCGCTGGACGTCCAAGACGATAGGTGACACACCCCGTCCCCCGTCGAAAGGGGCTCCTACTAAGGAAACCACGACGGACTGCCCTGAACCATCATCCTCGTTTGCCCGTGCCTGCCCTGTAGCTCTCGCCGGGGGGCCAGCCCTAGTCTCGACCAATCGAACGCCTCCCAAAAAAATCGGGCCTCGTTCGTGCTGTCGTCGCGGTGCCGATCGTCAGTGATCAGCGCCCACACCGTGACACGGTTATGCCTTAGCTCGGTTCAAGCGTCGGCGGTTCGGGGGAAAAACCCGAGGAACAGGGCCTTTGTCAAAAATCGAGATTGCCCGACTCGATGGAGGCTCGACCGCTTACCCGCAGATGTCGGGACGTGGCGGCGCTACCAAGGCAGCTTCATTACTGAGGAACGGGTGAAGCGCCAACGCGCGTAAACCGCCTTGCAAGTGATCCGGGGGTTCCCCTACATGAGGCCTATCGGATCGGCGCGCCTAACGCCGTTTCGCGGCCCGGACGTGTTGCAACCACGCGCCGGGCCTCTTTCGTTCTACGAGTGTTCGCCCTGATCGGGCAATGAGAACAGAAGCAAGACAGGACGAGAATATTAGATCAATACCTAGCGATTGATCGATTCCATGAATAACCACCGTAGCTCACGTCGATACGGTCACGTGACATTGCGTGACGGTGCAGATCGTCACCGCGCCGGTTTAAATTCCGCCCAGGCATCGCCCTTTGCCGCAGGAGCCGGCCGCCCCGAGAACATCATACCGCCCAACACGCTGCGCTTGGCTTCGGTGCGCGCCCTCTTCATCACATTGCCAACGGCGTTCTGCTGCCCCTCGCGCTCCATGCCGCGCCACGATGGCGAGGACACCAGCGCATCAAGTTGAGGCTTCGCCAACGCCCCGACCGCGGCTTGCAGGCGGTCGTACTGTTCAGGCGTCCAGCGCACATTCTTGCCGCCTTCCTTGTACGTCTTGGCGGGCATTGACATCGTAGCGCCGGCATCAATCAGCGCCGAGATGGTGGGGTCGCCGCGGTCCTCCCCTGTGTAAATTGGCGAGATGATGTCCGGACCAATCGCGTCCTGCGCTTCTACGGGCCGACCGAACACGTCACGGCGCGGATTGAGGCTGGTGGACATGCCGGGAATGCGCGAGCGGATGCGGTCGATCGGCCCGCGTGCCTCACGCATCAACGGATCGGTCTCGCGGGCTGTCTGTGCTACAAGGGCAGGAACAGCGATGGCGCCGGCCGTGCGTGAGACGAAATTGTCCATGTAGCGGCCGGGGTCGTTCACCGCTTCCAGTGCCGAGCTAAGGCCGGACAGCCAGGTCTTGGACATCAGGTTGTTCGCGATGGCGGCGAGGACCAGCGTCCCCGACCGCTCCTGCTGCGCGTCGGTCATGTGCGAGCGCAGGTCGACCATATCCGCGACCGTTCCGATCATCGTGGAGAATGGGTCTAGCCGGGCATAGCTGTAGTAGCGGTTGCCGATCTTGAGGCTGTACGGCTGCCAGCCGTTCGCCTCCAGCAGCCGCCGTGCATTACGATCGGCAGGGCCGCCGCCTGTGATATGCCCAGCGAGCGCCATCTCGTAGATGGCAGCGCCTACCCCGGTGCCGACCACGGCCCGCGTGATGGCCATGTCCCGACGCGCACCGCCCGCGGCAAATTCCTTGCGCCACGACTTCATTGCCAGAGCCGCAGGCGACCGCTCGGTTGCGAACTTGAGAATGTTCATGGGGGTGCGGATGAATGGCAGCAGCAGCTTGGCGATCGGCTGCCCCTGCGTGGCGGCCGACAAGCCAGCCGAGAAGCTGCCGTGTCGCAAAGGGGTCTGGAACGTCACGTACCGCGCATAGTCCATCGAGCGCTGCAACAGCTCGTCGGACGGGTTAAGGACCAGATCGGCGGCACGATCCCGCGCAGCCTGCCCCCGCAGGCCCTCGTTCACCGCCTGCCGCATAGCCAAGCCGTTCAACTCCATGCGGCTCGCGATGCCCTTGAACAACTCGTCCTCAGCGGTGAGCAGTCGCGTCGGCGTGCGGATGATCCGGCCAGTCCGTCCGCCGATCGCCGCCATCTGGGATTCAACCTTGGTCACAGCGTCGGCAGCATCGCCGGTCAGGAACGACCGGGCCGCCGCGGACATCCCCTCGCGCGCGCCGGACACCATGCCAGCGGCGCGGGTGCCAAGCTCGGAGAACAGTACCCGGTCAGTCTCGGCCTGCCCCGGCAGCGCCTTGCGAACGGCACCGATGCCGGCTGCTACGGCATGTTCCGGCAACTGCGCGAGCGAGGTCAGCGTGTTGGACAGGATGTTGACGGCGTGTGTCTGCGGGCCGGACAACAGGCTGTTGATGTAAAGCTCAATCGCCTTGTCGCGCCACTTCGGCAGGAGCGAGCGCAACGCAAACTGGTTGATGCCGGCCGGCGTCGTGCCGACGTTCTCCAGATCAACGATCCGTTCGGCCACTTCCTTCATGCGGGCCGTTCCGCCCAGCGTCTCACCCAGCGACGACAGCACCTGCGACACGTCGCGGCTGTCCGCCGTCATGCGGAACTGTTGCAGCAGTCGCCCAGCCTCCGCCGTCATGCCGGACACCTGCTCCTGTATGGCAGCGTGCCGAAGCCATGCCTTGCGGAATGCCGCCTCCATCTCGTCACCCGGTGTCTGGACGCGCGCAATGCGCTTGGCCATGTTGACCAAATCGGCGCCCGAGCGCGCGAGCAACTGGCGGGCTGCAAGCGCTTCCTCCGCGTTGAACGCCTGTCCCTTGCGACGCTTCAGCAGGTCGTCGGCCGTCATGCCGAGGTCAGCGGCAAGGTTCTGGGTTTCCGCCTGGGTGATGCGGCCACGCCGTGCGGCGTCGAACCCGCCCGCAATCTGATCGGTCTGCGTCAGCGCCCGCTTGATCTCCTGCGGGCTGTCCAGCTTGTCGAGGCGGATGTTACCCGCGAGGTTCGGGGCATTCTCGCCCCATTCCTCGTAGGCCCTAACTGGCGGCGCGTTGGCGTCCAGATCGCTCAATCCGACCGGCTGGCCGCGGTCCTCCGCCAGCGGCGCGCCTTGGTCGCGAGCGCGCTCCACGTCGAACCGCTGACGGCGGGCCGCTTCGAAGGCGTCGACTTCTGGCAGGTCTTCCGGCCGGAAGGCGCGGTTGCCGCCGCTGTGCGTCGCCTGGAGGGTATCCAGAAACTCGGCTACGGTCGGCCGCTCGGCATGATCGGGAAAGAACCCGGCTTCCCATGCACGCTGCGCCGCCTCGTCGTACCCCATGCCGTCATTGCGGACGAGCGCGCCAAATCGGCCTTCACCGCTGGCAAAGTCCATGCCCTGACGCGGCGTGTTGTCGATCCCGAAGTGCTGTAGCTCACCGCCTTGCGGACGGATGCTGCCTTCCGATCGCAGCCACGTCACCAGGTCAGCCGGCCCCCGTTTGCGGACAGGAGCGCCCGTCGTACCCGATGGCATGGTGCGGCTCGACAGCGCCGCATCCTCATTCGGAGCGCGCACGGGGGCATATCGCCCGGCCTCAATCCGGGCAGCCTCGTCAACGCCGTCCACGGTGTTCGCCGGCAGCGGCAGCATGTCACGTGATGTCACGCCCTCCGCCTGCGCGATGCGCTCAGCGCTGGGGCCGCTCGCCGAAACGGGCGTAAACTCTGCCCATTCATCAGTGCTCGGACCTGCCAAGGTAGGTGAGGCGGTTTCGTTCGCCATGGCTTGGTCAGGGGTGTGTATTGAACGCACACCCTGCGTCGGAGCCGCATACGGGCGATCGGTCAGCGTGGGAGGTGGCGCGCCATCCAGCACATCGCGCGGGCGCGGCAGATCGTTGGACGCGCGGCTCTTTGCCGCATCAATGGCGCCGTCTGTCAGATCCTGCGCGGCCTGCTCGCCGTCTCGCCCCGCCAGTCGGCTAAACGGCTTGCCGATCAGGCGGCCAAGCACGGGCGCTACAGCACCGGTGGCGGTCCCCAGCGCCAGACCAGCCGGCGCGCCGATCAACGCGCCCTGAAAGCGCCCGCGCGCATCCTCGCCCTGTCCCGCGCCTGCCAAGCCGCCTTCGACCGCACCGGCCAACCCAAGCCGCTTGATGACGGCGGAGCGTGCCGCCTGCTCTGCCGCAAAGCGCGTGCCGCCGTCGCGCAGTACTGCCGCCGCCGTGCGATAGCCCAAGCCTTCGACCGACGCGCCGGGCGTGATGAGCCCACCGGCAAGCTGTCCGCCGAACCGCGCCCAGGGATGGTTGGCATCATCGAAGGCGAGGACACTGCGGTTCTGATCGAGGTTGTTGGCGAGGATGTCACCGAAGCGCCGATCGGACGACCAGATGTTTTCCCGCTGGTTCGGGACGACGGTGTCAACCACCGCGCCCATCTCATCCAGCATGTTGATGGGATCGCCAACGCCGCGCAGGAACGCGCCGAACCGGCCGTCCTTCGGGTCGGTCAGGACGCGCGGCGCATCCTTGTATGTGACCTCGCCACCGGCTCCGCCCGTCTTCGCGCGTTGCGCGTACAGCTTGCGCGTCTCGGCCGGATCGATCTGGAAGCCGTTTGCCTTGGCATAGGCCAACAGGTCTTCAGGCTTGGACGACATGTCCTGAAAGATCGCAGCATAGCCCTTTGCAATCTCGGGACGCAGCCCCTGGAACGGCATCGGCTCGTCGTTGAACACGGCGGTCGCATTGCCATAGGCGGCAGGCTGCGCGGGCGCCCACGGATCAGGCGTCTTGTGCCGGAAGCTGGCGGGCTGCTGGAACGCCGTCTGCCATGCGCCCTTGCCGTTCAGGCGCGCGAACCGCTCGGCCTCCATGTAATCGGCTAGGCGCTGGGGATCGGCCTTCAGGAACGAGGGCGTCGCGATGGCCAAGCCGTCACGCAGCAAGCCGTCCGCCGCGTCCCCGCCGCGCTCCAGCGAAGCCACGGGGCGTCCATAGGTCATGGCACCGGTGGGCGTCACCACCGCGCCTGATTGGAGGTATGGTAGCAGGCTGGTCCGCGCCATCTGCCCGAGCGGCACAGTGGCACCAGCACGGTTCACGCCTGTCTGGTTAAGCTCAAAAGCGTCGGCACCGTACAGCCGGGCATTCTGACCGTTGGTAAGCGCGAAGGTATCGCCATCATGTGCGCGACCAGTAGGGATCAGGGGACCGGAAGGCGGCGCACTACGCGACGGTTTCGCGTCGCTGAACTCAGCCCAAGGATCGGCCGCGATGGGCGCCACCGGCGCGAAGCGAGGGCTGCCCCCCTGATTAGACGGAGCGGGTTTGAATTCGCTCCAGTCGTCCCCGATCAACGCACCATCTCCCGCCCATCAGGCGTGCGGAAGCGCGTACCCGGCGGTAGAGCACGCGCCTCGGCAGGGGATTTGACCGTCGGCACGGCAGCCCCGAACGATCCGCCGCCCCCACGACTGCGCCCGCCACGGCCGGCCTGATAGGTCGTCAGCGCCTGCTGCTCGCCTGGGGACAAAGTCTTGCCCTGCGCGATCTTGGCTAAGATAGGCGCAACCACACCGCTCATCGTCGTTGGCATTCGAGGTCCTGCGGTTGGCCCCGCTGGCGCCGGGTGCGCTTGGGCGAAGGTCGGCATCCCCCGCAATTGGACCCGGTTGTCCTGCCGCAACCCCTCAAGCCCGATCTTGCCACGCTGGGCCGTGGGTCCGCTGCCTCGCAGGACGTAATCCTGCAACGCCTCGTTATAGCCCTTGTCGCCGGGATTGAGGCCGAGCGATGCGGCATAGGACTCGTAATCGGCGGGCGCATCGTACACGACTTGCGACTGCCCGGTCGTCGGATCGTACCGCACGCGGTCATTCCCGGAGTTGAAGAACTGCGGCTTGTTCATGTCCGCGTTGCGGTCATCCACATGCCACTGATGATCCTGCAACCGCTCTGCCTGCTGCTGGAGGAAGCGGGCGCCAAGCTGCTGTGCCTCCGCCTCCTGTTGCTGCCGCTCGCGCTGCGCGGTCTGGAAGATCGGGCGGCCGGCGAGCTGATCGCCGATGCTGCCCAGGACATCGACCCAGCCGCCTCCCTTGGAGAAGAACCCCGGACGCTGCGCCGTCGCCCCGCTCAGGTCCGGCGATGCCATCCCCATGGCAGAAGGGTTGGGAAGCGCCTGGTCATCGATCACCGATGCGGGGCGTGGCATCATAGACGCCGAACCAGCGAACATCATCCCCGGAAGCAGGCGAGACACCATCAACAGATTCCTTTGCATTCGAGAGCGGCGAGAATGGATGGGGTATCCTGCGCCACCGCTACCAAGGCACGAGGATCGGCAAGCTCGACCGCAACATTCAGTGCGTTAGCCGCACGGTGAACGCCGCGGCCTACGAGGCCCGCCAGAATGTCGAGGGCTTCCGCCGATGGGCGCCAATGCTCGCTGTTTGCCCCGTAGAAGGCGCGCAGATACGATGCCCGCGTAAGCAGGACGCCTGCCTGCCGAATTGCCAAGCCGTCGTCGCCGGTCGCCAATCCAAGCGCGCCGATGATGTCGAGAAACGCGATCCCGTCGATCGTGTCCATTCCGTCTTCAGCGGTAAAGGCGACGGCGGCGTCGAACATCTCGTTGATGGCGGCGGGCTCACCGCAGGCCGCAGCCCGCAGGCAATCGTCCTCTTCGACCACCCCGTGATGGTCGTTGCGCTCCCACTCGGCCGCCAAGCTGGCGGACTCGGACGGCAGGTCACGCGCAATGCGCTCCAGCCGTTCCGCTGCGCTCTCAAACCCCATCTTGGCGGCCTGCTCCATCCGATAGATGGCCTGCGCTCCCATCTGCACTGCCTGAGTGGCAAAGCCGCGTTGCCAAGCGCTCTGCGCATATGATGCGAGGATCTCGCTCAGTGTCGTCAGGTTGGTTGCGCTGGGATCAACGGAGGTCGCCAACCGTGCCCAAATGACGCCGTGAGTCAGCGCAATGGTGTCCGCAAGTTCACCGCTCCGCCCAGCAGCCAAAGCATCCACGGTAAGCTGGCAATACCCGCTCGCGTCTCCGTGCTGCGCCGATCGGAAAAGCTCTTGGAACATCGCAACATTCACAGCTTGAACCCTCCGGTTGCCCAGCCCGAAAGGCCCGCGCCAGCTAGGCCTAGAAGCTGCGAGCCGATGCTCTGCTTCTGTGTCGTGGTTTTGCTGTCACCCCAAAGGCCATTGATGCCGCTCGCATATTGGCTTGCCACCGACTGCGGCAGTTGAGTTTGGCCCGTGAGGTAATTCAGCAGCGTATTGATGTTCTGATCGCCTGCGCTCGAAAGGCCCGCCGCAGTATTCGCTGTACTCTGCTGATAACCCCGCTCGGTGTTGTACTGGTTCGCGCGGATGCCGGTTTCATTCTCGGCAAGCTGTCGCGCCAGAAGCTGGGTTTGCGCGCTACCGCCAGTCAGACCCCGCGTGCCAATGGAGCTATTCACCGCGTCGGTGACATGCGCGTTGCTGTTCGAGATTAGCTGATCAAGGTACGGGTTCGAATTCAGGTAATTCACGTTCAGCACGCCTTGCGTGTAATTGTTGGCTGCTGTCAGCGTTGGGTTGTTGAGCGTCTGGCCGACGACGTTTGGTAGATTTGACTGCAACAGGTTCGTCGCCTGGTTCGCCAGATTGGACGACTGTTGGTAACCGCTGTTGAGGGCGTCCGTACCCATATTGAGGTACGGCAATGCCGCCTTGCTCGGGCCGGTCGTCGTGGTGCTCTTGCCAGCCATTACAGCCCCCTAACGTCGCGACGGATCAGGTCGCGGAGATATTCGGAAAAGCCCATCTTGCTGCGGTCAGCCGCATCCTGCGCGGACTGCACAAGCTGATCCGGACAGCGGAAAATGACACGGCGGTTCTGCGTCGTGCGCTGTGAAAGAGTTTGTGACGGCAAGCGAGGACGATCGGGCGTCGCGACGCGCGCGTCAGAATGTTCGTACTGCTTGGATTGCATGGCCCCATTTCCAGTCTGGCGGAAACGGCTGCTCTAGGGCTGGGCCAATGCGTCCTTGTACACCATGTCATACAAACAGGCAATAGCAGGGTATGAATCGTTTCAGTGTTTGCCGCCGTTCGGACGGGCGAAAACCTCGCATTACTGCCGTTCCGTAAGCGCGAATCCATTGAAGGTATTGCCATCATGGCAATCGGCACGGGGCAAAGTGTGGGCATGATAACCACACCCTGCGGCCCGTGATCTGCGGACTATGGATTGCGGGCGATGGCGGCTTGAGGCATCCTCGCAGGATGGTTCGTTCCGCTATGCTGCTCCTGCTCACCCCGATCGCAATCGCGATGGCCGGATGCGATCAGCGCACCACTGGTCCGGAAGAAACAGCCAACAGCGCGGAAGCGGCAACCTCCGACCCGGTACGGAACACGACAACGGAAGCCATGTGCGGCAAGCCCGTTGATCGAGCGAATGCGATCGCCAGAATTGCGGAAGGGCCGAAGGAAGAAGGCGATCCCGATTACGTCTACGAGGTCGCGTCGGCCATCGCAGAGAAGGGTTGCCCCAACCCAAGCGCTAAAGGCGCAGACGCACCCCAGCGCCACCGCTAGGCACGCCATCGCCAGACGGGAAGAACACAGCGCCTCTGGCTTCCAATTCTTCCCGCAACGTGTCGACGGTTCGTTGCAGCGAAGCCCCCCCCCGCTCAAATGCGCTGATCGTGGAGGGACGAAAACCCGTGGCCTGCGCCAGATCGGCGATGGATACATTCAATCCGGCGCGCGCCATCCGGCACTGTTCAGGTGTCATCGTCATGCACCGATAATAATTATCGCTACAGCCGTTGACAAGGCATTGCGTAGCGTTAGTTTGTAACGGTCTTCCAAGCATGGAAGGCGACCGAGCAGGAGGCTTGCACCTCTCCCGCCCGGTCTGACCACAACCGATCGTTAGGAGATCGTCCATGGCTTCACAGCCCCTTAGCATCATTGCGCATGATGCGACCACCCTGGTTGCGCCCGTCGCGCTGCCCATTCCCACCAACGATAATCTGGCGAGCTGGACCGCCGATCCCCGCGCCAAGCTGCTGCTCGCGTCCTGCGCCGCGTCCATGCCGCACGGCGAATGGAGCCGCGCCTATCACGCCTACGGCTATGGCGAGGGCTTCCGCTATGTCGGCTACCGTGCGGAGGCGCTGGAGGCGATCCGCAACGAACACGGACAGCGCGCGCTCGACCTGTACCACGCCGAGGGTGACCCGGCCTACGCCGTCTTCGCGCTGCACTGCCGTTCGTCCAGCGTCACGGACGCGATCGACGCCGCCGCCGAGGCAGCCCTTGCCGCGAAGATGGAGGGCTGATCCATGCTCAACCGTCGCAACATTCTCGGGGGCGCTGCGGCGCTCCCGGTAATCGCCGTCGCCGCCTGTGCAGCCACACCGGCCGCCGCCGCGAGCCGCAGCCCCTTCGAAGCCCTCCGCCTCGAATACATCGCCGTGCAGACGCGTGGAAACGCCGGGTGGGAAGACGATCATCCCGAGTTTTTGGCCATCTGTGATCGGCTTACCCAAATCGAGCGGGCAATGATCCACCAGCCCTGCCAGTCCCTCGCAGACGCGCAGGCGAAAATGCGCTTCATGATGGTGCTCAACGACTTCGGCTCTGTGTTCGACGGTGACGATAGCCACGCGATCGTCGCGGATATGTCGCGCTTCATGCTGGAGGACGCGGCATGAGCGCGAACACAACCCGCCGCGCCCTGCTGCGCCTCGGCACTGGCGCACTGGCCTATGGTGCAGGCGCCGCCGCTGTAGCTGGCGGCTTTGCCATCGCTGGAGAGGCCAAGGGCGCGGAAACCGAGCGTCCCGGCCGAGCCGCTTGGGATCGGGCGCTTGCCGCCTATCGCGCCGCCGTCGCTGCAAGCGACAGGCATTACGCCGATGTTGAAAAGCCCGCGAACGAAAAACTGCAACGGCGCGCCCCATTCGCTGGCTGCTTCTTCGAAGTCACCGACCAGACGGGACGCACGGTGCGTCACCGCTGGAGCCCCAACGATCCCGACGCGTATGAAACCATGCCCCCCGGATCGGTACACGCCGCAAAGGCGCGAGAGGTGAAGGCGGCTTGGCAGGCTCACCAACGAGCAGCCTCAACGCTTGGCATGGATGCCATCCGCAAGCGTAGCAACGAACTTTACGAGGCCATTGGACCGGCAGAGGACGCGCTTTTCCAAACCCAGGCCCCCGACCTTGATGCCGTGTTGGTCAAGCTGGATCGGCTTTGGTCAGAGCGCGATTACAACATCCCCGAATACAGCGACCATGTCATGGCCGACGTGCGCCGCCTTGCTGGCAGGGAGGCGTGAGCATGGCCCGCATCGCACGGCGCGGCAACGTCCGCGCAATCCGCCCAGGTGTCGCAATCCCCGCTCAGCGGAACGAGGACCTGGAGTTTGTCAGCGTCGCGAGCGTGGCACGGTCATATGCCGAAAAAGCATACCAGCTTGCCCAGACCGAACCCAACAGCAAGGACCATCGCTTTGCCGAGTACATGGCGGGGATCACCGAGAAGCTCCCTCGCAATAACCTCCGGTTGCTCGTCACCCCGATTACTCCGCGACGGGAATGGTTTGACGAGGCGCTGCGGAAGTGGCGCGTCGCAAAGGCAGCCCACCAGCTTGCACAAAGCCGGTGGAACCTCGCGTACTGCCTCGACCGGCAAGACGAAGGAGAGCGCCACAAGGCGGCGCGGCTGGAATGCGATCAAGCCGAGGCCGATCTTAACCGCACCATAGAGGACGCGCTACGCACCCCTACCGTTCGCAAATGTGACGCCCTCACCAAGCAGGAGATGATCGGCAAGCGCGAATGGGCAGCGACGTACCGACCCGACTGGCAGGCGATCGTGGACGAGGACCTTGCGCGCTACCCGGCCAAGGCCCCCAAGCCTCGCGCGAAGGAGGGCCGCTGATATGGCCACCTCAATCATGGAGCAGGGGCCTAGCGCCCCTGCCTTCGACGCCGCCGCATGGTTTGCCGCCTGGTCCGATCATGGCGGGATCGCAATGCTGCTGGGCGACCGGCTGTGGATCGGGCGGGCGCCAGTCCTCGACAGGGACGCCACACGGAGCCTCAACGGGCTTCGCGGGCCGATCATGCACCCCGACGCGCAAAACGCGCTGGCGGGGCTTCTCCGGGCGAATGCAGCCCTATCCGAACAGATGATGGAGGGCTGACGCCATGGCCACTCTCACTCAACCACAGCAACCCGACCTGCGCGCCTTCGTCGTGTACGATCGTCTGCCGGAAGGCTACGTCGCATTCCCGGTCACGGATATGGCGAATGCACCTCACCTCCGGCCCGGTGACATCGCGATCATCGATCCAACCGACCGGGAACCGCAGTACGGCGAATTGTTCCTCATTGCATGGGGCGGCGAGCGCTCAGCCATCGTAGAAACCTGGACGCGCCCGATGACCTTGGGCTGTGGGCCGAATGGTGAATATATCGAAACGATCGGCTGGCTGGTCGCCGGGTCCAACCGGCCTCGGTCATTCGCGGAAGCCAGCGAACGGCTCGATCGCGGCGGATATATGGGCTGGGTCAACGGCACGTACGCGACGGAGGGACCACGCGCCGGCTACCTGAACGGCTTACTCCGCGGCAAGGTCGTCGGCGTTCTGGAGCCCGCCTTTGACGAGCCGATGCGCCAGATCGGGAGGGCGGCGTGATGGCGAGCCGCCCCATATCCGCCGAGCAGATGCTCGCCGCGATCCCCAGCCTGCCGCGCCCGACGCTGGCCCGTCTAGTCGATCAGATGATCGATCGCCTGGACGAGCTGGATGGCGACGCGGATTACGAGGACAACGGCGACGCAGAGCCGATAGACGAGCGCGAGCCCGATGAAGAATTTGGGCTTATCGCCGGCTCCCCGGTAGCGGCGCCGCCTTCGGCACTTTCCCAGAACTTTGCTGGCAACATGCCCACAAGATGGCGGCTGTCGATCGCCACAGGTGCAGGGCTGTTGGAGGTGGTCAGGGGCGCAAGATAACCCGCACCGGGTCGGGCACCGTCGATCGTCTTCCATGGGTCGGCTCCTTCAGGGGAGTCGGCCCATTTGCATCGAGCGGGGTTCAGTTGAATCAGGAGAGGCTTTTCCACCGTTGGTGGTAATTGATCCGACGAATTACGTCGGAACCAACCGGCCGAAATTCGTCGGCTTGGTTTGCCCCCCAATTTGGGGAAAAAGCCTGATGGCCTGCGGATCGACGTCGCACGAGCGGACGCCGATTTGGCGTAAACCCCCGGATGGCCCAGATTTGCGCCATGGTGGCGCGAATTGACTGCCGACGAATTTCGTCGCCGCTGACAGGCGTAAAATTGCGCCCGTTCAGCGAGGTTGTTACGTCGCGCCCTGCGACACAACAATCGGCGTCCGATTAAGCGACGCCGATCCAGTCTCCTTACGCCAGCGGATAAGGCTCACAAGGCAAACGCAACCCAGGGACGTACGTCGCGCGGTGCGACAAACGTATCCCCGTACGCTGCTGCTTTGGAAGACAGGTGATCGCATGGCCTCCAACGGTGGACGTGCACTTCCTCAAAATGACTGCGTCCGAATTTCGGACGAAGACTGATCGACGGAAGTGTCGATCATAAGACGCGATGAGTTTGCTGCACGGCGCAGCGAACCCACACCCTAACTTAAACTCAGGGTTTCGACGAGACTGCCGCTCGCCACAAGGGTATATGTTGAACATACACCCCATGCCCGAGCAGCAACGCCGCGGCACGACACCGCGCAGCGGTTTTTTCCAGATCGGGAAATAACCTCTGATCGACAGCGCCAGTCCCGCGTCAGGTTTTATCAGGTCCCCATGGGGTTCCGAGCGGCCCAGCGCTTCGACAGGTTGGCGATTGCCCGCGCTCTGCCAGCCTCGCTGGTCGGGCCGGTACTGAGGCCGCCATGGAGCCGGCACCGCCCAGATCGATAGATGTCCGACCGTCGGCACGGCGTGCCCAGCCTGGTCATCGCGCCACAGGTCGCGCCTCGCAATTCGATCATCCTCTAAACCTCCTGTATTTTACAGGCGGCGGGCGATGCGCAGCAGTACGCGCCTACGCGACTGTATATAGAAGAGACTTACCGTGTGCGCACATGCTGTCCGGAAACTGCCTTACGCCAATAGACCACCCGTCGCGCGCGCTGATCCCAAACCCACACCTGATCCGCCGTGATTCCAACGACTGCCCCGTATCTCATCCGTATTTTACGGAAGCCAGTACGGGGTGAGGTATCCGTGTGACGCTGACACCTTGGCCCCACCACTCGCCCGACCTATTGGGGGCCGCCGGCGTGACCTCGTCAAAACTTGGTCTGGCCGAGGTCACGCTTCACCTCCCCTAATGCCGGATTGCCTGCGACGTAACGGTCAGTCTTCCCGCCCTCGCTATCGGCTACTGCAACACCCGCACCCCTAAAGGGGGCGGGGTGTAGCGTAGCACTCGATGGCTCTGCTGCTACACCTTGCGACGCTACACCTTTTGCAGGTGTAGCAGAGTGGTCGTCGGCGCCTCTCCCGACCACGACGAACTTCTTCATTTGGCGGTTCGCGTCCCTTCGTTCTTCCACCCGCAGCACATCGTTTTCGATCCATGTACCGAGCATGCGGAGCACACGCGCCCTGTCGACCTTGTCGTTGATATTGAGGCCCAGCACGTCGGCAATGATGTTGCCCGCCCAATCCGCCGCGGAGTGATGGTGCTTGTACTCACCGGCTGCGATTGCAGCCTGGACTTGGCGAAGATGATCCACAGAAATGCCCTCAAAGGCATCCGGCGGCGACCACGGCAGGACGACCCCCATGTTATCACCTTCGTCATTTACCCCATTGCCGAGGCTGACGGACGCCATGGTGAACCAGTCCGACTTGTCGCTGGGCGGGGCACGGTTGTTCTTGTCGTCGTACACCCGGAAATACCGGCGGCGCTTCTCGTCCTCAATGCCGTAGCGCTTGGCTTCCTCTTCGCTCATTCGGTTGAGGACCATCACTGAGCGACAGGCATTGACCAGCGCCACGGCACCCCGCCCAGACAGCGCCGTGACCTCGCCAGCGCCGGCTTTGCTGACGTGGTGCGCCAGCCCGATCGCCGCATGAGCGTTCTTGGCAACCAGTGCCCATTCCTTCGCGATTGCGTCCACCTCCATGTTGTCGTTTTCGTTGGCAGCATGCGACGATACGAAGGGGTCGACGTGCAGATAGTCGATGCCGCGGGCGATCATTTCGTCCGTCAGCGCCGCCACCAGCGGCCGGTTGATCATGAAGCCTTCCGCCGCCGTCGAGGTGGCCAGCTTCAGGATAGCGCCGTCCAACGCGCTATCCACGAACAGCCGTCCGCCGATGTCCACAGCGCTGATGCTCCAGTGCTTGCACGCCGCCTGGATGATGCGGGCCAGTTCCTCCGCATCGTCCTCCAGGTTCCACAGCCAGACCCGCTTAGGACCGCCCGGCACTTCCTGACCGAGCAGGTTGCGCCCGGTGACCATTGCCAGCGCCTCGCCGACACTCAGGATGGTCTTTCCGGCCGCGCCAGGGGCGAGGATCGCCCGCACGTGACCGCGCTGGATCGCTCGACCATAGACCCATTCACGCGGCTTGATCGTCTCCGGATCGCGGAAGACATACTGCGTGGCGTGCACTTCGACCGGCTCTGACGCTGGTTTGGGCGATCCGCCATCAAGCGGCACCGGGGCGAACGGGCGGGCGTCGGCGGCCAGCGCCGCAAAAGAACGGGCGTTCATGCCACCACCCCCATCAGGCTCTGGTTCCAATCCTTGGCGCCATCCTCGGGATAGATCACCCGAACCTCTACGCCGCGCCTCGACATTGCCGCCGCCGCCGTCTCAGCAGCCGCTCGGCCGGCCGTGTCCGCATCCCCGCCGATTACGACGCTGCGCACGCCAGAGGGCAATTGCAGCCCCGCCAGCATCCCGGCACCGGCCGACGCCCAGGCAGACGCCGCCCCCATCTCCATAAGGGAAAGCGCATCTTCCGCTCCCTCGCAGAGCGCCAAGCCATCATCGAGACACGGCCCGAGGTGGATCGCCCCGCCCCGCACCAGCCCCAGCGAAAACTTGACCTTGCCGTCAGTCGCTGCGGCCTTGCGGCCATCTTCCCGCAGAAAGGTGCGTTGGATCCCCGCAGGCTCGCCATCGGCACCGGATACCAGCGCCACCATGGCCGGCAGCAATCCGCGCCCGTTGGCCTCCGCGACCCCGCTCTCCGCAGGCGGTTTGAGACGAGCAAAGCGCAGCGAGGACGGCAACTCGATCGTAATCCCCCGGCGTCGTAGATACGACTCCGCAGGCGTCCCCTCGATCGCCACGGCAGAACGCCACAGGCTCAGCGCATAGGCGTTGTCCCGCTCGGCCCGCGCCGTGACCTTCGGGGCCTCGACCACCGGCAGCGTACCGCCGCACAGGTGCTCGGCCGCCTCGCGCATAGACAGGGAATAGTAGCGCTGTACGAAGTCCAGCACGTCCCCGGTCGCATTGCACCCGAAGCAGTGCCACCGCTTGCCGTCCGCGAAGACGTAGAAGGATGGCGACCGGTCCTTGTGGAACGGGCAGCAGCCGACCAGCTCGCCCTGCTTCGGGCGAAGGTGCATCACCGCTCCCGCCACGGTCCCGACCGGGTAAAATTGCCGGATCGCCGGCACGTCTAGGAGGGCCATCAGAAGTCCTCCCGATCGGTGGGGGGCCGTGACGTAACGCCGTCACGATCAGCCAAGGCATCGTCGCAGATGGCGACATCACACCCGCCGTTATACTCGTCACGGTTCAGCGCGAGCGCGGCGGAGATGGCATCGACACCGTTCGAATACGGCCCGGAAAAGTGGCCCCAGCTATTGCCAGATCGGCTTTCGTGCCCGACCTGAAAGCCAGTCTCCTTGCTCCCCATCACGACCACCGTTCCGCAGAACGGCAACCGTGGCAGCGAGCGGCGCAGGGGGATGATAGCGGCGCTCATTCGGCATCCTCCCGGCCGTAGACGCGGGAGAAGCCATCAGGACGCTTGAATTCAGGCGCCGGCATATCCCGCTCCCGATCAAAGCGGCGCAGCATCATGCCATTACCCTCGATGCCGAGGCTCAGACCCAGCTTGAACGCCGCCTCCATCGCGATCCGCGCCGCTTCGGCGTAGTCGCGAGCAGTCGCGATCCGGGCGGCAAACACGCGCTTGCCGTCCTTGCGGGTGTGCCGCACGACGCACCAGCGGGTACCTTCGACTTGGCGAAGGACAATCAGATTGTCAGGCGCGCTCATGCGTCACCCCCTTGCGTGATGACCGCCTCAATCTGCTGCGTCACGTATTCGGAGAACATGCTGCCCAATTCGCGGCGAGCGTCTGTGCCGGGGTGCCGCGTGACGAGGATCGACAGGCCGGCATTGAACAGCAGCAGCGCGGCATGGACATGGCTATTATCCGCAGCTTCAAGCGCATCATTCGCCAGCAAGACAATGAACTCGCTCTGTTGATCGGCGCTCATGCCTGCGCCTCCTTCCGATCAAGGAACACCGCACGCCAGACGATGGCGTTCGCGCCCGACGCCTTGCGCCGCCGCTCTTCGGTCGCGCGGATCATCCCCAACTTGCGCAACTCCGTAAATCTTGGTTGCAGCGAGTACCGGGGCCGTCCCGTGATCGCGCAGACCTGATCGACCGTCAGGTTTTCTGGGTGGGCGCACAGCGTCTTTAGAACGACCTGACGCAGATCGGACGAAGACAGCGCGGCCATTGCAGCCGCCTCAATTGAGGTATCGACGCCGCGATGATTGTCCTGGGTGGGATAGCTCATGCTTTGTCTCCCGAAACCAAAGGGGGGAGGCCGTGCTTTCGCAACAAGTCGGACAGCCAGCGCTCCTGGCGCTCGGTCAGCGGCTGGTCGCTGAAGGCGATCCCGCCGAGGAACTGGCCCGACTTGTAGTTAAGCGTCGGCTCGGGATGGTTGAGCAGCGATAGCGCTGCGATCTTGACGGGGTTCGCGTTCATGGGATGCGTCATGCGACACCTCCGATCGGCTCATTACCTCCGTCAGTGCCCCAGATCAGAGATGCGATCAGGCCGGCACGAATGCCGGTCACGCCGTAGCGCGCGAGGCATTGCAGTTGCAGTGGAGGGATAGTATCTGTGCTGTCGCTGACGTGATGAAGTTTCTGGGAGGGTCGTGCGGTGCCAGCCGCGCGGCCCTTTCGCTTACCGGGCTTCGATACCCGAACCGATGCTGCCAGCATGGATCACGCAGCAACCCGTGCGGAAGTGCTCGTAAGCACCTGCTGCGACGCCCAAGCGTCAAGATCAGCAATGGCATAAGTGACGATGCGTGCGCCAAGCTGACGAAATTGCGGGCCAGTTCCGTCTATACGCTTACGTTCGAGCGTACTTTGACCGATGCCGAGATACTTCGCAGCTTCGGGCGTTCGTAGGTATCCTTGGGTCATATCTGCCTCCGCCACATTGCGATTGCTTGTGGTGAAGCAGTCTTGGACCTGATGCCTTGCGGCGAAACAGGGGGCAAATAACCGCAACCGGCGTTGCGGTGAAATGCGGTCAAATGCCGGTGATATTAGCCAACTTTGCGGCGGTTTGCGGATCAAGATGCGCCTTGTTGCCTGGCCACGTGAGCCGATCGTAATAAGGTCCGCCGCTACGGGACCACGTGTCCTCGCTGGGGCCTGGTTGTTCAGGCCATGAGCTGTAAATCGCCCGATACTCCGCCGCCTTGGTCGGCAGCGTCTCGCCCTTATTCAGTCGCTCATGGAAAAGGCGCAACGTCGCCAGCGCCTTGCCCCCCGATGGAACGGGCAGCCCGTCATCAAGCGAAAGCGGGGCCGACGATGGCTCAGCTTCTGCTGCCAGCGGCGTCTCCATCGCTATGCCCAACACGCTCAACAGATCGCCTTCATCAAACTCAACCAGATATGCCTGCACCTGCGCGTGCTGGCCTCGCAGCACATAGAAGGTGCCAGCGTCCCACCTGCGATACTCAGAACCCGGCAGCGCGCGCATGTCTTCCCAGAATTGTGCCGGCAGGTGATAGCAGCCGTCATCCCCCCGGTCATAACCGGCATGTCCACGGGGGTTGCGGATCGCGCGGGCGCGCGACTTCACAAGTCCAAGGCTTGCCCATTCGATTACGTTGCCTCCAAGGCTACGCAGATCGAGATGCCGCGCGCGACGCGCTGTTATCCAAGCACTCATGCGCGCAACGCCACAACGTTGTTCGGCGCAGTTTTCCCGACTACGGCTTTCGTCACGTGGCGCGACCACGCATCAAGCGCGGCTCGCTTCTCTTTCTCATACCGGTATGTTTGATACACTCCGACGATCCCCGCCCGCGATCCGCTGACGTGGTTGATGACCGCCTCTGTGACCTCCGTAGGGAAGCCCAGCCGCTGGCATCCAGTGGCAAGAGTGCGGCGCAGGTCGTGTAGCGTCCACGGCTCAACGGCCAGCCGCTTTATCGCCTGCTCATCGGCGCCGGCTTCTGCGGCCTCTTTCCGCATCAGATCAAGCATGGAGTCATCCAAACGCGCCTTGACCTTGGAGAAGCCCGACACCGGTGTTTCGCCGGTCGTCGTGAACACCAGACGCGGATCGGGCCTCTTGTCCCCCTCGCCTCGCACCGCCTTAATCACGGGCAGGTCACCGATAATGGTCAAGGTCTGGTCGCTCAGGGGGACGAGGTTAGGCAGACCGTTCTTCGATCGCGCTCCCGGCAGCAGCCATTGCCGCTTGTCCACGTCAACCTCAGCCCACGACATGCCCCCTACCTCGTCGCGGCGCTGGCCAGTCAAGATCAGGAGCCGGACCAATGGGCCGAACGGCCAGCCCAACCCTCCGGCCGCCATCCACACTAGCCGCAGTTCGGTATCGGTCAGGGTGCGTTCGCGCTTACCCATCTTCGCAGGGGGCTTAATGCCCGCCATTGGGTTCTTGGCCGCAGGCAAGTGACGGCGCTCTTTGTCGACGGCGTACGCGAATATCTGGCGGAGCGCCTTGTACCCCTTCAAGGCAGCGGATGGCCCGCGCTCAGCCAGCGCGTCGATCACTTCGACAATATCGGCGTCCTCGATCTCCGTCAGCGGTGTCGTGCCGAAGCGGGGAACAAGGTCGCGGTTGATGACGCCTTCCGTCTCGCGCCAGCTCCGGGCTTGATTCACCTTCGCGTATTTCTCGACAAAGCGACTCGCGAAAACACTGAAAGCCAGCCGCTCGGTGACAACTGCCGATGCTGTTGCCCTCGCCTTTGCCTCTCGCTCAGCGGCGACTTTAGCCTGCGCAGCGTCGAACGGGTCATCTCGACGCCGCACCTGTTCCAGCAGTTCGGCAGCGCGGGCGCGGGCTCTCTCCGCCGTCCAGGGCGATCCATGCTTGCCGATCGTCACTCGTCGGCTAGGGGCGCCCCTCCCCCCAATGCGATATTGGACGAGGTACGATCGCGCCCCCTTGTCGGTGACCATGACCCCGAAGCCCTTCAGGGTGTCATCCCACAGATGCTCACGCTTGCCCGGCGGAGGCACGGGCACAGCCTCGACGCTGCGTTTCGTAATTTTCCCCGTTGCCACCGCGAGCCTCACCCATTCCAGATAAGCACGGGAATAACACGCCAGCGGCGAGTCGGGAAGCCTTATGACGGCCTACGGCGATACGCATAGAGAACAGGCAGGGAATAAAACAACACCTGATGCCGTCGGGTGATCCGTTGCGGTATGTAGCAGGGACCTCCAAAACCGAGGGCCGTGGGTTCGAGTCCCTCCACTCCTGCCATTCCGCTCGAAATGGCTGCAAAATCGGTGTCTAAATCACTGATTTCGGTTGCTTTTCATGAATGCCGTGTCATTTTTGCGGCGAACGGAGCGTGACGCCCGCCCGGCACCCGGCTATCGCGAGCGCATGGATGAAGCGACGCGTTATACCATTGTTTACGGCATCATAGGCCTCTTGCTCCTGATCGGCATTCCGTCCTTGACGGTTTATCTGCGCCGACGCCGGCGCGAGAAGCTGCGGCGCCGCGGGATCAAGACCTACGGCCATTGATCGCGGGAACGACGCATAACCGGCGCTCTTGCCTTAGCGTCGCCGCACCGCTATCTCCGAAACCCATCCGACAGCGAGGACGGGCCGTCGCCGGTTCCCTTTACGGGAAGCGGCGGGAAAGCCATGTCTTCCAGATCGGTATTTTGTGATTCTAGCGGGCTTCGAAAACTGTGGCGAAGACGACTCCCATCGAATTCATCCGTCAGGTGCAGGCCGAGACGAAAAAGGTCGTGTGGCCGACCCGGCGCGAGACGGTCATGACGGGCGTCATGGTGGTGATCATGACCACCATCCTCGCGCTGTTCTTCCTGGGCGTCGACTCGTTCTTCAACGCCGTTGTCCAGGCGTTGCTGAAGCTCGCGAAGTAAAGGGGCCAATTGCATGGCGCGCTGGTACATCATTCACGCCTATTCCGGCTTCGAGGGCAAGGTCCGCGATGCCATCATGGCCGAGGCGACCCGCCTTGGCCTGGAGCAGCTGGTCGAGCAGATCGAGGTGCCGACCGAGACCGTCACCGAGGCCCGCCGCGGCAAGAAGATTGCGGTCGAGCGCAAGTTCATGCCCGGTTACGTCCTCGCCAAGCTGAACATGAACGACGACGTCTATCACCTGGTCAAGAACACGCCGAAGGTGACGGGCTTCCTGGGATCGATGGGCAAGCCGCAGGCGATCAGCGAGGCCGAGGCCGCGCGGATGCTCAACAGCAAGGAAGAGGCCGCAGCGGCGCCGAAGACCAAGGTCAAGGTCGATTACGAGATCGGCGACGCGGTCAAGGTGCTGGAAGGCCCCTTTGCCAGCTTCAACGGCATCGTCGAGGAGCTCGATTTCGACAAGTCGAAGGTCAAGGTCAGCGTGTCGATCTTCGGCCGCGCGACGCCGGTCGAGCTCGACTTCGAGCAGGTCGAACGGTCGAAGTAAGCGCGACGACTTTCGGATCGTGAAAAGGCCGGCGGGGCGACCCGACCGGCCTTTTTCCTTGCCCCGCTCCCGCCCGCAATCGTGCGGGGAGAAAGCGTCCTACCGGCCGCCGGGCGGCAGGTTGGTCTCGAGATAACGGGTCATGAGCGAATACAGGTGCACGCTCGTCCCCGGCTTTTCGTAGATGCCGTGCGTGCGGTCGGGATAGGCCATCATCGAAAACGGCTTGCCCGCCGCGATCAGTGCGTCTGCCATCTGTTCCATGTTCTGATAATGGACGTTGTCGTCGCCGGTACCGTGGATCATCAGCAGGTTGCCCTTGAGCCCCGCGGCATAGGTAATCGGCGACCCCTTGCGATATCCTTCCGCATTGTCGTCGGGCAGCCCCATGTACCGTTCCTGGTAGATGGTGTCGTAAAGCTTCTGGTCGGCGACGCCCGCCACCGCGATGCCGGTCGCATAGAGATCCGGGAAGCGGAACATCGAATGGAGCGTCGTCGACCCGCCGCCGCTCCAGCCCCAGATGCCGACACGCGTCGGATCGATATAGGCGCGGGTCGCAAGCATGCGACGCACGGCCGCGGCTATGTCCTCCGGCCCGACGATCCCGATGCGCCGGTAGATCGTCTTGCGCCATTCCCGACCGCGCGGCGATGCGACCCCGCGCGGATCGATGCTCGCCACCAGGTAACCGTGTTCCGCCAGCATGCGGTGCCATAGCGCGCCGCGACCGCCCCAGCGATCCGCCACCGTCTGACCGGCCGGCTCGCCATAGACCTGGAACAGGATCGGATAGCGTTTCGCCGGATCGAAGTTCGCCGGCTTGATCAGCCAGCCGTCGAGCTGCGTCCCGCCGCCGATGTCGACGCGGAAGAATTCGGCCGGCGGCAGCGGCCCGTCGGTCACCACGTCCTGCAGCGCCTGGTTGCGCGCGAGCACGCGCAGCGACTTGCCGGTCGTCATGTCCATCACCTCGGTGACGGGCGCGCGGTCGAAGCTGGAGAAGGTGTGCCGTGCCCAGTGCGCGCCGGGGGCAAGGTCGTAGGCATGCGTTCCCGCCTGGCCCGGGCCGCTCGGCGTAACGCGCTCGACGCGCGGCGTGCCGGTGAGCGTCGCCCGATACAGGTAGCGCTGCGTCGGATTGTCGGGCGAGGCGATGAAATAGGCATAGCCTCCCGCCTCGTCGACCTGCAGCAGGTCGATGACGTCGTAATTGCCGGGCGTGCGCAGCTGCATCCGCTTGCCGTCGCGCGAGACGAGATAGAGGTGCCGCCAGCCGTCGCGCTCGCTCATCCAGGTGAAGCCGGATCCGTCCTTGAGCCACTGGACCTGATCGTTCGCCTCGACCCAGGCCTTGTCGCGCTCCACGAACAGGGGCGCGACGCTGCCGTCGGCGGGATCGCCGAGCAGAACCTGGTAAGTGTTCTGGAGCCGGTTGGCATATTGGATCAGTACGCGGCCCGAACTGCCCGCCCAGCCCATTTGCGGAACATAGGTCTGGCGCGGATCACCCTGCAGCCTGAACCAGCGTGTCCGGCCGGTGGCGATGTCGACCGTGCCGACCTGCACCGCCGAATTGGCAGTGCCGACCTTCGGATATTGCAGCGGGATGACCTTCGAATACTGGCCGTCGGTATTCTTGATCATGGCGAAGGTGCCGACCCCGGAGGTGTCGAAGCGCCAGAAGGCGATGCGGCGTGAATCCGGGCTCCAGCTCCAGGCCTTGCGGAGGCCGAACTCCTCTTCATAGACCCAGTCGCCCAGGCCGTTGACGATCAGGTCGCTGCCGTCGCGGGTGAGCTGCTGCGGTGTGCCGCCGCCGACGGGTTCGACATAGAGGTCGTTGGCGCGGACATAGGCGATGCGCGTGCCGTCGGGCGAAAATTCCGCATACATCGTCGTCGAGGGCGCGGCCGTGGGACCGCCGATCCTGCGCAACTGCTTGGTATCCAGGTCGAGAAGCCAGTAATCGCCGAGCGCGTGCGTGCGGCGGAACGGCTTGCCGCCCGTGAACACCAGCATCTTGCGCCGGTCGGGCGAGAAGGCATAGCCCTCCACCCCGATCGCCGCCGCCCCCTTCGGCACGAGCAGCTCGGCGGGGACAAGCACGGTGCGCGCGCCGCCCGCGATCTCGTAACGGACGATGTCGCTGCCGCCGTCGGTGCTTTTCGACGATTCGATCGCGATATAGCCGCGCCCGTCCTCGGTCCATTCGCCGCCGTCGAAACTGTCGCCGCGGATCGCGTCGGCGCCGAAGATGCGGTCGACGGTCAGCGGCCGGTATCCCCGCGCGGCGGCGGCAACAGGTGTCCTCGCGCGCTGCACCGGCGCCTCCGGTACTGGGGTGAGCTGAGCCCGTACGATCGCCGGCGACACCGCCGCGGCCAGCAGGGCGAGCAAGGGTGTCGAACGCATGGATGTCCCCCTCAAGGCATGGTGCGTGCCGTGTTAGCGGAGCGGGACGGCAACGTATACGGCTCGGGAGCGACTCGCCGTCCGCGTGCGGATGCCCTGGCTTGCGACGATCGCCAAGTGTTGCGTCAGGTGCGGGAGCTTGAATTACGGGTGGTTGCTCCACTGCCGTGGTACAGGCGGAACCGGTGATCGGCCGATATTTGCCAATATTCTACATCCTCCCACAAGAACTATTGCGACCGATGGATTATCCCTGCATTGTCGACTTCAGTATATCCGTGAAGGGGCAGTGCAGTGCTCGCTCTAACGATAATGATTGCCGGCTTTCTGATCGGCCCCGCCCCAGCTGAGGTGCCACCCGGCAAATTTCAAACGTGGCTTTCCTTCAAGAAGCAACCGCTCGATTTCACATCTGACGGCGTCACCGTTCATGTAGAAGCGGTGCCATGCCCCGCCCATCCCGTCGGAGACAGCGCTTGCAGGTGGGATGGCTATAATAATCAGGCCAACGTCACGGTTGAACAGGCGGGGATGGATTCCGTGACAATCAAGACGGACAGCCAGAGCGCCTATGCAAGGATCGCAGTTGCTCGCATTCGTCGAGGCGACCGCATCCCGGGCATCATCATCGAAAGCCAATCAGGTGGATCGGGCGGCGATATGACGCTGCAACTCCTGGTCCCGATCGGCAATCGCTACCGACTGGCTCAATCACTCAGCCCCGTCGACCTGCACCTTCAAGGTCAAATAGCTGATGCGCCTCATGATCTATCGGGGGATGGCAACATCGATCTCAAACTCGAAGACGCTGCGTTCGATTCCGTCTTTGGTTGCAATGCCTGCACACCGCGCCCGCCAAAGCTTCTGACCGTCAAGGATGGGCAGATCATCGATGAGAGCCGCGATCCGGGGGTCGGAGGCATATTCGCCGCTGACATGAAGCGCCTCGAACCGCTTTGCCTATCGCATGATCGGTACCGCAACGGTGCTTGCGCGGCTTATGTCGCCGATGCGGCGAGGGCCGGCCAATTCGATGCGGCCTGGAACGCGATGCTGGCGCATTACGAGCGTGACGGCGCTCTCTGGGAGCCGTGCGATCTGCCACCCTCGCAGTGGCAAGGGCATCAATGCCCCGAGGGGCACCGAACACGGTTCAGGCGTTTTCCTGACTCCCTGCGCGCCTTCCTCATCCGAACGGGCTATCTTCCCGACTCAACCCCATGATGTTGCGGCCGCTGCCGTCCGCGTCCCGAAGATCGAACGGCACGGCGCCCGCGCCCCTCGCCACATGGCTGCCAGCATGGTCCCACACCTCCTCGTCACGGGGGATTGACCGCGCGGCCTCACATCGGACACGCCGCGCGACATGGCCGATCTGCCCCCTCCCCCGCTTGACCTGCTGCGTGATGCGGCGCTGTTCCTCGATTTCGACGGCACGCTCGTCGAATTGCAGGAGCGGCCTGATGCGGTGCGCGTCGACGATCGCCTGTCCGCGCTGGTCGCGCGCCTGTCCGATGCGCTCGACGGTCGGGTGGCGATCGTCAGCGGGCGGTCCGTATCGGGGATCCGCGCGCTATTCGGCGACCCCGGCTTCGCCATCTCGGGCAGCCACGGGCTCGAAGTCGCCTGGCCCGACGGTCGCGAGACGGTGGCGGAACGACCCGCCGCCCTCGACCGTATTGTCGCGGAGATGACATCCTTCGCCTCTACGCGCCCCGGCGTGCTCGTCGAACAGAAGCCGCTCGGTGCGGCGCTCCATTACCGCCGCGATCCCGCCGCCGCCGCGGACAGCGACGCGCTCGCCCGCGCGCTTGCCGAGGAGGCCGGGCTGCACCTGCAGACCGGCAAGATGATGGCAGAGGTGCGCGTGGCGGGCGCGGACAAGGGAACGGCGCTGTACAAGCTGATGGAGACGGGACCGATGGCGGGGTACCGCCCCGTCTTCCTGGGCGACGACGACACCGACGAGCCCGCGATGGTCGCCGCGGCGCAGCTGGGCGGCGCCGGTATCCTGATCGGCGCGGCGCGCGCGAGCGCCGCGGCCTATCGGCTGGAAGGAGTCTCCGCCGCGCTGGACTGGCTGGAGGCGGCAGCGCGGAAGGCGGCGGCATGACCGACGCCTCCGTCGCCAATCCCGATGCGAACGCAATGTCGGTCGACCTGTGGCCGATCGGCAATTGCCAGGTCAGCGCGTTGATCGATCGTGCGGGCCGGTTCGTCTGGGCCTGCGTGCCGCGCGTCGATGGGGATCCGCTGTTCTCCGCCCTCGTCGGCGGCGCGGCGCCGGACGACGGCTATTGGTCGATCGATCTCGAGGATTCGACCCGCGTCGACCAATATTACATCCGCAACACGCCGATCCTCGTCAGCCTGCACACCGATTCGCATGGCAATGCTATCGAGGTGATCGACTTCAGCCCGCGCTTCCAGCGGCACGGCCGCACCTATCGCCCCGTCGCCTTCGCGCGGATCGTGCGTCCGGTCGCCGGATCCCCCCGCATCCGCGTCCGCATGCGCACCACCTGCGGCTGGGGCGGCACGTGCCGCGAGCAGGTCGGCGGATCGAACCACCTGCGCATCATGCTCGATTTGATGGCGATGCGGCTGACCACCACCGCGCCGATCGGCATGGTCGAGGAGGAGCGCCCGTTCCGCATCGAGCGACCGCTGCATTTCTTCCTGGGGCCGGACGAGGGCTTCTCCGGCGACCTCGCCGAAACGGTCGAGGCGATGCTGACGCAGACGACCGCGGAATGGCAGGAGTGGGTGCGCGGCCTCGCCGTGCCGCTGGAATGGCAGGACGTCGTGATCCGCTCCGCGATCACGCTGAAGCTGTGCCAGCACGAGGAGACGGGCGCGATCGTCGCGGCGCTGACCACGTCGATACCGGAACACGCCGGGTCGGAGCGCAACTGGGACTATCGTTATTGCTGGGTGCGCGACGCCTATTACACGGTGCAGGCGCTCAACCGCCTCGGCGCGCTCGACGTGCTGGAGGGGTATCTGGGGTATCTCCGCAACATCGTCGACAGCGCGCGCGGCGGCCACATCCAGCCGCTCTATGGCGTGCTCGGCGAGGCGACGCTGGAGGAACGGTTCGCCCCCGCGCTGGCCGGCTATCGCGGCATGGGACCGGTGCGCGTCGGCAACCAGGCCTATGAACAGATCCAGCACGACGCTTATGGCCAGATCGTGCTGTGCAGCGTCCACGCCTTCTTCGACCAGCGCCTGTTCCGCCAGTCGGGACGCGAGGATTTCGAGAGCCTGGAGCGCGTCGGCGAGCGCGCATGGACCTTCCACGACCAGCCGGACGCGGGGCTGTGGGAGCTGCGTACCCGGCAGAGCGTCCACACCTATTCGAGCGCGATGTGCTGGGCGGCCTGCGATCGTCTCGCCAATGCCGCCAAGGCGCTGGGGCTCGAGGACCGCTGCACCTTCTGGCAGGATCGCGCGGACCGCATCCGGGCGGAGATCGAGGCCCGCGCGTGGCGGCCGGAGACGAACCGCATGTCGGCGACATTCTCCGGCGACGACCTGGACGCGAGCCTGATCCAGCTGCTCGACCTGCGCTTCTTCGAGCCCGACGACCCTCGCTTCGTCGGCACGCTGGAGGCGGTGGAAAAGGGACTGCGCCGGGGCAGTCACATGCTGCGCTACGATACAGAGGACGATTTCGGCCTGCCGGAGACGGCGTTCAACGTCTGCACCTTCTGGCTGATCGAGGCGCTGCACTTCACCGGTCGGTCCGAGGACGCGCGCGCGTTGTTCGACGAGATGCTGACACGGCGCACCGCAGCGGGGTTGCTGTCTGAGGATATTGATCCAAGTAGCGGCGAACTTTGGGGAAATTATCCACAGACCTATTCGCTGGTCGGCATGATCAACTGCGCCGTCCTGCTATCCAAACCATGGAGTTCGATCCGCTGAGCCGCCTCGTTATCATATCTAACCGCGTTTCTGCCCCCAATGGGTCGCATTCCGGGGCACAGGGCGGCCTCGCCGTCGCGCTCGCCTCCGCCCTGCAGGAGAATGGCGGCATCTGGTTCGGCTGGTCGGGGGAGGAGACGGACGAATACACCGGCCAGATCACCTTCACCCGCGCGGAGGGCGTCACGACCGCGACGGTCGACTTGGAGGCGCAGGACGTCGACGAATATTACAACGGCTACGCCAATCGCACCTTGTGGCCGCTGTTCCACTATCGCGTCGACCTGGCCGAATATGAGCGCGAGTTCGCCGGCGGGTACAAAAGGGTCAATGTCCGCTTCGCTGAAACCGTGCGGCCGCTTATCGAGGACGGCGATGCGGTGTGGATTCAGGATTACCACATGTTCCCGCTCGGCGAGGAACTGCGCCGGCTCGGGCTGAAGAACCGCATCGGATTCTTCCTGCACATTCCCTGGCCGCCACGCCGCCTGCTGTCGATCCTGCCGGAGGCCGAGGCGCTGGTGCGCACGATGTTCGCCTATGACGTGATCGGCTTCCACACCGAGGAATGGCTGAGCTCGTTCGTCGATTATGCGTGTCACGAGCTGGGCGCGACGCTGGAGGGCGACATTCTGCGCCTAGGGGAGCGCCGGGTGCAGGTGATGGCGGTGCCGATCGGCATCGACGTGGACGAGTTCGCCGAACTGGCCACCAGCACGCGCGGCCGGCTCGCCTTCCGCCAGATGCGCGACAGCGCGGTGGGACGGGACATGATCGTCGGCGTCGACCGGCTCGACTATTCGAAGGGGCTGGAGGAGCGCTTCCTCGGCTATGAGCGGTTCCTGACTGAACATCCCGAGGAGCGGAAGGAAGTTTTCCTGCTCCAGATCGCGCCGCCGAGCCGGGCGAGCGTCGGCAGCTACCAGCGCATCCGGTCCAGCCTGGAAAGCATCGCGGGTCGCATCAACGGCGCCTATTCGGATGTCGACTGGACGCCGATCCGCTACGTCAACCAGGGCTATCCGCGCGACGTGCTGGCCGGCATCTATCGCGCCGCGAAGATCGGCCTGGTCACGCCGCTGCGCGACGGGATGAACCTCGTCGCCAAGGAATATGTCGCCGCGCAGAACCCGGAGGACCCAGGCGTGCTGATCCTGTCGCGCTTCGCCGGGGCGGCGTGCCAGCTGACGGACGCGGTGCTGATCAACCCCTATTCGGCCGAAGAGATGGCCGACGCGATCATGCAGGCGCTGCGCATGGGGCGCGACGAGCGGATCGAGCGGTGGGAACGGATGATGGCGGTCATCCGTCGCGAGGATATCGCATGGTGGCGCCGCACCTTCACAAATGCGCTGGTGCGGACGCCGGAGCCGGCATGAGCCGCATGCGCGGCAGAGCCTCGGGCATCTCGATACGAATGAACGCATAGAGCGCCTCGCGCACCTCGCAGCGCAGGTCGAAGGCGGTCGACGCGTCCTTCGCCGTCATCAGCGCCCGCACCTCCATGATCCCGTCCGGTTTGGAATCCGTGATCTGGAGATTGTAGAAGCGGCCGTCCCAGCGGCTGCTCGCGCGGACCACCTCCTCCAGTTTCGCGCGCAGCCGTGGCACATCGGCGGCCGGATCGAGATACCAGAAGACGGAGCCGAGCAGCGCGCTGGTCTCTCGCGTCCAGTTCTGAAAGCTGTTCTCGAGGAACTTCGACACCGGCACGACAAGACGGCGGTCGTCCCAGATGCGGACGACGACGTAGGTCAGTCTGATGTCCTCGATCCGCCCCCATTCGCCGTCGATGATGACGACATCGTCGATGCGGATGGGCTCGGTAAAGGCCATCTGGATGCCGGCGATGACGTTCTTCAGCGCCGGCTGCGCGGCGGCGCCGATCGCGAGGCCGGCGACGCCGGCGGAGGCGGCAAGCGTCACGCCGATCGTGCGCACCGACGGAATGCTCATCAGCATCATCATCGCGGTCAGCAACACCAGCACGAATACGCCGATGCGGTGCAGGATCGAGATGCGCGTCCGCCGTCGCCGCGCGCGCAGATTGTCGGGACCACTGATGTCGAAGCGGACCTCGCTGATGTCGCGATAGGCGGTCAGCGCGGCGAGCAGCATCCAGCCGAACAGCCCGGGGGCGGCGATGCCGAGCAGCCGCTGCCACACATTCTCCCAGACGCGCGGCAGGTCGAGGCCGGGGGTCGCGGCGGCAAGCGCGACGCCGATCATCAGCCAGAAGGTCGGCCGGCGCAGGCGCAGCACGAGGATATCGTCCGCGCGTGTCTTCGTCCGCTCGGTGACGCGGCGAAGGACCGCGAACAGGATGCGATGCACCAGCACGACGAGCAGCAAGTAGCCGGCCAGGCCGATCAGGCGCCCGACCCAGCCCGGCAGGTCGTGATCGAGATAGGGGATCTGCATCGTGCGCTAACACGCATCAGCGCGCCAAAGGCTCCCCCGCTCCGGGGCCGGGGCGGCGCGAGAGACACGCCACCTCGGTCGCTGCCGTGCCGGATCAGATGCCTGTCAGACGCGGCTCACATCCGCTGCGCGCCGGCCTGCCGCACCGCGTCGAGTGTCGGATAGCCGTTGACCGCCATCAGCAGATCGGCCTCCGCCAGAAGGCACTTGAGCACATGCGCCGCCCCGTCCGCCCCGCCGAGCGCGAGGCCGTAGCTATAGGGTCTGCCCACGCCGACCATCCGCGCGCCGAGCGCGATCGCCTTGATCACGTCGGTGCCGGAGCGGATACCCGAGTCGAACAGCACCGGCACGGTCCCGGCCGCCGCGACGACATCGGGCAGCAGGTCGATGGCGGCGATCCCGCCGTTCGCCTGGCGGCCGCCGTGGTTCGAACAATAGATGCCGTCCACACCCGCGTCGACCGCGCGCCGCGCATCGTCGGGATGGCAGATGCCTTTCAGCACGATCGGCAGGCGCGTCAGCGAACGCAGCCAGGGCATGTCGTCCCAGGTCAGAACCTTGCCGAAGAGACGCGCCCACAGGCCGACCGCTTCCGCCGGCGCCGAGGCCGGCGACTTGCCGAGGAGACGCTGGAAGACGGGGTCGGCGAAATAGTTGGTCAGCACATGGCCGCGCAGCTGCGGGAAATTGGCGACGTTGAGATCGCGCGGCCGCCACCCGGTGACCCAGGTGTCGAGCGTCACGACGATCGCCTTGTAGCCCGCCGCCTCCGCGCGGCCGACGAGGCTGGCGGCGAGATCGGGATCGCGGGGCGTGTACAGCTGGAAAAACCCGGGTGTCTCGCCCATCGCCCCGGCCACGCCCTCGAGCGGATCGTTCGAAAGGGTGGACGCACAGAGCGGCACCCCCGTCGCCGCGGCGGCCGCGGCTGCGGCGAGGTCGCCGTGCCCATCCTGCGTACACAGGCCGGTGACGCCGATCGGCGCCATGAACAGCGGACTCGGCAGCGAAAGGCCGAACAGTTCGACGGACAGGTCGCGCGTCCCACAGTCGACCATCATCCGCGGCACCATGCCCCAATGGCCGAACGCTTCCGCATTGCGCCGCTGGGTCAGTTCGTCACCGCAACCGCCCTGGACATAGCCGAGCACGCTCGGCGGCATCGCCGCGGCGGCGCGTGCTTCCAGCGTCGGGAAATCCACCGGCCAGCGCGGGACGATGCCCTGCAGCCCAGCCCCATAGATCAGGTTCTGATAGTCGCCATAGGCCATTGGCCCCTCTCCTTTTCTCCCCGCTTATCGGCTGGCGCTCCGCTCCGCCATAGCGTGTCGCGCGACGTGCCTCGCCCCCGATACGGAATGCGGGGGGCATGGCGAGACCTGCTCGCTGGCGAACATCCCCTCGCAGCCGGTCGTCGACCTGCCGGCATCTGGCGCCCCGCAAGACGCTTCTCCGATCGGGCTCGTCCCCCCTCGCCCCGGCAGCGCCCCATGGAGCCTGGTTCCATCGGGTTCATGGCCCCGCCACGTCCGGCGCGCCCCATGCCGGAGATCCCGCACGCCGGTCGGAACGGGAGGGCCGTTCCGCACCGTCGCCCCTCCGACAGCGGAGACGTTGGCCATGGCAAGCCTTGGCGCGCGACGACGGATGGCGGAACCTGCAACCTTCACCTGTGTTGCTGCTCCGGGACATGTCGGGTAGCGACTACTCCTGTCACGAACTCGTCACATCGCGGGTGCACCGGCAATCCAATGGCCACCATCGCTTCCCAACCGGCAGAGGGCGCTACGCCCTCACGCGGCCCGCATCTCGACGCGCGGCTGCACCCCGCGGGCCGATGGATCTTCCTCGCGGTCCTCGTCGGCGCGCTGGGCTATGCCGGGATCAGCATCGCGACCGATACCGCGCAGGTCGGCGAGCAGATGGCAACGGGCGTGTTCCTCTTCCTCGGCCTCGCCCTGCTGATCGCGCTGGGGTTCGAGTTCGTCAACGGCTTCCACGATACCGCCAATGCGGTGGCGACGGTGATCTACACCCATGCCCTGCCCGCACCGGTCGCGGTCGTCTGGTCGGGCTTCTTCAATTTCCTGGGGGTGCTGACCTCCTCTGGCGCGGTCGCCTATTCGATCATCACGCTGCTGCCGGTCGACCTGATCCTGCACGTCGGATCGCTGGGCGGGTTCGCGATGATCTTCGCGCTGCTGCTCGCGGCGATCATCTGGAACCTTGCGACCTGGGCCGCGGGCCTGCCGAACTCGTCCAGCCACGCGCTGATCGGATCGATCCTGGGCGTGGGCCTCGCCAACCAGTTGCTCGCGCGGGGCCTGTCGGGCACGTCGGGCGTCGACTGGCATCAGGCGGAAAAGATCTTCATCACCCTCCTCGTCAGTCCGCTCGTCGGCTTTGCCGGTGCGCTGATGCTGATGCTGCTGATGAAGCGCATCTTCACCGATCCGCGCCTCTACCGCGAGCCGTCCGGTGACCAACCGCCGCCGCGCGGCATCCGCGGCCTGCTGATCTTCACCTGCACCGCCGTCAGCTTCGCGCATGGCAGCAACGACGGGCAGAAGGGCATGGGCCTGATCATGCTGATTCTGATCGGCTGCGCGCCCACCGCCTATGCGCTCAATCGCACCGTGCCGGACAGCGCGACGCCGGCCTATGTCGCGCAGGCGCGCGCCGCCCAGGCGACCTTCGCCGCCCATGCCGACGGCGGGCGCCCCGCCTCGACCGATGCGGCACGCGCGACGATCACGCAGGCTCTGTCGGTGCGAAGCGTCGACCGGCCCGCGGTCTATGGCGCGCTGGCGGAGCTGTCGCGCGACGTCGGCGACCGGATCGGCGATTACGGTGCGCTCAGCCGCGTGCCCGCCGCCGCCGCGCCCAATCTCCGCGCGGACATGTATCTGGTGCTCGATGCGACCAAGCAGATCGTCGCCGACGAGGGCGCGAAGGCGCGCTTCTCCGCCGCGCAGCTGGAGCAGATCAAGGGCTATGGCGGGCGGCTCGAGCAGGGGACCCGCTACATCCCGCTGTGGGTCAAGGTGACCGTGGCGATCGCGCTCGGTCTCGGCACGATGGTCGGGTGGAAGCGCATCGTCGTCACCGTCGGCGAGAAGATCGGCCAGTCGCACCTGACCTATGGCATCGGCGTGTCCGCCGAGCTGATGGCGGCGAGCACGATCCTGCTCGCCGACCGGCTGGGCATGCCGGTGTCCACGACGCATGTGCTGTCGTCGGGCGTCGCGGGTGCGTCCGTCGGCAACGGCGCCGGACTGCAATGGCGCACCGTCCGCAACATGGCGCTGGCGTGGTTCCTCACCCTTCCTGCCGCGATGCTTCTTTCGGGTTTGCTATACTGGCTGCTGCTGACCGGCATCCGGACCTTCGCCGGCTGACGCGCCGCAGCGGATGCCCTGAACGAGCATCCCACCGCAACATTCGCGTAACCGGATCGTGACGTCAGCGTCACACTGATCCGGCATGGCACTCCGAACGGGGGCCGAATGCCCCCCAGCTGGGGTGGAATGCCATGACCATCGACCCGACGATGACCACCGGTGATATGGCCGATGCCGGGGCCGCGATCCTGTCCTTCGTGTCGCACCGGCCGGTGACGCCCGAAAAGCCCGACGTCGCCCGCCGCCGCTATCGCACCATCTGGATCAGCGACGTGCATCTCGGCACGCGCGGCTGCAACGCTGACATGCTGATCGACTTCCTCGACCGCGTCGACAGCGACATCCTGTACCTGGTCGGCGACATCGTCGACGGCTGGCAGCTGAAGAAGCGTTTCTACTGGCCCGCCGCGCACAACGACGTCGTCTGGCGATTGCTGAAGCGCGCCAAGCGCGGCACGCAGGTCACCTATATCCCCGGCAACCACGACGAGATGTTCCGCCAGTTCGCGGGCATGAACTTCGGCGGCGTCGCGATCCGGCGCAAGGCGATCCACCGCACGGCCGACGGGCGCCGCCTGCTCGTGCTGCACGGGGACGAGTTCGACGCCATCACGCTCGGCCACCGCTGGATCGCGCTGCTCGGCGACAGCGCCTATACCGCGCTGATGGCGCTCAACCGCTGGACCAACGTGGTGCGGCGCAAGCTCGGTCGCCCCTATTGGTCGCTGTCCAAGCATGCCAAGGCGAAGGTGAAGAACGCGGTCGCCTTCATCTCCCGGTTCGAGGAGGTCGTCGCGCATGCCGCCGGATCGCGCGGCGTCGATGGCGTCGTCTGCGGGCATATCCATACCGCGGAGATCCGGGAGATCGGCGCCGTCACCTATTATAACGACGGCGACTGGGTGGAGGGATGCACCGCGCTGGTCGAGCATTTCGACGGCACGATGGAGGTGCTGCACTGGGCCGACGAAATCGCGGCGCGCGAGGTGGCCGAGCGGGCCGCTGCCGCGCGGATCGCCGCCTGACATGCGGATCGCGATCGTCACC
The DNA here is from genome assembly GCF_016820445.1 of Sphingomonas beigongshangi. GTDB lineage: Bacteria > Pseudomonadota > Alphaproteobacteria > Sphingomonadales > Sphingomonadaceae > Sphingomonas > Sphingomonas beigongshangi. The sequence goes on from NZ_JADHDT010000003.1 coordinate 301,438, forward strand.
GACGCATGGCAGCCGCAGGTCAACGGCGTCGTCCGCACGCTGACCGCGACCAAGGCGGAACTGGAGGCGATGGGGCATGAGGTGCTCGTCGTCTCGCCCGACCGCTTCGCCACCCTGCCCTGCCCGACCTATCCGGAAATCCGGCTAGCGCTGACCGGGCGCGGCGGCGTGGGGCGCCTGGTCCGCGCCTTCGATCCGGATGCGATCCACCTATCGACCGAAGGACCGCTGGGGCTCGCCGCGCGGCGCTGGTGCATGGGTCAGAGCCTGCGCTTCACCACGGCCTATCACACGCAGTTTCCCGATTATCTCGCCAAGCGGACAGGCGTGAACGCGGAGCTGTTCTGGCGCTATATCCGCTGGTTCCACCGGCCTGCGGACGCGATCCTCGTTTCCACCGGATCGGTGGACGGCGTCCTGGCGGCGCAGGGGCTGCGCCACACGCGCCGCTGGGGGCGTGGCGTCGACCTGTCGCTGTTCCACCCCGACGGCCCGCGCGACGAGGCGATCGCGGCGTTGCCGGGCCCGATCCAGCTCTACGTCGGGCGCATCGCCGTGGAGAAGAACATCGAAGCGTTCCTCGCGGCGCCTGGTCCGGGCTCAAAGGTCGTCGTCGGCGACGGGCCGGCGCGCGAAGCGCTTGCGGCGCGCTACCCGCAGGCGCGATTCGTCGGCCCGCGGTTCGGTGGCGCGCTCGCCGCCGCATATCGCAGCGCGGACGTTTTCGTCTTTCCGAGCCTTACCGATACGTTCGGACTAGTGATGATCGAGGCTCTGGCCTGCGGCACCCCCGTCGCCGCACTGCCTGCACCGGGGCCGGTCGACGTGCTGTCGACCGCGGTGGGGGCGATCGACGCGGCGCTCGACCGTGCGATCCTCGCCGCGCTCGGGAGGGATCGGGCGGCATGCGCGGCTTATGCGCGCGCCTTCACCTGGGCAGCGAGTGCAGCACAATTCCTCAACGCGCTGGCCCCGATCCGGCCGATCGCACAACGCGCCGCCTGAGATACGCGTCCCGGCCCTGGCGCTATCGTCCGCTGCGCAGGCGGTCGATCATTGCGCGCTCGAAGGCCTGCGGATCGACGGCGGCTTCCCGCAGGCGCTTGCGGTCGAGCGTCGCCGCCACCGTCCCATCCGCGAGGATCACGCCCGCATCGCACGCGCTTGCGAGCACCGGCAGGTCGTGCAACGCCGTTACGAGGGTAAGACCGTCGTTGACCATGGCGCGCAGAACCTGCCGCAGGTCGTAGGCGGCGACGGGATCGAGCCAGTTGAACGGCTCGTCGAGAATGATCCGCGTGTGACCGCCGACAAAGGCGCAGGCTATCGCCAGCCGCTGCCGCATCCCCGCCGAACAGTCGCCGATCCAACGGTCGGACAGCTCCGCGATGCCCAGCGCGCTCCACAGTGCGGCGAGGCGGCGATGATCCGTCACGGCGCCGCATCGCGCATAGTCGAGCAGTTCGCGTCCGCGCATCAGGTCGGGCAGTCGATCGGCCGGCGGGCAAAAGCCGAAACTGCGGGCGCGGGCGGCACGATCCGCCGCGAGATCGCGTCCGTCGACGCGGCAGATGCCCGCGGCGAGCGGCAGCCGCCCGGCAAGCGCGCGAAGGAGGCTGGTCTTGCCCGAGCCATTTGCCCCGATCACGCCGAACCATGTGCCGCGCGGCACGTCGAACCCTATGCCGTCGACGACCCGCCGCTTCCCCCGCACGACGACCGTGGCCGACAGGGTGATGTCGCTCATCCGATCATCCAGCGCTGATGCGCCGCCGCGCGCGACAAACGCCACACGGCCAAGGCGGCGACGGGCAAGGCGACGAAGGGGGATAGGAGCACGGCCATCGCTATCACGAAGACCAGCATCGCTACGATCAGTTCGGCCTGCAATCGCGCGTAAAGCCGGTGGGCCTGGATGCGCAGGGCCATCAGCACCAGCATGCCGGCGATGACAGATCCGACCACGACGGCTCCGGCGAGCCCCACTGCGACCGATGCTACCACCGGCGCGACGAAGAGGAACGTCAGGCCCCCGGCAGCCCGGCGCAACAGGATGCTGCCCAGGCCGTGCCCCGAGAGCGCCAGGAACCGCACGACGGCGGGTTCGACCCGCGTCAGCACGGCGATCACCGCACAAGACGCAAGGGCGCAGACGGCAAGTCGGGCGCTGTCGTCCGTCGGTGCCGCCAACGTCACGATCAGGGTCAGCACGGCGGCGACGACCCCAGCCGCCGGCCGCCGCTGCCAAGAGAGTAGGCGGCGGTCGATCGCGCGGCGCCACCCTGAACTCGGGACGGGCGTGCGGGCGATGTCGACGGCCCCGCCGGTCGCTGCCGTCAGATAGGCGGCGCAGACCACAGGGATCGTATCAGCTCGTACGATGGCCATGGCCGCAGCGAATACCGCCACTATCGCCGCATGACAGGCGATCAGATATCGGTGCCGGCATGCCCGCTGGAGCGCCAGCGCAGCCAGAGCTCCCTCGCCGACATGGTATCGCAGCCGATCCGCCAGAGCGCGCGACGCGGCGACGCCCGCCGTCGCGCCGATCGCCATGGCGATCCACATCGCCTGACGCGGCGTCCGCTCGGCGAGCCCCTGATGCGCGACTGCCAGGCAGGTCGCGACCAGCACGATCGCCAGGAATCGATCGTGCCAGCCGGCCAACGCCGTGACGACTGACCGACGGATCAACAGCCAGTCATGATCGACCAGGCCTCGCGGCCCGCGCTCCATGTCCCCCATGCCCGCGGGCATACCGCGGATAATCCACCGATGGAAAGGCGGTGGAACGGCGAAGGCTGGCGAGCCTATTCCAGCCCACCGCCGAGCGAGCGGTAGAGTTCGACCAGGTTGCTGCCGCGCGACAGCCGCGTCGTCACCAGCTGTTGCTGCGCCGCGTAGGCGGTGCGCTGGGCGTCGAGCGTCGTGAGGAAGGAATCGACGCCCGCACGATAGCGCGCGTCCGACAGGCGCGCGGCGACGCTGGCGGCGTTGGCGCGGGCGGCCTGCGCCGAAACCTGCTCGTCGATCGTACCGCGCTGGGCGAGCGCGTCGGCGACCTCGCGAAAGGCGGTCTGCACCGTCTTCTCGTAGGTGGAGACCGCCGCCTGCTGCGAGGCGCGCGCATAATCGAGATTGCCGCGCAGCCTGCCGCCGTCGAACAACGGCGCGGCGATCGAGGGTGACCCGGTATAGGTGAAGCTGCCGCCGGCGAAGAGCCCGCTCAGCGCGCTGCTGATCGTTCCCAGGGTCGCGGTGAGCGAGATGCGGGGGAAGAGCGCGGCCCTGGCCGCGCCGATATTGGCGTTCTGCGCGATCAGCTGATGCTCCGCCTGCAGCACGTCCGGACGGCGCAGCAGCACGTCGGATGCGACGCCGGTCGGCAGGTTGGCGATGGTCGCGTCGCCGGTCCCGAGTCCGTTCGGCAGCAGGTCGGCAGTCACCGTCGTGCCGGCGAGCAGGTTGAGCACATTCTGGTCCTGCGCGATCCGCGTCTTGAGCACGGCGATGTCGTTGCGCGCCGACTGATAGTTGGTTTCCGCCTGCCGCGCTTCGAGCTCCGAGGCGACGCCGATTCGGAATTGCGCGCGGGTAAGGTCGAGCGTCTGCTGGAACGCCTTGAGCGTCTCCTCCGACAGGCGCAGCTGATCCTGGTCCGAGGCGAGCGTCAGCCAGGCGGTGGCAAGTTCCGCGATCAGGCTGATCCGCGTCGTCCGCTGCGCCTCTTCGCTGGCGAAATATTGTTCGAGGGCCGCGCGGCTGAGATTGCGGACCCGGCCGAACAGGTCGAGCTCGAACGCCGAGAAGCCGGCGTTGACCGAGTAGAATTGCAGGTTCGACGAGCCGCCGGTGCCGACCGAGGCGCCCGTGCCGCCGGTCCCGGATCCGGTACCGACTCCGGTGCCCGTGCCGGTCCCCGTTCCCCCGCCGCTGGTGCCGCCGCCAGCGGCAGCACCCGACGCGCCCGCCGCGCCGAACAGGTTGTTGGTATAGGTGCCCGAACCGCTGATCGTCGTGCTGGGGACGAGATCGGCGCGCTGCACGCGATATTGCGCGCGCGCCTGCAGAACATTGGCCGCCGCGATACGCAGGTCGCGATTGTTGTCGAGTCCCAGCGCGATTACCTGCTGCAGCCGCGGATCGGTGAAGAAGCTGCGCCAGCCGATCTTCGTGACGTCGGGCGCGTCACTCGCCGCCGCGGGATAGACGCCGCCCTGCGGCAGGGTCGCCGGCACCGCGCCGACCGGGCGCACATATTTGGGCGCCAGATTGCAGCCGGCGAGCGTCGCGCTCGCGGCGGCGAGAAGGAGGATGGTCTTGCGGGTCATCGAAATCACGCTCCCTGCGGGGCGGGACGCCCCTCAGTGTCGTCATGCGCACCGCCGTCATGCGGCAACGTGCCGTGAGGGCCGTCGTGCGGCGGCTGGCCATGGGGATCGTCATGCGCAGCCGGCTCGGCATGGCCGCCCTGGCCGAACAGGCGCAGGACGACGACGAAGAACATCGGCACGAAGAAGATCGCGAGGATCGTCGCCGAAAGCATGCCACCGACCACCGCGCGGCCGATGGCGTTCTGGCCACCCGCGCCGGCGCCGGTCGAAATCGCCAGCGGCAGCACGCCGAAGACGAAGGCGAGCGACGTCATCAGGATCGGCCGCAACCGCAGCTTGGCCGCCGCGACCGCCGCGTCGAACGGCTTCATCCCGTCGCGCATCTTCTCCTCGGCGAACTCGACGATCAGGATCGCGTTCTTCGCCGACACGCCAATCGTGGTGATCAGGCCGACCTGGAGATAGATGTCGTTGTTGAGACCCGTCAGCGTCGCCGCGAGCACCGCGCCAAGCACGCCGAGCGGGACGACGAGCATCACCGAGATCGGCACCGACCAGCTTTCATACAGCGCCGCGAGGCACAGGAAGACGATCAGCAGCGACAGGCCATAGAGCGCCGGCGCCTGGCCGCCCGACAGGCGTTCCTCGTAGCTGAGGCCGGTCCATTCGAGCCCGGTGCCCGGCGGCAGCTTGGCATGGATCGCCTCCATCGCCTTCATCGCCGCGCCCGACGACACGCCCGGTGCCGGCGATCCCAATATCTCCATCGACGGCAGGCCGTTGTAGCGCGTCAGCTGCGCAGGGGCCTGCTTCCACGACAGGGTCGAGAAGGCGGTGAAGGGTGCCATCGTGCCGGTCTCGCCGCGCACGTAGAAGCTGCCGACGTCCTCCGGCTTCTGGCGATAGGGCTCGTCCGCCTGGATATAGACGCGCTTGACGCGGCCGCGATCGATGAAGTCGTTGACATAGGATCCGCCCCAGGCGGTCGCGATCGTGTTGTTCACCGTCGACAGGTCGAGCCCGAGCGCGCGCGCCTTGTCTTGATCGACGTCGATCTTGAGCTGCGGCGCGTCGTCGAGCGCATTGGGACGCACGCCGGCGAGCGACTTGTCGCCCATCGCCATGCCCAGCATCATGTTGCGCGCGGCGACCAGCTTTTCGTGCCCGATCCCCGCCTCGTCTACGAGTTGCAGGTCGAAGCCGGTGGCATTGCCCAGTTCCTGCACCGCGGGCGGGATGACCGCGAAGATCATCGCATCCTTGAACTGCGAGAAGGCACCCATGGCGCGCCCGGCGATCGCCTGCGCCTTGTTCGCCGCGCCTTCGCGCTGCGACCATTCCTTGAGCGGGATGAAGGCGATGCCGCTGTTCTGGCCCTGCCCGGCGAAGCTGAAGCCGTTGACGGTGAACACGCCCTGGACGTTGCCGCCTTCCTTTTGCAGGAAATGGTCGCGGATCGTGTCCAGGCCCTTCTGCGTGCGCGCGGTGGTGGCGCCCGGAGGCCCCTGCACCAGCGCGATCATGATCCCCTGATCCTCGTCGGGCAGGAAGCCCGTCGGCAGGCGCATGAACAGGAAGCCCATGCCCAGCACGATCAGCAGATAGACGAGCATCGACCGCTTCCAGCTCTTCGCGGTGCGGACCACGCCATGTTCGTAGCGGACCTGGCCGCGTTCGAACTTGTCGTTGAACCAGCGGAAGAAGCGCGCGAGCGGGCCATTGCCCTCCACCTTGTTCGCCTCGTGCGGCTTGAGGATCGTCGCGCACAGCGCCGGCGTCAGGATCAGTGCGACCGCGATCGACAGCACCATCGCCGAGACGATCGTGATCGAGAACTGGCGGTAGATGACGCCCGTCGACCCGCCGAAGAAGGCCATCGGCAGGAACACCGCGGACAGGACCAGGGCGATGCCGATCAGCGCGCCGGTGATCTCGTCCATCGACTTGCGCGCCGCTTCCTTGGGCGACAGATGTTCGGTGGTGATCAGGCGCTCGACGTTCTCGACGACGACGATCGCGTCGTCGACGAGCAGGCCGATGGCGAGCACCATGCCGAACAGGGTCAGCGTGTTGATCGAATAGCCCGCGGCGGCGAGGATGCCGAACGTGCCGAGCAGCACCACCGGCACCGCGATCGTCGGGATCAGCGTCGCGCGCCAGTTCTGCAGGAACAGGAACATGACGAGGAAGACGAGGATGATCGCCTCGATCAGGGTATGCACCACCTGCTCGACCGACAGCCGCACGAAGGGCGACGTGTCATAGGGGTAGATGACCTTGACGTCGGACGGGAACTGCTTGGCGATCGCGTTCACCCGCTCCTTGACCGCGGTGACCGTGGTCAGCGCATTGGCGCCGGGGGCGAGCTTGATGCCGATGCCCGAAGCGGGCCGGCCGTTCCACTGCGACTGGAAGCCGTAGTTCTCCGCGCCGATTTCCACCCGCGCGACGTCGCGCAGGCGCACGATCGACCCGTCCGTGTTGCTCTTCAGGCGGATCGCCGCGAACTGGTCCGGCGTGGTCAGCCGCGATTCCACCGACACGGTGGCGTTGAGCATCTGCTCCTTGGGCGCCGGCTGCGCGCCGATCTGGCCCGCCGAAACCTGCGCATTCTGCGCGGTGATCGCCGACGTCACGTCGGCCATCGTCAGCGCGTAGTTGTTGAGCTTGAGCGGATCGACCCAGATGCGCATCGCATATTGCGATCCGAACACCGTCGTGTCGCCGACGCCGTTGACGCGCGCGAGCGGGTCCTGGAGCTTGGAGACGATATAATCGGACAGGTCGGAATCGTTGTGGCTGCCGTCCGCCGAATATAGGCCGACGAACATCAGGAAGTTCTGCGTCGCCTTGGCGACGATCAGACCCTGGCGCTGCACCTCCTGCGGCAACAGCGGCGTCGCCGCCTGCAGCTTGTTCTGCACCTGCACCTGCGCGATGTCGGGGTCGGTGCCCTGTTCGAACGTCAGCGTGATGGTGACGAGGCCGGCCGAGGACGAGGAAGACGAGAAGTAGCGAAGGTTGTCGATTCCCTTCAGCTGCTGCTCGATGATCTGCGTCGTCGTATTCTCGAGCGTCTGGGCGTCGGCGCCCGGATAGGTCGCGGTGATCGACACTGCGGGCGGCGCGATGGCCGGGAACTGCGCGATCGGCAGGCTGCGGATCGCCAGGATGCCCGCGAGCATCGTGACTATCGCCAGCACATAGGCGAAGATCGGGCGATCGATGAAATAGCGCGACATGAGGTGTTACTTCGCCTGTGCCTGGCCGGGTTGACCGGCCGCCGGCTTGGCGTTGGGATCCCAGGGATGGCCCTGGACCGGCATGCCGGGACGCAGCATCATGCCGCCCTCGACGATCACCTTGTCGCCGGGCTTCAGGCCGCTGGTGACGATCCAGCTCTCGCCCGACGTGCGGCTGGTCTCGAGCACGCGCGGTTCGACCTTGTTGCCCTGGCCGATGACCATGACGGTCGCCTTGCCACGCTCGTCACGGCTGACGGCGCGCTGCGGCACGAGGATCGCGTTCTGCTGCGTCCCCTCGACCAGCTGCGCGCGCACGAACATGCCGGGCAGCAACAGGCCGCGCGGGTTGCCGAACAAGGCGCGGATGGTCTGCGAACCGGTGGTCGGATCGACCGTCACGTCCGCGAAGCGCAGCGTGCCCTCGATCGGATAGGCGGTGCCGTCCTCCAGCATCAGGCGCACGCGCGCATTGCCGTCGCGCGCGATCTGGCCCGCGATGATCTGCTGGCGCAGCTTGAGCAGGTCGGCGCTCGACTGCTGGATGTCGACATAGATGGGGTCGAGGCGCTGGATCGTCGCGAGCGCCTGCGTCTGCGCCGCCGAGACGAGCGCGCCGGTGGTGAATACCGACCGGCCGATGCGGCCCGAGATCGGCGCACGGATCGTGGTGCGGGCAAGGTCGATCTGCGCGGTACGCAGCGCCGCCTGCTGCGCGGCGACGTCGGCGCGCGCCTGCGCGGCACTGGTCAGCGCGTTCTCGTAGTCCTGGCGAGCGATCGCGTTGATCTTGACGAGCTCGCCGTAGCGGCGGGCGAGCGCGGCGCTCGACGCGATCGCGGCACGGGCGCGCGCCAGCGCGGCGCGGGCATTGGCGACCTGCGCCTGATAGGGCGAGGAATCGATCCGGTAGAGCGGCTGGCCCGCGCGCACCATGTCGCCCTCGGTGAACAGCCGCGCCTGGACGAGGCCGTTGACCTGCGGCCGCACGTCCGACGTCTCATAGGCCGCGGTGCGACCGGGCAGTTCCGAGGTGAGCCGGACGGGCTGCATCGCCATCACGACATAGCCGACCGGTGCCGGTCCCTGCGCCCCCTGCTGCTGCGGCGGCGCCTCGCCCCCCTTGCCGCAGGCCGCCAGCACCAACGCCAGCGCCACAACTCCGTGTCGGCTGTTCATCATGTCGAAATCCGCTAGACAGTATGTGAGTGATCGTTCACTCACAAAATGCTGCTACTGCGAACACGGATTGACCGTCAAGCACCAAGGTGAAGTTTCGTTTCATGACCGATAGGATACAGTGCTGCTCCCTCTTTGCGAACCGCGCCGAGCAACGTCGCCGACTGGTGACGGAGACGGCACGCAAGCTGTTCATGGAAAACGGTTTTCATGCGACGGGCATGGCACAGCTCGCCAAGGAATCGGGTGTCGCGGTCGGCCAGATCTATCGCGATTTCTCGTCGAAGGAGGATATCGTCGCGGCGATCTGCAACAGCGATTGCGGCGAGTTCATGCAGAGCGGCCAGCTGGACGCGGCGATCGAGTCGGGCGACTCGCAGGGGGTGCGCGAATGGTTGCGCCATTTTCTCGATGCCGAGGATCCCGAGGGTGACGATCGGTTGTTCGCCGAGATCGTTGCCGAGGCCACGCGCAACGCACGGATCGCGACGATCTTCCATCGGTTGCGGGCAGAGTTCGAAAGCCGGCTGAGCGCGGCGCTCACGATGCTCGCGCCCGGCGATGTGCTGGCCGAACGCCGGCGGCTGCTGGCGGACATGATCATGACGCTGTCGCTGGGGCTCAGCTATTTCCAGCTGCTACACCAGCCCAAGGACATGCCGGCGCTTACTGCGAAGCTGATCGAGATGGTCGACCGGGAGCTCGACGCGCTCTGCTCGGCGGCAATCGCCTGATCCGGCGAGCCCGGATCGGGGCGGCGCCGGTGATTATGCGCCGTGATACTCCCGATACCAGCGCACGAACCGCGGAATACCTTCGTCGATCGTCGTTGCGGGCCGGTAGTTCAGGTCCCGCGTGGCGGACTCGATATCCGCGAAGGTCCGGGTGACATCGCCAGGCTGCATCGGCAGGTCCTGCCGGATCGCGGGACGACCGATCGCCGCCTCCAGCAGCGTGATGACCCGGCCGAGCGGCTCGGCACGGTGGTTGCCGAGATTGTATAGCGCGTGCGGCGAGACGCTGCCTCCCGACTTCGGCGTTGCATCGTCCGCGGGCGCATGGTCGTGCGCCGCGATGACGCCGGCGACGATATCGTCGACGAAGGTGAAGTCCCGCTCCATCCGGCCATGATTGAAGACGGGGATCGGCTGCCCCCGCAGGATCTTCGCGGTGAAGATCCAGAGCATCATGTCCGGCCGCCCCCACGGCCCGTAGACCGTGAAGAAGCGCAGCCCCGTCTGCGGCAGCCGGAACAGATGCGCGTAGCTTTCGCTCATCAATTCGTTGGCGCGCTTGGTGGCGGCGTACAGCGACAGCGGCCGATCGACGCGATCCTCGACGCGGAACGGGACATCCATATTGCCGCCATAGACCGAAGAGGACGAGGCATAGACCAGGTGCGCGACACGCCGATCGCGCGCGAGTTCGAGCAGGTTGAGGTGGCCCACCAGATTCGCCTGCGCATAGACGTCGGGCCGCTCGACCGAATAGCGTACCCCCGCCTGCGCACCGAGATGGACGATCCGATCGAAGTCACGGCCCGCGAGCGCGGCACGTAGCGCGGCGGCATCGGAGAAATCGAGATGATGGAAGGCGAAACGGTCGCCGTGCGCCTGTGTGATGTGCGCGAGCCGCGCCCGCTTCAGCGCGGGGTCGTAATAATCATTGATCGAATCGACGCCGATGACGCGATCGCCGCGCGCGAGCAGCGCCTGCGCGGTCGCCATGCCGATGAAGCCGGCGGCTCCGGTAACCAGCGTCGTCGGCATCGCCCTTCCCCGTCAGCATCCCCGTTCGCGCGAACGAGACCGCGCGGGCTCTATGACCTTTTGCGCAGGCGTCAACCTTCGGCCTTGGCCAGCGCATAGGCCTGCGTGCCCCGGGTGATGACCGTATCGCCCGGCTCGATCGCCGCCACCGGAATATCGTGCTGCGCCTTCAACTCGGCATATAGCGGCGCAAAGTCCGTCTCGACCGTGATCCGCAGCAGTTCGTCGAAGCTGGGAATGACGAAGTAATTCTGCTGGAAGTCGTCGATTCGATACTCGGTCCGCATCACGCGTGCGATGTCGAAGCCGATCCGGTTCGGACTGGGATCGTCGAGCGCGAAGCGGCTTTCCGCGTAGCTCGATACGATGCCAGACCCATAGATCCGCAGATCGTCGCCCTCCCGGATCAGGCCGAACTCGACCGTGTACCAGTAAAGCCGGCCGAGATACTTCAGCGCGTCGAGTCCGAGCGCACGCTGGCCGCCACGGCCATAGGCTTCGAGATAATCCGCGAACACCGGATCGGCGAGCATGGGCACATGGCCGAACACGTCGTGGAACACGTCGGGTTCCTGCAGGTAATCCAGCTGGTCCGGCCGGCGGATGAAATTGCCCGCGACGAAGCGGCGGTTCGCCATATGGTCGAAGAAGACGTCGTCGGGGACGAGGCCGGGCACCGCCACGACCTGCCAGCCGGTCAGCTTCATCAGCCGCTCGCTGAGCTCCTCAAAATCCGGAATGCCGGGCTTCGACAGCTTCAGCACGTCGAGCCCGCGCAGATAGGCGTCCGACGCGCGGCCCGGCAGCAGCTTGGATTGCCGCGCGAACAGCGTATCCCAGGTCGCATGCTCCTCCGCCGTATAATGCTGCCAGTCCTGCGGAACGGTCCAGTCGGCGGCGGCGCCCGGCGGGGGCGAGTCGAGCATGTGCGTGTCGTCAGCCATGGGCACAGCCTAACAGAAGGTATCGGATGAAACTATACGCACGATGGCTGTTCCGGTCGATCGCGGGCGCGGGCGCACTCGTCGTTAGCGTGCTGCTGGCCTATGGCGCCGCGGGGCTGGTCGGCGGCGCCTTGCCCGCGCATGCGACGTGGCGCCCGCCGGCGCAGGGCATACCGATCTGGGTGGAGTCGAACGGCATCCACGTGTCGCTGGTGCTGCCGAAGGTCGCGGCGGGCGTCGACCTGCGTCCCCTTGCCTCGGCCGGGGACATCGCCGATCCGCGATATGCAGGATACGATCACCTCGCCATCGGCTGGGGGGACGAAGCGTTCTTCCTCGGCACGCCGACCTGGGCCGACGTGCGGCCCGGCACGATCCTGGCGGCGGCGGCGGGGAGCGACCGGACTCTGCTCCATGTCGAGCACGTACCCGGCCCCGTCGAAACGAGCCGCCGCATCGTCTTGCGCCCCACGGAATACCGGCGACTGATCGCCTTCGTTCAGGCAACCTTAAAGCCGGGAGGACGTATATTGCAAAGTTATGACAGGAACGACGCCTTCTACCCCGCGCGCGGGCATTACAGCGCGATCCGCACGTGTAACGCCTGGGTCGGCGATGCGCTTCGTCACGCGGGTGTCCGGGTAGGACGATGGACGCCGTTTCCCGTCACGATCCTCGGATGGTTCCCGCCTCGGGCAGCAGCAGCGCTGTAGGGTCCGACAGGGCCGGCTGGCAACGCGCCCGACCGGTGGCGCCGCCGCCCGCGCTGCTCGCATCCGAATTCCCGCGGGTCGCATGGATGCTTGCGACGCGATGGCGCTATCGCGACGCGCTCGACGCCGTGCCTGCCGGCAACGGCGGCGGCGTCATGGTGCTGCCCGGGCTCTTCGATTCCGATGGTTCCAGCCTTGTCCTGCGCCGGTTCCTGACGAGGCTGGGTTATCGGCCGCACGGCTGGGGTCTGGGTCGCAACCTCGGCGCACGCAGCGCGGACCCCGATGCTGCCCGCCTGATCGCGAGGGTCGAGGCGCTTGCCGCGGAGACCGGTCCCGTCGCCCTGGTGGGCGTCAGCCTTGGCGGCTTGATGGCGCGGTTGGTCGCGCATCGGCGGCCCGATCTCGTCTCCCGCGTCGTCACGGTCAGTTCGCCCTATGCCGGCAGCGGCAAGGCGACCAACGTCTGGCGCGCGTTCGAATGGGCGACGGGCGAGCGGCTGGACGATCCCGCGGTGCTGGCGCGGTGCGAGGAGATCGCCGCGCCGTTGCCGGTGCCCGCCACCGCGATCTGGAGCCGGCGCGACGGCATCGTCAACGGCCATATCTGCCGCGATCCCAGCGCCGATTGCGTCGAGGTGTCGAGCGGCCACCTGGGCGTGCACATCCATCCAGAGGTGCTGATCGCCATCGCCGCGGCGCTGGCCAAGGACGTGCGGGGGCACTGAACGCCCTGCCGGGCACCCAAGGTTCAGTAACCGGCGCGATACCCCGAATAGCGGCAGGCTTCCTGGTCGTCGGGGTGCTTGCGGCATTCCTTCGCCGCCTTCTTGCGCTCGCGGCCCTCCCTCGCCTCCTGCTTGCGCATCTTGCGGCCATAGTTGCGGTCGGACTCCGACTGGCTGGTCGTGGTCCAGTCGATCGCCTTGCCCGCAACCTGGAACGGTGCCTTCACGATCGTCGTCGCGGTGCTGATGCAGCCGCTCGTCGCGAGGCCGAGCAGGGGAAGCAGGAGGGAGAATTTGCGCATTTACCGATGGTCCTCGGCGCCGTTGCGCGCCGCAACGCCCTCTAGCGGATAATCGGTGAAGAATCCGTCGATACCCTGATGCAGCGCGGCGCGGATTTCCCCCCGTATGTCGCCATGGGCGTCGGGATCGGCGCCGCGACGGAAGCGCGTGGCGAGGAACTGGTTCTCGGCACGGAAGGTCCAGGGATGCACGCGCAGCCCCGCCGCGTGCGCATCCGCAACCAGCGTGGACGGCATGTCGCCCCGCCACAGCTGCGCCTTGTTCGGTCCGATCCCCCAGGCATAGCCGGCGACCTGTCGCAGCCCCTCCGGCGTCAGCATCGCGGCATAGGACGGCGCGGCATGGTCGGCCGGTCCCCCTTCCCCGTCGACCAGCTGGATCAGGCGGATGCCGGTCATGCCATGGATACGCTTGAGATTGTCCACCTCGAACGACTGGATGAACACCGGCGCATCCGCGGTGGTCCAGCCGGCGGCTCTCAGCTGATCCACCAGGGCGACGTCGGTCGGGTGACCGATAGTGGCGAAATAGGTTGGATGCTTGGTTTCGGGATAAATGGCGATCGTGCGCCCGAGTTCCTGCGAGCGGCGCTTGGCGAGCGCGATGATCTCCGCCAGCGTCGGCACCTCGAACCGGCCGTCATAGGCCGCGTTGGCGGCCCGTACCGTCGGCAGACGTTCGCGCGCGCGCAGCGTCTTCAGTTCGGCCAGCGTGAAATCCTCGGTGAACCAGCCCGTCACCTGCTGGCCGTCGATCGTCTTCGTCGTGCGGCGGCCGACGAATTCCGGATGCAGGGCAACGTCGGTGGTGCCGCCGATCTCGTTCTCGTGCCGCGCGACGAGCACGTCGTCCTTGGTCGGCACCAGATCGGGCTCGATCACGTCCGCGCCCTGATCGATCGCCAGCTCGTAGGCAGCGAGCGTATGCTCGGGCCGGTAACCGCTGGCGCCGCGATGGGCGATGACGATGGGCGGAGAAAGCGGGGCCGGCATCGCCGCACTCTGCCCGCCTGCCGTGCCATGCGCCAGTGCGACTGATTCGCAGCCGGAAACGAACAGCAGGCAGGGCGTTACGACATGGATCAACCAGGGGTTCCGTCGCATGCGCTTTACCATAAACGGGCAATCCTATCAGGCGGATGTCGACATCCGAACCTCGCTGCTCGACCTGTGCCGCGAGCATCTCGGCCTTACGGGCAGCAAGAAGGGCTGCGACCATGGCCAGTGCGGTGCTTGCACCATGCTGGTGAATGGTCGCCGCGTGAACGGCTGCCTGACGCTCGCCGTGATGCATCAGGATGACGAGATCGTGACGATCGAGGGCCTGGGATCCCCCGAATCGCTCCATCCGATGCAGGCGGCTTTCGTCCGCCACGACGGCTATCAGTGCGGCTATTGCACGCCGGGGCAGATCTGCTCCGCGGTCGGCATGCTCGACGAGGTCAAGAAGGGCTGGCCGAGCCACGTCAGCGACGATCTTTCCGACCCGACATTCGACGATGGCGAGATCAGCGAGCGAATGAGCGGCAATCTGTGCCGGTGCTCCGCCTATCCCAATATCGTCGATGCGATCCGCGAGGTCGCCGCGGCGTCGGGCGACGCGAAGACCGCGCCGACATCCCGCGAGCCGGCGGAGGCGGGCGCATGAAGACCTTCACCTACGAAAAGGCGACGACGGTCGACGAGGCGGTGCGCGACATCGACCGGGCGGGCGCGAAGTTCATCGCGGGCGGCACCAATTTGCTCGACCTGATGAAGCTGCAGGTCGAGACGCCGGACAAATTGGTCGACATCAGCCGCCTGCCGCTGGGCGAGATCGAGGAGCGCGAGGATGGCGGCCTGACGATCGGCGCGCTGGTGCCGAACGCCGACCTTGCCGCCGATCCGCGCGTGATCGCCAAGTACCCCGTGCTCAGCCGCGCGCTGCTGGCGGGCGCATCGGGGCAGCTGCGCAACAAGGCGACGACGGGCGGCAACCTGCTTCAGCGCACGCGCTGCTATTATTTCTATGATACGGCCATGCCGTGCAACAAGCGCGAGCCGGGCGCGGGCTGCTCCGCGATCGGCGGGTTCAACCGCATCCTCGCGGTGCTCGGCACATCCGAGAATTGCATCGCGACGCATCCCGGCGACATGCCCGTCGCGATGCGCGCGCTCGACGCGACGATCGTCACGCTCAAGGCGGACGGCGACAAGCGGCGGATCAGCATCCACGACTTCTACCGCCTGCCGGGCGACCGGCCCGACCTCGAGACGGTGCTGGAGCCGGGCGAGCTGATCACGCATGTCGAACTGCCCGCGCCGCCCGAAGGCCGGCAGGTCTATCGCAAGGTGCGCGACCGCGCGTCCTATGCTTTCGCGCTCGTGTCCGTGGCCGGCGTGGTTAAGGTCGCGGACGGAAAGATCGCCTCCGCCGCGCTGGCGTTCGGGGGCCTTGGCTCGATGCCGTGGCGCGACGGCGCGGTAGAGGCCGCTTTGGTCGGCCAGGCGCCGTCGGACGCCGCCTTCGCCGCCGCTGCCGATGCGCTACTCGCCGACGCGAAGGGCTATGGCAGCAACGACTTCAAGATTCCGCTCGCGCGCCGGGTCCTGATCGCCACCTTGCGCGAACTCACGGGAGAATGAGCATGTTCGGTTTCGGCAAGAGCGACACCAATGCGCTGACCATGGACAAGCCGCACCCCGACAGCCTGCTCGACACGGGCGCGCAGGGGGTGATCGGCAAGCCGATCGACCGGATCGACGGCCCGCTCAAGGTTTCCGGCCGCGCGACCTATGCGGCGGAATACGACTTCCCCGATCTGGCTTACGGTTTCCTCGTCCGTGCCACGGTCGGCGCGGGCAAGGTGACGGAGGTTGACGCGGACTCGGTGCGCGGGCTGCCCGGCGTGATCGACGTCATCACCGACTACAAGACCTTCATCCGCAACCCCGGCCAGGGCGGCGACACGAACAAGCCGCCGCAGGGCGTCGCCGACGTCGCCTATTTTGGCGAGCCGATCGCGATCGTCGTCGCGGACAGCTACGAGGCGGCGCGTGATGCCGCGCAGCAGTTGCGCGTATCCTATGAGGCGAAGGAAGGCCGGTACAGCTTCGCCGCCTATCGCGAGGAGCACGATAAGCCGCCAGAGGGCGTGATGCCGCCCTATACGGGCACCGGCGACCCCGACGCGGCCTTCGAGGGCGCCGCCGTAAAGATCGACGCGACCTACACCACGCCGAGCCAGAATTCGGCGGCGATGGAGCCGCATGCCAGCACCGCGGTGTGGGAAGGCGACGAGTTGCACCTCTACGGCGCCTACCAGATGTTGAGCACCGACCGCATCCAGCTGGCCAAGGCGATGGGCATGAAGCCCGACAAGGTGCGCATCATCGCGCGCTACGTCGGCGGCGGCTTCGGCTCGAAGCTGGGCATCGCGCCGGAAAGCGTCGCGGCGGCGGTCGCGGCGAAGGCGATCGGCCGTCCCGTGAAATGCGTGATGGCGCGCCAGCAGGTGTTCGACGCCACCGTCCGGCGCTCCAATACCGAGCAGCGCGTGCGGCTGGGCGCGGATGCGGACGGCAAGCTCGTGATGCTCGGCCACAACAGCCTCGTCTCGAACCTGCCCGAGGAAAGCTTCTTCGAGCCGTGCGGGCAGGCAACGCAGTTCCTCTATGCCGCGCCCAACATCACGATCACGCACGACATCGTGCGGCTCGACTGGCTGCTCGCCGCGTCGATGCGCGCGCCGGGCGAGGCGGTCGGGATGATCGCGCTGGAATGCGCGATGGACGAGCTGGCGGAGGCGGTCGGGCTGGATCCGATCGAGCTGCGCAAGCGGAACGAGCCGGGCGAGCATCCGATCGACCATATCCCCTTCTCGTCGCGCCAACTGGTGCCGTGTATGGAGCGTGGCGCGGCGCTGTTCGGTTGGAGCAAGCGCAAGCCGGCGGCGGGCGATCGGCGCGGCGAATGGCTGTACGGCATGGGCATGGCGGCCTCCGCCCGGTCCAACATGCTGCAGAAATCGAGCGCCAAGGTGTCCATCGACGGCCAGGGCCGTGCGACGGTCGAGACCGACATGACCGACATCGGCACCGGTACCTACACCATCCTGGCGCAGATCACCTCGGAGATCCTGGGCCTGCCGATCGACGACGTGACGGTGAAGCTGGGCGACACCGCCTTCCCGCCCGCCGCCGGATCGGGCGGGTCGTTCGGTGCCGGCTCGAGCGGCACGTCGGTCTATCTCGCCTGCGAAGCCCTGCGCGGCCAGATCGCCGACAAGATGGGCGTCGCGGCGGATGGTCTGACGCTGAAGGACGGGCGCGCCATCGGCGACAACCGCTCCGTACCGCTCGCGGAGCTGGTCGGCGACGGGATCGCCGCAACGGGCGAGGTCGCGCCCGGCAAGCAGGAGAAGGAAACGCTCCAGTCGAGCTACGGCGCGCATTTCTGCGAGGTGGCGGTCAACGCGGTGACCGGCGAGGTGCGGATCAAGCGCATGCTCGGCGTCTTCGCGGGCGGCCGCATCCTCAATGCAAAGACCGCACGGTCGCAGATCCTCGGCGGCGTCACCTTCGGGATCGGTACGGCGCTGTCCGAGGAATTGATGCACGATCCGCGCAACGGCAAGATCGTCAATCGCGACCTTGGCGAATATCATGTCCCGGTGAATGCCGACGTGCCGCAGATCGACGTCGAATTCCTGTCGGAGCGCGATATCCACGCCAATCCGATGCACGCCAAGGGCCTGGGAGAGCTCGGCATCTCCGGCGCCGGCGCGGCGGTGGCGAATGCGATCTACAATGCCACCGGCGTTCGCGCGCGCGACTTTCCGCTCACGCTCGACAAGTTGCTGGACGGGCTGCCGGCGGTGTAGTGGGCAGCGCCCTTCCCCACCGCGGGGAAGGGCGAGGACGGGCGACGCCGCGCCATGCGGTGCGCGCCCGATGTGCCCCCCCCTCCCCTGACCGGGAGGGGCTTTTTCGTCGAAAGGGTACCCATGGCCGAGAACGATAGCGTCATCGCCGCGGCACGGAATTGGGCCGGCGAGCCGATGGCGCTGGCGACCGTCGTGTCGACCTGGGGCTCCGCGCCGCGTCCGCGCGGCAGCCATATGCTCGTCCACGCCGACGGCCGGTTCGAGGGATCGGTGTCCGGTGGCTGCGTCGAGAGCGACATCCTGCAGACCGCGGCCGACGTCATCGCCGGCGCGCCGTTCCAACTGAAGCGCTACGGCGTCGCGGACGCTTCGGCTTGGGAGGTCGGCCTGCCGTGCGGCGGCGAGATCGCCGTCATGGTCCAGCCGGTGACCGCCGCCGGCTTCGACCCCGAACTCTTCGACCGCATCGCCGACGCGCGCAGCGAGGGACGCGCGCTGACCGTGACCACCGACCTTGCCACCGGCCACAGCGACCTGCGGCCGCAGGAAACGGGGGAGGTGTTCGTCAATCGCTACGACCCGCCGCGGCGGCTGCTCATCGTCGGAGCGGTACAGATCGCGCAGGCGCTCGCGCGGTTATCGACGACGCTGGGCATCGAGACGGTGGTGATCGATCCGCGTGCGCGCTTCCTGACCGAAGAGCGCTTTCCCGGCACGACGCTCGACGACCGCTGGCCCGACGAGGCCGTCGCGGCATGGCGCCCCGGTCCCGCGACGGCCGTCGTGACGCTGAGCCACGACATCAAGATCGACGACCCCGCGCTGACCGCCGCGCTGGCAAGCGACGCCGCCTATGTCGGCGCGCTGGGCAGCCGCAAGAGCCATGCCGCGCGGCGGACGCGGCTCGCGGAGGCGGGACTGGACAGCGTGCAGATCGACCGGATCGACGGACCGGTCGGGATTGACATCGGTGCGATCGGCCCATCCGAGATCGCGCTGTCGATCGCCGCCGCGATGGTGAAGGCCTTTCATGATCCGCGCTGAGGAATGCGTCCTCGTCCTGCTTGCCGCCGGGCGATCGACGAGGATGGGCGACATCGGCAGCAAGCTCGACCAGCCGTTCCTGGGACGGCCACTGGGGCTGCACGTCGCGGTGGCGCTGGAGGACATGCCGTTCCGCGAACGCGTCGCCGTCTGCGGCAGCGCCGAGTGCGATTATGCCCGGCACGGTTTCGCCATCGTCCGCAACGACGATCCCGCGCTCGGTCTGTCCAATTCCGTGCGGCTCGGCGTGGCGCGGGCGCGGGATATCGGCGCGCGGGCGGTCGTGCTCGCCCTCGCCGACATGCCGCGCGTGACGGCGACGCATATCCATGCGCTGCTCGACGCGGCGGAGGATGACGATGCGGTGGTGGCGTCGAGCGACGGCCGCAGTCCGAAGCCGCCGTGCGTGTTCGGGCGCAACCACTTCGATGCCCTTTGCGATCTCGAGGGTGACGAGGGTGCCCGGCGGCTGATCCTGGCGGGTAAGCACGTGGTCACGGTGCCAGCGGAGCTGATCGACGTCGACACGCCCGAGGAATTGGAGGAGCTGCGCCGGCTGGTCCACGCGCCGGAAGCAAGGACCCGATGGCGATAGCCTAAGCGGGCACGCGCATGAGCCGTGTTCCTGCGCACGCAGGAACCCAGAGCCTCGGACGCAATCGCCCGCAAGCCTGGGCTCCTGCCTTCGCAGGAGCGCATCGAACGTCCTTGTCGGGGGCGTCGCCAGCGGCGCTAATCACTCGTGCCGCAGCGCGTCGATCGGGTTGAGCGCCGCGGCACGTCGGGCCGGGAAATAGCCGAAGACGACGCCGATGATCGCCGAAATCGCGAAAGCGATGATGTTGATCTCCGGCACGAACAGGAACGGCAGATCGCCGAGCACGGACAGGAGGCCGACCGCCGCCTGCGCGAGCAGCAGGCCGATCAGCCCGCCCAGCATCGACAGCGCCACCGCCTCGACGAGGAACTGCGTCAGCACCTCGCGCGCGACCGCGCCGATCGCCAGGCGGATACCGATCTCGCGCGTGCGCTCCGTCACCGACACCAACATGATGTTCATGATGCCGATGCCGCCGACGATCAGGCTGATCGCCGCCACCGCGGTGACGATGCGCGTCAGCAGCTGTGTCGTACTGGTGAGCGTGTCGCTGATCTGCTTGGTGTCGAAGATGTTGAAATCGTCGTCCTTGCCCGCGGTGATGTTGCGGCGCTCGCGCAGCAGATCGGTGATCCCCGCCTGTACCGTGCTGGTCGAATAGGCCTGGTCGACGCCGACCAGCATCAGGCGGATGTCGCGATTGCCGGTGAAACGCCGCTGCACCGTCTTGATCGGCATGATGACGACATCGTCCTGGTCGCCGCCGAAACCGGCCTGCCCGCGCGTCGAGAGCACGCCGATCACGTCGCAGCTGATCGAACCGATGCGGAAGCGCGTGCCGACCGCCTCGCCGCCGCGCCACAAGTTCTGGCGCACCGTGCTGCCGATGATGCACACCGCCCTGCCCGCGCTTTCCTCCTGCGGCGTCCAGTAGCGCCCGCTGGTCAGCGGCCAGGCCTGCACCTCGAAATAGGCGTTGGTGGTGCCGTTGATCGTCGTCTGCCAGTTCGCGCCCTCGTAGATCGCGGTGGCGCTCGCCTGTGCCTGCGGCGCGACGGCGGTGACGCCGGCGATCTGCTGCGCGATCGCGGTGACGTCCTCGGGCTTGAACGGCGCGGGCGGCGGGCCGCCGCCGCCGCGCCCGAAGCCCTGGCCCGGGCGGATCTGGAGGATGTTGGTGCCGAGCGACGAGATGTTCTTCTGCACCTGCGCCGTGGTGGCGCGCCCGAGCGTCACCATCGTCACGACCGCCGCGACGCCGATGATGATGCCGAGCGTCGTCAGGAACGAGCGCAGCTTGTGCCGTGCGATCGACCGGAGCGCGAGAAGAAGCGTGGTGCCGAACATCTATTGCGCCTTCCGCGACGGAACGCGGTCCGCCCCTACATTCGTCATTCCCGCGGCGGCGGAGATCCGGACACGCTGCCAATGCGCTTCATGCAGGACGCTCGGCGTGTCTGGGTCCCCGCCTTGGCGGGGATGACGATCGCCGGTAGCGCGTGCCGTAGCCCCCTCGCTCACGCCACCGGCTCCCCGGCGCGGTGGTTGGCCTCGATCCGCTCGACCAGCCCGTCCTTGAAATGGACCACGGTGTGCGCGAACGCCGCCATGTCGGGCTCGTGCGTCACCATCAGCACGGTGATCCCGCTGTTGGCGTTGAGATCGGACAGCAATTCCATGATCTCCACCGAGCGTTCGGAATCGAGATTGCCGGTCGGCTCGTCGGCGAGCAGCACGTCGGGCTGCGTCACGATCGCGCGGGCGATGGCGACGCGCTGCTGCTGACCGCCGGACAGTTCGGCGGGCGTATGGTCCCACCATTTCGCCAGTCCGACCTTGTCCAGCGCCGCCATCGACGCCTCGCGCCGTGCCTGCTTGCTGTCGCCGCGATAGAGCAGGGGCAGCTCGACATTCTCCAGCGCCGTGGTCCGCGCCAGAAGGTTGAACCCCTGGAAGACGAAGCCGAGATATTTGCGGCGGAGCAAGGCGCGCTGGTCACGGTCGAGTGCCTCGACGTGATGGCCGCGGAACAGGAACTCGCCCCCCGACGGCACGTCGAGGCATCCCAGGATGTTCATCGTCGTCGACTTGCCCGATCCCGACGCACCCATGACCGCGATGAAGTCGCGCGCGTGGATGTCCAGATCGATGCCCTTCAGCGCCTGGAACGCGGTCGCACCCTCGCCATAGGTCTTGGTGATGCCGCGCAGCCGGATCAGCGGGTCGCCGGCGGGCAGTGGCGGCGGCTTACTGGCCACGCTGGCCACCGCCCGCCCCGGCACCGCCGCGCCGCCGGCCCGCGCCACCACCGCCGCCGCCACTGCTGCCATCGCTGCTCGCGAGCTGCCCGGTGATCACCTGCGCGCCGGGCTTCAGGCTGCCGCTCAGCACCTCGGTCATCTGGCCATTGGTCGCGCCGGTGGTCACCTGCACCGGCTGCGGCTGGCCGTCCGCGCCCTTGACGTAGACGGTCTGCGTCGCGCCATAGCCGACGGTCGCCTGGCGCTGGTTGTTGCGCCGCATCCGCCGCATCGTCAGCGATCCCGCGATGCCGTCGCCGTCCGACGACGCACCGCTCGTCGGCTTGAACCGCAGTGCCGCATTCGGGACGAGCAGCACGTTCTTCTTCTCGGAGGTGACGATGTCGGCGGTCGCCGTCATGCCGGGGCGCAGCTGCAGCGTCGGATTGGCCACCGTCAGATCGGCGGCGTAGGAGACGACCTGGTTGCTGGTCGCAGCCGTGCTGCTCGTCGAGGACGAGGAGGTGCTCGCAGCGCTCACGGTCAGGTTCGACCCGAGATTGACCCGCGTGATCGTCGCGGGAAACGTCTTGCCCGGAAAGGCATCGACGGTGAAGCTCGCCTTCTGGCCGGGCTTGACGCCGCCGACGTCGGCCTCGTCGATCGCGACCTCGAGCTTCATGCTCGACAGATCCTGCGCGATCACGAACAGGGTCGGCGTGTTGAACGACGCCGCGACGGTCTGGCCGGGATCGACCTGCCGCGCCAGCACGACGCCGTTGACGGGCGAGCGGATGATCGCCCGCTGCCGCTGCGTCTCGCTCTGCGCGAGCAGCGCGCGGGAGGCCGCGACGTTCGCCTGCGCGGTCTTCAGCGCCGCGATGGCCCGCTGATAGTCTGCACGGCCGGTCTGCAGCTCGGTGCCCGACGGAACGCGTCCCCCCGACAGCTTGTAGACATCCTCCAGCCGGGCGAGCTGCGCGCGGCTTTCCGCGACGGTGGCCTGCGCCTGGTTCACCTGGGCGACGTTGGCGGCGATCTGCGCCTGCTGCTGCTTGATCTGGTCGTCGATCTGCTGCGGATCGATCAGCGCGAGCGGCTGGCCCGCGGTGACTCGGTCGTTGACGTCGACGACGACCTTGGTGACGAGGCCGGACAACTGCGAGCCGACCGTGACCTGCGTCGTCGGCGCGAGCTTGCCGGTGGCCGAGACGCTGACCGTCAGGTCGCCGCGATCCGCCGGCTGCGTCGCATAGTCCGCCGTTTTCTTGCCGCCGAAACAGCGGCTGACGAGCAGGCCGAGCAGGATAACGCCGATGACGATCAGCACCCATTTCAGATAGCGTCGCCACGCCGGCACCGGCTTCACGCCCAGGAATTCGTCGGTCGTCTGCATTGCCGTGTCCTGGGCCATCAGCGGGTCTCTGTACCGGAAGGAAGCGGGGCGCCGCGTGCGGGCGCCTCGGGGATGACATTGGGGTCCCAGCCGCCGCCCAAGGCATTGTACAATGCGACGAGCGCCGTCGCCCTGTCCGACTGGGCCTGGGTCAGCCCGTTCTGCGCGGAAAGAAGCGCCGATTCCTGCGTGTTGAGCGTGGTGAAATCGGTGAGACCGGTGCGATACTGGCTGCGCGCCAGGATCGCGGAATTGTTCGCCGCCTCGTAGGCGATGCGGAACTGCGTCTCGCGCCGGCGCGCGGTATCGAGCGCGACGATCGCGTTCTCGATATCCTCCAGCGCGGTCAGTACCGTCCCCTTGTAGGCGGCATAGGCGGCATCGGTTGCCGCCTCGTTGGCGCGCACGACGCTGCGCAGCCGGCCGCCGTTGAAGATCGCCTGGGTCAGACCGGCGAACAGGCTGCCGGTGATGGCGCTCCCCAGGCTGCCCAACCCGGTCGCATTGGTGTTGACGTTGCCGGAGATCGCCAGCGCCGGATAGAGTGCCGCCTTGGCGACGCCGATCCGCGCCGTCGCCGCCGCGAGGGTCCGTTCGGCGGAGCGGACGTCAGGACGCCGGCGAAGCGCGTCGGCGGGAATGCCGACGCCGACCGTCTCCGGTCCGCACGGGATCGGACGCGCCGCCGCGAGCTGGCCGCGCAACGCGCCCGGGGCCTGTCCGGTCAGCACGCCGAGCCGCGCGACCGCGGCGGCATATTGCTGCTCGATCTGCGGGACGGTCGCGGCAGTCTGCGCACGCTGGCTGCGCGCCTGCTCGACGTCGACCGACGAGACGAGTCCCGCCTGCACGCGGAAACCCGCGATCTCCAGATTGTCGTCCTGTATCGCGAGGCTGGCACGCGCATTGGCGAGCTGCGCCTGATAGGCGCGGGCCAGGATATAGTTGCTCGCCACCTCGCTCTCGACCGTCAGCAACGCCGTGGCGTAGTCGAACCCGCTGGCCTGATATTGCGCGCGGCTCGACTCGACGGTGCGGCGCACCTCACCGAAAAGGCCGAGCTGGTAGCTGGCGGAGAGACCGGCGGAGAAACTGTTGCTGCCGCCCCCGCCCGTATCGACGACCGTGCCGTCCGGCAGCGTGAACGACCGGCCGCCGCCGCGCAGATTCTCGTTGCGCTGATAGCCCGCCGATCCCGACAGCGTCGGCAGCAGCTGCGCACGGCTTTCCACCAGCGCCTCACGCGCCTGGCGCAGCCGCGCCACCGCCTGCGCGACATCGGTATTGGCCTGGCGCGCCTGTTCGACGAGCTGCCCGAGCACGGGATCGTCGAAGTTCGACCACCAGCGCGTCAGATCCTCCGGCGTCTGCGGCGCGGGAACGGAATAGCCTGCCGGCACCCCGAGTTCGGCCGCGGTCTTCGGCCGGTAATCCGGCCCGACGGTACAGCCGGCGAGTGCCGCGGTCAGTAGAAGGAAGGCGGGGGCACGGGACATGGCGTGATGTGTGGCCAACACACCCGCCACCTGTCCAGCCTTAATCTGTCGCAGAATGTCGCGGCTGTCATGTTACTCGATTTCGAGGATCACCTGATCGACGGACAGGCTGTCGCCCGCGGCGGCGCTCAGTACCTTGACGGTGCCGCTCTTCTCGGCGCGCAGGATGTTCTCCATCTTCATCGCCTCGACCACCGCGAGCGGCTGACCGGCCTCGACCTTGTCACCGGCGGCGACGTCGAGACGGACGAGCAGGCCCGGCATCGGCGCGATCAGGAACCGCGACAGATCCGGCGGCACCTTCTCGATCAGATGCTGCGCGAAGGGCGCGACATGCGCCGGCAGCACGCGCGCGACATGGCTGGCGCCGCGGGTCGTCAGCCGGAAGCCGCTCCGCGTCGGCGCGATGCGGACCGACAGCCGCTCGTCCTCGCCAAGCTCCGCCTCGATCAGCCGGTCGCCGGGCGTATACTCGATGCCGATCTCCAGCGGCGCGCCGTCGACGGTGATGCCGTCGGTCGAGACGCTGACGGCATGATCGACGCCGCCGATCCGCACCGTCCAGTCGGCCGGCGGGCGCAGGCGATGGCCGAGCTGTCCATCGACCCGCCGCGCGCGGTCCGCCTGCGCGGTCGCGGCAAAGGCGGCGACCGCCGCGAGCTCGCGCAGCAGGCCGTCCGACGCGGGCGCGCCGTGGAAGCCCTCGGGATATTCCTCGGCGATGAAGCCCGTGGTCAGCCGTCCTTCGCGGAAACGCGGATGCTGCATCAGTGCCGACAGGAAATCGATGTTGGTGCCCGGCCCCTCGATCTCGAACGCGTCCAGCGCTGCGATCTGCGCATCGATCGCCGCCTCGCGCGTCGGCGCCCAGGTGATCAGCTTGGCGATCATCGGATCGTAGAACATGCTGACCTCGCCACCCTCGGCGACGCCGTCGTCGACGCGGACGATGGCGTTGGTCTCGCCTTCGCCCCCTTCGTCATCCCCGCGCAGGCGGGGATCCAGAGACGCAGCGTCCGCGGCTCCATCGACGACATGGGTTATGGATCCCCGCCTGCGCGGGGATGACAGGAGGGCTGTAGTTTCGGGCGGATTATACCGCACCAGCCGGCCGATGCTCGGCAGGAAGCCGCGATACGGATCCTCGGCATAGACGCGGTTCTCGACCGACCAGCCGTTGATCCCCACATCCGCCTGCCCGAAGGCGAGGCGCTCGCCGTAAGCGACGCGGATCATCTGCTCGACGAGGTCGAGGCCGGTAATCTCCTCGGTCACCGGATGCTCGACCTGCAGCCGCGTATTCATCTCGAGGAAGTAGAAGCTCTCGCCGGTCGTATCCGCGCCCGAGACGATCAGCTCGACCGTGCCGGCCGAGTAATAGCCCACCGCACGCGCCAGCGCGACCGCCTGCTCGCCCATCGCGGCGCGCATCTTCGGCGTGACAAAAGGCGACGGCGCTTCCTCCACCACCTTCTGGTGGCGGCGCTGCACCGAGCATTCGCGCTCGTTGAGATAGACGATGTTGCCGTGCTGATCGCCGAGCACCTGGATTTCGATATGGCGCGGGCTCTCGATGAACTTCTCGATGAAGACGCGGTCATCCCCGAAGGATGCGAGCCCTTCCCGCTTCGTCGCCTCGAAGCCCTCGCGCACGTCCTGCTCGCTCCAGGCGAGCCGCATGCCCTTGCCGCCGCCGCCGGCGGACGCTTTCATCATCACCGGATAGCCGATGTCGGACGCGATCCGCACCGCCTCGTCGGTGTCGGCGATCTCGCCGAGATAGCCGGGCACGACGTTGACGCCGGCCTGCTTGGCCAGCTTCTTCGATTCGATCTTGTCGCCCATCGCCGCGATCGCGTTCGGCGGCGGCCCGACGAAGGCGATCCCCGCGTCCGCGCACGCCCGCGCGAAGCTCTCCCGTTCGCTAAGGAAGCCGTAGCCGGGGTGGATGCAATCGGCGCCGGTCTCCTTGGCGGCGAGCAGGATCAGCTCGGCCTTGAGGTAGCTCTCCGCCGCCGGCGCCGGCCCGAGCCGCACCGCCTCGTCCGCCATCAGCACATGCGGGCTGCGCGCGTCGGCATCGGAATAGACCGCGACGGTCTTGATCCCCATCCGCTTCGCGGTGCGGAACACACGGCAGGCGATCTCACCGCGATTGGCGACCA
Organism: Sphingomonas beigongshangi; assembly: GCF_016820445.1. Taxonomy (GTDB): domain Bacteria; phylum Pseudomonadota; class Alphaproteobacteria; order Sphingomonadales; family Sphingomonadaceae; genus Sphingomonas; species Sphingomonas beigongshangi. Next base: position 328,453 of record NZ_JADHDT010000003.1, read on the forward strand.
GGATTTTCTTGAACATCCTCTTCTCCCCACCCGTTTGCGGGAGGGGCCGGGGAGGGCCTGTCCACGCGCGGGCATTGTCTGGTGTCGGGAGGACGCCCCTCCCCTAGCCCCTCCCGCATGCGGGAGGGGGGACTTACTCCGCCGCCTCCGCCAGCCGGCACTCCGCCGCCATCGGCGTGACGCCCAGCTTGGCGAACAGCGCGGCGTCCTTGTCGTCGCCGGCATTGCCCGCCGTCAGCAGCTTGTCGCCGGTGAAGATCGAATTGGCGCCTGCCATGAAGCACAGGGCCTGCGTCGCCTCGGACATGCTCTCGCGGCCCGCCGACAGGCGCACCATGCTTTCGGGCATGGTGATGCGCGCCACCGCGACGGTGCGGACGAACTCGATGTCGTCGATCTTGGCGAGCGGCGTGTCGGCCAGCATGTCGCCGAGCACCGTGCCCTTCACCGGCACCAGCGCATTGACCGGCACGCTGCCGGGATGCTCGGGCAAGGTGGCGAGCGCATGGATGAAGCCGACGCGATCCTCGCGCGTCTCGCCCATGCCGACGATGCCACCGCAGCAGACGTTGATCCCCGCCGACCGCACCGCGTCGAGCGTGTCGAGCCGCTCCTGGAAGGTGCGCGTCGTGATCACGTCGCCGTACCGCTCCGGCGAGGTGTCGATATTGTGGTTGTAATAATCGAGCCCTGCCGCCGCGAGCCGCTGCGCCTGATGCGGCTCGAGCATGCCGAGCGTCATGCAGGTCTCCATGCCCATCGCGCGCACACCCTCGACCATCGCGACGATCGCGTCCATGTCGCGGTCCTTGGGATTGCGCCACGCCGCGCCCATGCAGAAGCGGGTCGAGCCATTGTCCTTCGCCTGCGCCGCCTTCTGCAGCACGGCACGCACGTCCATCAGCTTGGTCGCCTTGACGCCGCTCTCCGCGCTGACCGATTGCGAGCAATAGCCGCAATCCTCCGGGCAGCCGCCGGTCTTGATCGACAACAGGGTCGACAATTGCACCTGGCTCGGCGCGTGATGCGCGCGATGCACGCCCTGCGCCTGCCACATCAGTTCGTCGAACGGGAGGTCGAACAAGGCTGCGATCTCGTCGCGGGTCCAGTCGTTACGGGTCATGTCAGGATCGCCGGTGTGAAGTTGTACAGGAACGCGCCGACCCCGCCCGAAAGCAGGAGGCTGACGGCCGCTTGCGCGATACGGATCGCCCGCGCAACCTTGGCGCGCGGTTGCGGCGTCACCTCGAGGCCGGCGAGGTGGGAGGCCATCAACAGGCTGACGACGCCGGCCAGGCCGATGAAGCCGAGAATGACGATCAGCTGCTTGTGCTCGAACCTCGTGCCCTGTCCGTCGGCGAAGGCGAAGACGCCGCCCAGCGAAACGAGCGCGATGCCGGTCGCATGCTTGAAGAAATCATAGGACCGGCCGAACGGCAGCTCGCCCTCCGGCGCGTCGTCCGCCTCGATCACGCGGCTTCCTCCTCGGGCGGCATGTTGTGGCCGAGCAGGCGCAGCACGTCCTCCGCCGCCTTGATCAGGTTCGTGCCGGGACCGAAGATCGCCTGCACGCCCGCATCCCGCAGCATCTGGTAATCCTGCGCCGGAATGACGCCGCCGGCGATCACCTTGATGTCGGGACGGCCCGCATCCTTCAGGTGGCCGATCAGCTCGGGGATCAGCGTCTTGTGGCCCGCCGCAAGGCTCGAGGCGCCGACGACGTCGACCTGCTTCTCCAGCGCCAGCGCGCTCGCTTCCTTCGGCGTCTGGAACAGCGGTCCCGGCACGACCTCGAAGCCGAGGTCGCCGAACATGGAGCTGACCAGATTGGCGCCGCGATCGTGCCCGTCCTGCCCCATCTTGGCGACGAGCATACGGGGCTTGCGCCCGAGCCGGCGCTCGGTCGCCTCGACGCCGCGCACCAGCCGCGCCCAGCGCTCGTCGTCGGTATAGGCGCCGCCATAGACGCCCTTCACGGGCTTGGGATGCGTGCCGAACCGGCCGAACACGTCCTCCATCGCCGCCGAGATCTCGCCCAGCGTCGCACGCGCCCGCGCCGCTTCGACCGCAAGCGCGAGCAGATTGTCACCGCCCCGCGCGCCTTCGCGCAGCGCATCGAGCGCACGCTGGCACGCGGCCTCGTCGCGCGTCGCCTTGACGCGTTCGATGCGGCGGATCTGCGCCTCGCGCACCGCGACATTGTCGACGTCGAGAATGTCGATCGGCGCCTCGTCCGCGAGACGGTATTTGTTGACGCCGACGATCACGTCCTCGCCCCGGTCGACCCGCGCCGCCCGCGCCGCCGCCGCCTCCTCGATCATCGCCTTGGGCCAGCCGGCGGCGACCGCCTTGGCCATGCCGCCCTCGCGCTCAACCCGCTCGATGATCGCCCAGGCGCCGTCGACCAGGCTCTTCGTCAGGCTCTCGACGTAATAGCTGCCGCCGAGCGGGTCGACGACCTTGGTCATCCCCGTCTCTTCCTGCAGCACGATCTGCGTGTTGCGCGCGATGCGCGCGGAGAAGTCGGTAGGCAGCGCGATCGCCTCGTCGAGCGCGTTGGTGTGCAGCGACTGGGTGCCGCCCAGCATCGCCGCCATCGCCTCGATCGTCGTGCGCATGACATTGTTGTACGGGTCCTGCTCGGTCAGCGACACGCCGCTCGTCTGGCAGTGGGTGCGCAGCATCTTGGAGCGTTCGTCCTTCGCGCCCAGCTGCGTCATCGCCCGATGCCACAGCACCCGCGCGGCGCGCAGCTTCGCCACCTCCATGAAGAAATTCATGCCGATCGCGAAGAAGAAGCTCAGCCGCCCGGCGAATTTGTCGATGTCGAGGCCCGACGCCACGCCGTATTTCACATAGTCGATGCCGTCGGCGATGGTGAAGGCGAGCTCGTGGAGCTGCGTCGCCCCTGCCTCCTGCATGTGATAGCCGCTGATCGAGATGCTGTTGAACTTCGGCATCTCGCGCGACGTATAGGCGAAGATGTCCGAGATGATCCGCATGCTCGGCTCGGGCGGATAGATGTAGGTGTTGCGGACCATGAACTCCTTGAGGATGTCGTTCTGGATGGTCCCGTCGAGCAGCTTGCGGTCGACGCCCTGTTCCTCGCCAGCGACGATGAAGAAGGCGAGGATCGGGATCACCGCGCCGTTCATCGTCATGGAGACCGACATCCGGTCGAGCGGGATGCCGTCGAACAGGATCTTCATGTCCTCGACGCTGTCGATCGCGACGCCGGCCTTGCCGACGTCGCCCGTCACGCGCGGGTGGTCGCTGTCATAGCCGCGATGCGTCGCGAGGTCGAAGGCGACAGACAGGCCCTTCTGCCCCGCGGCGAGGTTGCGACGGTAGAAGGCATTCGACTCCTCCGCAGTCGAGAAGCCGGCGTACTGGCGGATCGTCCATGGCCGACCCGCGTACATCGACGCGCGAACACCGCGCGTGAACGGCGCGAAGCCAGGGAGGCCCGGGTCCCAGCCCTCGGTGTCGGCCGCGGTGTAGAGCGGCTTGACGTCGATCCCCTCCGGCGTGTGCCAGGTCAGGTCCTTGCCCTTCACCTCCCTGGTAGCGGCAGCCTGCCAGTCGGCGAGGGTCGGGCGCGGTGTCGGCTCGGGCTGTGCCGCAGGCGCGCGCGTGCTGCCCGCGTCCTCGCCCAGGTTCGTCTCGATCTCCGTCACGTCACGCTCCCCTGAACGCGGGGGTGCGCTTCTGCAGGAAGGCCATGCCGCCCTCCATCGCATCGGCGGTGCCGCGCATCGCACGCTGATCGTCGGCCTCGCGCGCCAGCGCCGTGGCGAGATCGGTTTCGAGAGCGGCCGCCAGGCCGCGGCGAATGGCGCCGAGCGCGACCGTCGGACCGGCCGCGAGACGCGTCGCGAGCGCGAGGGCGGTGTCGTCGAGCGCGTCGTCGGCGACGACCTTGTGTATCATGCCCCAGTCCAGCGCCTTCGCAGCCGGCAAGCGCTCGCCCAGCAGCATCATCTCAGCCGCCCGCGCCCGCCCGACGAGGCGCGGCAGCAGCCAGCTCGCGCCGCCGTCGGGGACCAGACCGATGTTGACGAAGGCCTGCAGGAAATACGCGCTCTCGCTCGCGATGCAGAAATCGGCAGCGAGGGCCAGGCTGCAGCCGATACCAGCGGCCGGCCCGCGCACCGCGGTGATGACCGGCACCTTTGCACCAGCTATCGCAAGAATGGCGGGATTGTAGGATTGGGTCAGCGCGGCATGAGTCGCGGCACCGGGATCCTCGCTGCCGAGCGCCCCCATGCCGACATCCGCGCCCGAACAGAAAGCCCGACCAGCGCCCTGGATCAGGATCGCACGCGCACCGTCAAGGTCGGCGACCGCCGCGGTGATCGCCTCGAACAGCGACGGCGGCGCCGCATTGAGGCGGTCCGGCCGGTTGAGCGTCAGCACGAGCACGTCGCCGCGCCGCTCGGTCAGCAATTGATCGACGGCCATATCCGCCTCTCCCTATCTCCAAGGTTCGCCGGCAAAGCCGTGCCCGCCCGCGTCGTTGTCGGGGCCATGGACCGCGCGCGGCTTCGGTTCAAGGGGATCAGCCGTGACGCCCCTCCGCCGGGCTTTCCATCAGTTCGACCAGCATGCCGCCCATGTCGCGCGGATGGAGAAACACGATCGGTGTGCCGTGCGCACCGATGCGGGGCTCGCCGAGCACGGTCGCGCCATTCGCCGTCAGATGCGCGACCGCGGCGTGGATGTCGGGCACCTCGAAACAGACGTGATGCTGCCCGCCCGCCGGGTTCTTCTTCAGGAAGCCGGCGATCGGGGATGCATCGTCATAAGGCTCGATTAGCTCGATCTGCGTGTTCGGCGCGTCGACGAAGCACACCTTCACCCCCTGCGCCGGCAGATCGAACGGCTCCCCGATCGCCGCGGCGCCGAGCAGGGTGCGATAGGTCTCGACAGACTTGGCGATCGAGGGCGTCGCGACGCCGACATGGTTGAGACGACCGAGGTTCATTCTTCCAATCTCCGCTGGCGGGTTGCCATCGCCGCGCCTTCGATCACCCCTTCGAGGCGGCTGACCCGGTCTCGCAGGTCCGCGTGGGCATTTGCCATCTGCGACAGCTTGGCGCCCTGCTGCTCGACGGTCTTCGTCAGGTCGGCGAGCTTCTCCTGCAACAGCAGGACGGCACGCACCGCCTTCACGGTATCTCCGAGCGTGCTCACGAGCGCTTGACCTCTCCCGCGAGAACCGCGTCGACGCGAGCATTGGACTCTTCGATCGCGCGGATCGCCGCGTCGATGTCCGCTACCATCTTCGGCACGGCGACGTTCAGCTCGTCGACGAGCAGCGAGAGCTCCTCCTCTTCGCTGATCTCTCCTTCCGCCATGTACCGGCTGGTCGCCTCGCGGACGAGATGCCCCACCGACATGCCACTCCCCCGCGCGAAGGCATCCAACGCCGCCTTGTGGTCGGGGGTTGTCAGAAAGGTCACACGTTCCGTCTGCATCGCCGCACTCCTTCACATGACCTTATAATGTGCAGGAGGGTTGCTCACAACGGAATGTTGTCATGCTTTTTCCACGGATTCTCCAGCGCCTTGTTCTTCAGCTTGCGCAAGCCTAGCGCGATGCGGCGACGGGTGGAATGCGGCTGGATCACCTCGTCGATGAACCCCTTGCTCGCCGCGACGAAGGGGTTGGCGAAGCGCGCTTCGTACTCCGCCGTGCGTTCGGCGATCTCCTCGGGCGTCCGCCCGCGGAAGATGATCTCCACCGCGCCCTTGGCGCCCATCACCGCGATCTCGGCGGTCGGCCAGGCGTAGTTGAGGTCGCCGCGCAGATGCTTCGACGCCATCACGTCATAGGCGCCGCCATAGGCCTTGCGCGTGATCACGGTGATCTTGGGCACGGTCGCCTCGGCATAAGCGAAGAGCAGCTTGGCGCCGTGCTTGATGATGCCGTTATGCTCCTGCGCCGTGCCGGGCAGGAAGCCGGGAACGTCGACGAAGGTCACGATCGGGATCTCGAAGGCGTCGCAGAAACGCACGAAGCGCGCCGCCTTCTTCGATGAATTGATGTCGAGCACGCCGGCCAGCACCATCGGCTGGTTGGCGACGATACCGACGGTGCGCCCCTCGATCCGGCCGAAGCCGCAGATGATGTTCGCCGCATGCGCCGGCTGCACCTCGAAGAAGTCGCCCTCGTCGACGGTCTTCCGGATCAGCTCGTGCATATCGTAGGGCTGGTTGGCGTTCGCCGGAACGAGCGTGTCGAGGCTCGGCTCGATCCGGTCCCACGCATCCGCCGTCGGCCGCTCGGGCACGGGCTCGCGGTTCGAGGCGGGCAGGAAGTCGATGAAGTCGCGGGCGGCGAGCAGCGCCTCGATATCGTCTTCGAACGCAACGTCGGCGACGCTCGTCTTGGTGGTGTGCGTCACCGCGCCGCCCAGCGCCTCCTGCGTCACCACCTCGTTGGTCACCGTCTTCACCACGTCGGGGCCCGTGACGAACATGTAGCTCGAATCCTTCACCATGAAGATGAAGTCGGTCATCGCGGGGCTGTACACCGCGCCGCCCGCGCACGGCCCCATGATCAGGCTGAGCTGCGGCACCACGCCCGATGCGAGCACGTTGCGCTGGAACACCTCGGCATAGCCGCCAAGGCTCGCCACGCCCTCCTGGATGCGCGCGCCGCCCGAGTCATTCAGGCCGATCACGGGCGCCCCGACCTTCATCGCCATGTCCATGATCTTGCAGATCTTCTGCGCGTGCCGCTCGGACAGCGAGCCGCCGAAGACGGTGAAGTCCTGGCTGAACACGAAGACCAGCCGGCCGTTGATCGTGCCCGATCCGGTGACGACGCCATCGCCCGGTATCACCTGGTCCGCCATGCCGAAGTCGACGCAATTATGCTCGACGAACATGTCGACCTCTTCGAAGCTGCCCTCGTCCAGCAGCACGGCAAGACGCTCGCGCGCGGTCAGCTTGCCCTTGGCATGCTGCGCCGCGATGCGCTTCTCACCCCCGCCCAGGCGCGCTGCGGCGCGGCGGCGGTCGAGTTCCTGGATCGTCGATGACATGGCCTCTCCTGCGAGCGTGTCCGCCCTCTATGGCATGGCCGAACACGAGGACACGCGCCGCGGCATCGAAGCCGCGGTGTCGCGCCCCCGGGGCGACCGTTGCTTTCGCGCATAGGCAGCCGACGGCGTACGAATCAACCCCCGCGGCCCCTGCCCGACAGGCTCCGCGGCCCTCCCAGGCTCAGCGCAGACGGTCGAGCGTCGCCAGCACCACGTCGTTGCTCCGCAGCGGCACGCTCAAAACAAAGCGTCCGTCGGCGCCGACCGTCACGGTGCGCTGCACTTCCGGCAGGTCGCGCGTCAGCCCCTGCAGTTCCGCGAGTTGAGCCGGCGACAAAGTCGTGGGCGATCCCATTTCCAGCCAACGCGTCTGCGGATCGTTCGCGCGAAAGCCTGTACGGTACAACGCCAGCCTGTAGCTTCCCGGTTTGAGGCCCGTGAAGCGGAGGGAGCGCGGCGCGTCGGGCAAGGCGGGCAACACCTTCGTATAGAACGGGCGATTGCTGACGTTCTGTCGCGGCTGGCGCCAATCCCAGGTGAGCACGGCCGTGTGAACGCCATCGGTCGCGGCCATCGCCTGCGCCTCGTCCATGGGCACGTCGCGGCCGGTGAGCGCGTGGAGATATTTATAGGCGAACCAGGCCGGCTTGCGGATGCCCTCGCGGTTCATCAAGCCGAAACCGCCGTGAAACGGGGTCGGCGGCGGCCCCGACTCCTCGAACAGGTCGCTGTAGGTCCAATAGCTCATGCCCTGCGCCAAACCGCGTGTGGAACTCAGCTTCTGCAGGATATAGGCGGCGCTGATATAGCTGTCGTGGACGGGATCGCGCGGGGTGTAACTGGCGCTCCATTCGGTGAAATACAGCGGCAACCCCTTGTAGCGGGTGGCGTCGATCTCGCTGCGCACCCGGCGCACGTCGCCGATCACGGCATCCGGACTGGCCGACAGCTTGGTATCCTCCTGCCCCTTTTCGTCGAGGAACCCGCCATCCACGCCATAGGTGTGGGTGGTGACGAAATCGATCGGGATGTCGCGCGCGGCCGTCCGCGCCAGCAGGTCCGGCACCCAGGCGGCCCCGGCCGTCGCGGGTCCGCCGACCTTCAGGGCCTGGTCGATCGCCTTGATCGCGCGGGCGCTCGCCTCGTACAGCTGGAAATAGGCTTCCTTGTCCGCCTTCTCCCAGAAGCCGGCAAGGTTGGGCTCGTTCCACACTTCGAAATACCAGCGCCGCACCTCGTCCGCGCCGTAGCGTGCGCGCATGTGGCGGACGAACGCGTCGACCAGCGCACGCCATGCCTCGGGCTGCGGATGGGAGGTATTCCCCTTCCAGTAGAAGATCGTCTGGTCCGACGTCTTGATCGCATCGGGCGTGAAGCCGAGTTCGACGAACGGGCGGATACGCCGCGCGCGCAAGGCGTCGAACAGCCGGTCCAGGCCGCGCCAGTCGTAGACGATCCGCCCGTCCTGCCGCTTCACCGTGCCGAGCGCGTCGTGGAACGGAGCGTGGAAGCGGACATAACGAAAGCCGAGCTCGTCCACCGCGACGCGCAGCTGCGCCAGGCTGTCGGCACGCGACAGGGTGCCCGCGAAGTCGGAGCCGACCGACAGGTCGAACGCCCGGTCGAGCGGTGCACCTGGGCGCGCCAGGTCGACAGTCACCGCCCGCTCCTGCTGCGCCGCGCTCGGTGCCGCCCACAGCATTGCGCAGGCCAGCATCGCCGCGCGAAACCCTATCCTCATCGTCCCCTCCCGCTCCACGGTTCACCCGAGCGACTCGCCACGCGGTCGCCAAAGAGCTGGCCCCGTCGCCGTTTCGACCGACGATAGTCGGCGAGGACGAACAATGATAGCGCTCTCAGTATCGGCAACAGATGGTCAAAACCCGCTGCGCCCAGTCGGCGATCTGTCATATACCATCGCTATCGCGGCATCTTGTCCATTGGAGGCCTGCCTTGCGTCTGTTTTGCGCCCTCGTCCTTGTCGCCGCACCCGGCGTTGCCGCTTCTTCGCCCTTGCAGGATTCCAGCGGACAGGCGCTGCCGACGGGCCAGCGACTGACGCCCACCGCGGCGCCCGGCGCGCGATTCGAGCCGCTGGTGACTCATGCGGGTCCCCAGCCCGCAACCGTGGCCGACGGCGCGGCGGCGATTGCGGTCAGTCCCGACCGGCGCGAGATGCTGGTGCTGACGAGCGGCTTCAATCGCTTCAACGGGCCCGATGGCAAGGTCGTCGCCGCGCAGTCGACGCAGTTCGTGCTGCGCTACCGGATCGATGCGCGTGGCAGCCGGTTGATCCAGTCGCTGCAGGTGCCCAACAGCTTCGGCGGGATCGCCTGGCGCCCGGACGGCGGTGGATTCGTCGTCGGCGGGGGCGTGGACGATACGTTGCACCTGTTCGCTCGTCGCGGCGCGACCTTCGCGGCGGCCGGAACGATCCCCCTCGGCCATGCTGTCGGGCTCGGCGCGGACGTCAAGCCGCAGGCGGCGGGCGTCGCGGTCAGCCCGGACGGGCGCCGCGCCCTCGTCGCCAATTATTACAACGATTCGGTCAGCTTGGTCGACCTCGCCGCGCGCCGTGTCGTCGCGGAGCAGGATCTGCGTCCCGGCAAGATCGACCCGAGCCAGAGCGGGGTCGCCGGCGGCGAAAACCCCTTTGCGATCGCCTGGACCGATACGGGCCACGCCTGGGTATCCGCGCCGCGCGACCGCCAGCTCGTGGCACTGTCGGTCGGCGACGCAGGCGTTCGCGTGACCGCGCGCGTCGCGACGCTCGGCGCGCCCACCGCGCTGCTGATCGACAAGCGACAGCACCGCCTGTTCGCGACCGAGGACAATGCCGATCGGCTCGCGATCGTCGACCTCGCCGCGGGGCGCCTCGCCGCCGAGCCGCGCCTGACGCTGCCCGCCGCGCTGGCGGCACCCGCGCTCGGCAAGGGGCTCAATCCCAACGGCCTCGCGCAATTGCCGGACGGACGGCTGCTCGTCACGCTCGGCGGCATCAATGCGGTGGCGGTGGTCGCGCCTTCGGCGGGCGGCGGGGCCGTCACGGGCCTCGTCCCGACCGGCTGGTATCCCAGCGCGGTCGCGACCAGCGCCGATGGCGCGCGCGTCTTCGTCGTGAACCGCAAGAGCCCGCCGGGCCCCAATCCGAACGGTTGCGCGCCGCAGCTCGCCATCTACCGCGGACAGCCGAACGCCTGCGGCGCGGCCAACCAATATATCTTCCAGCTGGAAAAAGCGGGACTGCTGCAGTTCCCAATGCCACGGGATCCCGTCCTTGCCGCAACGACGCTGCAGGTGGCGGCCAATATCGGCCTGCCGGGCGGGGCGGACCGTGCCGCAGCCGAGGCGCGGATGGCGGCGATCCGCGCACGGATCAAGCACGTCGTCTTCATCATAAAGGAGAACCGCACCTACGACCAGGTGCTCGGCGACCTGGAGATCGGCAATGGCGACCCGCATCTCGCGATCCTGGGCCGCGCATTGTCCCCCAACCATCACCAGCTCGCGCGCCAGTTCGTCACGCTCGACAATTTCTACGACTCCGGCGAGCAGTCGAGCACCGGCTGGACCTGGTCGACAGCGGCGCGCGTGCCCGACCTGCTCGAAAAGACCGCGCCGGTGAATTACGCGCAGCGCGGCCTCGCCTATGAGGCGGAAGAGGCGGATCGCTTCGTCTACGCGCAGCAGACGCCCGCCGAACGACTAGCGACGAACCCCAAGCTCTCCCGCGACCCCGACCTGCTGCCAGGGCCCGCGCTGCTGACGGCGCCGGACCCCGAAGACGACGACAAGCCCGGACAGGGGTTCCTGTGGGACGCCGCCATCCGCGCGGGGTTGACCGTGCGCAACTACGGCTTCTCCGATGCGTCGATCTACGACACCGGCGAACCGGGCGCGGTACCTGTGGTACGCGAACCGTGGAAGGAGCACCGCCGCATCTACACGCCCGGCGACCGCCTGCTCGCGAGCCGCAGCGATCCGTATTTCCGCGGCTTCGACCAGAAACTCGCCGATTACTGGCGCGTGCTGGAGTGGCAGCGCGAATTCGACGCCGCCGATACGGCCGGCACGCTTCCCGCGCTGACGCTGCTGCGCCTCAGTCACGATCATTTCGGCGATTTCAAGGACGCGGTGGACGGCGTCGACACCGTCGAGACGCAGATGGCCGACAATGACTATGCGCTGGGCATGGTGGTGGAGCGGATCGCGCATAGCCGGGCGGCAGGCTCGACCCTCGTGTTCGTGATCGAAGACGATGCGCAGAATGGCGCGGACCATGTCGATGCCCGGCGCAGCGTGGCGTTCGTCGTCGGGCCCTATGTCCGCCAGCGCGCGCTGGTCTCGACCCGCTATACGACGGTCAACATGCTGCGGACGATCGAGGCTGTCCTGGGACTGAGACCGCTCGGCCTCAACGATGCGCTCGCCATGCCGATGGCGGATCTCTTCGACCCGGCGCAGACCGCATGGACCTACCGCGCCGAGGCGGCGGACGTGCTGCGCGCGACGAAGCTGCCGATCCCCTCCGATCGCTTCGCCGCGCGCGTGGCGGCGACGGTCGGCTGCCCCGGACGGACCGCCGGATGGTGGACGGCGGCGATGCGCGGGCAGGATTTCAGGACGGAGGACCATCTCGACACGGCCGCGTTCAACGCAGCGCTGTGGCGCGGCCTGGGCGAAGGCGCGGAGCCGACCGTCCGCAGCGGGGCCGACCTGCGCGGCGATCGTGCCCTACCCACCACGCGTCCGGAATCCTGCCCCTTGCCGGGATAGGCCGGGCCGCACGGGTCCCGCCAGCGGCTGGTCCGGACGCTAGCTGGTCCGGACGCTATATGCGTCGCTCCCGCCGAGCGTTCCTCGCAACTCCTATTGTGTCAGACCCTCGCGCCGGGAACGCCGAAGTCCGGGCTGCCGTCGGCACGGTAGCTGAAATACTGCGCACGCGTATGCCGGTTGGGATCGAACAGCGGATCGCCGACGATCTTGTCGTAATCGCGCGCGTGATAGATCAGCACGTCGCGACCATGTTCATCCACGGTGAAGCTGTTGTGGCCGGGACCGAAGCGCCGGTTCGCGACCGAAGTCTGGAACACCGGCTGCTGCGACTTCGCCCAGCTCGCCGGATCCATGATGTTGCTGTCCCCATCGGCGGTCAGCATTCCCATGCAATAGCGCGCGTCGGTCGCACTCGCCGAATAGGTCAGGAACAGCTTGCCGCCATGCGCGAGCAGGGCCGGTGCCTCCGCGACCTTGTAGCCGCGTATCTCCCAGGGCAGCATCGGGACGGTCAGCCGCGCGGGTGGGGCCGCCAGCGTCAGTGGCGTCGCGAGCGGTGCGAGGTAGATGTTACTGTTGGTGTCGATGCCGGGCTCCCGCTGCGCCCAGGCGAGATAGCGGGTTCCGCGATGGACGAAGCTCGTCGAGTCGAGCGTGAAACTGTCCCATGGGGTCTGCAACTGACCCAGTTCCGACCAGCGCCCGGTCATCGGATCGGGACCATCGCAGCGCAACGCGAAGGTACGGATGCGGAAGACGTCCGCGCCGCCGCCGCTCGGCCCGGCGGCGAAGTACATGATCCAGTGCCCGTCGATCAGATGCAGTTCGGGCGCCCAGATGAACCCCGACATCGGCCCGCTGGCTGGATGCCGCCACAGCACCGTCTCGCTCGCGGTGGACAGGCCGGCGATCGATCGCGCGCGGCGCAGCACGAGCCGGTCGTATTCGGGGACCGAGGCGGTCATGTAATACCAGCCGTCGGTGTGTCGGAACACCTGCGCATCGGCGCGCTGCCGGACGAGCGGGTCCGGAAACGTCTCGCGGCGTGGCTCCGCTGCGGCGAGCGCCGGCTCCGCCAGCAACGTCAGCGCGCCTGCCACGAACAGACGGCGCCCGGTATCGATGGTCATCGTGCCTCTCCCTCTTCGCTGGCGACGGGCCAGCCGTCCGCGCCCCAGCGAAGGCGCGCCAGCCGCAGGGTCGGCACACCGTTTCGCTCGCGATCATAGGCGTGGTAGACGATATAGTCTGTGCCGTCCGCGTCACGGACGTGGCCGACATGGCCCGGCCCGCGGAACCGCTGCTTTTCCTGAAGGTCGGCACGGAGCAGGATGGTGCCGCCACCTGCCATCATCGCGCTGCCGTCCTTGCCCAGATACGGCCCCTCGACGCGGCGCGAGCGGCCGATGACGCTGTAATAGGTGCTGTTCACGCCCTTGCAGCAGTAATCGTAGGACGCGATCAGCCAGTACCAGCCGCCATGTGCGAAGATGTACGGCGCTTCGACGATGGACGGCGCGCCGCTTGGGACCGGACGCCGGGCGATCGCGATCGGCCTCGCGCCGGGGTGGAGCAGCTTGCCGGTATGCGGATCGAGCGGAAACAGCTTGAGCCCCGTCCAGAAGCTGCCGAGCGATAGCCACTGTCGCCCCTGCGCGTCCGCCAGGAAGGCGGGGTCGATCGCGTTGTAATCGTCGGCGGGGGTAGACATCACCACCATGCCTTCGTCGCGCCAGCCGTAATCGGGCGCGTTCGGGTCCAGGCTGCGGCTGGTGGCAAGACCGATGGCCGAGTGGTTCGACCCGAAGGTGGAGACGGCATAATACAGGCGGTAGCGACCATCGACGTAGCTGATATCGGGCGCCCACATGTTCTTCGCGCCGGGAATCGCCTTTGCCGCCCATGCGGGCATGGCGCTGAACGGCGGCCGCTCCCGCTCCCAGTGGATGCGATCGCGCGACCGGCGAGCGGACATTATGCCCTGCCCGTCCGGCCCGATCCCGGTCGAGAAGACGTGATAGCCGTCTGGCGCGCGAATGATGACGGGATCGTGCACGGGCGCCACGTCCCCCGCCAGCGGCAGCGACGGCGTCTGCGCCACGGCCGCGAGCGCCAGACACCCGCCTAGCATCGCCGCCACCCGTGCCGTGATCGTTCCTATCGTCATCGCATCCCCCGCTTCCCCAGATAGGCGCGACAGCGATGCTCCGCGTCATAGGCCGACGCGATCTCCATCAATGTCCGGCCACCGTCGCGCGGCACCAGCATGCTGGCATAATTGGGGCAGTAATTGTCGTAGGCGGCTGGCACCTGCACCGGTGCCGCGGTCGTCCGCCACGGCCCCTGTCCGCCGCGCTGCTCCAGCACGACCCGCCCGTTGAGCGGCGAGACGCTGTCGTCCGCTTCGAAGACCATCTGCCCCACCACCAGCAGCCGGTCGCCGCTTGCCGCGACGGTCGGCGCATGGGCCAGATATTGCCCTGCCGCGGTTTGGACCCGCACACCGGGGTCGCGCGGATCGCCATAGTCCCAGCCGTCGCGCGAATAGCGGATATACACCGCGCATCGGCCCGGTCCGCAGATCTCATAGGTCATCGCGGTCCGTCCGTCCGCCATCCGCGCGGTCGTCGCCATGCCGGGACGATCCGCCTGCCGGTGGCCACGCACCAGATCGCCCGTGTCGCGCCAGGTCACTCCGTCATAGCTGCGCGCACGGCGCAGTCGCTGGCTGCAGCACGGATCGGTCTCGTCGGACCAGAAGACCACCAGCGCACCGTCGCGCGCCACGTCGAACTGCGGCTCCCACACGCCCGTGCCGATCGGCCCACCCGTAGCGAGTTCGCTGTGCGGTCGCCAATGCGTGCCGTCGTCGCTGCGATAGACGCGGATCGTCGTCTGCCGCCCCAGATGGTATGTCGCCGCGTAGAGGAAACTGCCGGCGGCGAGGTCGCCGACGCGCCGCGGCACTTCGTACAGCACGCCGCAGCAGCGTTCGGTCGTACCCGCAGGTTGCGGGATAGGCGACACCGGCGCCCAGCTGCGGCCCTCGTCGCCGCTCTGGAGGATGCCGGCGAGCGTCGCCAGCATCAGCCGCCCCTTCCACCGCGCATTCTGCCTGACCTCGAAGGCACGGGGATAAAGCGTCGCCCCCGCGATGGCGACCGGCGCGACCGGCGTCGTCGGGGCGGCGCGCTCCTCCGCCCAGCCGGTCGCCGACGTCATCGCGGCGATCGCCGCCACCCATGCCTGCGCCGGCCGCATGGTCACCGGCTCAGCGCCGTCCGCGTCGCGCGGCCGCGACCGGCGCCGCCGCGACAGCGGGCTGCGGCACGACGCCCTTCGGCGCCGCGCTCAGTCGCCGGATCAGGTCCGTCTCCGCCTGGCGATAGGGCGTGCCGTCCGCGCGGAACACCTCGTGGAACCAGACCGTCGGCTCGTCCATCGTATAGGGCTTCTTCCAGCTGTCCCATGGCAGCCGTGTCTGCGTCCTGCCGTCGACGAAGCCCCAGTTGATCATGCCGACGTTGAGCCGCTTGCCAACCGGCAGCACTGTGTCGAACGTCGATCCGTTGCCGCGCGCCATGAACTCGGTGCAGATCACCGGGCGACCGTAGGGCATCAGCTGCCGCACGCGCCGCTCGAATATCTCGGGCCAGTTATAATCGTGGAACGTGATGACGTCGGACTGGCCGAGCTGCAGCTTTTCCATCGGCGTCTGCTTGCCCGCATCGGGCGACCAGTCATCGTGCCACCAGACGCCGGAGGTGACGGGTTGCGCGGGGTCGGCCGCGCGCGCCCAGTCGAACACCTGCGCCAGCATGGCGCGCACGAGCGGCTCCTTGCCCTCCTGTCCCTTGTACTGGTCGGCGGGATTATCCGGCTCGTTCCACAGATCCCAGCCGAGGATACGATCGTCGTCCTTGAACGCGCCGATCACGCCCTGGACATAGGCCTTGTACCGCGGCCAGCCGGCCCGGTCGCGCAGCCCCGCCATGCCGGGTCCCTGCACCCAGCCCGAGTTGTGGACGCCGGGGATCGGCGGATGCTGTGGCCCCAGCTTCGGGTCGGGATCCCAGCAGCTGTCGAACAGCACGAACAGCGGTCGGATGCCATGGCGGTGCGCGATGGTCAGGAATTCGTCGATCCGCCGTTTGAACCCTTCCGGATCCTGCGCCCAGAGCTGGTCGTGCAGGAACACGCGCATCGTGTTCATGCCGATGCCCTGTGCCAGCGCGAATTCGCTGTCGATGCGCTTCGGATCCCAGGTCTGCGCCTGCCACATCTCCAGCTGGTTGATCGCGCTGGCCGGCGCGTAATTGGATCCGACTAGCCATGGCTGGCGCGCATACCAGGCGTTCGCCTGCGCCGCGCTCCAGCGCTCGCGCGCCGACGCCGGCGTTGCGGCAAGCACCGCGGCGGATGCGAGAAGCAGCGTATAAAACGGTTTCATGATGAAGCTCCTGTTACGCGGGACGACCCGCCAGCCGGACCAACGATGGACCGGCGAGTCGGCTTGTCAGGCAAGATAAATGGTGCGTCGGGCGGCGTCGGCACCGTACGAAAGGCCGCCAAACGGCGTGTTCGCCTGGACCATCGACAGAATGCAAAACGGCACCGCATCCAGGCCGCAGCGCGAGGACACCGCCGTAAGACGCTTGGAATATACGATATCCGCGACCGGTAATTGCCTCATCGCTTCTCCCTCTCCCTCTTGCGGCGCGTGCCGCCCGCCCATTCTCCGGGGCGGCTCCATCATCGCGGCATGCCCCGGCCAAGACAAGGGCAGAAGTGCGAACTTTATAACTAATCAGACAAATAGCGGTTGGCAGATGCGTCAGGTCGCGTTACGAAACCGCCGCCAGACCTTCGGAACCAACCGACCGGCGGCAATAGGAGGGGATATGAACGCCAAGGGGATGTTGCACGCGTCGGTAGCCATGGTGGCCCTGCTGGGATGCTTGCCCGCGGCCGCACAGACCGACGGCACGCCTGTCGCGCAGACCAAGAGCGGGGCGCAGGATCTGCCCAAGCCGGATGTCGCCTCCGACCAGAGCACGGACCCCGCCGCCGCCGACTCGGTACAGCAGACGCCGACCGATGGCAGCGACATCGTCGTTACCGGCCTGCGCCGCAGCCTCGAGTCGGCGCAGGCGATCAAGCGCACGTCCGACGGCATCGTCGATGCGGTCGTCGCGCAGGATATCGGCAAGCTGCCGGACACCTTCGCCTCGTCGGCCCTGCAGCGTGTCGCTGGCGTCGCCGTGACGCGTGGCGGCGGCGAGTCCGCGGGCGTCACGGTACGCGGCCTCCCCGATCTCACCACGACCTATAACGGCCGCCAGATCTTCACGGCAGAGGGGCGGTTCGTTCAGATCCAGGACTTCCCCGCCGGCACCGTCGCCGCGCTCGAAGTCTACAAATCGGGCACCGCGAACCAGATCGAGGGCGGCATCGCCGGCGAGATCAACGTGCGCGGCCGCAAGCCGTTCGACTTCAACGGCTTCGAACTGTCGGGGTCGCTCAACGGCGTGCTGTCGCAGCAATCGGAACGGATCGTCCCCAACGGCAATCTGCTGATCAGCGACCGCTGGCAGACCGGCATCGGCGAGATGGGGCTGCTGCTCAACGCCTCGTACGTCGGCATCAATTTCATGGACTCGTCGCGCGAGCAATCGGTGGTGATCGCCACCACCGACGCGAACAACGCGCCGGGGCAGCCTGCAGGTCTGCGCTTCCCCGACGCGCAGGGGAATTTCCTGGGCTATGGCGCGCGCTACCGCCCTTCGGCCAATGCCGCGTTCCAGTGGAAGCCGACGCCTGATCTCGAAATCTACGCCGACGGTCTGTACCAGGGCTTCCGCTCGAAAGACTACAACCGCTGGATGTTCATCCCGAACTTCGGCGGGATAACCCTGTCGAACATCACCACCATCCCGGGCACCAACCAGATTTCGTCCGCCACCGTCACCGGAGCCGTGCGCCCCGACGGGTACACGGGCTCGTTCAACGGTGCGACCGACACCTACCAGGGCGGTGCCGGCTTCAACTGGAAGCGTGATCGCCTGACCATTTCCGGCGACGTCGCCTACACGGACAGCACCTATACCGCCGACCTGGTCAACGTCGACTACGCGACCCGCGGCTCGCCGACCCATGTCTCCTATTTCAACCTGCCGAACAGCCTAGACGGCGGTCCGTCGCAGACGTTCGTCAACTATTCGATCGCCGATCCGGCGAACTTCGTCGCCCGCGGTCTCTACCAGGAACTGACCGTGGTCAGCGGCAAGGACTGGCAGTCGCGCGCCGACCTGTCCTATGATTTCGACACCGGCTTCCTTAAGCGGCTGCAGTTCGGCGTCCGCTACGACGATCGCGACGCCAGCCGTGATTTCGGCAACATCTACAACAACGTCGCCGTTCCCGGCACGGCGACGACCGGGCCGGTGTTCTTCGAGGATCGCCAGATCCCGCTGACCTCGCTGCCCGGCGCGGACGTTCGCACCACGCTGCCCGGCTTCACCTATAACAACGGCCAGCCGAACGTCGCCTATGCGGCGATTACCCGCGACAGCATCCGCAACAACCTCGCCGCGCTGCGGGCGTTCTTCCTCGAGCCGGCGGGTACGGTCGCCTTCGATCCGACGCAGCAGTTCCGGGCGAACGAGAAGTCCTATGCCGCCTATGGCCAGCTGAAATACGGCTTCGATCTCGGCGGAATCACGATCGACGGCCTCGCGGGCCTCCGCGTGGTGAAGACGAAGGATCGCATCCTGGCGCAGCAGAACATCGCTGGCGTCGTGTCGCCGAACACCGCGACCAACGAATATACGGACTATCTGCCCAACGGCAGCGCGCGCATCGCATTCAGCGACGGGCTGCAGATGCGGCTGGCCTATACCAAGACGCGTACGCGCCCGAACTTCATCGACCTGCGGCCGAACCTGTCGCTTGGCACGCCGCCGACCTTCCCGGCCGGCAGCCCCTGCCTCGATCCGACCAGCGCAACGTACAACAGCCGCAACTGTGCCCGCGGCGGATCGCAGGGCAATCCCAACCTGCAGCCGCTGGTGTCGAACAACTATGACGCGAGCCTCGAATATTACTTCTCGCGCTCGGGCTTCTTCAGCGCGGCGGTGTTCCGGCACGACGTCAAGGGCTTCCTCGCCACCGTCAACAACGTCTTCCGCGACCCGACCTATGGCCTGATCGCGATCGACCAGCCGGTCAACCTCGGCCGCACCCGCCTGCAGGGCGCGGAGGTGCAGTTCACCAGCTTCCTCGACATCGCCGGGCTGCCCGATTGGGCACGCGGCTTCGGCATCCAGGCGAACGGTACGTACATCGATGCCAAGGGCGACCTGCAGCCCAACTTCGCCGCATCGTACAACAACCAGCAACAGGCGTTCCCGGGCGTATCGAAATGGGCGTACAACATCGTCGCGCTGTACGAGAAGCCGCAATTCTCGGCGCGCCTCGCCTATAACTATCGCTCGCGCTTCGTCTCTTACTATACGTTCGAGACGTTCGACCCGATCGCGCATCCGACGATCGAGGAAGGCCGCGGCCAGCTCGACTTCTCGACGTCGGTCACGCCGGTGCCGAACATCACATTGGCCTTCGACATCGTGAACCTTCTCGGCAACCCGATCCAGCGATCCCGCCAGTACGATACGGGGGACAGCTACCTTCGCCAGGTCCTGTATCTCGAGCGCAGCTACTCGCTCGGTATCCGGTTCCGCTTCTGAACGGGATAGACGTGATGCGCATCAGCCGCCTTGCCCGCCGTCTGCTTCTGATCGGATCGCTCTCGTGTGCCACGATGGCCGCGGCGGACAATCCGCAGTTCCAGGGCGCGGACCCCCATGCGATGATCATCGACGGGGCGATGTGGGTCTTTCCGACCGGCGGGCCGGGCGGCAGCTGGAGCGCCGACCGGTTCGGCGCCTTCTCGTCGCGCGACCTCAGGTCGTGGCGCAGCAGGGGCGTGTTGCTTCGCCGCGACGACATCGGCTGGATCGGCAAGGATGGCGCGCCCGACCACTTCCTGTGGGCGCCGGGCGTCGCGCGGCACAATGGGCGATGGTACCTCTATTATTCGGTGGGACCGCAGAATCCGACGCCCAGCCGCATCGGGGTCGCGGTCGCAACCCGGCCCGGCGGCCCCTATCGCGACAGTGGCAAGCCGCTGGTGACCGGCGGCAACGGGTTCGAGGCTATCGATCCCATGGTCTTTACCGATCCGCGAACGGGCCGCAGCTACCTCTATGCGGGCGGCAGCGCCGGGGCACGACTGCGCGTCTGGCGACTGAAGCCCGACATGGTGACGATCGCGCGCGAGGAGCACGTGGACCAGCCGCCGCAGTTCACCGAGGGCGTGTTCATGCACGAGCGCCGCGGCGTCTATTATCTCTCCTACAGCCACGGCCATTGGAATGGCCCCGACTATTCCGTCCACTATGCCACCGCGCCGTCGCCGCTCGGCCCATGGCGCTATCGGGGCCCCATCCTGCAGAGCGACGCAAGCCATCAGGGACCGGGACACCACAGCTTCGTCCGTACCCCGGATTGCGAATGGCTGATCGTCTACCACCGGTGGGACCAGGCGCCCGGGCCGATGCCGCTGCGTGGCGAGCGGCAGGTCGCGATCGATCGAATCCATTATGCCGCGGACGGCGCCATCCTGCCGGTGCACATGACCGATGGCGCCGCATCCCCGCACGACATCGGCCTTAGCGCACGCTCGCGCGCACGGCGCTGCTGACGACCTTCGCGCCACGGGTCCCCGCCCACGCTCTGCCCCCGCCGGGCGCGGCCGGTCAGCGCGTGTAGAGCGCCCAGGGCCGCTGGCCGGCGACCGGACAAGAGCGTCGAACGTGGTCCGCATGCGTAGGGGATGGCGCGGCGACGGCTTTCATGACACCGACACCCTGGTCACGCCTTTCACGCTGGCCGTGGGTCTCACGACCCCATGCCGTCCTCGGATGGCGCGCGGTTCGCAGCCGCGTCACGATCGGGATCCAGCCGCGCCTGTGCGAACGCGATCTCGGCGCCGTCCAGCCGCACGGCCGTGAGGACGCCGGTCGCATAGACGCCCGTATCGATCCCGATCCGATGGTCGGTGACCTCGGGCAACTCGGACCGCCAGCTATGGCCGTGCACGACGATCTTCTCGAACCGATAATCCCTGCGCAGGAATTCGTCGCGGATCCACAGGCAGTCGTCGTCGCTTTGCCGTGCCAGCGCGACGCCGGGCCTCAAGCCGGCATGGACGAAGACATAGGTGCCACGGATCACCCGCACCGGCAGGCCACGCAGCAGCGCCAGATGCGCCGCCGGCATGGCATCGAGCAGACGATCGCGTAGTTGAAAACAATCGTCCTCCGGCCCCGCTGCCACGCCATAGGAGGCGAGCGTGCCGATCCCGTCGTGCTCCAACCAGGGCAGCGCCCGGTCGGGCCGCTCCAGGAACTGCAGCAACATCGCCTCGTGGTTGCCCCGCAGGAAGGCGACATCGAACGGCGCCTGTCGCTTCATCCATACCAGGGCATCGAGCACCTTCGCCGAGTCCGGCCCGCGATCGACATAATCGCCCATGAAGATGAGCGATGCCGACCGGCCCTCGCCCGTGCGCGCGATGTCGGCGACGATCTCTTCGATCAGCGCGACCAGTTGCGTGTAGCAGCCATGGATATCGCCAATCGCATAGACCACCCTACCGTCGGTAGTCGCCGCTCGGGCCGATGGAGGATGATCGGCGATCCAGGTGATGTCGGCGCGCGGCAGCGCGGACACGGCGGCTCCCGTCATGGCACGGATTCCGTCAGATCGTCGAGCTGATCGGCCAGTTGGTTGTAGCGGCGGATCGCGCCGTCGGGATCGTCGTCCGCCCGGTTGCGCGCCTCGCGCCAGCGTCGCGCGATGACCGTGAGGTCGCGACTGCTCACGCCGCGCACCCGGGCGCGCTCATACGCGCGATACAGGCGGCCATGCGCGTTGAGCACGTCCTGGTAGATGCAGCGGTTCTCCGGACTGTTCGGCGGGCAGCCGGAGTCGCTGGCACGCCCGCCACCGCCGCGGACCCTGTCGGGAACGCGCACCGTCACGATCCGAGTCGCGCGGTCGATCGGCCGCACCGGCTGACGGGCTACGCGCGGCAGATCGGCGGCGGCGGGTGGCGTGCGATCGTCGCGCAGGACGGCCGTTTGGGCATCGTCGGTGCCGCCTGGGTCCATAGCGACGCCGGTATCCGGCAGCGAGGCGGGCGCGACGGCGGTCGGCGCGTCCGTCACACGCGGGCCGGCGGGCGCCGCTTGGTCGATTGCCCGTTTTTGAGGAGCAGTAGGCGCCGCGGAGCGGAGCGCGGCGACCGGCGGCTGCCAGCCTTCGTGGATGGCGGTAAGGCCCAGGGCCGTGCCGGCAGCGACCACCAAAGGCGGCAGGGTCAGCAGCCACCAGCGCGATCGTCGCCGCTCTCGACGGGCGACGGGGTTGGGCGACGGATGGCGGCCCGCCGTCACCCCAGCGAGCGGCTGAAAGATGCGGTCCATGTCCGCCGCCACGGTTTCGGTTCGAACGCTATGCGACATCGCCAATCATCCTCCCCGTAAGCCATTGCCCGCACACATTGTATTGCGGCTGAACACGCTCGCAACGTCTTATCGCGCGCGGCGTGGGACAACGCGCGCGGGCACCGACCGGCTTGGGGGGATAAGGGAGCAGCGTGGTGGCCTGATGTGCGATCCAGCAAAGCTGGATCGGCGCGGTACCGGCCCTCACCCCCACCCGGCCGCCCACGCAGCGTATCCTGGATGGGCGGCCGGGTGGGGGTGAGGGCCGGCGCCGCTTCCACGCACGTGGATCAGGCTCTAGCGGAGCACCCGAGACAGCGCGTCCTGCCAGCCCGCCACCAGGCGCTCGCGGTGATCGGCTTCCATCGCCGACTCGAAGCATGCCTCGCGCGCCCACAGCCGCTCCAATTCGTCGAGTCCGGACCACAGCCCGACCGCGAGGCCTGCGTGAAACGCCGCGCCCCGCGCGGTCGTCTCGAGGTCATCCGGGCGCTCCACGGGCACCTCGAGCAGGTCGGCGAGGAAGCGGCACAGCCAGTCGTTCGCCGCCATGCCGCCGTCGACGCGGAGCATGGCCGGCTTCGTGCCGCCGTCGCTAACCATCGTGGTCACCAGGTCGAGCGTCTGATAGCCGACGGCCTCGAGCGCGGCGCGCGCGAGATGCGCCTGCGTTGCGCCGAGCGTGAGTCCGAAGATCGCGCCCCGCGCCTCCGGCTCCCAGTGCGGCGCCCCGAGCCCGACAAAGGCCGGAACCATGTACACGCCATGACTGTCGGGGACCTGGGTAGCCATGTCATTGGTTTCGCGCGCATGGGTGATGACGCCGATGCCGTCGCGCAACCATTTGATCGCGGCGCCCGCGACGAAGATCGAACCTTCGAGCGCATAGGTGGTGCGGCCGTTCAGCCGATACGCTGGCGTGGTCAGCAGCCGGTGTTCGGACGTGATCGCCGACTCACCGGTGTTGAGCAACAGAAAGCAGCCAGTGCCGTAGGTCGACTTTGCCGTGCCGGGCGCGAAGCAAGCCTGTCCGAACAGCGCCGCCTGCTGGTCGCCGGCTATGCCCGTGATCGGAATGGCGGCGTCGAACAGGCCCGGCGCGGTCCTGCCGAAACAATGGGCATTGTCGTGGACCTCGGGCAGCATCTCGACCGCAATGTCGAACAGCGCGCAGAGCGTCTCGTCCCAGCAGTTTTCGTGGATGTTCCACAGCAACGTCCGCGACGCGTTGGTGACGTCGGTCGCATGCACCGCCCCCCCGGTCAGGCGAAACAGCAGGAAGCTGTCGATCGTCCCGAAGGCAAGCTCGCCGCGCGCCGCGCGCTCGCGCGCGCCGGGGACATGGTCGAGGATCCAGCCTATCTTGGTCGCGGAGAAATACGGATCGAGCAGCAAGCCGGTCCGTGCGCGCACGTCATCCTCGGCGCCCGATGCCTTTAGCTTGGCGCAAACGGATGCGGTGCGGCGATCCTGCCACACGATGGCGTTGTGAAGCGGCTTGCCGCTCTCGCGGTCCCAGACGACCGTGGTCTCGCGCTGATTGGTGATGCCGATCGCGGCGATGTCAGCCGCGGAAAGGCCCGCCTTGTCGATCGCCTCGCGCGCGGTCGCCAACACGTCGCGCCAGATATCCTCGGGGTCATGCTCCACCCACCCTGGCTCGGGATAATGCTGCGCGAACTCGGTTTGCGCGGTGGCGACGCGGCGCGCGGCGGCATCGAACACCACGCTGCGCGTCGAGGTGGTACCCTGATCGATCGCCAGGATGTGCGTTGCCATCGAATACCTCTCCATGTTCGATTTGGTTGTTGATTGTTTTCATTTGCGCGTCAATATGTTCGATATGAGCGCGGAAACGAAGATCGATCTGCTGATCGTCGGAGGCGGGATCAACGGCGCCGGGATCGCACGCGATGCCGCAGGACGGGGGCTGTCGGTGATGCTCGTCGAGCAGGACGATCTCGCCAGCCACACATCTTCCGCGTCCACGAAGCTGATCCACGGCGGTCTGCGCTATCTGGAATATGGCGAGTTCCGGCTGGTGCGCGAGGCGCTGATCGAGCGCGAGCGGCTTTGGGGCATGGCACCGCACATCATCTGGCCGCTGCGCTTCGTGCTGCCACAGACCCAATCGCCGCGTCCGGCCTGGATGGTGCGGCTTGGGCTGTTCCTCTACGACCATCTCGGCGGCCGCAAGCGGCTGCCGGGTACAGAGACGATCGCGCTGGAGCGGTCGGCATGCGGCGCGGGCCTCGCGCCCCGCGCGGGCAAGGCCTTCGTCTATTCGGACTGCTGGGTCGAGGACAGCCGGCTCGTCGTGCTCAACGCGCGCGACGCGTCGGAGCGGGGCGCGATCGTGCGCACGCGAACGCGGCTCGTCAGCGCCCGCAGGGAGGGCGAGCATTGGATCGCCACGATCGAAAGCGGGGACGACGGCGCGGCAGGCCACGGTACATCCGAAGTGCACGCGCGTGTCCTGGTGAACGCCGGCGGCCCATGGGTGGCAGACGTACTGCAGCGCGCCGGCAACAGCCGCAACGACCGTGGTGTGCGGCTGATCAAGGGCAGCCACCTTGTGCTGCCAAGGCTGTACGAGGGCGATCACGCCTTCATGCTGCAGAATCCCGACCGCCGTATCGTCTTCGTGATCCCCTACGAAGGCGAATTCTCGCTGGTCGGCACCACCGACGAGCCATGGACGGGTGCGCCCGGACGGGCGGAAATCAGCGCGGACGAGACGCGCTATCTACTCGACACGGTCAACCGCTATTTCGCGCGCGCGGTAGCGGCGGACGATGTCGTTTGGAGCTATGCCGGCATCCGCCCGCTCTATGACGACAAGGCGGCGAACGCCTCCGCGGTAACGCGCGACTATGTGCTCGATCTCGACGCTCCAGACGGAGCGCCGCCGATGCTGAGCATTTTCGGCGGCAAGATCACGACGTATCGCAAGCTCGCCGAGCATGCGATGGCACAGCTCGCGCGCTTCTTCCCGGCGGCGACGGGTGCCTGGACCGCGGGCGCGACGCTACCCGGCGGCGATTTCCTCGATTTCGACGCCTATCTGGCCGAACTGGCGCAGGCGCGTCCCGCGATTCCCGCCGCCGTGTTACGGCGGCTGGTGCGCGCCTATGGCACGGACGTCGCGACGCTGGTGCCGGCGGGCGCGTCGCTGGCGGATCTGGGCGAAGACCTGGGCGGCGGGCTGACGACGCGCGAAGTCGACCACCTGCGCGCGCGCGAATGGGCCCGGACGGCGGAGGACATTCTCTACCGTCGCAGCAAGCTCGGCCTGCACGTTCCCGCCGGCACGGCCGCGCGGATCGATGCGTATCTCGCGAGCGCGACCGGCACGGGCGCCGCGGCATGATCGCCGAGGGGCTGCCGGAAGCGGTCGCGCGGCGTCACGCGGCGATCCTCGCCGCGGCGCGACGGACGGGGAGCGTCGCGGTCGACACATTGGCGAGCGAGCTGGGCGTCACGCCCCAGACGATCCGGCGCGACCTCAACCTCCTGGCCGAGCGCGCGATGTTGTCGCGCGTCCACGGCGGCGCGGTCATCACCTCCGGCGTCGACAATCTCGATCGCGAGGCGCGCGGCGCCATCGCGACGGAGGCGAAGGCGGCGATCGGCCGCGCCGCGGCCGCGCTCGTGCCCAACGGTGCCAGCCTGTTCATCAACATCGGCACGACGACCGAGGCGATCGCGCGCGCGCTCGTCGATCACCGCAATCTGCTGGTGGTCACGAACAACCTCAACGTCGTCTCGATCCTCGCGGCCCGCCCGACGATCGAAGTAGTCGTGGCCGGCGGCCGCGTCCGGCCGAGCGACGGCGCGGTCGTCGGTGCGCTGGCGATGGATTTCATCGGCGGTTTCAAGGTCGATTACGCGCTGATCGGCGCGTCCGCGATCGATCAGGACGGCACCTTGCTCGATTTCGACATAGACGAGGTGCGCGTCTCGCAACGCATCATCGAACAGGCGCGAACCACGATCTTGGCGGTCGACCGCAGTAAGTTCGGCCGGCCCGCGCCGGTACGCATCGCCGGCCTGGATCGGATCGACCATTTGGTGACCGACAAGCTCGACGATGCCGAGATCGCCGCAGCGTGTGACGCGGCCGGGGTGAAGGTGACACAGACAATATAATTGGCCATACCAATTGGTCGTACGGATCGGGGAGAGGGTGATGCGGCGGATCGTCAATCTGCGCTGGTGGATCGTTGGCCTGATCTGCTTCGGCACCATCGCCAATTACCTGGCGCGCAACTCGCTGGGCGTTCTCGCGCCCCAGCTGAAGACGACGCTGGCAATGACCACCCAGCAGTACAGCTACGTCGTCGGGGCATTCCAGCTTGCGTACACCATCGGCCAGCCGATCGCGGGCGCGATCGTCGACCGCATCGGCCTGCGCGCCGGCTTCGCGCTGTTCGGGCTTGCCTGGTCGCTGACCAACATGCTGCACGCGCTCGCGGCCGGCTGGCTCGGGCTCGCCTTCTTCCGCGGCCTGCTGGGATTCACCGAATCCGCTGCGGTCCCGTCGGGGATAAAGGCGATCGCGGAATGGTTTCCCGCCCGTCAGCGCTCCGTCGCGGTCGGCTGGTTCAACGCCGGCACATCGCTGGGCGCGCTGATCGCGCCGCCCGTGGTCGTAGCAGTGTCGCTCTGGGCGAATTGGCGGATCGCCTTTGTCGTCACCGGGGCGGTCGGGCTGGTCTGGGCCGCGATGTGGTGGCGCTTCTACCGCAGCCCGGCCGCGCACCCGGCGATCACGGCCGAGGAAGCGGCGCTGATCGCCGCCGACCGGCCGCCGCCGATCGAGCCGGCGAGCACGCGCCAGATACTGCGCAGCGGTCGCTTCTGGGCACTGGCCATACCCCGTTTCCTGGCGGAGCCCGCTTGGCAGACGTTCAGCTTCTGGATCCCCCTCTACCTCGCCACCGAACGCGGCATGGACCTGAAACAGATCGCGGTGTTCGCCTGGTTGCCGTTCCTGGCGGCCGATTTCGGCGGCGTGATCGGCGGGTATCTGTCGCCGTTGCTGATGAACCGGGCGAAGCTGTCGCTGGTCGCCTCGCGCGTCGCCGGCGTCACCGCCGGCGCGCTGCTGATGATCGCGCCGGGGTTCATTGGCTGGGTGCAAAGCCCCTTCACCGCGATCGCGCTGTTCAGCATCGGCGGCTTTGCGCACCAGATGATCTCGGTGCTGATCAACACGCTGTCCGCGGACGTCTTCCGGCCCGAGGAGGTCGGCAAGGCGAACGGCTTCATCGGCCAGGCCGGATGGACGGGTGGCCTGATATTCTCGCTGCTGATCGGGCAGCTCGCCGACGTAACCGGCTATGCGCCGCTGTTCGCCGCGCTGTCGCTGTTCGACATCGTGGGCGCGGTCGTGCTGATCGCCTGCCTTCCCATTCTCTCCCGCGCCAAGGAAGCCCGATGAGACGCGCCACGCTCTCCAACCCGCCGGTCTTCGCCGTCTCGGAACGTGCGCCTGGCCGGCTGACGCTCACCGCCGATACCGGCGCGACTGCGCATCTGTTCGTGCTGGAGGAGGATATAGCGCGGCTGCTCCTTATGACCGACGGCACGGTCACCAGTCCGCCGAGCTGGGCGATCGCGCCCGGCGCGGACGATATCGCAGAGCCGGGCCGCGACCGGATGGACGTGAGCGGCTTCGCCTGCCCCGATTTCAGCGTCGTCGAGCATGATGGAATTCTCCGTGTTTCGACGTCGCGGCTGCGCGTGACGATCACGTTGCACGGTCTGCATTGCCGCTGGGACCAGTGCGAGGGCGACACGTGGCGGCTGATGGCGCAGGATCGTCCGACGCAGGCCTATGATTTCGGCTGGTGGGACGGACGCGCGCATCACTATCTCGCACGGCGCCCGGGTGAGCGCTTCTACGGGCTCGGTGACCGGACGGGCGACTGCGACCGCGCCGGCCGCTCGTTCCGGCTGACCAACGTTGATCCGATGGGGTTCGACGCGGAGACCAGCGACCCGCTGTACAAGTCGATCCCATACCTGCTCGTCGCCGATCCCGACGGTCGCTGCCACGGCGAATTCTTCGACAGCAGCGCCGATATCGCACTCGACCTGGGGCGCGAACTCGACAATTATCATGGGCTGTACCGCCATGTCGTGGCGGAACTCGGCGACTTGGACCTGTGGATGATCGCGGGGCCGGACCCGCTGGCGGTGACGCGTCGCTTCACCTGGCTGACCGGCCGCCCGGCGCTGATGCCGCGCTGGTCGCTCGGCTATTCCGGTTCGACGATGACCTACACCGACGCGCCCGACGCGGCCGCGCAGATGGCCGGTTTTCTCGACAAGCTGGACGAGCACGACATCGGCGCGACATCGTTTCACCTGTCGTCGGGCTACACGTCGATCGGCGACAAGCGCTACGTCTTCCACTGGAACCGCGACAAGTTTCCCGACCCGGCCGCGTTCGTCGCCAGCTATGCCGAGGCAGGCGTACGGCTCGTGCCGAATATCAAGCCTGCGCTGCTTCG
Source organism: Sphingomonas beigongshangi (assembly GCF_016820445.1). Classification (GTDB taxonomy): domain Bacteria; phylum Pseudomonadota; class Alphaproteobacteria; order Sphingomonadales; family Sphingomonadaceae; genus Sphingomonas; species Sphingomonas beigongshangi. The sequence continues at coordinate 357,366 of NZ_JADHDT010000003.1, forward strand.
CAGTCATCCGCGCTATGACGAGGTCGGCGCCGCCGGATTGTTCGTCAACGATGCCGACGGCAATCCGGTCGAAGCGCAATTCTGGGACGAGGTGGGCAGCTACATCGACTTCACCAACCCGGCCGCCGGCGACTGGTGGCGTGCGCAGGTCAAGTCCGCGCTCCTGGACCACGGCATGGTCGCGACCTGGAACGACAACAACGAATATGAATTGTGGGACGCGCGCGCGCGACTGGCGGGCTTTGGCGCGCCACGGCCCGCAGCGGCGATGCGTCCCGTGATGCCCTTGTTGATGACGCGCGCCTCGCGCCGCGCCCAGGTCGAGGCGCGGCCCGATCAGCGACCCTATGTCGTCACCCGCTCGGGCATGGCCGGGCTGCAGCGCTACGCGCAGACGTGGAGCGGCGACAATCGCACCGCGTGGAAGACGCTGCGCTACAATGCCCGTCAGGCGATCGGCCTTGCGCTGTCGGGTGTGTCGAACAGCGGCGATGACGTCGGCGGTTTCTCCGGTCCCGCGCCATCGCTGGAACTGCTCGTGCGATGGGTGCAGGCGGGCGTGCTGATGCCGCGCTTCTCGATCCACAGCTGGAACGACGACCGCACCGTCAACGAGCCATGGATGTATCCGCAGGCGACGCCCGCGATCCGTCGCCTGCTTGCGCTGCGCCAGACGCTCGTGCCCTTCCTGTACGACCTCCTGCTGCGCTACCACCGCGACTATGCGCCGATGGTGCGCCCGACGTGGCTGGACTTTCCCGACGACGTGCAAGCCTGGGCGGAAAGCGACGACCATCTGCTCGGACCCAACCTGCTCGTGCCGCTGGTCGTCGAGGAGGGCGCCGGCGAGCGCGAGGTCCGGCCGCCCGTCGGCGCGGACTGGATCGACGTGTGGACCGGCCGGACGGTCCGCGGCGGAGAAACGGCGCGGTTGGCGGCGCCGCTTTACGGCCCGCCGGTGCTGCTCGCGCGCGTCGGATCGGCGATGCTCGTCGACCTCGCCGCGGGTGGCTGGCGGCCCGAGCCGATGCGACGGGGGATGTGGCTGTTTCCGCCACAAACGGGCGCGTTCGACATGGACGCGTTGGAGGACGAGGGCGACGGGGATCGCGCACCATGGCGGTGGATCGTCGCCGGCGATGCGGACGCCGCGCGCGTGCGCCTGTCCGTCGCCTGCGACGGCACGCCGCAGGACCGCGCCATCACTCTGCTGCTGCCGCGGGGGGACACGCGCGCGATCGAGGTCGAGAACGGTGAGCCCGCCGAGGTCGACGGCCGCCGAGGCGTGATCGTGCGCGTCTAGCGTCTGACCTACGCCCGTAAAGCGGCCCCCACCCCTGCTCCATCCAGGATCCGCGGTGTGGGCGACCTAGTGGGGAGATGAAGGCCGGCGCCGCTCCGATCCAGCCTCGCTGGATCGCACCCTAGATCGCGACACGCCGCGCGAGATCGGAGCGTTTTTCCTCTACCTCCGCGCGGGCGCGTTCGAGTGCGTCGGTCTCGGTGGCGTGGAGCAGCCCCTCGATGACGCGCCCGAGGTGGTCGCGCATGGCGCGGCGCGCCGCCTGCGGATCGCGCTGGCGCAACGCGGCCAGAATATCCTGATGCTCGTCGATCCGCGGTTGCACGCCGACGCTGCGCGCGCGGTCAAGCATGTGCTTGCACAGGGGCGAGCGGTAGCGGGCGTCCCACAATGACTCGACGACGTCGACCACCGCGGAGTTGCGCGTCGCGCGCGCGATCGTGAGATGGAATTCGCGGTCGGCATGTTCGCCGCTCACGCGTTCGCGGTTCTCGCGCTCCATGCTTTCGATGAGCGTTTCGAGCTGCGCCAGCTGCGCGTCATCGATGCTGATGGCGGCCAGCGCCGCTGCCTCGCCTTCGAACAGGCGACGCGCCTCGGTGAGCTCGAACGCGCCAATATCGAGCCCGATCATCGGCACATCGCCGGGCGGCGTATCGCTGACGAAGATGCCCGACCCCTGCCGCGAACGCACGACCCCCAGCACTTCCAGCGCGATCATCGCCTCTCGGATCGTCGGGCGGCTGACCTTGTACTCGTCGGCAAGTTCCCGCTCCGATGGGATGCGCTGCCCGGGCCTGAAATCCCCGCGGCGGATCGACTCGGCAACCGCGCTGGCGACCTGCTGGTACAATTTGCGGCCATCGCCGACCGGCCCGAGCGCTGGAGGAGAGAGGTTCATGATCGCACAGCTACCAGCACCCGCCATGGCCAGCAACATGTGCGTCTGACCTATTGATCGGAATAGCGCTTGCATTTGGCCTGACCAATATGTAGCGATGTCGGCAATGGGTCCGACACGCATCGTACCCGCTCATCAGATGGGAGGGGCCAGATGGGTCTTGCAAACACCGTGTGCCGTTGGGCGCTTGCCGCCGCGATCATGGGCGCCGCGCAGCCGGCTTTCGCACAGAACGCGGAGCAGACGGCGATGCAAACGCCGCAGCGTGACCAGACCACGTCCGATCAGGCCAGGTCAGCCGCGGAGGTCGCCTCCGACCCCGTCAACACCGACGACATCATCGTCACCGCCAACAAGCGGGAAGAGAATATCCAGAAGGTGCCGCTCGCCGTCTCGGTGATCGCACCGGCCCAGCTCGCGAGCGCGGGCGTGCGCAATTTCACCGACATCGGCAAGATCGCACCTTCGCTGGTCGTGCGCCCGGCCGAGCAGCCGCAGAATTCGAACATCTCGCTGCGCGGCGTCGGCACCTTCGCCTTCGGTATCGGCGTGGAGTCGAGCGTTGCGGTGCTGGTCGACGAGGTTCCGTTGGCGTTCCAGGCACGCGCCTTCACCGATCTGCCCGACGTCGAGCGGATCGAAGTGTTGCGCGGCCCGCAGAGCACGCTTTACGGCAAGTCGGCGTCCGCCGGACTGGTCAACCTCATCACGCGCGATCCGACGGACACCTTGCGCGTACGCGCCAATGCACTGGTGACGACCGATCAGGAGCGTGGCGCGAATTTCAGCGTGTCGGGACCGGCCGCCGAGAACCTGGGCTATGTCCTGTCGGCCGCCTACAATTACTGGGACGGCAACGTCCACAACCTCGTCAATGACAAGACCGTCAACGGCCGCGAGTCGATCAACCTGCGCGGCAAATTGCGCTGGACGCCGACGGATAACGCCTCGCTGACGATCTCCGGCAATTACATCAACGGCAACACCGACGTCGGTCGTCCCTTCCTGCGCTTTGGTCCCAACGCACGGCTGCGCGGCATCGCGGCGCTGCCCCCCGCGGTGGTGCTGCCCGGTGTCGTCGTCGGTCCGGACAACCAGGACATCGCCAACAACTACGACTCCCGCACCAAATACCAAGGCGGAGGCGGTTATATCCGGGGCGAGCTCGGCCTGGGATCGATGAACCTCATCTCGATCACATCCTACGACAAGTTCCACCTCTACGATTACCTCGATCACGACGACACCGCGTCGACCGCGCCGCAGGGGGCGAATATCCAGGTCGGACAGTTCAAGTCGCAGCAGATCACGGAGGAACTGCGGCTGCAGTCGCCGAGCGAACTGCCGTTCCGCTACACGCTCGGTGCCTATGCGGCGAGCACGCACTTCGAGCGGCCGTTTTTCCGCGGACCGTCCTTCTCGCTCGCGAATTGGTATGCGACCGCGCGCTCGCGCCAGGTGGCGGGCTTTGCCCAGGCCGACTGGACCGTCGTCGATGGCCTGACCCTGACCGGCGGCGGGCGCGTCCAGAACGAGCGGGTATCCTACAGCTTCCGCGACAATCTCGCGAACACCTTCTACAGCGGCAGCGCCGAGGACACGGCCGCGACCTATCGCCTGAGCGCGCGTTACGACTTCACACCCGACGTCAACGCGTTCTTCACCTACGCCACCGGCTACAAAGGCCAGACCTACGACCTGACGACAGGCTTCAACCAGAACCGCGCCGCCGCCGGTCCGATCCGCCCGGAACGGTCGCGCGACAAGGAACTGGGTATCCGCAGCCAGCTTTTCGACCGGCGGTTGACGCTGAACCTGACGCTGTTCGACACCAGCTACCGCGACCTCCAGGCGCAGACGATCGAGACGCTGGCGGACGGCACGTCCAACTTCCGCCTGACCAACGTCGGACGCCTTCGTACCCGGGGCATCGAGCTCGAAAGCTCGCTGCGGGTGGCGCAAGACCTCAGCCTGAACGGCGCGGTCACCTATCTCGATGCGACCTACACCGACTTCCCCGTCGCGCAATGCTATCCGCTGCAGACCGCGGCGCTGGGATGCACCGGTACTCCGGCGCGCCAGAACCTGACGGGCACGCGCGCCGTCCAGGCACCGGAGTGGAAGTTCAACATCAGCGGCGATTATTCGCCGTCGCTCGGTGGCCACCTGCGCGGGGTTGCACAATTCAACTGGCAATATCAAAGCAGCCTGTTCTTCCAGGCGAGGGATCCGGAGACGTTCCAGCCCGCCTATCACATCGTCAACGTCGGCCTGGGCGTGCGTGACGAGGATCGCCGCTGGGAAGTCGTCGCGTTCGTCAACAACGTGTTCGACAAGCAATATTACGGATCGCTCGTGAACACGGCCGGCAATTTCGGGGGCAATACCGCGACACAGGCCGTACTGCCGCGCGATTTCCGACGCTACGGCGGTCTGCGCGTCGGCCTGAACTTCTGATGATATGGCAGGCGCGTGCCGCCGCGAGGTCGGTCGCGCCTGTCACGAAGGGAATTGATCCGTGAAACGGTGGATCAGGACGGTCGCGGCCGCGTGCCTTGCAATGGCATCGATGGGTGCCGCCGCGGCCGACGTACCGGCACGACCGGGCGTGGACGCGCCCGAGCTTGCCGCATTGGGCTTTTATCCGATCGGCGTCACCGACATGACGCTCGTCCAGCCGGGGCAGCTCTATCCACTGCCCGATGGGTCTGAGCCGGTCGCGGCGGATCGACGGCTGATGGTCAAGATCTGGTATCCGGCGGGCGCGACCGGCACCGGCACGACCTACCATACCGCCCTGCCCGGCGAGCATGGGCAACCGGTCGCGTTCGACGTGCCGGGTTTGGCGACCCGGGGACTGCCGGCCGCAAAGGGCCGTTTCCCGCTCGTCGTGCTCGCGCATGGCGCCAGCAATACGCCCGAGGTGATGTCGTGGCTGGGCGAGAACCTGGCCAGCAAGGGCTATGTCGTCGTCGCACCCGCCTTCGCCGATCCGGCGATTTCGCTGCGCACGCTCGCATCGCTGGCAGGGCCGCTCGCGCGCCGCCCGCTCGATATCGCCTTCGTCGCTGCGGAGGCACAGCGCCTGGCCCGCGCCGGAAAGGGCCCCCTCGCCGCCGCCGACCCCGAACGGACCGCCCTCATCGGCTATTCGATGGGCGGTTATGGCGTGCTCGCCGCGGCGGGCGGGCGGCTTGCACCGCAACTGGCCCCCGCGACACGCGGCGTGTTGACCCCGTTCGTGTCCGGAGGCGCGCGCGCCGGAGAGCTGAAGGTCGCGAATCTCAAGGCTGTGGTCTCCATTTCCCCGCCGCGCGCATTGCGTGATTTGCCGCTGTGGGCGGACGGCGGCATGACCGCGATCACCGCACCGACCCTGTTCATCGTCGGCAGTCAGGATCACGTCGTCGGCTATGATCCCGGCGTGCGTACGCTCTTCAGAGAGACGGCGCATACGCGTCGCTACCTGCTGACGTTTCGCGAGGCCGCGCACAGCATCGCGCTGATCGGTGCGCCTCCCGGCATGACGAACACCTTTTGGGACAAGGATTGGTTCGAGGACGGCGTGTGGCGCAAGGACCGTCTGATCGCCGTCCAGTCGCACTTCATCACCGCATTCCTCGATCGTTATGTGAAGGGCGACGTTGCGAAAGCCGCTTATATCGACGGGCTGACGACGGATTCGGACATGGGTATGTGGGCGGCGGCGCCGGCCGGGCGTTATGCCGGCTACAGTCCCGGCGCACCTGCCTCGACCATCTGGAAGGGGTTTCAGCCGAGCAAGCGCGCCGGCATGTCCTTCGAAGTTCTGTCCCCCGCCAGCGGCCGGGAAAGCGAGTAACCGATGTTCATGACGCAGACGATGCGCTGGTTTGGGCCGAACGATCCGGTTCCGCTGCAGGCTATTCGTCAGTCCGGTGCCAGCGAGGTCGTCACCGCACTGCACGACGTTCCCAATGGCGCGATCTGGACGCTGGAGGCGATCCGCGCCCGCCGCGCGCAGATCGAGGCTGCCGGCCTCGGCTGGACCGTCGTCGAGAGCCTGCCCGTGCATGAGGATATCAAGCGGCGCGGCCCGGACTGGGATCGCCTGATCGACAATTACCGGGTCAGCCTCGAGAATCTGGCGGCGGGCGGGGTCGAAGTCGTCACCTACAATTTCATGCCGTTGCTCGACTGGACGCGCACCGACCTCGCCTGGGAACTGCCCGACGGCGCGCGCGCGCTGCGCTTCGAGCTGGAGGCGGTCGCCGCCTACGACATTCATATCCTCGCCCGTCCTGGCGCGGCGGACGATTATACGCCCGCGATGGTGGAGGGCGCCGCGCGTCGTCACGCCGCGATGGACGATGACGCGCGCCGCCTTCTGTCCCGCACGATCATCGCCGGTCTGCCGGGCAGCGAGGAGAGTTTTACCGACACCGACTTCCTAGCCGCGATCGGCACCTATGCCGGGATTGATGCGGCGCGGCTGCGGGCGAACCACGTCGCCTTTCTCGAAGCCGTCTGCCCCGTCGCCGAGGCGCATGGCATCCGCCTCGTCGTCCATCCCGACGATCCGCCCTTCTCGATCTTCGGCCTGCCGCGCGTCGTCAGCACGGAGGCCGATGTCGCAGACCTGTTCGCCAGGGTGCCGAGCGCGGCCAACGGGCTGTGCCTTTGCACCGGCTCTTTCGGCGTGCGCCCCGACAACGATCTGCCGGGCATGGTCGATCGATTGGGCACGCGGATCGGTTTCCTCCACCTTCGCTCGGTTCAGCGCGAGGCGAACGACACGTTCCACGAGGCCGGACACCTGGAGGGCGACGCACGCATGGCCGAGGTGATGCGCGCCGTCGTCGCGTTGCAGCGCCGTGAGGGACGGAGCATCCCGGTACGACCCGATCATGGCCATCAGATGCTCGACGACCTCTCGCGGCAGACGAACCCTGGCTATTCGCTGCTCGGGCGGATGCGCGGGCTTGCCGAGCTGCGGGGACTGGAACGCGGCATAGCGGCCGCATTCGACGGCTAGCACAGGGAGAAACGCGCATGGAACGACGCACGCTGCTGGGTAGCTTTGTTGCGCTTGCCGCAATGCCGGCAACCTTGCTCAAGGCGCAGGAGCGACCGCCCGTCGTGCCACTGCCGCTTGCGACCGTGGCGACGCAGCCACTCCTGACCAGCGCCGATCTGCGCGACGGCACCGATCTCTCCGGCCCCTGGCATTATTCGATCGATCCCTTCCGCTCGGGACTTGCCGGTTTCCACGGCGAGATGCCCGATCGCGGCCAACAGCGGTACAGCGAAGCGGATGTTCGACGCGAAATGGCAGCCGACAACCGGGTGCTCTACGAGGTTGACCTAGCCCATTCGCCCATCACCACCCTACCCTCCTCCTGGCTCACCGAAGCGCCGGAACTGCGGTATTATCAGGGGCTGATGTGGTACCAGCGCACCTTTCCCGCGCCGGCCCAGCGTAGCGGACGCTATTTCATCCGGCTCGGCGCGGCCAATTACGCGACATACGTCTATCTGAACGGCAAACCGATCGGGCGACATGAGGGCGGCTTCACGCCCTTCGCCTTCGAGGTGACGCAATTGCTCCGAGACGGCGACAATCAGATCACCATCGGCGTGGATTCCCAAGCGACCGACACGACGGTGCCGCCGCCCGTCACCGATTGGGAGAATTACGGCGGCATCACGCGCCCCGTGCAACTGGTGCACACCGCCGCGACCTATGTCGACGACGCGTGGGTGCGGCTGATCCGCGGCAATCGCATCGCGGTCGACGCCAAGCTCGACGGCCCGGATGCCGCGAACCACGCGGTGACAATGCTCATTCCCGAGCTTCACGTGACGCTGACTGGGCGCACCGATGCGCAGGGGCGTTTCCGGGGCGACATCGCGGTGCCGCGCGGGCTCAGGCGCTGGGCGCCCGAAATGCCCAAACTCTATGACGTCACGCTGACCACCGGTGACGACGTGTGGCGGGACCGCATCGGGTTCCGCACCATCGAGGTCCGCGGCAGCGACATCGTGTTGAATGGACGGCCGCTGTTCCTGCGCGGCATTTCGCTCCATGAGGAAGAGATCGGGACCGATCCCACGCGCGCGATGACGCCGGCGGCGGCACGCTTGCTGCTCGGCGAGGTACGCGACGGGTTGAACGGCAATTTCGTGCGCCTCGCGCATTATCCGCATAGCGAGGTGATGACGCGCGCCGCCGATGAACTCGGCCTGATCGTCTGGAGCGAGGTGCCGGTCTATTGGCGCGTCGCCTGGTCGAACCCCGAAACGCTGGCGACCGCCCGCAACATGCTCGCGGAAAACATCCTGCGCGACCGCAACCGCGCGTCGATCGCGATCTGGTCGGTCGCCAACGAGACGCCGGTCACGCCGGCCCGCAACAGCTTTCTGACGACGCTGGTGGACGACGCACGGCGGCTGGACGATACCCGCCTGGTCAGCGCCGCACTGTTGGTCGAACGGGACCGGAACTCGACGCACCCCGTCATGACGATGGCCGATCCGCTCGCGGCGAAGCTGGATGTGCTCGCGATCAACACCTACAACGGCTGGTATTCACCGGATCGGCTGACGGATCTGCCAAGTAGCGAGTGGCGTGTTCCTGCCGACAAGCCGCTCATATTCTCGGAATTCGGCGCCGACGCGAAGGCAGGATTCCACGACGCAGCGCATATGCAAAAGTTCAGCGAGGAATATCAGGCCGAATATTATCGCCAGACGCTGGCGATGGCGGACCGCATTCCGACGCTCCGTGGCATGTCGCCCTGGATCCTCAAGGATTTCCGGTCACCGCGGCGGCAGAACCCCGATTTCCAGCAGGGCTGGAACCGCAAGGGCCTTATCTCCGAAACCGGCCAGCACAAGGAGGCGTTCGGCGTGCTGGCCGATTATTACGCGCGACGCGGACAACGATAAGCTGGCGCTCCGAGGATCCCACGCCCCTCATAGACCATGCGGCACAGGGCGTGGCCTCGTCGGTTTCGAGCACCGAACCGCGCCACATGACGACCATGCCGGCTCGGCGGCGACCCATCTAGCCTTCCAATCCGCTCACGCGGGGGATCATCATTCCCGCTCGTCGTGCAGGCGGCAGCCGGCTGTTCGCCCGCCGACCGGTTCCGGCAGCGCATGAGCGGCTTGGAGCGCGGTCATTCGACCGCGCTACCGCCTTCACCGGAAAGTTAATCCTCGTGAACCGTTCCCTGCACGCCATCAGCAGGAACTGACATGACCGACGATCCACAGACCAGACGCCCGACGCGTTTTCCCGACGAGCCTCAACAGCCCCGGCCCGGCCTGACGACAGAGATGCGATCCAAGCCTGACCATGGCGAGAACAGCTATGTCGGCAAAGGCTTGCTCAAGGACAAGGCGGCGCTGATCACCGGCGGCGATTCCGGAATCGGCCGGGCCGTGGCGATCGCCTATGCGCGAGAGGGTGCGGATGTCGCCATATCCTACCTCGCCGATGAGCAGGCGGATGCCGAGGAGACCCGGGTCTGGATCGAGGAAGCCGGCAGGCGTTGCCTTCTGCTGCCAGGAGACATCCGCGACCGGGATCATTGCGCGAGCCTGGTCGAACGCACCGTCACCGCGTTCGGCCGCCTCGACATCCTGGTCAACAATGCCGCCGCTCAGACAATCAACGAGGGATTGGACAGCGTTGACGACGACGAGATGCAAGGGGCCTTCGCCGCCAACGTCTTCGCCATGATCCGCCTCGCGAAGGCTGCCGCGCCGCACATGAAGCCGGAATCCGCGATCATCAACACGACGAGCGAGCAGGCGAAGGTCGCAAGCAAGACCATGATCGTCTACGCGGCCACGAAGGGTGCGATATCGAGCCTGACGGTGGGGCTCTCCAACCTTCTGTCCGGCGACGGTATCCGCGTGAATGCGGTGGCGCCTGGCCCGATCTGGACCCCGATCCAGCCGATCGCAAAGTCGCCGCACGAACTGGAAACGCTGGGACAGGATACGCCGGTCGGACGTGCTGGCCAGCCAGCCGAGCTTGCCCCCGCCTATGTGCTGCTCGCCTCATCGGAAGGCAGCTACATGTCGGGCAACGTCATAGCGGTGACGGGCGGCGTTCCCGTGTCCTGACAGGCACTGCGCGGCCTCGGCCATCGCCCGACGCGGCGGTGGCTGGGTCGGGCATGCATCCGCCGGGCGGACGCGTCGCCCGCGAGCGGTCACTCCGACGGTCCTGGGCAAACACCTTGCGCTGGACGCCGGGCGCAGCAGGCTGCATTCCTCTGCAGAAGGTCCCAACGAAAGAGGATGAGGCCGCGTGCAGATCACCAGGCGAGCCGTCATCGGCGCTGCGACCGCGCTTGCCGGCACGACGCTATCAAAACCATCCCACGCCGAGGACGACGCGCGATGGCATGCGTTGGCTGAGGACGTGAAAGCGCAGATGGCCTGGGCCTGGGATTGCTACCGCGACCGTGCCTGGGGCAAGGACGAGATCAAGCCTGTAAGCGGGACCTTCTCGAGCTTCCCGCTCAAGACGCATCATCTCGGACTCAGCCTCATCGAGGCGCTCGACACCCTTTGGGTAATGGGGCTCGACTCGCGGTTCGAGGACGGCGTCGCGTGGGTCAAATCCCACTTCGACGCGGATGTGGATGGCGAGGTATCGGTATTCGAGACGTCGATCCGTCTCGTCGGTGGACTGCTGTCGGCCCATCTCGCGTGCGGTGACGCCGCGCTGCTCGCCAAGGCGCGCGATCTCGCGGACCGGTTGCTGCCGGCCTTCGCAACGCCGACCGGCATGCCCTACCGCTTCATCAACCTGAAGACGGGCGTACCGCGTGAAGCGGTCACCAGCCCTGCCGATGTCGCGACCTATCTGCCCGAATGGGGTACGCTCAGCCGCCTGACCGGCGATCCCCGCTACGCCGCCGCCGCGCGCAAGGCGATGATCGCGGTCTTCGAGCGGCGCTCCCCCCTCGATCTGGTGGCGACCAAGATCGACGTGCTGAGCGGCGCATGGCGCTCCCGCACCGCAACGATCGGCTCCTATTGCGACAGCTTCTTCGAATATCTGTGGGATAGCTGGCAGCTGTTCGGCGATGCCGAGTGCAAGCGCATGTACGATGTGTGCACGGCCGCCATCCTCAAGCATCAGCAGGTCTGGCAGGACCACGAACTGTGGTTCGCCGACGTCGACTTCGAGACCGGCGCCGTCGTGTCGACCGAGCAGGACGAACTCGCCTCCTTCTATGGCGGCCTGCTCGGCCAGGGCGGCGCGCTCCGGCAGGGCGCCGCCTATACCGAAAGCTGGTCGAAGGTGCAGGCGCGCTACGGCATCCTGCCGGAAGGCTATGACTATGCGACCTCCCGGCCGACCCAGGTGACCAATGCGCTGCGCCCCGAACTTGCCGATGCCGCCTTCACATTATGGCTGATCGATCGCCAGCCACGCTGGCGCGAGATCGGGCGGATCCACTATGAAGCGATGAAGCGGTGGAACAAGGCTCGCTACGGCTACACCGACATGGCCGACGTGACGGCGACGCCCAAGCGCCAGGCCGATCATTGCCCAGGCTATTGGTGGTCCGAACAGATGAAATATTATTATCTGCTGTTCGCCGATACGCCGCGCTTCGACTATTCGGACAATTACCTGTCGACGGAAGGCAACGTCCTCAAGGGCCTGCGCCGCAACCAGGCGTAAGGCCGGTCACGATCGCGGTCATCGTGACGATCCGCTCCGCGCGTCCGCATGGCTGGATGGCTGCACACCACGCCTTTGCGGAAATGCGACCAGCCGTTGTGAGCACTATGAGCGCGCTATGCGCTTTCCGGGAATCGATCTCGAAGCACTATGCCACCGCCGGTACCTCGGCTGAGCGGGCGCTGGACGCTCGATCATGGAAGGTTTCGAAGGCGATATGTCATCCAAACCCTTGGCGGAGCCCGACGGCCGCGGCGCGGTCCTGGACGTCGGCCGGGACAGTTCGGGTCGCTGGCTGGAGCAGGATAGCGTCGAACGGTGGAAAGGCCATTTCGCGTCGCGCGGCGCGGCGCGGTGTTTCGTCGAAGCGGCGCGTCGGACCTATGACGCGCGCCTTGAGATCGTGACACTGACGCTGGTGCCACCCATCGCCTTCGTCCCAGAGCGCGGCGCCAACCGCGCACTCCCCCTTGCCGCCTGAAGGCCCTGCGATGGCTAGCAATTCGAAGATCACCGCGGTCAAGCGTCACACTTCGGCCCGCGCGGCGCCGTGCCGCTCGACAATGCCGGGAAGCCGCAGGGCGACCGAAGATCCCCGCTGGGCCGACATCTGCGCGGCGCTGAAACGGATTCGCTTGCGGCATCGCTGCGCCGTGCGCATCGTCGATGCCGATTGCGCCTGCGGCACGATGCTGATCGCGGCGGTGCGTTATGCCCGCGAGATGGGCTTCACCGCCATCGAAGGGCGCGGCATCGACGGCTCGCCGATGCTGATCGGTCGCGCCCGCGCGGCTGCCGCCCGCCTCCGCGATCCGGCAATCGGACTTTCGTTCGAGGTCGCCGACGTGATCGAGGCGATGGCGGTCGAAGCGGATGCCCCCGCCGATATCGTGCTGTGGCATGGCGACCGCCCCGGCGACGATCATCCCGGGCTACGCGCGAGCCTCGCCGCGGCGAGCGACCGGATCATCGATGGGCGCCGCCCGCGCGGCACGAAGGTGCTGGCGGCATGACCCGGCGCGACCTCCAATGGAAGGCAGGCGGTTTCCTGCTGCTGTCGGCATCGTGCGCGATGTGCCTGGCGCTCGACGGATCGTTTGCGATGATCATCTTCTTCCCGCTCGCGCTCCTCGGTCTGCCATTGATGATCCACGGCAAGCGCGTCGGCCAGTTGCTGCGCGCCGAGCGACGCGGGCACGGCCATACCGCCGATGTCGTTCACCGTGCACGCCTCCGGCGTCGCGGACAGGGCGAAGACGGCTTCGGACACTGACCCGCACGGTTCCGGCCCGCGACGGTCTTCGATCGTCGCAAAGGCGTCCCCCGCGCCGAGGGGGCGCCGGCCGCAGCTTTCGCGTCGACATCGTCTCCGGCAGGGCGAACTGCGGCGTACGCTCCGGGCCGGGATCGTCCGGGCGGACATCGTCTTTTCGGGCGTTACGACGCCGAGCGCGAAAGAGCGGACGCACCGGAGGCGGGGATAGTCGCGCCGACATATCGCAATGCCGATCAACGGTCTGTCGGACGTGCCTGACAATGCAGCCGACCCCTTTTGCCCCGATGACCGATCGTCGCTCGCTCACCGCTGGTCATTGGCCCCAACGTCCGCTTGTTCATTCGTAACAGAGGCGGGCGCGGTTCGTCGCCAGCCTCACGCCAGCGCGAACCGCAACTGTCGATCGGTTCCCGAGATGAGGTCGGCGCGCGAGAGCGGTAGCGGCATGTCCGGCACTACGCCTCGATCGGGTTGTGGCGTCGTCGGGAACCGTCCTATCAACGGAAGGTCTGCCTCCAATCCGGTTGCCGGCAAGCGCAGGAAGTAGAAGCATCCGCCGTTGATCCCACGCCGGTTGCCGCCGGTCGGCTCGCCGATCAGCGTCGCAAGCCGGTTTCGCCGGACGAAGTCGGCGAACTGGAAGGTCGCCGAGCTGTTTTGCGGCCCGATCAAGATGCGGACATCGCCCTCATAGCGCGTTCCGCGCGGACTGATCGGATCCACCCGGTCACCCGTCGCATCGAGTCGATAGAAGCGGTCGTCGATGCGGGTCGAATTCTCGCCGAGGTGATCGAAGCTGCGGTCCCATGTGTCGAGTACGGGCTTCAGGTCCTCCGGCACGGTGCGGTAGCGAACCAGCCGCTGGACCTCCTCGAACGCCGTCGGGCGCATCACCAGCCGCTCCGCCAGCGCATTGCCGCAGTCGAGCCCGCCCTCGTTCGCGCGCAGGTCGACGACCAGACGCGGCACCCGTTCAATGACCAGCCGATCGATCGCCTGATTGAGCCAGCCCCGCCAGTCCCATTGGCTGTCGTAGAGTCCCCAGTTGGGCATCGACAGCAGCGCGGCATCGCCGCGTCGCTCGATCGTCCAAACCGGCTTGTCGCCCCTCACGTCGACGCCAGCGTGCGCACTGGCACGGCGCTTCGCAAGTGTTACCGCCGCTACCGTCGTGGTGCGCCGCCGGCCGTCCGGATCATCGACCACCAGTCGATAGCGTTCGCGTCCGAACAGCAGCGAAAAGAAGATGTCGAACGTCTCGTACCGATCGTCGCCCTGAACGGAGAGAAGCCGCCGGCGCTTGGCGTCGTTATGACCGTCCGCTCGAGCGAATGGGAGCAGCGCGGCCAGCACCGCGCTCGCCTGCCGCCCGTCGATCGCGACGATGCGGCTGCCCGGCTTGATCCCGATCGCGAATGGATCGGCGGTGACGATCATCGCGTCGCCAAGCCAGAGGAAGTCGAACGGCAGCCGGTCGGGCGCTTCGAACAAAGCGGCTGCCACCTCGCTTCGCTGGTTGTAGAAGTTGGCATAGGTGTGGCCGCAGCGCACCGTCGCGAGCGCGCGCGATAGCGTCAGGTAGAAGGTGCGCAGCGACATCGGCGCGGCGAGCGCCGCTTCTAACGCATCGAAGCGCCGCTCCATCTTCGTCGCGGAATTGTACCGCAGCAGACCCGGGTGGAGCGCGCCATAGGCCCGCCGCAACAGCGCGACGTCCGCACGCATGTCGGTTGGCTGAAGAAGCGGCGCGCCAGGCATCGTCCGAGCAAACAGCGCATGGGGGGCGATTGCGGCACTGAAGCTGCCGAGAACTGCCCGGCGCGACATTGACGAGACGATCATGACGACTCCTGCGAATGACGTGACGAGCCATCATGGTCGCCCGGGATGAGGCGGTCGCCTCAATATCGCGGATCGCCCGCAATCTACGACTTGTGAGACGCCCGATAGGCACTCGGCGATCGACCGTAGCGTCGCTGAAAGGCGCGGTTGAAGCTGGCCTTTGACGCGAACCCGGCGTCGAGCGCGATCACGAGCAGCGGGCGCGGATCGTCTGCCGCCAGCGCGGCCGCGACATCCTCACATCTCAGGCCGTTGACGAATGCGGAAAATCCAGTGCCCAACCCCTCGTTGAGTGCGCGCGACAGATAGCTCTCATTGGTTGCCAGCAAGGCGGCCAAGCGGCGCAACGTCAGCTCGTCGTCGCGGTGCCAGCCCGCCTCCCGCGTGCGCCTCGCCCATTCCAGCCCCTGTGCCTGCCAGTCCCGCCCCGGGAGCGACGATATCTCGGGTATCCGCAGCGCGTCGAGCGTCGGGAACGGCAGCACAAGGAAGCGCCAGCCGGCGATGCCGAGATACAGCGCGAACCCCGCGACGGCCGCGTAGAGCGGCATCAACCCGGTATAGCCGAGCGGTATCGCCGCATCGACGAGCAACCAGCCCGCCCAGACGATCGCCAACAGCGGATAGGCGGTGGCGGCATGCGTCAGCCAGGCGGTCGCGAACCGCGCGTCGTCGCTACGCTCCTGCGACAGGGCGAGGCGGTAACGGCGGAGCAGGCGAATGATCCAGACGCCGTAGACGACGAAGCTGATCGCCAGCAGCAGCGCGGCGATCATGTCCCCGGCTGTGAAGGCGAGGTCCGCCCAAAGGTGCTTTAGCGGCGTCGGCAGCAGGAAAGCGGCGGTTTGGTAAGTGAACTGGACCGCGCCGGGGAGCAGATGCCGCCAGGCCAAAGCTGGCCAGCGACCGTACACCAAAGCGAATGCATGTAGGTAGAGCAGCGGCGGTACGAGGAGCGCGTTGGAGAAGGGTGCGTAGGTTAGCCACCACCACCGATCGTAGAAGCCGGCGAACCCGATCAGCCAAGGGACGAAGACGCCCGTCATGACGACCAGGAGTGCCGCGAGCGTGCGCGATGCCGGCCGGTTGCGCAGAGAGATCCAAAGCCCCGCCGCCAGCGGCAGCAGGATCGCCGCCGCTACCGCGAGAACTGCCGTGCGCCATCCGAAGACCAGATCCATCGGTTCAGCGTAACCTCACGGCCGCCAAGCGCTAGCGGCCGACGCATGAAATCCGATCGCTCGCATGCGAAGGCGGCGTCCAGACGCCGCTTCCCGCCTCTCGAACGTGTCATTTGTCTCTGTCGCAGACGGCGGGAGCGCGGGAAACGGAGCGCTGCACGTGATCAGCCACGACGCCCGCTTCCTGAACGCGATCGGTATCGAGCGGGCTGTGGCCCTCACCGACATCAAAGAGGATGCCGCCACGCCAGACCTTGGTTAGGGTGGCGCGATGCAGCGCCTTCACATTGCCATAGCCGGTTGTGGCCCGGCGGGCCTCGCCACGGCGCTGCTGCTGCACCGCGACGGTCACCATGTCACGCTGTTCGAGCGGTTCGATGCGCCGCGCCCGGTGGGGTCGGGACTGATGATCCAGCCGACCGGCTTCGCCGTCCTGCGCGAGCTCGGGCTGGCCGACACCCTGCGCGACCACGGTGCGCGCATCGATCGCCTCCACGGCGAGGCAGGAAGCAGCGGCCGGGTCGTACTCAATGTCCGCTATGCCGCGCTCGGCAAAGACGCAGGGTTTGGCATCGGCGTCCACCGCGCGACCCTGTTCGCGATGCTGCACGAAGCCGTCGCAGCCGAGCGGATCGCGATTGAGAACGGCTGCGCGGTAATAGGAAGCGAAGCGGCAGCAGACGACCGCCGGTCGCTGCTGCTGCAGGGCGGTCGCCGCATCGGGCCGTTCGATCTGATCGTCGACGCGCTGGGCACGCGGACGCCGCTGGCGCCGCCCTGCGGTCGCACACTGGCCTATGGTGCGCTCTGGGGCACGTTGGACTGGCCCACAGATGTCAGTTTCGACCCCGCCGCACTCGAACAGCGCTACCGGCGGGCGAGCGTGATGGTCGGCGTCCTGCCCATCGGGCGGTTTCCCGGCGCCCCGCGCCAACAGGCCGCGCTGTTCTGGTCGTTGCGCGCGGATCGTCTGGCCGCGTGGCAGGCGGCAGGCCTGGATGCCTGGAAGGCCGAGGTGTCCACCCTATGGCCGGCAGCGCGAGGATTGCTCGACCAGATCCGATCGGCCGATCACCTTACCTTTGCCCGTTATGCGCATCGCACGCTATCGACCCCCGCGGAAACGGGCATGATCCACATCGGGGACGCCTGGCATTCGACCAGTCCGCAATTGGGCCAGGGCGCGAACATGGCGCTGCTCGACGCCTATGCCCTGGCGCTGGCCTTGCGGCGATCGCCGGATGTCGCAACCGCGCTCAGCTCGGCGATCGCGATGCGCCGGCGGCACGTCCATCTGTATCAGGCGCTGACCGCGCTGTTCACCCCCGTCTACCAGTCCGACAGCCGAACGCTCCCGTTCATGCGCGACCGGATTGTCGGGCCGTTGTCGAAACTCTGGCCTGCCACTCGCATCCAGGCGGCCATGGTCAGCGGCCTCATCGGCGATCCGCTGAAGCCGCTATTTAGTCAGCGAGCCGCCGTATCCACGGCTCGCGCTATCGGTGGTCGCGCGTCAGCGGCGAAAGCACGATAGCCACCAGCGTCGGCCGAACCAGAACGTGTTTCCGTCTCCGCCGCCCAGTGCCGCGATCTGGTCGGCATATAGGGCCGCCAGTTGACGATGTGCGATGCTCGCCTCCGTCGTTCTCGCGCGCCGCGCCAGCCGACGTTCCGAGCGCAAGCGTCGAAACAGATATTCGATATTCGCCATTCTTTTCGCCCTTTCTGCGCCTCGGGGCTTAGCTAACCGAGAACATCCCGACGGCACACGCACAATTGACTCCGAATTCGGAAGTATCGGAGCCGACGATCGCCCGTGTGATTTTCCGACTTCGGGATAGTAGCCGCTGAGGGCCCAGCTAGGCCGGACCGGATACATGGATATCGCGCGCTTGGCACGAGCATATAGTGTGCATGGGGAGACACGAGCCATGAAGATCGAGATCGTCAACAAGGCAACGGGCCGGACAAATACGCTCGATGGCAGCGTCGTCAGCCTGACGACGACCAGTATCGTCCGGGTCGACCTGGCGCGGACCGACATCGCGGCGTTCGAGCGAGAGGGCAACGATCTGATCCTGGTGCTCGCCGACGGCGAACGTATCCACATCGGCGATTTCTACCGGCAAGCGCAAGCGACTCCCAACGATCTGGTGCTTCGCGACGGCGACGGCAGTCGCTGGCTCGCGCATCCCACCGAAACGGGGGCGGCGCGCTTTTCGCTTGTGCACGATGTGCATGATCTGACCGCCGTCGCGGCGTCGGGCGACCGCGGCGGCGGCGGTTCCTTCGTGCTGCCCGCGGTGCTCGGCCTTGCCGGCGCCGGCGGCCTTGCCGCCGCGGTGGCGGGCGGCGGCGGCGGGACGCGCGAGGTCGGTGCGTCGGGCGGCGTGGTCGATGCCACCCCGCCGGATCGACCGACCGCGACCTTCACGCGCGATGGCACCAGCGTCTCCGGCACCGGCGAAGCAGGCGCGGCGATCCAGGTCCGCAATGCCGCCGGCGCGCTGATCGGCACGGGCACGGTCGGCGCGAACGGCAGCTATAGCGTCACGCTCGACCAGCCTCGCACCAATGGCGAGGCCGTCTCCGTCACGCAGGCGGACGCCGCCGGCAACGTCTCGCCACCCGCAACCGCAGTGGCACCCGATCTGACGGCCCCGGCAGCCCCGACGGCGGCGATCGACGCCGCCGGGATCGTGATCACCGGGACGGGCGAGGCGGGCGCGACCGTTCGCGTCGTCGATGCCGCGGGAACGGTGCTCGGCACCGCGGTGGTGGGCACGAACGGCAGCTATGCGGTGACCCTCGCCTCGCCTCAGGTCGCGGGCAGCACGTTGTCGGTGACGCAGGCGGATGCGTCTGGCAACGTGTCGCCCGCAACCGCGCTGCCGACGTCCGATCTGGTCGCCCCGGCCGCGCCTGTCGTGACGATCGCACCGGACGGCAGCGTCGTGACCGGCCGCGGCGAGCCCGGTGCGACGGTCACCGCGCGCAGCCCCGATGGCAAGGTGCTCGGTACCGGCTCGGTGGGTGCGGATGGCAGCATCACGCTGCCCCTGTCGCCGGCGCAGGCGAACGGGGGCACGGTCACCGTCGTGCAGGCCGATCCGGCGGGCAATGTGTCGACGCCGGTGACGGTGGCGGCGCCCGACATCACCGCCCCCGCCGCGCCCGTCGCGACCGTATCGGCCGACGGCACCACGGTCAGCGGCACCGGCGAACCGGGCGCCAGCGTGACGGTCACGACCCCGGCTGGCGCCACCATCGGCACGGGCACGGTCGGGACCGACGGCAGCTATACCGCCGTCCTCACCCAGCCGCAGCGCAACGGCGAAACCATCGAGGTTCGCCAAGTCGACCCGACCGGCAACAGCTCGGCACCATCGACGGCCGTCGCGCCCGACCTGACCGCACCCGCTGCGCCGGTCGCCACCATCTCGATCGATGGTACGCAGGTGACCGGCAGCGGCGAGGCCGGCGCGACCGTCACCGTACGCGACGTCGCCGGGACGGCGATCGGCAGCGCGACCGTCGCCGCCGATGGCAGCTATGCCGTCACGCTGTCCAAGCCGCAGATCGACAGCCAGTCGCTCATCGTCAGCCAGGTCGACCCCGCCGGCAACGCCTCACCCGCGGTGGCGGTCACCGCCCCCGACCTGACCGCACCCGCGGCGCCGGTCGCGACGATCGCCGCGGACGGTATCACCATCAGCGGCACCGGCGAACCGGGTGCGAGCATCTCGGTCACCACGCCCGCCGGCGCGACGGTCGCGACGGCGACGGTCGGCACGGACGGCCGCTACACCGCCGTACTGATGCCGGCACAGCGCGACGGCGAAACGGTCGAGGTGCGGCAGAGCGACGCCGCGGGCAACGTTTCCACGCCATCCACTGCCGTCGCGCCAGACCTTACCGCCCCCGCTGCGCCACTCGCCACCATCACTGCCGAGGGCACGCAGGTGACCGGCACCGGCGAGCCGGGCGCCACCGTCACCGTGCGCGACGCGGCCGGGACGGTGATCGGCAGCGCAACCGTCGCAGCCGACGGCAGCTATGCGGCCCCGCTGTCCCCCGCGCAGATCGACAGCCAGCTGCTCGCTGTGGTGCAAACCGACCCGGCCGGCAACGGCTCGCCCGGTGTCGCTATCACTGCGCCCGACCTCACCGCGCCCGCGGTCCCCACCGCGATGATCGACGCGAGCGGCGCCGTCGTGATGGGAACCGGCGAGCCCGGCGCCAGCGTCGTCATCCGTGACGTGACCGGCGCGCCGATCGGCACCGCGACGGTGACGATCAACGGCACCTACGCCGCGCCGCTTGCCACGCCGCTGGTCAACGGCGAGACGGTGAGCGTGGTGCAGGCCGACGCGGCGGGCAACGCCTCCCCGCCTGCCAGCGCGGTCGCGCCGGATCTCACCGCTCCCGCTGCGCCCAGCCTATCGGTCGGCGCTGATGGCGCCAGCGCCGCGGGTACGGGCGAACCTGGTGCGACGCTCACCGTTACCGACGCCGCAGGCACGTCGCTCGGCAGCGCCACCATCGGGGCGGACGGGCAGTTCACCGTGCAGCTGACGCCGGCACAGGCAAACGGCGGCACCGTCATCGCGACGCAGTCGGATGCGGCGGGCAACGTCTCCCCACCCACGACCGCCGCGGCGCCCGACATCACCCCGCCCGCGGCCCCCGTCGCCGCGCTCGACGCGACCGGCGCCGTTGTCATCGGCAGCGGGGAGTCAGGCGCGACGATTACCGTGCGCGACGCCGGCGGCGCGACGATCGGCACCGCGACCGCCGACGCCCGCGGCGCCTACACCGTGCGCCTGACCACGCCGCAGATCGACAGTCAGGCTCTGAGCGTGACGCAGGCGGATGCCGCCGGCAATCCGTCGCCTGCGACGCCGCTCACCGCGCCCGATCTGACTGCACCGGCCGCTCCGGTCGGCACGGTAAGCGGCGACGGCACGCAGTTGTCAGGCACCGGCGAGGCGGGCGCGACCGTGACGATTACCGATCCGACCGGGGTCGTCATCGCCACGGTGACGATCGATGCCGCGGGCCAGTTCACCGCGCCGCTCGTCCCGGCGCAGGTCAATGGCGAACTGCTGACACTCACCCAGGCGGATGCCGCCGGCAACGTCTCGCCGACAGGGACGGCGCTCGCCCCCGATCTGGTGCTCAACGATTCACCTCCGGCGCCCACCGCGGTCGTGGACGCGACCGGCACCATCGTATCGGGCACCGGCCAGGCGGGCGCGACGATCACGGTGCGCGGTCCGGGCGGCGTTGTGATCGGGACCGCCATCGTCGATGCGAACGGTACATATGCCGCACCGCTCGCGCCGGCGCAGCTCAACGGCGAGACCGTGCGCGTGACGCAGGCGGATGCGGAAGGGGACGTCTCGCCCCCGGCGATCGCGATCGCGCCCGACCTTACCGCACCCGCCGCACCCACCGCGGCGATCGATACGGGCGGCCAGATCGTCACCGGCACCGGCGAAGCCGGCGCGACCGTACGTGTCACCGATGCGGGCGGCGTGGTGATCGCCACGGCGGTGATCAATGCGAACGGCGCTTATGCCGCGGTGCTCGACGCGCCACGTACCAACGGCGAGGCGCTGAGCGTGACGCAGGCGGATGCGGCGGGCAACATCTCGCCTGCCGCCCCCATCGTCGCGCCGGACTTCACCGCGCCTGCCGCCCCCGCTGCAATCGTCGCGGCGGATGGCTTGGCGGTGACCGGCACCGGCGAACCGGGCGCCACCGTCACCGTTCGCGACGCCACCGGCGCCGCGATCGGCACCGTGGTCGTCGCGGCGGACGGCAGCTACGCCGCGGCGTTGACCACCGCGCAGGTCAATGGCGAGGCGCTGACGATCACGCAGGCAGATGCCGCGGCGAACGTCTCTCCAGCCGCCGCCGCGACCGCCCCCGACCTCACCGCCCCCGCCGCGCCGACCGCGACGGTCGACAGCACGGGCACCGTGGTTATCGGCACCGGTGAGCCAGGGGCGACCGTGACCATCCGCGATCCCGCCGGCACCCCGATTGGCACCGCGACGGTAGGCGCAGGCGGCAGCTACACCGCCGTCCTCACCACTGCGCAGGCGAACGGTGAGCAGGTGCAGGTCACCCAGGCGGATGCAGCGGGCAACATTTCGCCGACGACGGTCGCGACCGCTCCCGACATCACCGCCCCTGCCGCACCCACCGGCCTTGTCGGAGCGGACGGCACGACGATCGGCGGGACCGGCGAACCAGGCGCTACCGTCACGATCCGTGACGCCGGCGGCGCGATCGTCGCCACCGGGGTCGTCTCGGGCGACGGCAGCTACACCGCGACGCTCGCCACGCCGCAGGCGAACGGCGAGACGCTGCGTGTGACGCAGGCCGATGCGGCGGGCAACGTCTCGCCGGCCGTCCCCGCGCTCGCGCCGGACATCACGCCGCCGGCGCTGCCGACCGCCGCAATCGACACGGCGGGTGCGATCATCAGTGGCACTGGCGAACCCGGCGCGACAGTCGAGGTCCGCGATGCCGCCGGCACCGTCATCGCGACGGGACCGGTCAGCGCCGGTGGCGGCTATGCGATCACGTTGCCGACGCCGCAGGTCGCCGGCGAAGCACTGACGGTCGACCAGCGCGATCCCGCCGGCAATCAGTCGGGTGCGGTCGGGCTCACCGCGCCGTTCGACATCACCGCGTTCGACAACGCTGCCACCGCGTCGATTACGCTGGAGCCGGTGCAGGCCGACCGTACGCTCGGCGGCGCCTCCTATCTCGCCTTGGTGTCACTTGGCGCGCTCAATCTGGACGCGCAGGTGCTGGCGGTGCCCAGCATCGGATTCACCGTCGCCGCCGGCCACACGCTGGACGCGACCTTCACCTATGACGCGACGCTGAGCATCGGTGCGCTTTCCGGCTATGCGGTGGTGGTGCAGCGGTTTGACGGCGGCCGCTGGGTCGCGGTGGGCGGCACCGGCACCAGCACGACGCTGGACGTGCGGCTGCTCGACGGCAACCTCATCGCCAACGAAACGCTCGCGGCCGGCCAGTATCGCGCCTTCGTCACCTTCGACGGCACGGCGGGCGTCGGTTTGCTTGGCGGTCTGTCCGCTACCGGCGTCGACAGCGACTTCACGCAGGCGATCGCGATGCCCGGGACGATCGTCGGCAACGTCGTCACCGATCCCGGCCCCGGCGGCGCGGTCGACGTGGTCAGCCCGCAGACGGTCGTGGCCAGCGTCACGGTCGGTGGCGTCACCACGGCGGTAACGACGGACGGAACCGTCGTCGACGGTGCCTGGGGCACGCTGGTGATCAACCGCGACGGGTCCTACACCTATGCGGCGGACGCCAATGCCGCCGCGATCGGCAAGACCGACGTCTTCACCTACCAGCTGCTCGACCTGAGCGACGGAGAGGTCGAACGCGCCAACCTGTCGATCGCGATCGGCAGCCCGGAGATCGCTGCGGCACCGGTCGCTAGCCACGATACCGCGATCGCCGCCGCGACCTTCGCGAACGTCGTCGAGACGGTCGCCCCGTTCCAGGACCGGGTCTTCACCACCCCTGTGGCCGGCGTCACGCCGCAGACCGGCAGCGTCACCCACACGTTCACCGTAGACGCGAACAGCGCCTCCACGGTGACCCTGTCCGCCGTGGCGCAAACGGGGATCAGCTTGCTGCCCAGCTACACCATCACCGTCACCAATCCGCAGGGCGTCCAGATCCTCAACCAGACGCTCACCGCCGTCGCCGGCCTGCCCGTGCTCGGCGGGACCGGCGTGTCGGTGACGCTGCCCAACCTGACGTCGGGATCGTACACCTACACCGTCTCGTCGACACACGTGCTGAGCGGCCAATATGACACCGGCGTCTACATCGGCCAGACGGTAACGCATTTCGACCAGCACCAGCTGACCGACACCACGCCGGTGCAGGGCGACCTCCTAGCCAACGATGCGACGGGCAGCGCCTTCTTCGCATTGCAGGTCGCGCATGGCGGAGCGTTCGTTGAAGTGCCCGACTCCCCGCTGACTATCGCGGGCACCTACGGCAGCCTGACCGTCGACGCGGCCGGTCATTACACCTACCAGCCAAGTACGACGCTAGCCTATGCCGTGGCCGATCCGGTGGACAGCTTCACCTATCAGATCGTGCAGCCGAACGGCACCGTCGCCAACGCGCAGATCGACATTGCGGTGGACATCAACAACGGCGCCACGCCGGTCCTGCCCGCCACGGCAGGCATCACCGAACCCATCACCTTCGCGGTGCTGGATACGGATGTCGTGGCGCTCGGCATGGCCGCACCGCTCGCTCGGTTCGCCGAAATCGACGATCGGGACATTGAATCCCGGATCAAGATCGCGGCCTACCCAAATCGTCCCCGCATTCGCAAACGAAGAGATCCCGATGGCAGCCATGCCGGCAATCGGCCCGCGGTGCCTCGTTATCCGCATCAGGTCTTCCGCTGCGTTTCGCGGCCGCAATTCCGATGCGAAGACGCCATAGGCAGACCTGACGGCTTTTGCCGCTCCCCGCTCCGGTCCCGCACTGTCGGCAGCACCGAAAGCTAAGAAACACAGTACGTTGCCGCACCAAACTGGTTTGACTTTACCGGTCGTTTACGTTGCTTGCCATACCCGCTGCCAAGGCAGTGAGGTGACCATGTTCCGTCGTAAAGAAGCGTCTCGGCACCACCTTCCATGCTTTCTCTCCCGCCTGGCACGCGATCGACGCGGCAATGCAATGGCGATCATGGCGGCGTTTCTCATTCCGCTGATCGGTCTGTCGGGGTCGGCCGTCGATGCTGCAAGGCTCTATGTCGTGAAGGCGCGGCTGCAGCAGGCATGCGATGCCGGGGCGCTCGCCGGACGCAAGGCGATGACGGATACCAATCCGTCGACACCCCTCGACGCGACCGCCACGCAAACAGCCAATGCATTCTTCAGCAATAACTTCCGGTCGGGCTGGTTTCAGAACACCAATGCGACATTCACGCCGACCAAGGGTGTTCAAGGCAACGCCAATTACGCGAACGAGGTGAATGGGACCGCGTCCACGCAGGTCCCGATGACACTGCTGCGCTTCTTCGGGTTGGCGCCGGTCACGATCGCGGTCACCTGCCAGGCGGTTTTCGACACGGGCGACAATGACGTCATGTTCGTGCTCGACGTGACAGGTTCCATGTCCTGTTACCCCAGCGATCCAGACAGCTGCGCCACCGCCACCTCCTCGTTCACGCGCGACGACGGCACGACCGGCTACTACAGCCCCGAGAAGGCGCCGAGCGGAAGCACGTTGTCGAAGCTGCAATCGTTGCGTCAGGCCGTGACGCTGTTCGACACGACGATGCGGTCCAGCGCGGATCCGTCGAGCCATTTCCGCTATGGTTTCGTGCCCTACAATTCCGCGGTCAACGTCGGCGGCTCGATCCCATCGCAATATCTCCAGAGCACGACGTGGACCTATCAAAGCCGGCAGGTCAACCGCGACTATAATTACGGCGCGACCAGCAGCGTCAGCCTGACCGGCATCCCGCAAAGCTATTGCGTACCGCAGCGCTATCCGGCGACCGGCTATTCGAAGACCGGGCCGAGCTGGAACACGAGCTATTACCAAGCCGAATATTACTACAATCTGACGTGGAGCGCCGCGAACGGCGGCACCTGCTCCGGTACGCAGCAGCCGCTGCGGGCCGTATGGCGATATCAGCCCTATTCGCTGCCGCTGTCCCAATATGTTGCCGGCGCCGCGGTCGCCAATCCGAGCCGTCTCGATGGCGCACAGTCCAAGTGGCGCGGCTGCATCGAGGAGGTGAACACCGTCGCGGCTTCGTCATTCTCCGCCACCAGCCTGCCGGACGATCTCAATCCCGACTTCATCCCTAGCGCGGCATCCGACATGTGGCGACCGATGTGGCCCGACGCGATCTGGCTGCGCTCGTCGCCCAATACGGTCGACGTCAACGACGATCAGGTCAACGAAGCCAGCCCGCAATATTATACCGATGTGACGATGAAGGCGGGTAGTCCGTTCGACCAATATGGCTACGCGCCCTGCCCCTTCCGGGCTCAGCGCCTGCGGACGATGACGGCGCAGCAGGTGCAGGATTACGTCAACGACAATGACTTCAGGCCCTATGGCGGCACCTATCACGATACCGGCATGATCTGGGGAACGCGCATGCTGTCGCCCAACGGCGTGTTCGCCTCGGACACCACGGCTTGGCCGGGGCGGCCGGCTCCCTCTCGCTCGATCGTGTTCATGACCGATGGTTCGATGGCACCCAACCCGTTGATCTACGGGCAATATGGGGTTGAATCGCTTGATCTGCGCGTGGATGGCAGCACGGCCAACATGGGAAGCTCGCCCAGCTGGGACAGCGCCTATCACGCCGCCCGGTTCCGCGCCGAATGCGATGCGGCGAAGGCACGGGGGATCACTGTCTATACCGTCGCCCTTGGCACGGCGATCACCAGCGACCTGCAATATTGCGCCTCGCCCGGGCAATCCTTCTCGGCGTACAGCACGCAGCAGCTGACGGCCGCGTTCCAGACGATCGCCCAGCGCGTGTCGATGTTGAGGATCAGCCAGTGACGGGGCTGATGCGGCAGTTCGTCGATGATCGGCGCGGTGCGACGCTTATCGAGTTCGCTATCGTGTGCCCGGTCATGCTGATCCTGATGATGGGCTTGGGCGAATTGACCTATCAGGGCTACATCCAGGCAGTCCTCACCGGGGCGATCCAGCGCGCCGGGCGCAGCTCTACGATCCAGGCAGCCAACACATCGCAACTCGATCAGGCCGTGATGCAGCAGGTCTGGAAAGTGGCGCACAACGCCACCTACGTCTCGACCCGCAAAAGCTACGCGAACTTCACGAGCGTGGCGCCGGAGCCGTTCGTCGATACCGCCGGAACGGGCGTCTACAATCAAGCGGTTGACTGCTTCACCGATATCAACGGCAACGGCGTATGGGATACCGATCCTGGCATGAGCGGCGGCGGTGGGGCGAGCGACGTCAGCGTTTACACGATGACGATCACCTACCGGCGGCTGTTCCCGGTCGCGAGCCTAATCGGTCTGCCGGGAACCGTCACGCTGACAGGCTCCACGATGCTCAAGAACCAACCCTAAGCGACCCAGACCGTACAAACAGCGGCGCAGATATGCCCTCATTGATCGACATCGCTTCGCACATGGCGGACAAATTGCGCACGCTTCGCGAAGACGGCCGGGGCGTAGCGCTCACCGAGTTCGCCTATTCGCTACCCATCGTCCTGGCGATCGGCGGCTGGGGCGTCGAACTGTCCAACCTTGCCCTCTGCCACCTCCGCGTCAGCCAATATGCGCTCAACCTCGCCGATCATGCGACACGGGTGGGGCAAGCCACGAGCGGGGTAACAAGCTTTCGCGAAAACGATGCCAACGACGTGCTTCGCGGCGCCAAGCTCGAAGGCACGGGTATCGCCCTGACGACGCGCGGCCGGATCACGATTTCCAGCCTGGAAAACATTCAGCAGAGCTACGACACGCAGCCAGTCCAGCGCATCCACTGGCAGCGCTGCCTCGGCCTGCCAAGCGGCGCGGGATACGAGTCGAGCTACGGCTCGGTCACTCCGTCGGCTGGTAGTGACGGAACGCAGTCGAACGCCGGAATCACCGTTCCAAATGGCATAGGCGACCCAGGCCGTCTGGTCTCCGCACCCGCCAATTCCGGCGTCATGTTCGTAGAGATCAATTACATGTACAAGCCATTGTTTGGAACGCTGTTCGTGGCGCCACGAATTATCCACTACACCGCGTCCTTCCTCGTACGTGACAATCGCAGCTTCGTGCAAATCTACAATCCGTCGCCAAGTGCAGTGCCGTCCACGTGCGACCAGCATACTGCTTGAGACAATACCGAGGCACACCGCGCTGACACCGCCCAACTCCCGACCTTTGCCAGGCTTCACTCGGCTATGATCAAAATGAGCCTATTGACCGCAGGTGCGACGTTATTTCTGGTAGCCGTCGTGGGACCGGCCCTGCACACGTCGTCTCGATCCAGCGGGCGACACCATGCCCTCTCTTCAGCACCGGCAGCCGGGCTTGGCAACGCATCAGCCTCCGCAATGTCCGCGGATAGGACTGTGGTTTATGCTTCGCCCGGGGCTGCACTTGGTGGATCGGCGCCTTCCGTCGGAGGGAATCGACTGGCCATGACCCTTCAGCGATAAAAGAGGTCTTCAAGCCGCCAGCCGAATGACGTGCAAATCCAGGCCGGCAGTCCGTCGGCCCTTCTTTGACGCCCGGAAACGGCCTTGGTTCGGCTGACGCGATGCGCTCGCAGGCGTCGGCGACGGAACCGCTTAGACCGCGGGTTGAAGCTTGCTGCACGCGTATCATATACAGCTATTCTGTATATATATGGAGCAGAGGCTATGTCGACCGACGATGCGAAATCCGTTGTTCGTCGCTTCAACCGAGACGTCATCGAGAAGGGCGATCGCGAGGCGTTCGAGGCGCTAATGGCGCCGACGTTCATCAACCGATCCGCGCCCGCTGATGCCCCTTCAGATGGCGAAAGCATGTGGAACACCTTCGATCGGATTTTGCGCCCCGCAATCGGGGGGCTGACCGTTACCATCCACGATCAGATTGCGGAGGGCGATAAGGTTACCACCCGCAAAAGCATATCGGGGTCTCATAACGGCCCCCTGCTCGGTGCGGAACCTACCGGAAGGCCCATACGCATTGACGTCATCGACATCGTGCGGGTCGAGGACGGCCGCTATGTCGAACACTGGGGCATCAACAACCTCCCTATCGTGCTCGCAGGTCTGCAACGGGACGAACCGTCACATGAGTGACATGGGTGAAGCCGCGGACAACGCGGCCGAATTGGCCGAGGCTCTACGGCAAAGCGTAAGCGCGTTCGTCCGAACCGTGCGACAGCGAACGTGCACAGTGAAGTCGGCGCAGTCTGAGACACTCGATCTTCTCGAGAGGCTCGGCTCGATGAATGTCGCAGCTTTGGCCGACCGACGCGGCGTCACGCACCAGACGATGCGCCTTGTGGTCGCGGGGCTTGAAGCCGAAGGATCGGTGCGACAGCGCGCCGATCCCGCCGACCGCCGCAGCAGGCTTGTGTCCATTACGTCCGAGGGGCAACGCATACTCGCGCGCGCGCGGGAGAACCGCGCCGCTTATATCGCCGACGCGATCCGCGGCATGTTGTCCGCCGAGGAGCGCAGGCAACTCCAGGCTGCGATACCCATCCTCGATCGCCTGTCGGACGGGGCCAAATGACGATTCCTCGATATCTATCGCGGTAAGCTGATTGTAGGCCACGGTCGCGATTACGCTGCCGAATGCGGGGATAGGGATCCCATCCCCGCGGATCGTCCGGTAATGCGTGCCAGCCAAACACAATGGCTCGCTGGCACGCTATTATCAGAACTTCGCGACCACCCCCGCATAAATGAAGCGGCCGAGAACATCATACTGACCACTGCCTGCGCCAAGCCCCGTCAGATCCAACGGTGGGTGCTTATTGCCGAGATTGGTGACGCCCAGATAGAAGTTGAACTTACTGGTTGCATCAACGCCAAGGCGCAGGTCGTGATAGGCGACGACCGGGTAGAACTTGTAATTCGCATAATAGGGATCGGTCGGCGCGTTGCCGTTTAGCGAATTGTAGAAGCTGTAATCGCCGACATATTGACGGGCAAACCAGCGCAAGCGGTAACCAAGCGTGAACGGCCCGGACTTGAAGTCGGCATTGACGGTGAATCTGTCCGACGGCGTACCCAAATTGTCGAGATCGCGGGTGACGTAGGCGGGCCGGGTCGGGTCGGTGAAATCATCGCGCTGGATGACATGCGTGTAATTGCCGCGAAGCGAAAGCTGTCCAAGATCGCCGAGGCGGTGGGTGTAGGTGACCGACGTATCGATACCGCGGGCGCGCAAGGCGCCGAAGTTGACGCCAGCCGACAGGAGCGAGCCCTCCAGAATCTGGAACGGCACTTCTCCGCGCGGACCGCCGCCCGATCCAGCACGCTTGAACAGCGCGCAGAACTGATTGCTGAGGGTCGGCAGGTCGTAGCACTGATTGACGATAGTCTGCGCATCGACCGACGCGATCGCCTGGCGGACACGGATGTTGTAATAGTCGACCGTGATCGAGAGCCCCGGGATCCAATGGGGCTGCAGCACACCGCCATAGGTATAGGAATCCGACGTTTCCGCCTTCAGATTCGGGTTGCCGCCGCTGTAGAAGAGCAGCGAATTCGAATATTGGAAATTATAGCCGGTGGGACGCCCCGCGGCCGCGCAATTCGCCTGCCGATTGGCGGGATTGGTGCCCTTGGCGATATTGTCGGCCGAGCACGGATCAGCGATCAGAGCATAATTGGCACCGGCCGGCGTGTACAATTCGCCCAGGTTCGGCGCACGCACCGCACGCGCATAGCTGGCACGCAAGGTCAGGTCGCTGACCGGTTGCCAGATCGCCGATCCATTGTAGGACCAGACCGTCCCGGCGGTGGTGTTATAGTCGGAAACGCGAGCTGCACCCGAAATCGTCAGCTCCTTGATCAGCGGGATGTCCTTGAGCAGCGGAATGCGCAGCTCGCCATAGGCTTCTTTCACCTGGAGCGCTGGAGCAGTGAAGGTCGGGATCGCATTGTAGAAGGTGTAGCCTTCCTGGACGAGCGGATCCTGGTTGTAATAGTTCGTCTCGCGGCGATATTCACCACCGACCGAGAAGCCGATCGGGCCGCCGGGGAGCGAGAACAGCTGGCGCAGGTCGCCAGACACGAAACCGCTGACGTCGAATTGCGTGATCTTGCCGACCGACGTCGTGTTCTGCAGCACATAGTTCTTCTGTGCTTGCGTGAATTGGCCGCCCAGCACGTTGATCGGTACGCACGCGGCGACGTCCTGTGCAAGCTTCGTCGCCTGGTTCGGATCCGTCACGCCGGCATAGCCGACCGCAGCGGTGGGATCGACCTGCGAACGGCAGACGATTTGGCCACTCGCGTTGCGGACGGAGTCGTTGGCGAGCAGGAACCGCTGGATGTTGAGGTTGCCGAGAACCTCGGTCTTTTCCTGGAACGAGCCGTAATTCGCTGACAGTTCATAGCGCCAGTCGCCGTTGAACGTACCACGCACGCCGCCGACGATCCGATACGTATCGCGATCCGACTGTTCGGATCGATTACCCAGACCAGCCATCTGTTCGCGGACGTTGACCGTGGTAGCACCCGTAATGACACGGGCGGGGTTGGCGGCAAGCAGGTTGGTGGTGATCGTCGCGAGCGCTTGCGACGTGAGGTAGGGGTTGTCGAGCCGAATGGCTTCGCGACTATCCCCGAAGACCCCACCGTTGATGAAGGCAGCGCCGTTCGATCCGGCCCCAAACACCGAGGTATGCGAATAGGTCGCCTCGACGAACGGTTCGAAAGCGTCCGCAAACGTGTAATGACCGATCAGGCTGACGTTGACGCGATCGAGCTTCGGCTGGATCTGGAATTCGTCGTTCGAGCGGAAATTGCTGCCGTTACCGCCGATGAAGCTGCCGTTCGGGCCATATCCGACGCGCTGCCCGGTCAGGGGAACGAGATTGCCGTCCGGCGTGAACTGATAGGGCACATAGTAAGCCACGCCATTGGGCGCGATGCCGGCATTGTACCGCGCATTGCCACCAAAGCGGATAACACCGGTCTCGCTGTACGACGCGCTGCGCACGTCGTTGTAGAGGATGTTTTCCGGATTGCCGGCGCTGCCGGTCGGGTTGACCGTGATGAACGCAGCTTGCTGGTCGAGATAGGGACGGCTGCTCGCAAAATACTGATCCTGATGCGCATATTCGACGTTGACCGCAACATTGCCGCGACCGTCGTTGAAGTTGCGCCCGGCCAGCAGGCTGGCGAAGCTGGCGCCGCCGTCACCATAGGTGCTGATGCCGTTCTGCCCGCGCACCTCGAGGCCCTGATAATGGTCCTTCAGCACGAAGTTGACGACGCCGGCGATCGCATCGGAACCGTAGACGGCGGATTCGCCTCCGGTGACGGTATCGACACGCTCGATCAAGTCGGTCGGGATGGTGTTGGTGTCGACCGACGTGCCCGAATTCAGGATGTCGCCTGCGACATGGCGGCGGCCGTTGACGAGTACCAGCGTCCGCTGCGAGCCGAGGCCGCGCAAGTCGAGCAGGTTGAGGCCCGCGGTACCGAGGAACCGCGTCGAGTTCGACTGGCTAAACGTCGGTGCGAATTGCGGCAGCTGATTGAGCTGATCGCCGATCGAAACCTGGCCGGTCTTGAAAAAATCCTCTCCCTGCACCGTCGTGATCGGATTGGCGGAGGTGAGGTTCGGGTTCGCGATGCGAGAGCCGGTCACGACGATGTCGTTGCTGCGATCGGCCCTGCTCGCGGCGTCTGTCGCGTCCTGCTGGTCCTGCAGGCTTGCGCTCCCCGCCGCGACCGCGGGCGAATCCGACGCGGTGGTCTGGGCATGCGCAAGCGACGGAACCATCGCAAGCGTGCCGAGCAATGCCGTGGCGTTGAGTAGATGGCGCACGTGTAAATCCCCTTTTGAATGGGGAGGTTATGTCTGCACCACGAATGTACGTGACTTAACGGAAACATGACGATCGCGTCATGTCGGGCGTTCTTGCCGGGAATGCGGCATCTCGGCAACACATCCGCGCGGCGGCGTCACGATGACGTGCTGCTCCCCAATGCGCGCGGCCATCTTCCGCCGCACCGTCAGACGGGACGCCCATCGGAATGCTGACTGGCTGACTCAAAAGGGTGCTGTCTGAACCGCGCCGGGTTTGTCGGAGGCTCTAACTCCTGAGAGGAAGGGGCTATGACGAGCAAGACGACGAACAAGTTC